>CAWHBZ010000014.1:0-79673 GCA_963827645.1 uncultured beta proteobacterium | reverse complement strand
ATACCACGGCGGGATCTGCGCGTCGACGTTGACCCACACGCTCTTGACCTGCGTGTACTCGCGCATCGCGTCGAATCCCATCTCGCGGCCGTAGCCGCTCAGGCCCGTGCCGCCGAACGGCGAGCCCGGGTTGACGCGCTTGTACGAGTTGATCCACACCATGCCGGCGCGCAACTCGCGCGCGAAGCGGTGCGCGCGCGGCAGGTTCGCGGTCCACAAGCCGCTGCCCAGGCCATAGTCGGTGCCGTTGGCGATCGCCAGCGCCTCGTCGTCGGTCTTGAAGGTCAGCACGGTGACGAAGGGGCCGAACACCTCTTCCTGCGCGATGCGGTCTTGCGTGGTCTTCGCGCGCACGACGGTGGGCTCGACGTAACAGCCAGCGGCCAACGCGCCTTCGGGCGCTCTTGCCGCCGGTCAGCACCTCGCCGCCCTGCTCGCGCGCGACCGTCGACGTACTTCAGCACGCGGTCACGGTGCAGCTGGCTGGTCAGCGGCCCCATCTCGGTCGACGGCGTCGAGCGGGTTGCCGAGTCGGATCGACTTCGCCAGCGGGATGAACTTGTCGAGGAACGCATCGGCGATTCGCTCGTGCAGGATCAGCCGCGAGCCGGCGATGCAGGCCTGGCCCTGGTTGTGGAAGATCGCCCACGCGCTGCCGTTGACCGCGGCGACCAGGTTGGCATCGTCGAACACGATGTTCGGGCCCTTGCCGCCGAGCTCGAGCTGCACCTTCTTCAGGTTGCCCGCGCTGGCCTGCACGATCTTGCGGCCGGTGGCGGTGCTGCCGGTGAACGCGATCTTGTGGATGCCCGCGTGCTCGGCGATCGCCTGGCCGGCCACGGTGCCCAAACCCGGCACCATGTTGACCACGCCGTCGGGCATGCCCGCCTCGCTCATCAACTCGGCGATCTTCAGCGACGTCAGCGGCGTCACCTCGGCCGGCTTCATCACGATGGTGTTGCCGGCGGCCAGCGCCGGCGCCATCTTCCAGCTGGTGAACATCAGCGGGAAGTTCCACGGCACCACCTGCCCGACCACACCCACCGGCTCGCGCAGCGTGTAGTTGAGGAAGCCCGCCTCGACCGGAATCGTCTCGCCCTGGAACTTGTCGGCCATGCCGCCGAAGTAGCGATAAGCACCCGGCGGTGCGCGGCACGTCGAGCGTGCGCGAGTCGCGCAACGGATGGCCGGTGTCGAGCGATTCGAGCCGCGCCAGCTCCTCGGCATTGGCCTCGATCAGGTCGGCGAGCTTCAGCAGGATGCGCCCGCGATCGGCCGCCGCGAGCCGGCGCCACGCCGGCAACGCTGCGGTCGGCGGCGTCGACCGCACGGTCGACGTCGGCCTTGCCGGCCATCGCCACGTCGGCGATGGTCGAGTTGTCGTGCGGATTCAGCGTGGCCAGCGTCTCGCCGACTCAGCGCATCGACGAAACGCCCGCCGATGAACAGCTGGTGGCGGATCGGCGTGCGCAGGCCCGCCGCCTGCGCGATGTCTGCAACGCTCATGCGCGTGATCCGATGCCGCCGCGAGCCTTCACTTCTGGTTGAGCCACGGGTAGCGCGCCGTGTCCTTGCCGGCGTAGTCGGGATCGAGGTAGATGAAGCAACGGTGGATCTGCCAGTCGCGGATCTCGAACACGTCGCACCAGCGGCCGGCGGCCCACTCGGGCACGCCGGCGCGCCAGGCGCCGTCCGTGTGCTCGCCGTGGCTGGTGCCTTCGCACACCACCAGGTCGCTGCCCGAGAACACCCAGTTGAACTCGGAGAAGTGGTGGGCGATCGACTTCAGCGTCGCGCCGACGTCGCCGAACAGCTTGCCGATCTGGTCGCGGCCGGTGGCCACGCCCCACTTGGGGAAGTACACCTGCGCGTCGGTGGCGAACAGCTCGAGGATCGAGCCGCCGCTGGACGTGACGCCGCCGTTGTCGAACGCCTTGAGGTACTCGATCGCGACCGACTTGCGTTGCTCGTCGGTCATGGTCTGCCTTGCCAGTGCCATCGTGGCCTCCTGATGTCGGGTCGCGGAACCCTGGCGCCGCAGCGCCAGCCCGTCGGCCGGGCGCCCGCGCTTCGCGGGCGCCGCCGAGGTGCTCAGAACTTCACCGGAATCTCGGGCGCTTCGCCCTTCTGGATCTCGTAGACCAGGTTCGGCGAGCCGTTCTCCCACACCAGCAGCATCGAGCGCTTCGGGCTGTAGCCCTGGTGGCGGCAGTACGCCGGCATCGCAGCCATGTCGCCGGCCTTCATGATCACGCGCGCCAGCGGCTTGCCGCTGGTCTTGTCGGCGCAGTCCCAGTGGATCTCGTCGCACATCTGGAAGAACCACTCGACACGGTCGTTGGCGTGGATGATCGGCAGGATGTGCTCCTCGGTGGTCGGGCACATGTAGCTGTACTTCACCACCGAGGTGAAGCTCGGGTTCCACGTCACCTGCGAGCGCGACAGGAAGCGCGAACAGGTTGAACGCGTGCACCTCGTTCTCGAAGCCGGGCTCGGGGTGCAGCTCGGGCTCGGCCTGCGGCACGTCGGCGAACGCGCGGTTGATCGGCGCGCCGCGGGCGTCGGTGCGCAGCGGCAGGTCGTCCTTCATGCCGACGCAGCGCTTGGCGAGCTCGCGCGCGCGGGTGATCTGCGCGGGCTGTTGCCGTGCTTGCGGCCGTAGGCGGTGCCGGTTTCCTGCGGCGCGGCGAACGGGTCGAAGCCTTCGTTGGTCCAGTCGTCGAGCATCTGCTCGAAGGCTTGCGCGATCTGCTCGGTCGGGAAGTTCTCGAGCCGGTCGACGCCGGCGGCCTTCATCGTGCCGTTGTAGCGTGCCGGCGTAGAGGTCCACCGTCTTGTAGTGGTTGGTGGTGCCGATCACGTGGTCGAAGTTGACGCCGCCGTAGAAGAAGCCCCACGCCACGTCGCGCATCAGCGCGCGCAGGAAGTTGTTGATGTCCATGCGTGTGCGACAGCGGGCGGCCGTCGGTGGTCTTCCACGGATGTGGGCGAAGTACTCGTCGCGGCGGAAGCTGAAGCCGCCGAGTGGAAGCTCGTAGCCAGGTGCGTCGGGTGAGCGCGACGACTTGGCGATTCGGCGGGTGCTTCATGGCGTGCTCCTTCGATTCAGGCGTCTGGCAGATCTGCGCCCAGCGCTCGATGCTGAAGTCGCCCTTGCAGGTCTGCAGCACGACGACGCCCGGCTTGGCTGCTCTTGAACTGATACGCGGTGTTCTTCGGCAGCATGCCCTGGTGGCCGCGCGTCGATCTTCATCCAGCCCATCTTCGCGCCCTTGGGCTCGCCCTTGACCAGCACGGCGCCGTTGTGCTCGGCGTCGGGCACGATCTGCTCGCCCTGCAGCTTGACGAGGTGGATCTCCACCTCGCCGTCCATCACGAGCGCGAACTCGTCGTGCGCGCAGGTGTACCAGGGCGACGCGCCGTCGGCGCGCAGGCATCTCCAGCACGTAGATCTGGTTCTGGCCGAAGACGACCTTCTCGTACGGCTTGCTCTTGCTCGCGATCTCGAAGCAGTTCGAGAACGCGTAGTTCTTGACGTCGTCGGAGATCGTCTGCACGCCGCCCTTCTCGTAGCGGTCGAGCGAGCCGAACTGGGTTTTGTAGGTGACGCTCATCGTCGATGTCTCCTTCACGGTCTCGGCGCCTGGGTGCGCACTGTAGGAAGGCGAGGCCTTCGGTTGTAGAGGGCGTTTGGCGTCTAGATTGTTCGCCGTTGCCGAACAATGCCTCGGGGAAACCCGCGTGCGCAACAGGACTCGGGCGCAGCCCGAGGTGCGCCGAACGCGACCGACTCAGGTTCGATCAGCCGTTCGGGGATCAGCCCGCGCTCGATCAGCTCGTGGTCCCACGGCGGCTCGCCGCCGGCAAACGCGTGCGCCAGGCTCTCGATGAACAGCTTCGGCTTGAAGGCGCCGCGCTGCGTGCGCGGGTACACCGCCGACAGCCAGAACGACGACAGCTGGAACTCGGCGAGAACGACGCTGCAGCTGGCCTCGCTGAATCGCGTCGGAGGCCACCAAGGTGGGCAGGCACACGAGTCCGGCGTGCTCGCAGCCGTAGTCGCGCAGCAGGTGCACCGAGTTGCTCATCAGCGTGGGCTTCAGATCGAGCGTGGTCAGCTCGTCGCGCCCTTCGCCCGCCGGTGAAACACCCAGCGGTCGCGCGTCGGATAGCCGGAATACAGGCCGAGCCGGTGGCCGAAGAGGTCGCGCGGATGCTGCGGCGTGCCCCAGCGGCGCAGGTAGTCGGGCGACGCGCAGAACACGCGCCGCACCGGAAACAGCGGCGCGACACCAGCTCTTCGGACGCGGCGGGAAAGATCTGCAACGCGACGTCGAAACCCGCTTTCACCGGGTCGATCACCGCATCGCTGACGAACAGGTCGAGCACGACCTCGGGGTAGTGCTCCTGAAAGTCGCGCAGCAGGTGCGCCATGTGGCCGAGCACGAAGCCGGTCAAGCGCATGCACGCGCAACAGGCCGGCCGGCGAGCCGCGCACCTCGCGCATCTGGTCGACGATCTCGTTGGTGCGCGACACCAGCTCCGTGCAGTCGCGAAAAAACGCCTGGCCCATCTCCGACAGCCGCACGGCGCGCGTGGTGCGGTGGAACAGCGGCGCCGCCGAGCAGGTCTTCGAGCTGCTGCACGCGCGCGGTGACCACCGACTTCGACAGCCGCAACTGGCGCGCCGCCTCGGCAAAGCTCTGCGCCTGCGCGACGCGCACGAAGGCTTCGATGCTGAGGAAGCGGTCCACGCCTTCAGTGTAGGTTGGCGTGCCGTCACGCCCGGTTGCAAGCCCGGCGCAACCCCGATTGCCGCGCCACGCGGCACCACGCCAAGATGCAGCCATGATCGTCAGACATCCCGACTCGCGCGCCTGCGGGGCACCCTGCATTCGCGCCGCAGCGCTGCTGCTCGCCGCAGCCGGCGGCCTGGTCGCCGGCTGCGGCGGCGACCCGTCGCCGCCCGACCCCGGCTTGCCGCTGCTGCCGCGGCCGCCGGTGGTGCCGGTCGACGGGCCGGCGTGGTCGGGCTTCGGCGGCAATGCGCAGCACAGCGCGCTCGGGCAGATCGCGACGCAGCAGCTGCGGGGCTTCTACTGGTACACGCCGGTCGACCTGGCGCCGCAGTACGCGGCGGCGCGCTGCTCACGCACTACGGCTCGCCGGTGATCACGCGGCACAACACGGTGCTGCTGCCGGTGAAGATCGGCGCCCACGACGCTTCCGCGTCGAGGCCCGGTCGGCGCCAACGGCGGCCTGCTGTGGCAGCTGACCAGCGACTACCTCCTGCCGCCGCACAGCTGGATCCCGAGCTTCAACCCGGCGCTGACGCCGCGCCAACCGCCTGGTCGATGCCGCTGGCCGGCGGCCGCTGCAGTTATGCGACCGACGCCGACTCCGCCACGCGGCGCGCTGCGACAACGCTGGCCTTCTACGGCGACGCGCGCCTACCCGCCGCGCCGGCGCTCTCGACGCCACCGTGTTCATCAACACGCCGCTCACCGGCGACGCGCCGGCAACGTCTTCTTCGGCTTCGGGTCGTCGACCGCGCCCAACCCGGCCGGCTCAGCGGCGGCATCGCGCGCATCGGCGCCGACGGCAGCGGCCACCTGGGTCGCGGCGGCCGCAGTCACCGGCGACGCGAGCCTGGTCAAGCCGGCGACCAACTGCGCGCCGGCGCTGTCGGCCGACGGCAGCACGCTGTACGTGGTGGTCAACACGTGCCACCGGCCGGCGGCACGCCCCAGCGGGCGCCTGCTGGCGCTCGACGCCACGACGCTGGCGCTCAGGCGCAGGTGCCGCTGATCGACCCGGCCACCGGCGACGCCGGCCTGGGTCAGCGACGACGCCACGTCGTCGCCGCTGGTCGGGCCCGACGGCGACGTCTACATCGGCGTGCTCGAATCCAACGCGCCGGGCCACAACTACCGCGGCTGGCTGCTGCACTTCGACGCCGCGCTGGCGCAGGCGCAGACGCCGGGGTCGTTCGGCTGGGACAACACGCCGTCGATCGTGCCGCGCGGCGATGGTGCCGCAGTACACCGGCACGTCGAGCTACCTGCTGCTGACCAAGTACAACAACTACGCCGGCGCCGGCACCGGCGACGGCGGCAACCGGATGGCGATCCTCGACCCGAACGACCGACGCAGGCCGACCCGATCACACGCAACGTCACCGTGATGCGCGAGGTGATCACGCTGCTCGGCCCGACGCCCGACGCCGGCGGCCCTCCGGCGCGGTGAGCGAGTGGTGCGTCAACACCGCCGCGGTCGACCCGTTCACCAGCTCGGTGCTGGTCAACAACGAGGACGGCTACCTCTACCGCTGGGACCTGCCGAGCAACACGCTGTCAGCCAGCGCATCCCGCTGAACGCCGGCATCTGCAGAGTCGTACACGCCACCGCGATCGGCCCCGACGGCGCATCTACGCGATCAACAACGCGATCCTGCACTCCGTCGGGCAGTAGCCAGCGCGGCGCTGCGCTACGGCACGAACGCGAGAAAGGCGAACGCCGCGAAGATCACCAGGTGCACGACGCCCTGCATCATGTGCGTGCGGCCGTAGGTCAGCGTGATCGACCGACACCACGAAAGTCAGCACCAGCAGCACCAGGTCCTTCGGCTCCAGGCCCAGCACCAGCGGCATGCCCAGCCACACCGATGCGACCGCGACCACCGGGATCGTCAGCCCGATGCTGGCGAGCGCCGAGCCGTAGGCGAGGTTGAGGCTGGTCTGCAGCCGGTTCACGCGCGCGGCGCGCACCGCGGCCACCGTTTCGGGCAGCAGCACCAGCAGCGCGATCACGATGCCGATCACCGTCTTGGGCGCGCCCGAGGCCGCCAGCGCCGCCTCGATCGACGGCGACAGCACCTTGGCCAGGCCGACCACCGCCACCAGCGCCACGCAGCAGCAGGCCGAAGCTGGCCCAGCGCGCGGCGCGTTGCTCGGCGGCGCGGCGTGCGACTTCCTCGTTCGACAGCCCGCCGGCGGGCAGGAAATAGTCGCGGTGCCGCACCGTCTGCACGAACACGAACACCGCCCACAGCGCCAGCGATGCCACCGACGCGAATACCAGTTGCGGCAGCGTGTAGGTCGGGCCCGGCGCGCTGGTGGTGAAAGCCGGCAGCACCAGCGTCAGCGTGGCCAGCGCCACCAGCGCGGCCAGGCTGGTGTTCGCGCCCTCGATGCGGAACGACTGCTCGTGGTGCCGCAGGCCGCCGACCACCAGGCACAGGCCGACCACGCCGTTGCAGATGATCATCACCGCGGCGAAGATGGTGTCGCGCGGCAGCGCCGCCTTGTCGGCGCCGCCGGCGAGCATCACCGACACGATCAGCGCCACCTCGATCACCGTGACGGCCACCGCCAGCACCAGCGTGCCGAACGGCTCGCCGGTGCGATGCGCCACCACCTCGGCGTGGTACACGGCGGCCTGCACCGCTGCCATCAGCGCCACCGCGCAGACCACCAGCAGGAAGGTGCCGCCCGGCCAAGCAACGCCGCACCCAGCAGCGCGAGCGCCAACAACGGAACGATCAACGCCCAGCGCGGCACGGCACCCTTCTCACTGGCCGGCCCGCAACGAAGACCGGCGGCCCGGCATTGTGCCTGCGGGGGTGCGGCTATCGCGTCAGTTCGGGTCTTTGCAAGGCCGGCGAACGCGCAGGCTCGAGGGCATCGAGCACGTCGCGCACCATCACGTCGGCCAACGCGCCCTTCGCGTGGATCGCCTTGCTGGCGCCCTCCTTGAGCAGCATCTCGGCCTCCTCGCCGCTGGAGGCGCGCACGATCACCGGGATGCCGGGGTTGAGCGTACGCGCCGTTTCGATCATCGGCCGCACGTCGGTGCTGTCGGGCGTGGCGACCACCAGCATGCCGGCCTCGGCGATGTGCGCCTGCACCAGCACCGCCGGGTCGCGTGGCGTCGCCGGAGACCGCGGCACGCCCGCGCGCGCGCAGCGCCTCGACGCGCTCGCGGTTCTGCTCGACCACGATGAACGGCACGTCGCGCGCCGCCAGCGCCTTGGCGATGCGCCGGCCGACGCGCGCCGTAGCCCACCAGCACCACCTGCTGGCCAGGAACCGGCGTCGGTCGTCGACGGCAATTCGGCCAGCGGGTCGTCGCGCGCGCTCGAGCCGGCGCGCCACCGCCGAGCGCGCCAGGATCCAGCAGCCGCGCCGGCTCGACCAGCGAGAACATCAGCGGATTGAGCGCGATCGACAGCAGCGCGGCGGCCACCACCAGGCTCTGGCCCTCCGGCGGCAGCACGCCGAGCGCTGACGCCCAGGCCGGCCAGGATGAACGAGAACTCGCCGATCTGCGCCAGGCTCGCCGACACCGTCAGCGCCGTGTTCAGCGGGTAGCGCAGCAGCAGCACCAGCAGCGCCGCCGGCGAGCGACTTGCCCAGCATGACGATCGCGACCACCGCCAGCACCTGCAGCGGCTGCTCGACCAGCACCAACGGGTCGAACAGCATGCCCACCGAGACGAAGAACAGCACCGCGAACGCGTCGCGCAACGGCAGCGACTCCTCGGCCGCGCGGTGGCTGAACTCCGACTCGCGCATCACCATGCCCGGCGAAGAACGCGCCCAGCGCGAACGACACGCCGAACAGCGCCGACGCGCCATAGGCGATGCCCACCGCCACCGCGATCACGCACAGCGTGAACAGCTCGCGCGAGCCGGTGCTGCGTGACCTGCCACAGCAGCCAGGGCAGCACGCGCCGCCCGACCGACCAGCATCAGCGCGACGAACGCCGCCGACCTGCCAGCAGCGTCTGCGCCAGCGCGAGCCACAGGCCGTGCTGCGTCGCGCCCGGTCGCCGCGTCGCCGCGCCAAGCCGGCGCAGCGCCGGCAGCAGCACGAGCACCAGCACCATCGCCAGGTCTTCGACCACCAGCCAGCCCACCGCGATGCGGCCGTTGTGCGACTCCAGCACGCCGCGCGCTCTCCAGCGCGCGCAGCAGCACCACCGTGCTGGCCACCGACAGCGCGAGGCCGAACACCAGCGCCGCCGCCAGCGACCAGCCCCACCACAGCGCCAGCCCCGCGCCGAGCGCGGTGGCCACGGCCATCTGCACGACGGCGCCGGGCACCGCGATGCGTGCGCACCGCCATCAGGTCGCCGAGCGAGAAGTGCAGCCCGACGCCGAACATCAGCAGCATCACGCCGATCTCGGCCAGCTGCGCCGCCAGCTCGACGTCGGCGACGAAGCCCGGCGTGTGCGGCCCGATCAGCACGCCGGCCAGCAGGTAGCCGACCAGCGCCGGCAGCTTCAGCCGCGACGCGATGAAGCCGAGCACCAGGGCCAGGCCCAGTGCCGCGGCCAGCGTGACGATGAGCGGCATCGGAGGCGTGCATGGGTATCGGCGAGCCGGCAAGGCCCGCCGATTGTCTGCGAACCCCCACGCCGCCGGGCGGCGGCGCGGCCGCGCGGGTCAGCGCTGCGCGCTCGGCCCTGCGCCGCGAGTGGCGCAACGCCGTCAACAGCAGCGCACCGCTGAGCGTGCTCATCAGCAGCGGGCTCGCCGCCAGCGCCTCGGGCAGGCGCCACAGCCACTCGGGCGACTTCTGCTCGACGTACCGCGCAAGGTGGAGCACGTGGTCGGCCTCGATGCGAAACAGCACGTCTTCGAGACGCACCTGCACGCCGCTCCAGCGCTCGGGCAACAGGCTCGCAAACGCGCCGGCGGCCACCGCAGCCAGCGCCAGCGGCCCCACCGGCCGCAGCAAGTGGTTCAACAGGCTCTGGCGCTGGCTGGCCGGCGCCTCGTCATACAAGGCCGCCACCAGTTGTGGGCACGTCGGGCTCGGCAGGTGCAACCGCGGTGGGTGGCGTGGTGTGCATCGTGTCCATGCTCGCCACCATACGCCGCTCGCCGCTCGAAACCACCGCGCGACGACGCAAAGAACTGTTTCGAAGCGAATCAAGATCCAGCCGAAGGGAACTTTCAGCGCCTCATCCGAAGCAAACCGCTTCCACATTGTGGCCATCGGGGTCCAGCAGGAATGCGGCGTAGTAGTTGGCGCCGTAGTCATTGCGCAGGCCCGGCCCGCCATTGTCGCGGCCACCGGCCGCGAGGCCCTGCGCGTGAAAGCGCGCCACGGCCGCGCGATCGGGCGCGACGAAGGCAACATGCGTGCCCGGCCCCATCGCAGCAGCCACCGCATACAACCACAACGCCGGTGCGCCCTTTGGCCCGAGCCCCGCGTAGCCGTCGCCCTCGCTGCCCAGCTCGTGCCCCAGCGTTGCCAGCGCCGACTTGTAGAAGCGCACGCTGCGCGGCAGATCCGAGACCTTCAAACCCACGTGATCGAACATCGTCATCTCCCAGAAAAGACAAGACGATGCTAGGGCGCCGCGTTCAGCCGTTCTTGGAGAATCTTGCGGTCGCCGCGTGCGGCGCGCCGGAAGGCGCGCGGCGACACGCCGGCCGCGCGGCGAAAGCTGCGCACGAAGTTCGACAGGTCGGCGAACCCCGAGTCGAGCGCGATCTCGGTGACCGGCTGGTCGCCCTCGGCGAGGCGCCGCGCCGCCGCGCGCAGGCGGCTGCGCACCAGATACTGGTGCGGCGTCACGCCCAGCGCCTGTGCGAACAAGCGCAGGTAGTGGTAGGCGCTCAAGCCGCAGTGCGCGGCCAGTTGCTGCAGATTCAGCTCCTGGTCGGCATGGGCCTCGATCCACAGCGCCGATTGCACCGCGCGGCGGCGGTCGGCCGCGCGCGTCGGTTCGCGCGACGGCGCATCGTCGTCGGCCACGGCGGCAAAGCGCGCTGCGAACGCCAGCGCCGCTTCGTCGAGGCCGACGTCGCTGTCGCCGGTGGCCACTGCGCGCATCAGCTCGCCACGCACCATCAGCTCGGCCAGCGGCGGCAGGCCACCCGACAGCCAGTGACCGCGCCGCGGCTTCAGCTCGTGCACCACTTCCGGCGCCAGGAACACCGCCAGGCAATCGTCACCGCCCTCGCGGTGCTCGTGCGTGCACATGTATTCGTCGTCCGGCTTGAGCACCAGCACCGAGCCGGGCACCAGCTCGTGCGTGCGGCCGTGGCAGCGGCAACTGAAGCTGCCGCGCTGCACGTACGCCACCGACCAGCCCTCGTGCTGCTCCCAGTAGGCCCGCTCGTGCGGGCCGGCGTCGCACTGGTAGGCGATCACCGACACCGGGCCTTCGAGCAACCTGCGTACTTGCGCCATCCTGCAACGAGTTTACGGGCGCTCGCCGTGGCCCGAGCAGCTCAGCGCGACAAGACCCCGTACCACGCTTGCATCATCGTGCGCTGGTCTTCGCGAAACGGCTGGCGCGTCAGGCGCCGCACCACGAAGCCGTGCCGTTCGGCCAGCGCCTCGAGGTAGCGGCGCGAGTGCGCGTAACGCAGGCTGCCGCGCAGCACGACATCGCGCTCACCGTCGTCTTCGGCCGCTTCGGCCGAGAAGGCGAACACGCCGCCGGCCTGCAGCACGCGTGCCACGCCGACGAACACCGCGTCGAGATCACCGACGTAGGTGAACACGTCGCCGGCCACGATCAGGTCGTAGCGCCGTTCGGTGCTCACCAGGTACGACGCCACGTCGGCCTGCGTGAGGCGGTCGTACAGGTGGCGTGCCCGCGCCTGCGCCAGCATGTTGGCCGCCAGGTCGACGCCGTCGATGCGCTCGGCCAGCGGTTTGAGCTGCACGCCGCACAAGCCGGTGCCGCAGCCGAGGTCCAGCGCGTGCGCAAAGCGCCGCTCGCCGGCCACCTGGCGCAGCTCGTCCACCAGCACGTCGTGGCCGCGGTAGTGCAGCACCTGCAGCAGGTGTGCATCGAACTGCCCCGCGTAGTCGTCGAACAGGCCCTGCACGTGGTCTTGCGGCGGCGCCTTCGGCGCCACGCCGCGCTCGACCGCGGCCAGGCAGAACCCGATCAGCTCGGCATCGCCGCCGTGCACCAACGCCTGACGGTAGGCCTGCGCGGCCTCGGCATCGCGGCCGGCCTCGCGCAGGATGCCGCCGCGGTTGATCCAGGCCTGGGGCTGCGCCGAGTCGAGCGCGAGCGCGCGTTCGTACGACTGCAGCGCCTGCGCGTGGCGATCGAGCGCCTGCAGGGTCTGGCCGTGGCGGAACCAGGCCGCGCCGCTGCCGGGTTCGAGCGCCACCAAGCGCTCGAAGACCGCGAGCGCCTGCGCATGCCGGCGCTGCTCGTTGAGCATGCAGCCGAGGTGGAAGCGTGCCGCCTGACAGCCGTCGTCGAGCGCCAGCGCGCGCTCGAAGCTGGCCACCGAGTCGGCGACGCGGCCGAGCGAGGCCAATGCAAGACCGCGCTGGCACCACGCATCGGGCTGGCCGCCATCGAGCGCGATCGCTCGATCGAGCACGGCCAGCGCGGGCTCGGGCTTGCCGAGCCGCAGCCGCACCGTGCCCAGGTTGATCAGCGTCGACGCGCGCTCGGGCAGCAGCGCCAGCGAGGCGTCGAAGCAGCGCTCGGCGGCGGCGGGATCGCCGGCCTCGGCCAGCGTCACGCCTTCGGTGAACAACGCCTTCGCGCGTTCGAACGTCGTGTCGTCCATCGGCATGTGGCCCAGCCCTAGCGCCACATCTTCTTTTTCTTCCAGCGCCGCTCGCCGCGCACGCCGGCTTCCTTCATGCCGAGGTAGAACTCGCGGATGTCTTCCTTCTCGCGCAGGCGCTCGCAGGTGTCTTCCATCACGATGCGGCCGTTCTCGAGCACGTAGCCGCGGTCGGCCACGTTGAGCGCCATGTTGGCGTTTTGCTCCACGAGCAGGATCGTGGTGCCGCGCTCGCGGTTGATGCGCACCACGATCTCGAAGATCTCGCGCGTCAGCTTGGGCGACAGGCCCAGGCTCGGCTCGTCGAGCAGCACCAGCTCGGGCGAGCCCATCAGCGCGCGGCTGATCGCCAGCATCTGCTGCTGCCCGCCCGACAGCAGCCCGGCGTTCTGGCGGTCGCGCTCCTTGAGGATCGGGAAGTAGCCGTACACCACCTGCAGATCGCCCTGCAGCGCATCGCGGCTGCCGCGCGTGTAGCCGCCCATCATCAGGTTGTCGTGCACCGACAGCAGCGGAAACACCTCGCGCCCCTCGGGCACCTGCACCAGCCCGCGGCGCACGATGTCGGCCGGGTCGCGCGCGGTGATGTCGTCGCCCTTGAAGTGCACGCTGCCACGCGTGGGCGCGAGCACGCCGGAGATGGTTTTCAGGATCGTCGACTTGCCGGCGCCGTTGCTGCCGAGCACGGTGACGATCTCGCCGCGGCGCACCGTGAGGCTGACGCCGCGCACCGCACGGATCGGGCCGTACGCGCTCTCGACGTTGGCCAGCGCCAGCAGGTCGGGCACGGCTCGTTCACGCCGACTCTTCCTGCGCAGGCTGGACAGGTCATCGGCCGAGCCGAGGTACGCCTCGATCACGCCCGGGGTGCGCCTGCACCTCGGCGGGCGTGCCCAGCGCCAGCACTTCGCCCTGGTTCATCGCCAGCACGCGGTCGGACACGCGCGACACCAGGCTCATGTCGTGCTCGACCATCAGCACCGTGATGCCCAGCTCGTTGCGGATGTCGCGGATCCACCAGGCCATGTCTTCGGTCTCTTCGACGTTGAGCCCGGACGACGGCTCGTCGAGCAGCAGCAGCTTGGGCCCCAGGCACAACGCGCGCGCGACCTCCACCACCTTGCGCACGCCGTACGGCAGCCCGTGCACCAGCGAATCGCGGTGGTGCTGCAGGTCGAGCAGCTCGATCACCCGCTCGGCCTGCAACCGCGCCTCGCGCTCGGCGCGCCGCGCCGACGGCGTGAAGAACAGGTTGGCCACGAAGCCGCTGCTCTGGTGCACGTGGTGCCCGATCAGCAGGTTTTGCAGCACCGAGGCGTTCTCGAACAGCTCGATGTTCTGGAACGTGCGCGCGATGCCGAGCTCGGCGATGCGGTGCGGCGGCAGGCTGTTGATCCGTTGCCCTTCGAACGTGATCTCGCCGGTGGTGGCGTCGTAGATGCGGCTGATCAGGTTGAACACCGACGTCTTGCCCGCGCCGTTGGGCCCGATCATCGTGAACACCTCGCCGCGTTGAACATCGAAGCTCACC
This sequence comes from uncultured beta proteobacterium, assembly GCA_963827645.1. GTDB lineage: Bacteria > Pseudomonadota > Gammaproteobacteria > Burkholderiales > Burkholderiaceae_C > JAEUPI01. Next base: position 65,584 of record CAWHBZ010000014.1, on the reverse strand, counting down.
TTGTTGACCGCGACCACGCCACCGAAACGCAGCGAGAGGTCGCGGGCGGAGAGGAGCGTTTCGTGTGCGCTCATGCTTCTTGACGACTGAGCGGGCAAAGCCGCGGGTGGGTATGCGGCGTCGCTCGTGATGCGGCGGTCGGCGCTGCGCGCCGACTCCCCTGCGGTGCTCGGGCTCGTGGCCCGCCGCGAAACTCGCCCTCGCGCTGGCGCGACGCTGCTGACGCAGCGCCGCTGCGCTCGGAGCTCAAACAGTGTGTGGCCGACGCGTCGCCTTACGGCGACGCGCGACCCTCGTCGCCCTGCGCTCCTCGGCGCCGCATAAGTCGCGCCACCGCACACCCACCCACGGCTTTGCCGGCGGCACCGAGGTCTTCCGTCGGCATGCCACCGTGGTGCCCGCAAGGCTGCGGGTGGGCAGGTTCGGGCGCGCTTGGTCGGCGCCGAGCAGCGCAGCTCAGCAAGGGGCATCGCGACGCGCCCAAGCGCGGCGCGACGGCGAGCATGTCGAGCTCCGAGCATAGGCGCGATGCGCCAGCAGCGTGCCGGCCATGCGAGGGCGAGGGGCGGAGCCGCCCTTGGGGGGCGAGCAGCGCAGGGGCGAGCCCGACGGGCGAGAGTCCCTGCGGACTCTCGCTCGCCTGGCGAGCCGGCTCGGCTTGCAAGCCGAGCCGTGGTCCCTCGGCCCGCAGGCCGAGCGCCGGCGGTAGCGCGCACGGGCCTGCCCGCCCGCAGCCTTGCCCGCAAGTCGCGCAGCGCCCTCACCGCAACCGCTCCGACTTCGTGAACGCCTTCTGCCGCTTGAACAACCCGCGCCGGTAGAACGGGAACAGCTGCAGGTAGGTGCGCATCTTCAGCCAGCGGCCGTACAGGCCGAGCGGCTCGAACAGCACGATGCCCACCAGCACCGCGCCGTAGATCAAAGCCTGCAAGCCGCTGGCTTGTCCGATGGCGGGCGGCAGCCAGTCTTTGCTGACGGCGATGAACTGCGGCAGCGCGATCAGGAAGATCGCGCCCAGGAACGCGCCGTGCACCGAGCCGACGCCGCCGACCACCACCACCAGCAGCAGCTCGATCGACTGCAGCACGCCGAACTGATCGGGCGAGATGAACGCCAGCTTGTGCGCATACAGCGCACCGGCCGCGCCGGTGAGGCCGGCCGAGATCGCGAAGGCCAGCGTCTTGTATTGCGCCAGCGCGATGCCCATGCTCTGCGCCGAGATCTCGGAGTCGCGGATCGCGATGAACGCGCGGCCGGTGCCCGAGCGCAGCAGATTCAGCACGCCCAACGTGGCGAGCGTGCACACGACCAGGCACACGTAGTAGAAGCCGGCGCCCGACCCGACCTCCCAGCCGAAGATCGAGACGCCCGGCACGTTGCGCCCCGAGTTGCCGCCGGTGACGCTCTCCCAGCGCGCCAGCACCTCCTCGACGATGAAGCCGAAGGCCAGCGTGGCGATCGCCAGGTAGATGCCCTTGACGCGCAGCGCCGGCAGGCCCACGACCACGCCGACGGCAGCCGACAACGCGGCGGCACTGGGCAGCGCCAGCACGAAGGGCCAGCCGCGGCTGAGCAGATAGGCCTGCGTGTAGGCGCCGACGCCGAGAAACGCCGCGTGGCCGAGCGACGCCAGGCCGGTGAAGCCGGCGAGCACCATCAGGCCGAGGCCCGCGATCGAGTAGATCAGGATGAACGACAGCTGCGTCAGCCAGTAATCGCCCACGCTCCATGGTGCGATCAGCAGCGCGACGCCCAGCAGCGAGTACCAGAAGGCCTGGCCGCCGTGCTTGATCAGCCGGATGTCCTGGCCGTAGTCGGTCTTGAAGAGGAAGCGCATGGGTCGCGTTGCCTTCAGACCTTCTTGCGCACCGATCCACCGAACAAGCCGTTGGGCTTGATCACCAGCATCAGCAGCACCACCACGTAGGCCGCGATGTCCTTGAAGCCTTCGGGCAGGTAGAAGCCCGCCATCGCCTCGATGACGCCGATGATCAGGCCGCCGACGATGGCGCCGGGCAGGCTGCCGAAGCCGCCCACCACCGCGGCCGGAAACGCCTTCAGGCCGATGAAGCCCATGTTGACGTGCACGAACGTGAACGGCGCCAGCAACAGCCCGGCGATCGCGGCGACCGCCGCCGACAGGCCCCACACCAGGCCGTTGAGCCTCTGCACCGGGATGCCCATGTAGTAGGCGGCCAGCTGGTTCTGCGAGGCTGCTTGCATCGCGATGCCGATGCGGCTGAAGCGGAACATCGCGAACAGCAGCACGCACAGCACGACGGTGACCACGATCACCACCACCTGCTCGACGCTGACCACCAGCGCGCCGAGGTTCCACACCTGCCCCTGGTACGGCGCCGGCAGCGCATGGGTGTCGGAGCCGTAGCTGGGCGCCATCGTCATCAGGCCGCGCGCCATGAAGCCCAGGCCGATGGTCAGCATCACCACCGTGAACTGCGGCTGGCCGAGGATCGGCCGGATGACCACCCGTTCGAGCAGCGCGCCGAACGCCGCCATCGCGGCAATCGCCAGCACCACGGCCACGATGAACGGCAGCTGCGCCACCTGCATCAGCGCGAGCCCGCCAAAGGCGCCCAGCATCATCAGCTCGCCCTGCGCGAAGTTCACCGTCTCGGTGGCCTTGTAGATCAGCACGAAGCCGAGCGCGATGAGCGCATAGATGCAGCCCAGCGAGATGCCGGAGATCAGCAGTTGCAGGAAGGCCGTCACTCGCGTGCTCGTCGGGCGCGCCCGCCACCGCGGCCGGCGCGTGTCAGTGGAGCCAAGCATGCCTGCGCGGGCACGCGCGAAGCCGCCGGGACTTCCCTAGGCGGCAGCCCTTGGCGTCGCGTGCTAGGCGCGGCCCGTGCGCAGCTGGTAGCGCCACACGCCGTCGGGTCCCGCCTCGTGCGCCGCCTCGCCGCGCGCCACCAGGTGGTTCAGGTGCGCCAGGCTTTCGCCGGTGGCCATGCCGAGCAGCTCGGAGCCTTCGATCGGCCGCGCGAACAGCGCGCCGAAGACGTCGATCGCGCGCTTGGGTTCGGCCAGCGCGCGGCGCAGCCGCACCAGGCTCTTCTCGTGGCCGGAGGCCAGCCGATCGAGCCGCGCGTGCAGGCCGCGGAACGGCTCGCCGTGCGACGGCAGCACCAGCACGTCGTCGCTCACCGCGGCGCGCAGCTTGTGGATCGACGCGATCCAGTCGGCCAGCGGGTCGGCGTCGGGCTCGGTGGGAAACACCGACACGTTCGACGAGATGCGCGGCAGCACCTGGTCGCCCGAGATCAGGATCTTGAGCTCCTCGTTGAGCAGGCACGCATGCTCGGGCGAGTGGCCGTTGCCGACGATCACGCGCCACTCGTGCGCGCCGACGCGAAAACGCTCGCCGTCGTGCATGCGGCGAAAACTGTCGGGCAGCGTGTGCACCACGCGGCCGAAGCTGCCGAAGCGCACGCGGTAGTGCTCGATCGCTTCGTCGCCCCAGCCGGCACGCTTGTAGAAACGAATCGCATCGTCCGGCGCCTCGCGGCCGGTGTCGGCCACCAGCGAGCGGCACGTCAGGTACTCCAGGCGCGTCATCCACAGCCGGGCCTCGAAGCGCCGCGTCAGCCAACCGGCCATGCCCACGTGATCGGGGTGCATGTGGGTGCAAAAGACGCGCGTGATGCGCTGGCCCTGCAAGGCATCCTCGGCGGCCAGCGCGCGGGTCCAGTTGGCCAGCGCCTCGCGCGTCTGCGCGCCGGTGTCGACGATCGCCCAGCCGCCGTCGTCGGCCAGCGCATACAGGTTGATGTGCGCCAGCGCCCACGGCAGGTGCATGCGCAGCCAGCGCACGCCGGGCACGATCTCGCGGCCGTGGCCGCTGTCGGGTGGCTCGCCGCACGGGTACTGCAGGGCGACCGTGCCTTCGTCGGGGCGGCCGTCGGCGCTGGGCTTTGGGGTCATCGCGGCGATTCTCGCGCGAATCGCCGCAGCCCTACTCGTTGGCCCCGCGCACGCGCAGGCGATCGAACAGCACCGCCACGATGATGAAGCTGCCGACGAAGGTGCCCTGCCAGAAGGTGCTGATGCCGAGCAGCGTGAGGCTGTTGCGGATGACTTCGATCAGCGCGGCGCCCACCACCGCGCCGAACGCGGTGCCGATGCCGCCCGACAGGTTGGCGCCGCCGATCACCGCGGCGGCGATCACCGTCAGCTCCATGCCCTGGCCGAGGCCGGTGGTGATGGTGCCGAGCCAGCCGACCTCGAGGATGCCGGTGATGCCGGCACACAGGCTGCAAAACATGTAGACGCTGACCTTGATGCGCTTGACCGGCACGCCGGTCAGCACGGCGGCGGCCTCGTTGCCGCCGATCGCGAACACGTGGCGGCCCCAGCGCGACCAGCGAAACGCCCACGCCGTGATCACCAGCAGAAAGAGCAGGAACAGCACCGGGCTCGGAATGTGGATGGCGCCGATGAACGGCAACGGCAGGTCGACGAAGCCGCCGCCGAGCGCCAGCAGCTTGCGCCTGGTCGGGCCCGAATTCGTAGACCATGCGGTTGTCCGACAGCACCATCGCCAGGCTGCGTGCGATCGACAGCATGCCCAGCGTCACCACGAACGGCGGCACGCCGACGTAGGCGATCATCCAGCCGTTGAATGCACCGACCAGCAGCGACACGCCGAGCGCCAGCGGGATCGCCAGCCAGATCGACATGCCGGCGTTCATCGTCATGCCGATCACCATGCCCGACAGCACCAGCACCGCACCCACCGAGAGGTCGATGCCGCCGCTGACGATGACGGCGGTCATGCCGATCGCGATGATCGCCACGAAGGCGAAGTTGCGCGTCACGTTGAACAGGTTCTGCTGCGTCGCGAAGACATCGCTGGCGAACGACAGCACGACGAAGGCCACCACCGCGGCCACCGACACCCAGAACGTCTGCTGGCTGGTGAGCCAGGCGAGCCAGTTGCCGTGCACGCGACTCTGGATCGATTCCTCGAGGGTCACCGACATGACGAGATTCCTTGCTTCACGCCGTCTCGATGGCCCCGGTGATGAGGCCGGTCACCTCTTCGGGCGAGCTCTGCGCGATCGCCTTGTCGGCCACCTTCTGGCCGCGCCGCATCACGACGATGCGGTCGGCCACCGCAAACACGTCGGGCATGCGGTGACTGATCAGCACCACCGCGATGCCATGGTCGCGCAGCCGCCGGATCAGGTTGAGCACCTCGGCCACCTGGCGCACGCTGATCGCCGCGGTGGGCTCGTCCATCAGCACGATCTTGGGGTCGGCCAGGCGCGTGCGCGCGATCGCCACCGCCTGGCGCTGGCCACCCGACATGCGGCGCACCAGGTCGCGCGGCCGCGTCTCCGACTTCAGCTCGGCAAACAACTCGCCGGCGCGCCTGAACATCGTGCGGTAGTCGAGCACCCGCAGCGGGCCGAAGCGGCGCACCAGTTCGCGGCCGAGAAACACGTTCTCCGCCGCGGTGAGGTTGTCGCACAGCGCGAGCTCCTGGTAGACGATCTCGATGCCTTCTTCGCGCGCGTCCGACGGCTTGTGGAACGCCACCTTGCGGCCCTGCACCGTCAGCGTGCCCTCGCTTGGCGGATAGTTGCCGGCCACGATCTTGACCAGCGTCGACTTGCCGGCGCCGTTGTCGCCCATCAGGCCGACCACTTCGCCTTCGTGCAGCGACAGCGACACGCCGGTCAGCGCCTGGATGGCGCCGAAGTGCTTGGAGATGCCGGCGAGTTCGAGAACGGCCATGGCGAGTCGCTGTGCCACACGAGAAGGGCGCCTGCGGGCGCCCTTCCGTCACGAGAGTCTGTAGCGACCGGCTATTTCGCGTGGCAGACGTCGATGTTGCTGGGAACGCACTCGTCCAGGCCGGTGAACAGCGGATCGGCCACCTTCTTGCCGTTGATCAGCTCGATCAACACCGTCGGTGCGCGGTAGCCCATCTCGGCCGGGCGCTGCCCGATCTGCGCATGGCTGCGGCCGGCCTTCAGCGCGTCGAGCTGTGGCGGCAGCGTGTCGCCGGCGATGATGATCAGCTCCTTGGCCTTCAGCTTGGGCATCACCTGATTGGTCACCTGCGCGTAGGCCTGCGGGCCGAACTGCGCCCAGCCGCCGACCAGGATGAAGGCATTGAGCTTCGGGTTCTTGGTGAACACGTCGGCCATCTGCTGGTTGGCCAGATCGATCTGGTCGTTGGTGAACAGCGGGCAGCCGGCGACCTCGGTCCAGCCGCCTTCACCGTTGAGCTTGGTGATGCCCTTCTTGCCGCTGATGGTGTCGCGAAAGCCCGCGGCGCGTGCGTTGATGTTGTCGGCCGCCACGTTGCCCAGTTGCATGCACACCGTGCCGCCCTTGGAGTTGAGCCCCTTCAGGTGCTTGGCCATCAGCACGCCCATGTCGTAGTTGTTGGTGCCGAGGTAGGTGGAGCGCAGTGCGCGGTCGGCCGCACCCGAGGTCGGCATCGATCGTCATGATCGGCATCTTGGGCTTCTTGGCCTTCAGCATGTTGGCCATCGCCGGCGCGTTGGACGGCGAGATCGCGATGCCGGCCACACCCTTGTTGATCAGGTCCTCGACGATCTGCACTTCGCCGGCTTCGTCGGCGCTGGACGCCGGGCCGGTGTACAGGCAGGTGTACTCGGAGTTCGGGTTCTCCTTGTTCCACCGCGCGCAGCCGCCGCCGAGCACGGTGAAGAACGGGTTGTCCAGGCCCTTGACCACGACCGCGAGGGTCTTTTTCTGGGCCATGGCCGGGCCGGCAAGGACCAGCGCCGCCAGCGCGACGCCAGCGGCGATGAGGTGCGACTTCTTCATTGCGTCTCCTTCGACATGAAGTTCGCCGCTGGCACTCACCGCGGCGTCTTGTGGCTCTTGGTGCGCCGCCGGCTCGACCGGCGGGGGGCCTGACTATAGGTGTGATGATATGGTGATGTCGAGAGCGTTTGCGAGCACGCAACGCCGGCGCCCCGTCAGGCCGGCGCGGCGACCGAGCGCCCCAACAGGCGTGTCAGCGCGTAAACGGCGTCGATGTGGGGCGTCGGCGTGTCGGTCAGGCGCGCCAGCTCGACCACCGAGCCGACCAGCGCCTCGACCTCGGGCTCGCGGCCAGCCTCGATGTCCTGCAGCATCGAGGTCTTGTGCGCCCCCACCTTCTCGGCGCCCGCGATGCGGCGGTCGATCGAGACGCGAAACGTGACACCGAGCTTGTTGGCCACCGCCTGCGCCTCGGCCATCATGCGGGCCGCCAGCTCGCGCGTGGGCTCGAAGCGGGCAATGCCTTCCAAGGTGGCGCGCGTCAGCGCACTCACCGGGTTGAACACCAGGTTGCCCCACAGCTTGAGCCAGATCTCGGCGCGGATGTCGTCGAGCAGCGGCGCCTTGAAGCCGGCGCGTGCGAACGCATCGCTGACGCGTTGTGCGCGCGCGCTGATCGAGCCGTCGAGCTCGCCGAGCGGAAAGCGGTCGCCCTCGATGTGCCGCACCACGCCCGGCGCGACCAGCTCGCTGGCCGGGTAGACCACGCAGCCGAGCACGCGGTCGGGCGGAATCGCGCGGCCGATGCGCCCCGACGGGTCGACACTCTGCAACACACGACCTTCGAGCGGCCCCACCAGCTTGTGGAAGTACCAGTACGGGATGCCGTTTTGCATCGGCACGACCACCGTCTCGGGGCCGCACAGCAGCGGCACGTCGTCGGCCACCGCGTCGAGCTGGTGCGCCTTCATCGCCAGCACCACCAGGTCGTGCACGCCGGCGGCGCGGTAGTCGGCGGTGGCGCGCACGTTGCGCACGACTTGCTCGCTGCCGTCGGCGGCGATCAGCCTGAAGCCGTGCGCCTGCAATGGCCTGCAGGTTGGCGCCGCGCACGAGGAAGGTGACCTCTTCGCCCGCCAGCGCGAGCTTGGCCCCCAAATAGCCGCCGATGGCGCCGGCGCCGATGACTGCGATCTTCACGTGGTCCGCTCCCTGTCGCGCCGAACCGAATGCATCGGCGCTTCGCGTCGGACCGCATGTCTGTGTGGACATTCCGCGGGTCCGCGGCGCCATCGTATGCTGGCGCGCGCCGCGCGCAGCGGCCCGGGCAGCGGCAATTTTCGATTCTTGACCGCAGTCAATGCGCCGCGCCCAACCCGCCGCGCAGAATTTCTGCAACCGGCACCGCGTCGTTCCGACGCGCCGCACGACCATCACGAACCGGAGACAACCATGGCATACGACAAGGCAGCCGTCAGGCAAGTACTGGACCGCGTGCGAGCCGACAAGCGCGACGCGCTCACCGCGCCCGAAGGCAAGCTGATCTGCGATGCCTACGGCATCCCGGTGCCGCAGGAAGGTGTCGCCAAGTCAGCCGCCGAGGCCAGCGCGCTGGCGCAGAAGATGGGCGGCCCGGTGGTGCTGAAGATCGTGTCGCCCGACATCCTGCACAAGACCGAGGCCGGTGGCGTGCTGGTGGGCCTGAAGACGGCCGACGACGTGGCCAAGGGTTACGACACCATTCTCGCCAACGCCAAGAAGTACAAGGCCGACGCCAAGGTCGTTGGCGTGCAGGTGCAGCAGATGCTGGGTGGCGGGCAGGAGGTGATCGTCGGCGCGGTCACCGACGGCAGCTTCGGCAAGCTGGTGGCGTTCGGCCTGGGCGGCGTGCTGGTCGAGGTGCTGAAGGACATCACGTTCCGCCTGGCACCGGCCACGCAGAGCGATGCGCTCTCCATGCTCGACGGCATTCAGGCCGCAGAAATGCTCAAGGGCGTTCGCGGCGGCGAGCCGGTCAACCGCGAGGCGCTGGCGAGCCTGATCGTGCGCGTCAGCGAGCTGGTGAACGATTTCCCCGAGATCGCCGAGATGGACCTGAACCCGGTGTTCGCCACCGCGAAGGGCGCGATCGCCGCCGACGTGCGCATCGTCTGCAACTTCGCGCCCGCCGCGCCGCGCCATCGCCCGTCGGAGCAGGAAATCGTGATCGCGATGAACCGCATCATGAAGCCCAAGGCGGTGGCGGTGATCGGCGCCAGCGCCGAGGACGGCAAGATCGGCAACTCGGTGATGAAGAACCTCATCAACGGCGGCTACAAGGGCCAGATCCTGCCGATCCACCCGAAGGCGACCGAGATCCTCGGCTACAAGGCCTACCCGAGCGTGAAGGACGTGCCCGGCGAGATCGACGTCGCGGTGTTCGCGATCCCCGCCAAGTTCGTGGCCGGCGCGCTGATCGAGTGCGGCGAGAAGAAAATTCCCGGCGCCGTGCTGATCCCGTCGGGCTTCGCCGAGACCGGCAACGTCGAGGGCCAGAACGAGATCCAGGCGATCGGCCGCAAGTACAACGTGCGGCTGATGGGGCCCAACATCTACGGCTTCTACTACACGCACTCCAACCTGTGCGCGACGTTCTGTACCGCCTACGACGTGAAGGGCTCGGCCGCGCTGTCGTCGCAATCGGGCGGCATCGGCATGGCGATCATCGGATTTTCGCCGCTCGGCCAAGATGGGCGTCTCGGCGATCGTCGGGTTGGGCAACAAGAGCGACATCGACGAAGACGACCTGCTCTGCTTCTTCGAGCAGGACGACAACACGCAAGTCATTGCACAGCACTGTGAAGACCTGAAGGACGGCCGCGCGTTCGCCGAAGTGGCCAAGCGGGTGTCGAAGAAGAAGCCGGTGATCGTGCTGAAGGCCGGTCGCACGAGTGCCGGCGCCAAGGCGGCGAGCTCGCACACCGGGGCGCTGGCCGGCAACGACAAGATCTACGAAGACGTGCTGGCGCAAAGCGGCGTCATCCGCGCGCGCTCGCTGCGCGACCTGCTCGACTTCGCGCGCGGCGTGCCGATCCTGCCCACGCCCAAGGGCGAGAACGTGCTGATCATCACCGGCGCCGGCGGCTCGGGCGTGCTGTTGTCGGACGCCTGCGTCGACAACAAGCTCTCATCTGATGGCGATGCCGCCGGACCTGGATGCGGCGTTCCGCAAGTTCATCCCGCCGTTCGGCGCGGCCGGCAACCCGGTGGACATCACCGGCGGCGAACCGCCCAAGACCTACCAGAACACGGTGAAGCTCGGGCTGTCGGACCCGCGCATCCACTCGCTGATCCTCGGCTACTGGCACACCATCATCACGCCGCCGATGGTGTTCGCGAAGTTGATGGTGGAAGTGAAAAACGAGATGAAGGCGCAGGGCATCGAGAAGCCGATGGTGGCGTCGCTGGCCGGCGACGTGCAGGTCGAAGAAGCCGCCGAGTACCTGTACGCCAACGGCATTCCGGCGTATGCGTACTCCACCGAGATTCCGGTGGCCGTCTTGGGAGCGAAGTACAAGTGGGCGCGGGGGGCTGGGTTGCTTTGAGCCGCTGAACCACTGGTCGCAGCGCGCGTTGGCGCTGCTGCAAGGCGGCCCTTCGGGGCCCGCTTTGTTTCTGCGTTCGAGCAAGCAAGCGAAAACCGTTCCGCTCAACCGACCCGCGACACCGCCACCTCTTCCCCCACCAGCCCGCGCGGCCGCCACACCAGCATCGCCGCGATCAGCACGCCGATCAGCACCGACCTGCAGCGCCGCCGCGCGCGCCTGCTCTTCCTGCGGCACGAAGCCGCGCAGCAGCGCGCCGGCGGCGGCCCAGAAGCCCCAGACGACGAGTGCGCCCAGCACCGCGCCGCGGTTGTTGCCGGCGCCGCCGACGATCAGCATGGCCCACATCTGGAAGGTGAGGATCGGCAGGAAGTCTTCGGGCGCGATGTAGCCGACGAAGTGCGCGTAGCAGCGCGCCGCCCAGGCCCATCAGCATGCTGCCGATCACGAAGCTCTGCAGCCTGAAAACGAACGCGCGCTTGCCGAGCGACGCCGCGGCGTCCTCGTCTTCGCGGATCGCGCGCAGCACGCGGCCCCATGGGCTGCGCACCAACCTTTCGAGCGCCACGTACGCCACCACCAGCACCGCGACCGCGATGCCCAGGTACGCCCGCGTTCCAGGCCAGGCCGCTGCCGAGCCAGCCCTGCAGCGGCTTGGGGATGAACTGCACGCCGAACGGCCCGCCGGTGAGCGCCTGCGCATTGGTCGCCACGAGCTGAATGGTCACCGCGATGCCGAAAGTGGTGATCGCGAGATAGTCGTTGCGCAGCCGCAGCGCGAGCGCCCCGACGAAGCAACCCGGCGAGCCCCGACGTCGCCATCGCGGCCAGCCAGCCGGCCGCCACCGGCCAGCCGAAGCCGCCGACGCGCTCGGGCGCGTCGGGCGTGGTGAGGATGCGCCGACGTGTAGGCGCCGACCGCGACGAAGCCGGCGACGCCGACGTTGAACAGGCCGGTGTAGCCCCACTGCAGGTTCAAGCCCAGCACGACCACCGCGAAGGTGACCGCGAACACGAGGAAGAACGTGCCGTACGACAGCCAGCCGGCGAGATCGCGGCATCAGCGGCGTTCTCCCGAACAAGCCGTTGGGCCGCACCAGCAGGATCGCGATCAGCACGGCGAACGCAGTCGCCGCGCGGTACTCGGCGCCGATCCACGACACGGCGGCGCTCTCGGCGATGCCGACGATCAGCCCGCCGAGCACCGCGCCCCACACCGAGCCGATGCCGCCCAGGATGACCGCGGCGAACAGCGGCAGCAGCAGATCGAGCCCGAGCGTCGGCCGCAACTGCACCGTGAGGCCGGCGAACACGCCGGCCACCGCCGCGAGCACGCCGCCGATCACCCAGGTGGCGCGCAGCACACGTTCGGGGTCGATGCCGGTGACGCGCGCCAGCTGGGGTTGAGCGACGTCGCGCGCATCGCGCGGCCGAGCGTGCTGCGGCGAGGAAGAGCTGCAGCCGCGACGACGGTCACCGCGGTCAGTGCCAGCACGAACAGCTGGTCCGGCGTGATGCGCATGCCGCCGGCCACGCTGCGCGGCAGCAGCGGCAGCGCGATCTGCAGCTCCTGCGAGTAGTACTGCGGCACGCCGCCGTAGATGAACAGCAGCAGGTTGCGCAGCGCCGAGCGCGGCACCGAAGCTGGCGATCACCAGCGTGATCGCGCCCTGCTTGCGCAAGCCGCTTGAACAGCATGCCGAATCGAGCGCCAGCGCCAGCAGCGCCGCCGCCACCGCGGCGACGCAGCATCGCCGCCAGCAGCGGCCAGCCGAACGAGAACGGCGCGAACGGCGCGCGCGCCACCGGCGACCGCCGAGAACATCGCCAGCGCGGTGAGCGCGGCGTAGGCGCCCCATGCCAGCAGCTCGCCGTGGCCGAAGTTGGCGAAGCGCAGGATCGAGAACGTCAGCGTCAGCCCGATCGCGCCGAGCGACGATCGACCGAACCGATCACGAGACCATCGGCGAGGATCTGCACATGGTCAGTGCACCGGCACCGCGGCGGCATGGCGGCCGAGGTACAGCTCGGCGATGCGCGCATCGCCGCGCAGTTCGGCGCACGGCGCGACCACACGCTCTCGTCCTTCGACCAGCACCGCGGCGCGGTCGGCGAGCGCGAGCGCAGCCTTGACGTTCTGCTCGACCAGCAGCACCGAGACGCCGCCGTCGCGCACCTCGCGCAGCTTGTCGAACACCTGCAGCACGAGCTTCGGGCTACAGGCCCGCCGACGGCTCGTCGAGCATCGAGCACACGCGGTTGCGCGATCAGCGCGCGCGCCACCGCCAGCATCTGGCGCTGGCCGCCCGATAGCCGCCCGGCGCTCAAGCGCCGCTGGCGTTGCAAGGTCGGGGAACATCGCGTACACCGGTGACAGCCGCTCGCGCTTGTCGGCACCGAGCAGCGCGGCGGCGAGCTCGAGGTTCTCGGCCACCGTGAGGTTGGCGAACACGTTCTCGGTCTGCGGCACGAAGGCCAGCCCCTCGAACACCATGCGGTGCGCCGGCACCGCGGTGATGTCGCGGCCGTGCAGCGCGCACGCGGCCGGCGAACTTCGGCACCAGGCCGGCAGCGGCCTTCACCAGCGTCGACTTGCCGGCGCCGTTGGGGCCGAGCACCGCGAGGATCTCGCCCGGCCGCAGCGCGAGCGACGCGCCGCGCACGATGGGCAGGCCCGGCTCGTAGCCGGCCTCGAGGCCCTGCACTTCGAGCGCGGGCGCTGCCGTCACGCCGCGTCCCCGAGGTACGCCTCGACCACGCGCGGGTCGCGCAGCACCGCCGCGGCGTCGCCCGAGATCAACAGCTGGCCCTGCGCCATCACCATCACCGGCCGGCACAGGCTGATCACCAGGTCCATGTTGTGCTCGATGATCAGGAACGTGGTGCCGCTGCGGTTCAGCGCCGCGACCTTGTCGACGATCTGGTCGAGCAGCGCCGGGTTGACGCCGGCACCGGGTTCGTCCAGCAGCACGAGCTTGGGCTCCGACACCATCACGCGCGCCAGCTCGAGCAGCTTGCGCTGGCCGCCCGACAGCACACGGGCCGGCTCGTCCTGCAGCGCCGACAGGCCGACGAAGTCGAGCCAGTGGCGCGCCGCGTCGCGCGTGCGGCGCTCCTACCGCGGCCACCGCGGCCGGCGCGCAACCAGTTGGCCCAGAAGCGTTCGCCGAGCTGGCCGGTCGGCGCGAGCATCACGTTCTCCAGCACGCGTCATTTGCGGGAACGGCCGCGGGATCTGGAACGTGCGCGCAAGCCCAGCGCGCAAACACACGTGACGGCGGGCTGCCTGCGGTCGACACGCCATCGAGCACGCACGTCGCCGGAGGTCGGCCGCATGAAATCCGGCCAGGCAGTTGAACAGCGTGGTCTTGCCGGCGCCGTTGGGGCCGATCAGCCCGCCGATCGCGCCGCGTTCGAGCGCGAACGAGACGCCGTCGACGGCGCGTTGGCCGCCGAAGACTTTGGTAACCTCACTCGCCTCCAACAGCGCGCTGCTTCCCACCGCGGCGAGGATACATGGCCGACGACCGCTTCGAGCTCTACGACCTGCGCGTCGAGGTCGTCGCGCCCGAGGGCGCGAAGATCCTCTGCAACGCCAAGGCGGGCGACTGGTTCGAAGTGCGCGGCGAGATGCTGCACTTTCCGCCCGGCCAGGGTTTTCGATGTACTCGCTGGCCGCATTGCTGCCGCTGCTGCCGGCCAAACAGCGCGCGACCGACCCCAACGACTGGATGACCAGCGACGCCGAAGTGGCCTGCCCCGACCCGCACTGCCCGACGCGCTTTCGCATCACGCGCCTCGGCAAGCGCAGTTTCAGCCACGCCGAGACCACGGCCGTGCCGTTGCCGGACCAGCGATGACGTCGAGACCGTCGAGCTCGCGCCCGGCTACCGCATCCCGCGCATCGTGCGCGGCGGCTGGCAACTCGCCGGCGGGCACGGCGAGGTCGATCGCGAGCGCGCAGTGCGCGAGATCGCGGCCTTCGTCGACGCCGGGCTCAACACCGTCGACGGCGCCGACATCTACACCGGCGTCGAAGCGATCTATCGGCGAGTTCAACGCACGTCGTCGCGACGAAGGCAAGGCACCGCTGCAGGTGCACACCAAGTGCGTGCCGGACCTCGACGACCTGCCGCGCGTCGACGCGGCCTACGTCCGCCGCATCGTCGAGCGCTCGCTCGATCGGCTGCAGGTCGAGCGGCTCGATCTCGTGCAGTTCCACTGGTGGGACTACGGCGTGCCGGGCTGCGTCGATGCCGCGCGCGGCGCTCGCCGCAGCTGCAGCGCGAAGGACTGATCGCACACCTTGGCGGCACCAACTTCGACAGCCAGCACACCGCGGCGATGCTCGACGCCGGCGTGCCGCTGGTCAGCATGCAGGTGCAGTACTCGCTGCTCGATCGCCGGCCCGCAGCGCGGCTTGTGCCGCTCTGCCTCGCAACGCGGCGTGCAGCTGCTGTGCTACGGCACGCTGGCCGGCGGCTTCTTCTCCGAGCGCTGGCTCGGCGCGCCGGAGCCCGACGCGAGCTGACGCAACCGCTCGCTGATCAAGTACAAGCTGGTCATCGACGACTTCGGCGGCTGGGCCGCGTTCCAGTCGCTGCTGCAGATCCTGAAGTCGATCGCCGAGCGGCACCGCACGTCGATCGCCGCGGTCGCCACACGCTGGGTGCTCGACCGCCCCGGCGTCGCCGCAGCGATCGTCGGCTCGCGTTATGCCGACCATCTGAACGACACGCTGGCGGTGTTCTCGCTGCGGCTCGACGCCGAGGACCACGCGACGCTCGCGCCGTGGCTCGCCGCGCACCCCGGGCCGCAGGGCGACACCTATGCGCTCGAGCGCGACAAGACCGGCCGCCACGGCCGCATCATGAAGTACAACCTCAACAAGGACTGATCCAGGAGTCCAGCGCATGCACCACTCGCTCGACCGCTGTTCTCCCTCGCCATCGCTGCGGCGCTTGCTGCCGCCGTCGGCCGCCGCGCCCAGGCCCCATCGTGCACGCACACCGTCGGCGTCGTCGTCGAGCTGACGGGCGCGGCCGGCCGCTTCGGACAGGCGGCGTCGAAGTCGGTCGAGCTCGCGTTCAGCGAGCTGAACAAGGCTGCCGGGGCCGGCGGCATCGCCGGCTGCCGGCTGGCGTTCGAGCTGCGCGACTCGCAGAGCCAGGGCACGGTGGCGGTCGACCAGGCGCGCCAGCTGGTCGACCTGAAGAAGGTGCCGGCGATCATCGGCGGCATCATCAGCTCGGTGTCGATCCCGATCGTCACATCGGTCACCGGGCCCGCCGGCGTGGTGCAGATCTCGCCGGCGTCGACGTCGCCCACGCTCACCAAGCTGGGCAACGAAGGCAAGACCGGCGGCTGGTTCTTCCGCACCATCACCAGCGACGCGCTGCAGGGCACCGCGGCGGCCAAGTACGCGATCGACCAGGACATGAAGACGCTGGCGATCATCCACGTCAACAACGACTTCGGCGTCAACATGCTGGCCGAGTTCCGCCGCGCCTACGAGGCTCTGGGCGGCAAGGTCACGAGCGTGACGCCGTACAACGCGCAGCAGCCGTCTTATGCCGCCGAGGTGACCAACGCACTGAAGGGCGACCCGCCGGCGCTTTACTTCATCGGTTACCCGGGCGACGGCACGACCATCGTGCGCACGTGGGTCAGCCAGGGTGGGCCGCAGCGCTTCCTGCTCAACGACGGCATGAACGCCGCCGACTTCATCAAGGGCGTAGGCCCGCAGTACCTGGGCAACGCGTTCGGCACCTCGTCGGGCACGACCAAGACGCCGTCGACCGAGTTCTTCGCACAGAGCTACCCGGCGATGAGCGGCGGCTTCGACGCCGGCGCGCCGGCGGCCGACCGCGCATTCGACGCCGCGGCGATCCTTGGCCTGGCGATCGCGCAGGCCGGCAAGTTCGAAGCCGCGGCGATCAAGGACGCCATCCGCAAGGTCACCGAACCGGGCGGCGAGGTCGTGCATGCGGGGCCGCAAGGTTTTGCGCGCGCGCTGCAGCTGATCAAGGACAAGAAGCCGGTGCGTTATGTCGGCGTGATCGGCGCGGTGCAGTTCGACAAGAACGGCGACATCGTCGGTCCGTTCCGCACCTGGCGCATCACCAACGGCGAGGTGGCGACCGTCGGCCAGATGTCGATGGAAGACGTGCAAGCCGTGCAGGCCAAGCTGCCGAAGTGAGCCCCTCGCCCGTGCGGCCTGAACGCACACTGCTCGCGCCAGGACTCGAGATCCCGCGCGTCGTCACCGGCCTGTGGCAGGTGGCCGACATCGAGCGCCGCAGCGGCCGCGCCATCGACCCGGCCACCGGGGCGGCGGTGCTGGCCGACTACGCGGCTGCGGGGTTCGACGCCTTCGACATGGCCGATCACTACGGATCGGCCGAGCTGATCGCCGGCACGCTGCTACAGGGCCCACAGGGCCGCGGCGTGCGCGCGTTCACCAAGTGGTGTCCCCCACCGGGCCCGATGACACGCGAGGTCGTTCGCGCCGGCGTGCAGCGATCGCTCGATCGGCTGCGCGTGGGCCGCGTCGACCTGCTGCAGTTTCACTGGTGGACGTTCGAGCACCCGGGCTACCTCGACGCCATGCTCGAACTCGCCAGGCTGCGTGACGAAGGATTGATTGCACACCTCGGGCTCACCAACGTCGACACCGATCATCTGCAGTTGCTGCTGGCCGAAGGCATGCCGATCGCCAGCAACCAGGTGTGCTTTTCGCTGCTGGACCGCCGCGCTGCCGAGCGGATGTCGGCGCTGTGCATTCAGCGCGGCGTGCGGCTGCTCGCGTACGGCACGCTGGGTGGTGGATTTCTGAGCGAACGCTGGCTCGGCATGCCAGAGCCGGCCGAAGTCAGCGACTGGAGCAAGATGAAGTACCGCCGCTTCATCGACGCGATCGGTGGCTGGGATGCCCTGCAGGCGGTGCTGCGCGCGTGCGAAGCGATCGCGCGCAAGCACGGCGTGTCGATCGCCAACGTGGCGACGCGCTGGGTGCTCGAGCAGCCTGCGGTTGCCGCGGTGATCGTCGGCGCACGCCTCGGTGAATCAGAGCACCGCGACGACAACCTCAAGCTGTTCTCGTTCGCGCTCGACGCCGACGACCACGCGACACTCGACGCATCGTTCACGACCACGCGCCGCATCCCGGGCGACTGCGGCGACGAATACCGAAAGCCGCCCTTCCTCACCGCATCCGGCGACCTGAGCCACCACCTCGACGCGCTGCCGCCGCTGTGGCCGCGCGCAGGCCGTGCCCGGGCGATCCGACCGTCAGCGGGTCGACAGCGGCAGCGTGTGGGAGCCGATCGCGGGCTACTCGCGTGCTGTGCGCGAGGGCAATCGCATCGCCGTCTCGGGCACGACCGCGACGCACGGCGCCGGACGGCTCGTGGGCGCCGGCGACGCGGCGGTGCAGACGGTCTACACGCTCGACAAGATCGCGGCGAGCCTGAAGGCACTCGGCGGCAGTCTGGACGACGTGATCCGCACGCGCATCTACCTGCGCAACATCGACGACTGGCGCGCCGTCAGCGAAGTGCACGGCCGCGTGTTCGGCCACGTGCGGCCGGCCAACACGCTGCTGCAGGTGGCCGGCCTGATCGGTGACGGCTACCTGGTGGAGATCGAGGCCGAAGCGGTGGTCGGAGCCGCTGCGCGCTTGGTCACGCCTTCTTCGGCGGATTGCTGAACGCGCCCGCCGCCTTCAGCGCCGCAATCTTGTCGGCCTTGTAGCCGAGCACGTCGCGCAAGACCTCTTCGTTGTGCTCGCCGAGGGTCGGCGAACGCTTGATCACCGCCGGCGATGCCGACAGCTTGATCGGCATGCCGACGTTGAACCATTTGCCGCGTTGCGGGTGGTCGAGCTCGACCCACATGTCGCGGCCCTTCACGTGTTCGTCGGTGGCCAGGTCTTCGGTCGACATGATCGGGCCGCACGGCACGTCGAGCGGATTGAGGATCGCCATCAGCTCGCGCTTGGTGTACTTCTCGGCGAACTTGTTGAGCAGCGTCCACACCAGCTGCTGGTTCTTGCGGCGCTCGGCGATCGTGGCCACGCGCGGATCGGTGGCGAGGTCGGGCACGCCGACGTCGGGGCCGATGCGGCTTGGCGAGGTCGTTCCACACCGCCTCTTGCACCACCACGTAGAGCCAGTCGTTGGCGCCGTGCGGCTTGCAGTGGATCGCGTTGCCGAGCTGGCCGCCACCGCTAGTCGTTGCCGGCGCGCGGCACGTCGCCCATGTTCTGGTAGGTGGGCACCGAGTATTCGGCCAGCGACTGGCGCGTCAGACGCTGGTGGTCGCGGAACTTCACGCGGCACAGGTTCATCACGCCGTCCATCATCGCGACTTCGACGTACTGGCCCTCGCCGTCGCGCCGCGCCTGGTGCAACGCGGCCAGCAGGCCGACCGCCAGGTGCAGGCCGGTGCCCGAGTCGCCGATCTGCGCGCCGGTGACGAACGGCGGGCCGTCGGGCACGCCGGTGGTGCTCATCGAGCCGCCCATCGCCTGCGCGACGTTTTCGTACGCCTTGAACTCGGCGTACGGGCCGCTGGAGCCGAAGCCCTTGATCGAGCCGACCACGATCTTCGGGTTGATCTCGTGGATCTTGTCCCACGTGAAGCCCAGCCGCTCGAGCACGCCGGGGCCGAAGTTCTCCATCATGATGTCGCAGGTCTTCAGCAGATCCACGAACACCTGCTTGCCCTCGGCGCTCTTCATGTTCACGGTGATCGACCGCTTGTTGCAGTTGAGCATCGTGAAGTACAGGCTGTCGGCGTTGGGCACGTCGCGCAGCTGGCCGCGCGTGGCGTCGCCCTGCGGCGGCTCGAACTTGATGACGTCGGCGCCCATCCACGCCAACAGTTGCGAACACGTGGGCCCCGCCTGCACGTGCGTCATGTCGAGGATGCGGACATCCTTCAGTGCTTGCATTTGGATCTCCAGAAATCCTTCGGCTGACTACTCTGACGACTACTTCTTCTTGGCGCTCGGGTTCAGGCTCGTGATGCGGCCGCTCTCGGTGCCGGCGGTCTCGTCGATCACGGCGTTGATGAGCGTGGGCTTGCGCGAGCGGATCGCGTCTTCCATGGCCTTGCGCAATTCGGCCGGCGTGGTGGCGTGCACGCCGACGCCGCCGAAGGCCTCCATCAGCTTGTCGTAGCGCGCGCCCTTCACGAACACCGTGGGGGCCGGATCGCGGCCGTTGGGGTCGACGTCGGTGCCCTTGTAGACGCCGTTGTTGTTCATCACGACGATGCACACCGGCAGGTCGTAGCGGCAGATCGTCTCGACCTCCATGCCGGAGAAACCGAACGCGCTGTCGCCTTCGACCGCGATCACCTGCTGCTGGGTCGTCACGGCGGCGGCGACGCAGTAGCCCATGCCGACACCCATGATGCCCCAGGTGCCGACGTCGATGCGCTTGCGCGGCTTGTACATGTCGACGATCGAGCGCGTGAAGTCGAGCGCGTTGGCGCCTTCATTGACGAGCATCGCGTCGGGGTTGGCCTTGACGATGTCGCGCACCACGTTGAGCGCGCTGTGGAAGTTCATCGGCGTCGGGTTCTTGGCCAGGGTCTCGGCCATCTTGGCGACGTTGCCGTTCTTCTTCTCGGTCACCGCAGACACCCAATCGGCCGGCGGCTTGGCCCAGCCGGCACCCATGCCGGCCAGCAGCGCCGACACGCACGACCCGATGTCGCCCACCAGCGGCGCATCGATGCGCACGTTGCTGTCGGCTTCCTGCGGCGAGATGTCGATCTGGATGAACTTCTGGCCACCCCAGTCCTTGTGGCCCTTGCCGCCCCAGGTCTTGCCCTTGCCGTGCGACAGCAGCCAGTTCAGGCGCGCGCCGATCAGCATCACCACGTCGGCCGCGGGCAGCACGTAGGAGCGCGCGGCCGACGCGCACTGCTCGTGCGTGTCGGGCAGCAGGCCCTTGGCCATCGACATCGGCAGGTACGGGATGCCGCTCTTTTCCACCAGCGACTGGATGTCGGCATCGGCCTGCGCATACGCCGCGCCCTTGCCGAGGATGATCAGCGGCTTCTTCGCGTGGCTTCAACAGGTCGAGCGCGCGCTTGACCGCGTCGGGTGCCGGAATCTGCTTCGGCGCCGGATCGACGACCTTGATCAGCGAGGCGCGGCCGGCGGCCGCGTCGATGCTCTGCGCAAAGAGTTTGGCCGGCAGGTCGAGGTACACGCCGCCCGGGCGGCCCGACACGGCCGCGCGAATCGCGCGCGCGATGCCGACACCGACGTCTTCGGCGTGCAGCACGCGGAAAGCCGCCTTGGCCACCGGCTTGGCGACCGCGAGCTGGTCCATCTCTTCGTAGTCGCCCTGCTGCAGGTCGACGATCTCGCGCTCGCTCGAGCCGCTGATCAGGATCATCGGGAAGCAGTTGACGGTGGCGTGCGCGAGCGCGTTGAGGCCGTTCAGGAAGCCGGGCGCCGACACCGTCAGGCAGATGCCTGGCTTGCCGGTGAGGAAGCCGGCGATCGACGCCGCATAGCCGGCGTTCTGCTCGTGGCGGAACGACAGCACGCGAAGGCCATCGGCCTGCGCGCGGCGCGTGAGGTCGGTGATCGGAATGCCCGGCAGGCCGTAGATCGTGTCGACGTCGTTGAGCTTGAGCGCTTCGATGACGAGCTGGAAGCCGTCGATCGTTGCCACGGTGGCTTCCGTGCTGCTGGCCGGCGACGAGGCGGGACGGGTTTCGGTGCTGACGGCCATCTGGATGTCTCCGGTCTGTTTTATTCGACGCCAATCGAATGGGGGAAAATCATCATAGTTTCAGCGCCTTGGCGCCTCGATTGACCGTGGTCAATTATCCGAAAACACACTCGTCGCAACGGCCTTCGATCGCCGAGCACAGCGAGCGCAACGTCATCCGCCTGCAGCTGGCGCAGAACATCGTGCTCAAGCTGCTGCCCAAGCCGGCGCTGGCGGAGCTCGAGCCCCAGCTGGTGGTGCAAGACTGCGCGAAGGGCGATTGCCTGGTGCAGCAGGGCGACCACGACATGGCGCAGTGTTTCATCCTCGACGGCATCCTCAAGCGGGTGGTGGCCAGCCCGAGCGCCAAGGAGATGATCCTGCGCTTCGCCGCCGAGCGCGACCTCGAGACCAGCTACGCGGCGTGGCGGCTGCACACGCCGGCGCCCTACAGCATCATCAGCGTCACCAAGGCGCGCGTGGCGACGCTGCCGATGCCCGACTGGGTGGTCTTCATGGGTCGCGATCCGGAGCTGAAGTCGGCGTTCGAATTCCAGGTGATGAGCCTGATGAGCGAGGTGATGGCGCACACGATCACGCTGCATCTGCTCGATGCGCCCGGCCGCGTGCACCGCTTCATGCGCAAGCATGCCGAGCTCGCCGAGCGGCTGCCGAAGAAGGAACTGGCGGCCTACCTGAACATCTCGCCCGAGACGCTGTCGCGGCTCAAGCAGCGCGGCAAGATCTGAGCCTCCCCGCGCGGCCTAGCGGGCCGCGCGTGCGCTGCCGGAGCCGGCGAACAGGCCCTTGAGCATCTGCAGCCCACGACCGAGGAACGGCCACACCAGCAGCAGCAGCGCCAGCGTGGTGATCGAGCCGACCAGCCAGTTCGACCACAGGATCGTCACGCTGCCCTGCGACAGCAGCATCGACTGGCGGAACGAATCCTCGGCCCGGTCGCCCAGCACCACCGCCAGCACCAGCGGCGCCAGCGGGTAGTCGAGCTTCTTGAACACGTAGCCGATGACGCCGAAGCCGAGCATGAACCAGACGTCGAGCATCGCGCTGTGCACCGTGTAGGCGCCGATGGCGCAGATCGCGATGATGATCGGCGCGATGATCGAGAACGGCACGCGCAGGATCGAGGCGAACAGCGGCACCGAGGTCAGCACGATGATCAGGCCGGCGATGTTGCCCAGGTACATGCTGGCGATCAGGCCCCACACGAAATCCGGCTTCTCGACGAACAGCAGCGGCCCGGGCTGCAGGCCCCAGATCAGCAGGCCGCCCAGCAGCACGGCCGCGGTGGGCGAACCGGGGATGCCCAGCGCCAGCATCGGCAGCAGCGCGCTGGTGCCGGCGGCGTGCGCCGCCGTCTCGGGCGCCACCACGCCTTCGATCTCGCCCTTGCCGAAGTTGGCGCCGCGCGGCGACATCTTCTTGGCAATGCCGTAGCTCATGAACGACGCCGGCGTGGCGCCGCCCGGCGTGATGCCCATCCAGCAGCCGATCAAGCGTGCTGCGGATCGAGGTCATCCAGTACTTGGGCAGCTTCTTCCAGGTCTCGATCACGATGCGGGTGTTGATGCGCGCGCTGCTGCCCGAGAACTTGAGGCCCTCTTCCATCGACAGCAGGATCTCGCCGATGCCGAACAGGCCGATCACCGCGATCAGGAAGTCGAAGCCGCGCATCAGGTCGGGCAGCCCGAAGGTCAGGCGCAACTGGCCGGTCACCGTGTCCATGCCGACCGCGGCCAGCGCGAAGCCCAGCATCATCGACGCCAGGATCTTCATCGGCGAGCCCTTGCCCATGCCGACGAAGCTGCAGAAGGTGAGCAGGTAGACCGCAAAGAACTCCGGCGGCCCGAACTTGAGCGCGAACTTGGCCACCAGCGGCGCCAGGAAGGTGATCATCAGCACCGCGAAGAAGGCGCCGATGAACGACGACGTGAACGCCGCGGTCAGCGCCTCGCCGGCACGCCCCTGCTGCGCCATCGGGTAGCCGTCGAAGGTGGTGGCCACCGACCACGGCTCGCCCGGGATGTTGAACAGCACCGAGGTGATGGCGCCGCCGAACAGCGCCCCCCAGTAGATGCACGACAGCAGGATGATCGCCGAGGTCGGCGGCATCGAGAACGTCAGCGGCAGCAGGATGGCCACGCCGTTGGCGCCGCCCAGACCCGGCAGCACGCCGATCAGCACGCCCAGCACGATGCCGACCATCATCAGCAGCAGGTTGAACGGGGTCAGGACGACCGCGAACCCGTGGAGCAACGATGCGATCTCGGTCACGGTGCCGGCCTCCGCGCAACAACCGGTGGGGGTGTCCTGCTCAGTGGATTCATCCTAGTACCCGAGAAAACGCAGCGGGTTCAGCGCGCCCTTGAACAGCGGCACCTTGAACCACACCTCGAACATCAAGAAGGCGATCGCCATCACCGCGAACGCGATGCCCACGCTCTTGGCCCAGTGGTACTTGCCCACCCAGACCATGAAGCCGGCGATGAACAGCAACGACCCGACGTAGATGCCCACCACCTGCACGGCCACCACGAACGCCAGCGTCGGCAGCAGCACCGTGAGCACCAGCTTCAGCTGCGAGTGGGTCACGAACACCTTGTGGTCACGGCTGCCGGAGCGCAGCCCGCGCACGCCGACGACGGCGCTGGAGATGCAGACCAGCAGGCCGATGTAGAACGGAAAGTAGCCCGCGCCGGGGCCGTCGTCGCGCCAGCCGGCGCCCAGCTTCCAGCTGTTGAAGGCGACCACGGCGCCCAGCACGAACAGGCACAGGGCGACGAAGACCTCGACGATCCACGTGGCGATGCCGGATTCGTCTTGTTCGTCGGCGGTGTCGGTGTTCATGGTGCTCGAACCTCGAAATCGTGAGCGCAAACCCGCCCCGCCGGCCGCTTGGGCCGCCGGCTGTCACGAGAACGGACGGGTCGGACGGTGGCGGCGGCGCTTACTTGGCCAGGAAGCCGGCTTCCTTCATCAGGAACAGGTGCGCGGCCTCGTTCTTTTCGACCCACTTGACGTAGTCGGCCCCGGTCATGGTGGTCTGGTTGAACGCTCCGAGCTTCATGAAGTCCTTCCACTCCGGGGTCTCGCGGACCTTCTCCAGCAGGTCGACGTAAAACGCCACCTGGTCGGGGGTGACGCCGGCGGGCATGAAGATGCCACGCAGCATCACGTAGTCGGTCGGCACGCCCGACTCCTTGCAGGTCGGGATGTCGTTCCACGACTTGCCGCCGGCCAACGGGTCCTTGTAGGGCATGCGCTTGTCGTCGAACACGCACAGCGGCCGCAATTGGCCGGCGCGCCACTGCGCCACCGCCTCGACCGGGTTGTTGACGGTGGAGTCGATGTGCTTGCCGGTGAGTTGCACCGCGACGTCGCCGCCGCCCTTGAACGGCACGTAGATGAACTTGGTGCCGGTGGCCTTTTCCAGGCTGACGGTGATGATCTGGTCTTCCTGCTTGGAGCCGGTGCCGCCCATCTTCATCTTCAAGGGGCCGGCGGCCTTGACCGCGTCGACGTACTGCTTGGCCGTCTGGTAGGGCGTGTCGGCGTTGACCCACAACACGAACTGGTCCAGCGCCATCATCGACACCGGCGTCATGTCGCGCCAGTTGAACGGCACGCCGGTGGCCAGCGGCGTGGTGAACAGATTCGACAGCGTGATGATGATCTTGTGCGGCTCGCCCTTGGCGCCCTTGACGTCGAGAAAGCCTTCGGCGCCTGCGCCGCCGGACTTGTTGACCACGATCAGCGGCTGCTTCATCAGCTGGTGCTTGGCGACGATGCCCTGGATCAGGCGCGCCATCTGGTCGGCCCCGCCGCCGGTGCCGGCGGGCACGACGAACTCGACCGGCTTTTCGGGCACCCACGCCGCCTGAGCCGGCGCCGCCGCGGCCACCAACGCGACAGCGGCCAGCGCGGCCGCGCGCGAGAAACAGCCGCGCACCGCGGCTGAAGTGAGGTTGCTGGTCATGGGCTCTCGTCTCCTGTCGTTATGAGGCACGGCTGCAACGATAGCGTGCCTTGGGTTCGATCGCCATGCGCGTTTACCGACAGCGAACGGCGTCATTCATGCCGTGAATATGCTCGCCGGATTCGCCCAAAACCCTCTTGACCGCAGTCAATTTTTTCGCGGCGCCTCCCTGCGCCGCGCGGGCCCCGCAGGTGCGTTGCGGGAAACTACCGAGACGTTGCCGTGCCCAGGTCGCGGCGCGTGGTCTCCACCGCGTTGACCAGGCAGTCGATGCCGTAGGCGCGCAGCAGGTGCGGGCGGTGGCGCTCGACGAACGCGCGCACGGGCTGGCCGCCGTCCGCCAGCAACTCGCGATAGGTGGCGGCATCCCAGTGCCAGTCGATCTCCATCCGGGAGAACGCGCGTTGTAGGCGTTGCGCGTCGCTTCGTCGTCGGCGCTCAGCGTGGTGGTCGGCAGTGATGCTCATGGTGGTGCCCCCTTTCTGAGCGCCATGCTAGGCACCGCAACCCATTAGTGAAACTGAAAGTTTTTGATGGTTTCCATAAGCCTTGCTTGATGGCACAGTGCGCACCGCGATGAAGAACGCGACGCTGCGCCAACTCAAGGTGTTCGAAGCCGCCGCGCGGCACCTGAGCTTTTCGCGCGCCGCCGAGGAGCTGCACCTCACGCAGCCCGCGGTGTCCATGCAGATCAAGCTGCTGCAGCAGCATGCCGGGCTGGCGCTGTTCGAGCAGCTCGGCAAGAAGGTCCACCTGACGCCCGCCGGCAGCGAGCTGCTGCGCTACAGCCGCGCGATCATCGAGCTGTTTCGCCAGGCCGCCGAGGCGATGGCCACGCGCCAGGGTGTCTCCGGCGGCACGCTCAACGTGGCGGTCATCAGCGCCGGCGACTACTTCTTTCCCGCAGCTGCTGGCCGAGTTCACGCGCACCGCACCGGGCGTCAAGCTCAACCTGGGCGTGTTCAACCGCCAGCAGCTGCTGCAGCAGCTCGGCGACAACCTCACCGACCTGGCGGTCATGGTGCGCCCGCCGCGCGAGCTCGACACCGTCAACGAGCCGTTCGCGCCCCACCCCTACGTGATCGTGGCCCGTCCCGACCACCCGCTGGCGCGCCGCAAGCGCGTGCCGGTGAGCGCCTTGCTGCACGAACCCTTTCTGACCCGCGAGCGCGGCTCCGACACCTGGAACTCGATGGAAGACGGCTTCGGCGCGCAGCTGTCCAAGCTGAACATCGCGATGGAGATCCGCTCCACCGAGACCATCAAGCAGGCCGTGATCGCCGGCATGGGGATCAGCTTCCTGTCGGCCCACACCATCGGGCGCGAACTCGAGCGGCGCCAGCTCGCGGTGCTCGACGTGGTCGGCTTCCCGCTGCGGCTGCAGTGGTACGTGGTGCACCTGCGGCAGAAGGTGCTGGCGCCGGTGGCGATGGCGTTTCGGGCCTTCCTGCTCGAGCGGGGCGAGCCAGTTGATCGGCGAGGTCACCGGCAGCCCCGCGGCGGGCCCGCGCCGGCGTCGAACGGCCGCGGACTCGGTTCACAATCGCCGGGCCGCGCGTGACGGCAGCAACTGACGAAGGACTTGCCGTGCCATCTCCATCCTTCACGGGCCCAAGGGTGCAGCCATGAGCCTGCACGCCAAGCTGCAGCAGCGCGCCGCCGCCGGCCGGCCGGTGCGCATCGGCCTCATCGGCGCCGGCAAGTTCGGCGCCATGTACCTGGCGCAGGTGCCGCGCACGCCGGGCGTGCACCTGGTGGGCATCGCCGACCTGTCGCCCGATGGAGCGCGGCGCAACCTGGCGCGCGTGGGCTGGCCCGCCGAGCGCAGGCCGACGCGGCATCGCTCGACGCCGCGCTGCGCGAGGGCCGCACCCACGTCGGCGACGATTGGCTGGCGCTGGTGCGCCACCCGGCGATCGACATCGTCGTCGAGTGCACCGGCTCACCCGATCGCCGCGGTCGACCACTGCCTCGAAGCGTTCGCGCAGCACAAGCACGTGGTCAACGTCACCGTCGAGGCCGACGCGCTGTGCGGCCCGATGCTGGCGGCCAAGGCCGCGCAGGCGGGCGTGGTGTATTCGCTGGCGTTCGGCGACCAGCCGGCGCTGATCTGCGACCTGGTGGATTGGGCGCGCACCTGCGGCTTTCCGGTGGTGGCCGCCGGCCGCGGCCACAAGTGGCTGCCGCACTTCTGCGAATCGACGCCCGACACCGTGTGGGGCTACTACGGGCTGACCCCCGAGCAGGCCGCACGCGGCGGCCTCAACCCGAAGATGTTCAACAGCTTCCTCGACGGCAGCAAGCCGTCGATCGAGAGCACCGCGGTGGCCAACGCCACCGGCCTCGGCGTGCCGAGCAACGGCCTGCTGTACCCGCCGGCCAGCATCGAAGACATCCCGTTCGTCACGCGGCCGCGCAGCGAGGGCGGCGTGCTCGAGCGCAAGGGCATGGTCGAGGTGATCTCGTCGCTCGAGGCCGACGGCCGCGTGATCCCGTACGACATCCGCATGGGCGTGTGGGTCACGGTCGAGGCCGAGACCGACTACATCAAGCACTGCTTCGAGGAATACAACGCCCACACCGACCCCAGCGGCCGCTACTTCACGCTCTACAAGCGCTGGCACCTGATCGGCCTGGAGGTCGGCGTCTCGGTGGCCAGCGTCGCGCTGCGCGGCGAGGCCACCGGCGTGGCCGACGGCTGGCACGCCGACGTGGTGGCCACCGCCAAGCGCGACCTGCGCGCCGGCGAGGTGCTCGACGGCGAAGGCGGCTACACCGTGTGGGGCAAGCTGCTGCCGGCGGCCACCTCGCACGCGATGGGCGGCCTGCCGCTGGGGCTGGCGCACGGCGTGACGCTCAAGCGCGCCATCGCCAAGGGCCAGAGCCTGCGCTTCGACGACGTGTCGATCGACACCACGACCCGCGCCTACGCGCGTGCGCCGCGAGATGGAGCGCCAGTTCGCCGCGCCAGTGCCGCCGCGCGGCCGCGGCGCGAAGCCGCTGCCGCTCGCTGATCGCTCCATGCGCTGCCGACTCGCGCGTGCCAGCCGCCACCAGCCAGCACGGCGCCAGGCGCGCTCCATTGAAGGCCCGCCGCGTTGAAGCAGGTGGTGATCGGGTTCCTGATCTGGCTGGTGTATCGGCCGCTGTCGTTCACGTGGCGCGTGACCTACCGGGAACCGCAGGCGATGCGAGACGCGCTGCGCGATCGACAGCCGTTCATCATGGCGCACTGGCACGGCGATCTGTTCGCGCTGGCCTGCATGGCCAGACACTATCGGCTGGTCACCATCGCCTCGCTCAGCAAGGACGGCCGCATCATGGGCACCCTGCTGCGGCTGCTCGGCGTGCGCATCAGCCCGGGCTCGTCGAGCCGTGGTGGCGCGGCGGCGCTCAAGGGGCTGATCCGCATGATGCGCGAGGGCCACAACTGCAGCTTCGCGGTCGACGGGCCGCGCGGCCCGATCTACAAGCTCAAGCCCGGAGTGCTCGAGACCTCGCGCGTGGTCCACTGCCCGATCTACTACCCCATCGTCAGCTGCGACCGCGCGTACCACTGGCACCGATCATGGGATCATGCCTACATCCCCAAGCCGTTTGCGCGCATCGACGTGCAGTGGCGCGGCCCGTTGCCGGCGCTGGGCCGCCACGAAGATGCGCGTGACCCGCAGCTGCTGGCGCGGCTGGAGGAGCTGATGCTGCAGGCCAAGCGCGATAGCCGCGTGCCCGGCCAGCAGGATCTGCCTTGACGAAGATTCGCGGCCGCGGCCCGCGCCGTGCGAACATCGCGCCGGGGGAGTCGGCGAGGGTGCACGTCAAGGGGCCACGCGGCAAGGCAGCGGACGCCCGGATCGAAGGGCCGGGCGCGGCGGCGTTCGCGCCGGCTGCCGGGTGTCGACCTGCACACCTACCAGGTGGTCACCAACTCGATCGCCGACATGGTCAGCGTGGTCGGCGAGGACGAGGTCTATCGGCTGGTCAACGATGCCTGGTGCCGCCAGAGCGGCCTGGCGCGCGAGCGCGTGATCGGCCGTAGCGTCAGCGAGGTGTACCCGGGGTCGATCACCGCCGAGCGGCGCCGTGCGCTGAGCGAGTGCCTGCGCACGCAGCGCGTCGGCGTGGTGCGCGACGTGTACCAGCGGCCGGGCGCACCGCCGCAGCATCTGGAGACCACCTACTCGCCGTTTGCCGAGTCGGTGCAGGGCGTGCGCTGCGTCGTGCTGGTGACGCGCGACGTCACCGTCGAGGAGCAGGTGAAGCAGGCCACCGAGGCCGGCCAGGCGCAGACGCGCGCGCTGCTCGATGCGTTTCCGGGCTACATGGCGGCCTGCGACGAGGACCATCGCTACACCTACGTCAACGAGCGGCTGGCGCGCATGCTCGGTCGCGCCAGCAGCGAGATCGTCGGCCGGCTGGCGCACGACGTGCTGGGCTCCGAGCGCTTCGCGGCCAACCTGCCCGACGCCGAGCGCGCGCTGCAGGGCCACACGGTGATGAAGGAGCGCCACTACCCGGCCGAGCGCCATCGGCCGCCGGTCGACCTCGAGGTGCGCTACGTCGCCGGCCCCACGCTGCCCAACGGCAAGCGCAGCTACTACGCGTTCGGCGTCGACATCACCGAGCGCAAGCTGGCGCAGCAGGAGCTCACCGCGGCCAAGAACGAAGCCGAGCGCGCCAACCGCGCCAAGTCGCGCTTCATGTCGATGATGTCGCACGAGCTGCGCACGCCGATGAACGCGATCCTCGGCTTCAGCCAGCTGCTGTTGTCGGACACCGCGCACCCGCTGACCGCCGAGCAGCAGCGCTACGCGCAGGAGATCCTCAGCGGCGGGCGCCACCTGCTGCGCCTGATCAACGACGTGCTCGACCTCGGCCGCATCGAGTCGGGCCGGCTGGCGATGTCGGTGTCGGCGGTGCCGCTGCTGCCGTTGCTGGAGCAGTGCCTGGCGCTGATGGCGCCGCTGGCGCAGGAGCGCCCGGTGCAGCTGCAGCTGGCCGACCGCGACGTGCTCGACTGCACCGTGCGCGCCGATCCGCTGCGCCTGAAGCAGGTGCTGCTCAATCTGCTGGGCAACGCCATCAAGTACAACCGCCGCGACGGCCAGGTCACCGTGCAGGGCTCGGCGAACGACGGACACGTCGAGCTGCGGGTGGTCGACACCGGCATCGGCCTGACCGTCGACCAGCGCCAGCGCCTGTTCGTGGCCTTCGAGCGGCTGGGCGCGCGCGGCAGCGGCGTCGAGGGCACCGGCATCGGCCTGGCGCTGAGCCGCCAGCTGATGCTGGCGATGGGCGGCGAGATCGGCGCCGACAGCGTGCTCGACGTCGGCAGCACGTTCTGGATCCGCCTGCCGCGCGCCACGCGAGCCGCGCGCGGCACGCTGCCGCGGCCCACGCCCGCGCCGTCGGCGCCGCCGTCGGGAGCACCGCGCCATCGCGTGCTGTATGTCGAGGACAACCCGGTCAATGCGCTGCTGATGCGCGCGATGCTGGCGCGCCTGCCCGACATCCAGCTCGAGTGCGCCGAGGATCCGCTGCAGGCGGTCCAGCTGGCGCGCACGCTGCGCCCGCAACTGCTGCTGCTCGACGTCGAGCTGCCCGGCATCGACGGCCTGGAGCTGCTGCAGCGCTTGCGCACCGACGAATCGATGCGCGCCATCCCGGCGATCGCGGTCAGCGCCGGCGCGATGCCGGGCGACATCCGCAAGGCGCTCGACGCCGGGTTCGCCGCCTACCTGACCAAGCCGCTGGAGCTCGGCGAGCTGCTGCAGGCGGTGCGCCGCCACCTGCCCGACAGCCACGACACCGCTCAGGCCGGTTGAAGCGCGCGCCGGCGCGTGCGCTGCAGCAGCGTGAACGCGATGGCCAGGTTCAGCAGGTTCCACGCCACGCCGTTGACGAACGCGGCGTGGTAGCTGCCGGTCAGGTCGAACACCTTGCCCGACATCCAGCCGCCCAGCGCCATGCCGAACAGCGTGCACATCAGCACCGTGCCGACGCGCGCGCCGGCCTCGGCCGGCGGAAAGTACTCGCGCACGATGATCGCGTAGCTCGGCACGATGCCGCCCTGGAACAGGCCGAACAGCGCCGAGATCACGTACAGCGACACCAGGCCGTCGAACGGCAGGAACAGCACCAGCGCCAGGCCCTGCAGCGCCGAGCCGAGCAGCAAGCGTGCGCAGGCCGCCGATGCGGTCGCAGATGGCGCCCGAGATCAGCCGGCTGACGATGCCGCAGGCCAGCATCAGCGACAGCATCTGCGCGCCGCGCGCGGCGCCGTAGCCGAGGTCGCCGCAGTAGGCGACGATGTGCACCTGCGGCATCGACATCGCCACGCAGCAGGCGACGCCGGCGATGCACAGCAGCGCCTGCGCGCGCGCCCAGGCGACAGGCCGAACGGCCGCTCGCGACGGCGCGCCGGCGTGCGGCCTTGCGTCGGCGCGGCCACCGCCGGCCGGCGGCCGCGGGCGCATCGCCAGCGCCAGCAGCGGCAGCGTGACCGCGCACAGAACGCCCAGCGCCGATGTAGGTCGGGCGCCAGCCGACCGTCTCGACGAAGTGCTGCACGACCGGCGGCCAGATCGCGCCGGCCAGGTAGTTGCCGCTGGCGCAGATCGCCACCGCGATGCCGCGCCGGCGCACGAACCACAGCGACGTGTCGGCCACCAGCGGCGCGAAGGTCGCCGACGCAGCCGAGCAGGCCGATGCACCACGCCGTGCGCGATCGCGAACAGCCAGACGTTGCTCGCCAGCGCCGCAGCCGATGAAGCCCAGACCCAAGCCCGCAGCGCCGATCAGCATCGGCCGCATCACGCCGTAGCGGTCGGCCAGCCGCCCCATCAACACGCCGCCGATGCCGAAGCCGACCATCAGCAGCGTGTAGGGCAGCGAGGCATCGGCGCGCGCGACGCCGAACTCGGCCTGCACCGCCGGCAGCACCACCGACACCACGTACATGCCGGCCGAGCCGATGGTCATCAGCGCCAGCGTGGCGGCCAGGCGCGTCCAGGCGTAGCGGGAGTCGGCCGTGTGCTCGCTGTGCATGGGCCGGCGATGATGACATGGGGTCGCGCGCTGCCACGCTTCTCGGGCACATTACGGTTGAAACTTTGCCCATGGCGCGCGCGCCACTCCGACGATGCCCACCTCGCTGTCCGACGCCCGGGCGTCTATCCCATCGCCCCGACCCCGTTCGCTCGACGACGGCGCGATCGACTTCGTCTCGATCGATCGCCTGAGCGAGTTCTACCTGCGTTGCGGCGCCACCGGCGTCACCGTGCTCGGCCAGCTCGGCGAAGCGCCCAAGCTCGATGCCGCCGAGAGCCTGGCGGTGGCCGCGCGCTTCATCAAGGCTTTCGGCGCACACGCCGGTGATCGTCGGCGTCACGGCGCCCGGCTTCGCCGCGATGCGCGCGCTGGCGCGCGAGTCGATGCAGCTCGGCGCCGCCGGCGTGATGATCGCGCCGCCCAACACGCTGCGCACCGACGACCAGATCGCCGGCTACTACGCGCAGGCGGCGCAGGCGATCGGCGCCGACGTGCCGTTCGTGATCCAGGACTACCCGCTGACCTTCAGCGTGCAGATGACGCCGGCGGTGATCCGCCGCATCGTGGCCGACAACCCGTCGTGCGTGATGCTCAAGCACGAGGATTGGCCGGGCCTGGAGAAGATCAGCGCGCTGCGCGGCTTCGAGCGTGACGGCTCGATGCGCCACATCTCGATCCTGTGCGGCAACGGCGGCCTGTTCCTCGACTTCGAATGCGAGCGCGGTGCCGACGGCGCGATGACCGGCTACGCGTTTCCCGACATGCTGTGCGACGTGGTGCGCCTGCAGCGCGAAGACAAGCGCGATGCCGCGCACGACCTGTTCGACGCCCACCTGCCGCTGCTGCGCTACGAGCAGCAGCCCGGCGTCGGCCTGGGCGTGCGCAAGCACGTGCTGCAACGCCGCGGGCTGATCGCCTCGGCGGCGCAGCGCGCGCCGAAGGCGGCGCTCACGCAGGCGGCGCGCGCCGAGGTCGAATACCTGCTGGCGCGGCTGGCGCGCCACGATGCGCGTGCGGCGCTGAAGCCGCTGTAGCCGCTGTGCAGCGCAGCGCGCAGCCGTCAACGCATCGTCGAAGATCGCCACCGCGCGCGTCCAGCCGGCCGACGCGCCGCGGATCTTGTGCGGGAAGCAACTGATGAAAAAGCCGTCGGCCGGCAGCGCCTCGAGGTTGTGCAGCTTCTCGAGGTGGCAGTAGCCGATGTCGCGGCCGGCCTTGTGGCCTTCCCAGATCAGGCTGGCGTCGCGGCTCTCGCCGTACTTCTTGGCGGTGTGCACGAACGGCGCGTCCCAGCTCCAGGCGTCGGTGCCGGTCAGGCGCACGCCGCGCTCGAGCAGGTACATCGTCGCCTCGTAGCCCATGCCGCAGCCGGCCGACACGTAGTCGTCGTGGCCGTAGCGCGAGCCGGCGCGCGTGTTGACGACCACGATCTCCAGCGGCTTCAGCGTGTGGCCGATGCGCCGCAGCTCGGCCTCGACGTCGGCCGCCGTGACCACGTAGCCATCGGCGAAGTGGCGGAAGTCGAGCTTCACCGCCGGCTGGAAGCACCACTCGAGCGGCACGTCGTGGATCGCGATCGCCGGCTTCTTGTCGCCCAGCGCGTTGTCCATCGTCGAGTGGAAGTGGTACGGCGCGTCGAGGTGGGTGCCGTTGTGGGTGGACAGCTGCACGAACTCCACCGCCCAGCCCTCGCCGTCGGGCAGGTCTTCGCGCTTCAGGCCGGGAAAGAAGCCCGCGATCTGCTCGACGGTGTCGGCATGCGTGAAGTACTGGATCTTCGGCGCGAACGACGGCGGGTCGCTCAGCACGTCGTTCTCGAGAAAGATCGACAGGTCGACGAAGCGGCGCGGCATCGTCAGCCTCGCGCATCAGGCCGGCATCAGCCGCTTGGCCGACACGTAGTCCTGCCGGAAGGTCTCGAACGGCACCGTGTCGGCGGCCTCGATGGCGCGTTGCTGGTCGAGCGAGAGTCTGCGCTTCGCTGTCGAACAAGCCCTGCTGCTCGAGCGACCACGGCAGCGCCAGCAACTCGGCCTGCGCCTGCACCGAGCGCTGGCGCACGAACGCCGTGTAGGCGCAGCCGTCGCTGGCCTGGATGGCCGACAACACGCGCGCCGACGGCAGCGTGTCCGGCGCGCGCCACGCCGCCTGCGCGGCGGCCAGCGCATCGCGGTAGTCGCTGCCGCCGAACTCGGCATCGAGCCGCGCGGCGATCGGCGCGCAGCCTTCGAGCAGCTCGGCGCCCCAGTCGGCGAGCGACACCTTCGCGCCGCCGCGCTCCAGCTTCAGCCCCGGCTCGCGGCCGCGCGCGGCGGTGCTGTGCTGGTTGCGCGCCAGCGCGGCGATCTCCTCGCGGCGTGTCGGGCGGGCTGTCCGACAGCAGGCAGTGCAGCAGGAAGATGTCGAGGAAGCGCATGGTCTGCGCCGTGATGCCGACGTGGCACGAACGGATCGAGGTCCATGCAGCGCACCTCGACGTACTCGACGCCGCGTTCGCGCAGCGCGTGCAGCGGCCGCTCGCCGCGGCTTGATCACGCGCTTGGGGCGGATCGTGCCGTAGAACTCGTTCTCGATCTGCAGCAGGCTGGTCGCCAGCTGGTTGTACTCGCCGCCCGGGTTGCGGATGCCGATCGCCTCGTACGGCGGGTACGGCTTGGTCAGCGCCTCGTGCAGCGACGCGGCGTAGCCCTCCAGGCTGTTGTAGCTCACCGACAGCGATGGCCTGCGCGTCGCTCTGGTAACCCAGCCGCCCCATGCGCAGCGAGGTGGCGTGCGGCATGTACAGCGTGTGCGGCGTCAGCGTCTGCAGCTCGTGCTCGCGGCCGGCGACGAAGCTCGAGCACACCGCCGGCGACGCGCCGAACAGGTACAGCAGCAGGAACGCGTGGCGGCGGAAATTGCGGATCAGCGCGAAGTACTCGTCGTTGCCCACGCCCGGCAGCGACCAGTTGTAGTGGATGCCCGAGATGGTCTGCATGCGCCGGCCGTAGCGGTGCCCCAGGCCCATGCGGTACACGCTCTTGGCGCGCCCGACGTTGGACGCTGCCGTAGCGGCCGATCGGAATCGTCTCGTCGGCCGGCAGGCCGCACGGCATGCTGGCCACCCACAGCATCTCGTCGCCGGCGGCGCGCAGCACGCGGTAGATGAACTGGTGGACCTGCGTCAGCTCCTCTCAGGCACGCTCGGGCATCGGCGTGCACGCCGGTGATCAGCTCGAGCTGCGATTCGCTGTAGTCGGTGGTGATGTGCGGGTGCGTCAGCGCCGAGCCGAGCGCCAGCGGATGCGGCGTCAGCGCCAGCGCGCCGGTGGGCAGCACGCGCAGGCTTTCTTTCTCGATGCCGCGGCGCATGCCCCGCAGCCGTTGCGGCGTGATGCCTGCGAGCCGATCGATGATTGTTTTCAATCCGCATGTCCCCTCGTGGGCTGGCGCCATGCCCAGCCGGCTGCCTGACAGCGGCGCCCGGTCGATCTGCCTGGGGCCGCTTCCCATTGGTGGGCGCATCGTAGCGGGGCACGCGTTTTCGTGCTGGCAGCGCGCACAAACGCCGCCGCGGTGCGGGGCCGCAGCGGGCCCGGCGCTGCAGCGCACGACGATTCGTGCTTCAGCTCGACCGGCCGCGCTGCATCGCAGTGCGATGTCCCAGTCGGGCCGACACGGTCGACGCCGCTTCGCGCAGCACCGAAGCGACGTGACCCGTCCAGCGGGCATCGAACGCCGCCGACGGGCCGATGGCGGTGAGCGCGAGCACCATGGCGCCGCGGTGATCGAACACCGGCGCCGACAGCGCGCTGACACCGGCCACCACGGCGCCCTCCGAGCGGCCGAGGCCGTGGCGCCGCACCTCGATCAACTCGGCCTCGAACGTGCGCCAGGCCGGCAGACTGCACGGTCGCGCTGCCGCGCCGTTGCCACCCGCGCGCGCCGCCGCCGGCGACTTTCGCTCGGCCTCGTAGACCGGCCGCACGACGTCGGCGGCAGGTGCGCCGCGAACAGGCGGCCCGATGCGGTGCCGGCGATCGAGAACACGGTGCCGTGCCGCATGTCGACATGCACCGCCGACGGCGACGCCTCGCGCAACACGATGGTCGGCCCGCGCCCGCCCCACACGACCAGCGCCACCGTGTGGCCGGTGCGCGCGGCCAGCTCGGGCAGCAGCGGCGCCGCGACGCGCACCGGGTCGGCCTGCTGCAGGCTGATCAGGCCGAGCTGCAACGCCAGCGGCCCGAGCGCGTAGCGGCCGCTCTGCCGTCCTGCTCGACCAGGCCGATGTGGCCGAAGCTCACCAGGTACGGATGGGCCTTGGCCGCCGTCATGCCGGCGTCGGCGGCAAGGTCTTTCAGCGCCATCGCACGGCCATGGTGAGCCAGTGCATGCAGCAGACGGCCGCCGACCTCCACGCTCTGGATGCCGCGGCGGCCGCGCGCTGTTGATGCCGGTGCGTGAATTCGCCATAGACGAACTCGTTTGTTATAGTCAGCAATCGAGCTTGACCCGATCAGCCGCTCCGCTCGACGCGCCAACCCAGCTTCGGAGCCCTCCGATGTCCAAAGCATTCGCGTCGCAAGCCGACCTCGCCGACAAGAAGGTCACCTTCAGCAAGCTGTCGGCCAACGCCTACGCCTACACCGCCGAGGGCGA
This sequence comes from uncultured beta proteobacterium, assembly GCA_963827645.1. Lineage (GTDB taxonomy): Bacteria > Pseudomonadota > Gammaproteobacteria > Burkholderiales > Burkholderiaceae_C > JAEUPI01. The sequence continues at coordinate 28,823 of CAWHBZ010000014.1, read as the reverse complement.
CCCCAACACCGGCGTCATCGTCGGCGACGACGCGGTGATGGTGGTCGACACCCAGGCCACGCCGGTGATGGCGCAGGACGTGATCCGCCACATCCGCAGCGTGACCGACAAGCCGATCAAGTACGTGGTGCTCAGCCACTACCACGCGGTGCGCGTGCTCGGCGCCAGCGGCTACAAGCCCGAGCACATCATCGCCAGCCGCGACACCTACGACCTGATCGTCGAGCGCGGCGAGGCCGACAAGGCCAGCGAGATCGGCCGCTTCCCGCGCCTGTTCCGCAACGTCGAGAGCGTGCCGGCGGGCATGACCTGGCCGACCATCACGTTCAGCGGACAGATGAGCATCTGGCTCGGCCAGCTCGAGGTGCAGCTGCTGCAGGTGGGCCGCGGCCACACCAAGGGCGACACCATCGCCTGGCTGCCCGAGCAGAAGATCCTGTTCTCGGGCGACCTGGTCGAGTTCGACGCCACGCCGTATGCCGGCGACGCCTACTTCCAGGACTGGCCGCAGACGCTCGACAACCTGGCGGCGATGAAGCCGCGTGCGCTGGTGCCGGGCCGCGGCGCCGCGCTCACCACGCCCGAGCAGGTGGCCGCCGGCTTGAAGGGCACGCGCGACTTCGTCGCCGACGTGTGGGCCAGCGTCAAGGCCGGCGTGGCCGCCGGCAAGGACCTGAATGCGGTCTACAAGCAGACGCTCGACAAGCTGCAGGCCCAAGTACGGCCACTGGGTGATCTTCGACCACTGCATGCCGTTCGACGTGACGCGCTGCTACGACGAGGCCACGCAGTACGCCGACCCGCGCATCTGGACCGCCGAGCGCGACCAGCAGATGTGGCAGGCACTGGAGTCCTGACGGTCGCCGCCGTCGACGATCGCGGCGATGGACTACCAGCAGGTCGTCTTTCCGTATCGCCGCTGCGCCGACCAGGACGCAGCCACGCCGGCGCGCCACCCGGTGGTGGTGGTCGGCGCCGGGCCGGTGGGCCTGTCGCTGGCGATCGACCTCGCGCAGCAGCAGGTGCCGGTGCTGCTGCTCGACAACGACGACCGCCTGTCGACCGGCTCGCGCGCGATCTGCTTCGCCAAGCGCACGCTGGAGATCTTCGACCGCCTCGGTGTCGGCGCGGGCCTGGTGGACAAGGGCGTGTCGTGGAACACCGGCCGCGTGTTCCTGCGCGACCAGCCGATCTACAGCTTCGACCTGCAGCCCGAGACCAGCGCACGAGCGGCCGGCCTTCATCAACATCCAGCAGTACTACGTCGAGGGCTACCTGGTCGAGCGTGCGCTGGCGCTGCCGCCGATCGAGCTGCGCTGGAAGCACGAGGTCGTCGGCGTGGCCGCAGCACGCCGACGGCGTGACGCTTGCAGGTGCAAACCCCCGACGGACCCTACCGCCTGCACGCCGGCCACGTGGTCGCCTGCGACGGCGCGCGCTCCAGCGTGCGCCAGCTGATCGGCCAGGAAGCCAAGGGCCGCACCTTCAAGGATCGTTTCCTGATCGCCGACGTGCGCTTCCGGACGCGGTGGACTTTCCGGCCGAGCGCTGGTTCTGGTTCGACCCGCCGTTCCACCCGGGCCAGAGCGTGCTGCTGCACAAGCAGCCCGACGGCGTGTGGCGCATCGACTTCCAGCTCGGCTGGGACGCCGACCCCGAGGCAGAGAAGCAGCCCGGAACGCATCATGCCGCGCGTGCGTGCGCTGCTCGCGCACTCGACGATGAAGGACGCGCAGTTCGAGCTCGAGTGGGCCAGCGTCTACAGCTTCTCGTGCGAGCGCATGGCGCGCTTTCGCCATGGCCGCGTGCTGTTCGCCGGCGATGCCGCGCACCGCGTGTCGCCGTTCGGCGCGCGCGGCGCCAACTCCGGCGTGCAGGATGCCGAGAACCTGGCCTGGAAGCTCGCCGCCGTGCTGCAGGGCCGCGCCGGCGACGCGCTGCTCGACAGCTACGGCGCCGAGCGCGAGTACGCGGCCGACGAGAACATCGGCCACTCGACGCGCGCCACCGACTTCATCACGCCCAAGAGCGAGATCAGCCGGCTGTTCCGCGATGCCATGCTGCAGCTGGCGCGCGACCATGCCGTTCGCGCGCGCGCTGGTCAACAGCGGCCGCCTGTCGACCGCCAGCACGCTGCACGGCTCGCCGCTGAACACGGCCGACGTCGACGCCTTCGACGGCGCGATGGTGCCCGGCGCGCCCGCGCTCGACGCGCCGCTGCGCTGCGACGGGCGCGACGGCTGGCTGCTGCGCCATGCTCGGCGACGGCGCCTTCGGCGCGCTGGTGTTCGACGGCGCGTCGGCAGCAGCCACGGTGCAGGCCTGCGGCAAGCCGCCGAGGGCCTGTTGCCGCTGCAGGTGCTGCTGGTGGCCAGCAGTGAGAGCGTCCGGTTGCCCGGTGCCCGCACCGTGGTCGACTGCGCCGGTTGATCCAGCGTCGCTACGACGGCGCGGCCGGCACCGCCTACCTGCTGCGGCCCGACCAGCACGTCTGCGCGCGCTGGCGCCGATGTCGCTCGATGCCGCGCAGCACGCATTGCGGCGCGCGCTGGCACTGCACTGAGCGCGCCACCGCAATGACGAGAGACCACGATGCCGCTGAACACCGCACCCAACCTCGACGCCGCCGACGCGTTCTACGAGGCGCTGATCGACGCGCACCGCGACCTCAGCGCCGCGCAGAGCCACGAGCTGAATGCCAAGCTCGTGCTGCTGCTGGCCAACCATGTCGGCGACAACGCCGTGCTGAACGAGGCACTGCGCCGCTGCGCGCGCCAGCGTGCTGCACGGCAGCGACACCAAGGAATGACGATGAACGCATCCGGACCTGCACTATCAGAGCGGCTTCGGCAACGAGTTCGCCAGCGAGGCCGTGCCCGGCGCGCTGCCGCAGGGCCGCAACAGCCCGCAGCAGGCGCCGCTGCGGCCTGTATGCCGAGCTGCTGTCGGGCACGGCGTTCACCGCGCCGCGCGCGCTGAACCGCCGCACCTGGATGTACCGCCGCCAGCCGTCGGTGGTGAGCGGCGCCTATGCGCCGTACTCCGCAGCCGCTGTGGACGAGCGGCGCCGCCGGCGGCGTGGACATGCCGCCCGACCCGCTGCGCTGGAGCCCGTTTGCCGATCCCCGACGCGCCGCTCGATTCATCGACGGCCTGCGCACCATCGTCGCCAACGGCGACGTGCGAGGCGCAGACCGGCATGGCCGCGCATCGGTCTACACCGCCAACCGCTCGATGGACCGGCGCGCGCTGGTCAACGCCGACGGCGAGATGCTGTTCGTGCCGCAGCAGGGCCGCCTGCACGATCACCACCGAGCTCGGCGTGCTGCGAGTGGCCGCCCGGCGAGGTGGCGCTGGTGCCGCGCGGCATGGCGTTCCAGCATCGACGCTGCCCGACGGGCCGTCGCGCGGCTACGTGTGCGAGAACTACGGCGCCGCCGTTCCGCCTGCCCGAGCTGGGGCCGATCGGCTCCAACGGCCTGGCCAACGCGCGCGACTTTCAGGCGCCGGTGGCCGCGCATCGAGCCCGACACGGGCGCCGATCGAGGTGATCAAGCAAGTTCGGCGGCACGCTGTGGCGCAACGCGCAGAGCGCCACGCCGTTCAACGTGGTGGCCTGGCACGGCAACCTGGCGCCGTTGCAAGTACGACACCGCGCACTTCATGACCATCGGCTCGATCAGCTTCGACCATCCCGGATCCGTCGATCTTCACCGTGCTCACCTCGCCGACGCGACACGCCGGGCACCGCCAACTGCGACTTCGTGATCTTCCCGCCGCGCTGGATGGTGGCCGAAGACACCTTCCGCCCGCCCTGGTACCACCGCAACGTGATGAGCGAGTTCATGGGCCTCGTCCACGGCCAGTACGACGCCAAGCCCGAAGGCTTCAAGCCCGGCGGCGCGAGCCTGCACAACAGCATGGTGCCGCACGGGCCCGATGCCGAGGCGTTCGAGAAGGCCAGCACGGCCGAACTGAAGCCGCACAAGCTCGACGACACGCTGGCCTTCATGTTCGAAAGCCGCTGGCGCTTCGTGCCCACCGCGTTCGCGATGACGCGGCGGCGCGCTCGACGCCGACTATGCGAGCTGCTGGAGCGGGCTGAAGGATCGATTCCGCTAGGTCGGGCGGACCGGTTCGTCGCAGTCCAGAGGTCCGATCCGGAAGGCCGGTTCGTCCGCCTCGAAGCCATACGTCGCCATCTCGGGACGTCTCCGGTGGCAATCAACCGGCGGCGCACAGCGAGACGAGCCCGCTGCGGGACGCCAATAGCCCGTCCATTTACCGGCACATGGCCGACCATGGCCACTAAACTGCTCTGCACGACAGGCGACTCGGAAGCCCTGGCAACAGGCAAGCGCACCAGGCGGACGGCTCACTGCCCGCGCGTGCCGTCTATTTAACGTTGGGCCCCTCAAGAGGTGCGCATGAACGGTCCAGCGATCCTCTATCCAATGTTCGCCTTGGCAGGCCTGACGCTCCTGGTACAGGCACTCATTCCTATCGCACGTGTCCGTTCCGGGCGCCGGGGTGAAATACGCACCGCCGATTTCACATACGGTGAGTCGGCCACCGTTCCCCCGAGGGTGAGCATCCCTAAATCGCAACTACATGAACTTGCTCGAGTTCCCGGTTCTGCTCTACGTGGGTTGCATCCTCGCGTACGTCGCCACTGAGGTCTCACCGTCCATGGTCATTCTGGCGTGGGCCTTTGTCGCGCTACGCTTCGTGCACAGCGCCATTCATCTCACGTACAACCGCGTCTCGCATCGGGCGTTGGTATTTGCCGCGAGTAACGTCGTTCTAGTCTTCCTTTGGGTGCAGGTGGCCGTTTATGTATCTTCGCGTGCCGGGGCCTAACCCTTCGCTGCAGCCGTCTGCTACGGCTGGCTTCGCCAACCTCCGCAGGCGGCTGAACTCAAACGTTGGCTTGCACCTCAAACCCATCTGCCGATCCATGTCTCGCACGCTTTTCGTCCTTTTCTTGATCGTAGCCAACCTCAATGTGTGTGCGCGCGAGGTTAGGGTGCCCGTGAGTGGCAGCGGCACCGTCGTGCTGTCAGTGCCAGACAGTTGGGATGAGGGCATTGATCGTTCTGACCCGAACGCGCCTCCGACAGTCCTACTCGTCCCATCCAAGGGCAAGTCCTTCCACATACTTATGTCGGTTATCTGGCCTAGCAGGCCAGGCGTTCCAAACCTCACGCGGGAGGCAGTGCGCGAGCAAGTGCGGCGAGCCTCCGATGGGCCGAAGGCGCAGGCGATTGAGCGTGAGTTGCCAGTTGTTGAGTTTTCGGGACCCAGCGGGTTTGGTGCCTACTTCTCCGCCACCGATCGAGCGCCCGAGCCTGATGGGTATAAGTACCTCACGCAAGGCATGTTGGTGATGAGTGAAGTGCAAATCACGTTCACAGTTCTGGTCAACGGTGAGCCAGCACCAGTGCTGCGGCAGGTACTCGAGATCCTCAAGACCATGCGTCGCGAGCCTGCCAAGAGTGCAAGCTAACCCTTCGCTCCAGCCGAAGTGCAAAAGGCTGCGCCTTTTGCCCTCGGCTGAGCTCAAACGTTAGGCTGCACGACACGACCGCCGTGCCAGTGGTGACCGAGCCCCTGAAGTTCTCAGGCTCGCCTTTGCGTTGTAGGCGCCGCACAGTACGTCCTCAAGATCCGGATCTTCTGATCCCGCGACACACTGCTCTTCTACTCCGCGGGCAGCCCGAGGATCTGAAAGGAGCGCTCCAGCTGGGCGCTCATGGGCAGGCCGAGGCGATATCCCGAAGGCAGGCTGCGCAGGAACCACTTGTTGTAGATCCACCGGATCTCGCGCAGTGGTCGCCAAACGGCGGAACGCTTCGTCCACCGCCGCCGCGAGCGGCGGGTCGCCGCGGGCAAGCATGATCCCGTAGGGCTCGAACGAGAGAAGGTCACCGACCATGGCGTACTGCCCGCGCAGCCCCTTCTCCGCCAAGTAGCCGGCGATCAATACGTCGTCCGCGGCGAGGGCGTCCGCTTCGCCGGCAGCGACCATTTCCAGGGCCTGCGGGTAGTCGCTTGCGACCTGCACGACGAAACCACGCCGGGGCGCCACGGCCAGCCGCCGCATCACCGCCTCGTTGGTCGTGCCGCGGACGACAACGACCCTGCGTCCCGCCAAGTCGCGCGCCGAGCGGACGGAGTCGCCGCGCTTCACGAGGAGCCTCGTGCCGGCAATGAACATCAGGGGCGAGAAAGCGACACGCTCGCGGCGCTCGGCCGTGTTGGTGGTGGCGCCGCACTCGAGGTCGATGCGGCCGTCGGCCACCTGGTCGATGCGATCGGTGGGCGTCACGCGCCGATACTCGACGCGCAGCAGCGCGACGCCGACCGCCTGCGCGACACTCTCGACGATGGCCTGGCAGATGTCGATCGAGTAGCCGTAGGGGCGCGCGTCGGGCCCGGCGAAGGAAAAGGGAACGGCGTGCTCCCGGTAGCCGACCCGCACGACCCCTGCCGCCTTGATGCGCTTGAGGACCCCGGAGAGCGCGAGCGCGGGCGGCTCCTCGGTGGCCTGCGCCGATGCGCACGGCGCTGCGGCCACGAGCATGGCGGCGATGCACGCGGCGACCCATTGGCGAAGCAGCAGGGCCGTCACCGGCGCGACTCGCGGTGCCATCGCCGATCAGGCCACTGCGCCGGCGGGCCGGGCGCTGCCTTCGTCGGCGTCCGCCAACGGCGGACCGAGCTGCACCCTCCCACTTCGCCACGACCGTGGTCGCGATGCTGTTGCCGATCACGTTGGTCGCGGTGCGTCCCATGTCCAGGAACTGGTCGATCCCCAGGATGAGCAGCAGGCCGGCCTCGGGCAGCCCGAAGGTCGGCAGGACCGCAGCGACGACGACGAGCGAGGCGCGGGGAACACCCGCGATGCCCTTGCTGCTCACCATCATCACGAGCAGCAGCGTGATCTGCTGCCCCGAAGACAGGTCGATGCCGTAGGCCTGGGCGATGAACAGCGCGGCGAAGGCCTGGTAGAGCATCGAGCCGTCGAGGTTGAAGGAGTAGCCCAGCGGCAGCACGAACGAGGTGATGCGGTCGTTGCACGCCGAACCGGTCGCAGCTGCTCCATCAGCTTGGGATAGGCGGCTTCGCTGCTGGCCGTGGCGAATGCCACCATCAACGGCTCCTTCACCTGGCCCATCAGCCGCAGCACGCGTCGGACCCAGGAACGAGGAAACCGGCGGCGATCAGCAGCGGTCCACAGGACCAGCAGCGCGAGGTAGAAAGAGCCGATGAACTTGCCGTAGGTGACGAGCACGCCCAGGCCCTGCAGCGTGATCGCCGACGCGATCGCCCCGAACACGCCGGCGGGAGCGAGCCATCATCACGAAGTCGGTGACCTTGAGCATGACGGGCACCAGCTCGGCAATGAACGCCTTCACCGTGGCCGCGCGGTTCGCTCGCGAAGCGAGGCGAGCGCGAAACCGAAGAAGCACGAGAACACCAGGATCTGGAGGATCTCGTTGGTCGCCATCGCCTCGAAGAAGCTGCGCGGGAAGACGTGGGTGATGAATTCCCGCAGGTTGAGGCCGCCCGTCTTCAGGTTGGTCGCCGCGTCCTTCTCGGGGAGCGGCAGCGCGAGGTCGCGGCCCGGCCCGAGCAGGTTCGCGAAGCAACATCCCGAGCACCAGCGAGACCAGCGAGGCGGACGACGAACCACAGGATCGCCTTGCCGCCGATGCGCCCGACCGTTTTGGCGTCGCCCGCCCCGGCGATGCCCGCCACCACGGTTGCGAACACCAGCGGCGCGATGATCATCTTGATCAGGCGCAGGAAGACGTCCGACAGGATCGAGAAAGTAGCCCGCGAGCGAAGCGGCCGCGGCCGCGTCGGGTGAGAGCTCGTGTCCTGCCCAGCCGGCCAGCACGCCGGCCACGGCCGCGACGAGGATCCACATCGTGAGCTTCGAACTCATCGCCGCTTCTCCCGTGCGGTTGATTCGCCGCGGCCGCGTTCAGAACATCACTTTCGCGAGCAGCAGTCCCGTGAACACGGCGACGAAGGTCGCGATGAGGCCCGGGATCATGAACGAGTGGTTGAGCACGTACTTGCCGATCTTCGTCGTGCCCGACAGGTCGAAGTTGATCGCCGCGATGAGCGAGCCGTAGGTCGGGATGAAGAAGTAGCCGTTCACCGACGGGAACATCGCGATCAGGAACTGCGGGGGAATCCCGAGCGCCATGCCCAGCGGCATCAGCGCCCGGGTGGTCGCCGCCTGGCTATAGAGCAGCACCGACGCGAAGAAGAGCCCGAGCGCGAAGGTCCAGGGCGCGGCCTTGGCCATGTCGCCGATGGCCGGGACGATCACGTCCTTGTGGGCGGCGATGAAGCTGTCGCCCAGCCAGGCGAGGCCGAAGATGCCGATCACCGCGACCACGCCCGCGCGCAGCGTCGGGGTCTTGGGCACGTCGTCGACGTTGACCTTCGTGAAGAGCAGCATGATCGCCGCCACCGACAGCATCACGATCTCGATCACGAGCGGCATGCCCAGCGCGGCCTTTTCGCCGGGCAGCTTGCGCAACTCCGGGAAGAAGCCGAACAGCACCACCAGCGCCACGCCGGCCAGAAACACGTAGGCGGAAATCTTGGCGGAGGGCTTCAGCGGCGGACGCGCGGCGCCGCTCGCCGGCGCAGGAATCTTGCCGGCCTTGAGGCGCGCCTGGTACTCGGGGTCGTCCTTGAGGTCCTTGCCGATGAACATCGAGACGATCGCCGCCGCGACGACGCCGGTGAGCGTGGCCGGCACGCAGATCATCAGGATCTGCGGCAGCCCCCACTGCGACAGGCCCTTCTCGGAGAAGAGACCGATCATCGCGGCGGTGGCCGCGGCCACCGGGCTCGCCGTGATGGCCTGCTGCGAGGCGATGGTGGCGACGGCCATCGGCCGCTCGGGCCGGATGCCGCTCTGGTGCGCCGTCTCGTAGATCACGGGCAGCAGCGGATAGACGATGTGCCCGGTGCCGGCGACGAACGTGAAGCTCCAGGTGGTGAGCGGCGCGACGATGGTCACGTACTTCGGATTGGCGCGGATGATGCGCTCGGCGATCCGGACCAGGAAGTCGATCCCGCCGGCGGCGTCCATCACCGAGGCGGCCATGATGACCGCCAGGATGATCAGCATCACGTCGATGGGCGGCGAGGTCGGGTTCACGCCGAATGCGACCACCAGGACCAGCAGCCCGACCGCCCCCCACAAGCCGAGGCCGACGCCGCTGTAGCGTGCGCCCATCCAGATCGCAGCGAGAACGACGACGAACTGCAGGAAGATCGATACGGTCATGGCCTGTCCCTCCCCGTGGTGGCGTGCGCGCCTACTGCTCGAACTTCGGGTTGATCAGGTTCTCGAACGAGAACACCTCGTCCCACTTCGCCTGCGTGAGCAGCTTCTTTTCCTTGACGACGATGTCGTGAAGGGGCTTGCCGGTCTCGTAGCCTTCGCGCGCGATCTCGGCGCACTGCTTGTAGCCCAGCGAGGGCTTGAGCACGGTGACGATGCCGAGCGAATTCAGCACCATGTCGCTTCGTGCGCTCGGCGTTCGCCGTGATGCCCTCGATGCAGTTGGCGCGCAGGCTGTCCACCGCGCGCTCCATCGTCGTGATGGAAGTGAACAGCGCGAAGGTGATCACCGGCTCCATGACGTTCAACTGCAGCTGCCCGGCCGAAGCGGCGAGCGTCACGGTGAGGTCGAGGCCGATCACCAGGAACGCGGTCTGGTTCACCACCTCCGGGATCACCGGATTCACCTTGCCCGGCATGATCGAGGAGCCCGGCTGCTTCTGCGGCAGGTTGATCTCGTTGAAGCCGCAGCGCGGACCTGACGCGAGCAGGCGAATGTCGTTGCAGATCTTGGTGAGCTTGGCCGACGTGTGCTTGAGCACGCCGGAGAGCAGCACGTAGGCGCCGGTGTCCGACGTCGCCTCGACCAGGTCGTCGGCGAGGATGAACTTGATGCCGGTGATGTCCGACAGATGCTTGGTGGCCAGCTCCGGGTAACCGGGCGCGGCGGTCACGGTGGTGCCGATGGCGGTGGCGCCGAGGTTGATGCTCTTGCAGGAGCTTCCGGACCTCGGCGATCCGCTTCACTTCCTCGCCGATCGTCGTGCCCCAGCCGTTGAACTCGGCCCCAGCGACATCGGTACCGCGTCCTGCAGGTGGGTGCGCCCCATCTTCAGGACCTTGTCGAATTCCTTGCCCTTGGCGAACAAAGCATCCTGCAGCCGGTGCAGCGCCGCCATGTAGCTTTCCAGGCGCAGGATCAGACCGAGGTGGAAAGCCGTCGGGTAGACGTCGTTGGTGGACTGGCCGAAGTTGACGTGGTCGTTCGGGTTGACGAACTGATACTCGCCCTTCTTGTGGCCGAGGTGCTCGAGCGCGAGGTTGGCGATCACCTCATTGGCGTTCATGTTGGTCGAGGTGCCTGCGCCGCCCTGGATGAAGTCGGTCACGAACTGGTCGTGCATCTCGCCCGCGATCAGCCGGTCGCACGCCGTGGATGATCGCGTTGGCGATCCTGGGCTCGAGCACGCCGAGGTCGCGGTTCGCCATGCGCGGCGGCCTTCTTCACGTAGCCGAACGCCTTGACGAAATTCGGCTCCCTCGACATCGGCATGCCGGTGATGTGGAAGTTCTCCTTGCCCCGCAGCGTCTGCACGCCGTAGTAGGCGTCCTCCGGAATCTGCTTCTCGCCCAGGAAGTCCTTCTCGATGCGGTTGGCCATGGTGTTCTCCGTGGTGTGCTCGATCCTGCGCCACTCGACGACCGGGGTCCGAGGCCGCGGTCGCAATCGCGCCTGGAATACGGCCGCGCACTAAGTCGATGCGCGCCTCGATCAGGTCGGTGCAGTCGCCGCTACTTGAGCCCCTGGCGCACCATCTTGCGGCGGATGAATGCGATCTGCGTCTGCAACGGCAACTGCTTCGGGCAGACGTCATGGCAGGCGAGCAGCGACATGCATCCGAACACGCCGCTGTCGTCGCCGATCAGCTCGTAGTAGTCCTCGTCGGTGCGCTTGTCGCGCGGATCGAGGCGGAAGCGCGCGATCTTGTTCAAGCCCACCGCGCCGACGAAGTCCTCGCGCATGCGCGCGGTGCCGCAACCGGCCACGCAGCAGCCGCACTCGATGCAGCGATCGAGCAGGTAGATCTCCTCGGCGAGATCGGGCTCCATGCGCTCCTCGATCCGCGTCAGGTCGACCTCGGCTTGCTTCATGTGCACCCAAGTCTCGAGCCGCTCGCTCATCGCGCGCATCCAGTTGCCGGTATCGACCGACAGGTCGCCGACCAGCTTGAACACCGGCAGCGGCGCCAGCGTGATGTCCGGCCCGACGTTCTTGGTGAGGGTTCGACAGGCAAGGTCGGGGCGGCCGTTGATCATCATCCCGCAGCTGCCGCAGATGCCCGCGCGGCAGACAAAGTCGAACTGCAGCGACGGATCGAGCTTCTCCCGGATCTCGTTCAGCGCGATGAAGAGCGTCATGCCCTCCGTCTGCTCGAGCTCGAAGGTCTGCATGTGCGGCACGCTGGCCGGGTCGGCCGGGTTGTGGCGCAACGATGCGCAGCTTGATCTTCTGGCCGGTCACCGGCTGGTTCTGGGCTGTGCTCATCGGATTCCTTCCTGGATGGGCTGCGGGACTTCAGGCCTTCACTCGCCTTCGCGGACAAACACGGATTCCGGGGCATCTTCTGCCGGCGAAGGTTGGGCCGGTGGAAACCGATCGTCGATTCTTTCGTTCCTTCCGCGAAGCGGCTCGGGAAGCAGATGCTCGTACGGCATCAGCGCGTGCTGCAGCTCGTAGCGGTCTTTGATCTTCTGCTTCGCCGCCTCGACTTCGGCCTGACGCGCCGCCGTCTCCGGGTGGTCGGTGTAGTCCTTCGCGCCGTAGCCGCGCCAGCCCGGCGGCAGCTCCATGCGCTTGACGTCGAGCGGCTCGTAGCCGAGCGTCGGCAGGGAATCCGCTTCGCTCTTCCAGGTGGCCAGCGTGCGTTTCAGCCACGTGGCGTCGTCGCGCCGCGGAAAGTCTTCGCGGAAGTGCGCGCCCCGGCTTTCGGTGCGCTGCCGCGCGCCGTGGGCGACACACAGCGCGAGCTTCAGCATCCTCTGCACGCGGTAGGCGGTCACCAATTCAGGGTTGACGCCCGGAGAGCGCGACTTCAGGCCGATGCTGCGGCTCCTGACCAGCAGCTTCTGCAATCCATCGACCGCCTGCTCGAGGTCGCTGCCGGTGCGGAAGATGCCGACCTTGCTGGTCATGAGCTCCTGCATCTGCGCCTTGATCGCGCTGGCGTCCTCGGTGCCCGAGCCGCGCACGATGGCGTCGAGCCTGGCCTGCTCGCGCGTCAGGAATTCGCGCACCAGTCCGGTGGGAATGTTGGCGTCATTGCCGGGGCGATCGCAGAAGTCGGCGATGTACTCGCCCACGATCATGCCGGCGACGACGGTCTCCGCGACCGAATTGCCGCCGAGCCGGTTGAAGCCGTGCATGTCCCAGCAGGCGGCCTCGCCGGCGGCGAACAGGCCCTTGAGTGTCGGGCTCTCACCGGTGTGATTGGTGCGCACGCCGCCCATCGTGTAGTGCTGCGCGGGACGCACGGCGATCAGGTCCTTCGTCGGGTCGACGCCGAGAAAGTGGTGGCAAATCTCGAAGACTTCCCGCAGGTTGTGCCGGATGTGGTGCTCGCCCAGCAGCGTGATGTCGAGCCAGAGGTGGACGCCGAAGCGGCTGTCGACCCCCTTGCCCTTCTTGATGTGCTCCTCCATCCGGCGGCTCACCACGTCACGCGATGCGAGCTCCTTTTTCTCGGGCTCGTAATCGGGCATGAAGCGATGCCCGTCGGCGTCCTTGAGCAGCCCGCCGTCACCGCGGCAGCCCTCGGTGACGAGGATCCCCGCCGGAAAGATCCCGGTCGGATGGAACTGCACCGCTTCCATGTTGCCGAGCGCCGCGACGCCGGTTTCGAGCGCGATGGCGTGGCCCATGCCCTCGCAGATGACCGCATTGGTGGTGACGCGATAGATGCGGCCCGCGCCGCCGGTGGCAATCGCGGTGGCTTTCGCGACGTACGCGGTGAGTTCGCCGGTGACGAGGTCCCTGACCACCGCGCCGTAGCAGCGTCCGCCGTCGTGGATCAGGGCGAGCGCCTCGACGCGCTCGAGCACCGGGATGGAGTCGGCGATCGCGCGGTCGGCCACCGCGTTGAGCATCGCGTGCCCGGTGCCGTCGGACACGTAGCAGGTGCGCCACTTCTTGGTGCCGCCGAAGTCGCGTTGCGCCACGGTGCCGTGGGCTGCGTCGCGCTCGGTGATGGTGACCTTCTTGCCGTTGATGATGACGTCGCGGTCGCCCCGGCGTATCCGGCTCCACGGCACGCCCCAGGCCGCCAGCTCGCGCACCGCCTTCGGCGCGGTATTCACGAACATGCGCACGACTTCCTGGTCGGCGCCCCAGTCCGAGCCGCGCACCGTGTCTTCGAAGTGGACGTCCTCGTTGTCGCCCTGCCCCTTGATCACGTTGCCGAGGCTCGCCTGCATGCCGCCCTGCGCCGCCTTGGAATGCGAGCGCTTGGCCGGCACCAGCGAAAGGATGACGGCCTCGTGGCCGCGGCGCTTCGCGCCGATCGCCATGCGCAGCCCGGCGAGGCCGCCGCCGATCACGAGCACGTCGGTATAGACGATGTTCATTTCGGCCCCTCCTTCAGCCAGGACGGCCACCAGAACGGCGGTGGCGCCTGTGGCGGGCTCTGCAGCCACGCCGGCGTGTAGCGCGCGCCGGCCTGGTCTCGATGCTCGTAGCCGATCTTCATGTACGCGGCGAGCGTGGCCAGGCCGAGCACGAGGAAGAAGACGGTCAGGATCCACTTCAGCCACTTGAGCCGCTTGCGGCTCGCATTCAGATCCTTGCCTTCGAACCAGCCCCACTTCACCGCCAGGCGATAGAGGCCGATGCCGCCGTGGAGCTCGACGCAGAACAGCATGACGAGATAGATCGGCCACCAGCGGCCCGTCCACACGCGGTCGGCCGATTCATAGGGGCCGATGTCGCCCGGATGCATCAGCATCTGATAGAGGTGCACGGTGGCCAGGAAGAACAGCGCGAACCCGGTCACGACCTGCACCCACCACAGCGTGGTGTCTTCGTGCCGGAGCAGGTTCTTGTGGCCGACGAACAGGCGGTATTGCCGGTAGTTCGCGGGGAACTTGCGCATGGCCAGAAACGCGTGCACCACGACGAGCACCACGATTCCGAAGACGATCACCGACACGAGGCCGGGAAAGGCCCTGCCGACGAAGAAGTAGCCCTCGAACATCTTGGTGATCGTCCACATGAAGTCCTTGCTCACCAGGATCGATGAGACGAAGAACATGTGGCCCCACATGAACAAGCCGAGGATGAGGCCGCTCAGGCTCTGCGCGAGATCCATGCGGGCAGGCCAGTGGCTCTTGCGCCGCCGCTCGGTCAGTCCGACGCCTGCGATGACCCGGGATCTTTTTCCATAGACCTCCCTTGTCGCACTCTACGTTGGGGTAGTTCACGCCGCAAGTTGGACCTTGCTCCAACCCTCAGACCAAAACCAGTGGATCAAAGGGACACTCAGCCGGGCCGCGCGGTCTCCATCGACGACACGAAGAACATGTCCCACATGAAAATGAGGAGGAGTCCTGTTCCGCTCTGGATCAGGTCGAGGCGCCGGGCCAGCGGCTCTTCCTGGGAGCATCGGCAGCGATACCGGCGATGATCGCGTTGCGCTTGCCATCAAATTCCTCCTGCAGCAGAATCGCCGGCAAGCGGCCCGCGCACGCCTTCCGGGGCTCTGCCGCTCTTTGCACTGTAACGTCGCGCTGCGCCCATCTCTTGATGAGTCAACTTCTGCGCCGCGCAGGCGGCACGCCTGCCTGCGCCTAATGCACGCGAGGCCCCGGGAAATCGCTGATCGCCACAGCCACGCCGACGTCGTCTTCGCCTAGGCCCTTTGCCTGTGCGCATCGTCCGGTGCGCCGCCGGCGAGTCCACGCAGATGGTGGCGCGCCTCCTCCGCCGATTCGTAGATGTGCGGTGCGAGGCCGCGCGCGGACAGCGCGTTCCCAAGCTTCAGCCGAAGGAAGTTCGACGTGGTGTAGCGAGTGACGCCCCAGTAGTAGCGCTCGACGACGTCCTTGACCATTTCGGTCCAGGCATCGATCAGGTCCGGCGCGATCACGAAGTTGTCGTAATTGACGATCCCGTACACCTTCCTGCCAAGCGGTTCGAGGTTGCGCTCGATCTCCCGCCGCACATTGTCGATGTCCTGTTGCGAACGAATGCCGAGCCGTTCGAAATTGATGAAAAAGAGGTTCTGGTCTTCTGCGTGCGCGAACCGTCGTTCGAGCGGCATCGCAAGCATTCGATCGCGCAACCCCATGGGGCTGTCGTGGAAAATCGCTTCGTCCATCGTGCGCAGATCCTTGCTGACGGCGGGACGGAAATCCATGCGCGCGAAAATGTCGCGTTCCAGGTCGATTCCTGGCGCGATCTCCACCAGTTCGAGGCCTTGGTCCCCAAGTCGGAACACGCAGCGTTCGGTGATGTAAGCCACCGGTTGCTTCCGCTTCCGCGCGTACGCGCCCGAGAATGTGCGGTGCTCGACCTCGGTCACGAACTTCCTGGACCTGCCTTCCTGGAGGATGCGCAGCCGGCCGCCCTCGATACCGACGACCAGACCTCCGCAGGTGAATGTGCCGACGAACACGACACTCTTGGCATTCTGGCTGATGTTGATGAAGCCGCCGGCGCCCGCGAGCCGCGGCCCGAACTTCGACACGTTGAGGTTGCCCTCGCGGTCGGCTTGCGCGAGCCCGAGAAACGCAACATCCAGGCCGCCCCCGTCGTAAAAGTCGAACTGGTAGGGCTGATCGATGATCGCCTGCGCGTTGGTCGCCGCGCCGAAACTAAGCCCGCCGGCGGGGACGCCGCCCACGACGCCCGGTTCGGCGGTAAGCGTCATCAGGTCGATGACCCTTTCCTCTGCCGCAACGCCGGCAACGCCTTCCGGCATGCCAATGCCGAGATTGACGACACTGTTCGGTTTCAATTCGAGCGCGGCGCGGCGGGCGATGATCTTGCGCTCCGACATCTCCATGACCGGGATCGAAGAGGACGGTACGCGCATCTCGCCGGCGAAGGCCGCGCTGTAGGGCTCACCGAACGTCTGCATGTGATATTCGATCTTTTCGGCGACGACGACGCAATCGACGAGGATCCCGGGAATCTTCACCTGCCGCGGGTTAAGCGATCCACGTTCGGCGATTCGCTCGACCTGTGCAATCACGATACCGCCGGAATTGCGTGCCGCCATCGCGATCGCAAGGCCTTCGAGCGTCAATGCCTCGCGCTCCATCGTGATGTTGCCGTCGGGGTCGGCGGTCGTGCCCCGGATCACGCCGACGTGGATCGGGAACGCGCGATAGAACAGGTATTCGTCATCGCCGAGCGGCATCAGCGTGACGAGATCGTCCGTGGTCGCGGCGTTGATTTTGCCGCCGCCGAAGCGAGGGTCGACGAAGGTACCCAGGCCAACCCGCGAGAGGTGCCCCGGCTTGCCCGCCGCGATGTCACGGAACAGGTGCGTAATCACGCCTTGCGGCAGGTTATAAGCCTCGATCTGATTGCTGACGGCAAGCGCCTGCAGCTTCGGGACGAGTCCCCAGTGCCCGCCCACCACCCGCTTCACGAGACCCACGTGACCGAAGTGGTTGAGCCCGCGCTCCTTGCCATCGCCCTGACCGGCCGCGTAAACGAGCGTCAGGTCGCGCGGGGTTCCGACACCGTTCGGGTCGCCCTGTGCCGAATCCATGAATCGATTCTCGAGCGCGACCGCGATGTTTTCGGCAAAGCCGATGCCGACAAAGCCCGACGTTGCGACCGTATCGCCGCTCCTGATCAGCGCGACGGCTGCGCGCGCGCTCACGACCTTGCCGTGCTCGAACGTGTGCAGTGCTGCAACCAGATCGGCGACATTGGCTTGCGTCATGCCGTTTCCAACGCTGTATTCGAGGGTGAGCCTCGGTTTGATCGGTGCATGTCGGATCCTGGCCGGCCTACGGTTTCACACGATGCCGAACAGATAGTAGACGCCGATGACGACGAACACCGCCGCCGTCTTGATGCATGTTATGGAAAAGATGTCCTTGTAGGACGTTTTGTGGGTGAGGCCCGTCACCGCCAGCAGCGTGATCACTGCGCCGTTGTGCGGCAACGTGTCCATGCCTCCGCTTGCCATCGATGCCACGCGGTGCAACACCTCGAGCGGGATGTGGGCCGCATTTGCCGCCTCGATGAAAGTGTCCGACATCGCTGCGAGCGCGATGCTCAATCCGCCCGACGCCGACCCCGTGATACCTGCCAGCGTCGTCACCGTTACGGCCTCGTTGACCAAGGGATTGGGAATCGCGCTCAATGCATCCGCCACCACGAGAAAGCCCGGCAGCGACGCGATCACTCCACCGAACCCATACTCGGAGGCGGTATTCATCGCCGCGAGCAACGAGCCCGCGACGGCGGCCTTGGTGCCCTCGGCGAAGTTCACCATCACCGTCTTGAATGCGAACGCGAGCACCGAGAGGATGCCGACCAGCAACGCCCCCTCGACCGCCCAAATCGCGGCGAGCGGAGTGACTTGCACTGTCATGGGGTGGCCGGGTATCGGGATTGTAAAAGCGCTGCCGAATAGCGTCGGAATCAATCCGGTGAACACCTTGTTCAGCACGCCCACCAGGATGAGCGGCAGGATCGCCACGACGGGATTGGCGAGGTTTTCCTCCGAAACGGGCTCCGGCTCGTTGCTGTGTCCCGTGCCATAACCCTCGCCTTTCGCAGCCGCCTGTCGCCGCCGCCATTCCAGGTATGCGAGGCCGGTGATGAGAATGAAAATCGCTCCGATGATCCCGAGCCAGGCAGCGGCGTACGTCGTGGTCTTGAAGAATGTCGTCGGAATGATGTTCTGGATCTGCGGAGTGCCAGGCAGCGCATCCATCGTGAAGGTGAAGGCGCCCAGCGCAATCGTTCCCGGAATCAGCCGCTTCGGAATATCGCTTTGCCGAAACATCTCCGCCGCAAAAGGATAGACGGCGAAAACGACGACGAACAGCGATACGCCACCGTACGTCAGGATCGCGCAGACGACCACGATCGAGAGCATCGCGCGCTCGCGTCCGACGATCCTGATCACGGACGAGACAATCGACTTGGAGAATCCCGACAGTTCGATCACTTTGCCGAAGATGGCGCCCAGCATGAACACGGGGAAATACAGCTTCACGAAGCCGACCATTTTCTCCATGAACACGCCGCTGAACATGGGCAGCACCCATGCCGGGTCGGTGAGGAGGACAGCCAACAGCGCAGCGACCGGCGCGAACATGATCACGCTGTAGCCGCGGTACGCGACGAACATGAGGAAGACGAGTGAAGCGAGGACAATGAGAAAGCTCATGCGAACCTCTCCCTGCGGCAGAACGTGATGCAACAAGCGCGCGACGTCCTCCGCATTGCGCTGTTAGTAACTTGTTCCGCCGCTCAACATCGTCAGTTTGGCGAGTTCCATGTCGCGAATGAGGCGCTCGTGGTGTGCCACGATTTCCTTCAGCAAATCGCGAATGGACAGGACGCCAAGGGTCTTGCCGGTGGCAACGACAGGCAGATGACGAAAGCCTCCGGCATTCATCATCGCCATGCATTGGGGAACCGTGTGGTCGAGGGTCACGGTCACGACATCTTTGGTCATGATTTCGCGGACGAGCGTGTCCTTGGAGGATCGATCTTCAACAATGACCTTCCTCGCGTAGTCGCGCTCGGACAGCACTCCGGCCAATTTCGAATTCTCCTCAACGAGGACAAAGCCGATGTTCATCTTCGCCATCAGCTGAATTGCCGCATATACCGAGCTGCCGGCGTCCACTGCGTGCACTCCACTGGGCTTGTCTGCGAGGATCTGCCGAAGGCTGCGATACCGCAACAGCTGCTCGGGCGTCTTGATCGCTGGCTCCATGTTCCTCCTGCTGCAGCTAGGGTCTAGGTTTGATACTTTCCTCCGGTCCGCGGACCAATACAAGTGCTGCGCACGGACGGTCGGAGAGCCACCTCCCGCGGCCAAATCGTCGAGTCGCGTTCAGTTGGCCTTCGCCGCTTGCGCCTCGCTTGCAAAGAGGCGGTAGAACAAGGCGAGGTAGTAGGTTACGCCGATGAAGCTGCCGACGAACGCCACTGCGGCGGCGGCCAGATAGCCCGACGCAACGACCGACGTGAACACGAACAGCTTCGCGAAGAAGCCGGGCAGCGGCGGGATGCCCGCGAGCGAGAGCATCGCGAGCCCGAACACGAGGGCGATCACCGGGCGCGCGCGAAAGGCGCTGTCGAGCGCCTGCACGTCGTCGCGCTCTCCCGGGCACAGCACGGCGAACGCGGCGCAGGCGACGATCACCGTCGAGGCGTAGATCGCGACGTACCACAGCAGGTCGCTGGCGCGGCCGCCGGTCGTATCGACGAGCGCAAACACCATGTATCCGGCGTGGGCGATCGACGAGTAGGCGATGAGCCGCTTGAAGCTGCGCTGCCGTATCGCCGCGAAGTTGCCGTAGAAGATCGACAGCATCGCGAGTACCGCGATGATGGCGGTCGTCTCCGCGTTCAATCCGACCGTGCCGAAGATGCGGACCAGCGCAAGGATCACCGTGCCTTTCACGACCGACGCCAGCAGGCCCGTCACCTGCAATCGCGCGCCCGAGTAGGCGTCGGGGGCCCAACCATGGAACGGAAACACCGCAGCTTTCAGAAACAGCCCGCTCGCCACCAGCAATCCCGCGGCGACGGCCGGCGGTGCGCCCGTGCCCACTGCGTCCGCGAACGGCGCAATGGCCAGCGATCCCGTCGCGCCGTATCGCGAGCGCCATGCCGAACAGCATGGACGCGCTCGCGACCGCCGAAAGCAGCAGGTACTTGAATGCGCCTTCGGCTGCCGTGCCGCGACCCGCGCCGTGCACGATCAACGCGAACGCGGGCAGCGAGAGCATCTCGATGCCCATGAACAGCAGGATGAAGCCGGCGCTGTCCATGATGACGAGCGCTCCCAGCAAGGACGAGCCTGCCAGGAAGGCCGACTTGTACGTGCCCCTCGGAAACACGAGCGACCACAGCAGGCCGCACGCCAGGATGACGAGCTTCGCGAGCACCGCGAAGCGATCGATGCGGATCTCGCCCGGCAACGGCTCGGCGGTGTAGCCTGTGGCGAATTGTTGCCATAGCACGGCGCAGCCGCCGAGCAACGCCAGCCTGAGCAATACCGAAGCGAAACGTTCGCGCGCCCCGATCGTCTCGAGCAGCATCAGCACGAGCAGCGCCGCGAGCAACAGATGGTCGGGAAGCAGGCCGTAGACGAGGTCACTTGCCATGCGTGCCCCCGATGCTTGCCACCTCGGGCGCAGCGGGCAGCGCGGGCGCCGCCAGCGTGCGCGACGGTGCGAGCTGCGCGGCGACGGATTGCACCTTGCTCATGACGGCCGCGGGCGCGATGCCGATGACGAGGATCACCAGCAGGAGCGGGAGAAGCGACGCCGTTTCAGCCGGCCGCAGGTCGGCGATGCGATGCGCGCCGGTGCCGAAGAGGATCGCGCGCGCAAAGCGCAGCATGTAGGTCGCCCCGAGCACCATGCCGGTCATGGCCAGAAGTGCGACGATCAACAGCAGCGTGCCGGCGTCCGCCTGCCACGCGGCGAGCCCTTGCGCAAAAGCGCCGAACAGGATGAGGACCTCGGCGGTGAAGCCGCTCGTGAGCGGGAGCGCGACCGTCGTCAGCACGAACAGCATCACCCATACGGCAAACCGTGGTGCGGCGGTCGACGAGCGCCGTCGCGTGGCGATACGAGGGCCCCAGCCGCTGTTCGAGCATGCCGAGCAACACGAAGAGGCCGGCCACGGCCACACCGTGGCTCAGCATCTGCAGCAGCGCGCCGTGGATCGCGACCTCGCGCAGGCTGAACAGGCCGAGCACGACATAACCCATGTGGCTCAGCGACGAGTACGCGATCAGCTTCTTGTAGTCCTGCTCGCGCAGCGCCAGCACGGCGCCGTAGAGCAGGCTCGTCACCGCGAGCGCGGCCATCGCCGGGCTGGCGGCGACGGCCACGTCGGGCGCGAGCGGCAAGGCGAGCTTCAGGATGCCGTACGCGCCCATCTTCGACAGTGCCCCTGCCATCAATGCCGTGACCGACGCAGGAGCCTCGTAGTAGGCGAGCGGCAGCCACGCATGAAACGGCACCAGCGGAACCTTGACCAGGCACGCCAGCATGATCGCGATGAACACGAACATCTGCATGTTCCAGTCGAGGCGCAGGCCATAGAGCACACCCAGCTCGAACGACCACGTCCCGGTCTGCTCGAGTGCCTCCACACCGAGACCGATGACCGCGGCGAGCAGCAGCACGCTGCCTGCCATCGTGTAGAGGAAGAACGTGATCGCCGCGCGGCGCCGGTGCTCGCCGCCGTACACGAGGATCAGCACGCCCGCCGGGATCAGCACCGCCTCCCAGAACACGAAGAACAGCACGGCGTTCTGCGACAGGAACGTGCCCAGCAGGCTCGACTCGAGCACGAGCATCAGCACGAGGTACAGCCGCCGGGGCGTGTGAGGGGAGTCCCACGTGCATCCCAGCACCACCGGGAACAACAGGGCGGCCAGCAACACGAGGTAGACGTTGAAGCCGTCGACGGCGAAATGAAGGTTGATGCCCAGCGCCGGCATCCACGGCAGGTTGAAGTCGAAGCGCGAGGCGTCGGCGGCCGGCTCGTAGGCGAGGAAGATGCGCAGCGACAGGGCCAGCACGACGAGCATCGCCACCATCGCCGACGCGCGGGCGAGCCACGATTCCTTTGCCGACAGCGCCGCCACGATCGCGCCGAGCAGCGGAACGACGAGCAGGAGCAACGGGGTCGCGGATTCAGCCATGGCTCAATCCCCACCCGAGCGCGACCGCGAGACCGACGAGCACGTAGAAGACGTAGGCTTGCACGTTGCCAGTCTGCAATTGCGCAAGCAGCCGCGACGCGTGGCGCGCGGCGTCCGCAGGCAACCCCAGCGAGACCTTGGCCACGGCGGTCTCGAGTCCCCGCCCCAGCACGGACTCGGACAACCAGTTGGCGAAGCGGACGAACACACCTTCGTAGACCGCGTCGAAGAAGTAGCCGCGGCTCACGATCCGCTCGACCGGCCCCGGCGCTTGCGCACGCCTCCACTCGCGGTCGGCGCGACCGAAGTAGCGCCACGCCAGGACGATGCCCGCGACCGCCACCAGAAGCGCGATCGCCATCAGCGCGATCTCGGTGCTCGCAGCGTGATGCTCGGCAGCCGCCGCGGGGAACAGCGGCGCGAGAAAGCCGTAGAACGGCGCCGAGACGCCGAGCAGCTCGCGCAGGAAGCCGGGCATGCCGATGAACCCGGCGACGAGCGAGCCGACGGCGAGCACGGCGAGCACGATCGACATCGAAGGCGGCGGCTCGTGCACGCCGGCCTGAAGCCGTTCCGCGACACGACTGCGTGCCGAAGAACGTGAGGTAGATCGCGCGGAACATGTAGAAAGCGGTGAGCCCGGAGGCCGCGAGACCGACCAGCCACAACCACGGCGAGCCGCCCTGCGCCGACCAGGCCTGCCAGAGGATCTCGTCCTTCGAGAAGAAGCCTGCGAACGGCGGGATTCCGCACAGCGCCAGCGTCGCCACCAGGAACGTGGCGAACGTGAAGGGCAGCCTGCGCGCGAGGGCGCCCATGTTGCGCATGTCTTCCTCGCCCTGCAGCGCGTGCAGCACGGCGCCGGCGCCCAGGAACAGGCAGGCCTTGAAGAACGCGTGCGTCATGAGGTGGAACAGCCCGACCGAGAACGCGCCGACGCCACAGGCCATGACCATGAAGCCGATCTGCGAGATCGTCGAGTAGGCGAGCACCTTCTTCAGGTTGAATTGCGTGACGCCCATCGTCGCGCCGAGCAGTGCCGTCGCGGCGCCGATCCAGGCGACGACCGCCATCGCGTCGGGCGCGTGCAAGTAGAGCCCGTTCAGGCGCGCGAGCAGGTACACGCCGGCGGTGACCATGGTCGCCGCATGAATCAGCGCGGACACCGGCGTCGGCCCGGCCATCGCGTCGGGCAGCCACACATGCAGCGGGATCTGCGCCGACTTGCCGCACGCGCCGAGCAGCAGCAGCAGGCCGATGGTCGTGGTCACGGCGGGCGACGGCGTCTGAGTCGAAAAGTAGGCGTTGATGGCCTGGAAGTCGAACGAGCCGGCATGGATGTAGATGAGGAACGCCGCGACCACGAAGCCGGCGTCGCCGACGCGGTTGACGATGAACGCCTTGACGCCCGCAGCCGTCTTCTCGGGATCCTCGAACCAGAATCCGATCAACAGATACGACGCGAGCCCGACGCCTTCCCAACCCACGAAGAGCACGAGCAGGTTGTTGCCGAGCACGAGCAGCAGCATGAAGAACAGGAACAGGTTGAGGTACGCGAAGTAGCGCGCGAAGCTCTTGTCGTGCGCCATGTATCCCACCGAGTAGACGTGGATCAGCGTGCCGATGCCGGTCACGACCAGGCACATGACCGCCGTCATGGCGTCGAAGTGGAGGGCGACGTCGACCTTGAAGCTCGCCAGGGGGACCCAGGAGTAGAGCGTCTGCGTGATCGCGGGCGCGCCCGCGGCGAGGCGCATGAAAAGCGCCACCGTGATCGCGAATGCGAGCGCCGGCAGCACGCAGCCGATCAGGGCGACCAGGCGCCGCGGCAGCCGCGAGCCGAACAGCCCGTTGACGAGGAACCCCAGCAGCGGCAGCGCGGCGATGAGCGCGAGCGAGCCCACGTCAGCCCTTCAACTCGTAGTCGGCGGCGAGGTCGAGCGAACCGCGCCGCTCGACGAGCATCACGACGATCGCCATCGCGACGGCGATCTCGCAGGCGGCCGCGATGTAGATGAAGAACGTCATCGCGGCGCCCGCGAGCGTGCCCGAGCGCGCCGCGAACACGACGAAGGCGAGCACCACCGAGTTGAGCATCACCTCGACGCACATCACCACGACCATCAGGTTGCGGCGGATCACGACGCCGGCGAGGCCGGTCGCGAACGTGAGCACGGCCAGGGCGATCAGGAACTGATACCTGTCCATCAGCGACGCTCCGCGATCACCGCCCAGGCGGCGACGATGCCGATGACGAGCAGGATCGACGCGACCTCGAAGTGGAACCAGTAGTGCGTCATGAACTCGACGGAGAAGGCCGAGAACGAGAACGGCGCCGGCCCTCGGGCGCGGCGGCCGGCGCGGCCGGCGCCCACTGCACGAGCATGGCGCCGAGCGCCACGACCAGCGCCGCCACGACGATCACCGCGGGCATCGACCAGCGGGAGAACACGTGAGCGTAGGAAGCGTCGCGGTCGTCGAGCAGCATGATCGCGTACACCATGAACACCATCACCGCGCCGACATAGATCAGGATCTGGAACAGCGCGACGACGTGCACCTCGAGGCAGGCGAAGATCGCGGCCAGGCTGACCATGTGCGCGATGAGCGCGAGCGCCGCGCGCATCGGCTGCCGCAGGACCACCACGAGCAGCGCGAAGACGAGCGCCATGGCGCCGAAGACGGCGATGAGGATGTCGCTGATCATGGCGCCTCGGCGCGCGGCGGCGGTGGCGGATACGGCTTGCGCGGATTCGTGATCGGATGCCACTGCATCAACAGATCCATCTTTCCCCACATGGCCGTGCGATCGAAGCCCGGCAGGTCGGGCACGTCCTTGACCATGCGGATCGCGTCCTCGGGGCAGGCCTCGACGCAGAAGCCGCAGAAGATGCAGCGCGAGTAGTCGATCTCGAAGCGCTGCGGCGCCTTCGGATGCGCCGGGTCGCTGAAGTTCGCGCTCGACAGGATCTCGATGCAGTACGCGGGGCAGGCGGTCGCGCACAGATTGCACGACACGCACTGGACCTCGCCGTTCGCGCGCTGCGTCAGCACGTGCCGTCCGCGGTTGTTCGGCGAATAGTCGCTGCGCCGCTCCTCGGGGTAGTAGGTGGTCAGCGCGCCCTTGCGGAACGTCACCCACTTCCACATGTTGCGGAAGAAGACCGCCCCGGTGATGCGCAGCCCCCGCAGCACTTCGATGATGTAGATGCGCTCCCTCAGGCCCATGCGGGGCTCGTTCCAGTAGCGCTTCTTGGCCGCCCGCTCGGTCACAGCATCACCCAGCGCAGCAGGACGGTCACGACCAGGTTCACCGCCGCGAGCGGGAGCAGGATCTTCCACCCGAACGCCATCAGCTGGTCGTAGCGGAAGCGCGGCAGCGTCCAGCGGATCTGGATCTGGAAGCAGCCGACGATGAAGGTCTTGACCGCGAACGTGACGACCTGGAGGACCACGACGGTGCCGTGCGAGAGCGACCAGGTGGCGCCGCCGGGAAAGGCGAAGCCCGCGTCGGTCATGTACGGCAGGTTGTAGCCGCCCAGGAACAGCGTGACGACGAGCGCGGAGATGACGACGATCTCGATGAACTCGCTCAGCATGAACAGGCCCATCTTCATCGACGTGTACTCGGTGAAGTAGCCGGCGACGAGCTCCGACTCGGCTTCGGGAAGGTCGAACGGGATGCGCTTGTTCTCCGCGATGCTGGCGGTGAGGAAGAGCACGAAGGCAACCGGCTGCACGAACAGGCCCCATGCCGGCACAGCGCCGAGCAACAGCCCCGACTGCCACTTCACCATCGCCTCGAGATCGAGCGTGCCGTAGGTGGCGACCATGCTGATGAGCGCGAGCCCCATCGCGACCTCGTAGGAGATCATCTGCGAGGCGGCGCGCGAGGCGCCCATCAGCGAGAACTTGTTGTTCGAGGACCAGCCGGCGAGCATCGTGCCCAGCACGCCGACACCTGAGATCGCGAGCACGAACAGGATGCCTGCATCGAGCCCGGCGACCTGCATCGTGTAGCTGCGCTCGCCGAAGAAGCCCTGCAGGCCGGCTGCGAGGGACGGGAACGTGTCCGCATCGACGAGCCGGCCCGGCACGAGCGTGCCGCCGAAGGGCACGACGGCAAAGACCAGCAACACGGGCACGGCGGCGAGCCAGGGCGCGAGGTTGTAGCAGAGGCGGTCGTAGGTGAGCGGCGTGAAGTTCTCCTTGAGCAGGAGCTTGCCGCCGTCCGCGATGCCGTGGAACAGGCCCCACGCGACGAACTTGATGTTCGTGAACGGAATCCGGATGTAGCAGCGGTTGGCGCCGATGCGGTCGGACATGATCGCCGATTGCTTGCGCTCCACCCACGTGAAGACCGTCGCCAGCAGCATCATGAACGTGATGGCGTAGAGCATGAAGGCGCCGTGGACGACGAGGTCGGGGATCAAGACGCCTCCTGGAGCCTTTGCGGGGCGGCGAGCAGCGCTTCGAGCTGCGCGAACACGTCCGCGGCGTGCTGCACGAGCGGCGGCTTGTCGAGCACCTTTTCGAAGCGGTTGCGCTTGCCCTCGAAATTGCAGAAGGTTCCGCTGCGCTCGAACGTCGTGGACAGCGGGATGTGCACGTCGGCGTGCCGATCGCGCTGCCGCGCGAACGATGCGAGGTGGATCACGCGCGCGCGGCCGAACCCGTCGTAGTCGCCCCACTCTCCCCAAACGAGGAACAGATCGTGGGCCTGCGCATCCGCGGCGGTGAGCGTCTTCCAGCCGAAGCGCTCGCGCACGCCATGGCTGTTCGGGTTCTTGTCGGCCTTGATCAGGAAGTCGTCCTCGACCACCTCCCCGGGCTGCGGCGACGCTGTCCTCGCGCGCGTAGACGCGGAAGCGCGCGCCGAGCGTCGCCTTGAAGACGTCGAGCTCCTCGTTGGAGGCGTGCGCCGAGACGAGGGCGGCCGGACTGCGCGCTCGCGCGATCAGGTCGCGGGCCTGGGCGAGCGCCTGTTCGATCGATGCCGGCGCGTCGCCAAGCATCGGCGTCAGCGTGCGCTCCCTGCTCATCAGCTTGTGCTGGTCGAAGCCCTTGTTGCAAAGCCAGGGACCGTTGATCTCGGGGTTCTCGTGGGCGGTGACGCGGTACAGCATGCTGTTGCGCTCCTCGCCGAGCGAGCGCAGCCGCCACTCCTTCTTGCGCCGCCACAGGTCGATGCTGCAGCCGCGCGAGCAGCCCGTGCACACCGAACGCACCGGCTCGAGAAACCACACGCGGCTCTGGTAGAGGAAGTCGCGCGACAGCAGGGCGCCCGTCGGGCACAGGCCGATGACGTTGTCGGAGTACGGGTCGTCGTCGGACTGCGGATCGAGCCGCTCGACCACCGCGTGCGCGCCGCGCTCGACGATGCCGAGCATGTGGGTCTTCGAGATCTCGCGCGTGAAGCGCACGCAGCGGCTGCACAGGATGCAGCGCTCGTTGTCGAGCTGGATGCGCGGGCTGAGGTCGTGCAGCTTGCGCTTGTGATGCTTCGCCTCCGTCGAGCGCGAGCGCGGCAGGCCGTAGGCATATTCGTAGTCCTGCAGCCGGCATTCGCCCGCCTTGTCGCAGATGCCGCAGTCCACCGGGTGATTGAGCATCAGGAACTGCATCACCTGCTGCCGTGCGCGGCCCACCTCGGGCACGAGCGTCGACACTTTCATGTTCGGGGCGACCGACAGGTTGCACGCGGGCATCAGCTTCGGGACACCTTCGACCTTGACGAGACAGATGCGGCAGCTGCCGGCGATCGACAGGCGCGGGTGGTAGCAGAAGTGCGGGATCTGAATGCCGTGTCGCATCGCGGCCTGCAGCACGCTCTCGCCGCGATTGGCCTCGATCGTGCGGTCGTCGATCGTGATTTCCATGAGCCTGTCTCAGGCTTCGAGGCGGCCGCCGTTGAGCGAGCGGCGGTTCTCGACGAAGTACTCGAACTCGTTGCGAAACTTCTTGACGAAGCTCAGCACAGGCATCGCGGCGGCGTCGCCCAGGGCGCACAGCGTGTTGCCGAGAATGCCCTCGGGAATCGCCTGCAGGTTCGCGAGGTCGGCTGCCTGGCCGCGCCCGTCGACCACCCGGGCGAGGATGTCGTCCATCCAAGCCGTCCCTTCGCGGCACGGCGTGCACTGACCGCACGATTCATGGCGATAGAAGCGGGTCAGCACCTGCAGCAGGCGCACCATGCACGTGCCTTCGGCGATGACGATGAGACCGCCGGAGCCCAGCATGCTGCCGGCCTGCTGCAGCGACGGCGCGTCGAGCGTCAGCGTCTCGACTTCGTCGGCCGTGAGCACCGGCGTCGAGCTGCCGCCGGGAATGACGGCCTTGAGCGGCTTGCCGCCGAGCATGCCGCCGGCGTCCTCGAAGATGAGCTTCTTCATCGGATAACCGGTCGGCCGCTCGTAGAGCCCGGGCCTGTTGACGTGCCCGGACACGCCGAACAGGCGATGGCCGGATTCGCCGGGTTGCCGAGCGCGGCGTAGGCCGCGCCGCCGCGCGCGACGATCCAGGGCACGTTGGCCAGCGTCTCGACGTTGTTGACGACCGTCGGCGCGCCGTAGAAGCCCTTGACGGCAGGAAACGGTGGCTTGTTGCGCGGATATCCCTTCTTGCCCTCGAGCGAGTTGATGAGGCTCGACTCCTCGCCGCACACGTAGGCGCCGCCGCCGCGGTGAACGACGATGTCGCACGCGAATGCACTGCCGAGAATGCCCTCGCCGACGAGCCCGGCATCACGCGCTTCCTGCAGCGCCTCGTTCAGCCGGCGCAGAGGCAGGTCGAACTCGCCGCGGATGTACACGAAC
>CAWHBZ010000013.1:0-242733 GCA_963827645.1 uncultured beta proteobacterium | reverse complement strand
ACTCGGTGCGTCGTCGGCCATGGTGTCCTACGAAAAGCGGGAAAGCCAATTGGATGCGATCGCGGCGGCAACTTATTCCGCATCGCAGATCTTCGCCCAGATGCAGAGCTAGGCCGATGCCCACTGATGCGGAGTTGGTCGTACGTCCGTGGGTCTACCCGCGCATCGGCCAGTGAGCCGGGGCCCGCGAAAAACCCGTCGTCAGGTCAGACCACAGCGGGTTGGGCCTGCCGCGCTCAGCGCCCGACGGCGATTCGCTCCAAGCCTTTGGCGGTGTAGAGGTTCTCGAACTCCGCGTTGGTGATCGACGCGACCTTGGTGTCATTGCGCACCTCTTGCTCGGTCGCCAGCACAAGCTGATATTCGCCAACGAAGGGCAAGTCGGTCACCTCTCGAACCATGTAGATCGTGCTGTCCTTGGCGCGAAAGATCGCGTGAAGTCCTGGCTTCGGTGGGCGCATTTGGATTCTCCGTGGGCAATTGTCACCCAATGCAGGTTGCCAGGCGCATTGCACTCGTTTCTTCGCCCAGGCGAGTGCTGGCGGGTCTTCGCCCGACGCTGGAGGAACCCCAGACCTCGCAAATCGGCTGAGCGATCGTTTGCCAGTCCCTCAGAGGGCGCGCCAGGTGTCGATGCAATGCGCTGCCAACGCCGTCACCCAGCAGGGACATGACGGGTCGAATGCCAGTCCAAACATCGGACTGACGACGAAGCCCGCGCGTTCGAACGCCATGTCGTCGTGCTTGTGAACGAATAGGGCCAGCGAAGCAAACGGGACAGCGACCTTGCCCAACGTGAGTACGCTCGCTTGCCGGGTGACCTCTTCCAACCGACCGCTCTCCTGGAAGCGAAACACCACCGACCCGTAGTCGAGCTCGTTCAGCCCCACGTCGTTTCGTTGGGCCAGTCGAGGCTGACCCCATGCACGCAAGACATCCTCGCGCGATGCTGTGAAAGGCGTCTCGTCGACCTGATGAAACGGCTGCAGTCGCATGCGCTCGTCCGTATCAAGGTGTATGCCGGCGACAATACGCCCATGAGCAAATCTGAATCATCGACCAGAGTTTCCGACGACGGCTTGCGCTATTCGACAAAGACCTCCGGGTCACCCTTCACAGGTGCCGGCAACACACGTTCATGCTTCCTCTGCGGAACACATCGACTGAGCTCAGCACTGAAGTCCAAGCGGGTCTTGGGTCGTGTCGAGATGGTGTGTGCTCCGACATGCGGTAGCCCCGTCTGACCAAGCGATGCAGATCGCTAGCGCCGTACTTCGCGATCCACTCCGGCGACGTTGCTGCGCTTGGGCTCTCGCTCGAACTGGGTGATCTGCCGGTCAATGGCAGCAGCGATCTCTCGATCACGGGCGTGCGTCGACCCAGCCAAAGCCGAGGCGATGTGTTTCCAGGACGTTTGTGCCGCCTGGCGTGAAGAGAGCGCTGCAGCGCCAAATTTCGCCCGAGGACGCTCGCTCCTGAGGCGATTCGCCGCCCTGGCTTTGGTGCGCCAGATTGGGTCGTAGTTTCGTGTTGCCCCGCGCGTAGCCTGGCGGGTCGCTTCCGCGTCGACGCCATAGTCGCGAAGCTTTTCGGCGAATGTTTCGCGCCAACGATGAAGGTCGACTTTCCTTGGATTGAGCCGACTCCCGCAGTTTGACTCCGCACGCACGCTGATATGCACGTGCGGGTTGGCTTGGTGGTCATGCAGAACCATGACGTACTTGTGGCCCCGCAGCTCGGTCTGCGCGAACTCGCTTGCTGCTCGCTGCACGATGGATGCATCCGCACTGCCACGCGGCATGGACAGCATGATGTTGAAGGCTTCTCGCCGAACACTGACGTCTTCAATCAGGCTGCCGCTGAAGCGCCACTCGCCCACCAGCTCCTGCACCGCGCCCTTGCCCCGCACGGTTTGACCACGATCGTCCTCGATATCGAGTCGACCATTCTTGCTGATATAGCGCAGGTGCGCGGCGATTGCGCCCATGCCGCGCCCACCTCCGGTCACCTTGACCATCACTTGCGGCGCCCTCCTCACCACGGTCGCTTCAATGCGCGCCCGCAGTGCCAAGGCACGCTGGGCCGGTGCGCCTGATCGAAGCCGAGGATCACCCTTGGCATGCACGATGCGGTTGCCGGGGTAGAACAGTCGATCCCCCCATTGCACAAGCACACCATCGACCGAACCGAACCTAGTCATCCTGAATCTCCTTGGTTGGAACGGCGCTGGCGAGCCAGACGAACCAGCGGCTGGAGATCAGCCAAGGCTTCGGCGGCAACCTTCAGGTGCGCGCGCACCTCACCATGGGCGCGATCGAGCAAATCCCGGTAGACGAGCGCCGCACGAATCGTCCCTTGTCCCAGCAAGCGCGCCAGGTGTGAGAGTGATCGGGACAGCGCCGCCAGCTCGGCGTTGGACGCGCTCAGCGCCTTGACTAGGGACATCGTGTCCCGATGGTCACGCTTGACCAACAGCACGAGCATCAGGTCGGCGATGGTGAGACCAGCCTCCTTCGCCGCTAGTTGAAGTTGTTCGCGTTCTGACCGGTCAATGCGCAGGCACAAGCGCACACGATCGAAAGCTGCAGTTGGACGAGACTTGAGCGCTCCCTCGGACGCAGCTGTCGGTCCCAAGGCGCCGGCCAATGTTGTCCGCACGAACTCTGATGGCGCAATGCCGAGTTGGCGCGCTCGTGCTTCGAGGGCGGGTTTCATGCCGCGCAGATCGACAGTGAAGCGATCACGAGACGAAGTCGACACCAGTTGTGCTCCGACACGCGACGCGTGTCCGACATCGGCGCCACGGCGCCTATCCTGCACTCATCAACGCAATCAGCTTAGGCCGCTATCGGCACCTTCAGGCCGACGATTTCAGGTCGAGATTCGTCACTCGAGCCGCGGCGTGCGATGACCGTCGCGGCTCGCGCTGTGCTCGTGTTTAGCGCGCTAAACAGCTTGCGATCACAGCGGCTAGACGCTCGCGCAGCGCGTTGACACGCTCTGGCTCGCGCGCCCTCATGCGCTTGACGATGGACTCGAGCGCATCACAGTGAATACAGGCACGAGCGAATAGGTCCACCCTTCGAGCTGTGGCGGCGGACGCCGCACCCGAGCGTGGGCTCGGCCGTATCGTGACAAGAGCTAGCCGGCGGCTGCAGACACAGAGGCCGCGCATGTGCCGGCCAGGTCGGGATCCCTCACCGCGCGGAGCATGGCGCGTGTGATCGGCGCCCCTTGCCTCCGCATGAGTCTCCAGAGCCCGGGCCGGCTCGCGCTCGGTGGAGACGCCTCAGACTCGTAGAGCTCGGAAACACGCGTGCATTGCCCGCTGCGATACACCGCCAACAGCCACGGCGGCGGATCGATCATCGCGCTGACCATCGTGATCAGGTCGGGCTCTTGCCCAGCCGGCGCGCGATCTCGGTCTGGCTCTCACCTGCAGCGATCCGCCGCTTCACGAACATCGCCAGCTCCAGCGGCCGGAGTCCCTCGCGCTGCTCGTTCTCGATCACCTGGTCGTAGCTGTCGGCCGCCTCGTCGACAAACGCCGGAATCTCGCGTCTTGCCCGGCCAGCTTGGCCGCGCGCAGCCGCCGGGCACCGAAGTTCAGCATCCATCGCCCGGGCTCCGTCGGATGCGGCCGCACCGAGACCGGCTGCTGCACGCCGCGCTCGCGATCGTCGTCGGCCAGCTCGCGCAGCGACTCGTCGTCGAACTCGCTCCGCGGCTGCTCCGGATCCTCGTCGATCGTCTTGCAGCGGCAACGGATCAGCGGCGCGCCGCTGCTCGCCGAGGCGGCGCATCGAGCTGCCGTCCAGGTCATCAAGCTGCAGCGGCATGGCGCGCCTCCGCCTGGGTCGCCAGGACGCTGCGCGATGCGCGCGATCGCGGGCTCGATCTCGGTCCAGGCCTCGCGCGCCGCGGTCTTCTTCATCTCCCACAGCACCTCGCCGTCCGCCTGCGCCTCGGCGATCGCCGAGCGCTTGGGAATGCGCGCAAACGTCGCCGGCCTTGTCGCTCGATGCGGATCATCAGCGAGCGATGGCGCTCGACCAGCTGCACGAAGTTCGCCCGCTGAAACGGCGTCGGCTCGACGATCGTCGGCAGCAGCCCGATCAACGTCAGCTTCGGGTTGAGCACCGCCTTGATCTTGCGATAGCCCACCCGCTCGTGGTTGCAGCAGGGAGCTGCACGCCGTCGATGCGCCTCCTGGTTGAGCTGGATCGGCGACAGCACGAAGTCCGCCGAGGCCAGCGCGGCGATGAGCCGGATGTCCGGGTTCGGGTTGGTGTCGACCACGCAGACGTCGAACTGCGGCGTCCGTCGCCGAGGAAGCCGGAAGCGCCTGCGCGAACGGCGTGTGCTGCGCCGGCTGGCGCTCCAGCCCGAGCAGCGCGTCGGCTCGCTGGGCACGAGCACGAACGGTCGGCCGGCAACGCGCGGCGCCGGGCGGGTCAACAAGCGGTCGGCGGTGAAGCGCCGCCGAGCGCGGCCGCTCGGACAGCGCAGCGGCTGCGTGAAGTTGCCCTGGTGGTCCAGATCGATCGCCAGCACGCGCCGGCCGTGCTGCGCCAGGTAGTGCGCCAGCAGCGTGGCGACGGCCGACTTGCCGACGCCGCCCTTCTGGTTGGCCAGCACGAGTGTCTTCATCGGTGAGATCTCCGGCGCGACGCGCCGGAGTCGGCCCGGCCGGCAGTCGTTCGCGCGGGCGCGACGTCCGGCCGACGGGCGCGCCGGCGAGCGGGCGCGCGCACCGCTGTCGATCATCGAAGCGGCGCGGTGCGAGGCGTGCGCCGCGATTCGGCTGCAAATCCGGCGCTCGGTCGGTCTCAGCTGCTTGAGCCGCCGCATCTCCTCGGCCAGGACCCACAGCGCGCGGTTCAGGCCCACGCCCCGGTCGATGCTGGCGACCTCGCGGGTGCGCATGCGCCGGCCCTGGCACGTGCGGCCCGGCAGCCCGCCGCGGATCGCGTTCTCCTGGACGCGCTGGAACGTGCTCCACAGGTTGGCCCCGACGTCCTCCGCCCGCCGCGGCTCATTGAGCTGCTCGGCCGTGATCGGCGCCGGCGGTTGCCCCTCGGTGCGCTCGCCGTAGCGCAGCGCCAGCGCCGCCGTCGCGAAGGCCCGCTGCTCCTCGGGCTGAAGCGCCAGCGCCTTCATCGCCTGCGACCGAGTCGTCCACCGCCTCGAAGTCCTCCAGCACCCGGAACGCGCCCTCGATCACCTCGTGCTGGATGTTGCCCTTGTGCGGGATGCGGATGTCGTTGGCGACTCTGCCGACCACCAAGCCGTTGCAGCAGACGAAGCGGAACACGCCGGCCAGCATCTGGTAGCAGCTGGCGCCGTCGTGGCTGTTGATGAGGATGATCTCGTTGGCCTCGGGCCGGCCCGTGCCCTGCGCGGCCGTGGCGCATGCGGATCATGTGCTTGGTGTACTCGGTCTTGCCTTCGATGCGGCTCGTGCCCTGCGCGACCATGAACGGCTCGAAGCCTTCGCGTGCGCAGGCCGCGCAGCACGTCGATGGTCGGGATGTAGGTGTAGCGCTCGGAGCGGCTGGCGTGCTTGCCTGCGGCGAAGATGGACGGCGCCGCGTGGCGCATCTGCTCTTCGCTCAGCGGATGGTCGCTGCGCAGCACGCGCGTGCTGTTGCGCAAAGCGGGTGGCCAGTGTGGGTGTGTGCATGTTGATTCCTCGATGGATGTGGCGATCGGACGGACGCGCTGCTCCGCCCGAGCTCGCGGGTTGCGTGATCAGGTCGCGGCGCTGTCGCGCGTCTGGCGCGGCAGCGCTGTTCGGCGGCGTTCATCTCGTCGACGAACTCGTGGCGCGATCGCGCTCGTGCGCGCGCGTCGGCCTTGGTGTCGAGGTAGTCGATCTCCTCGCAGGTGAAGGCCAGGCCGTAGACGGTCTCGCCGTCCTTCTCGTAGTTGTTGTTGCGCACCCGGCCGACGACGTTGACGTGGCTGCCCTTGCCGAGGTACTCGGCGGCGTTCTCGGCCTGCTTGCCCCACAGCGTCCACAGGATCGCGGTCGCCTCCTCCTCGCGCGCTTCGCCGCTGCCCCTGCGGACGTTGCTGATGGCGGTGAGCGTGGGCCTTGGCGAGCGGGCCGTCGCGGCCGTTGACCTGTTCGAGCCGGACGTCACCGGCCAGGTGCGCATTGCGCTGTTCGACCAGTACATAAGCCATGACATGCTCCTTGACGAGCACGACCGGCCGGGCTCCAGTCGGACCCCTGAAAACCGATCCTCTCGCTCGGACTCCCTCGCTCCCGCCCTCGGGGGCGGGCGGGGGGTGGGGGTGGCTGTTCAGGAGTTCAGCAGCAGCGAATCGGTGAGCCGGTCACCCGGCCCACCGCCTTGAAGATCCCCCCACAAGTCCCCCTCGCCAGAGACGGGGGCGCGTGGGGGGATCGCGGTGGGCCACTCAACGACGCGCGCGAGGTCAGTAGGTCCCGCAGCAACCGCGGCCGGTGTGACAGCGCAGCTGGCGCAACGGCTGCAGCGAAGGGACCGCCCACGTTCACGAGGACCGGCGGCACCGCGGCCGACGTGCCACCAAGCGACCGCAGTGAGCGACTGGCGCGGCGGTCGAGCCGGTGCGAGCCAACTCTGGTATCGGCGGCCCGGCTTCGGGCGTGGCGGGTGGCCGGGGTGACGATCTGGACCGAGCGCAGCAAACGCAGGCGCAGCGCGCGTGCGCGAGCATCGGGTCAGTTCGTCAAGCGGGCGAGCGTTCACGTTCTCGCGCAGCGGAAGGACATGCGAGCGAGCCCGCGATCCCCGGACACGGGAAGGGCCGCCGTTCTGACGAGCTTCGGCGCATGTTCCGGAGCACCGATCTGTCTCGCAATTAGTCGCTCTCTGCCGCCTCGTCCTGGCCTACGCTTGACTGCTCACAGAAAACGAAGGGGCGCCGCTCAGCCGACCTACACGCTCGCTCCACTATGAGTGCAACTTCGCGCAACCGGGCTAAGCAAGTCGAGATCCTGCCCTCAATCGGAAGACCGGTGGCGGTGTCCTCCCTTGCCACGCTATTGTTGAGGATGCACAGTAGTCGCCGTCCTGCATCTGGTCACGACGCCGCCCCATGACGAAAGCACCAAACCGCGCAGCACTCTATCTGCGCTCGAGCAAAGACAGGTCTGACGTCAGCATTGATGCCCAACGCCGCGCTCTTCATGCGACGGCGTTGGCACGTGGCCTGGTCGTCGTTGCCGAATTCGCAGACGCGGTAGAGTCAGGGAAAGACGACGACCGCCCCGGCTTTCAGCGCATGCTGCACGAGCTCCGCTCGCCGGCGCGCACGTGGTCAATAGTGCTGGTGCTAGACACGTCGCGAATCGCCCGCCGGCGGCTGATTGCGATGATGTTCGAAAGCGATTGCACGAAGCGCGGCGTCGCTGTCATCTACAACAACCTCCCCGATCACGACCCAGCCACCGACATGGTGCTCCGGTCAGTGCTCCAAGCGTTCGACGAGTATCACTCGCTGGTCAGCCGCGCGAAGGGCCTTGCCGGCATGGCCGAGAACGTGCGCCAGGGCTGGCGTGCTGGCGGCCGCGCGCCGCGCGGATATCAGCTTGGATACGGTGGCGACCGGCGCGGTTCGCGAGGGCCAGCCGGTCACGAAGTCCCGGCTTGTGCTCGATGCCGAGGTCGCTCCGCTCGTGCGGAGGTACCTGCAGTTGCGGGCTCAAGGGGTGCCGCGCGGCCCGGCGATCGCCCGCCAGCGGGCGCTCGTGGCCAACCTCGCAGCGCCCACGCGATGGATTGGCAGGCCCTGACGTATGCCGGGCACACAGTATGGGGTGTCGAGTCCGATGCGCCGGCACGGCGTGCAAGCGTCGGCCACGCGCCGACTGGCTGATCCAGCGCGACACGCACGAGGCGCTTATCGACGAGCTGAGGCCGAGGCCATCCTTTCAGCAGGTCGAGCGCGCGGTGCAAGGTCGACGCTTGCGTCGACGCCCGCTGCTGCTGTCCGGCCTGCTGGTCACGCCAGACGGGGAGGCATGGCACAGCGACGGCGTGTGGGTTCTATCGCGCGGGGAAAGGGTCGCAAGCTCGCTCGCGACCAACGTCGAGACAGCGATGCTCGGGCGGCTGCAGACCGACCTGCACGGCCGATGACAGCGTGCGGCGGCTGCACGCCGCAGATGCTCGCCATCGCCGGCGGCGAGCAGGTCGACGGTCGCCGGATCGCTGGGCTGGAGCGGCGCGCCGCCGCGCTTGCGGAAGCGAGATCGGCCGCACCGTCGGCCTGGCCAGCCAGATCGCCGGACCCGGCGCCGGTCCTTCGGCGCGTCGAGGATCTCGAGCACCAGCGGGCAGCGTCCTGCGGGAGATCGACGAATGCGCGCCCAACAGCGGGAACAGCGCGGCGGCCAGCCTCTATCACGCTCGATCAGGTGCGGTCGCTGTTGCGCCGGCTGTTCGCCGAAATTGCACGAGGCATGCTCGACCGACGGCGCACGCAACGAAACGCGCGCGGCACGGCGATCAACGAATCCTCGAACGCATTGAGCTCGATCCCGCCACCGCCACCGCCCGGCTGCACTACTCATTTCAGCAGTGGTGCAGCCGGGGGATAATGTGGCGACCCCTAGGGGATTCGAACCCCTGTTACAACCGTGAAAGGGTCGTGTCCTAGGCCTCTAGACGAAGGGGTCAAAGACTTCGTCACTCGATGCGTGCTGATGACGTGTGGTGGAGGTAAGCGGGATCGAACCGCTGACCTCTTGCATGCCATGCAAGCGCTCTCCCAGCTGAGCTATACCCCCAACGGGCCTCACGGCACAACGCGCCTCGAGCGAGGCCGCGATTATAGGGGCGTTTGGATAGGCGCCTGAGCGCCGCTCAGGCCAGCGCAGCGGTCAGCCGTTCGATCACCGTGGCGCGGTCGAACAGCGCCAGCACCGCGTCGATCGCCGGCGTCTGCGTGCGGCTGCAGACGGCCACGCGAAGCGGGATCGCCACCTGGGGCATCTTGAGTTTCTGCTCGGCCAGCGTGTCCTTGATGGCCTGGGCAATGCCAGCCTTGTCCCACGCAGCTGCAGCCAG
The DNA here is from genome assembly GCA_963827645.1 of uncultured beta proteobacterium. Lineage (GTDB taxonomy): Bacteria > Pseudomonadota > Gammaproteobacteria > Burkholderiales > Burkholderiaceae_C > JAEUPI01. The sequence goes on along the minus strand of CAWHBZ010000013.1, from coordinate 233,671 downwards.
ACGATCGCGCACGGCACGCAACGCCGGTTGCGCGGCCGCACCCAGGTACGGCGCGCGATCCTCGGCACTCGGCGGCGCCGGCCGATCGAACATCGCGAGCCATTGCGCCAGCTCGACCAGCGTGGCGCAGCGGTCCTTGAACAGCGCGCAGCGTTGCGCCAGGCGCGGATCGTTGGCAGCGGCCGTGATGCTCATTTCGGCCAGGTGGCGCACCACCAGGTTGGCCAGGCGCGCGTCGTCGGCCACCTTCACGTAGTGCGCGTTGACCCAAGCGAGCTTGGCCGGATCCCACTGCGCTGGGCTCTTGGCCATGTGGCTGCCGTCGAACCACTGCACCACCTGTTCGCGGCTGAACAGCTCGTCGTCGCCGTGGCTCCAACCCAGCCGCGCCAGGTAGTTGAGCATCGCCTCGGGCAGGTAGCCGGCCTCCTCGTAGGCCATCACGCTGACCGCGCCGCGCCGCTTGGACAGCTTGAGCCCGTCCTCGCCGAGGATGATCGGACAGTGGCCGAACAGCGGCAGCGGCGCGCCCAGCGCGCGGAAGATGTTGATCTGCCACGGCGTGTTGTTGATGTGCTCGTCGCCGCGAAAGACGTGCGTGATGCGCATGTCCCAGTCGTCGACGACGACCGCGAAGTTGTAGGTCGGCACGCCGAACGCGCCGCCGGGTGCGCCTTCGGGCGGCGGGCGCAGGATGATGAGATCGTCGATCTCTTCGTTGCCGATGCGGATCGGTCCCTTGACCAGGTCGTCCCAGCTCACGGCGCCGCTGCTGGGGTTGTGAAAGCGCACCACCGGCTTCACGCCAGCGGGCGGCGGCGGCAGCGTCTTGCCGGGCTCGGGTCGCCAGCGGCCGTCGTAGTGGGTCTTCTCGCCGCGGGCGCGCTGCGCCTCGCGCATGGCGTCGAGTTCGTCGGGCGTGCAGTAGCAGCGGTAGGCCGTGCCGGCGGCGATCATCGCCTCGGCCACCTCGTGGTAGCGCTGCAGCCGCTGCATCTGGTGGATCGGGCCCTCGTCGTAGTCGAGGCCGAGCCAGCGCATCGCGTCGATGATCTGGTCGACCGAATCCTGCGTCGAGCGCGCGACGTCGGTGTCTTCGATGCGCAGCACGAACTGACCGCCGTGGTGGCGCGCGTAGGCCCACGAGTACAACGCCGTGCGCGCGGTGCCGAGGTGCAGGAATCCGGTCGGCGACGGTGCGATGCGGGTGCGCACCACCATGCTCATCTCGCCCGCCACGAGCCCGGCCCGCTCATCGGATCGTGTCGAGCCCGCGCGCCAGGTCGGCCTTCAGGTCGTCGAGGTCTTCAAGGCCGACCGCGATTCGAATCATGCCCTGGGTGATGCTCGCGGCCAGGCGCTGCTCTTCGCTGAGCCGGCCATGCGTGGTGCTCGACGGGTGGGTGACCGTGGTCTTGGTGTCGCCCAGGTTGGCGGTGATCGAGCAGACGCGGGTGGCATCGATCACCGCAAAGGCATTGGCACGCGCCCGATCGGCGTCGGCGCCGCGCACCACGAACGCCGCCACCGCACCGCCTGAACCACCCTGCTGGCGCATCGCGAGCTCATGCTGCGGGTGCGAAGGCAAGCCGGGGTAGTACACGCGCTCGACGGCCCGGTGCCGCTCGAGCCATTGGGCCAGGTCGAGCGCGCGCGCGCTCTGCTCGCGCATGCGGATCGACAGCGTCTCCATGCCCTTGAGCACCACCCATGCGTTGAACGGCGACAGCGTGATGCCGGCGCTGCGCATCACCGGCAGGAACTTCTCATCGATCAGCGCCTGACTGCAGCACAGCGCACCGGCGATCACACGCCCCTGCCCATCGAGGTACTTGGTGCCGGAGTGCATCACGATGTCGGCGCCCAGCGCGATCGGCCTTTGCAGCGCTGGCGAGCAAAAACTGTTGTCCACCGTGAGCAGCGCACCCGCATCGCGTGCCACTCGCGCCAAGGCGGCGATGTCGCACACCTCGGTCAGCGGGTTGGTCGGCGATTCGGCGAACAACAGCCGGGTGTTGGGCCGCACGGCGGCACGCCATTGCGACACATCGGACTGCGAGACGAAGCTCGTCTGCACACCGAACTTGGCGAACTCACCGCCCAAGAGCCTGATGATCGGGCCGAACACGCTGTGCGAACAGATCACGTGGTCGCCCGCCTTGAGCAGCCCCATCACCAGCAGCGTGATCGCGCCCATGCCGCTGGCGGTGCCGATGCAGGCCTCGCTGCCTTCGAGTGCGGCCAGGCGCCGCTCCATCATCGTGACGGTGGGGTTGCTGAAGCGGCTGTAGACGAACGCCTCTTCTTCGTTGGCGAAGCGCGCGGCCGCGGTGGCCGCATCGGGGTGCACGAAACTGCTGCTGATGAACAGCGCCTCGGAGTTCTCGCCCCACTGGCTGGGCGGCAGCCCTTCGCGCACGGCCAACGTGTCCAGGCGCGCGTCGCGCGGCAGACGGGTGCGCGGGAGCTTCTTGTCAGCCACCCTCAAGACCCCTGCGATGCACTGTGCAACGCCAGCCGCGAGCGCTGCGCGTCGTCATCGTCGTCGCTCGCCGCCGCGCGCGGCGCGCTGCCTGCTTCGCTGACATCGCCGGTGATGTAGTGGCCGTCGAAGCACGATGCCTCGAAGCCGTCGAGCTTGGGGTTCAGCGCCTTGACCACCCGCTTCATCGCATCGACGTCCTGGTAGATCAGTGCATCGGCGCCGATGAAGCGGCGGATCTCTTCGATGCTGCGGCCGTGCGCGATCAACTCTTCCTTGGTCGGCATGTCGATGCCGTACACGTTGGGAAACCGCACCGGCGGCGCCGCCGAGGCCATGTAGACCTTGCGCGCGCCGGCCTCGCGCGCCATCTGCACGATCTCTTTGCTGGTGGTGCCGCGCACGATCGAGTCGTCGACCAGCAGCACGTTGCGGCCCTTGAACTCCTGCACGATCGCGTTGAGCTTCTGGCGCACCGAGCGTGCGCGCACCGCCTGGCCCGGCATGATGAAGGTGCGGCCGACATAACGGTTCTTGACGAAGCCTTCGCGGTACGGCTTGCCGATCTTCTGTGCCAGCTGCATCGCCGAGGGCCGGCTCGACTCGGGGATCGGGATCACGACGTCGATCTCGTTCGGCGGCATGGTCGAGATCACGCGCTGCGCCAGCGTCTCGCCCAAGTTGAGCCGCGCCTGGTAGACCGAGACGCCGTCGATCACCGAATCGGGCCGCGCCAGGTAGACGTACTCGAACATGCACGGGTTCAGGCTCGGCTGCTCGGCACATTGGCGCGCGTGCACGCGGCCCTTGAGGTCGATGAACACCGCCTCGCCGGGCGCCACGTCGCGTTCGGCGCGGTGCCCGGTGCCCTCGAGCGCGACGGTCTCGCTGGCCACCATGACCTCGGTGCCACCCGCCAACGCCGTGCGGCCGAACACCAGCGGGCGGATGCCGTACGGATCACGAAACGCGAGCAGGCCATGGCCGGCGATCAGCGCGATCACCGCGTACGAACCGCGCAGGCGCCGGTGCACCGCCTGCACCGCGTCGAAGATCGTCTCGGGCGACAACGCACGGTCGCGGCCGGCGCGCTCGATCTCGTGGGCCAGCACGTTGATCAGCACCTCGGTGTCGCTGCCGGTGTTGATGTGGCGGCGGTCGACGTCGAACAGCTCCTCCTTCAGCGCCGCGGCGTTGGTGAGGTTGCCGTTGTGCACCAGCACGATGCCGTACGGCGCATTGACGTAGAAGGGTTGCGCCTCTTCCTCGCTGTAGGCGTTGCCTGCGGTCGGGTAGCGCACCTGCCCCAGGCCCACGCCGCCGGGCAGCGCGCGCATGTTGCGCGTGCGAAAGACGTCGCGCACCATGCCGCGCGCCTTGTGCATGAAGCATTGCGTGCCCTGCATCGTCACGATGCCGGCGGCGTCCTGCCCGCGGTGCTGCAGCAGCAGCAGCGCGTCGTAGATCAACTGGTTGACCGGTGACTGGGAGATGACACCGACGATGCCGCACATGGATGGAAGACCTCTCGCCGACCTCTTGGCTTGTGCCCGATTGTCACGCCTGCAGGTGCCGCGCCACGGCGGGCGGCAACACAGGCTTCAGGCCCGACAGCAACACGCCCAGCCAGGCCGCACCGTGCGAGGCCTGCCAGGGCCCCGCACGCACGGCCGGGGTGAACGACACCACGGTGGCGACCGCCAGCAGCAACACCATCGCGCGCACGAGGCCGAACACGCCGCCGAGCGTGCGATCGATCAGAGTCAACGGAGTGGCGTGCACGAGCAGGCGGATCAGCCGCGCCATCAGCATCCAGCCGATCAGCGCCAGCACGAACACGACCGCGAACGCGGCACCGTGGTTCAACGCCGACCCCGGTGCGCCCACCGGCAGATGCGGCGCCACGTCGGGGCTCATCATTTGCGCGGCCACGTAGGCGGCCACCCAGCCGAGCAGCGACAGCACCTCGAACACCAGGCCGCGCACCAGGCCGACGATCACCGATGCCAGCAGCACCGCGAGCAGTGCCCAATCGACCCAACCGATGTCGTTCATGGTGATCATGGTTTCGGCTTGGCTCCGTGGGCAGGTTGCGCAGCGTTCACAACGTAAACACCTCCGCCGGCAAGCCCGCGGCCTTGAGTGTGCCAGCAGCCTTCTCAGCGTCTTCGCGGGCGGTGAACGGGCCCACGCGCACGCGGATTCGCCTGGCCCCGTCGACCTCGACCACCTGCGTGAAGCTCTTCAGGCCCAGCTTGTCGACACGCCGGCGCATGTCGCGCGCCGAATTGGCCTCGCCGTAGGCGCCCACCTGCACCACGAAGCGGCCGGCGGCGGGGGAATCGGGTTTGCTGGCGTCCGCGCTCGTGGTGGCTGGGCTGGCTTGCGTGCTCGCCACCACGGTGGCGGGCTTCGGCGCAGGCGCGCTGGCCTGACCTTGGCCTTCGAGCAAGGCGCGTGCACGCGCACCGTCGTCGCTGCGTGCCTCGGGTTTGGCTGCCGGCTTGGGCGCCGGCGCCGGCTCGCTGCGCGGGGCCGGGGGCTCTTTGCGAGCCGCCTCGGCGCTGGGTGCCGGGTCGCTGCGCGTGACCGCGGCGGCCGGTTCGCGAGGCGGCTCCGCGCTGCGCTCACCGACCACGCCGCTGCTCACGCGTGCGGTGGCCGGCGCTGCCGAGGCCGTGCGCGGCGGCGGCAGCGGCAGCGACGGCGCGCCTTCCTTCTTCGGGATCTCGATCGCGATGTCCACCGGAATCGGCCGCGGCTGCGTCTCGAACAGCAGCGGGAAACCGACCACGCCGACGCCCAGCAGCGCGGCTGCACCGATCAGACGCCGCCGTGCGCGCGTGCGCGCGGCCTGCACGGGGTCGGGTGTGCCTGCGCGCCGCGCGTCTGAAGACGATGATCCTTGCAGGAACGAGAACAGACCCATGCGCTGCGTGAGGCGGGCGACGTGCGCGCTCTACACCGGCCGCTGAAGCGCTGCGGTCCCCGGATGGGGAGGCTATCCCTGGTGCGCGGCTGCCATCTGCGGCAAGCCGTCTTTCAACACGCCGCCTACCGTGTAGAAGGAACCGAATGCGACGATTCTATCAGCGGGGTCTGCTGCGGCCAGCGCAGCGCGCAGCGCAGCGCTCGGCGTGCCATGGCAGGTAACGCCCACGTTGGGCGTCGCCGCACTTGCGGTGACGTGGCGCGCGAGATCGGCGGCCTTGGCGGCGCGCGCAGTCGGCAGGTCGGTGACGAACCAGTGGTCGATCAGTGGCCGCAGCGGCGCGATCACATTGCCGATGTCCTTGTCGGCCATCACGCCGAAGACCGCGAAGGTGCGTGGATAGAACCCCATCTGATCGAGGCTTACCGCCAGCGCGCCGGCCGCCTGCGGGTTGTGCGCCCCGTCGAGCACCAGCACCGGGCGGCCCGGCACGATCTGGAATCGCCCGGGCAGCTCCACCAGCGCCAGGCCGTTGCGCACCGCCTGTGCGCTGATCGGCAAACGATCGTGCAGAGACTCCAGCGCGGCCAGCGCAGTGGCCGCGTTGAGCAGCTGGTTGGCGCCGCGCAGCGCCGGATACGCCAACGCGCTGAAGCGGCGTGAGCGCCCGCGCCACGACCACTGCTGCCGATCACCCTGCAGGCCAAAGTCGCGGCCCTGCAGACGCAGGTCGGCGCCGATCGCCCGGGCATGCTCGAGCACGCTCATCGGCGGCTGCGGATCGCCGACGATCGCCGGGCGCCCTGCGCGAAAGATGCCCGCCTTCTCGCGGCCGATCGATTCGCGGTCGGGACCCAGATACTCGGTGTGATCGAGCGCGATGCCGGTCACCACCGCGCAATCGGCGTCGAACGCGTTCACCGCATCGAGCCGGCCGCCCAGGCCCACTTCGAGGATCGCCACATCGGGTCTGGCATGCACGAACGCGCGCAGGATGGCCAGCGTCGTGAACTCGAAATAGGTCAGCGTGACGTCGCCGCGCGCCGCCTCCACGGCCTCGAAGTGCGGCAGCAGCGTCGCCGCATCGGCCATGCGGCCATCGAGCAGGCAACGCTCCTCGAACTTCACCAGGTGCGGGCTCATGTACAGCGCCGTGCGATAGCCGGCGTGGCGCGCGATCGACTCGGTCATCGCGCAGGTCGAGCCCTTGCCGTTGGTGCCGGCCACGCTGATCACCGGGCACTCGAATCGCAACTGCAGGCGATCACGCACGACCCTCACGCGATCGAGCGTGAAGTCCATGCTCTTGGGATGCAGCCGCTCGCAGTGCGCGAGCCAGTCGTCGAGCGTGCGAGGTGCAGTCATCGGGCGCGATCGGGCCTGGTCAGCCGCGCCGCCGATGTCAGGCCGTTCAGGCGACGGCGTCGGCGCTTTGTTTGAGCAGCATCGCCATCAGCTTGGCCACCGCGGGCCTCAACTGGCGGCGGTCGATGATCAAGTCGACCGCGCCCTTGCCGAGCAGGAACTCGGCGCGCTGGAAGCCTTCGGGCAGCTTCACGCGCACGGTGTACTCGATCACGCGCGGGCCGGCAAAGCCGATCAGCGCCTTGGGCTCGGCCATCACCACGTCGCCCATGAAGGCGAAGCCGGCCGACACGCCGCCCATGGTCGGGTCGGTCAGCACGCTGATGTAGGGCAGCCCCTCCTTGGCCAGGCGCGTCAGCGCCGCGTTGGTCTTGGCCATCTGCATCAGGCTCAGCAGGCCCTCCTGCATGCGCGCGCCGCCGGTGGCGGTGAAGCACACGAAGGGCACCTTCTGCTCGATCGCGGCATCGACGCCGCGCACGAAGCGCTCGCCGACCACGCTGCCCATCGAGCCGCCCATGAAGTCGAACTCGAAGCAGGCGGCCACCAGCGGCACGCTCATGCACCGCGCCGCCCATCACGACCAGCGCGTCGGTCTCGCCGGTGTTCTCCAGCGCTTCCTTCAGCCGCTCGGGGTACTTCTGCTGTCCTTGAACTTCAGCGCGTCGACCGGCAGCACTTCCTGGCCGATCTCGTAGCGGCCTTCGGGGTCGAGGAAGGCGTCGAGCCGCGCGCGCGCGCCGATGCGGTGGTGGTGGCTGCAGTTCGGGCAGACGTTCTGGTTCTGCTCCAGGTCGGTCTTGTAGAGCACCGTCTCGCAGCCGGGCACTTGATCCACAGGCCCTCGGGCACCCTGCGGCGCTCGGTCGGGTCGGTCTGCTGGATCTTCGGCGGCAGCAGTTTTTCGAGCCAGCTCATGTGACGTCTCCTTCGATCGGAGCGTAGTCGAGCGCCGTGCGGATCTCGGCGCATGAAGTCGCCACGGCCGGCAGCGGCCACATTGTCGCGCGGCTGGGCCTCCAGCATCTGCATCAGATCGTGTGCCGATGACCACCGCGTCGGCCACCTCGGCCACCGCCGTGGCGCTGGCCGCATCGCGGATGCCGAAGCCCACGCCCACCGGCACCTTCACGTGCTGCCCGGATGCGCGGCAGCGCCTGCGCCACCGCCGCGGTGTCCAGGTGGCCGGCGCCGGTCACGCCCTTCAGCGACACGTAGTACACGTAGCCGCTGGCGATGCGCGCCACCTGCTGCATGCGCGCGTCGGTGGAGGTCGGCGCCAGCAGGAAGATCAGGTCCAGGCCGGCTGGCTTGCAGCGCTGCGGCGAACGCCTCGCATTCCTCGGGCGGGTAGTCGACGACCAGCACGCCGTCGACGCCGGCCTGCGCCGCATCGCGGACGAAGGCGCCCGCGCCGTGCCGCAGGTCGTAGCGCTCGACCGGGTTGGCATAGCCCATCAGCACCACCGGCGTGTGGTGTCGCGCTGCGCGGAAGCCGCGCACCATGTCCAGCACCTGCGCCATGCCGATGCCCAGCGCCAGCGCCCGCTCGCCGGCCTTCTGGATCACCGGGCCGTCGGCCATCGGGTCGGAGAACGGCACGCCCAGTTCGATCACGTCGGCGCCGGCCTTCGACCATGGCCGTGCATCAGCTCGGCCGTGATGTCGGCGAACGGGAAGCCGGCGGTGACGTAGGGGATCAGCGCCTTGCGGCCCTGCGCCTTCGCAGCGCGTTCGAAGGTGGCTGCGCGATGCGGCTCATCGCAGCTTCACGCGCCGCCCTTGACGCTTGGCCGCGGCACGACGGCCGGCAGTAGAAGTCGGCGCCGCGACAGGTCGGCCACGGTGCCGATGTCCTTGTCGCCGCGGCCGGACAGGTTGACCAGGATGTGCTGGTCGGGCTTCATCGTCGCGGCCAGCTTCATCGCGTAGGCGACCGCATGGCTCGACTCCAGCGCCGGGATGATGCCTTCGGTGCGGCACAGGCAGTGGAACGCCTCCAGCGCCTCGTCGTCGGTGATGCCGACGTACTCGGCGCGGCCGATGTCCTTGAGCTAGGCGTGCTCGGGGCCGACGCCGGGGTAGTCGAGGCCGGCGCGACACCGGTGCGTCTCGGTGATCTGGCCGTTGTCGTCCTGCAGCAGGTAGGTGCGGTTGCCGTGCAGCACGCCGGGCGAGCCGCGCTGCAGCGACGCCGAATGCTTGCCGCTGTCCAGGCCCTGGCCCGCCGCCTCGACGCCGATCAGGCGCGTGCCTCTCGATGCGCGATGTACGGATGGAAGATGCCCATCGCGTTGCTGCCGCCGCCCACGCAGGCGATCACCGCGTCGGGCTGGCGGCCGGCCATCTCGCGGCATCTGCTCGATGCACTCGTTGCCGATCACGCTCTGGAAGTCGCGCACCATCATCGGGTAGGGGTGCGGGCCGGCCACGGTGCCGATGATGTAGAAGGTGTTCTCGACGTTGGTGACCCAGTCGCGCATCGCCTCGTTGAGCGCGTCCTTCAGGGTCTTGCTGCCGCTCTCCACCGGCACCACCGTGGCGCCCAGCAGGTTCATGCGGTAGACGTTGGGCGTCTGGCGCTTGACGTCCTCGCTGCCCATGTAGACCACGCATTCCAGGCCGTAGCGGGCGCAGATCGGTGGCGGTGGCCACGCCGTGCTGGCCGGCGCCGGTCTCGGCGATCACGCGCGGCTTGCCCATGCGCCGGGCCAGCAGCGCCTGGCCGATCACGTTGTTGATCTTGTGCGCGCCGGTGTGGTTCAGGTCCTCGCGCTTGAGGTAGATCTGCGCGCCGCCGAGCTCGCGGCTCAGGCGCGCGGCGTGGTAGACCGGGCGCGGGCCGGCCGACGAAGTGCTCCAGCTCGTAGCGGAACTCGGCCAGGAACTCGGGGTCGTGCTGGTAGTGCGCGTAGGCCGCCTGCAGCTCGTCGAGCGCGTGGGTCAGCGTCTCGGCGACGAAGCTGCCGCCGTAGGGGCCGAAGTGGCCGCGGGCGTCGGGCTGCTGATAAGTGTCAGCATGGATCGAGTGGTCTCAGGCTAGTGGATGGCGTCGTCGATGCGGCGCATCGGCTTCGCGCACCGCTTCGCAGAACCGGCGGATCAGCGCGGCGTCCTTGATGCCCTTGGCGCTCTCGACGCCGGAGCTCACGTCAACGGCCCATGGCCGGACGCGCAGCACCCCATCGGTCACGTTTGCAGGATTCAACCCACCAGACAAAACGAGCGGAACGGGCACGCTTGGTGGAATGAGTGACCAATCGAATACCTTTCCGCCGCCGCCGTAGCCCTCGACATGGGCGTCGAGCAGCAGGGCCTGGGCGCTCGGGTAACGCGGCGGCGAAGTCTAGCAAATCGAAGCCGCGCGCGCCATGCGGGCGGCGCGCAGGTAGGGCGCGCGCCGGCGGCCTCGCACTGCTGCCGGCGTCTCGTCGCCGTGGAACTGCAGCAGCGGCCCGCGGGACTGGCTCGCAGGCCGCGGCGACCTCGTCGGCGTCGGCGTTGACGAACAGCAGCACCGGCGTGACGAAGGGCGGCAGGCGCGCGCGCCAGCTCGCCGGCGCGCGCTCGGCGCTCACGTGGCGCGGGCTGCGCGCGTACAGCACGAAGCCCACCGCGTCGGCGCCGGCCTCGACGGCGGCATCGACGTCCTCCTCGCGCGTCAGGCCGCAGATCTTGATGCGCGTGCGGTGCTGCACGACGACGCTCGCTTCATGGCAGCCAGTCGATCGCAGGCGTGCGCTCGGGCAGCCGAAGGTGCGCATCGTAGTACGGCCCGAGGAAGTACAGGCCGTCGGCGGCGAAGGTCGGCGCCGCGGCGTCGCGGTCGCGCGCCGCCAGCACCTCGGCCATCCACTGCGGCCGGCGCCGGCCCTGCCCACCGCCAGCAGGCAGCCCATGATGTTGCGCACCATGTGGTGCAGGAAGGCGCTGGCGTCGAACTCGAAGCGCCAGTAGGCGCCGCGGCGCTCGATGTCGATCGCGCGCAGCGTCTTCACCGGGCTGGCGGCCTGGCATTCGGCGGAGCGAAACGAAGTGAAGTCGTGCTCGCCGACCAGCACTGCGGCGGCCTGCCGCATCGCGTCGCCGTCGCAGCGGACGGAACACCCAGCCCACCAGCCCGGCCTCGAGCGCCGGGCCGCACCGGCGACTCCAGCAGCACGTAGGCGATAGCGGCGGCCGCGTGCGCTGGTGCGCGCGTGGAAGTCGGCCGGCACTGGCTGGCCCATTGCACGGCGATGTCGCGCGGCAGGATAGCGGTTGGTGCCGCGCACCCAGGAGAACGCCTCGCGCTGCGACCGGCGTGTCGAAGTGCACCACCTGGTTCAGCGCGTGCACGCCGGCATCGGTGCGGCCGGCGCAGACCGTGCGCACCGGCGCGTCGGCGAAGCGCGACAGCGCCGCTTCGAGCGCGTCCTGCACGGTGGCGCCGTCGGGCTGGCTCTGCCAGCCGTTGTAGGCCTGCCGCGGTAGCTGACGCCCAGCGCCAGCGCCCGGCGGCGGATCGCTCCGCCGCGTCGGGCTGGACCGCGGGGTCAGGCGAGGTCTGTCGAGCATGCTCTGGGCCCGGGTCTTCAGCGCACCGCCGGCCTTGGCCACCACCTCTTCGAGCAGGTCGCGCGCGCCTTCCATGTCGCCGATCTGGCGGAACTCCTCGGCCAGCTCGAGCTTGCGCGCCAGCGGATCGTTCGTCGTCGAGTCGGCGGCGTGGCCGGAGGGCTGCGCCGGCAGCGTGAAGTCGCCGAAGTCGCAGCGTCGGCTCGTGCCGGCCGCAGCGCTGCCGAGCTCGAGCGGCGGCCGAGTCGAGCGCTCGGCGCGTCGAGGTCGAGCGAGATCGACTCGCAGGTCGGCAGGCAGCTGGGCTTCGGCTCGCGCCGTGTCGGCGCCGCGACCGGCGCGCGGCGCTGCGGCATCGTGCCGAGGTCGAGGTCGAGGTCGAGGTCGGGTCGGAATCGTGCCGCGGCTGTCGGGCGACATCGAGTCGACCGCCGACGGCGCGGAAGCCCGAGGTCGACGGCATGCACCGACTGCGGCATCGTGCTGGCGCCCAGCGGCTCGACGACCCGGCCGCCGTCGCCTGCGACCGCGGCCGCCGGTGCGCCGCCGGGCTGGTACAGCGGGTTCTCGGGGTCGATCTGGCGGCCCAGCTCCTGCGCCTTGGCCCAGTCGTCGCCCTCGCCCTTGGTCAGCGAGTACAGCTGCGTGGCCAGCAGCTCGAAGCCCTTGGTGTCGCGCCGCTTGGCGTAGACCTCGAGCAGCTTGGTGCGGATCGCCAGGCGCTCGGGGTTGCTGCGCATCGCTTCCTTGAGGATCTCCTCGGCCTGCAGGTCGCGGCCGTAGGCCAGGTAGACGTCGGCTTCGGCCACCGGGTCGACGTCGCCGATCGCATCGAGCTGGCTCAGCGAATAGCTCATCGACGACGACGCGCCGGAGGCGGCATCGCGCGTGTCGATGCGCTGGCCGCCGCTGGCGCCGAAGAACGAGTCGGGCTGCAGGCGGCTTTCGAGGAACGAGGTCTCGCCGTTGTCCTTGCGGAAGCGGCCGCGCAGGCGGTACAGCCGCCAGGCCCAGCCAGCAGCACGACCAGGCCGATCGCACCGGGCATGGCCAGCGGTGTTCGAGCAGCGAAGCCAGCAGGCTCGGCTCTTCGGCCTGCACGGGCGGCGTCGCGGGCTTCGGCGCCGCCGGGCGCGGCGCGGCAGCGGCGGTCGCTGGCCGCTGGCGCGGGCAGCGGCACCGCCGGCATGGCCGGCGACTCGGCGCTTCGGCGGCTCGGCCGCAGGCGCCTGGGCGACCGTGGTGGCCGGCGCGGGCGGCGGGGTCGCCGGCGCGGGCGGCGGAGCTGCGGCGCCTTGGCGTCCGCTGCCGGTGCGGGCGCGGGCGGCGGCGTGGCAGGCACCGCCGGCGCGGCGGCAGGAGCCGGCTGCGGCGGGCGCCGTCGCGGCGCGGCTTCGGCGCCGGCGCCCTGCTGCAGCTTCTTCAGGTCGTCGATGTTCTTGGTCAGCTCGGCCACGCGCGCGTCGGCGTCCTTGGCTTCGGCGCTCCTTCGAGACCTTCGCCTCGGTGCCGCGCCTTGGCGACCGCGCCCTTGCGACAGCGTCAGCTTGTCGGGCGCGGGCGCGGCGGCCTGCTTGTGTCGTCGACCGTGCGGCCTGCACCTTGCCGCTTGGCCTGGCGGCGGCTGTCGTCGGCCTTGGTCGTGGGCACGCCGCCGGCCAGGCGCTGGCGGTAGGCGCCGAAGTCGGCGCTCTGGGCGTGGATGACCTGGCGTGCCTCGGCCGTGGTGACGGCGCTTGGCCTGCTCGGCGACGGCACGCTCAGCACGGCACCGGCCTTCAGCCGGTTCATGTTGTCGTCGATGAAGGCGCTGCGGGTTGGCGCGGAACAGCGCGACCAGCATCTGGTCGAGCGACACGCCGGCGCGCTGGTTCTGCCTGGCGATGCGGTACAGCGTGTCGCCTTCGCGCACCTTGTACTCGTCGGCGCCGCTCGGCAACGCGGCGGCCGGCGCCGCTGCTGCGGCTGCGCCGGTGCCGCGCGATGACGGAGCCGGCCGCGGCGCCGGCGCAGCCGCCGGCGGCGCGGTCGGCGCTGCAGCGGTGCGTCGCCGGCGCAGGCGCCGGCGCGGCCGCGGCCGGCGGCGCGGCCGACGCCTGCGGCGCGACGGGCGCTGTGCGCCTGCGCCGGCGGCGCCACGCGCGACTGCCGGCGGATCGAGCAGCAGCGTGTATTCGCGCACCAGGCGGCCGGAGGACCAGGTGAGCTCGAGGATCACGTCGACGAAGGGCTCCTGGACCGCGCGGTCGCTGGTCACGCGCAGATACGGCCGGCCGTCGGCGCGCCGCGCAAGCGTGACCTGGGTCGACTGGCAGCACGGCGTTGTAGTCGACGCCGGCGGCGCGGTAGGCCTCGGGCGACGCGACGCGCACGCGCAGCGACGACGCTTCTTCAGGCGTGATGCTGGTGATGTCGATCTCGGCGCGCAGCGGCTCGCCGAGGGCCGATTGCACGGTGAGGCGGCCCAGGCCCGAGGGCCCAGGCGTTGCCGATGCGGCAGCCATCAGCAGCGGCCAGCGCGATGCTGCTCAGCGCGACGCGTGCAGCATGTCCAGAGCGGTATTTCAAGGCGTCTCCCAAGTGCAACCGGCGCGCTTCGGCCGAGCGCGCCGACGTTCACAGGTCATGCAGCTCGAGCGCTTGACCTCCGATCGCGGGTAAGTTGCTCGAAATCACAATAACATCAAGCATATAGGCTGACAAGCTCATGCAAAAGCTGACGTATGTGTCAAATCTCCCGCACGCGCCATCCTGTCGCGCATTGTTGTCACTGGACAACGCGCTTGTGCACGCCGTCGTCGAGGCTCAAGCCTCCAGCAGGATGCGCAGCATGCGGCGCAGCGGCTCGGCCGCGCCCCACAGCAGCTGGTCGCCGATGGTGAAGGCGCCCAGGTACTCGCGGCCCCATCGCCAGCTTGCGCATGCGGCCGACCGGAATGTCCAGCGTGCCGGTCACGGCCACCGGCGTCAGGTCGCTGCAGCGTGGCCTCGCGCGTGTTCGGCACGACCTTGACCCAGGCGTTGTCGGCGGCGATCATCGCCTCGATGTCGGCCAGCGGCACGTCCTTCTTCAGCTTGAAGGTCAGCGCCTGGCTGTGGCAGCGCATCGCGCCGACGCGCACGCAGAAGCCGTCGACCGGCATCGCCGGCGTGCCGAAGCCCTCGCCCTGGCCGAGGATCTTGTTGGTCTCGGCGCCGCCCTTCCACTCTTCGCGCGGACAGTGCCGTCGCCCAGGTCCTTGTCGATCCACGGGATCAGCGAGCCGCCCAGCGGCACGCCGAAGTTGCTCGGTCTCGGCCGCCGACAGGCGCACTGCTGGCGCGCCAGCACCTTGCGGTCGATCTCGAGGATGGCGCTGACTTCGGGTCGTCCAGCAGCGGCGCGCACCTCGGCGTTGAGCGTGCCGAACTGCGTCAGCAGCTCGCGCATGTGCTGCGCGCCGCCGCCGGAGGCCGCCTGGTAGGTCATGCGTGCTCATCCACTCGACCAGGCCGGCCTTGTACAGCGCGCCCACGCCCATCAGCATGCAGCTGACGGTGCAGTTGCCGCCGATCCAGTTGCTTGCCGCCCTTGGCCAGCGCGTTCTTGATGACCGGCAGGTTGACCGGGTCGAGGATGATGACCGCGTCGTCCTTCATGCGCAGCGTCGAGGCGGCGTCGATCCAGTGGCCGTTCCAGCCGGCGGCGCGCAGCTTGGGGAACACCTCGGTGGTGTAGTCGCCGCCCTGGGCGGTGATGACGATGTCGCAGCGCTTCAGCGCCTCGATGTCGAAGGCGTCCTTCAGCGTGGTCTCGTTCTTCGCCTGCGCCGGGCGCCTTGCCGCCGGCGTTGGAGGTGGAGAAGAACATCGGCTCGATCAGGGCGAAGTCGCCCTCGGCCTGCATGCGGTCCATCAGCACCGAGCCGACCATGCCGCGCCAGCCGACCAGGCCGACCAGCGGTTGTTGTCCATTGCGAGTTTCATTGTCGCCCTTTCAGAATGGACTCCTGCTGTCCCCGGCTCGTTCGCCGGGGCCGGGGAGGGGCGAGACGAACCGGAGCTGCTAGCCCTTGGTTGGTCTTCTTGGTGATCGCAGCCACGACGGCGTCGCCCATCTCGCGCGTGCCGACCTTGCGCGTGCCTTCGGACCAGATGTCCGCCGTGCGCAGGCCCTGCGGCAGCACGTGCCTTCACCGCCGACTCGATGCGGTCGGCGGCTTCGGGCTGGTTGAGGGAGAAGCGGAGCATCATGGCGGCGGACAGGATTGTAGCCAACGGATTGGCCATGCCCTTGCCGGCGATGTCGGGCGCGCTGCCGTGGCTGGGCTCGTACAGGCCCTGGTTGCTCGGCGTTCAGGCTGGCCGAGGGCAGCATGCCGATCGAGCCGGTCAGCATCGCCGCCTCGTCGGACAGGATGTCGCCGAACATGTTGCCGGTGACGACCACGTCGAAGTTCTTGGGCGCCTTGACCAGCTGCATCGCGGCGTTGTCCACGTACATGTGGTCCAGCGCCACGTCCGGGTACTGCTGTGCCGACCTCGGTGACCACGTCCTTCCAGAACTGGAAGGTCTCCAGCACGTTGGCCTTGTCGACGCTGGTCACCTGCTTGCTGCGCTTGCGGGCGGCCTGGAAGGCGACGTGGGCGATGCGCTCGATCTCCGGGCGCGCTGTAGCGCATGGTGTCGAAGGCTTCCTCGGCGCCGGGGAAGTGGCCGTCGACCGCGGTGCGGCGGCCGCGCGGCTGGCCGAAGTAGATGTCGCCGGTGAGCTCGCGGATGATCAGGATGTCCAGGCCCGGCCACCAGTTCGGGCTTCAGGCTCGACGCGTGCGTCAGCTGCTCGTAGCAGATCGCCGGGCGGAAGTTGGCGAACAGGCCCAGGTTCTTGCGCAGGCCCAGGATGGCCTGCTCGGGGCGCAGCTGCGCGCTCGAGCTTGTCGTACTTCCAGTCGCCGACGGCGCCGAACAGCACGGCGTCGGCGGCCTTGGCCAGCTTCAGCGTGGCCTCGGGCAGCGGGTGGCCGTGGGCCTCGTAGGCGGCGCCGCCGACCAGCGCGGTCTCCATCTCGAACTTCAGGTCGAGCACGTTGCAGCACCTTGACGGCCTCGGCGACGATTTCGGTGCCGATGCCGTCACCCGGCAGGACTGCGATCTTCATGGTTCGTTCGTGATGTTGCAGCGATCAGGCGGGTCGTGTGGCCAGCCAGGGCTTGGCGGCCAGGCGCTCGGCCTCGAAGGCCTGGATCTTGTCGGCATGGCGCAGCGTCAGGCCGATGTCGTCGAAGCCGTTGAGCAGGCAGTACTTGCGGAACGGCTGCACGTCGAACGGCGATCTCGCTCGCCGTCGGGCTTGACGACCACCTGGCGCTCCAGGTCGATCGTCAGCTGGTAGCCGGGGAAGGCCGCCACCTCGTCGAACAGCTGCGCCACCTGCGCCTCGGGCAGCACGATCGGCAGCAGGCCGTTCTTGAAGCAGTTGTTGAAGAAGATGTCGGCGTAGCTCGGCGCGATCAGCGCGCGAAAGCCGTACTGGTCGAGCGCCCAGGGCGCGTGCTCGCGGCTCGAGCCGCAGCCGAAGTTCTTGCGCGCCAGCAGGATCGAGGCGCCCTTGTAGCGCGGCTGGTTCAGCACGAAGTCCGGGTTGGGCTTGCGCGCTGGCCGGGTCCTGGCCCGGCTCGCCCGGGTCGAGGTAGCGCCAGTCGTCGAACAGGTTCGGGCCGAAGCCGGTCTGCTGGATCGACTTCAGGAACTGCTTGGGGATGATCGCGTCGGTGTCGACGTTCTCGCGGTCCATCGGCGCGACCAGGCCCTTGTGCACGGTGAAGGCTTCTGCATGGCGTCTGGATCCTCGTGTTCAGGCAGAAGCGGCGCACGTCGACGAAGTGGCCGTTGCACGCGCCGCGGCGGCGGCCATCGCCGGGCTGACCAGGTGGGTGCGGCCGCCGGCGCCCTGGCGGCCTTCGAAGTTGCGGTTGCTGGTGGAGGCGCAGCGCTCGCCCGGCTCCAGCCGGTCGGCGTTCATCGCCAGGCACATCGAGCAGCCCGGCTCGCGCCACTCGAAGCCGGCGGCCTTGAAGATCTCGTGCAGGCCTTCGCGCTCGGCCTGCTCCTTCACCAGGCCGGAGCCCGGCACCACCATCGCCAGCTTGACGTTGCGGCGCCACCTTGCCGGCCGAGCGTCTGCACCACCGCGGCGGCCTCGCGCATGTCCTCGATGCGGCTGTTGGTGCACGAGCCGATGAACACCTTGTCGATGCGGATGTCGGCCAGCGGCTTGTTCGGCTGCCAGGCCCATGTAGGTCAGCGCGCGCTCGATCGCGTCGCGCTTGCTGGCGTCCTTCTCCTTGTCGGGGTCGGGCACGCGGTCGTCGATCGACAGCACCATCTCGGGCGAGGTGCCCCAGGTGACCTGCGGCACGATCTGCGCGGCGTCGAGCTCGACCACCGTGTCGAACTTCGCGCCGGCGTCGGACTGCAGCGTGCGCCAGTAGGCGACGGCCTGGTCCCACTCGACGCCCGTGGGCGCGAGCGGCCGGCCCTTGCACGTAGTCGATGGTCTTCTCGTCCACCGCCACCAGGCCGGCGCGCGCGCCGGCTTCGATGGCCATGTTGCACACCGTCATGCGGCCTTCCATGCTGACAGCGCGCGGATCGCCGAGCCGCCGAACTCGATGGTGTAGCCGGTGCCGCCGGCGGTGCCGATGCGTGCCGATGATGGCCAGCACGATGTCCTTGGCGGTGCAGCCGCGCGGCCAGCGTGCCGTCGACCCTGACCAGCAGGTTCTTCGCCTTCTTGGCCAGCAGCGTCTGCGTGGCCAGCACGTGCTCGACCTCGCTGGTGCCGATGCCGTGCGCCAGCGCGCCGAAGGCGCCGTGCGTGGAGGTGTGCGAGTCGCCGCAGACCACCGTCATGCCCGGCAGCGTGGCGCCCTGCTCCGGGCCCGATCACGTGCACGATGCCCTGGCGCTTGTCGAGGAACGGGAAGTACGCCGCCGCGCCGAACGCCGCTGATGTTGGCGTCCAGCGTGGTGATCTGCTGCTTGCTGATCGGGTCGGCGATGCCGTCGTAGCCGCGCTCCCAGCCGGTGGTGGGCGTGTTGTGGTCGGCGGTGGCCACGATCGAGCTGATGCGCCAGACCTTGCGGCCGGCCAGCGCGCAGGCCCTCGAAGGCCTGCGGGCTGGTCACCTCGTGCACCAGGTGGCGGTCGATGTAGAGGATGGCGGTGCCGTCTTCCTCGGTGTGGACGACGTGCTCGTCCCAGATCTTGTCGTAGAGCGTGCGTGCGGTCATGGTGGTCGTGCGTGCGGGTGACTGGTGTGAGTGTGAACCGAATTGAGTGGCCAGGCGCTGCGTCAAGGCGAACGTGCTCGCGTCGGCGCCTTGGCCGACGCAGCGGGCGTGGGCTTGGACAGCGGGCACAGCGTGTCGACGAAACGCTGCAACGACGGCGGCAGCACGTCCTGCCGGCGCACCGCCAGCAGGTAGCTGCGTCGCGCCCAGTCTTCGTTGAGCTTCAGCGGCTGGACGCGAAACACCTTCGCAAAACGCTGCGCGACCACGGCCGGCAGCACCGCGACGCCCAGACCCGCTTCGACCAGCTGCGCGATGGCATCGAAGCCGTGCACCTGCATGCGCGCATTCAGCGTGCGGCCGAGCGCCTGACGCGCGCTCGCGCATCTGCTCCTGCGCGGCGGCGCCGGCGTGCAGGCCGACGATGTCGTGGTCGAGCAGCGCGTCGAAGCCGTGGCCGGCGCGACGGGCCAGCACATGGCCGCGCGGCACCAGGATCGCCAGCAGCCCCTCGCGATAGGCCCGGCAGTCGAGCACGGCCTCGCGCGCCGGGCCGACGAAGATGCCGACGTCGGCGCGGCCCTCGGCCACGGCGCCCTGCACATCGACGCTGGTCAGTTCTTCGAGGCTGATGCGGATGCCCGGGTTGGCCTTGGCGAACGCGGCCAGGTCGGCCGGCAGATGCTCGGCGATCGCGCTCGGCATTGGCGGCCACGCGCAAATGCCCCTTGATGCCGCGCGAAAACTCCACCACCTCGCTCTCGAGCGCATGCAGCGATGTGTGCAGCGTGCGGATGTGGCGCAGCAGGGCGCGCCCGGCTTCGGTGGGCTCGACGCCGCGCGCGCGGCGCTCGAACAGCGTCACGCCGAGTCGCGCCTCGAGGTCGGACAGGCGCTTGCTGGCCGCCGCCAGCGCCAGGCTCTCGCGTTCAGCGCCGCGGGTGATGCTGCGGGTGTCGGCAATGGCCAGCACGAGGTTCAGGGTGGTGAGGTCGAAACGCATGGCGCGCAGGCTGGGCGCACGGGCCGCATCTTGGCCCGCGCCGGGTGGTCGGCACTGCGCCGATTGTGAACCGAGCCTTCGCGCGCGGCGAAGGCTCTGCGGGCGGCAGCGCCTATCCGCTCGGGGATTCACGGCCGGAGCGCCGCGATCACCTCGGCGGGGCCTGCACCAGCTCGATCAGCACGCCCTCGCCGCCCGAGCGGGAACTCGTCGTTGCCCTTCGGGTGGATGAAGCAGATGTCGTGGCCGGCCGCGCCCTTGCGGATGCCGCCGGGCGCGAAGCGCACGCCGTTGGCGGTCATCCACTCCACCGCCTTGGGCAGGTCGTCGACCCACAGGCCGACGTGGTTCAGCGGCGTGGTGTGCACCGCCGGCTTCTTGTCGGGGTCGAGCGGCTGCATCAGGTCGACCTCGACCGCGTGCGCGCCGTTGCCCGAGCGCGCAGATGTCCTCGTCGACGTTCTCGCGCTCGCTGACACGAAGTTGCCCTTGACCGCCAGGCCGAGCATGTCGACCCACAGCGCTTCGCAGCCGCTGCTTGTCGGGCGCCGCCGATGGCGATCTGCTGGATGCCGAGGATGCGGAACGGCTTGTCTCATGTCGCGCCTCACGCGAACGCGATGATCGGCTGGTCGACGGCCAGGCTCTCGCCCTTGCTTGGCCAGCACCTCGGCGACCTCGCCGTCCTGCGCGGCGATGAGGATGTTCTCCATCTTCATCGCCTCGATCACCGCCAGCCTCTCGCCGGCCTGCACCTTCTGGCCCGGGCTGCACCGCCACGTCGACCAGCAGGCCCGGCATCGGCGACAGCAGGAACTTGCTCATGTCGGGCGGCGCCTTGTAGCGGCATCAGCTTCAGCAGCTCGGCGGCGCGCGGCGACAGCACCAGCGCCTCGATCTGCGTGCCGTTGTGCGCGATGCGGATGGCCAGCGGGTTCTTGCGCCGCCGCGCTCGACCTGCGCGGTGAACGGCTTGCCGTTGCAGGTGCCGTTGACGCAGGATGCTCGCCGAGCTGGCTAGTCGCTCTGGATCGCGAAGTGGCGCTCGCCGACGACCACGTCGGCCTTGCCGGAGCCGGCGTCGAACTCGTCGACGCGCACCGGCATGGTGCTCGGTGCTGCGCCGCCGGCGCCCAGCACCACGACGACGAAGTCTCGGCCGATCTTGCACGCCGTGGCCCGGCAGCTGCCCGCTGATGCCGGCCGCGCGCTCGCGGCGCGCTTGCGGTGCACGAAGGCGGCCAGCGCCACCAGGAACATCGGGTCGTCGTGCGGCACGTCCTCGGCGCGTGAAGCCCTTGCGCGATAGTGCTCGGCGATGAAGCCGGTGTTGAAGTCGCCGGCCACGAACTTCGGGTGCGCCAGCAGCGCCGCCTGGAACGGGATGTTGCTGCGAGATGCCGCGGATCACGAAGGCGTTGAGCGCCTCGCGCATCTTGCGCGATCGCGTCGGCGCGGTCGCGGCCGTGCACGATCAGCTTGGCGATCATCGAGTCGTAGTACATCGGGATCTCGCCGCCCTCGTAGACGCCGGTGTCGACGCGCACGCCGCCGCCGCTCGGGCATCGGCTGCCGGCCGCCTCCATCGTCTGCGGCGGCGGCTGGTAGCGCACCAGCCGGCCGGTGGACGGCAGGAAGTTGCGGAACGGGTCCTCGGCGTTGATGCGGCACTCGATCGCCCAGCCGTTGCGCTGCACGTCGTCCTGCGTGAACGGCAGCTTCTCGCCGGCGGCCACGCGGATCATCAGCTCGACCAGGTCGAGCCCGGTGATGCACTCGGTGACCGGGTGCTCCACCTGCAGCCGGGTGTTCATCTCGAGGAAGTAGAAGCTCTGGTCCTTGCCGACCACGAACTCCACCGTGCCGGCGCTCTGGTACTTCACCGCCTTGGCCAGCGCCACCGCCTGCTCGCCCATCGCCTTGCGCGTGGCGTCGCTGATGAACGGCGACGGCGCCTCCTCGATCACCTTCTGGTGGCGGCGCTGGATCGAGCACTCGCGCTCGTTCAGGTAGACGCACGTTGCCGTGCGCGTCGCCCAGCACCTGGATCTCGATGTGGCGCGGCTCCTCGACGAACTTCTCGATGAACACGCGGTCGTCGCCGAAGCTGGCGCTGGCCTCGTTGCGGCACGAGCGTGAAGCCCTCGAAGGCCTCCTTGTCGTTGAAGGCCACGCGCAGGCCCTTGCCGCCGCCGCCGGCGCTGGCCTTGATCATCACCGGGTAGCCGATGTCGCTTGGCGATCTGCACCGCGCGCTCGGGCGACTCGATCGGCGTCGTTCCAGCCCGGGATGGTGTTGACCTTGGCCTCGCAGCGCCAGCTTCTTCGACGCGATCTTGTCGCCCATCGCGGCGATCGAGTAGTGCTTCGGGCCGATGAAGACGATGCCCTCCTCCTCGACGCGCTTGGCGAAGTCCTCGTTCTCGCGACAGGAAGCCGTAGCCCGGGTGCACGGCCTGCGCGCCGGTCTGCTTGCAGGCGGCGATGATCTTGTCGGCCGACAGGTAGCGACTCGCGCGACGGCGCCGGGCCGATGCAGCACGGCCTCGTCGGCCAGCTCGACGTGGCGCGCGTCGCGGTCGGCTTCGGAATAGACCGCGACGGTCGCGATGCCCATCTTCTTCGCGGTCTTGATGACGCGGCAGGCGATCTCGCCGCGGTTGGCGATCAGGATCTTGGTGAACATGGTCATTGCGTCTCCGCACGCTCGATCAGCAGCGGGAATGTTGCCGTGCTTGCGCCACGGGTTCTCGAGCTTCTTGTCGCGCAGCATCGCCAGCGAGCGGCAGATGCGCTTGCGCGTCTCGTGCGGCTGGATCACGTCGTCGATGAAGCCGCGCGCGCCGGCGACGAAGGGGTTGGCGAAGCGCGCCTTGTACTCGGCCTCGCGCGCGGCCAGCTTGGCCGGGTCGCCCTTGTCCTCGCGGAAGATGATCTCCACCGCGCCCTTGGCGCCCATCACCGCGATCTCGGCGTTCGGCCAGGCGAAGTTGACGTCGCCGCGCAGGTGCTTGGAGCTCATCACGTCGTAGGCGCCGCCGTAGGCCTTGCGCGTGATCACCGTGATCTTCGGCACGGTGCACTCGGCGTAGGCGTACAGCAGCTTGGCGCCGTGCTTGATGATGCCGCCGTACTCCTGGCTGGTGCCGGGCATGAAGCCGGGCACGTCGACGAAGGTGATCACCGGGATGTTGAAGGCGTCGCAGAAGCGCACGAAGCGCGCCGCCTTGATGCTGCTCTTGATGTCCAGGCAGCCGGCCAGCACCAGCGGGTTGTTGGCGACGATGCCCACCGTCTGGCCTTCCATGCGGCCGAAGCCGATGACGATGTTCTTCGCGTAGTCGGGCTGCAGCTCGAAGAAGTCGCCGTCGTCGACCACCTTGACGATCAGCTCCTTGATGTCGTAGGGCTTGTTCGGGTTGTCGGGCACCAGCGTGTCGAGCGAGAGGTCCATGCGGTCGGCCGGGTCGCCGCTGGGGCGCACCGGCGGCTTCTCGCGGTTGTTCAGCGGCAGGTAGTTGAAGAAGCGGCGCAGCATCAGCAGCGCCTCGACGTCGTTGTCGAAGGCCAGGTCGGCGACGCCGCTGCTGGGTGGTGTGCGTGACGGCGCCGCCCAGCTCCTCGGCGGTGACCTCCTCGTGCGTCACCGTCTTCACCACCTCGGGGCCGGTGACGAACATGTAGCGAGCTGTCCTTGCACCATGAAGATGAAGTCGGTCATCGCCGGCGAGTACACCGCGCCGCCGGCGCACGGGCCCATGATCAGGCTGATCTGCGGGACCACGCCCGAGGCCATCACGTTGCGCTGGAACACCTCGGCATAGCCGCCGAGCGAGGCCACGCCTTCCTGGATGCGCGCGCCGCCCGAGTCGTTGAGGCCGATGACCGGCGCGCCGACCTTCATCGCCTGGTCCATCACCTTGCAGATCTTCTCGGCATGCGCCTCGCGACAGCGCGCCGCCGAAGACGGTGAAGTCCTGGCTGAAGACGAACACCAGGCGGCCGTTGATCATGCCGTAGCCGGTGACCACGCCGTCGCCGGGCACCTTGTTGTCGGCCATGCCGAAGTCGGCGCAGCGGTGCTCGACGAACATGTCCCATTCCTCGAAGGTGCCCTCGTCGAGCAGCAGTTCGAGCCGCTCGCGCGCGGTCAGCTTGCCCTTGGCGTGCTGCGCGTCGATGCGCTTCTCGCCGCCGCCCAGGCGCGCCGCGGCGCGCTTGTTTTCGAGTTGTTCGATGATGTCGTGCATGTCGCGGTCTCCTGGCGCTCAATCGTTCAGTTCATCAGGTCGAGCAGGCGGCGCGCCGCCACCGACGGCGGCCACGCGGCCGGCGCGCACGTCGGTCGGTCAGCTGCGGCAACGCCGCCGCGCACCTGCGGGCTGCGCGCGAAAGCGCTGCGTGCAGGCGCGGCCTCGATGCGCTCCCACATCCAGGCCTCGTCCTGCTCGTGGCGGCGCGCGGCCAGGCGGCCGCTGGCGCGTCTGCTGCGTCGCGGAATCGCTCGACCGCCTGCCAGAACTCGGCCAGCCCGGCGCCGTTGAGCGCGCTCAGCTGCAGCACCTGCGGCTGCCAGGGCACGTCGTCGCGCTGCGCTGGCCGTGGCCGCCGTGCTGCAACAGACGCAGCGCGACGGTGATCTGCGCCTGCGCGCGCGTGGCGGCGTCGGCGTCGAGGTCGGCCTTGTTGATCACCACCAGGTCGGCCAGCTCCATCACGCCCTTCTTGATGGCCTGCAGGTCGTCGCCGGCGTTGGGCAGCTGCAGCAGCACGAACATGTCGGTCATGCCGGCCACGGCGGTCTCGCTCTGGCCGACGCCGACGGTCTCGACGATCACGATGTCGTAGCCCGCGGCCTCGCAGCACCAGCATCGCCTCGCGCGTCTTCTCGGCCACGCCGCCCAGCGTGCCGCTGGCCGGGCTGGGCCGGATGTAGGCGCTGCTCGTGCACCGACAGCCGCTCCATGCGCGTCTTGTCGCCGAGGATCGAGCCGCCGCGACACGCTGGACGACGGGTCGACGGCCAGCACCGCGACGCGATGGCCCTGCTCGATCAGGTACAGGCCCAGCGCCTCGATGAAGGTGCACTTGCCCACGCCGGGCACGCCGGAGATGCCGAGGCGGAACGACTTGCCGGTGTGCGGCAGCAGCGCGTTGAGCAGCGCGTCGGCCCGCGCGCGGTGGTCGGCGCGCGTCGATTCCAGCAGCGTGATCGCCTTGGCGATCGCGCGGCGCTGCGCCGCGCCGCGCGCGTGCAGCACGCCGTCGAGCAAGGCCTGGTCGCTGGGGTCGAGCATCAGCGCGCCTTGACGATCGCTAGCGCTTCAATGCGCGCTCGATCTGCTCGAGCACGTCCTTCGCGCTCGCCGGGATCGGCGTGCCCGGGCCGTAGATGCCCTTGACGCCGGCGTCGTAGAGGAAGTCGTAGTCCTGCTGCGGGATCACGCCGCCGACGAACACGATGATGTCGTCGGCGCCCTGCTTCTTCAGCTCCTGCGATGATCGCCGGCACCAGCGTCTTGTGGCCGGCGGCCAGCGTGCTGACACGCCGACCGCGTGCACGTCGTTCTCGATCGCCTGGCGCGCGCACTCCTCGGGCGTCTGGAACAGCGGGCCGATGTCGACGTCGAAGCCGAGGTCGGCGAAGGCCGTGGCCACCACCTTGGCGCCGCGGTCGTGGCCGTCCTGGCCGAGCTTGGCGATCATCACGCGCGGCCGGCGGCCCTGCTCCTCGGCGAAGGCGGCGATCTCGCGCCTTGAGCTTGTCCCAGCCCTCGGCCGAGTCGTAGGCGGCTGCGTACACACCGGTCACCTTCTGCGTGTCGGCGCGGTGGCGCCCGAAGACCTTCTCCAGCGCATCGCTGACCTCGCCCACCGTGGCGCGCAGCGCGCATCGCCTGGATGCTCAGGTCGAGCAGGTTGCCCTGGCCCGACTGCGCGCGCCGTCGGTCAGCGCCGTCCAGCGCCGCCTGCACCTTGGCCGCCGTCGCGCGTGGCGCGGATCGGCTTCAGCCGCGCGATCTGCTGCTCGCGCACCTTCACGTTGTCGACCTCGCGGATGTCGAGCGCGTCTTCCTTCGCCAGCTTGTACTTGTTGACGCCGACGATCACGTCGCTGCCCGAGTCGATGCGCGCCTGCTTCTCGGCCGCGCTGGCCTCGATCTTCAGCTTGGCCCAGCCGGAGTCCGACGGCCTTGGTCATGCCGCCCATGCGCCTCGACCTCCTCGATGATCGCCCAGGCCGCGTCGGCCATGTCCTGCGTCAGCTTCTCCATCATGTAGCTGCCGGCCCAGGGGTCGACCACGTTGGTGATGTGCGTCTCTTCCTGGATGATCAGCTGCGTGTTGCGGGCGATGCGCGACGCTGAACTCGGTCGGCAGCGCGATCGCCTCGTCGAAGCTGTTGGTGTGCAGGCTCTGCGTGCCGCCGAACACCGCGGCCATCGCCTCGATGGTGGTGCGCACGACGTTGTTGTACGGGTCCTGCTCGGTCAGGCTCCAGCCGGAGGTCTGGCAGTGCGTGCGCAGCATCAGGCTCTTGGGGTTCTTGGCGCCGAAGCCCTTCATGATCCGGCACCACAGCAGGCGCGCCGCGCGCATCTTGGCGATCTCGAGATAGAAGTTCATCCCGATCGCCCAGAAGAAGCACAGGCGCCCGGCGAACTCGTCGACGTCCAGGCCCTTGGCCGAGCGCCGTCTTCACGTACTCCTTGCCGTCGGCCAGCGTGAAGGCCAGTTCCAGCGCCTGGTTGGCGCCGGCCTCCTGCATGTGGTAGCCGGAGATCGAGATCGAGTTGAACTTCGGCATGTTCTGCGCCGTGTACTCGATGATGTCGCCGACGATGCGCATGCTCGGCTCGGGCGGGTAGATGTAGGTGTTGCGGACCATGAACTCCTTGAGGATGTCGTTCTGGATGGTCCCGCTCAGCTTGTCCTGCGCGCACGCCCTGCTCTTCGGCCGCCACCACGTAGCCGGCCAGCACCGGCAGCACGGCGCCGTTCATCGTCATGCGACACGCTGACCTTGTCGAGCGGGATGCCGTCGAACAGGATCTTCATGTCCTCGACCGAGTCGATCGCCACGCCGGCCTTGCCGACGTCGCCGGTCACGCGCGGGTGGTCGCTGTCGTAGCCGCGGTGGGTGGCCAGGTCGAAGGCCACGCTGCACGCCCTGCCCGCCGCCGGCCAGCGCCTTGCGGTAGAAGGCGTTGCGATTCCTCGGCGGTGGAGAAGCCGGCGTACTGGCGGATGGTCCACGGCCGCACCGCGTACATCGTGGCCTGCGGGCCGCGCAGGATAGGGCGCGAAGCCGGGCAGCGTGTCGGCGTGCGGCAGGCCGTGCAGGTCGGCCGCGGTGTACAGCGGCTTGACCGCGATGCCGTCGGGCGTGACCCAGTTCAGCGCCGTCGACCTCGCCGCCGGGCGCCGACTTGGCGGCGGCCTGGCGCCACTGCTCGAGCGTGGCGGCGCGGAATTCGGACTGGACGTCGGCTCATGGCGCATGCGCTCCTTGGCACGCGACTGGCCTGATCGGGCGCTTGCACGCCGCAGCGATCCTACATCGATTCATAATTATGAATTCATAACGAATGCTCGGCCACAGCCTAGACATCCGCGCCCATGCACCAGCCCTGCCCCGCCGTCCGCCGCCGCCGCGCGCCCTGTACCAGGAGGTGGCCGAGCGGCTGCGCCAGCAGATCTTCGCGCGCGAGCTCGAGCCCGGCAGCTGGATCGACGAGCTGAAGCTCGCCGCCGAATACGGCATCAGCCGCACGCCGCTGCGCGAGGCGCTGAAGGTGCTGGCCGCCGAAGGCCTGGTGACGATGAAGGTGCGCCGCGGCGCCTACGTCACCGAGATGTCGGCGCGACGACGTGGCCGAGGTCTACCACCTGCTCGCGCTGCTGGAAAGCGACGCCGCCGGCGAGGTGGCCGCGCAGGCCAGCGACGCGCAGCTCGCCGAGCTGCAGCACGCTGCACGACGCGAGCTGGAGAAGCAGGCGCGCCAGCGCGACGCGTTCTTCGCCACCAACGAGCGCTTCCACATGCGGCTGCTGGAGATCGCCGGCAACCGCTGGCGCGACCAGATCGTGGCCGACCTGCGCAAGGTGATGAAGCTCAACCGCCACCACTCGCTGTTCAAGCAGGGCCGGCTCGACGAATCGCTGGCCGAGCACCGCGGCGCTCATGCAGGCGATCGAGGCCGCGCGACGCGCAAGCGCGCCGCCGGCCTGATGCGCAGCCACTTCGAAAGCGGGCTGGCAGCGGCTTCGGCCTGAGCGCCCTCTCCCCGCCCGGTGCACCCATCCGGCTCAGCGGGCGGTGTCGCGCCGGAGACTGCTTCGATTTCCGACCCCTCGGCGCGCCGAGGTCGAACACGAGCCGGCGAGCGTTGCGTGTTTCTCCCATAGGTCGGCCGGTTGCTTTCGAAGACGATCTGCTCCTCATTTCAATTCCTTTACGTTGCGCCACAAGCGCGTCGTGATCTGGGGAGGTACCCATGCAACGATCCTTTCGTGCCGGCCTGACCGGGGCCGTATTCATTCTCTTGGCGTCCTGCGGCGGAGGGGCCGATGCGCCCGCATCCGACGTGCAGCAGCCGCAGGCGGCCGCCTCCGCCCGCACCGAAAAACGACTCGACCTCGGCGACGGCAGTGCGCGCGCCAGCAAGGTCTACATCGTCCGCCTGGCCGAGCCGGCGGCTGCCGCCTACGACGGCAGCATTCGCGGCTTGGCCGCCACGCGCCCCGCCAAGGGCACCAAATTCGATTCGAGGCATCCCGACGTCGCCAACTACCGTGCCCACCTGGCGGCGCGACAGGACGCCGTGATGAGAAGCGCCGGGGTGTCGAAGGCCTTGCGCAGCTACGGCTATGTCTTCAACGGGTTCGCTGCCCAGATGAGCGACGCGCAGGCCGCCAAGCTCGCGGGCACGCAGGGTGTGCTGTCGGTCGCGAAGGACGAGCTGCGCACGGCCGACACGTCATCGACGCCCACCTTCATCGGGCTCACCGGCAAAGACGGCTTCTGGAAGGAGCAAGGCGCCAAGGGCGAAGACGTCATCATCGGCATCATCGACTCCGGGATCTGGCCCGAGCATCCGAGCTTCTCCGATCGCAAGCCGCGCGGCCACGGTCATGACTTTCACAGCCACGGCCGCGACGAAGGCGACTTCGCGTACAAGCCGATCCGGGGCTGGCATGGCACCTGCGTGACCGGCGAGCAGTTCACCGCCGACAACTGCAACCGCAAGCTGATCGGTGCCCGCTTCTACAACGCCGGCTTCGGCGGCGACGCCGGCATCAAGGCCGTCTTCCCTTACGAGTTCAACTCGCCCCGTGACTACGATGGCCACGGCACGCACACCTCGTCGACGGCGGGCGGCAACGAAGGCGTCAAGGTCACCGGCGACGCATCTGCGTTCGGCAAGATCAGTGGCATCGCTCCGCGCGCCCGCGTCGCGATGTACAAGGCGCTGTGGCACGACAGCTCGGTGCCGACCTCGACCGGCTTCAACTCCGATCTCGTTGCCGCCATCGACGACGCCGTCGCCGACGGCGTGGATGTGATCAACTATTCGATCAGCGGCACGCGGACGAACTTTGCGGACCCCGTCGAGATCGCGTTCCTGTTCGCTGCCGACGCTGGCGTGTTTGTCGCCACCTCGGCCGGCAACAGCGGCCCGCTGACGAGCACGGTGGCGCACCCCTCACCGTGGGTCACCACGGTGGCCGCGGGCACGCACAACCGCGACGGCAAGGGCTCGGTCACGCTGGGCAACGGCACCACCTTCACCGGCGCGTCGTACACAGCCGCCGTCGGACCGAAACCGCTGGTGGACGCATCGCTGGCTGCTGCGGTCGGCTCCATCCCGGCAGACGCGGCACGCTGTTTCCTGGATGTCGACAGCGCTTCCGGCGTACCCCAGCTCGACCCCACGAAGGTCGCCGGCAAGATCGTCGTCTGCGAGCGCGGCGGCAACGTGCTGGTCAACAAGGCGCAGGCCGTGAAGGACGCGGGCGGGGTCGGCATGATCCTCACGAACACGCCGACCAGCAACAACTCGACGCTGCCGATCCTGCACGTGATTCCGACCGTGCACATCCCGTTCACCACGGTCGAGGCCTTCAACGGCTTGAAGACCTATGCTGCCGGCGCCGACGCGACGGCGACGATCGCCGCGGCCACGTTGGTCTTCGATCTGCAAGCGCCGCTCACGGCAACGTTCTCGTCGCGCGGGCCGCTGCTGGCCGGAGGCGGGGCTTTGTTGAAGCCCGACCTGATCGCCCCGGGGCAGGACATCCTGGCCGGTGTTGCGCCGCCGGCCAACAACGAACGGTTGTTCGACTTGTACAGCGGCACGTCGATGTCGAGTCCGCACGTGGCCGGCTTGGCGGCCCTGATGAAGGAGGTCCACCCACGGTGGTCGCCGATGGCCATCAAGTCGGCACTGATGACGACCGCCAGCGACGTGCTCGACGGGCCGAACACCGATCCGTTGGTGATCTTCCGCCAGGGCGCAGGCCACGTGCAACCGAACAACGCGGCCGATCCGGGGCTGGTGTTCGATTCCGACTTCGAAGACTGGGTGGGGTTCCTGTGCGGCACCGCATCGATCGACCCGGCCACGTGCCCATCGCTGGGCATCCCGGTCTTGGGCAACGCCAGTGACTTCAACGTGGCGTCGATCGCCATCGGCAGCCTGGTGGGCTCGCAGACGGTCACGCGCCGTGTCACCAACGTCAGCGAGGGCACCGCAACCTACCGGCCCTCGGTCACGGGCATGGCCGGGTTCACGGTGAACGTATCGCCGTCGTCGTTGACCTTGCATCGCGGCCAGACCAAGTCGTTCAAGGTGACCTTCACCCGAACGGCCGCCCCGCTGAACGCCTATACCGGCGGTCAGTTGACCCTGACGGGAGGCACCTCCAAGAAGGCGCGCGATCAACACACCGTGCGCGTCCCGATGGTCGTCAAGCCCGTGGCCTTGGCAGCGCCGGCCGAGGTGAGCGGGACTTACGACGTGAAGTTCGGCTTCACGGGTCCGTTCACCGCCACCGCAAGGGGACTGGTGCCCGCAGCCACGACCGCTGGCACTGTCGCCACGGGTGGCCAGGTCGACACCGTCGTCACCATCCCGGCGGGCACGACCCACGCGCGGTTCTCGCTGTTCGACGCCAACGTCAGCGCGGCGAGCGACCTCGATCTGTATGTTTTCGACGCGGCGGGCACCCTGGTGGGACTCAGCGAAAGTGGCACCTCCAACGAGGAAGTGAATTTGGCCAATCCAGCCGCAGGCGACTACACCGTGATCGTGGTCGGCTTTGCGACGCCGGGCAATGCGCCGGTCAACTTCACGCAGTTCAATTGGGCCTTGGGCAGCACCGCAACCGGAAACATGACGGTGTCGGCACCGCCACCGCCACCACCGGCGCATCGGGCACCATCACGCTGGTGTTCAACGGGCTGGTGGCCGGCATCAAGTACCTGGGCTCGGTGGTGTACGGCGGCGATCCGGCGTTGCCGGCGCCGACCATCGTGCGTGTCGACCCCTGAGTCCGCACTGATTCGAGCGCATCCACTCGGGTCCGGGACACTTGTCCCGGACCCTTTTTCTTTGCGGACCAGCGGCTACGTGCGCGGGTCGACTGCCGTGGGCGGCTGGATTCGTGGTTCAGGGCAGAGGAAGGGTTGCCCGCGCAAGCTGCCGTGGTACTCCAGTGTCTTGGTGCCGGCCTCAACGCGAATGCGATAGCCCGAGACCAACACCTGGCTGTACTGCCGGCCGGGTTCGGGGCAACCGAGTGCACCGTCGGGCCAGGTGACGGCCTCGGCAAGCGTCACGCGCAGTTGTGCGACGTCGAGCTGGGTTCGCCGCGCGGCATCCTGCAACGCGGAGTCGACCTTGGCCTGAAGCGTGCTCGCCGCTGCCACGTTTGGCCTTTGTAAGTCAGACGCGCCTGCGCACTGCGCCACAAGCGGAGTCAGTGCCAAGCACGCAGCGATGGCCACACGCGGTGCCGTGCGCCAGCCGCACCGGCGGCGCGGTTGCGGCTCGCACGCCAACGCCCTGCCCATGGGCGCTCACGACACGTCGATCACGTGCCCCGTCGCCGGGTCGACGCGCCCGCGGGCCAACTCGGTCAGCACGTCGCGCGCTGCGGTCAAGCCGGTGTGCCTGACGATGCGCAAGGCTGGCGCCGGGCCCGACAGCATCTGCCGCAGGAAGCGGCTCTGCGCATCATCCACCCGTTGCGCCAGCACGGCCGCACCCCAGTCTTCGAGGCGCTTGCGCCGGCGGTCGGGTGCAAAGAAAAAGGTCGGCCTGGCACCGGGCAGCGGCGCCTCGCGCGCACCGGCGCTGAACTGCGTGGCGCCGATCACCGCGCTGTGGCGCAGCGAATCGCGCAAGTGCTGGTGCAGTTGCGTGCGCTGCTCGGCGCTGCCGGAGAAATCGGCGAACACGGTGGGTGTCGACGCGTCGAGGCTGGCGATCCCGTCGTAGCCGAGCACGGTGTCGTACAGGCCGAGGCCCCGCACGAACGCGGCGTTCACGGGCGACGTCAGGGCGATCAGCTGCAACGCCGGGGCATCCCCGCGCTGCAGCGCATCGCGCACGCACCAGGCGGTGGCGTACGCAGTCTTGCTCGACGCGCTGGACAACACCAGCTGGCGCGCACCGAACCAGTCGTTCTCCTGCAGGAAGTCGGTCAGCAGGAACGCGGTACCGAACAGCGGCCGCATGATGCACGCCGCCGCCTCGTCATCGGCGCTGGCGCCCGGCGGTGCCGCCGTGTAGCGGTTGTAGGTCGACGGCAGTTGCGCGCGGTGCGCGGCGCCGTCGACGAAGCCGTTGGGCGACACCTTGGTCGGCTGCAGATCCACCGCGTCGGCCAGTGGCCAGTAGCCGTAGTAGCGCGCGCCCACGGCCACTTCGGGCACGCTGCTGTCGACCACATCGCCGAAGCCCCACACCGGCACCACGCCCAAGCCCTCGCGGCCACTCGGAAAGAACTGCCAGTAACTCATGCGCTCGCCGAACAGCGCGTAGGTCACGTTGTTGGTGGTGAGCGCCACACGGCGCACCGCGACGCGCACGCGGCCCGGCTGCAGCGCGCCCGCGCTGGCCGTGTCGAGCCGGCCTTCGGCCGGATCGCGCTGCGAGGTCAACAGCGTGGTGATGTCCATGCGAGCTCCTTCGGTCAAGCGCACGCTGATGGTATCGAACTACCGCCAGCCGGGCAGCTTGCCGGCGCGTTGGCGCCGCTCGCGCAGCGCGGCTCAGGCCGTGACGGCCAGGATGACGCTGCTGGCCTTGAACAGCGCGATCGCGCGCTTGCCGGGTGCGAGGCCGAGCGCTCTCGCGCTGGCGTCGGTCACGATGGCCGCGATGCTGCCGCCGCCGTCGAGATCGATCACCACCTCGGAATTGACCGCACCGGGCGTGACCGCGCTCACCGTGCCGGCGAGCTGATTGCGTGCCGACAGCTTGGCCCCTTCGAGGTCGGTGGCGATCAAGATCGACGACGACTTGACCAGCGCGATGGCCGTCATCTGGGTGCGCAGCCCGAGCGACTGCGCGCTCTCGCTGCGTCACGACGGCGACGATGCGCGTGCCGCTGGGCAACGTGATCTCGACTTCGTCGTTGACGGCGCCCGAGCGCAGCGCAGTGACGGTGCCGACGAACTGATTCCTGGCGCTGGTCTTCATGTTCAGAACCTTCAGCAGCGAGAACGGTTGTTCGAGGTCGATCGACTGTTCATCGAGCAACTTCAGGAATCGCTGATGCGCGGCGTCGATCTGCTCGAAGCGCTCGACCAGCCGCAGGCCGCGTGGCGTCAGCCGGGTCGAGCCACCGCCACGGCCCCCGGTCGACCGCGTTCCACCAGCGGCTCGCCCGCCAGCGTGTTCATCGAGTCGATCGCATCCCAGGCGGCCTTGTAGCTGAGCCCATGCGCTTTGGCGCCGCGGGTGATCGAGCCATGGTCGGCCACCGCGCGCAGCAAGCCGATGCGCTCGCGGCCGCCCAGGTTCTCGCCGGCCGACGGTGATCCACAGTTTGCCCTGCAGTTCAAGACGGCTGTTCGCCCTGCGCCGGCGCACGGTCATGCTTGCTCCTGAACGAGACCGCGACGCTCCAGCTCATCCGACAAAGGCCATCTCCTGAGTCGCCGCGCCCTCGACCACCTTGCCGGCGTGCAGATACACCACCTGGTCTGCCAATTGACGCACGTCGTCGTCGTCGTGGGTGATCAGCAGCATCGGCAGCCGCAACTGCGCCTGCAGATCCCTCAGCTCGTCGCGCAGGCGCTGCGCGCAGGGCCTTGTCGAGCGCCGCGAACGGCTCGTCGAGCAGCAGCGCGGTCGGCTCATTCACCAGTGCGCGCGCCAGCGCGGTGCGCTGGCGCTGGCCGCCGGAGAGCTGGTGCGGGTAATGACCGGCCACCGACTCGAGGTGGAACGCTGCGATCCAGCGGTCGACCTGCGCATCGTGCACCTGGTGCGATGGATTGAGCCAGCCGGTGCGGCGCGCGAATGCGATGTTCTGGCGCACGCGTCAGGTGCGGGAACAACGCGTAGTCCTGGAACACGCAGGCCAGCCGTCGCTGCTGCGGCGACAGCCGAATGCCGGCAGTGCTGTCGAACAGCGTGCGCCCGGCGACCGCGACATGGCCGCTGTCGGGCCGCGCGATGCCGGCGATCATCTTCAGCGTCTGCGTCTTGCCGGCGCCCGACGGGCCGAACAGCACGAGCCGCGGCGCATCGCTGGCGAAACGCATGTCGCAGCTCGAAGCGGCTGCCTTCGTGCAGCAGCACGCTTGCGAGCGTCGACGTCCCAGATCATGCGAGGCCCTTTCAGTCGCGCGGCGCCACGCGGCCCGGCACCAGGCGGCCGGCCGCCAGCAGCACCGCGATGCAGGTGATCGACGTCAGCACGACCAGGAAGTTGGCGGTGTCGTCCTGGCCCGCCTGCACCGCCTCGTAGACCGCGATCGACAGCGTCTGCGTCTGGCCGGGGATGCTGCCGGCCACCATCAGCGTGGCGCCGAACTCGCCGAGCGCGCGCGCGAACGACAGCAGCAGGCCCGGCCAGGATGCCGCGCCAGGCCAGCGGCAGCGAGACCCGAAAGAACACCGCGATCTCGTGAATGCCCAGCGTGCGCGCCGCGTCCTCGAGCTGCGGCATCGACCGTCTCGAAGGCGGCACGCGCGCGCCTTGAACACCAGCGGGAACGACACCACCATCGCCGCGATCACGGCCGCCTGCCAGGTGAAGATCAGGCGGATGCCGAAATGCTGCAGCAGCCAGGCGCCGATCGGCCCCTGCGAGCCGATCAGCACCAGCAGGTAGTAGCCGAGCACGGTGGGCGGCATCACCATCGGCAGCGTGAAGCACCGCGTCGAGCACTTCGCGGCCGGCAAAGCGCCAGCGCGCCATCGCATAGCCGACGCCCACGCCGAGCAACAGGTTCAACGCCGTGGCCCACCGCGCCACCTTGAGCGTCAGTGCCAGTGCGACCCATGCGCCTCCATTCGCGTGCTCGGGCCGTCTCAGGGCTTGCCGAAGCCGTACTTGGCGAGCACGGCCTGCGCGGGCGCGCGACTGCAGGAAGTCGACGAAGCGCTGCGCCCATCGCGGCGTTCGGGCCGGCCGGCAGCGGCGCCACCGGGTAGAGGATCGGCGTCGTCGTGGGCACGGTGAGCGCGACCTTCACCTTGTCGGGCATCAGCGCGGCGTCGGTGGCGTAGACGAAGCCGGCATCGACCTCGGCGCGCGCCACGTAGTCGAGCGCCTGGCGCACGTTGTTGGCGCCGATCATCTTGGGCTCGATCGCCGCCCAGTGGCCGGCCGCTTCGAGCACACCCTTGGTGTAGCGGCCCACCGGCACGCTGGCCGGCAGGCCGATCGCGATGCGCTGGTAGGCCGCCTGCGCCAGGTCGGCCACCGCCTTGGGCGCGTTGGCGGCCGTGCTCGGCACGATCACGACCAGCGTGTTCGACACGAAGTTGCGCCGCTGCGCGGCCTGCACCAGGCCCTTGCGCCTGCGCCTGGTCCATCGTCTCCTGGTCGGCGCTGGCGAACACGTCGACCGGCGCGCCCTTTGTCGATCTGCTGCAGCAGCGCGCCCGAGGCGCCGAAGTTGTAGAGCACCTTGGTGCCCGGGTTGGCCGCTTCGAACAGCGGCGCCAGGTCCTTGAAGGCGTTGGTCAGGCTGGCGGCGGCCGACACCGTGAGGTCGGCGGCGTGAGCCGCCACGCCGAAGGCGGCGGCCAGCATGGCGGTGATCAGGCGTTTCATCGCATCGGTGTCGGCGGTCGCTGTATGCGCGTTTATACATCGACCGGCAAGACCGCCGATGCGGCCTTTCCCCAGAGGCCGTGCAGGCATTTTCGCCGGATGCCGTTGTCGCTATATAGCCTACACCGCAACGCTTGGGCGCCGCGGCCGCGGGCCCGCACCGCAGGTCAGGACGCCAGAAAGACCGCGAACCAGCCCCGCTCGTCGGTCCAGTGCGTGGTGCGCGCAAAGCCGGCCTGGCGCAGCAGCTGCTCGAACCCCTGCACGGTGTACTTGTAGGAGTTCTCGGTGTGGATGCGTTCGCCGGCGGCCAGCGCGCGTTCACCCCCCGGCCAGCGCAACGTGAGCGCGCGCCGCGCCTGCAGGTGCATCTCGATGCGGCTTTCGGCTTCGTTGAACAGCGCCACGTGCGCGAAGTCCTCGATGCGCGCAGTCGCAGCCGAGCAGCGCGTTGAGCCGGCGCAGCAGATTCAGATTGAAGGCCGCGGTCACTCTGCAGCGGATCGTCGTAGGCCAGCTCGAGCAGCGGCGTGGGCTTGACCAGGTCGACGCCGATCAGCAGCGCGCCGCCAGCGCCGCCCACCGTGCGTACCTGCTGAAGAAAACGCTGCGCCTCCTGCGGCGTGAAATTGCCGATGCTCGAGCCGGGATAGAACACCAGCCGCTCGCCGCGCCCGCTTCGGGCGGCAGTGTCAGCGCTGCCGAAAAATCGGCACCCACGCCGACCATCTCGATGCCGGGATGCTGCCGCTGCAGGCTGGCCAGAGCGCGTGGCGCAGGTAGTCGACCGAAATGTCCACCGCCACGTAGCGCATCGGCGCGAGCACGTCGAACAGGCGCGCCGCCTTGGCGCAGTTGCCGGCGCCGAGGTCGATCAGCGTGCGGCCGCGTCCGGCCAGCGCCGCGATGGCCGGCGCCTGCGCGTCGAAAATCGCGCGCTCGGTGCGCGTCGGGTAGTACTCGGGCAACTCGGTGATCGCATCGAACAGCCTCGAGCCGAGCGCGTCGTAGAGGAACTTGGGCGACACCGTCGGCCGGCTGACCCAGCAGCCCCTGCGCCAGCTCGTGACGCAGCGCGGCGCTGTCTTCGCGGTGCATCTGGACGAAGCGGGGGCTGGTCATGGCGGCAGTATGGGCAACCAGCATGCCTTGCCGAGGCGGGAAATCCATGTGTAAGGTCTAATCGGCCGACGCGACACCAGGCTTGTACGGGCCCGGTACTCGGCTGGATGCGACACGCCGCCTTGCGACGCACAAGAAACGCATTGCAACCATCGACCGCAACGCCCGCTCGAATGGCTCCAAGCTCTCACCGTCAACCAAGCCTGGGCCGTCCTGAGCGTGGCCATCCTGTTCGAGGTGGCCGGCACCACCTGCATGCGGCTGAGCGAGAGTTTCACGCGGCTGATTCCATCGATCCTGATCTTCGTCTTCTACGCCATCTCGTTCGTGTTCAACACCCT
This sequence comes from uncultured beta proteobacterium, assembly GCA_963827645.1. GTDB lineage: Bacteria > Pseudomonadota > Gammaproteobacteria > Burkholderiales > Burkholderiaceae_C > JAEUPI01. Next base: position 196,293 of record CAWHBZ010000013.1, on the reverse strand, counting down.
GGTCACGCGCACACTGGGCCTGAGCGTCGTCTATGCGGTGTGGTCCGGCGTCGGGCACCGTGCTGACGGCGCTGATCGGCTACCTCTACTTCAAGGAACCGGCGACCGCGCTGAAGATGGTGTCGGCCGGGCTGATCGTGATCGGCGTGTTCGGCCTGCATGCCGCGTCGCGTGCCACCGCCTGAAGTCGTGCACCATGGCGCCGATCTCACCCAACGAGTTGTCGATCCGGCGCTACCGCGCGCGCGCAGCCGGCTACGACGACTCGGCGCAACGCACGATGCCGCTGCGCCGGCGCACGATCGACCTGCTGCAACTGCAGCCCGGCCAGGTGGTGCTCGATGTCGGCGCCGGCACGGGCCTGAGCTACGCCTGGCTGCGCGAAGGCGTCGGCGCCGAGCGGCCGCGTGCTGGCGTTCGAGCAAAGCCCGGAGATGTTCGCGCAGGCGCGCGCCCGCGTCGTGCGCGAAGGCTGGGCCAACGTGTGGCACGTCTGCGCGCCGGCCGAAACGGTGGCGCTGCCCGAGCCCGCCGACGCGGTGCTGTTCAACTACACCCACGACATCCTGCGCACGCCGGCCGCGCTGGACAACATCGTGCGCCAGCTCAAGCCGGGCGCGCGGGTTGCCATAGCAGGGATCAAGTTCTTCCCCTGGTGGACCGGGCCGCTGAACCTGCTGGCGTGGCTGAAGAATCGCCCCTACAACGCCAGGGCCGGCCGATCTGTGGCATCCATGGGACCGCATCGAAGCGTATTGCCAGTCACCGCTGCAGCGCTGGACCACCCAAGTGGGCATGGGCTACATCGCCAGCGGCGCGCTTCGCAAGGACAAGCCATGAATCCGTCTGCCCCGTCCGCAGACTCGAGCCGAGCGCGCTGGCCCGGCGCTACGCCCAGGTGCGCGCGCAATCGCTGGCGCTGGCCGAGCCGCTGAGCGAAGCCGATGCGCAGGTGCAGTCGATGCCCGACGCCAGCCCGACCAAGTGGCACCTCGCGCACGTGACCTGGTTCTTCGAGACCTTCGTGCTCGAGCGCTACGAGCGCGGCTTCAAGCCGTTCCACCCGCGTTACCGCGTGCTGTTCAACAGCTACTACAACCAGGTGGGCGAGCAGCACCCGCGGGCGCAGCGCGGCCTGGTGTCGCGGCCGAGCCTGGCCGAGGTCAAGGCCTACCGCGCCCAGGTGGACCAGCGCATGGCTGCGCTGCTGGCGCGCGTCGCACGACCCGATGATCGATGCGCTGGTCGAACTCGGTCTGCAGCACGAGCAGCAACACCAGGAGCTGCTGCTGACCGACATCAAGCACGTGCTGTCGTGCAACCCGCTGGCGCCGGTGTACCGCGCGCCCGTGGCCGCTGGCCACGGTGGCGCCGCTGGCGATGGCCTGGGTCGAGCCACGAAGGCGGGCTGGTCGAGATCGGCCACGACGGCGACGGCTTCGCCTTCGACAACGAGAGCCCGCGGCACGCGCAGCACCTGCGGCCGTATGCGCTGGCCAACCGGCTGGTCACCCACGACGAATGGGCCGAGTTCATCGCCGACGGCGGCTACACCGACCCGCGCTGGTGGCTGTCGGCCGGCTGGGATTGGGTGCGCCAGCACCAGATCGAGGCGCCGCTGTATTGGCAGCGCGACGGCGATGGCCGCTGGACCAGCTTCACGCTGCACGGGCTGGCGCCGATCGACCCGCACACGCCGATCGCGCACGTGAGCTACTTCGAGGCCGACGCGTTTGCGCGCTGGGCGTCGGCCCAGCCGCAGCGCGTGGCACGGTGCGCGGCTGCCCACCGAAGCCGAGTGGGAGCACGCCGCGCAGGCGCACGCGGCCAGCGCCATCGCCGCCGGCAACTTCGTCGAGTCGCAGGCGCTGCATCCGATGCCGGTGGCGCGCGTCGGCGCCGGCATGAGGCAGCTGTTCGGCGACGTCTGGGAGTGGACGTCGAGCAGCTACCAGCCCTACCCCGGCTTTCGCGCCTGGGACGGCGCGGTCGGCGAGTACAACGGCAAGTTCATGGTCAACCAATACGTGCTGCGCGGCGGCTCGTGCGCGACGCCGCGCTCGCACATCCGCGCCAGCTACCGCAACTTCTTCCCCACCGACGCGCGCTGGCAGTTCAGCGGCGTGCGGCTGGCGCGCGACCTCGATTGAGACCGCTCACGCTGCGGAGCCGACGATGACCCGAATGATTGTTCGTGCCCTGTTGGCCGCGCTGCTGTTGGCGCTGGCCGGCGCCGCGTGGTCGCAGAACTACAACTCGCCGAACAACGGCCCGTTTCGCACCCTCAGCGACGGCGCCGACGACAAGCTGATGCTGCTGGGCTACGACGCGGTGGCCTACTTCACCGACAACGCCGCGGTCAAGGGCGACCCGGCGATCAAGCTCGAGCACCAGGGCGTGACCTACCGCTTCGCCAGCGAGGCCCACAAGGCCGAGTTCGCCAAGTCGCCCGAGAAGTACATGCCGCAGTTCGGCGGCTTCTGCGCCAACGGCATCAACTACGCGGTGCCGTGGGGTGCCGGCGGCGGGCCCAACACCTGGCGCATCTACCGCGGCAAGCTCTATGTGTTCGGCGGCCAGAGCTCGCGCGACCACTTCGAGATGGACACCGAACGCAACCTGAAACTCGCGCACCAGTACTGGAACGAAGAAGTCGCCGGCTCCAACGCGCTCTTCACGCGCTACAAGCGCCTGGTCTTCCGCGTGCCGCACTACAAGACCGACGCGCGCTGCAGGAAGAGTACCAGGCCAAGCTGCACGCCAAGACGCTGCCGGTGATGCCGGGCGCGCCGCAGGTGGTGCCGCGCTCAATGACACGCGCCGGCGCCCGCGCACGCCGCGGCGTCTTCAGCTGCGGTGCAGTTCGCTGCAGGCGGCTGGCCTGCGCCATCGTGTCCCGGTAGCCGGCCGCGATCGCGCGCTCGCGGAACTCGCGCGACAAGCTGACCCAATAGCCGAAGTCGGGATGCAGCAGCACGATCGGCCCGCGCCGCATCGGCCTGCACCAGCGCGAGCTTGCGCAGGTCGCTGTCGCGGTAGCGCTCGGCGCCTGACGGCGCGCGGTCCTCATGTGCGCCGTGGCGTCGACCGCCAGCACGCGCTGCGCGCCCAGCGAGCGCGCCAGCCGCACCGGCAACGGCGCCACCCAATCGGCATCGACATACGGCTCGCCAGCGGATGCGCACCGGCGTGAACTGCCCCTCGATGGCCGACGAGGCCTGCACCGCGACCCCGGCATCGCCGGCGGTGAAGGCCACCAGCGCACGCCGTCGCGCCTGCCGGCGGCCACGCAGGCCATGGCCACCGGCATCGTCTCGAGCAATTGCAGCGTGGCGTGAGCGCCGCACGAGTTCGGCCACCGGCGCGCCGCTGAAGCGCTGCGTCTGACCAGACCGCCAGCGCGCCATCGCGGTGGGCTGCAGCTTCGAGCGCCAGCGTCTCGATGTCCTGGCCGCCAGCCCGGATGCGCGCAGGCAGCCGACCAGCGCGCCGACCGACGCGCCGACGATCAGGTCGGGCGTCAGGCCAGTTCGTCGAGCGCCTTCAGCACGCCGACGTGCACGAAACCGCGCGGCCCGCCCGAGCTGAACACCCACGCCGTGCGTGGCGGGCGCGCGCAGCGGCTCGCGCGCGGCGCGTCGGCGCCGTCGTGGTCGGCGTCGGGCGCCAGCGTGCAGCCGGCCAGCGTGGCGGCAGCCGCCCCGAGGCACGTGCGGCGACGCATGGACGCGATTGTAGCCGGACGGCCGCCCCGGCGTCAACCGCGGCCAGGCACCGGCCGTCACGTGGGCACGCCGGCGATGTGCGGCAGCACCCGTGCGACCGGCATCGTCGGCAGGTGCACGTGCAGCCTCGCGCGCTTCGGCCGCCGGCCAGCCGAGCAACGCGCAGGCGCGCCGGTAGCGCTCGTGCAGATCGATCGCGTCGGCACCGCCCAGGTGAAGCACGCCATAGCGGTGGCTGCCCAGCCATTTGAAGTCGCGCGCCAGGCCGCGGCCCTGCTTGGGCATCGCCTGCAGCCAGGCGTCGGGAAAGCGCCCGTTGAACGAGCGCAGCCGCCGCGTCGTCGGCGCCGTGGGCACCCGCTCGCGCTCGAAGCTGCGGAACACGAAGCTCGCGGCGGCGCCCGCGCTGGGCGCGCAGCGCATGGCGGACGCCGGATCGCGGCCGTGCGCCAGCGCCAGCGAGCCGGCATGCGCATCGATGCCGTCGACACGGCGGTACAGATCGGCACAACTGCGACGCCAGGCGCGGGTTGAATTCGATCACCTTCAAGCGCGTCGGTGGCGAGGTCGTAGAAGAACTCCATGTTGAAGAAGCCGTGGTCGAACCCGACGGCCTCGAGGAAGCGCGTCGCCACGTCGAGCGCGCGCTCCTGCACGCGCTCGGCCAGGCGGCTCGGCCGGTCGAAGCGCTGGAAGGCGCCGGTGCCCGGGTACATCACGGCGTCGACGACGCCGATCGCATGCACCTGGCCGCGGAACACGTAGCCGTCGAGGTTGAACTGCGGCGCGTCGAACGGCTCCTCGAGCAGCATGCCGTGGGCGCTGGGCACGTCGCCCAGGCGCGCGCGCGCGATGCGATCGAACGGCTCGACCAGGCGACGGATGATCCACTGCTCGAGCGGGCCGAAGCGCGTCAGCGCCGTCAGCTGGGCGTGGTTGGCGCACCCGCCGCGCCAGCACCGAGAACGCGGCCTTCACCGGCTTGGCGAAGGCCGGGTAATGCAGCCCATGCAGGAATCGGCTCGCCGTATCGCGCCTGCAGCGGCGCGAACGGCACGTTGGCTTCGGGGCACACCCGCTGCAGCACCTGGCGCGCGTGGAGCTTGTGCTGGCAGGCCAGCACCGCGGCCACCGGCGTGCCGGGCCAGCCCATGCGCTCGGCCAGCAAGCGCGGCCCCGAGGGCGCCGAACTGTTCGTGATGCGACACCACCGCGCTCCAGCGCGTCGCGGCGCGCACGCTGCGCCAGCCGCTCGACGAAGGCCTGCAGGTCGAACGTCGCCAGGCTGCAGGCAGCTCGGAAAGCTGAACAGGTCGAACCCGGCGTGGTCGAGCTGCCACCGGTCGGCCAGGCGCGCGAACGCACTGGCGTCCCAGTCGTAGTTGAACAAGACGAGGGTGCGGCCGTTGCTTGTCACGATGACGCTGACGTACGTGCAGTGGGCGTGCATTGGATTCGTAAGTGGCGTTCAACGGGCAGCGTCGTTGAGTGACCAGTCGTAATCGAGGAACTCGGGTGTGAGCTTGTCGGCCTTCAGTTGCTCCTGCACCGCCGGCTCGTCGCTCAACTGCGCGGCATAACGGGCAAACACGTCTTCGAGCTTGCGAAAGCCCTGGTGGCCCTTTTCGAAATCCTCGCGAAACCACTTGAAGATCGAACTCACCTCGAGCTTGCCGGCACTGGCGCGGTTGCGCGTGCGATCGCCCAGGAAGCGGCGCATGCCGTCTTCGAGCTGCCGTCGAGCCGCTCGGCCGTGTAGGCCTCGGGCTTGAGCGCCGGGCAGCCGATGCTGGCGCAGACGATCGCCGTGTGGATGCGCGGGTCGTTGTAGCGCGGGCGCAACTGCTCGTGCTCGATCCAGTCGAGGTTGCGCTGCTCGCCGAGCAGCTTGTAGAACGTCTTCTTCCACGGCGACCCGATGATCGACCCGACATCCTTGATCGACTTCAGCTTCGGGTACTCGGTGAGCACCAGCTCGATCGTGAACGCGTTGTAGGCATTGATCAGGAACGCCATCTGCTGCGAACGCGAGAAGCCGGCAAAGCCGGCAGGCGTCAGCGCCGAGAAAGCCGTCGAGCACGCCCTGTGAGCTGCACCGCGGTCGGCCAACATGCCGGCATAGGCGACCCGGCTCTGCTTCTGGTCGGGCAGCCAGCGCACGTGCTTGCTTGAGCAACGCATCCCACTGCGTGTACGCATGATCGAACGCCTGAGCGCCGGCAGCGGCCGCAGACCCACACGGGCGCGAGCGACAACCATTGGCGGCGGGTCAGCTGCATCAGCATCGAGCGTTGGCGGTATACGCAGCAATTCGGACACCCAATCCGGCGCTCGCGACCCTGCCATCGGGCTTCGAGACCCGCATCGCCGAAGGCGGTACGAGTCCTGCGCAGAATACCGGCCAACCCGTCGGCTGCTCCAGAGGAACGTCCTGCGCCTCCGGCGCCTGAGTCGGATGCGTAGCGGAAAAATTACGCGCCCGCCGTTGCCGCGGTCGGCCACCGCGTCGCACTCGCGCTGGAGCGCGCCGGGCTCGAGCCCTCAGCGCTGGCCGATCGGCTTGACGTCGCGCGCGGGGCGAGCCGACGTACAGCTGGCGCGGCCGGCCGATCTTGTACTCCGGGTCGCCGATCATCTCGTTCAACTGCGCGATCCAGCCGACGGTGCGGGCCAGCGCGAAGATCGCGGTGAACAGGCTCACCGGGATGCCGATGGCGCGCTGCACGATGCCCGAGTAGAAGTCGACGTTCGGGTACAGCTTGCGCGAGACGAAGTAGTCGTCCTCCAGCGCGATCTTCTCCAGCGCCATCGCCAGCTTGAACAGCGGGTCGTTGTGCAGGCCCAGCGCGCTCAGCACCTCGTGGCAGGTCTCGCGCATCAGCTTGGCGCGCGGGTCGTAGTTCTTGTAGACGCGGTGGCCGAAGCCCATCAGCTTGACGTTGCGAGTTCTTGTCCTTCACCTGGCGTGATGAACTCGCCGATCTTCTCGACGCCGCCGTTGCGCTGGATGTCGTTCAGCATGTTCAGCGCCGCCTCGTTGGCGCCGCCGTGCGCCGGGCCCCACAGGCAGGCCACGCCGGCGGCGATGGCCGCGAACGGGTTGGTGCCCGAGCTGCCGCACAGGCGCACGGTGGAGGTCGAGGCGTTCTGCTCGTGGTCGGCGTGCAGGATGAAGATGCGGTCGATCGCGCGCACCAGCACGTCGTTGGGCTCGTACTCCTCGCACGGCGTGGCGAACATCATGCGCATGAAGTTGGCCGAGTACGACAGGTCGTTCTTCGGGTAGATGTAGGGCTGGCCGATGCCGTACTTGTAGGCCATCGCCACCAGCGTCGGCATCTTGGCGATCAGGCGGATCGCCGAGATCTCGCGGTGCTCCGGGTTGTTGATGTCGGTGCTGTCGTGATAGAAGGCCGACAGCGCGCCGACCAGGCCGGTCATCACCGCCATCGGGTGCGCGTCGCGGCGGAAGCCGCGCAGGAAGAACTGCATCTGCTCGTTGACCATCGTGTGGTTGGTCACGAGCTTGTGCGAAGCTCTTCTGCTGCTTCGCGTTGGGCAGTTCGCCGTACAGCAGCAGGTAGCAGGTGTCGAGGAAGTCGCAGTGCGCCGCCAGCTGCTCGATCGGGTAGCCGCGGTACAGCAGCTCGCCCTTGTCGCCGTCGATGTAGGTGATGGTGGAGTTGCACGACGCGGTCGACAGGAAGCCCGGGTCGTAGGTGAACTTGCCGGTCTGCGCGTACAGCTTGCGGATGTCGATCACGTCCGGGCCGATGCTGCCCTTGTAGATCGGCAGCTCCATCGCTCGGGCTGCCGTCGGAGAACGACAGGGTGGCTTTGATGTCGGACGGGGTCATCATGGCGGTTCCTTGTTGCGTGTTCGTACTCTACGCTGCCGCGCGCGGGGCCACCCGCATCTGCGCCAGCACCTCGTGCACCGCGGGCGCGATCCAGCTCGCCGGCGGGCTCGCGGCGCGCGCAGCAGCAGGTCGAGCAGGTCGTTGTCGGCCAGGTCCATCAGCGCTTGCAGGCCATCGGCCTGCCGCTGCGTGAGGCGCGACCCGTGCCGCTCGAAGAAGCGCTCGATGAACAGGTCGTTCTCGAGCAGGCCGCGCCGGCAGCGCCACTTCAGCCGGCTCAGCGCGACCGGGTCGAGGGCGGGCTCCATGGCGTCGGGCCGGGTCGGCTACACGGTGCGCCGGACCATCAGTTCCTTGATCTTGCCGATCGCCGCCGTCGGGTTCAGCCCCTTCGGGCAGACGTCGACGCAGTTCATGATGCGTGTGGCAGCGGAACAGGCGGTACGGGTCTTCCAGGTTGTCCAGCCGCTCGCCGGTGGCCTGGTCGCGGCTGTCGGCGATGAAGCGGTAGGCCTGCAGCAGGCCGGCCGGGCCGACGAACTTGTCGGGGTTCCACCAGAAGCTCGGGCAGCTGGTCGAGCAGCTGGCGCACAGGATGCACTCGTACAGGCCGTTCAGCTCGTCGCGCTCCTCGGGCGATCTGCAGCCGCTCCTTCTCGGGCGGCAGCGTCGTCGTTGACCAGGTAGGGCTTGATCGAGTGGTACTGCTTGAAGAACTGCGTCATGTCGACGATCAGGTCGCGGACCACCGGCAGGCCGGGCAGCGGCTTGAGCACGATCGGGTCCTTCAGCGTGCGCATGTTGGTCAGGCAGGCCAGGCCGTTCTTGCCGTTGATGTTCATCGCGTCGGAGCCGCACACGCCTTCGCGGCACGAGCGGCGGAAGCTCAAGCGTCGGGTCGACCGCCTTCAGCTTCATCAGCGCGTCGAGCAGCATGCGCTCGGAGCCGTCGAGCTCGACCTCAGCGTCTGCATGCGCGGCTTGGCGTCCGTGTCGGGGTCGTAGCGGTAGATCTGGAACGTGCGCTGTTGACCTTGGCACGCGCTCGAAGCGCGAGTTCAGGTAGGTGCTGTCGGCGGCGGCTGTCATCAGAACGTCCGCACCTTGGGCGGCACCGATTCCACCGTCAGCGGCTTCAGCTGCACCGGCTTGTAGTCGAGCCGGTTGCCCTCGCTGTACCACAGGGTGTGCTTCATCCACTCGGCGTCGTTGCGGCCGAGCGGGTACTGCGGGTCGTCGGCGCCGCGCTCGTAGTCGTCCACCGTGTGGGCGCCGCGGCATTCCTTGCGCGCGGCGGCCGACACGATGGTGGCCTGCGCGCACTCGATCAGGTTCTCGACCTCCAGCGCCTCGATGCGCGCGGTGTTGAAGACCTTGCGACTTGTCCTTCAGCCCGATCGCTTCGACGCGCTCGGCGCAGCGCGGCGATCTTCGTCGACGCCTTCGTCCAGCATCGCCTGGGTGCGGAACACGCCGGCGTGCTGCTGCATCGTGGCGCGGATGTCGTTGGCCACGTCCTGCGCGTATTCGCCGTCGCTGGCTGCCGTCCAGCCGCGCCAGGCGCGCCAGCGGCAGCTCGGCGGCGTCGGCGGGCAGCGGCTTGTGCGCCTTCGGCGCCGTGGCCAGCGCGTCGACGATGTGGTTGCCGGCGGCGCGGCCGAACACCAGCAGGTCGAGCAGCGAGTTGGTGCCCAGCCGGTTGGCGCCGTGCACGCTGACGCAGGCGCATTCGCCCACCGCGTAGAGGCCGTTGACCACCGCGTTGGGGTTGCCGCCCTTCGGCGCCACCACCTGGCCGTGGATGTTGGTCGGGATGCCGCCCATCTGGTAGTGGATGGTCGGCACCACCGGGATCGGCTCCTTGGTGATGTCGACGTTGGCGAAGTTGTGGCCGATCTCGTACACGCGACGGCAGGCGCTTCATGATGTCTTCGGCGCCCGAGGTGCGTCATGTCGAGGTGGATGTAGTCCTTGTTCGGGCCGCAGCCGCGGCCTTCCTTGATCTCCTGGTCCATGCAGCGCGAGACGAAGTCGCGCGGCGCCAGGTCCTTCAGCGTCGGCGCGTAGCGCTCCATGAAGCGCTCGCCGTTGCCGTTGCGCAGGATCGCGCCTTCGCCGCGGCAGCCTTCGGTCAGCAGCACGCCGGCGCCGGCCACGCCGGTGGGGTGGAACTGCCAGAACTCCATGTCTTCCAGCGGGATGCCGGCGCGCGCCGCCATGCCCAGGCCGTCGCCGGTGTTGATGAAGGCGTTGGTCGACTGGCGGCGAAGATGCGGCCGGCGCCGCCGGTGGCCAGCAGCGTGCGTCTTGGCCTCGCAGGATGTGCACCTCGCCGGTTTCCATCTCCAGCGCGGTGACGCCGAGCACGTCGCCGTCGGCGTCGCGGATCAGGTCGAGCGCCATCCACTCGACGAAGAACTGCGTGCGCGCCTTGACGTTCTGCTGGTACAGCGTGTGCAGCATCGCGTGGCCGGTGCGGTCGGCCGCGGCGCAGGCGCGCTGCACCGGCTTTTCGCCGTAGTTGGCGGTGTGGCCGCCGAACGGGCGCTGGTAGATCGTGCCGTCGGGGTTGCGGTCGAACGGCATGCCCATGTGCTCGAGCTCGTACACCACCTTGGGCGCCTCGCGGCACATGAACTCGATGGCGTCCTGGTCGCCCAGCCAGTCGCTGCCCTTGACGGTGTCGTAGAAGTGGTAGTGCCAGTTGTCCTCGCTCATGTTGCCCAGCGAGGCGCCGATGCCGCCCTGCGCGGCCACGGTGTGCGAGCGCGTCGGGAACACCTTGGACAGCACCGCCACGTTCAGGCCCGGCGCGCGCCAGCTGCAGCGAGGCGCGCATGCCGGAGCCGCCGGCGCCGACGATGACGACGTCGAACTTGCGTCTGGTGATCGATGGTGACGGCATATTCTCAAAGTCTCCACAGCACCTGCACCGCCCAGCCGGCGCAGCCGACCAGCCAGACGATGGTGGACACCTGCAGCACCAGGCGCAGCCCACCGGCTTGACGTAGTCCATCCAGATGTCGCGCATGCCGACCCAGGCGTGCCAGCGCCAGCGCGACGATGACGACGAAGGTCAGCACCTTCATCCACTGCGGCGAGAAGATGCCGGCCCAGCGGTCGTAGCCGAGCGGCCGCCGAACAGCACCTGCACGAGCAGCACCAGCGTGAACAGCGCCATCAGCACCGCGGTGACGCGCTGGCTGAGCCAGTCGCGCAGGCCGTAGTGGGCGCCGACGACGAGCGCGCTTGGAACCGTAGTTGCGTCATGCGTGCATCTCAGTACAGCCCGAACAGCTTGGCGCCGAGCACGACGGTCAGCACAGCGCTGAGCCCCAGCGTGATCAGCGCCGAGATGCGGCCCTGCTGCAGGGTGACGCTGTGCGTCACGTCCATCCACAGGTGGCGCACGCCGGCGATGAAGTGGTGCAGGTAGGCCCAGATCAGCGCCAGCACGACCAGCTTGAGCAGGAACGCCGGGCACGAAGCCGATGCCGGCGATGAAGGCGTTGGTGAAGCGCTCGTACGAGATCTCGGTGGTGAGGCTGACATCGAACATCCAGATCACGAACGGCAGCAGCACGAACATCAGCACGCCGCTGACGCGGTGCAGGATCGACACCCAGCCGGCCGGCGGCAGCCGGTAGGCGACGATCTGCGAGACGTGGATGTTCGTGAAGACCGGGCGTTGCCTGTGCTCGTCTGCCATGGTTGCCTGCCTCGCTGCCCGGTGGAACCGGACGATTTTATTGCAACGCCGACGCACGGGCCTTGTGGTGGCCAGCGCAGCCGCATCAGTTGCAGCTCGTTGCGGTAGTGGTGCGCGTCGGTGCGGTACAGGCCGCGGCGCAACTCCACCGGCCGTCGCCATAGGTCAGCGAGCAGGCGCTCCACGCTCAGCAGCGGCGAGCCAGCGGCCACCTCGAGCAGCGCCGCGGCCTCGCTGTCGGCGGCCACGGCGCGGATCTTCTCCTCGGCGCGGATCATGTGCACGCCGAACTCCGCTTCGAACAGCGCGTACATCGGGCCCTCGTAGGCTGCCAGCCGCTCGGCAGTCAAGCCCTTGAACAGGCGTGCCCGGCAGCCAGATGTCGTCGAGCACCACGGGCCGCTGCTCGGCCAGCAGCAGGCGGCGCACCAGCACCACCGCGTCGCCGCTCTTGAGCCCAGCGGGCGCGCGATGTCGGCGCCGGCGCGCACACGGCGGCAGTCGAGCAGCCGGCGCTGCAGGTCGCGGCCGCTGCCGTCGTCGGCGGCCAGGCGCAGAAAGCGGTAGCGCGTGGTGCTGCTCGGCGTGCGTGGCGACGAACGTGCCCTTGCCCTGGCGGCGCATCAGCAGGTTTTCGGCCGCCAGGTCGTCGATCGCCTTGCGCACCGTGCCCTGGCTGACGCCGAAGCGCGCGGCCAGCTCGATCTCGCTGGGGATCGCCTCGCCGGGCTTCCACTCGCCCGCCTGCAGGTCTTGCACGATCAGCAGCTTGATCTGGCTGGTACAGCGGGCTGAACGCGGCATCGCCTTCGCGCTGCGCTCGCGCGGGCTTGTGCTGCCGCTGGGGCGACGGTGCTCATGACCGCCATTGCAGCACAGCCCGGGCGCTGTGGTGACCTACACTTGCCTTTCGACGCGTCGCAAGCGCACGCGTCCTGCAGTCGCCCGCCACTCTTTCCTGGAGGCAGTTCCATGAGCAAGAAGCCCGTCCGCGTGGCCGTCACCGGCGCCGCCGGCCAGATCGGTTATGCCCTGCTGTTCCGCATCGCCTGCCGGCGAGATGCTCGGCAAGGACCAGCCCGTCATCCTGCAGCTGCTCGAGATTCCCGACGAGAAGGCGCAGAAGGCGCTCAAGGGCGTGATGATGGAACTCGAGGACTGCGCGTTCCCGCTGCTGGCCGGCATGGAAGCCCACAGCGACCCGATGACCGCGTTCAAGGACACCGACTACGCGCTGCTGGTCGGCGCGCGGCCGCGCGGCCCGGGCATGGAGCGCGAGGACCTGCTGGCCGCCAACGCGCAGATCTTCACCGCGCAGGGCAAGGCGCTGAACCAGTCGGCCAGCCGCGACGTGCGGGTGCTGGTGGTCGGCAACCCGGCCAACACCAACGCCTACATCGCGATGAAGTGGGCGCCCGACCTGCCGCGCAAGAACTTCACCGCGATGCTGCGCCTGGACCACAACCGCGCGCCTCGCAGATCGCCGCCAAGACCGGCAAGCCGGTGGCCGCGATCGAGAAGCTGTGCGTGTGGGGCAACCACTCGCCCACCATGTACGCCGACTACCGCTTCGCCACCATCGACGGCAAGTCGGTCAAGGACATGATCAACGACCAGGCGTGGAACAAGGACACCTTCCTGCCCACCGTGGGCAAGCGCGGCGCCGCGATCATCGAGGCGCGCGGCCTGTCGTCGGCGGCGTCGGCCGCCAACGCGGCGATCGACCACATGCACGACTGGGCCCTGGGCACCGGCGGCAAGTGGGTGACGATGGGCGTGCCCTCCAACGGCGAATACGGCATCCCGAAGGACGTGATGTTCGGCTACCCGGTCACCTGCGCCGGCGGCGAGTACAAGATCGTCGAAGGCCTGCCGATCGACGCCTTCAGCCAGGAGCGCATCAACATGACGCTGAAGGAGCTGCAGGAAGAGCAAGACGGCGTCAAGCACCTGCTCTAGAGGCGCTACCTGCCGTGACAGCGGCCATCGAACACCCCCGCGACGTGCTGTTCGCCGACGGCGACCTGGCGCCGTCGATCCCCGTGTGCGACCACTACTGCGGGGTCGAGGAGCGCATGCGCAAGAGCCTGGAGCTGCAGGTCGAGCTCGGGCCCGGTGTTCGACGTCACGCTCGACTGCGAAGACGGCGCGCCGGTGGGCGGCGAGGCCGAGCACGTGCGCATGGTCGTCGACCTGCTGATGTCGAGCGAAAACAGCTTCGGGCGCGTCGGCGCGCGCGTGCACCCGGTCGACCACGCAGCGTTCGCCGACGACGTCGACACCTTGATCAAGGGCGCGGGGTCGCGGCTGCCCTACATCATGGTGCCCAAGCCGCGCGACCTGGCCGATGCCAAGCAGGCGATCAAGGCGATCGACGCCGCGGCGGGCCGCCATGGTCTGCGGCAGCGGCCGGCGCTGCACTTCCTGATCGAGACGCACGGCGCGCTGCGCGACGTGTTCGCGATCGCGGCGCTGCCGCGCATGCAGTCGCTGTCGTTCGGGCTGATGGATTTCGTGTCGGCGCACCGGGGCGCGATTCCGGTCAGCGCGATGAGCGCGCAGGGGCAGTTCGAGCATCCGCTGGTGCTGCGCGCCAAGCTGGAGATCGCTGCCGCCTGCCACGCCGCCGCGAAGGTGCCGTCGCACAGCGTGGTCACCGAGTTCAAGCACGCCAAGGCGATCCAGGCCGCGGCCAGCCGTGCGGTGCACGAGTTCGGCTACACGCGCATGTGGAGCATCCACCCGGCGCAGATCCAGCCGATCGTCGAGGTCTTCGCGCCCACCGTGGCCGAACTGGACGAAGCCATCGAGATCATCGGTGCGGCTGAGGCCGCGCGCTGGGCGCCGATCCGCCACCGCGACACGCTGCACGACCGCGCCAGCTACCGCTACTACTGGCAGGTCATCGAGCGCGCGCGGCGCACCCGACAACCGTTGCCCGTCGAGATCGAACAGGCGTGGTTTGGAACCCGCTAGTGATTCTGAACAAACAACCGGAGGCAGCATGACTCATCGCAGCGCAAACCCGCAAACCCTTTGCTGCGAGCCGCAAGATCGCAGCGTGCGTCGTCGCGCTGGCGTTGATGCCGATCGCTTGGGCTGCCGACGAAAAGGCGAAGCCCCAGGCCAAGCCCCAGAGCGCCGCCGCCAACAAGCAGCAGCGCGAAGACCGGGCCAAGGGCTTGGCGCTGGGGCAGGAGACGGCCCAGCGCGTCAATGAAGCGCAGTTGCAGATCGCTGATCGTGTGCTCACCGGCGACGCTGCGTGCGAATTCGACCAAACCGTCAGCGTGCTGCCCATCGACGGCCGTCCGGGTCACTTTCGCGTCACCTTCAAGAAGGTGGCCTACACGGTGATTCCCGAAGAGACCACCAGCGGCGCGATCCGCCTCGAAGACAAGAAAGCCGGCATCGTGTGGCTGCAGATCCCGTCGAAGTCGATGCTGATGAACGCCAGGATCGGCCAGCGCCTGGTCGATGGCTGCATGCACGCCGAGCAGCGCGCTGCGGTGAGGGCCGTCGAGCAGGCTGCACCGGCGGCCGCCGTCCGCAAGCCCTGACGAACTCCTGAGCGTGCGACGCGTGCAGCGGCGCGCGCGCCTGTTACGAATGCGCGAGCGAGCGCACGCGTCGCTCGCATTGGATGCGTACGTTGTATCGACGGGTGCTTCTGTGAGAACTGACACGGGCGTATTCGCGCGCCGAATCAACTTGCAACGCATCGCGCGACGTGGCCCCGAAAGAATGGATCTCACCGTTCCTCAAGGAGAGAGATCCAATGAAACGCCTGTCAATTGCCATCGCCGCAGCGGTGGGTGTGTCGTTCGCGGCGCCGCTGAGCGTGTTGGCCGCGGACAAGGCAGCCAAGCCGGCCGCCAAACCGGCCGCCCAACAACAAGTGACCACGTTGTCGAGCGATCAGCTGCAGCACCGCCGATCGTGTGTTCCTCGGCCAGTCGCAGTGCGAGTTCGACCAGTCGGTCAACGTCGCCGCGGTGCCCAACCAGAAGGGTTGGTTCAACGTCGAATACAAGGGCAAGTCGTACCTGATGGCCCCTGAGTCGACGACCACCGGCGCCGTCCGCCTCGAGGACAAGAAGAACGGCATGATGTGGCTGCAGATCGCCAACAAGTCGATGCTGATGAACAGCAAGATCGGCCAGCGCATGGTCGACAACTGCGTGCACCCGAAACAGCGCGCCTGAGAGCGAGCACACCGGGTCGAGAGCCCCGCAGCACAGCGGGGCTCTTTCTTTGTGGCAGCGAATTTAGATGCCTCGCTCAGGTCGGATTAGCCGCCGTTGGGCACTCCCTCTGGTATGCTGCACCGCAGCATCATCAGATGCGCCGCTTTTCATACCCTGCGTTTCAACCCAACCCCTCTGAACATGATCAACCTGTTTCTTGCCATCGTGCCGCTCGGCCTTGCCACCGGCGCCCTCGTTTGGACCATGAGCGCCGGCGCGCGCGAACAGCAACGCTCCGACAAGTGGGCCAAACAGTGGATGCGTGACAACACCTGAAGCCGCCAGGCGCGACGTTCGCGGGCACACGCGAACGATCGGTCACGAAGCCCGCCGCGATGGCGGGCTTTTTTGTTCTCCTGGCAACGGCCCGGCATGACAACTGCAACGCCGGTCGCTCACCCGAGCCTTGGCCAAGTCTTATATAAGACTTAGAATCGCGGCATCCACACCCCGACCGCCGGAGTTGCACGCGATGCTCACCGCCTACCGCCAACATGCCGCCGAGCGCGCCGCGCTCGGCATCCCGCCGCTGCCGCTCGATGCCAAGCAGACCGCCGAACTGATCGAGCTGATCAAGCAGCCGCCCAGCGGTGAAGCGGCGTTCCTGCTCGAGCTGCTGACGCATCGCGTGCCGCCCGGCGTCGACGATGCGGCCAAGGTGAAGGCCTCGTTCCTGGCCGCGGTGGCGCACGGCGACCTCGCGGTGGCGTTGTGTCGAAGGCTCTGGCCACCGAGCTGCTCGGCACGATGGTCGGCGGCTACAACGTCAAGCCGCTGATCGACCTGCTCGACGACGCCGAGGTCGCTGGCACGGCCGCGGCGGGCCTGAAGAAGACCCTGCTGATGTTCGACTTCTTCCACGACGTGGCGGACAAGGCCAAGGCCGGCAATGCCCACGCGCAGGAGGTGATCCAGTCCTGGGCCGACGCCGAGTGGTTCACGTCGCGCCCGGAGGTGGCCAGCCGAATCACCGTCACCGTGTTCAAGGTGCCCGGCGAGACCAACACCGACGACCTGTCGCCCGCGCCCGACGCCTGGAGCCGGCCCGACATCCCGCTGCACTACCTGGCGATGCTGAAGAACACGCGCGCCGGCGCCGCGTTCAAGCCCGAGGAAGACGGCAAGCGCGGCCCGATCCACTTCATCGAGGACCTGAAGAAGAAGGGCCACCTCGTCGCCTACGTCGGCGACGTGGTCGGCACCGGCAGCTCACGCAAGAGCGCCACCAACAGCGTGATCTGGGCCACCGGGCAAGACATCCCGTTCGTGCCCAACAAGCGTTTCGGCGGCGTCACGCTGGGCGGCAAGATCGCGCCGATCTTCTTCAACACGCAGGAAGACTCCGGCGCGCTGCCGATCGAGGTCGACGTCTCCCAGCTCGAGATGGGCGACGTGATCGACGTGCTGCCCTACGACGGCAAGATCATCAAGAACGGCGCCACGGTCGCCGAGTTCAAGCTGAAGAGCGACGTGCTGCTCGACGAGGTGCGCGCCGGCGGCCGCATCAACCTGATCATCGGCCGCTCGCTGACGGCCAAGGCGCGCGAGTTCCTCGGCCTGAGTCCCTCGACCGCGTTCCGCCTGCCGCAGGCCCCCAAAGACAATGGCCGCGGCTACACGCTGGCGCAGAAGATGGTCGGCCGCGCCTGCGGCCTGCCCGAAGGCCAGGGCGTGCGCCCGGGCACCTACTGCGAGCCGAAGATGACCACCGTCGGCTCGCAGGACACCACCGGCCCGATGACGCGCGACGAGCTGAAAGACCTCGCCTGCCTGGGCTTCAGCGCCGACCTGGTGATGCAGAGCTTCTGCCACACCGCGGCCTATCCGAAGCCGGTGGACGTGAAGACGCACCGCGAGCTGCCGGCGTTCATCAGCAACCGCGGCGGCGTGTCGCTGCGCGTCGGCGACGGCGTGATCCACTCGTGGCTGAACCGCCTGCTGCTGCCCGACACCTGCGGCACCGGCGCCGACTCGCACACGCGCTTCCCGATCGGCATCAGCTTCCCCGCCGGCTCGGGGCTGGTGGCGTTCGCCGCCGCCACCGGCGTGATGCCGCTGGACATGCCCGAGTCGGTGCTGGTGCGCTTCAAGGGCCAGATGCAGCCCGGCGTCACGCTGCGCGACCTGGTGCACGCGATCCCGCATGCGGCGATTCAGCAGGGGCTGCTGACGGTCGCCAAGCAAGGCAAGAAGAACATCTTCTCCGGCCGCATCCTCGAGATCGAGGGCCTGCCGGACCTGAAGGTCGAGCAGGCGTTCGAGTTGAGCGACGCCAGCGCCGAGCGCTCGGCAGCCGGCTGCACGGTCAAGCTCAATGCGGAGCCGATCATCGAGTACCTGACGAGCAACGTCGCGCTGATGAAGCACATGATCGCCGACGGCTACGCCGACCGCCGCACGCTCGAGCGCCGCATTCAGTCGGTGCAGGCGTGGCTGGCCAAGCCGCAGCTGCTCGAGGCCGACCGCGATGCCGAATACGCGGCGGTGATCGAGATCGACCTGGACCAGCTCACCGAGCCGGTGCTGTGCTGCCCCAACGACCCCGACGACGCCAAGCTGCTCAGTCAAGTGGCCGGCGCCACCATCGACGAGGTGTTCATCGGCTCGTGCATGACCAACATCGGGCACTTCCGCGCCGCCAGCAAGCTGCTCGAGGGCAAGCGCGACATCCCGGTCAAGCTGTGGGTGGCGCCGCCCACCAAGATGGACGCGGCCGAACTCACCAAGGAAGGCCACTACGGCGTGTTCGGCGCCGCCGGCGCGCGCACCGAGATGCCGGGCTGCAGCCTGTGCATGGGCAACCAGGCGCAGGTGCGCGAGGGCGCGACCGTGGTCTCCACCAGCACGCGCAACTTCCCCAACCGGCTGGGCAAGAACACCAACGTCTACCTCGCATCGGCCGAGCTGGCGGCGATCGCCTCCAAGCTCGGCCGCCTGCCGACGGTGGCCGAGTACCACGCCGACATGGGCGTGATCAACGCCGATGCGGCCAAGGTCTACCGCTACCTGAACTTCGACCAGATCGACGAATACAGCGATGCGGCGAGCGCGGCGAGCGTCTGACCGCATCTCGCAGCGAGGCGCCTGCAAGAAGACTCGCTTAGCATTGGCCACGGCTTGCGCAGCGCAGGCCGGCCACCGAAGCGAGGTTGCAGGCATGAACGGCGCCGAATCCCTGGTCGCCACGCTCGCCGCCAACGGCGTCGAGTTGTGCTTCACGAACCCCGGTACGTCGGAGATGCACTTCGTGGCCGCGCTCGATCGCATCGAGGGGCCGCGTTGCGTGCTCGGTCTGTTCGAGGGCGTGGTCACCGGCGCGGCCGACGGCTACTACCGCATGGCGGGCAAGCCCGCGGCGACGCTGCTGCACCTCGGCCCCGGCCTCGGCAACGGCTTGGCCAACCTGCACAACGCGCAAGAAGGCGCGCTCGGGCATCGTCAACATCGTCGGTGACCATGCGCGCCACCATGTGCGCTTCGAGTCGCCGCTGAAGAGCGACATCGAAGGCATCGCGCGGCCGGTGTCGCACTGGGTCAAGACGTCGGCCAGTGCACGCGACGTGGCCAGCGACGGCGCACAGGCCATCGCCGCCACGCGCGACGGTGCACTGGGCCGCATCGCGACGCTGGTGCTGCCGGCCGACACCGCGTGGGGACGCCGGCGGCGAGCCGGCACAGGCGCCGTCGCGCGAGCCGTTGCGCGCGCCCGATGCCGACGCGGTGCGCGGTGCCGCCAAGGCGCTGCAGACGCTCGGCGAACGTGCGTTGCTGCTGGTGGGTGCAGGCGGCGTCGACGAACGCGCCGCTGCGCTGGCCGCCGCGATCGCGCGCAAGACCGGCTGCCGCGTGATGGCCGAGTTCTACAGCCCGCGCACGCCAGGCGGCCGCGGCCGCACGCGCATCGAGCGGCTGCCGTATGCGGTGGACGCGGCGGTCGACAAGCTCAGGGGCGCCGAATGCCTGGTGCTGGCCGGCGCCAGCGAGCCGATCTCGTTCTTCGCCTACCCCGGCAAGCCGACTCGAGCTCAAGCCACCGGGCTGCAGTGCTGCTCGTGCTGGCCGACGCGCGCGACGACGTACCGGCTGCGCTGCAAGCGTTGTGCGACGAGCTGGGCGCGACACCCGCCGCCGCGACGGCCACTGCCGCACCGGTGGCGATCGACGCTCTGCGCGCCGCCGCCACGCTCGACGCCGAATTGATCGGCCACGCCTTGGTCTCGCTGTTGCCCGAGCAGACCGTCGTGGTCGACGAGGCCGTGACCTCGGGGCGCGCATTCGGCAACCGCTTCGCCGCCGCGGCGCCGCACGACTGGCTGGTGGTGATGGGCGGCGCCATCGGCTTCGGCCTGCCGGCCGCACTGGGCGCGGCGATCGGCGCGCCGGGTCGCCCGGTGCTGGCACTCGAAGGCGACGGCAGCGCGATGTACACCGTGCAGGCGCTGTGGAGCATCGCGCGCGAGTCGCTGCCGGTGGTGGTGATCGTGTTCGCCAACCGTGCCTACCGCATCCTGCAGGGCGAGCTGAAGGGCGTCGGCGCGCAGGTCAGCGGCCCCAAGGCCACCCATATGCTGACGCTCGACCGTCCGGCGCTCGACTGGGTGTCGATCGCGCGCGGCCACGGCGTGCCGGCGGCGAGCGTGCAGACGCCGGAGCAGTTCGTGCGCGAGGTGCAGCGCGGCTTCGCGAGCCGCGGGCCCTACTTGATCGAAGCGCTGGTCTGAGGCAGCGCGGGGCCGCCTGCCGCTGGCGCGGTTGCGCCGTTCAACTCGCGCCACGCCTGCGCGGCCAACGCGAGCAGCAGCAGGCCGGCGAGCACGGGCACCGCGAGGATCAGCCAACCCGCATAGTCGGCCAGCGGCGTGCCGAGCTGGCCGGCCCAGCGGCGCGCGTACATCAGCAGCAGCAACAGCGCCATCCAGGCGCCGGCGCGCACCAGCGCGCGCGAGGCCTGCGTCAGCACCGCCGCACCGGCCAGCAGGAACAGCGCCGACGCGACGAACACCACGGTGAACACCGTCTCGAAGATCGGCGCGGCGGCGCCCAGCGCGCCCTGCCCCAGGCGATACGGCACCCACGCGATGCACGCCAGCCCGAGCACCACCGCGCTGATGCGCGCACGCAGCGGTGCGCCGCCGTCGGGCGCGTTGCCGCGCACGGTGCGGATCCACGGCAGCACCAGCAGGCACGCCAGGCCGAAGGTCGCGTCGATCAGCATCGTGGTCGGATAACCGAGCGCCTCGATCGCGATGCCCTGCCAGTTGGCCGAGTAGGCGATCGACAGGTTCAGCAGCGCCATGTAGGCGGTGAACTGCGTCGCCGCCACCGCCGGGTTGGTGACGTCCATGAAGATCGCCGAGCGGGTGCCGTACATCAGGCCGAGCGCCACGCCGTAGGTCAGCGTCGCAACCCACAACGCGGTGATCAAGACCGCCGGCGCCACCGTGCGGTTGGCGGCGCTTCGCGGCATCACCCAGCCGTGCTGCTGCAGCACCGACATCAGGTACAGCACCGGCACGCTCATCAGCGCGATGTACAGCGCCAGCATGCGGCGACGGCCGAAGCGGTCGGACAAGCAAGCCGCCGATCACCATGAACCCCGCCTGCGACGATGCCCGACCACAGGTTGAGCTGGGCCACCTGGTTGTCGTCGAGCCCGAGCTCGACCGCCAGGTTCGATTGCAGCGCCAGGCCCAGGCACATCGCGCCCGGCGGCAGCAGCGCGAACGCCAGCCCGAGGTAGGCGCCGCGCGTGCCGAGGAACGAGCGGAACGACTCGACCGCGAAGTCACGCATCTCGCCTGCCGCGTGGCCCAGCGCGACACGCCGGCGGCCACCGCGCGGGCCACTGACGGCGCCTCGCGCATCGGCAGCACGACGAACAGCGTCACCGCCAGGATGCAGCCGGCGACGAAGAAGAACGTCGGCTGGAAGCCCGTGTACGCCGACAGGAACAGCACGCCGGCGCCGCCGATCGCCTGGCCGATCGCCGCGCCGGCGAACATCAGGCCGTTGGCCAGGCCGCGTTCGTGTTCGCCCAGCGAGTTGACCGCCAGCGCATCGATCGCCACGTCCTGCATCGCGCCGAAGCTGTTGTGCACCAGCAGGATGATCGTGAACAGCATCAGCTGCTCGGGCAGCTTCAGCAGCACGGTGCGACATCAGCGTCAGCGCCATCAGCACCTGCGTGACGATGATCCAGCCGCGCCGGCGCCCCAGGCGCTCGGACGCGAACACGTCGATGAAGGGGCCGAATGCCCACTTGAACGCCCACGGCAGATAGAACGAGCCGACGAAGGCGCCGATCTCGGCCGGCCCCACGTCCTGGCGGCGCAATCTGCGTGGCCACCGCGGTGGCGGCAAAGCCGAGCGGGATGCCTTCGGTGATGTAGAGGAAGAAAAACGCCGCCAGGCGTCCGCGCGGTGTGGCCAGCAGGTTGGGCAGTCGCATGGGGCGCGACTATGCCACCGCCGTCGAGCGCGCCGTCTCAGGCAGCGCAGGTGCGGTTTTTCCCGGTGCGCTTGGCCTCGTACAGCGCACGATCGGCACGCTCGAGCGCCGCATCGAGCGCTTCGCCGGTGCGCAACGCGGTGACGCCGGCCGAAAAGGTGACGAACACCTCGCGGCCCTCGTGCCGGAACACCGGGCTCGGCCACCGGCTGCCCGGCCTCCTGCGCATACGCGCGCGCGAAGTGCTCGGGGGTCGGCTCCAGTTGCTGGCTGGCCAGCCGGCGCAGCGCGCCCTTGGCGATCTGCGCGGGCGTGGCGACGGGAGTCGGTGCGGTCGCGCTCACAATCGCCTCAATGCGCGGTGTCAGCGACCCAGTGTCTGCGCACGTGTGTCGTCGGCCGGCTTCGAGCGCACCCGCCTGCCCGATCCAGGGCGCGCGCCTGGGCAGGATGGTGCTCTTCAGCCACGCCTCCAGGTCATCCGGCGGGATCGCCCGGCTGAACAGAAAGCCTTGCATCACGCCGCAGCCCAGGCGGTGCAGCACTTCCATCTGGCGCAGGTTCTCCACGCCCTCGGCGACCACGCGCAGGCCCAGCGACCGCGCCAGCGCGATGATGGCGGTGACCACCGCCGAGCTCTGCGGCGTGATGCCGAGGTCGCGCACGAAGACGCGGTCGATCTTGAGTTCCGAGATCGGCAGCTGCGTCAGGTAGGCCAGCGACGAATAGCCGGTGCCGAAGTCGTCGATCGAGATCTCGACGCCGATCTCATTGAGCCGATGCAGCGACGGGATCACGTTCTGCAGGTCGCGCATCAAGGCGTTTTCGGTGATCTCGAGCTGGATCGAGCGATGCGGCACGCCGTAGGTCGACGCCGCCTGGTGGATGTGCTCCACCAGGTCCGAGCGCTCGAACAGACGGCTGGGCAGGTTGACCGCCACCGAATCGGCGAAGCCGAAGCTGAGCAGCCAGGCCCTGGCCTGGCGCGCCGCCTCGCGCACCGCCCACTCCGACAGCGGCACGATGAGCCCGGTTTCCTCGGCCAGCGGAATGAAGTCGCCCGGCGGCACCAGCGTGCCGTTGCGGTTCCAGCGCATCAGCGCCTCGACGCCGACCATGCGCGCGGCACGCACGTCGATCTTCGGTTGATAGTGCAGCACCAGTTCGTCGCGTTCGATCGCCTTGTGCAGTGCACTCTCGAGCTCGAGCTTTTCGCGGCCGCGCCCCGACAGGTGCGGCGTGTACAGCGCCTGCGCGTTGCGCCCGCCCGACTTCACCGAATACATCGCGACGTCGGAGTTGCGCATCAGGTCGGCCACGGTGGCGCCGTCGCGCGGGTACAGCGCGATGCCCACGCTGGCGGTGACGAAGCACTCCTGGCCGCCGACGAAGATCGGCTCGCGGGTGGCGTCGAGCACACGCTGCGCGACGCGCTCGGCATCGCCTTCGCCGCCGACCTCGGGCAGCAGCGCGACGAACTCGTCGCCGCCCAGGCGCCCCACCGCTTCGAGCGAGCGGTGCGAGCGCGCGCCCTGCGATTCGAGCGCGCCCTCCATCACCTGGTCGGAATGGCGCACGCAGGCGCGCAGGCGCCGCGCCACCTCGACCAGCAGGTCATCGCCCGCCGCGTGGCCCAAGGTGTCGTTGATGACCTTGAAGCGGTCGATGTCGATCATCAGCAGCGCCACCTGGTGGCCGCTGCGGCGCGCCGCATCGAGCGAACGCTCGGCGCGCCACATCAGTTGGCGCCGGTTGGGCAGGCCGGTCAGCGCGTCGAAGTTGGCCAGATGGCGGATGCGGTCTTCGGCTGCGCGGCGGTCGGTGACGTCCTGCACGATGCCGGTGTAGCCGACGCAGTAACCCGATTCGTTGAACTCCGGCTCGGCCTCCACGTGCACGATGCGCTGGCGGCCGTCGACCACGGTGACCGGCACGTCGGTGGCCAGCACGGTGCTCGTGCGCAGCACCTCGTGCAGCATGCGCACCACGCCGTGGCGCTCGCCCTCGGACACCATGCGCAGCAACTGATGCATCGACAGCGCGTGTTGCGGCGGCAGGCCGAACACGCGCAGCCCCTCGGGCGACAACACGAAGTTGCCGGGCTGCTCGGCGCTCGCACGACGCCAATCGAAGCTGCCCATGCGCGCCAGGTCTTGCGCACGTGCGAGCTTGGCCTTGCTGCGCTCGAGCTCCATGCGGGTCTGCGAGGCGCGCAGCAGGTAGTGCAGGCGGCCCGCCAGCAGGCTCCACTGGTGCGACTTGACGAAGAAATCGGTGGCGCCGGCCTCGAAGGCGCGCGTGATCGACGCGTTGTCGTCCAGGCCGGTGAGCATCAGCACCGGCACGTGCTCGTGGCCAGTCATCTTGCGCAGCGTGCGGCAGGTCTCGAAGCCGTCGAGCCCGGGCATCATCGCGTCGAGCACGACTGCATCGGTGGGCCGCTCGGTGAGCAACTGCAGCGCGCGGTCGCCGCTGCCGGCCTCGACCACGTCGAAGCCGCGCTCGCGCAGCGCCACTGCGATCAGCATCAGGCTGACTTCGTCGTCATCGACCAGCAGCAGCTTCGGCCGGTACGACGGGTCGGAGCCGAGAGGGTCGATGGACAGCATGATCGAAAAACAGCGTGACTACGTGCGCAGCATGGTCTGGACGGCACTGGCCACACGTTGCATTTCGGCCTGCATGGCATCGAGCAGCTTGCCGATGTCGCCCGATTGCTTGCGAGCGTACATTGTGTTCGACTTGCGCGCACAGCGCCGACAGCGCCAGCGCGCCGACGCTCGCCGACGACGACTTCAGCGTGTGCGCCAGGTGGCGCAACGGCTCGTGCTGCATGCGGCTGGCGCAGCAGCAGCAGCTCCTGGCGCGAACGCTCCAGCGCCCTGGCATAGGTGGTCAGCACCCGCTGCACCAGCCCTGCGCTGCCCTGGGGATCGAGCTCGGCAAGCCGCGCCAACGCGGCCGCATCGAGCACGCTGGACGGATCGGACGCATTGACGCTGAAACTCATGGCTGGGACAAGCGGCGTGATGGTTGAAAACTTCAATCGAGCTGCCGCGCGCCGGCCAGCGCGCGCAACACCGCGCGGTTGACCTCCGGCAGCCCGAGCATCGTGGCCTCGGCGGCGGCGCGGATGTCGAACACCGACTCCGCCTCCACCGCACGCACCAATTCGAGCTGTGCGTGATACGGCCCCGACTGGCCGACCAGTGCTGCGCGCACGGCTTCGGGTACCGGGAGCGAGCGCAACAGTTCGGACAGCGGCTGGCCCATCAGGCGGTCGAGCAGCGAAAAGGCGCCGCAGATGAACATCTCGCTGCGCTGGTCGGAGGTCGTGCCCTGGCGGCCGAGTTCTTCCATCAGCAGTCCGCGGCGCACCGCGGCATACATCACCGGCTTGACGTTGGGATCCTTGCTCGCCGAGGCCAGCAGCAACGCCAGCCAGCGCTTGAGCCGGTTGTAGCCGAGCACCATGATGGCGTGGCGGAACGAGTTGATCTCGACGCTCACGCCGAATGCCGGCGAGTTGATGTAGCGCATCAGCCGGAACGCGAGCGTGGGGTCGGTCTTGAGCACCGCCTCCAGGCGATCGGCGGGCTCTTCGCGGTCGACGCGGTTGATCAGCTCGACGATGAACTGCAGCTCGGGCCGCGGCCCGCTCTTGCCACCTTCTTGCCGTTGCTGGCCGCCACGTCGTCGATCGGCCAGCCGAGCACGGCGATCGCGCCGCGCTGGAACGACTGCTCCATCTCGACCAGCGTGCGCACGCCCGACTGGATGTGCGGAATCGTGCGTGTCACCCCGCCTGGGCGGCGGCGAGCCGTCGCGGCGCTCGTCGGCCAGGTCGATGATCGAGTAGGCGAAGCACGGCAGCACCTCGCGCGGCAGCGGTTGCAGCGGCCGGCCCTTGATCAGCAGCGTGCTGCCGTGCGCGTGCATCGCCCGCAGCGCCTCGGTGTTGGCCACGTCGCAGGCCATGAAGGCCGGTATCTCGACCATCACGTTGGGCGCCGGCTTGAAACGCACGAGATCCTGCAGCGCGGTCTCGCTGGCCACGTTGAGCGACACGCGGCCGCCATCGGCGGGCCACACCTCGGCCACTGCCTCGAGCAACGCCGACGCGTCGGGCTTGGCATCGGGGCGGCTCGGAAAAACAGTCAGGCGCGCGGCAGTGATCGCACGATGGCGATCGACCATCGGCGAGTAGCCGAGCACCACCTGGCCCAACACGGGCTGTTCGCTCATCGTGCCGCCGGCACGGCGCCGTTCCCGGGGCGACCGGCGCGCCGTTGGCGGGCAGCAGGCAACACGTTCGTGGGGACGGGCATCATGAGCCGAAATAGTTGAACAGGGACAGGCGCTGCATCGACGAATAGGCCCGCAGCGCGGCATCGTAGCCCGTTTGCTTGAGCTGGAAGTCCGAAATGGCGTGCACCATGTCCAGGTCTTCGGCATTCGATTGTTCGGTTTGAGCAAGCAATTTCTGGCCGCTGATGCGAGATTGCACGTTATCGAGTCGTTGCAGCCACATGCCTGCATCGGCGCGTGCGCCGCCGAGTTGCATCGCCGCGGCATCGATGTCGCGCAGGCCGTCGGCCACCGTCTGGCTGAGCGCTCCGGCGCCGAGGCTGGCGTTGTTCAGCGCGACGACTGCCGAATCGAGCACGTCGAACAGCGAGAGGTCCGGCGTCGACGGCGCGATCGTGAAGTTGTCCCCATTGGCCGGCATCCCGGTGACCGTGAATGCCATGCCGTCGATCTGGACCGCCTGGCCCGAGACATACGGCACATTGGTCAGTGTGGTGGCCGCGCCGTTGCGCAGCACGGTGTAGGTGGTGCCGGCGCCACCGGCCGTGAACTGCACGCTGTAGGGGAGCCCGCCATCGCGGCAGCTGCGTTTCGACACGCCTAGATCCCCCAGGATCGCGGGTCGAGGCAGGAAACAGCGCAGCCAGGCCAAAGTCGGCGGCGCGCCTTCCGATACCAACCTCATCACAGCGGTGCGTTGAACGCACACTGGAGTCCATGATGAAGATCGGTCCGCTCGAAAACAAACCCGCACCGGCGCCCGCCGGTGCCGACCGCAAGCCCGCCGCAGGGGGCGCTGCCACGGCGTCGTCGAGCCCCGAGCCCAGCGCCAAGGTGGAGTTGTCCGCCGCCGCCAGCGTGATCGCCAACGGCCTGGCCGATGGCTCGTTCGATGCTCAAAAGGTCGAGCGCCTGACCCGCGCCATCCGCGACGGCCACTACCAGATCGACGCGCAGGTCATCGCCGACCGCTTGCTCGCCAACGCGCGCGACATGCTCGATCGCGGCACCGAGTAACAAGCCATGGGCCACGCGGCCGTGCGCAGCGAAGCGTCCACGCCCGGCGTGGCCGCCGGCGTTTCGAGCGTGGAGCTCGAGGCGTGCAACGCGTGGAGAAGCACCTCGACGAATCTGCAGTCGGCCCTGAGCGCGCGCGACATGCCCTGCATCGAGCTGCACGCCGGCGAACTGCAAAAGGCCTTGTCGCTGGCCGTCGAACGTTTCATGCAAGCCGCCCGTCGCGGCGGCCCGCCGTTGCCGTTGCGGCGCCGGCTCGGCCTGGCCAGCGCCCAGGTCGCGGCGCAGCGCGACGCGCTGGCACGCGCCACTGCCGCGCTGGACCGTGCGATCGATGTGCTGATGCCGGGGCACGGATCGGCGCTGTACTCGCCAAGCGGCGCCCAGCACCCTCGCCGCAGCCGCGCTTCGATCGAAGCCTGAGAGCTGGAAGAGCGCCAGCACCTGGGTGCTGGCAGGCGCCTGAGGTGCCCGCGCGACGCCGGCATCGACATCGGGACAACGCTCGATTGCCGTCGCTACGTGCATGTGCAAACATATGCATATCACAACAGAGGGACGGAGCGGCGTTGGCGTCAGCCGTCCCCATGGCAAGACCAGGACACGTGGTGGCCTCAGAGAGCAGACCCACTCGCTTCCCCTCGCGCCCGTCAGCGCTCGTCCCGCCCTCCGCGTTCGTCGCACCCTCCCCGCTCCACCCACACGCCGTCGACCGCCGAGACGATGCCGTGGCCGCAGACCTCGCCGGCCGATTCGGTGCGGCGCTCGACCGCGCTTCGACTCAAGCAGTTCACGCTGGTGCTGTCGCTGGTCGCCGGGGCGGCGGCAGCGGTGGCGCTGGCGGCGCTGGTGCCGCTGCTGGCGGGCACCACGCCGGCCGAGCGTGTGCAGACGCAACTGCTGATCGTGCTGTTCCCGGCGGCGCTGTCGTTCGGCGCGCTGGTCGCGCTGGTGCTGGTGCAATGGCGTGCGCGCCGCCTGGCTGCCGACACGCTGCGCCGCACCGCGCGCGAGCTGCAACGTGGCGCCTGGCGCTCGGCGGTCGAACGCATGCGCGACATGCCGCCGGCCGAGCCATCGGCCTTCGGCGACCTGGCCGATCAGGTCGAGGGCGTGATGGGCGAGTCCGAGCGCCGCTGGCAGGCGCGCGTCGAGTTGTCGCACGAGTGGTACTGGGAAACCGACGAGCGGCATCGCCTGTCGTCGTTGTCGGCCGAGGCGCCGATGGTCAAGCCGGCTGGTCGCGCGCTGGGCGACCTGCTGGGACGCCGCCACGACGAGCTGGCGTTCGTGCATCCGCCCGCCGGGGGTTGGCCGGCGTTCAACCAGATGCTCGAGCGGCAGGAAGGCTTTCGCGACCTCGAGCTCGAGGTCGACGGTCTGGCCGGGCACGCGCGGGGCTGGGTGTCGCTCACCGGCCGCCCGCGCCACCACCGCGATGGCCGCTTCGCGGGCTTCGAAGGCGTCGGCCACGACATCACCGTGCACAAGGAGTCGTTTCGCCGGCTGCAGGCGAGCGAACAACGCTACGCGGTGCTGGCCGGCCTGTCGGCCGACTGGTACTGGGCCACCGACCCCGCGCACCGCTTCGTCCGCCCCGACGAAGAGCTGCGCCGTCGCCTGGGTGACTTGGCCGTCAGCTCCGAAGGCCGCACGCGCTGGGAGCTGTATCCCCATGCGCTGACCGAGGCGCAGTGGCGGGCGCATCGCAGCGACCTCGATGCCGGGCGGCCCTTCCATGCGCTGGAGTTCCACATCGCGCGCGGCGACGGCACGCCGATCTGGGTGTCGGTCAGCGGCGCACCGCGCTTCGACGACGACGGGCGCTTCCTCGGCTACCACGGCGTCGGCCGCGACATCACGCTGCGCAAGAAAGCCGAGCAGATGTTGATCGTGCACAACCGCCAGCTGCAATCGGCCGTGGCCGCGCGCACGCGCGAGCTGGAGCTGGCCAACCGCGACCTCGAGGCCTTCGCGCGCCACCTGGCGCACGAGTTGCGCACGCCGATCGGCCACGTGCAGGGCCTGGCCGAGTTGCTGCGCCGCCGCCTGGGCGAGCAGCAACGCGGCGAAACCAGCGAGCTGCTCGACCTGCAGGTGCGTGCCGCGCAGGAGATGCTCACCACGCTCGAAGCGCTGCTCGCGTTGGCGCGCAGCTCCAGCGAGGCCATCGAGCGCAGCAACGTCGACTTGAGCCACCTCGCCGAGGAGGTGATCGCCACCTTGCCCGCGGTGGAACGCGCGGCGCCCGTGCTGTGGCAGATCGAACCCGGCCTGCATGGCTGGGCCAGCGAAACGCAGATGCGCATCGTGCTGGCCAACCTGCTCGGCAACGCCGCCAAGTTCACGCGCCGCACGCCCGAGCCGGTGGTGGCGCTGTGCAGCGTGCTGGGCGGCGACGGCCAGCTGATCTACCAGGTGCGCGACAACGGCGCCGGCTTCGACGCGGCCCAGGCATCACGGTTGTTCCAGCCGTTCCATCGCCTGCACGACGAGAGCGACTATCAAGGCACCGGCATCGGCCTGACGATCGTGCAACGCGTCATCCAGCGCCACGGCGGCGCGATCCGCGCCATCGGCGACCTCGGCCGCGGCGCCTGCTTCGAGTTCAGCCTCGGCGCTCGTGAGGCCGGCGCCAGCACGATGGCAGGCACCTTGCCCGACGTGTCGCAGCCGCAGCCGCTGGATTCAACCGCGGCGCCGTCGCGCGAGCTGGCGGCTTGAGCCAGCGGTCGAAGCCGCCCGCGCTCAGAACTTGTACGCCAGCCGCAGCCCGCCCCAGTGGCGGCCATTGACCACGATCGGCGCCGCCGCTTCCTTGAGCAGCACGAACTGCCCGCCGCCCATGTCGCGGCGGTAGGTCTGCAGCAGGAAAGGCTTGCTGTTGCGTGCCGACGCCAGCCCGGTGCGGTCGTTGAAGATGCGCCGGTTGCGGCAGTTGGCGGTGTTCCATGCCACGTCGCCCGCGCGCTGCGGGTGGTTGTACTTCTGGTTGTGGCAGGCGATGTAGCCGTTGCGGTCGGCCGCGATGCAAAACACGATCTGCGGATCGACGTTGAGCATCGCCTCCTGCACGGTGGGGAACAGGCGGTCGGCGAGCTTGGCGAAGCGGGTCACCTGCTGTTGCGGCTCGCGGCCGCGGCCGGCAAGCCGATTGAATGCGCGCCATCGCCTGCACCAGCTCGTCGAGCGCCTGGTGCACGCCGCCTTGCGGCTAGTTGCCGTCGCTGCTCAAGCAACTGGCAACCAACTCGACTGCCGGTGATCCTGTCGGGGCCTGATGGCGCCGGCCTGACGACGGTGATCTGGACGATCGACATCGCGCAGCAACGATCAACTTCAGCGCCGACGCCGACAGCCCGCAGCTGCAGCGACTGATCGAACTCGAGGAGGCCACCTGCGTGGCCTACCTCGACTCCGTGAAGCTGCAGTTCGACATCGGCCACCCGATGCTGGTGCGCGGCGCCAAGATCTGCTCGCTGCAGGCCGACGTGCCGCGCGAGATGTATCGCTTCCAGCGCCGCAGCAGCTTTCGCGTGCGCACCCTGGGGCGCGGCACGCCCACTGCGTTGTTGCGCCATCCATCGATACCCGACATGCAGCTCGGCTTGCGCGTGCTCGACGTGTCGATCGGGGGTTGCGCGCTGATGCTGCCGGGTGACGTACCCCCCCTGAATGCGGGGTTAGAGATCCGCGGTGTGCGCATCGAGCTCGACCCCGACACACGTTTCGATGCAGACCTCATGTTGCACCATGTCACGCTGATCCAAACCCCGTCACGGGGTGCGCGGTTGGGCTGTGAATTCATGCACGTGCAGCCACAGGCCCAGCGCGTACTGCAACGCTACATTGACCAGACACAGAAGCGCAGGCGGCTTCTCTCTCTGGAGTGACAGCACCGCGCAGTGCCTACTGCGCGACAGCGGCGGCCATGACACAAACCTCATCGAGACAGCGCGGATCGACCCTGATCGACGTGTGCGCAGCCTGCGTGATGGGCAGCGTCACGATGGCGCTGGCCTTGCCGTCGTATCAAGGCTACCTCGAGCGCACACGCCGCGGTGATGCGGTGAGCGCGTTGCAGCGCGTGCAGCAGGCGCAGCAGCGCTACATCGCCAAGCACGGGCAATACGCGCTGCGCGTGAACCAGCTCGGCGACGACATTCCCCAGATCAGCGATCGCGGCCTCTATCGCATCGCGATGTTCTCCGACGGGCCCGACAACTTCGAGGCGCGCGCCACCGCGCTGCCCGACCGCGAGCAGGCCAAGGACCCGGGTTGCGCGCAGCTGACGTTGCGCGTCACGCACGGCGTGGTCGCCTACGAGCCCTCGGCTCGTTGCTGGAACCCTTGATGGACGCCCGCACTGCCGTCGCGCGCAGGGCCGCGCGCGGCATCACGCTGATCGAGTGCGTCATCGCGATCGCCATCGTCGCCGCGTTGATGAGTATCGCGCTGCCCTCGTTCGGTGAAGCGATGTCGCGCGCTCGCTTGCGTGCTGCTGCCCAGGACCTGGCGCTCGGCCTGGGCAACGCGCGGTTGGAGAGCCTGCGCAGCGGCTCCGGCCTCGTGCATGTGACGCTCAGGCCCGGCAACTCCTGGTGCTGGGCCGTGAGCCCGGTGCCGAACGTCGATTGCCACAACCCGATCGCCGACAGCACGCTGCACGTCGTGCGCGCCGACGACTACGCCGGCGTGACGATGACCCGCGGCGTCAGCGCCAGCTTCGACGGCCGCGACACACTGGCCGCTGCGGGCTTCGCCGCCGAGTTCGCTTTGGCGCACGGTCAACAGTTGCGCGTGCATGTCACGCCATTGGGCCGCGCATCCATCTGTTCGCCGCAGGGCAGCTTGCTGGATTTTCCGCGCTGCTGATTCGCGGCGCTCGCGGGCGCAGAGCGTGTGTCAGGCGAACAGCTTCGCCCAATCAAGGCAAAGCCACTCTCTTCACACTTGCATATTCATGATCCCCAAGACAGCCCCTTTTACGAGGGAAGTGCGCTGACTCCTGGGTGCGAATCCGGGTGCGAATTCTGCGCGCCTCGCAGCGCAAGGTGCGTGATGGCGAGAATGTCGGCTTTGGCGTCACTCCGGCAATGTCGGCTCCTGGCGGTGGATTCAACTGGTCGACGCAACACACTGACCACTGCGTAGGCAGAAGGAGTGTTGCAGATGAAGTACCGGACACGAACCTACTACACGGACGCTCAGAAGGCATTGATGTGGGAGCGATGGAAGGAAGGCTGGACGCTCCATCAGATTGCTCAGCTGTTCAATCGAGCACACACGTCGGTGCAGGGAATCCTGTCCCGGACGGGCGGTATTCGGCCACCGGCACGGATCCGCTCCTACACGGCGCTGACGCTGACCGAGAGAGAGGAGATCTCACGCGCCATGGTGGAAGGCCAATCGATTCGTTCGGTTGCTGCGCGGCTCGGGCGAGCGCCATCAACAATCAGCCGCGAGATCAAGCGCAATGGCGGTCAATCGGACTATCGGGCGAGCGAAGCAGACAGCGCTGCTTGGGATCGTGCGCTTCGTCCGAAGCACTGCAAACTGGTCGAGAACATCGCCTTGGCGCGCATCGTGACCGACAAGCTTCGGCTGCTGTGGTCGCCGGAACAAATCGCCGGATGGCTCAAGCATACTTATCCGCGCGACGAGAGCCAGTCCGTGTCACACGAGACCATCTACCGCAGCCTGTTCATTCAAGCGCGTGGTGCCTTGAAGAAGGAGCTGCTGCAGCATTTGAGACGCACGCGCGGCATGCGTCGGTCTCGGCATCACACGCAGAAGACCGATATCCACGGGCAGATTGTTGGCGCCGTGTCGATCAGCGAGCGCCCTGCGTCCGCCGAGGATCGCGCGGTGCCTGGTCACTGGGAGGGAGACCTGCTGTTCGGCAGTCACAACAGCCAGATCGCAACCCTGGTCGAGCGTCAGACGCGGTACGCAATGCTCGTGAAAGTGGGTGCCAAGGACACGCAGACGGTCGTCACTGCGCTGATCAAGAATGCTCGCAAGCTGCCTCAAGAGCTCTACAAGTCGCTGACGTGGGATCGAGGCAAGGAGATGGCCGGCCACAAGCGATTCACGCTTGCGACCGACATCCAGGTCTACTTCTGTGACCCACAGAGCCCTTGGCAACGCGGCAGCAACGAGAACACGAACGGCCTGCTCAGGCAGTACCTGCCCAAGGGCATCGACATCTCGAGCTATTCACAAGCCAAGCTCAACGCCGTGGCGAGACAATTGAACGAAAGGCCGAGAAAGACTCTCGGATTCCAGACGCCGGCTGAGATGTTCAGCCAGACCGTTGCGTCGATCGGTTGAATCCGCAGCCGATAGCTGTCACGCCTGAGTAGCTGCTATCGACCCCAACTCGGACGTTGGCATGTGTTCCGGTCGACCGTCAGCTGTACCCTCTGGGCATGCTGCTGTTCGTCAACATCGTGCTCGGCGTCATCTCGCGCGTGGCGCCGCAGATCAACGTGTTCGCGGTCGGCTTTCCAGTCACGCTGTCAGTGGGCCTGATCGGCATGCTGGTGACGTTGCCCATGATGCAGTCGCCGTTCACGATGGCGCTGGAGCGCATGCTCGCGCACTTTCGTTAGGGTTGAGAATCACGGCACCACCGCACCCAGGAGTCGGCATGCCCCTCACCCTCGACCAAGCCAACCGCATCATCGCCGCCGCACTGGCGCGCTCCGCCGAGGCCGGCTACAAGCCGATGGCGGTGGTGGTGCTCGACGATGCCGGCCACGTCAAGGCCGTGCAGCGGCAAGACGGCGCCAGCATGCTGCGCGTGGACATCGCCTCCGGCAAGGCGTGGGCGGCCATCGGCATGGGTGCGGCCTCGCGCGTGCTGACGCAGCGCGCCAAGGATCTGCCGGCGTTCTTCAACGCGATCGCGGCCAGCGCGCAAGGCAAGTTCATTCCGCAAACCGGCGCGGTGCTGATCAAGCAAGACGGCGCTGTGGTCGGCGCGGTCGGCGCCAGCGGCGGCACCGGCGACGAAGACGAGCTGATCTGCATCGCAGGCGTCGAAGCCACCGGCCTGCAGGCCGGTTGACAAGCGCGCGGCGCGCGCACACGACGAGCGGGCTCGAGCCGCCACAGCTGCTGCGGCCTGCGCGCCCAGCTGGCGCCGGCGCGCGCCGATGCCACGTTGGCCCAAGCCCGGCTGCCTCGTCCCTGTGTTCGGCGATTCCGTGCTGATTCGTGACATGCGCACGTCGGTTCTTACTGCTTCTGTTCTTACTTCCGGCATCACGGGCCCCCACTGCAGGCGCCGACTCTCTAAAGTTGGCGCACTGACCTCGCTGCAGCCCGGGCAAGACCGGGTGCGCCAGCGCGGCGCAACCTGGAGACTCGTGATGACCCCTGTGCTGCTGCCCGTTTCGTACGACCTGTCGATGATCATCCTGTCGTGGGTGGTGTCGGGGATCGGCGCCTTCACCGCGCTGTCGGCCATCAGCCGCGCGCGGCAATCCAACACCGGCCGCGTCGACCGCTTCAACGTGCTGCTGGCCGGCGTGGCGCTGGGCGGCGTGGGCATCTGGTCGATGCACTTCATCGGCATGCTGGCGCTGGAAGGTCGACCTCGGCGTCGGTTACCGCCTGCTCGAGACCATGGTGTCGCTGGTCGCGGCGGTGATCGTGTCGGCGCTCGCGCTGGGTTTCGTGGCCTCGGGGCAAGGCGCCTGGCGCCTGCTGGTGGCCGGGCCGCTGGCCGGCATCGGGGTCACCGTGATGCACTACCTCGGCATGTACTCGATGCGCTTCTACGGCTTCTTCGATTGGGACTGGAACATCGTGGCGCTGTCGGCGGTGATCGCGATCGTCGCCGCCACCGCGGCGCTGTGGCTGGCCGTCAACACGCACAAGACGTGGCACCGCGCGCTGGCCGCGCCGGTGATGGCCACCGCGGTGTGCACGATGCACTACACCGGCATGACCGCGGCCTCGGTGATGTGCACCACCGCCAACCGCAAGGCGATGCTGCCCGACCTGCTGCGCCCGAGCGACCTGCCGATGCTCGTGCTGACCATCGCGCTGGGCGTCGCGCTGATGATCGGCACCGACCTGACGATCCAGCGCGTCACCGGCGGCCGCGTGCAGGGCGCCAGCCGCTGACCGCGCTCCTGGCCGCCGGCTGACGCTGAGCCGTCGCCGGCGCCGACCTCGCCTCACCTCGCATTGGCTGCACCGCCCACGCGGTGCAGCTGCCCATGCCCGCACGGGTACAGTGGGCGCGAGCGCGCTGCCGTGGGCCGACACCCTGGCCGCCCGCCCGGAAAGGTGGTGACGGATGCTGAAAACCTACCGAGGCAGTTGCCACTGTGGCGCGGTGAAGTTCGAGGCCGATCTCGACCTCACTCAAAGCTCGTATCGTTGCAACTGCTCGATCTGCAGCAGAACACGCTTCTGGCCTGCAGTGGCAAAGCCCGAACAGTTTCGCCTGCTGGCCGGCGAGGCCGAGCTGACACAGTACCTGTTCCACACGAAGAAGAACTTCCACTACTTCTGCAGGCACTGTGGCGTGCGCGCATTCGGTGTCGGCACCGAGACGCCGGTCGGAAAGATGGTCGGCGTCAATCTGGGCTGCCTCGAGGACCTGTCGGACGAGGACCTTGGCCGGATCCCCATCACCTACGTCGACGGCCGCAACGGCAGGCTTGCGCCACCGGAGCACTTCGCTCACCTTTGAGGGGCAGGTTGCACATGTTCCATCTTTCTAGTATTCTGGAACTATGGATGCAGATACCGTTGTCAGATCGTTGGCCGCGCTGGCGCAGCCGGTGCGCCTGCAGGTGTTCCGTGCGCTGGTGGTCAGCGGCCGTGCCGGCCTGACGCCCGGCACGATGGCCGAGGCGCTGGACATCCCGACCAACACGCTGTCGTTCCACCTCAAGGAGCTGAGCCACGCCGGCCTGGTGACGCAGGAGCGTTCGAGCCGCCACATCATCTACCGGGCCGCCTACGACCACATGAACGAGCTGCTCGGCTACCTCACCGAAAACTGCTGCGCCGGCGCCTCGTGCGTCGTCGACGCTGCCAGTTGCCGCGCCTGATCCACCCGAAACGCCAACCCGGAGCTGCCATGAAGCGATTCCACGTCCACGCCCACGTCGACAACCTGCAGGCCAGCATTCACTTCTATTCGAAGATGTTCGGTGCCGAACCGACCCGCGTCGAGGCCGACTACGCCAAGTGGATGCTCGACGATCCGCGCGTCAACTTCGCGATCTCCACGCGCGGCGGCAAGCCCGGCGTCGACCACCTCGGCATCCAGACCGACAACGCCGAGGAACTGGCCCACCTGAAAGCCCGCGCACAGCAGGCGGACCTGTCGATGCTCGACGAAGGCGAAACCACCTGCTGCTACGCGCGCAGCGAAAAGCACTGGATCACCGACCCGCAGGGCATCGCGTGGGAGCACTTCCACACGCTCGACAGCATCCCGGTGTTCAGCGAGAAGGCCACCGCCACGGCGGAGGCCAGCGCGTGCTGCGCGTCGCCGGCGCCGCGCGGCAAGCCGGTCGGCGTGGCCGTCAAGGCGTCCTCCTCTTGCTGCTGAAGCGTCGGATGCTTGACGGCCGTGGTCTACAACGTGCTGTTCATCTGCACCGGCAACTCGGCGCGCTCGATCATCGCCGAGGGCTTGATGAATGCCATGTCGGCATGGCCGCTTCAAGGCGTACTCCGCCGGCAGCCACCCCAAAGGCACGGTGCATTCGATGGCCGTGCAGGCGCTTGCCCATGCGCGGGTGCCCACCGACGGCATGCGCAGCAAGAGTTGGGACGAGTTCGCCGCGCCGGGCGCGCCGAAGATGGACTTCGTGTTCACGGTGTGCGATCAGGCCGCTGGCGAGGTGTGCCCGCTGTGGCCCGGGCAGCCGATCACCGCCCACTGGGGCATGCCCGACCCGGCCGCGGCGGCCGGCGACGACCAGGCGCAGGCGTTTCTCGACACGCTGGTCACGCTGCGGCGACGCCTCGAGTTGCTGCTCGCGTTGCCGTGCAGAAGCTGGAGGCACAAGCCCTGCGGCGGCGGGTCAAGCGACATCGGGTCGAGCTGAGTTCATGACGGCCCCGCTGCCTGCGTCGACTGCACAAAAGCTGTTGGCAGAAGCGCTCGGCACCGGGCTGCTGCTCGCGGTGGTGGTCGGCTCGGGCGTCATGGGCGAGCGCCTGGCCGCCGGCAACGCGGCGATCGCGCTGCTGGCCAATGCGCTGGCCACCGCGGGCGGCCTGTACATCCTCATCGAGCTGTTCGCGCCGATCAGCGGCGCCCATTTCAACCCGGCTGTGTCTCTGGTGGTCGCTGTGCGCGGCGGCTTGCCTTGGCCGCTTTGCCTGGCCTATGTGATCGCACAACTCGTCGGAGCGATGTTCGGCAGCTGGCTGGCCCACGCCATGTTCGACCTCAGCATCGTGCAGTTTTCGACTCGGGTGCGCTCGGGAACGGGCCAGTGGATCGCCGAGGGCGTGGCCACGTTCGGCCTGCTGCTCGTCGTGCTGCGCGCGCCGGCGTCGCGCACGGCGGCCATGGTCGCTGCGTACATCGGCGCGGCGTATTGGTTCGCGGCGTCGACGTCGTTCGCCAACCCGGCCGCGGCGTTCGGCCGCATGTTCAGCGACACCTTCGCCGGCATTGCGCCGTCCAGCGTGCCCGGCTTCGTAGTGGCGCAGCTGCTCGGTGCCGGGCTGGCGACGCTGGTCGAGCGCGTGCTGCCGCCCGACACCACCGCACGCACGCAGCCGCACTGGCGGTAGCCGCTGGCTCGTTCCCGGCTGCCATACTCGTCGCGACGAGGAGAACGCCATGTACACCCCCTTCGATCTCAGCGGCCGCGGCGCCGTGGTCACCGGCGGCAACGGCGGCATCGGCCTGGGCATGGCGCGTGCGTTGCTGCAGGCAGGCGCCAAGGTCGCCATCTGGGGCTCCAACCCGGACAAGACGCAACGCGCCAAGGCCACGCTGGCCGCAGGATGCGGCGACGCGTCGCGTGTGCACGCCTTCGTCTGCGACGTCGGCGACGAGGCGCAGGTCGATGCCACCTTCGCCGCCTCGGTGCATGCGCTGGGCCGCGTCGACGCCTGCTTCTGCCAACGCCGGCGTCGGCGAGCAAGGGCACGCTGATGCTCGAGATGACGCTGGAGGAGTTCCGCCGCGTGCAGCGCATCAACGTCGAAGGCGTGTTCCTCACCTTCCGCGCCGCCGCGCGCCACATGGTCGAGCGCGGCGCAGGGCGGCTCGCTGGTAGCCACCGCCAGCACCGCGGCCATCGAAGGCGCGGCGCGCAACAGCCACTACGGCGCGTCGAAGGGCGCGGTCACCTCCTATGTGCGCGCGCTGGCGGTCGAGCTGGCGCGCCATCGCATCCGCGTCAACTCGATCCTGCCGGGCTGGATCGTCACCGAGATGACCGAGCGCGCGGTGAACAACGAGAAGTTCGCCGAGCGCGGTGCTGCCGCGCATCCCGGCGCGGCGCTGGGGCGAGATCGACGACTTCGGCGGCATCGCGGTGTACCTGGCCAGCGATGCGTCGGCCTACACCACCGGCGAGCAGTTCCTGATCGACGGCGGCTACACCAAGTTCTGACGCTTCAGCGCTTGCCGAGCACCCAGCCCACCGACAACACATAGCGGCTGCCACCCACCACCCGGGTGACGCTGTGTTCGCAGGCGTCGGGCCGGAACACCTTGATGCGCTGGCTCTCGAACATCGGGTTCGCGCAGACGAACTCGCCGCCCGATCGCGGCGCCTTCAGGATCAGGTTGAGCCGGTAGTGTCGACCTGCATCCACTGGGTCGGTGTGCGGCGGGATCTCCGAGCCGTCGGGGTAGCGGATCAGGTAGCAGTCGAACGGCAGCGGCCACGGCGCGGTGAGCAGCAGCATCTTGTCGTAGCCCGTGCCCTGGCGGCCGCGCTGCCAACGAAACATCTGCGAAAGCGTGGCGCGAAGTCCCATGTGTGCGCAGCTACACCTGCACCAGGGTGGCATCGTAGACGGTGATGCGCGGCGGCTCGCTGACCAGCGCGCTCAGCGCCTTGACGAAGGCCCGCGACTCCGCCACCTTGAAGTGCTCGGCCAACGCGGCACGATCGGCCCACTCTTCCACGAACACCAATCGCCGCGTTTCTTCGGTGTCTTGATGCACCGCATGCGACACACAGCCCGGCTCGCGACGTGAGCGAGTGACGTGCTCCTGGCTCAGCTTCAGCACCTCGGCAAAGGTGTCGGGGCGCGCGACGATGCTGCCGAGCACGATGACCATGGTGGGGCTCCGGGGGTGGTTGTCCTGCAGTGTGACGCCGACCCAGTGTCGAGCCGCGCCGGCGCGGTCAAAGCAGCTCGCCGCGCACGGTTTGAATCACAGCGCCGCCGACGTGAATGTCGAACAACGCGCCGCTGTCGCGGCGGGCACGCAGCAACACCAGCGACGGCCGGCGCACCTGATGTCCCTGCTCGATGCGCAGCGAGACGTCGCCATCGGACAACACGCGGTGCTGCAGCAGGTACGCACCCAGGAACGCCGCCGCGTTGCCGGTGGCCGGGTCTTCGCGCACGCCGTGCGCCTCGAAGAAGAAACGTGCGCACAGGTCGTTGCGCGAATCGTGCGTCTCGCGGCTGAACAGATACACCAGCGGCGGAAAGCCCTGCGCGGCCAGCGGCGCATATGCCTGGAGATTCAGCATGCTTCGGCGTAATGCATCGAGGCCACTCAGCGGCACGATCATCGCCGAGGTGCCGGCGCCCGCCTGTTGCACCGGTGAACGGGTGTCGATGTCGTGCGGCGCGATGCCCAATGCGGCGGCCATCAGCTCGCGTTCGCAGGTGGCACCCAGCGTCACCCGCGGCGCCTCGAACCAGGCCACCTCCAGGCCATCGGGCGCCCGCTCGAAGGTCACGCTGACCCGCCCCACCATCAGGTTCAGGCGCAGCGGCGCGCTCAACGGCAGCGCCAGGTGATGCCGCAGCACCGACGCCGTGCCGAGGATCGGATGGCCGGCGAACGCGATCTCGCGCGCCGGGGTGAAGATGCGCACGCGATAGCCGCCATCGGCCAGCGGCAGCGGCGCGACGAACGTCGTCTCTGAGTAGTTGATCTCGGCCGCCAGCCGCTGCATCGTGTCGTCGGGCAGGGCCTGGTCGCCGATCACCACCGCCAGCGGGTTGCCCGCGTAACGCCGCTCGGCAAAAACGTCGGCCAGGTAGATGCGCTGGGTCATGCTGCACTCACTCGCTGGCGCCGGCGACGGGGACCTCGCTCGACGAGCGCCCCGGCGCGTACACCACCGCAAACCGTTCGCAGACGACCGGCATCGAACCACTCGGCACGCGGCCGATGCGGGCGCACTCGCGTGCGAAGTATTCCGCGTGCCCCTGTCGCCAGTACGCCAGCGAGCCGTCGCCCTCGCCTTCGGTGGCTGCGAACTCGGCGGTGACGTCATCGAACGGCACCAGGTCGACGGCGAGCGTTTCGATCACGCACAGCGGCTGTCCCGACCAACGGGTGACCACGCTCAGGTCGCCCGGGCGCGGCAACGGCTTGCCCTCGACCTCGAAGGCCCACAGCAAGCCCGCGGTGGCGCGCTTGCGGCCATCCAACACCAGACTGGCCAGCGAATCGGCGAGCTCTTCGTGGTCGCCGAAATAAAACGCTTCGTAGAAGCGCGCGTCATCGACCGCTGGCAGCGCAACTTTGAACCGCGCCCAGAACCCTGCGATGGCAGATGGAATGGTCGCCATCGCTCAACCCGGCCGGCGCAGCCGACGAATGGCCAGCGCGGCAATGAAGAACACCAAACTCCACAGCACGAACATCAAGCCGAAGTGCGGGATCAGCGCGATTCGCGGGTCGTCGCTGGCCAGCGGAATCACGCGGTCCAGCCAGTGGCCCATCGCCGGAAACGCCATCACCGGCGAGAAGTATCCGAGCCAGAGAATCGCGTGCGCCTGGGCCAGAGCTTCAGACACCTGAAACGGCTCGAACAACGCAAACGGCACGCACACCGCCGTCAGCAGCAGCAAAGCCAGGCCGCCGGCGAGCAGCGCCAGCTGCGTGACGGTGAACGGCGCGCGGCGCGCACTCACGGCGGCGGCCCTCGGTGCTCGGGTGGCGGCATCGCGCCAGTCACCTGGACACGATGCGCGCGCAGGCCAGGCCCGCCACGTTGAGCGGGCACGCGTACAGCAGCGCGGCCTTTTGCAGATAGAGCGTCGGCTGCCCGGCCCCACCGGTGCCGGCGGCCTTGACCTCGAAGCCCTGGTTCAGCAGGTTTTGCAATCCGACCAGGCTGCCGGGATCGTGGTTGGTCATCGACTGCGCCAGCGCGCCGACGCACAACACCAGGCCCAGTGAGACAGCCGGCAGCCACAGACTGGCGGGAAGACGCTTCATGTCGAATCCTCCATGACATTGGGCAACACAGTGCGGCCAACGGGTGCACGCGCGGAGACTTCGATGCGATGCTCGATGCCGGCCATCCGCGCCAGGCGGAACACCGGGCTGCGAACGTTCACAGCACGGCTTGCAGGTCCGGCAGCGCCTTGCCCCAGACCAGCAGCTTGTACGGGCGAGCCTCCGCTTGATAGAACGGGTCGTTGCACACCAGTTGCACGGCGCGCTCCTTGGAGGCGACCTCCAGGATCCACAGCCCGCCCACGTAGCCGGCACCGGGCGCCTCGCGCAGCCCGCCAGCCAGCACGATCTCGCCGACGTTGGCGCGCAGATACTCTAGGTGGGCCGGCTCGAGCCGCGCGCGAACGTCGGGCATGGCGGGCGTGTCTTCGAAGATGGCGACCAAGCGCATGCGTGCCTCCAGGTTGGCCGGCTGGCCCCGCAGGGTCTAAGCGCCGGCCTCGCGGTTGAACTTGCCGAACCGGGGTGGAAAGTACCACCAAGCGAGCAGCACCAGCAATCCGAACGCCGTGTAGACCACTGCGAACACCCAGAACGGCGCCTCGTAGTAGAGCAGGCGCTGCACCCAATGCTCGATGAAGCTCTGGCGATAGGTGGCGGCGCCGGCCTTGGCGCGCAGCCACGACTCCAGCGTGGTGAGCGGGCACACCTTGCCCAACCAGGCCTGCACCACCACGAACCCGATGGCCAGCACGTGCGCCAGCCGGAACCAGCCGTCGTTGACCCATGGCCAACGCAGCAGGTTGCCGGCCACCACGAGCAGCAGGCCTCCGACGACGAACACGACGATGCCGAAGTGCACCAGCAGCACGGCGTCAGCGAACAGGCGATACGGCAGCACGGATTCAGCTCCCGGTGCACCACCTGCGGTGGCAGGCCCCGCTCAGGGATGCGGCCCCCAGGGGGCTGCCAGCATCAGCTGCACGCTTTGGCTGCGCACGAGCGGGCGCAGCTGCTTGGCGAACGCCATGAAATCGGCGTCCTCGTAGAGCCGCTTCCAGAAGGCTCGACGATCGTCGTCGCTGTCGAAGCGCCACAGGTGAATCAGCTGGTGCAACTCGCCGGTATCGCTGATGAAGTAGCCGATCAGATTCTTGCCGAAGCCGCCGGCCTCCAAGGCGGGCCAGCCCTGAGTCGAATACAGGCGCACGACTTCGGACATCTGCCCCACCGTGACCGAGTAGGTGCGCTTCTCAAAGATCCGCGGCATGTCGTGACTCCGTCGTCTCGTGATCTGGCGGATTGTCGTTCCGATCCTGGCCGTGGATACTCCAACGAACGCCGGGCCTTTTTCACCAAGGGTCTGCGTTGCCGATGGAGTGAATGCGCCCGAGGAGCATCGGCGGCACAAAGAGCTGGGTGTCGCCACCCATGCCGCCGATTTCGGCGTTCCAGTTTGTCGACAGGCGCGACGCCGTGCCTTCCAGTGCTACGAGTTCGCTGTAAGCGCGGAAGCGGTGAACCTCGCGGCCGGCCAGTCCATCCATGATCGCAAGGCCGCTTCGACTGGCGCCGCGCAGGCAGAACCAGTTTCGTCATTGGGGGCCTCCTGCACTTCACCTGGAGCGAAGCATTACCTTGTACTCTTGGCAGGCTCGCGACGCATGGTCTTGAGGATCTCGAGTACCTGCCGCAGCACTGGTGCGGGCTCACCGTTGACCAGAACTGTGAACATGATCCGCGCTTCACTCATCACAAACATGCCTTGCGTCAGGTACTTGTACCCATCGGGCTCGGGCGCTCGATCGGTGGCGGAGAAGTAAGCACCAAACCCAGTGGGTCCCGAAAACTCAACAACGGGCAACTCACGCTCAACCGCCCGCGCCTTCGGCCCATCGGAAGCTCGTCGCACTTGCTCGCGCACTGCCTCCCGCGTCAGGTTTGGAACGCCTGGCGTGCTAGGCCAGATAACCGACATGAGTATGTGGAAGGACTTGCCCTTGGATGGGACGAGTAAGACTGTCGGCGGCGCGTTGGGGTCAGAACGATCGATGCCCTCATCCCAACTGTCTGGTACGGACAGTACGACGGTGCCGCCGCCACTCACGGGCACCTTAACCTCGCGCGCAAACACATTGAGGCTGGCTACGATCAGAAGTAGGACGAAAAGCGCGCGAGGCATGGATCGGTAGACGGGTTGAGGTGCAAGCCAACGTTTTTCTTGACGTACGAATCTTCAAGTTCGGCCACGACGCGAGACGACCAGTGCTCGGTGAG
This sequence comes from uncultured beta proteobacterium, assembly GCA_963827645.1. Taxonomy (GTDB): domain Bacteria; phylum Pseudomonadota; class Gammaproteobacteria; order Burkholderiales; family Burkholderiaceae_C; genus JAEUPI01. The sequence continues at coordinate 152,328 of CAWHBZ010000013.1, read as the reverse complement.
GCTGGCAGCCACGTGCTTTGGAGAGGCAACAGAGAGACGGGCTAGGCCGCACCCTGCGACCCCGACGGCGGCTTGACCTTGTAGCGAAAGTCGCAATGATCGGAGCCCTGCATGATTGTCTTTGTTCGGGTGAGTTCCACTTCAGGTCCAAAGCCCTCGACGAACGAGGAGTCGGCGTCGCACGTAAGCAGGAAGCCCAGTTCGGGAGCGCCCAGTGCCTGGAAGAACTCGGCATAGCGACAGCGGGTGACGTTGAGTTCGAAGGCGTCGGGCGTCTGCTTTACGACCTTGTACTCTAGGGCGCCACCCTCTGCGAACCATTTGAAGGAGTTACCTAGCCTCTCGGTGACCTCCGCCGAATGCTGTGCTTGCCACCACTTCTGACCGTACTGCCGGTACAGCGGGCCGATCGACTTGCGTACGAGCACGTTGGCGCGCTCTTCGCCGAGTTCGGCTTGGAGCGCACGAACAAGTGGTACCAGCACCTGCGCTTGGATCCTGACTTGCTCAAGCAGGGGAACGGCCATCTTTGGGACTCCGGGCTCTGTGGGTACCGCTCAGTGGCGCCTTCGTGCGGCCTAACGTTTGAGCTCACCCGCGCGCGATGGCTGGCGAAGCCAGCCGTAGCACGTCGGGTGCAACGAAGGGCTAGGCAGCACGTTTTCGCGGGGGGATCTCAAAGTGCAGCACATCTTCGCGGACTCCCAGCTTCGTGTAGAGAGCAATTGCTGGTTCGTCGCCATGGTCTGCTTGCACGAAGATGACGTAGATGCCGCGGGCAGCTGCCAAGTCCTGGAGTTCGCTGATCATGGCTGTTGCCACGCCCTGCCGACGACTGTGTTCCTCGACAGCGAGGTCGTAGATGTACAACTCGGACCGCGCCTGCTCGAACTTGTGAAGGACGTACGCGGCAATGCCACCGATGACCTTGCTACCAGCGACAGCCGCCACCGCGATGATGGTGTCGCTGGCGAGCAGGCTGCGAAGGTATGGATCATCAGGCTGCCGCTCTGTATAGATTGCCGGCTCACCAAAGACTCTGCCGAACATGGACAGCATGTCACGCAGGGACACGACGTCTCCGGCATCGAGAACGCGAACATCGAAGGTCAGCTTCATCGCAGCGGTTGTTGAGCGCGGGTGGCTTATGCCGCCCAACGTCTTGAGTTCAGCTTGCCAACCAACCTGCCAAGGCTACCGCCACTCCGACAAGGATAAGCGCACCTTCAATGAAGGCGACAATGTAGTCTGGGAATTCGACGTCAGAACGGCATGGCGCCCGCACGGCGGCAAGGGAGAACAGCTGGTCGTCATCCCGCCTGGACCTTCGAACTAACGACACTAGGACCACTCACGCATCTCGATGCGAAGCAGTCCCTTGAGGCCCGGCCGGGCGTTCGGGGGAGACTCAATGGGGATGGAGAACTTCAAGGTGCTTCCGTCGAGGACCGTGTTGGCGACGGTGTTCGTGGTATTCGGGGTCTCGCTCTGGAAGCCGTACTCAAGGCGCCATCCGGCAGCGGCTTTCGGGTCGGGCTTAGCCTCCACCAGCACCAGCTTGCGGACGAGGTAACTGCCTTCGAAGTGCCGCTTGAGCCAGAGGACACCGTCGACTTCATACTCGGGAACCAGAACCGCCACGTCGAAGGCGAACGCGACACTTCCGTCGAGGCGTTGGCTCTTGGCCGGGTCCAGGAAGACCGAGAACAACTGCGGCGAGGTGGCTGTGCTCGGGCCCCGCTTCCCGTCCACCTTCGGGAAGAGCTCGTCGTAGGTGCGCTGGATTGCGGAGTTCTCGCGCACCACACGGCGGTGCAGTTGCCATTGGCTTCCACGCAAGGAAGCCACGACCTCGAAACGGTAGGAAGCGCGGACCGAGTCGTTGTCCTTGTCGTAGGCCGCCTGCACCTCTTCGGGCAGCGAGACATCGAGCACGTCGAGGAATCCGTCCGCGCGTACGCCGCCGAAGAGGAAGCGGGTCAGGTTCTGGAAGCCCTCTTCGGAGTTCACGATCCCGTAGTGGCCCGAGTGGCTGCGATTCACGTAGGCGCGGGGCGACTCGACACGCTGCGCGTGCCCTTTCGTCTTGACCATGCCGAACGTCGTCGCATTCTCCATTCGAACGAGGCCATCGCTCGAGTCGCCCACGGCCCACGACGACAAGCCCTTGAGAACGAGATAGTCCGCCGGGTTGGTGCCGACGAGATTGAAGATCCGATCCGGATCGAAGCCCTTGACCTCCGAAACATCCTCGCTCGACTTGGCGAGGCCGAGGTAGGACGCCATGCGGTCTCGATTGAAGTTGGTCGCCTCGCCGAGCGCACCCCAGCCGGGCACGTTGCGAACGATGCGCAGGTCGATCCCGTTGTGCGGCGTTGCGTACGTGAATACCTTGTCCACCGCCTGGCGGGCGCCCGCGTCGCCAAGCTTTTTGTTCTGGAGGAAGGCGCGACACACCAACCCGCCCATCGAATGCGCGACTAGGTAGACCTTGAAGTCCGCCTCTTCGACACCGTTGTCCACGGTCTCGCGGATCCGGATCGGATGTCTGCCGCCCTTGCGACAGACCTGGGTACGCAGGCGAAGTATCAGATCGCTGAGCTGCTGCGCGAACTCCTCTATCGGGTGCGACTTGCCGTCGCCGAAATCGGCGGACGCGCTGTCGTAGTACCGCAGGATGGCGATCGACTGGTAGGGAAGCGTGGTGTCGGACCGCAATGGCCGGGTCGCATCGTTGGGGTGCGGCGCAGTCAGGTCTTCCCCATTCACATAGACATCGTCGTACCGCGCGTCGGACGGCGACAGCCCATCGACCGCTCGCCGCCACACCAATTCGTCCTTGAGCCGCACCAATGGCGACTCGAAGTAGTACCGCCGCATTGTCCCGTCCCACACCTGGCGTGCCTTGGTGCTGCCGACGTTGAATCCCATGTAGGGGTCGCCGACAGTCTCCTCGATCTCTCCCTGCGTCCCGGCAAAGCCCCGGACATAGATGATCGGGTGGTACGGTGCGTGCGAATTCGCCATCTTGCCTCCCTTTCGCGCCTCCAGCGGCGCGAGCAATGTTGTACCGGTTTCGCATGGCGCTGCCATGGTGAATCGTGATGACAGTGGTCTCACTCAGGGACAAAAGGTTGCTGGTCGACGTACCCCCCTGTTCCAGACTGGCCCATGACGAAAATCGTGGCAACGAGGTGGTACGCAGGGGTTAGCAAGCGGGACCGCATGCGGATTAACGTTTGAGTTCAGCCGCCTGCGAAGGCTGGCGAAGCCAGCCGTAGCTCGGCTGGAGCGAAGGGTTAGCAACTGTCTTCACTGTCAAGCCTTGGGTGCAAGTTGAACGTGGCGCGTGGCATCCCACAACGCTTGATCACGAAGCATCGCATTGAGGATCGTGAGCAGCTTGCGCATGCACGCCACGATTGCCACCTTCTTAGGCTTGCCCGCGGCAACCAGCCGCTCGTAGAAGGTCCGGATCACCGGGTTGTGGCGCAACGCGACGATGGCCGCCATGTACACCACCGCCCGCACATCGGCCCGTCCACCCCATGTGCGCCTCTTGCCTTGGCGTGATCCCGAGTCATCGGCCAGTGGCGCCACACCGACCAGCTTGGCAATCTGGCGCCGTCCCAGGCGTCCCAACTCGGGCAGCGCGGCCGTCAACGTCAGGATCGTCACTGGCCCCACGCCCTTGACGCTGTCCAGCAGTTCTCGCTGTGAGCCGAAGTGGTGATCCATGTGATCGTCGATGTGCCGATCGACCGTCGCAATCTGTTTGTCCAGCATTTTGATCACGCTGGTGATGCTGCCCACCGAGCGCTTGCCGGCATGCTCGAGCCGGTTGTGCTCGGCCACGCGCATGTCCACCAGTTGCCTTCTGCGGGTCATCAGCTCGGCCAGCACTTCGCGCGCCGGCTCCAGCATGGGCGTGATGTGCTTGTGCCGCGCCTCGTGGCGAGCCAGCACGTTGGCGAAGTCGCGCAGCACTCGCGCGTCCACCTGATCGGTCTTGGCCAACACGCCCATCGACTTGGCGAAGTCGCGCGCCTGCCGTGGATTGACGCGCGCCACCGACAGCCCGGCGCCTTGCAGCGCGCACACCAGACCACGCTCGTAGCCGCCGGTGGCCTCCACCACCACCAGATCCACTTGCGCGGCTTGGAACATCGCGGTCAGCTTGCCCCATCCATCGGCTTCGTTCGCTACGCGCCTGGCGTCCTCACCAACACACACCTCCAGATGGCGTTTGCTGACATCGACTCCAGCGTTCGGGCGATCACTGCCGCTCGCTACCCCACCTTGCTGATTCATCTTCATGATCGACAACTGTTCGGGCTACACGGTTGGACAAGACGGGCCCGTGCGTTGACCTGGAGCTAACCCGCGAGCTACTTGCTCATAGGCAAAACGGGTTTGGCGCACGGACCGCGACACCTTCGCAGTTCACTTCTCAACTGCGATCCTTGGGAAGATACAAGGCTTCATCTCGCAAAGGACCGACACAGTGCGGCAATGAATGCTTCTGTGTTTGGCAGAAGGCCAGAGTCATTCCAGCCACGCCCCGGCCGGGCGAAAGGTCGTACGACCGGCCCAGCGGTGCCGAACCCGAACGAGTAGATTTCCCCGTGATCGGAGTGTTCGATCAGTTTGTTTCTTACGACAACGATCTCCTTACACTTCAGATTGCGGCATCCGGGAAGAGACTGGGCTAGCTTCAGCACCCGGTGCGCGTTGTAGTAGTACTGCTCCAGATCGCCTTCCAACGCCACCTTAAGCTCAATGGTTCGCGCGCTCTCGTTCTTGATGGACGATCCGGATCGGTATGCAGCTAGAGAACTCGTCGGCCCGAACTTGATTGGGACATCAGGGTTGGCGCGGTTTAGCTTCACGGAACTGACAGCGTTGCCCATTTGAGCCGAAAGGGTCTCAGATTCGGGGTCATAGCTGACTTGAAGCGCGGCGGTGGCGCATAGCTCGGCGTTGATTTCGACGAGCCGACGAAGCGTTGAATCCAACCTCTCAAGGCGACGCACGATTTCCGCAAGTGTGTCTTGATTCACCGACGACAGATGACTTCCACGCACGGAAACCCACTGCGGAATTTGCGCCAGCACGGCCGCCTACGACGGAGGAGCCAATTGATTCACAAGAAGAGCCTCGACGCCTAACGTTAAATGTGCCGACGCATTGGCGCGCAAATAGCCTGTCTAACATTCATCAGGTTTTCCCCCTTCCTTCACCAAGCCCGCGTCAGCCCTCGAGACGAGATCCCTTCGACGAGACTCACTGGTGATATAGGCCGAACACAGATCGGCACATGACGCGCCTTCTCCACAGGCCGCCTATAACACCGGGACCACCTCACCGCCACTGTCGATGAGGCACCCGTGTTCGTCAAGCCGTCAGACAGCCGGCGCCCTCACCCCTTGCCGTACAACACCATCTGCGTGCACCTGAACAGCGCGATCGTCTTGCCGGTCTCTCGATGGGACACCACTGCGTCCCAGACCTGCGTGGTCTTGCCCAGATGCACGGCAGTGGCCACGCATTCGATGGTGCCGTCGCGGGCGGTGCCCACGTGGTTGGATTTCAGCTCCACCGTCGTGAAGCCGGTGGCGCCCGTTGGCAGGTTGACCACGCAGCCGTAGCCGGCCGAGGTGTCGGCCAGCGTGACCACGCTGCCGGCATGCAGGTAGCCGTTGGGCGCCATCAGCACCTTGGTGATGGCCAGCTCGGAGCGCACCTCCTTGGGCCCGACGTGGGTGATGACGATGCCCAGGTGCCCCGGCAGGTTCTCCACACCGCGTTGGTTGAAGTGCAGCGGGGTCAGCATGCGGCGCAGTCTACGGCAGGTGCCGTGCGCGCCGGCGCTGTCGCGGCACGCATGCGGAACGCTCAACCCGCCCAGCGCAGCACGCCGTACATCGTCAGTACCCCCAGCCCGGTGAGCCCGGCCAGGTTGAGTGCCGCGGTCGGCCCGGCCCGCGAATACGCCTGCGGCAGGATGTCGGAGACACCGATGTACAGCAGGAAGCCGGCAAAGAATCCCAGATAAGGCGCCAGCAGCGCCGGCGGCACGCTGAAGGCCAGCGTCGACGCCGCGCCGAGCACCGGCGCCAGCGCGTCGAGCGCCAGCATGCGCAGCGCGCTGCGCGAGGTGTGCCGATGCAGCAGCATCAGGCTCACGGTGTTCAGGCCATCGCAGAAGTCGTGCGCGATCACCGCGATGGCCACGGTGATGCCCACCGCCGGCGACACCTGAAAGCCCAACCCGATGCCCACGCCGTCCATCACGCTGTGGCCGACCAGCGCGAGCGTCGACACCGTGCCGAGTGCGCGCTGGCCGTCGTCGTGCGCCGCGCCGTCGTCGCCATGCGCGTGGCGCCCGAGCACGAGGCGCCTGAGCCCGTGGAACAGCACGAAGCCCGCGACCAGCGCCACCATCGCGACCTGGCCGTCGCCGCTCGAGCGGCGCGACTGCTCGAGGCTTTCGGGCCACAGATCGAACGCCACCACGCCGAGCACCACGCCGGCCGTGAAGCCCAGCAGCAGGTGCAGGCGAGCGCGCAGGCGCAGCGCGCACAGACCCCCGGCGACAGTGGCGAGCACCGTCGCAAGCGACAACCACAACGGATTCATGATGTGGATCGATGCACAGATCGCGACGCCCGCCGCGCCTGCCCGGCGCTTGGCCAAGGTCAGGCGCCGGCCGGCGCGCCGCATCACGGCTACTCGCCGATCGCGATGCCCGAGCCGCCCATCTCCTTGGGCGTGTCTTTCAGCTTGGGCAGGCCGTCGCGCAAGTGCAGCTTGGTCTCCTGGTAGTTCACGTGCACGCCGGGCTGGTACGGAAAGTCCGGAATCGTCGCCGCATACACGTCGATCAGGTCCCAATGCGGATGCTCGGTGAACAGGTGCCCGCCGCACGACTTGCACCACTTGCGGTAGCTGCGGGGCGTCTTGTGATACGTGCCGATCTGCTCGGCGCCGCGCGTGACCTTCACCGCGTCGGGCTTCCACAGCGTGAAGGCGTTGACCGGCCCTGCCGACCAGCTGCGGCACGACTCGCAGTGGCAGTAGCCCATCGCTGCGGGCTCGCCGCGTCACAGTCAGTTGCACGGCGCCGCAGAAGCAGCTTCCGGAATGGACCCTGTTTTGCGTGGTGTGGTCTTGTAGAACGAGTGTCGTGTGCGGTTTGCATGCGTCGAAGTCCTGATTGCAGTTGAAATGAGTCCCCATTCGCGCTCGCTGTGAGCGGCGCGATGCGCATGTCACTATCGCCAACCGCGGGGCGTCAGTGTGTTGACCGGCACTCCGCGCTTCTTGCCCGAACCACCATGGATGCGTTGTCCGATGTTCTGAAGTCGGTGCGCCTCGAAGGCGCGCTGTATCTCAATGCCGAGTTCAGCGCGCCGTGGTGCATGCGCGGCAGCTACGGCATGGCCAGCGTCCGGCAGCGCCTGGCCGGCGCCGAGCACGTGGTGTACTTCCACCTGCTCACCGAAGGCTGCGTGCAAGGTCAGGCTCGCCGACGGCGGCGACGTGCTCGACGTCGCCGCGGGCGACCTGGTGCTGTTTCCGCAAGACGACCGGCACCTGATGGGCAGCGACCTTCACATGGCGCCGCTCGACGCCGAAAACTGGAACGGCGGCAACGATCCCGCTCCCGGTCTCGAGCCCTTCCGCTACGGCGGCGGCGGCACGGTCACCCGTTTCGTCTGCGGTTTTCTCGCCTGCAACCGCAGCATGTGCCGCCCGCTGCTCGATGCGTTGCCGCGCGTGCTGCGCATCCCGATCGGCGACGGCACGGCATCGAGCCTGCTGCGCGAGCTGTTGCGCCTGGGCGTTCTGGAGTCGTCTTCGGCTGCGCAGCCGGGCGCGCAATCCACGCTCGCCAAGCTGGCCGAGCTGATGTTCGTCGAGGCATTGCGGCGCTACGCCGCGAGCCTGCCGCCCGGCGGCAAGGGCTGGCTCGCCGCGGTGCGCGACGCGCAGGTCGGGCGCGCGCTCGCGCTGCTGCATGGCGAGCCCGGCCGCGCCTGGACGGTGGACGTGCTCGCCCGCGAAGTGGCGCTGTCGCGCTCGGCGCTGGCGGAGCGCTTTGCCGCGCTGGTGGGCGAGCCGCCGATGCAATACCTCACGCGCTGGCGGCTGGCGCTGGCGGCGCGCACGCTGCGCACGGGCAGCGAGGCGCTGTCGCGCGTGGCCGAGCGCAGCGGCTACGAATCGCAGGCCGCGTTCAACCGCGCCTTCAAGCGCGAGTTCGGCCTGCCGCCGGCGGCGTGGCGCCGCGCGGCGGCTTGAGCCCGGCGCAGGCTACTTGTCGAACCAGTACTCGCCTTCGGACGACGTGTTGCTGACGCCGGTCTTGAAATCGGTGACACCACTGGCCCGACTCGTGCCGCGGATGACGGCGAACTTGCCGGTTCCACCGGTGATGGTGGTCACGGTCGAGTAGGACGTCTTTCTCGCGCCGTCGCCACCGATCGATGTTTGCGAAACGCCATCAGCCCGTGAAAAGACCTTGTCACCGTTGGCCATCAACGTCACGGCGTAGGTGTTGAATCGTCCGCTGCCGTTGACGTAGTCGGAGGTCAGCCAAGCGGTGCTCTCGACGAACTTCACACCGTCGTACTCCCCGGCTTTGTCGGAGTACTTGGTATGCAACGAGGCGATGCGAATCTGATGACCCGGCATGTCGCCGACATCGAAAACGTGCTGTTGGGTGTACTTGGTCACCGCGTCCGGATCGGGCGGCGAGTTCTTGAACTTCTGCTGCGCTGCGGCGGTCGGGGCCACGACGGCCAGCCCTCCTGCGACCATGATCGCCAGCAACAGATCGACTGCCCTTGCGAATGACTTCTTCATGTTCTTCTCCTCGGTGGAGAAAGGTCCGCGAGAGTTCTCCAACGATTTCCGGCGTCGCGGAATCTTCCGAATGCAGCAGGGCGGACCCGCCGGCCCGTCGTGCCGGGTTGGAGGTGTGCGTGTTTCAGCCTCCCCGTGTGATGCGTCGTGCCCAACCGCGCGCCGAGGCGCACGGCGCCAACCGTGCGATGCCGGTGGCCGGCCAGCGTAGATCAGAGCGGCGATGCGTCAATCCCATGATGCGAAGCCCTGCGTCGGCCAACGCGGTGGGCTTCACTGCAGCGCAGCCGCTGCCGCAGTCGCGCCCGCGCCGCAGTCGCCATCGTCGTCGAGGAAGTCGACGATCCAGCGCGTTGATCACGTCGGCATGCGTCAGCGGCGCCATGTGGCCGCAGCCGGCCACGTCGACCAGCCGCCAATGCGCGAAGCGCTGGTACAGCACGGCAGCCATCTCCGTCAGCGCGGGCCGCGTGGTGCGGCCGCGCATCAGCAGGGTCGCGCGCGCACGCCGGCAAAGCCCTCGGCGCGCATGCGGCGCCATCGCCGCGTCCCACTCGGGCAGGTTGGGCGGCAGCAGGCCGGCGATCAGCTGGCGGCGCTCGCGCCGGCGTGGCGGCCCAGGCGCCGTCGCCGTTGAAGTATTCGGTGAAACGTTCGGCCGCGGCCAGCCAGTCGCCGCTGCGCGCGCAGCGCTGCAGGTGCGCGTGCAGGGCCTGCGGTCTCGGCGGCCGCCTGCAGGCGGCCGTGTGCCGTGAGCAACCCCGGCAGCATCGGCTCGTAGAGCACCAGCTTGCGACACGCGCTCGCCGAGCACGTGGGCCGCATGCAACGCGACCGCGCCGCCCTACGAGTGACCCACCAGTGCCAGCGGCGTGTCGAGCTGCAAGCCTTCGATCAGGCCGATCACCACCTCGGCGGCATCGGCCAGCGTCTGCGGGCGCTGCCCGTGCCAGGCGGTGGTGGCGCCGTTGCCCATCAGGTTGGGTGCGATCACGCGGTAGCGCGGGCTCAGGCGTTCGATCAGGCGGCGCCACTGGCGGTTGCCGCTGGCCGAGCTGTGCACCAGCACCACCGGCGGGCCCTGGCCGGCGTCGGCATAGTCGATGCACAGACGGCCGTGTTGGAGGGTGGGCATCGTCCTGCAGTCGATGGGCGCCTCGTCACGACGCGTACAGCAGGTAGTCGGCCGTGTACGGCACGCGCTCGGTGGCGCCGAGGGTCGACGCTGTCGCACGGCCGGCTCGGCGCCAGGCCGCCCACGGTGTGGATGCGCTGCACGCGCGGTCACGTTGGCAAAGCGGCCGGGGCCGCCGACCGAGCGCGTCGACAGCAGCAGCCACGGGATCGCATCGGCGCGCGGCGCGTCGGCGCGCGCCGTCACGCTGCCGACGATCTTGCTGCCGTCGCGCGACTCCCAGTGCGGGCCGGCGTAGTGCGTGCCGGCGATCGCGCCGCGCGCGTCGAGCAGTTCGGCCTCGGGCGCCACGAACGCCCACTGCGCCCGCCTGGCGTGCCGGCCGTGGCGCGGCACTCGTAGACCTGCACGCCCTTGGCGGCCACACGCTCGGTCAGGCGCTGGCCGTCGGGCTCGAGCGCGGCCGGCACCGGCGTGCCGGTGAGGCGGGCGGCGCAGGCGGCCAGCAGCAACAGCGCCGTGGCCAGAAAAACAGAAGTCAAACGTTCCATGTCATGTTCCTGCGCGGGGCGCGCGTGCGCCCCGCAGTTGTCGTCACATCACGGCTGCGGCAGCTGCTTGGCCGCCGCCAGCTCGCCGATCTGCCGGCCCATCGCCAGCGCCACGTCGGTGGAGAAGCGGTAGTGGATGCCTCCCCAGACGCGCGCGTTGCCCACCTCCTGCACGAAGTCGTCCACCGTGCTCCAGCGCCGCGTCGCGCCCTTGGCGCTCGGGCTCGATGGTGCTCAGCTCCGGCATCGCCGCGGCCGACCTCGGCCTTCAGCACGGCGCCGACCGCGCCGGCCAGGATGCTGTGCGCGCTCGGGTACTCGGGGTGCATCGGGTTGTCGATCAGCGGCGCCCAGCGCGGCCTCGCGCTCGGTGGCGTCGTTGCCGTCGAGGTCGCCGTTGCGGATGGCGGTGACCGGGCGCCAGAAGTTGTAGTGGTACTTGGCGTCGAACACGGCGATCAGCGCGTCGTCCATCGCCTGCGATGGCGGCGGCGAACAGGCGCGCGTTCTGCGCCACGTCGCGGCCGGGCTGCCAGCGCCACCGAGCGCAGCACGCCGTGGTAGATCGGCGGCAGCGAGTACTCCCAGAAGCGCGCGATCTCGGTCTGCTCGGCGCGTGCGGCGCGTGCTGGCCTTGCCGCCGAGCGCCTTGACCTCGTTGTAGTCGCGCGCCCAGTGCGCGCTGGTCAGCGCCGGCGGCGGCGCCGGGCGGAACTGCGCCGCGCTCGCCATCAGCCAGGGCTTGCGCTGCGGCCACTGCGGCGCGGCCACGCCGGCGGTGGGCACGTAGGCGCCGGCCGTGGCGTGCGGCCGGTAGCGCTCGGCGCGCGGCAGCGCCGTCGTCGGCGCGCGCGGCCAGCACGGCGGCGGCGGCCTGCTCGCCGGCCGCGATGCCGGCGGCTCTTGGCCGCGCCGTCGGCGCACCTTGGCCAGCGCGGCCTGTGTAGGCCGCGCTGCGATCGAGCGCCTCCTGCGCGCGGCAGCAGCTTGAGCAGCGTGGCGCGGTTGGCGGCCGCCACGGCGGCGTCGACGGCCGCGGCGCCGCGCCGGCTGGCGCTTGGCAGCGGCGTTCACCGCCTCGAGCACCGCGGTCTGCACGATGGCCATCGACGCGGATGGCGGGCGGCGTGCCGAGCTTGGACTCGACGACGATCTCGCCGGCCTTGGTGTTCCAGTCGGTGATCGACGTCGGCGCGCGCGCTGCGACGCGATCGCGGCCAGCGCGACCGCGGCGAGCGCGGCTCGCAGGGTGGGTGTGCGGGTCATGGCGGTTCCTTGATTCCTTGCGGGTGATCACGATTTCGAGGTAGTCGCTCGGCGCGACCATCGTGCCGTCTTGCGCGCGGTTGAAGCGGCCGATCAGCGCCAGCAGGTCGGCGGCCAGCGTCGGGCTGCGCCGCGGCGTCGAGCGCGGCGAACGCCTTGAGCACCGGGCCGTAGAAGCGTCTTGAAGATCTCGACCATGTGCTCGGGCGAGCGGTAGCGGAACTTGAACTGCCGCGCCGTCGACGTCGATCGCCGCCGCCTGCGCGCCGAACAGCTCGTCGATGCGCGGCGCGCGAGCCCCACAGCGCCGGCGACTCGACGCCCGCCGGCGGCGTGACGTGCTGGCCGATGGTCTTGAACAGCTGGCCGATGAAGCCCTCGGGCGTCCAGTTGGCCATGCCGATCTTGCCGCCGGGCTTGCACACGCGCAGCATCTCGCTGGCGGTGCGCGGCGGGTTGGGCGCGAACATGCAGCCGAAGGTCGACACCACGGCGTCGAAGCTGCGCGTCGGCGAACGGCAGCGCCTCGACGTCGGCTTCGCGAAACTCGATGTCCAGCCGCTCGGCGGCGGCGCGTTCGCGGCCGCGCGTGAGCAGTGCGCCGGCACGTAGTCGGTGGAGGTCACCTCGCACCAGCGGCGTGCCGCGGCGAGCGAGACGTTGCCGTTGCCGGCGGCCACGTCGAGCACGCTCTGGCCCGAGCGCAGGTCCAGCGCCTCGCACAGCGATTCGCCGACGATCTGCAGCGTGGTGCCGACGACGGCGTAGTCGCCCGACGACCAGGCGGCCTGCTGGCGGGTCTTCACCGCCGCAAAGTCGGGCTGGGTGGTGGCCGCGGCCGCAGAGGCGGGAGCGGTAGCAGACAATGTGTTCATGAAGGCATCTCCGGGGGTTCGGTGGCTGGCGCGTCCGCAACGGGCGCGCCATCGACGGCCGGCCGTGCCTGCAGCGCCTCGACCGGTGTCCGGAACTGTCCGGGCGCTGCGTGGTAAGCGGCGTGGAAGCCGTCGTGGAATTCGCGTGGAATCTGATCGGGCACTCGCCGCCGCGCCGCTGCGCCTGCAGCTGCTCGGGCCGATGGCAGTGCGGCGCGGTGCCGAGCGCGATCGGGTTGCCGCCGTCGCGCAAGGTGCGCGGGCTGATCGCCTACCTCGCGCTGGCGCCGCACGCGGTGCCGCGCAGCCAGTTGTGCGAGTTGCTGTGGGACGTGCCCAACGACCCGCGCGGCGAGTTGCGCTGGTGCCTGAGCAAGGCCCGCGCGCGTGCTCGACGACGGCGCGTTGACGCGCGTGCTCAGCGACGGCGAGGCGGTGCGCCTCGACCTCGCCGGCTGCACGGTCGATGCGCGGCGAGGTGCGCCGCGCCACGCAGCAGGGCATCGCCGGCCTCGACGCTGGAGCGCCTGCGCGCGTTGTCGTCGCTGTGCGCGGGCGACTTCCTGCAGGGCCTGGAAATCGAGCGCAGCGCGCCGTTCAGCGCCTGGCTGATCGGCCAGCGGCGGCACCTGCGCGCCGCGCACGCGGCGATCCTCGAGCACCGCGTGCGTGCGCTGCCCGCGGCGTGCGACGAGGCGGTGAGCTGCCTGGAGCAGTGGCTGCAGCTGGCGCCGTTCGACCGCCGCGCGCACGAGCTGCTGCTCGACGCGCTGGCGCGGCGCGGCCGCATCCGCGAGGGCGACGAGCACCTGGCCGCCACCGCGCGCGCGTTCGAAGCCGAGGGGCAGGAGTGGGCGCCGATCGGCCTGGCCTGGCGCGCCGCCAAGGCGCGCCACGCCGGCATGCCGGTGACGCTGCGCGCCGACGAACCGCTCATCCAGTCGGTGGCGCCGGGCGAACCGGTGCCGCGCCGCGCCGCGCGTCACGCCATCGCGCCTCGATTGCCGTGATGCCGTTTGCCGACGCGCGCGCGCGAAGGCGCGGTGCGCGGCGGCCCGGCCGACGGCGTGGCCTACGACGTGATCACGCGGCTGGCCAAGCTGCGCAGCCTGTTCGTGATCGCGCCGGGCACCGTGTTCGCGCTCGACGAACGCCGCATCGGCCCCGAAGAGGCCGGGCGCCGCCTCAACGTCGACTACGTGGCCGGCGGCACGCTGCGCCGCGCCGGCAGCGCAGCTGCAGGTGAACGTGCAGCTCACCGAAACGCGCAGCGCGCACATCGTGTGGGCCGACACGTTCAGCGCCAACTACCACGACACGCTGGGCGTGCTCGACGAGATCGGCGACCGCATCGTGGCCTCGATCGCCAGCCAGATCGAGCTGGCCGAGCGCAACCGCGCGGTGCTGAAGGCCCCCAACTCGCTCGACGCCTGGGAGGCGCACCACCGCGGCCTGTGGCACATGTACCGCTTCAACCGCGACGACAACGCGCAGGCGCGGCAGTTCTTCGAGACCGCGCTGCGGCTCGACCCGACGTTTTCGCGGCCGTATGCCGGGCTTGTCGTTCACGCACTTCCAGAACGCGTTTCTCGGGCTGGGGCGAGCGCGAGCACGAGATCGAGCAGGCCTACGGCGCCGCCTCGCGCGGCCTGATGGCCGACGAGCAGGACCCGGCCGCGCACTGGGCGATGGGCCGCGCGCTGTGGCTGCGCGGGCGCGTCGACGAGTCGTTGACCGAGCTCGACACCTCGGTCGAGCTGAGCCCGAACTTCGCGCTCGGCCACTACACGCTGGCGTTCATCCACGCGCAATCGGGCGACCCGCAGGCGGCGATCCGCTTCGCCGACCACTCGCGCGTGCTGAGCCCGTTCGATCCGCTGCTGTTCGCGATGCTGGCCACGCGTGCGATGGCGCTGATCCGCCTGGGCCGCTTCGACGAGGCCGCCGACTGGGCGGCCAAGGCGCGCGCTGCGGCCCAATGCCCACGTGCACGTGCTCGGCCATCGCCGCGCACTGCCTGGCCCTGGCCGGGCGCGTCGACGAGGCGCGCGCGCTCACCGGCGCGATCCTGCGCCAGGTGCCCGGCTACCGCGTCGACGACTTCCTGACGGCGTTTCGCTTCACCGATGACGCGGAGCAGCTGGTGCGGCGCGGCGCCAAGCTGATCGGGCTGAGCTAGGGCTTCGAGCGTCCGCTGCGCGCCTACGCGCCGCGACGACCGAGCACGAAGCAGCCGATCGCCAGCAATTGCACGCCCGCCACCGCGAGCAGAAACGGGCCCGCGCCGTGCCCGATGCGCGCCGCGCCGCCGGCGCTGGCCTGCAGCAGCGCGCCGAACACCGCCGGCGCGAACGCATAGGTGCCCTGCGCGATGGCGATGATCAGTGCCACCACGCGCGCCACGTCGTCGTGCGCGAACTCCTGCTGTGCGATCAGCGGCGGCAGCGACGTGGCGTTGCCGATGCCCGAACCGAACAAAACGATGGCCAGCACGATCAGCGCCACCTGGCTCGAATCGAGCACGCACAGCAACAGCGTGCCGATCCACTGCACGCCGTAGGCGACGGCGGCCACGGTGCGCCGGTTGGCATCTGCTGGCATGGCCCGCGCGACCACACTGCGCCCGGCGATTGCACAGGCGGTGGCCAGACCCATCGCCCAGCCGGCGGCCTGCGCACCCAGCACCGGCGCCAGCAAGACCAGCAGGTGAGCGAGCAAGCCGATCTGCGCGAACAAGCCGATCGCCATGCCGAGCGCCAGCGTCCGGAAGCGCCGGTCGCGCCACAGCAAAACACCCTGCAGCGGCGGCCGCACTCGGCACGCTGCCGCTGCTCGGTGACGCGGGCGCCGCGACATCGCCGTCGGCGTGTTGGCCCAGGTGCCCGGGCCCGAACCTGAATACCGATCGCGTGAGCCACACCATCACGGCGATCGTGGCCATGCCCACCGTGAGCGCGGCATGGGCGAAACCCCACGCGCCGATCAACGCCACCCACAGCGGCGAGAACACCACGCCGCCGATGCTGGCGCCGTTGTAGGCGGTGGCCAGCGCCGCCGGCCGCGTGCGCACGAACCACGGTGCGATGACCGCATTGACCGCGACTGCGCCCATCGTGACCCAGCCGCCGCCGCTCAGCAGCGCAGCGCACATCAGTTGCCAGCGCTCGACGCACAGCGCCCAGCCGAGCACGCCGAGCGTCGCGACCACGGCGCCGGCCACCGCGGTGGCGCCGACACCGAAGCGTGCATGCAGCGCTCGGCAGTTGCGTGACCACGAGGGCGCCGAAGAGGTAGTGCACCGTGACCGCGGATGACACCCACGACAGCGACCAACCGGTGCGCTCGATCACCGCGTGCAGATACACCGGCGGCCCGTAGAAACCGATGCCCCAGCCGAACATCGCCAGCGTGAACGCCGCGCGCACGACGCGCCGCCCAAAAAACGGCTGCTCGCCGGGCATGGCGTTCGTCGTTGTGCGGCCAGTGGGGAACATGGCCACAGCATGCCGTGAGCAGGCTCATGAACGATTCGATCGCAACCGAATCATGCGGCGCCATGACGGGCTCGATCGTTTGTCGCTGCCGATTGCGTCCATCCACGCGGAATTCCGTATGTCCTGGCCGTGGTCGACCCGGCCACCTCGCGGCAGGGTTTCAACTGAAATGCGCATCGGCCCCGCGGCGAGCACAAAACGTCGAGCATCGAGGACCTGACCATGAACACAACGACCCATGCCCGCGGTGTTGCCGCACCCCGCCTGCGCCACGCCACGGCGCGTGCCGCGAACGATCCCCTCGCCCGCCTCGACTGGGCGGCCCTGCAGGAGTTGACCCGCAGCGCGCCGGTGGCGGCAGGCTACAGCCTGGCACTGCTCGAACGCGCGCAGGTGTGCGACGTCATCGCACTGATCGCCGACTGGTTTCCCGACATCTGCGTCGGCAGCGCCAGCGGCTATCTGGACGAATCGTTCTATCGACGCCAGCGTGCGCTTTGCCGGCGGGCCGGCACGCGACGGGGTGGTGGTGACGCTGCACCATGACGGCGAGCTGGTCGGCATGTTCTCGTTCGATTGCGACCACGAGGCGCTGTCGATCCACGCTCGCATCTGCGTGGTGAGGCCCGAGCACCGCGGCGCCAACCTCGCGCACGCCGGCATGGTGCTCAGCGAGGCCGTGGGCCGTTGGCTGGGCATGGGCATGGTCTACGGCATGGCCACGCTGAAGGCGCCGCACTCGCAGCGCGCGTTCGAGCGCGCCGGCTGGCGGCTGGTCGGCATCACGCCGGGGCTCGACCGCGAGATGGTCGAGCCCGGTGTGGTCAAGCGAGTCTACGAGGCGCTGTACGCGAAGGCGCTGGTCAGCGCCGACGAGGTGCTGAGCCCGCACCCGCACAACATGACGCAGCGCACGCGCGAGGTGTTCGGGCTGCTGTTTCGCGACGTGGAGTCGGCACCGCCGATCGCGCTGTCGGCTTGATGGAGCGTCCAGGACCGCTCAGAACGGATAGTGCCGCGGCGCCGTCTGCACGGTGATCCAGCGCAGGTCGGTGAACTCGGCGATGCCGGCCTTGCCGCCGAAGCGGCCCATGCCCGATGCCCTTGACGCCGCCGAACGGCATCTGCGCCTCGTCGTGCACCGTCGGGCCGTTGACGTGGCAGATGCCCGACTCGATGCGCTTGGCGCACCTCGAACGCGCGCGCGATGTCGCGGCCGAACACCGCAGCCGACAGGCCGTACTCGTTGTCGTTGGCGCAGTCGACCGCGGCATCGACGCCGTCGACGCGCACCACGCACTTCACCGGGCCGAAGGTCTCTTCGCGGTAGATGCGCATCGCCGGCGTCACGTGGTCGAGGATGGTGGCCGGCATCAGCGTGCTGTCGGCCTTGCCGCCGCACACGAGCTTCGCGCCCTTGGCCAGCGCATCGTCGATCAGCGCGTTGCAGTGCTCGACGGTGCCCATGCCGACCACCGAGCCCAGCACCACCGGCTCGCCCTTGCGCGGGTCGCCGAGCGGCAGCGCCTTCGGCCTTGCGCGCGAAGCTTGGCGACGAAGTCGTCGGCGATCTTGCCGTCGACGATCGATGCGCTCGGTGGACATGCAGATCTGCCCGCTGTTGGCGAAGGCGCCGAACGCCGCGGCGTTGACGGCGGCGTCGAGGTCGGCGTCGTCGAGCACCACCAGCGGCGCCTTGCCGCCGAGCTCGAGCACCACCGGCTTCAGGTGCTTCGCGCAGGTCATCGCGATCAGGCGGCCGACGCGCGTGGAGCCGGTGAAGTTGACCCGCCGCACGGCCGGGTGCGCGACCATCGCCTCGACCAGCGTCGCCGGCATCGGCCGGCGCGTTGGTGATGTAGTTGACGACGCCCGCGCGGGAAGCCGGCGTCGTGCAGCGCCTGCGCGATCAGCTGGTGCGTGCGCGGGCAGTTCTCGCTGCCCTTGAAGACCACGGTGTTGCCGCAGGCCAGCGGCACGGCGACGGCGCGCACGCCGAGGATCACCGGCGCGTTCCACGGCGCGATGCCGAGCACCACGCCGGCCGGCTGGCGCAGGCCCATCGCCAGCGAGCCCGGAACGTCGGACGGGATCACCTCGCCGGCGATCTGCGTGGTCAACGCGGCGGCCTCGCGCAGCATGCCGGCGGCCAGGAACACGTTGAAGCCGGCCCACACGCCGGTGGCGCCGGTCTCGGCGGCCATCGCCTCGATGAACTGCGGCGTCTTGGCGTCGAGCGCGATCGGCCGCCTTCATCAGCAGCGCGCGCCGCTCGCCGGGGCCGGTGACGCTCCAGGTCTTGAAGGCCTGCGCCGGCGGCGTCGACCGCGGCCAGCGCGTCGGCTGGTGCTGGCCGCCGGCGCGCGCGTCGCCACGCCGCCGTCGAGCGGGTTGCGGCGCTCGAACACCGCGCCCTTGTCGGCGCCGACGGCCAGGCCGTTGATCAACATCGAGACATCGGACATCGTGTTCTCCTTGGCGGGGCGCGTGCGCCCAGGTAGACATGGCGGATGACGGTGGAGCGCGCCAGCAGGTTGCTCGGGCCCGCTGGCCACCAGCCGGCCGCGTTCGAGGATGTAGCCATGGTCGGCCACGGCGAGCGCCTTGCGCACGTTCTGCTCGACCATCAGCACGGTGGTGCCGGCGTCGGCGATGCGGCGCGCGAGCGCCAGCACCTCGTCGATCATCTTGCGGCGCCAGCCCGAGCGACGGCTCGTCGAGCATCAGCACGCGCGGCGCGCTGACCATCGCGCGCGCCAGCGCCACCATCTGCTGCTCGCCGCCGCTCATCGTGCCGGCGAGCTGCTCGGCGCGTTCGGCGAGCTTCGGAAAGTCGCGCAGCACCTGCGCCAGCCGCTTGGCGCGCTCGGCCGGCGGCAGCAGCCAGCCGCCGAGCTCGAGGTTCTCGCGCACGCTCATCTGCGCGAACAGTTGCCGGCCCTCGGGCACCAGCACCAGGCCGCGGCGCACGATGTCGGATGCCTTCTCGCCGGAGTCGATCTCGTGCGTCGTCGAGCCGCACGCGCCCGCTGCGCGGAATCAGGCCGGCGATCGCCTTCAGCAGCGTGGTCTTGCCGGCGCCGTTGGGGCCGAGGATCACCGTGAGGCCGGCCGCGCGTCTCGAGCACGAGGTCGCGCAGCACCAGGAAGCCGCCGTAGCCGGCGGCCAGGCCGTCGATGCGCAGCGAAGGCGTCGTGCTGCTCATGCCGTCTCGGCCATCTCGTCGCCGAGGTAGGCCTCGATCACCTCGGCGTTGCGCACCACCTCCGACGGCAGGCCGTCGGCGATCTTGCGGCCCTGGTGCAGCACCAGCACGCGCTCGACGTGGCGCATCAGGGTCGCCACCGCGTGCTCGATCCAGATCACCGTGAGGTCGAGGTCGTCGCGCAGGCGGCGGATCAGCTGCGCCATCGCCCCACCTCGGCCTCGGTGAGGCCGGCGGCCACTTCGTCGAGCAGCAGCAGGCGCGGCCGCGTCGCCAGCGCCATGCCGATCTCGAGCAGCCGCTGCTGCGACGGCGTGATCGCCGCCGCCGGCAGCGCGGCCTGCGGTCGCCAGCCCGATCAAGCGCAGGATCTGCGCGGCTCGTCCTTCAGCAGCCACGAGCCGCCGCGCCGGCGGCCGGCGAACTGCAAGCCGAAGTCGATGTTGGCGGCCACGCTCAACTCGGCGAACACGCGCGGCGTCTGGAAGGTGCGCGCGATGCCCTGCTCGGCATAACGATGCGGCCGCTGCGCCGGTGAGGCGCTGGCCCTGCACGAACAGCTCGCCCGCGGTCGGCGCGATGACGCCCGACAACGCGTTGAAGAAGGTGGTCTTGCCGGCGCCGTTGGGGCCGATGATGCCCACCAGCTCGCCGGGCGCGAACGCGGCGCTGACGTCGTCGACCGCACGCAGCCCGCCGAAGCGGACGGTGACCGCGCGCGCCTCGAGCAGCGCGTGGCCGTTCACGCGGCGCCTCCTTCGTGCACCAGCGCCACACCGTCTGCCAGCGCAGCGACGCCAGGCCGCCCGGCAGGTACAGCACGCACAGCGATCAGCAGCAGGCCGAGCACCATCATGTACACCTGCGGCACCTGCAGGCGCAGCGTCTCGGCCAGCAGGCTGAACACCACCGCGGCGATCAGCGGCCCCCACAGCGTGGCGGCGCCGCCGATCGAGCGCGATCAGCACGGTCTGGAAGCCGATGAACGGGTTGAACACGGTGGCCGGATCGATGTAGGTCCAGCGCACGCTCATCGCCGCGCCCACCGCGCCGGCGAAAGCGGCGGTGAGCGCGAAGCCGGCGATCTTGACGAGCCGCGTGTCGACGCCCAGCGTCTGCGGCGCGCTGCTCGTCGGCGCCGATGCCGGCCATCGCCAGGCCGAAGCGGCTGCGCGCGCACGACGATCGACGTCGCCACCGCGAGCGGCGGCGATCACCAGCACCGTCAGGTACACCGTGTCGCGCTCGGGCACCACCGCGAGCACGCGGCCCACGGTGCCGGTGACGCTGCTTCTCGAAATAGGTGATCGCGTGGCGGATCAGCTCGGTCATGCCGAAGGTCAGCACCGCGAAGTAGGTGCCGCGCAGGTGCAGCACCGCGGCGCCCATCGACGACCGCCACCGCCGCCGCGAGCAGCCGCGGCCGAGCACGATCGCGCCGAGCCAGCCGGTGTGCGCGAGCGCCAGCGCGCTGGTGTAGGCGCCGATGCCGAAGAAGGCCGACGTCGCCAGCGACAGGTAGCGCGTGCTGCCGCAGAACAGGCTCCAGCTCGTGGCCAGCGCCGAGTACATCAGGCAGGTGAGCGCCAGCGAGACCGCGAACTCGCTGGCGTAGCGCGGCAGCGCGAGCGCCCAGCCGACGAGCGCGAACAGCACCAGCACGTCGCGCTTCATCGCCGCTCATCGCTTGAACAACCCGTTGGGCCGCCACAGCAGCACGGCGATGAACACGCTGTACGACAGCAGCGCCTTCAGCGACGGGCTCGTGAAGTCGCTGCCGATCGCCTCGATCACGCCCAGCGCCAGGCCGCCGACCAGCGCGCCGGCCATGCTGCCGAAGCCGCCGAGCGTGATGACGATCAGCGCGGTCACCGTGTAGGGCTCGCCCATCGACGGCGAGATCGTGTAGGCCATCGACAGCAGGCAGCCGGCCACGCCCGACAGCCCGAGGCCGATGCCGAACATCAGCGGGTGCAGCCGCTCGGTGTCGATGCCCACCAGCTGCGCGCCGGTGGGCGACTGCATCAGCGCGCGCACCGCCTTGCCCATCAGCGTGAGGCGCAGCACAGACGATCAGCGCGCCGCTGATCGCCAGCGCCAGCGCCAGCAGCAGCAGCTTGTTGGCGGCGAACTGCGCGCCGCCGATGGCCACCGGGTCGCGCGCAGGTAGTCGTAGCCGCGCAGGTCGCCGCCCCAGGCCATCTGCGCGAAGTTCTGCACCAGGAACATCAGGCCGAAGCACACCATCAGGCCGCGCGCCTCGAAGACGTCGAGGTTGGGCGCTGGTGCGCGTGAGCCGGCGAAACACCAGCCGGTGCACCGCCAGGCCGAGCGCCATCAGCAGCACGAAGCGTCACCGGCAGCATCAGCAGCGGCGAGAGCTGCCGAGGTAGGTGTGCGCGGTCCAGGTGACGAACGCGCCCAGCATCAGGAACTCGCCGTGCGCGATGTTCAGGATGCGCATCAGGCCGTACTGCAGGTTCAGCCCGAGCGCCACGAGCGCATAGACGCCGCCGGTGATGAGGCCCGAGGCGATCAGCTCGAGCCAGGCGCCGAGGGTCACATCGACTCCGTCAGGTCCAGGCCGGCTTGGTGGCCATCAGCGGCGCGGTGGCGATGGCCTTGGGCCACACCACCTCGAACTCGCCCTTCTGCCACTGGCTCACGCGTGCCCGGCGTGCCGACGTTCTCGCTGCCGTTGAACCTGATCTTGCCGAGGATCGTGGTGTGCTCGTTGTTGGCCACGTAGTCGCGCATCGCCTTCTTGTCGAGCCCGACCTTGGCCACGCCGGCGGTCGAGGATCTCCAGCGCCGCCCAGCAGGCGCCGCTGGCCCAGCGGTCGGGCTCCTTCTGCGCGCCGAACTTCTTCACGTGGGCGTCGAAGTAGGCCTTGGCGCCGGGGCTGGTCTTGCTGTTCCACGAGCCCATGCCGAGCACGCCCTCGGCGCCGGCGCCCATCACGTTGCGGTAGAGCTGGAACGCGGTGCCCACCGAGGCGTAGAAGAACTTCGGGTTGAAGCCGATCTCCTTGCTCTGCCGGCTCGCCAGGATGGTGTCGGGCGGATAGGTCAGGCCGATGAAGGCGTCGGGGTTCTTGTCCTTCATCGAGCGCAGCACCGGCGACAGGTCCTTCACGCCCAGCGGGTAGCTCTTGTCCTCGACGATGCTGATGCCGCTGCCCTGCAGCGCCACCTTCAGCGCGGCGTAGTTCTCCAGGCCGAACAGGTCGTCGACGTAGATCACGACCGCGGTCTTCGACGCCGTTGGCTCTTCAGCATGTCGACCAGCGCGTCCATCATCGGCTTGGGCTGCTGCAGCATCAGGAAGAAGTACGGCAGCTTCATCTCGACCAGCCGGCGGCACAGCGCGGTGGGCGCCAGGAACGGGTAGCCGAAGCGGTTGGCCAGCGGCGCGACCGCGAAGTTGGCGTTGCTGCCCCACGGCGGCAGCACCAGGTCGACCTTGTCGCTGCCCATCAGCTTCTCGTAGGTGCGCACGCAGGTCTCGATGTCGCTGCTGGTCGTCGGAGCTGATCAGCTCGATCGGCCGCTTGGTGCCCTTCACGTTCAGGCCGCCGGCGGCGTTCTGCTGCTCGGCCCACAGCAGGTAGTTGGGCTCCTGGCTCACCTGCGCGCCCGGCGCCCACGGGCCGGTGCGGGCGATCGCGTAGCCCACGCGCACCGGCGCGCCCTGGGCGCGGAGCAGCGACGGCAGGGCCAGGGCCGACGCGGCCACGGTCTGAAGCACGGTGCGACGTTGGGTCATGGTGGTCTCCTGAAGCCGGTCTGGCGCCGGCGGCCTCGGTGAGTATCGGCGCGCCGCGCGCGCCGGCGTGGCTTGTCCGGCCATGCACGAGGCTTTGCCGCCGCGTGCATGCCGGCGATGCGGGCTTACCCGATGTTGCTGCCAGTGCCGATTGCAGCGCCGGCCGCGCCGCCGATACGCTGCCGCCATGCGCAACGGCCGCCAGCACGATGAGCACCGACCAGGTGGCGCGGCCCGAGCGCGCCGGCTTCTGGGCCGACTGGATCGACCGCCTGTTCCACGGGTCTGCAGTCCGACCTCTACGGCGACACCGATTTCGACGGCCGCATCAGCACCGTGCACGCCGGCGACGTGGTGCTCACGCGGCTGGAGGCCAACCGCCACCGCGTGATGCGCTCGGCCTCGCAGGTGCGCGGCTCGGAGGTCGGCTACCTGAAGATCGTGGCGCCCTGGACGGGCTGCGCCGGTGTCGAGCAGCAGGGCCGCGAAGCCTGGGTGACACCCGACCAGTGGAGCATCTACGACACCACCGACAGCCTACGCGGTGGCCAACCCGGTGCGCGTGGAGCACCTGATCGTGATGGTGCCCAAGGAGCGCCTGGCCGAGCGCGGCCTGGCGCTCGACCCGCTGATGGCGCGCCGCCTCGGCGGCAGCGGCGGCGTGGCGCGGCTGGCGCTGGAGACCATGCGCTCGCGCCTACCGCGAGCTGCCCGGCATGAGCGAAACCGCGGCGCAGGGCGTGGGCGACGCGATCGTGCAGTTCGTGCACCTGTCGATGCTCGACCTGGCCGGCGCGGCCACCGCGGTGACGCAGCGCGAGGCGCTGCGCGAGCGCATCAAGCGGCACGTGGCCGAACACCTCGCCGACCCGCAGCTGTCGGTCGACAGCATCGCGCTGGCGCTCAACTGCAGCCGGCGCCACCTGTACAACGCGTTCGCCGAAGAGCCCGACGGCGTGGCCGGCTACGTGCTGCGCCGCCGCCTCGAAGCCTGCCGCCAGGCCTTCGACGACAGCCGCCAGGCGCACCGCTCGATCACCGACATCGCGCTGGCGTTCGGCTTCTCGAGCATGGCGCACTTCAGCCGCGTGTTCCGCGCCCAACTCGGCGCTGGCGCCGAGCGACTACCGGCGCGGCGTGGCGTCGTAGCGCACACGCCGGCCGGCGCCGCGCCGGCATTCAGCGGTTGGCGCGATGCTGCGAGCCCGGTAGCCGCTCGCGGACCCGCGGACGGATCGAAGGCGCCGATGAAGCGGCCGATGGCCTCGGCCACCGCACCCGGCTGCTCGTCGGGTGCGAAGTGGCCCGCATTGCTGATGAGGCCACCGCGCACGTTCTGCAGGCCGGCGGCGCGCAGACCCTTGAGGTAGTCGTCGACGAGACCGGCCTCGCGCTGCCCGCGCAGATAGAGCACCGGGGTGTCCACCTTGTGGTCGCGCGTCTGCACGTTGTCGCGCTCGTCCTGCTCGAAGCTGCGATACCACTCGAAGCCGGTGCGCAGCGCGAGCGGCCGCTCGTAGGCCTTGACGTAGTGGGCGCGCGCCGGCGCGGTCACGCCATCGCGCCGTGCCGACAGCAGGTTGAAGAAGTGATCGAAATAACGCTCCTGGTGGCCGGCGACCAGCAGCTCAGGCAACTCGGGCACGCCGTGAAACCCGAAGTGCCACACCTTCGGATTGCGCACCACCTGCGTCCACGGATCGACGCCGGGCACGGCGGCGTTCATCATCACCGCGCGCGACAAGTCGTCGGCAAACAGATGCAGGTAGGCGAACACCACCTGCGCGCCCGTGTCGTGCCCGACCAGTGTCACCTCGTTCAGGTGCAGCACGTCGACGAGGCGCCTCACGCAGCGCGCGATCGTGCGCTTGTCGTTGGTGGGCAAGCCGCCTTCGGACAAGCCGATGCCCGGCAGGTCGATGGCCACCAGGTGCCTGCCCTCGCCCATCGCCAGCATCACCTGCTCGAAGGCTGACCAATCCTGCGGCCAGCCGTGCAGAAACAATGTGGCAGGACGTGCCGCGTCGCCGCGCTCGACGACATGGACCAGCAGGTTGTCGACCGCGACTTGACGACGGCGAAACGCCGATGGGGATGCCATGCCCGCCGTCATCTGGAAAGCCTCGCTCTGTGGATCAGGCCCCGGCGCGGCAAATGCGATGCCCAGCACGGCGCGACCCGGGCGCAGCCTCACAGGATGTGCGATCCGCCTGCTCAGCGCCCGCTCAGCGCGGACACTCGTCGAACAGCTTGACGGTGCAGCGCGCGCAGATGCCCGCGTCGAGCCGCGGCACGATGGTGGCGATCGCGATGCGCTTGTCGGGGAACACGTGGTCGCGGCCCATCTCGTCGAGAAAGCCGCTGCGCTGCCACAGATCCATCACCGGCGGCCGCGGGCGGTGGAAGTAGAGATCGCCGCCGGCCGCGCGGCGCTGCCGCATCTCGTCGCGCCACAGCTCGTCGCCCGCCAGGTCGATGAAGTTCATGCTCTTGGCCATCACCAGCAGGTGCTTCTGCGGCTCGGCGGCGTTGCGCAGCGCGTGCAGGCGTTCGCCCACGTGCTGCGTGGCGCCGAAGTAGACCGAGCCTTCCATGCGCAGCAGCTTCAGTTGCGGGCACTCGGGCAGCGCCTGCGGGTTGTCGTCGGCGATCACGAACGGCCGCCCCGCCGCGCGTGGTGTCGAAGCCCATCGTGCGCATCGCCGGCCGCGCGGTGCGCCACAAGTAGGCCGCCAGCGACAGCAGCGTGCCGAACAGGATCGCCAGCTCGAGGCGGATCGCCAGCGTGGCCACCAGCGTGGCCAGCGCGATGCCGAACTCCAGGTGCGACAGCTGCAGCAGCCGCCGCCACTGCGGCACGTCGAGCAGCGACCAGGCCACCAGCAGCAGCAGCCCCGACACCGCGGCCATCGGGATGCTGGCCAGCAGCCGGCGCTCAACGCCACCAGCGCCAGCAGCCACAGCGCCGAGAACACGCTGGCCAGCGGCGTTCGTGCACCGGCTTGCAGGTTAGGCAGCGAGCGGTTGAGCGAACCGCACGACAGGAAGCACGAGAAGAAGCCGCCGACCATGTTGGACAGCCCCTGGCCGAAGAACTCGCGGTTGGCGTCGACGTACTGCCCCGAGCGCTCGCGACAGCACCTTGGCGATCGAGTACGACTGGCCGAGCGCGATGATCGTCAGCGCGATCGCCAGGCCGGCCAGCTCGGGCAAGCGGCGCCAGTCCACCTCGGGCGGCTGCCAATGCGGCCACGCCTGCGGCACCACGCCGACCACCTCCACCGGATGCCAGCCGTGCGCCCACCTCGCCAGCGCGGCGGCCGCCAGCCATGCCGGCGATCATGCCCAGCAGCAGGTGCGGCGAACGCGGCCACAGGCGCTTCGCGGCGAGCGCCAGCCACCATCGTCGCCGCGCCGACCACCAGCGCGCCGGGGTTGAACTGCGGCAGCCGCTCGGCCATCAACGCCAGCGCCGCCGGTGCCGACAGACCGGCGGGCATCACGATGCCCAGCAGATCCTTCAGCGCATGCACCGCGATCAGCAGCGCCGCCCCGCCGGTGAAGCCGCGCAGCGCTGCCGGCGAGATGAAGTGCGCCAGCGCGCCCAGGCGCAACGCGCCGACCGCCAGTTGCAGCACGCCCACCATCACCGTAACCGCAGCACGAGCTGGATGTAGGCCGGGCTGCCCACCGCCGCCAGCGGCGCCAGCATCGCCGCCAGCGCCAGCGAGTTGGCGTTGGTCGGCCCCGACATCACGTGGCGGCTCGAGCCGAACAGCGCGGCCACGATGCACGGCAGCACCGCGGTGGCCAGGCCGTACGACGGCGGCAGCCCCACCAGCGCCGCGAACGCGATCGCCTGCGGCAGCACCAGCACGGCGCCGAGCAGGCCCGCCATCGCGTCGACGCGCAAGGTGCCGCGATTCGACCTCGCGCACCCACGGGCCGAACAGTGTCGAAAGGTCGTTGTCATCGCTCGGCGTCACCGCGTTCAACGGCTGCGCCGGCGTGGCGCAGCGTCAGCGGCTGCGGTAGAAATAGTACGTCGCCGTGTACGGCACCCGCACGAACTGGTTGGCGTTGGCCGCCGAGCACGGCGTCGGTCGGCGTGATGCCGCCCTTGGTGGCCACGCGCTGGATGCTGCGCGTTTGCGTGAACACCCCCTTGCCGAACGTCGACCTCGCATTGAGCAGCAACCACGGGATCGCGCTCGCATCGGGGCCGGGTGCGCGCTCCTTCACTTCACCGAGCACGCGGCTGCCGTCGGGCGCTTCCCAGGTGGGCCCGGCGTAGTGCTTGCCGAGGTTGCTGCCCAGCAGGCTGCTGCTGAGTTGCGCCTCCGGCGCGCGGAACGTCCACTCGTAGCCGCCGGCCTGGCCCGACTTGGGCACGCACTCGTAGACCTGCGAGCCGGTGGCCAGCGCCTCGAGGAACACCTCCTGATCGGCCGGCGCCTTCAGCACGCCCGGCACCTCGGGCGGCGATGGGCCCATGACGGTGGAGCAGCCGCACACGCCGAGCGCGGCGAGCGACACCGCGACACACACGCAACAGTCCGACGCATCGCGAGGCCTTTCAAGAACCCGAGTTTGAAGGCGCCAGCCGCGGGCTTGTCGAAATTGAATCACGCGGCCGCTGCGCCAGCGCTCACAGGTCGGCCGCGTAGCGGCGCGCCATCTGCTCGCGCGTCTCGGGCGGCGTCTGGATGCCGGTCTGGTCGTTGATCATCTGGCCCATCGTCGGCAGCGTCTCGCGCGGCACGCGGGCGTCGGGCTCCCACAGCCGCGAGCGCATGAAGGCCTTGGCGCAGTGCAGATAGACCTCGCGCACCGCCACACGGATCACCAGCTTGGGCGTGCGGCGCTCGTCGGCGCAGCGCGCCAGCAGCTGCGGCATCCTGCGTCAAGGTGGCGCTGCCGTTGACGCGCAGCGTCTCGTCGAAGCCGGGGATCATGAACAGCAAGCCGACGCCACCGGTCTCGACGATGTTGCGAACACGAGTCGAGCCGGTTGTTGCCCGGCGAGTCGGGGATCAGCAGCGTGTTCGCGTCGGCCACCTTCACGAAACCGGGTGCGCCGCCGCGCGGCGAGGCATCGAGCGCCCCCGCGGCGCCGCCGCTGGCCAGCACCACGAACGGCGACAGCTCGATGAAGCGCCGCGCATGCACGTCGATGGCGGCGAGTTGTTTCTTCAGCGCCCGTTCGCGCGGCTGCGGGTACAGGGCGCGCAAGGCGTCGGCGGTGGTGATGTCCATCGGCGAAGGTTAACCGAGCGCGACGGGCGGCCCTTTGAGCTCGACCACGTTGCCCTCGGGATCGGTGACGTAGATCGACGGCCCCTCGCCCTCGGCACCGTAGCGCTGCTCCAGCGGCCCGGCCGCGACGCCGTGACGCTGCAGTTGCGCGCGAATCGCCGCCTCGTCGAACGGCTCGACGCGAAAGCAGAAGTGATCGAGGTTGCGCCCTTCGCGGCCTGGCGCGGCTCCGCCGGCGCGGCCCAGTGGCCCGGCCACCGGCACCAGGTCGAGGATCGAGCGGCCGGCGCGCAACTGCACCAGGCCGATCGCCTCCTGCCGCTTCTCGACGCTGCAGCCGAGCACCTCGCAATAGAAGCGCTCCATGGCAGCGAGGTCGATCACGCGCAGCACGAGGTGGTCGATGTCGCGGATGCGGATGGCCATCGTCCCGCCAGCTTAACCCTAGGGTGCCAGCCCCTGCCGCTGCAGCAGCGGCCGCTCGTAGGCGGCGTCTTCGGGCGGATGGCGCAGCCCATCGACACCGCGCTCCTTGGCCAGCGCCCAGAGGATGCTTTCGCCGGCCGGCAGCGTCATCGGCTGCATCGCGTACAGCGGGTCTTCGAACGCGGTGCGCGCCGCCACGAAGTGCCAGCCGCGGTTGCGAAACGCCTCGATCACCTCGGGCAGCGCGGCGGCGTTGAGCGCGTTGGTGTGCAGCCGCAGCACGTGCGAGGGGCTGCGGCCGATCACCGCACGCGCCAGGTTGTCGTAGTACGCGGCACGGTCGAGCAGGTGGCGCACGTAGGCGCGCCGCAGGCGCTTGACCGGCTCGCTGCGGCCGGCCGCCTGCAGCGCGAGGTAGCGCTGGTTGTAGTAGCCGTCGCTGCTGTCGATCGACACCGGCGCCGCGCGATACCCGTTGTCGCGCAGCCACTGGCGCATGCCGTCGCGCTTGTCGCGCGTGTCGCCCTCTTTCAGGTACGGAAAACGCAGCATCGGCAACCAGGTGGGCAGGTGGTGCAGCGCCTCGTCGGCCTGCTGCACGTCATCGATGAACGACCCGAGCGTGACCTTGCTCGACGACAGGCTGCGATGCCGCGCCGTGTGATTGCCCACGCCGTGGCCGGCGGCCGACCATGACTCGATCAGCGCCAGCCCGGCGTCGCCGCCGATGTGGCCGAGCGATGGGAACACGATGGCATGCAGCTGCTGCTTCTCCAGTGCATGCAGGAGGCGCGCATTCAACGATGCGGCTTTGGCGTTGCGCGTGGGGTCGAGGCCGTCGTCGAACGTGAGGCCGATCACCTGGGCCGCGGCCGCGAGCGGCAGCAGCCACGCCAGCAGCGCGAACACGAGGCGCCGCACGGATTTCAGTCGCCCACCAGGCCGTTGCGGATCGCGTACACGGTGAGCTCGGAGTTGTTGCCCAGGCCGAGCTTTTCGAGCACACGCGCACGGTACACCGACACCGTCTTGGGCGACAGCTTCAGCTCGATGTGAGCCTGCGCCGCAACCGCCTTCAGCGGTTGTCACTCCGGCGCGCGCCGCAGCGTCTCGATCACCGGCCGGCGCAGCAAGCCGCGCAGGCCCATCCAGCCGGCCGCCAGCGCCAGCAGCGCGCCGGCGAGCGCGCCGATCAGCGGCACCCAGGGCGACGCGTTCCAGGTGAACTCGAACACGTAGCGCGCCAGCAGCGCACCCACCACCACCGCCGCGCAAGCCGCCAGCAGCCCGGCCAGCGCGCCGACACCCAGCAACTCGGCGCGCTGCACGCGCGCCAGCAGCCGTGCACCGGCGCCGAGCGCGCGCATCACCGCGTATTCGCGCTCGCGCGCGTCTCGCGTGGCGCTCACCGCCGCGAACAACACCACCAGGCCGGCGGCGAGCGTGAAGCCGAACAAAAACTCCACCGCCCGCACCACCTGGTCGAGCACCTGCTGCACCTGCGCGATCGACGCCGAGACGTCGATGTTGGTGATGTTGGGAAAATCGCGCGCCAGCGCGTTGTCGAAGCCGGCCACCGCCGGCGCCCGGAACGCGCTGATGTAGCTCACCGGCAGCTCGTCGGCCAGCCGCGACAGCGGGAACATGACGAAGAAGTTGACGCGCATCGAACCCCAATCGACCTTGCGCACGCTGGTGATGCGCCCCTCGGTGACGCGGCCCGCGATGTCGAACCCCAGACGGTCGCCGATCTTGAGTTTCAAGGTCTGCATCAAGCCTTCCTCGACGCTCAGCGCATCGGCTTCGTCGGCGCGCCATTGGCCATCGACCACCGTGTTATGCATCGGCAGGCCGGTCTGGTGGCTCAGGTTGAACTCGCGCTCGACCAGCCGCTTGGCGCGATCGTCGGTGTAGTCGTCCTGGCCGATGGCCTTGCCGTTGACCGTCACCAGGCGGCCGCGGATCATCGGAAACCAGTCGTACTGCGTGACGCCCGATTCGCGCAGCCGCTCGCGAAACGGCTGCGCCTGATCGGGCTGCAGATTGATGATGAAGCGGTTGGGCGCATCGGCCGGCGTGGCCGCGCGCCAGCTGTGGATGAGGTCGGTGCGCAGCAGCACCAGCAACGCCAGCGCGAGCAGGCCCACGCCGAGCGCCGACACCTGCAGCATCGCGAAGGCCGGGCGCGCCGCCACCTGGCGCGTGGCCAGCACGAGCCAGCGCGGCGCCCGCGACTCGGGCACCGCCGCCTTCAACACACGCACGGCCAGCCACGACAACGCGGCCAGCACCACCACCGCGCCGGCAAAACCGCCGACCGCCAGGCCGCCGAGCTTCCAGTCGGTGGAGGCGGCCATCAACAACGCGGCGAAGCCGGCCACGCCGGCACCGAGCACGGCCAGCGAGGCCGGCTGCAGCGCGCCGAGGTCGCGCCGGATCACGCGCAGCGGCGGCACGCGCGCCAGCTGCAGCACCGGCGGCAGGCCGAACGACACCAGCAGCGTCATGCCGACACCCAGGCCGAACAGCGCGGGCATCGCACCCGGCGCAGGCAGCCGCGCACCTTCGATCAGGTTGCCGAGCAACGCGACGAACACCAAGTGCACCGCCAAGCCGAGCAGCACGCCGAGCACGCTGGCCACCAGCCCGACACCACCGAACTCCAGCGCATACGACCAGGCGATCGCGCGCTGCGGCGCGCCCAGCACGCGCAGCACCGCGCAATCGTCGAGCCGGCGCTGCGCGAAGTCGCGCGCGGCGATCGCCACCGCCACCGCGGCCAGCAAGGCCGCCAGCAGCGCCACCAGGTTGAGGAACTTCTCGGCGCGGTCGAGCGTCTGCCGCATCTCGGGCCGGCCCGACGAGAACGACTCGATGCGCAGGCCGCGCACCTTGTCGGACTTCTGCCGCTCCTCGGCCCAGCGCACGAACTCGGCCACCTGGGCGTCGCCGCGCGCGCTGTCGTCACCGGCGACGGCGAGGCGATAGACGACCCGGCTGCCCGGTTGAATGAGGCCGGTGCCTTCGAGATCGGCCATCGCGATCATCACGCGCGGCGCGAAGTTGACGAAGCCGGCGCCGCGGTCGGGCTCCAGCACGATCATGCGCTCGATGATGAACTGTGCGTCGCCGAGCAGCAGCGCATCGCCGATCGCGACCTTCAGGGCGCCGAGCACGGCGGCGTCAACCCAGGCGCGGCCCGGCGCCGGCGCGGCGGCGAGCGTCTGCTCGGGGCCGTCGACGCCGCGCAGCGTCAGCCGCCCGCGCAGCGGATAGGCCTCGCTGACCGCCTTCACCGAGACCAGGCGCGCGCTGCCGCCACGCGCCTCGGGGGCGCGCGCCATGCTCGGAAAACTCGCCTGCGTGGCGGTGCGCAGCTTCAACGTCGCGGCATGCTCGGCAAAGCTGGCCGGTGCCGGCAGGTCGCTGGCGACGATGGCGTCGCCGCCGAGCAGCGCACGCGCATCGCGAGCCAGCGCCGTGTTGAGGCGGTTCGCCAGGAAGCCCACCGCGGTGAGCGCGGCCACCGCCAGCATCACCGCCACCACCAGCAAACGCAGCTCGCCGGCGCGCAGGTCGCGCCGCAACTGGCGCCACGCCATCGCGACGATGCCGACGTCCAGGCGGTTGACGTGCGCTCATGCCCCGACGGTACACCACTGCCTGCCAACGTGCCCGCGCTCGACAAATCCTTGGAACCCAGCGTGCAAGCCGCTGCAACGCCCAAGCGCCACGCCCGGTGCTGTAATGAACGCCATGTCCGATCCCACCCTGCCCTCGTTGTTCGTCTCGCACGGCTCGCCGATGATTGCGCTGGAGCCGGGCGCCGCTGGCGCGTTCATGCGCGAGCTCGGTCCTGCGCTCGACGCGGCGTTCGGGCGTCCGCGCGCCATCGTCGTCGCGTCGGCGCATTCGCTGACGCGCGAGCCGGCGCTGCTGGCCGCCGAGCGCCACGACACGGTGCACGACTTCGGTGGTTTCCCACAGCCGCTGTACGAGTTGCGCTACGACGCGCCGGGCGCGCCCGACCTGGCGCCGCGCGTCGCGCAGCGGGTGCGCGATGCGGGCCTGCCGGTGCACGTGGTGGCCGACGGCGGCCTCGACCACGGCATGTGGATCCCGCTGCGTTTTGCGTATCCGGATGTCGACGTGCCGGTGCTGCCGCTGGCGTTCCCGGCCAACTGGTCGCCGCGCCAGTTGTTCGCGCTCGGCCAATCGCTGGCACCGCTGCGCAGCGAAGGCGTGCTGGTGCTCGGCAGCGGCAGCATCACCCACAACCTGCGGCTGGTGTTCTCGCGCGCCGCGCACGAGCGCACGGCGAGCGCCGATGGGCCCGAGCTGCCCGAGAGCGCGGCGTTTCGGCGCTGGTTCGTCGAGCGCTGTGCCGCGCAGGACACCGAGGCGCTGTTCGACTATCGCCGGCAGGCGCCGCATGCCGCGTTGATGCACCCGAGCGACGAACACCTGCTGCCGTGGTACGTGGCGGCGGGCGCCGGCCACGAAGGCCCGATGCTGCGCGTGCACGACAGCGTGACGGTCGGTTGCCTGGGCATGGATGCCTATGCGTTCGGTGCTCAGGCGCCGTTGCTGCAGCGACAGCTCAGCGAGGCGGTGACGGCCTGAGCGGGGTGCGCGCCCCGCATCTTGGCTTCAGGCTGATGCGTAGAGGCGCTTGAATCCGTCTTCCCACGACGGGATTGCGGGGCACCAATCGAGCACCCGTTTGGCTTTCAGATTGGACGCGCCGGACTGCTCGTTGAAGACATACACGAGCATGTCGCCCAGCTTGGCGCGCGCCACGGCCTCGTCCATGTGAACCGGCGCCGGCGCATCGAGCAGCCTCGCCGCCGCCGGCAGCCACTGCTTCAGCGCGACAGGTGCGTCGTCGACGATGTTGTAGATGCCCGGCGGCGCGTGCTGCAACGCGTTCATGGTCGCCACCGCGGCGTCGTGCACGTGCACGAACGAGTAGGTGCCGTTGCCGCCGCCGACGAGTGCCATGCGGCCCTTCCTGATCGCGCGCGGAATCGCGTCGGCGGGGTCGTAGTTGGTGCCGGGCCCGTAGAACCAGCCGTAGCGAAGCACGATGCCATGCAGGCCGCTGCGCTGTAGCGTCTGCTCTTCGAGCTCGGCCACCGCCTGCGCCAACGCGCGCACCGCCGGCGGCGCGCCCAGGTGCAACGGCGTGTCTTCGTCGGTCAGGCCGCTCGCCAACGGCGTGCAGATGAACGAGATGCTCTGCGCGATGAAGCGCCGGGCGCTGGATTGCCGGGCTGCCTCGACGAGGTTGCGCGTGCCTTCGGTGCGCACGCGCAGCGTCGCCTGCAAGCCATCGCCCGCCGTGTCGCCGAAGGCGGTGAGCTGGTGGATCACGACTTCGGGCTCGGCCGCGTTGCACCAACTCGATCAGCCGCGCCGCGTCGAACACGTCGCCGATCACCGGCGTCGCGCCCATCGCCTGCAGGATCGCCGCGCCGTCGGCGCTGCGTGTCATCGCCACCACGCGGTGGCCGGCCTGCACCAGCATCGGCACCAGCTGGCGCCCGATGGCGCCGGAGCCGCCGGCGATGAAGACATTCATGGCGCGCCGCTCCGCGGTGCTGCCGGCTCAGCCATGCACGCGGCGCGAATCGGCCGGCGCCTGCTCGCGCTCGGCGAGGCCGTAGTCGCGCAGCACCTGCGCCACGCGCAGGCGGTAGTCGGCGAAGTGCTGCTGGCGCCCCGCCTGCTGCGCCGCCCGGTGCGACTGCAGTTCGCGCCAACGCTGCACCGCGGCCTCGTCACGCCAGAACGACAGCGACAACACCTTGTCGGGCTGCGTCAGGCTCTGAAAGCGCTCGACCGAGATGAAGCCGTCGATCGCCTGCAACTGCTCGCGCAGGCTGGCCGCCAGCTTGAAGTACGCATCGGCGTGGCCCTCGCGGGGCACGACCTCGAAGATGACGGCGATCATGGGTGGCCTCGCATCGTGGGTGGGCGGCGTTCACGCCGCCACCGGCAGCGCAGCCTGGTTGAATGTACCTTCCACCAGCTCGACGAAGGTGCGCTGCTCGCGCAGGATGAAGCGCCTGGCCTGCGCGAACTCGAAGTTCTCGCGCCCCTCGGCATCGGCCTTGATGCGCCGGCGATACGCCTCGTAGGCGGCCAGCGAGTCGAAACGAAGCAAGCCCCAGGCCTCGTCGTTGGTGCCTTCGTGCGGCACGAAGTAGCCGATCAGGTGGCCGCCGCAGCGCGGGATGATGCGGCCCCAGCGCTCGGCATAGAGCTTGAAGGCGTCACGCTGGAACGGGTCGAGCTGGTAGCGGATGAAGCAGGCGATGGTCATGGGCTCTCCCGGTTGCATGGGCCTCATGCTACGAACCTGAGCGCGCTGATGGTTCGACCGCGATCGAACCGTGGGCAACGCCGCCCCGCTACGATGCGAACACCATGCGCGACGGACCTCACATCTCCGGCATCGCCTCGCTGATCGGCGAACCGGCGCGCGCCGAGATGCTGACCGCGCTGCTGGCCGACCGCGCGCTCACCGCCACCGAGCTGGCCGACATCGCCGGTGTCAGCAAGGCGACCGCCAGCACGCACCTGGCCAAGCTGCGCGACGCCGGGTTGCTGGCGGTGCAAGACCAGGGTCGCCACCGCTACTTTCGCCTGGCAGACCGCGACGTCGCACAACTGCTCGAGTCGCTGATGGGTGTGGCGTTTCGTACCGGGGCCGTGCGACTGAAATCGAGCCCGCGCGAGCCGGCGTTGCGCCGCGCGCGTGTGTGCTACGACCACCTGGCCGGCGAACTGGGCGTGCAGGCGTTCGAGGCGCTGTGCGCGCACGGCGTTCTGACGTTCGACGCGACAGGCCTGCACATCACGCCGGCCGGGGTCGAGTGGTTTGCCGCCTTCGGCGTCGACGTGCAAGCGGTGACGTCACAACGGCGGATGATGTGCCGTGCCTGTCTCGATTGGAGCGAACGGCGCCACCACCTGGCCGGCGCGTGGGGCTCGGCGCTGCTGCAGCGTTTGTTCGACCTTGGCTGGGCGCGTCGGATCAAGGACACGCGCATCGTGCAGTTCACGCCGCCGGGCGAACGGGCATTCCAGGCCACTTTCGGCGTGACCGCCGCGCCGGCGCGGCCGCTTGCCGACGCCGAGACTGCGATCGGCTAACGCTGCGCCGGCGGAATCGCCGCGATGCGCTCGCTGTGCGCCTGGATGTCCTGCAGGCTGTAGGACAGATGCACTCGCTTGTCCGACGGCGGCCGCTTGGCCACCGACAAGCCCGGTCGCCACTCGGTGCGCGGCCTGATCGGCCGCGGCGCGAAGCCACCGCCGCAGTTGGGGCAGACATTGCGCAGGTGGCGCTCGACGCAGTCGGCGCAGAAGGTGCACTCGTACGAACAGATGCGCGCGCGCTGGTCGTCGGGCGGCAGGTCACAGTCGCAGTATTCGCAGTTGGGTCGCAGGGCCAGGGCCATCGTGCAGTCCTATGTCTGGAGGTCGAGCACTGTAGCGCCGCTGCGCGGCGCAACACCGGTGCCGCGTTCAAGGCGTGGGCATGCTGCCGACCACGCCCTGCACCAGCCAGTCCATGCTGGCGATGCGCGCGTCGTTCAACGTTCCGCTGGCCAGGCGCGTGCGGCCCGCGTTGTCGATCAGCGGCGCCGCAAAGACGCTGGCGCGACCTTCGACCAGCGACTGCCGCGCGCCGTCGAGCGCGGTCAGCTGCTGCGCCGGCAACGTGCCATCGAACGCACCCAGCGCGACCATGCCCGAGCGCAGGCCGCCCCACACCGGCTCGGGCTTCCAGCGCGCCGCGATCACGTCGCGCGCCACCTGCGTGTAGTAGCCGCCCCATGACGGCATCACCGCCGCCAGTTGCGCTCGCGGCGCGAACGCGCGCATGTCGCTCTGGTTGGCGATCAGCCGCACGCCCTTCTCTTCAGCGGCCAGCGCGACCGCCGGCGACGCGGTGTGATTGGCCAGCACGTCGGCGCCCTGGTTGACCAAGGCGAGTGCGGCGTCGCGTTCGCGCGCGGGGTCGAACCAGGTGTTGAGCCACACCACGCGCACGCTCGCTCGTGGATTCACCGAGCGCATGCCGAGCGCGAACGCGTTGATGCCCTGCACGACCTCGGGCACCGGGAAGCCGGCCACGTAGCCGGCGACGCCGCTCTTGCTGTTCAACGCCGCCAGCCGGCCGGCCAGCCAGCGCGCCTCGTAGGCGCGCACGTTGTAGGTGTTGAGGTTGGGCGCGGTCTTGTAGCCGCCGGCATGCTCGAACCGCACGGCGGGAAACTCGGCCGCCACCCGCAGCGCGCCTTCGAGGTAGCCGAAGCTGGTGGCGAAGATCAGCTTGTGGCCCTGGCTCGCGAGGTCGCGCATCACGCGCTCCGCATCGGGCCCCTCGGCGACGTCTTCGACCACCGTGGTCTTGACCGCGTCGCCGAGCGCGCGCTCCATCTCGCGGCGGCCGAGGTCGTGCTGGTAGGTCCAGCCGGCCTGGCCGACCGGCGTCACGTAGACGAACGCGACTTTGAGCGGGGCGGCGGCCGGCTGGGCATGGCTGGTGGAGACCAACGCCTGCACCGATAGAACGGGGAGTGCGCACAGCGCACGCGCGAACACGCGCCTGAGGTTTTTGAGCATGGTTGTCCTCGACATGGCCACATCGATGAATCTCGTTCGCCGCGGTGGCACGCCGGCGTCGAGCACTGCTGGTTCAGCGTGAGATTGTAGGTTCGGCCGCTTCGCTCAACCGCAATGACGACGCGCGGTCGCGAAAGACGATCGGCTGCTCGCGCACTGGCGCACTCGCGCGCTCGACCGCAGCCACCACTTGGGCGTGATGCGGGCTCTTGTGGCACACCGGGTCGGCCACCGCCGGATCGTTGGCGATCAGGTAGGCCTGGCAGCGGCAGCCGCCGAGGTCGATCTCGCGCTGGTCGCAGCTCGCGCACGGCTCCTTCATCCAGCCGGTGCCGCGGTAGCGGTTGAAGCCCTCGGAATCGAACCAGATCTCGCGCACGCCGTGTTCGCGCACGTTGGGGAACGCCAGGCCCGGCAGCATGCGCGCGGTGTGGCAGGGCAGCGCGGTGCCGTCGGGCGTGACCACCATCATCGTGCTGCCCCAGCCGTTGGCGCACTTCTTGGCCGTGCCCTCGTGGTAGTCGGGCGCGACGAAGAAGATGCGCATGCGATCGCCCAGCTTCTTGCGCCAGCGGTCGGTCACCGCTTCGGCGTGCCGCAGTTGCTCGCGTGTGGGCAGCAGCTGATCGCGGTTCAGGAACGCCCAGGAGTAGTACTGCGTGTTGGCCAGCTCGAGGTACTCGGCGCCGAGCTCGGCGGCCATGCCGATGATGCGGTCGATGTGGTCGATGTTCAGCCGGTGGATCACCACGTTCATCACCATCGGCCAGCCCTGCGCCTTGATCTCGCGTGCGACGCGCTGCTTCAGCTCGAAGGTCTTGGTGTGCGAGAGGAAGTCGTTCATCTCGCGCGTCGAATCCTGGAACGACAGCTGCACGTGGTCGAGCCCGGCGGCCTTCAGCGCGGCGGCGCGCTCGGCGGTCAAGCCCACGCCCGAGGTGAGCAGGTTGCTGTAGTAGCCCAGGCGCTGCGCCTCGGCGACGATGACTTCCAGGTCGTCGCGCAGCAGCGGCTCGCCGCCCGACAGGCCCAAGCTGCACGGCACCGAGTTCGCGCCCCTGCGCGCAGCACCCGCAGCCAGTCGTCGGTGCCCAGTTCGTCGGCGTGGTGCGCGAAGTCGACCGGGTTGTAGCAAAACACGCAGTGCAGCGGGCAGCGGTAGGTCAGCTCGGCCAGCAGCCACAGCGGCGGGCCCGGGCGCGGGGGGCTTGCGTTGAGTGCGATGGCGCTCATTTCAGCAATCTCTCGCAGAACGCAACACGACCGTTGACGACAAATGCATGTGGAGAGCGAGCGAGGCAAAGCCGCGGGCGGGTATGCGCCGGCGCTCGTGTACGGCGGTCGGCCCTTCGGGCCGACTCCCTTGCGGTGCTCGGTCTCGTGGCCCGCCGAGAAAATCGCTGCGCTCACTGCGTTCGCTACGCTCGAACAATCTCGGCGAGTCAGATGTTGAAGCGCGCGCTGCGCGCGCGCGGCCACGAGCCCTGCGCTCCTCAGCGCCGCACAATGTCGCTGCCGTCGCACACCCACCCCCGGCTTTGCCGGCACCACCGTGGCATAAGCCGACGCACAGCACGAGCGTTGCTGCGCGGTGGGCGGTGCCCGGGGTGGGCGACTTGTGGGGCGGCGAGCATCGCAGCAGCGCGCTCGGCACGCGCGTAGCGCGTGCTTCGTGATCTGACTCGCGGCGATTGTCCGAGCGCAACGACCGCAGGGAGTGAAGCGAGTTTCGCCGCGCGAGCGCGCTGCGAGAAGCGCAGCGGAGTCGGCGCGCAGCGCCGACCGCCACAGTAGGAGCCCGCCCCGGGCACCGCCCCCCGCGCCGCGCACAACCGAACGCAAGATTCACTTTCATTCCCACTGCAGCCAGCGCTGCTTGGCCGCGATCTCGACGAAGGCGTGCACGTCGCTTCGCAGGCCTTGCGCGTTGAACGCCGTTTCGAGATCGCGCACGATCGTCGTCGAGCGAGCGCTGGCCGTCGCAGCGCTTCAGGATCTCGCCGGCGCTCTGGTTGAGCTTGACCATGCCCTCGGGGTACAGCAGCACGTGGCAGTCCTGCGCCGGCTCCCACTGCAGCCGGAAGCCCCGCGCCGATGCGCGGGCGGATGGCGCCGTCGATCGGGGCCTTCGACTCGCTCATGCCGTCACCCCGTACTGCATGCGCCATCGCATCGTTCATCGCCCACAGGATGTCGAGCTTGAACTGCAGCACCTCGCAGCGCGCGCTCCTGCTGCGGCCGCGTCGTGAAGTGCTCCAGCGTGATCGCCAGGCCCTGCTCGACGTCGCGCCGCGCCTGGCTGATGCGGTTGCGGAAGTACTGCAGCCCCTCGGGCTCGATCCACGGGTAGTGCTCGGGCCAGGTGGCCAGCCGCTGCTTGTGGATCTCGGGCGCGAACAGCTCGGTCAGCGACGAGCACACCGCCTCCTGCCACGGCGCGCGGCGCGCGAAGTTCACGTAGGCATCGACCGCGAAGCGCACCGCCGGCGATCACGTGGCGCCGGTCGAGCACCTCTTCGCGCGTCAGGCCCACCGCGCTGGCCAGCCGCAGCCAGGCCTCGATGCCGCCTTCGTCGCGCAGCACGGCGCCCGATTGCATCTCGAAGCCGTCGTGGTCGAGGATGCGCTGCACCCAGCCGCGGCGCACCTCGCGGTCGGGGCAGTTGGCCAGGATCGCGGCGTCCTTGATCGGGATCGCGATCTGGTAGTAGAAGCGGTTGGCCACCCAGCCGCGCACCTGCTCGCGGCGATGCGCTTGCCGGTGTTCAGCATCACGTTGAACGGGTGGTGGATGTGATAGGCCTTGCCGCGCTCGCGCAGCTGGGCTTCGAATTGCTCACGGGTCCAGGCGTCGCTCATGGCTGTGTCGTCACACGGTGAACGTGCATGCCGTCCTCGCAGACCTCGATGCCGTCGCCGCGTCAGCGCGGCGCGCTCGGGCGAGTCTTCGTCGAGGATCGGGTTGGTGTTGTTGATGTGGATCAGCATGCGCCGCGTCGCGGCGGCAGCTTGCGCCAGCCACTCGATCATGCCGCCCGCGCCCGACTGCGGCAGGTGGCCGATGTCGCGCGCCGTCTTGCTCGACAGGCCCAGGCGCGGCATCTCGTCGTCGCGTCCAGAAGGTGCCGTCGACCAGCACGCAGTCGGCTGCCCGCCATGGCGTCGAACACCGCGCGGCGTGATCGCGCCCAGCCCCGGCGCGTAGAAGACGCTGCTGCCGCGCGCGACGTCGCGTGATCAGCACGCCGATGTTGTCGCCCGGCGACCGGCGTGCTCGCGGTGCGGCGAATACGGCGCCGCCTTGCTGCTCAGCGGCAGCGCGCGCAGCGTCAGCCCGGGCACGCCGGGAATCTGGAACGTGGCGCCGTCCAGCGCGATGCGGTGGCGCTGCACGCCGCAGTAGTGGTCGAGCACGCGCAGCAGCGGGATAGCCGGTGCTCAGGTCTTCGGCCACCGGGTCGGTGCACCACAGCGGCAGCGGGCTGCCGCGCTCGCGCAGCATCAACAGCCCGGTGGCGTGGTCGACCTGGCCGTCGATCAGCACGACGCGCGGCGATCGCCGTGTCGCGCACGCTGCGCGCGGGCTGCAGCGCCGGGTTGGCGCGGATCTGCTCGAGGATGTCGGGCGAGGCGTTGAACAGCATGCCGTCGACACCGTCATCGGGCCGCACGAAGATCGACGATTGCGTGCGCGGCTTGGCCCTGCACGGCGCCCGCGCGCACGCCGGCGCAGTTGCGGCAGTTGCAGTTCCACTGCGGAAAGCCGCCGCCGGCGGCGGTGCCCAGCATGGTGATGCGCATCGTTGGCCGATCGAAACAACGCCCCGCCGGACTGCTCCCGCGGGGCGCTGCCTCGACACGCCGCGCCGTCAGCGCGCGGCGACG
This sequence comes from uncultured beta proteobacterium, assembly GCA_963827645.1. Taxonomy (GTDB): domain Bacteria; phylum Pseudomonadota; class Gammaproteobacteria; order Burkholderiales; family Burkholderiaceae_C; genus JAEUPI01. The sequence goes on along the minus strand of CAWHBZ010000013.1, from coordinate 110,963 downwards.
TACATCGTGATTTCGAAGCCGAGGCGAATATCAGTCGCCACGGGGGTTTGCCATTGCATGAGGTCTCCTTTCGGGTTTGAAGGCGACGGGGCCGGCTGGCACCGCGGGAACCACAAGATTCCACGGCCCATGCTGGCGCCGCAGCGCGCGCCTGCACAGCGCCCCGGTCTTGATTCGGGCCTCATGATTTTCATGAATCGACGGGCACGCGGGGCGGCGGCAAGGCACGTGCCGGCCCGCCGCGCCGATACCATCGCACAAGTGACGCCCGGCGAACCCCCACGCGGCCTGCATGCCGACCCAGCCCCCTACCGCAGCCACCGGCTCGACGTCGGGTCGGGCCATCTGCTGTCGGTGCGCGAATCGGGGCGCCCGGATGGCATCGCCGCGGTGGTGCTGCATGGCGGGCCGGGCTCGGGCTGCTCGCCGCTGCAGCGCCGCTTCTTCGACCCCGGGCGCTACCGCATCGTCTGCATCGACCAGCGCGGCGCCGGCCAAAGCCAGCCGCGCGGTGCGATCACCGACAACACCACGGCGCACCTGCTCGCCGACCTGCGACGCGTGCGCGGCCACCTGGGCATCCGGCGCTGGCTGGTGGTGGGCGGCTCGTGGGGCGCCACGCTGGCGCTGGCCCACGCGCTCGACGATCCCGACGCGGTGAGCGCCTTGCTGCTGCGCGCCACGTTCCTGGCGCGACCCGGTGACATCGCGTCGTTCTTCGACGGCGCGGCATTCAGCGAAGACCTGGCCGGCGCCGACACGCTCACCGTGCTCGATGCGCTCGTCGAGCGCTTGCAGCACCCCGATGCCGGGCAGCGACGCGCCTGTGCGCTGGCCTGGTGGCGTCACGAGCAGCGGTGGTCGAACCCGGTGCCGCCCGACGAGGCTGCCTTGCCCACCGACATCGACGCCCAGGTCGACCGCTATCGCGTGCAGGCCCACTACATGCGCCACGGCTGTTGGCTGCAGCAGCCGCCGCTGCTGGCGTTATGCGCCCGCTTGCCGGTGCGGCCGACGTTGATTCTGCAAGGCAGCGAGGATCGCATCTGCCCACCCGATGGGGCGCGGGCGTTGCACGACTTGCTGCCGCACGCGCGCCTGCGCGAGGTGGCCGGCGTCGGCCACGATCCGTCGCATCCGGCGATGGTCGACGCCATGGTGCGCGCGCTCGACGCCTTTGCCGCGCACGGCTCGTTCGATGCGGTCGCCCACTCGGTGCCGGCGAGGTGACGAAGTGAGCGCCGCACGGCCGCTCCGAAGGCGCTCGCTCCCCCTCGGGGGGCTGAGCGTGGACGTGAGCCCGTGCCCGCGCACGGGCGAACGCCTCGCGAAGCGGCCGAGCATGCAGGCTCGGCCGTGGAAGGCCCGCAGGGCCAAGGGGGCGATATGAGCCTGCGCCTGAAGATCCAGCTGATCGTCGTGCTGCTGACGCTGTTGTTCATCGGCGCGGTGCTGACGCTGCAGTACGGCGCCTTCAAGGAGTCGGTCAACGAGGAGGTCGTCGCTGCCAACCGCGTGGCGGCGCAACTGCTCAACCGCACCGCGTTGGTGGTGGCCGCGCAGGGCACGCCGGCGATGCTCGGCTACTTGCAGGGCGTCGGGCGCATCCGCTCCAACGACGTGATGCTGTTCGACGCTGCCGGTCAGGAGCTGTACCGCTCGCCGCCGTCGCCCTACAAGGCCGGGCGTGACGCACCCGAGTGGTTCGTCGACGTCATCGCGCCGAACATCACCGAACACGCGATCGCGTTTCCCGACGGCAAGCTGGTGGTGCGCGCCAACGCGTCGCGCGCCGTGCTCGACGCCTGGGAGCACTTCGTTGAACTGGCCACCGGCGCCGTGCTGCTGCTGGTGATCGTCAACGTGCTGGTGTTCTGGGTGGTCGGGCGAGCGGTCAAGCCCTTTGCACGGATCGTCGATGCGCTCAAGCAGCTGGAGTTGGGCCGCTTCGACGTGAAGCTGCCGGCGCTGCACGGCATCGAGGCCAACACCATCGGCACCGCCTTCAATCGCATGGTCGGCGTGCTCGGCACGCAGCTCGAGACCGAGAAGCGGGCACTGCGCGCCGAGACACAGCTGTCCGACAGCCGCGAGCTGGCGCGCTGGGTCGATCACCACATCGAGCAGGAGCGCCGCATGATCGCGCGCGAGTTGCACGACGAGCTCGGCCAGTCGGTGACCGCGATGCGCAGCATGGCGTTGTCGGTCGCGCAGCGCGTGCGCGCACACGACGCGCAAGCCGAGGCCGCCGCGCGCACCATCGCCGACGAGGCCTCGCGGCTGTACGACGCGATGCACGGGTTGATCCCGCGCCTGACGCCGCTGGTGCTCGACAACTTCGGCCTCGCCGAGGCGCTGAACGACCTGGCCGCGCGCACGCGCCAGGCGCACGCTGGCGTGCAGGTCGATGTCGACATCGGCCTGGGCGACACCCCGCTCGGCAGCGACGCCGCGCTGGCGTTGTACCGCGCCGCACAGGAGGGCATCACCAACGCGCTGCGCCACGGCCAGGCGACGCGCCTGAGCCTCGCGCTGCGCGCGTCGGGCGACACCGTGAGTTTCGAGCTGCTCGACAACGGCCAGGGCTTGAGCGCCGGTTGGGCCGAGCGTCCGGGCCACCACGGCCTCACCTGGTTGCGCGAGCGGGTCGAGTCGCTCGGCGGCCGCTTCACGCTGGAGCCGGCGTCGCCGCGCGGCGTGCGCCTGCGCGCCGAAGTCAAGGCTGCGCCGGCGGCAAATGGCCACGAAACCACCAATGAGCGCAGCTCCGGAGCGACGGCATGAGCCGCGTGATGCTGGTCGACGACCACGCCGTCGTGCGCATGGGCTTTCGCATGCTGCTCAGCGATGCCGGCCACGAGGTGGTGGCCGAGGCCGGCACCGGCGAGCAGGCGTGCCAGGACTATCCGCGGGTGTTGCCCGACCTGGTGGTGATGGACCTGTCGATGCCCGGCATGGGCGGGCTCGAGGCGATCCGCCGCCTGCTGGCGCAGGACCCCAAGGCACGCGTGCTCGCGCTGTCGGCGCACGAAGACACCGCCCACCCCCGAAGGGTGCTGCGCGCCGGCGCGATGGGCTATCTCGCCAAACGCAGCGCGCCCGAGGCGCTGATCGCCGCGGTGGATGCGTTGATGCGCGGCGAGCGCTATGTCGATGCGCAGACCGCGCAGGCGCTGGCGGTGGCCCAGGTGGAAGGCGAGGCGAGCCCGGCCGACCTGCTGAGCGAGCGCGAGTTCTCGGTGTTCATCCAGCTGGCGCGCGGCATGAGCGTGGCCCAGATTGCCGAGGCGCTGAACCTGTCGCCGAGCACGGTGGGCACGCACCTGTACCACGTGAAGCAGAAGTTGGGCGCCAGCAACCAGAGCGAACTCACGCTGGTGGCGCTGCGCTGGGGCCTGATCCAGGCCTGAGCCGGACGCACGCCAGCACTTGCGTGCTGGCGTGCGCCTGCGAAGGGGCCAGCGCATGCAGGCGCCGGCGCGGGCTGCAAGCCTGAGCCCGGTGGGCGGCGGGGTGCCGTGTCGCGGGCGCCGCCTAGAATCCACGCTTCCCGCGCGGGAATGCCGCTGCCATGATCCAGAAGCTGTTCGTCACCACCGCCCTGCCCTATGCCAATGGGGCGTTCCACATCGGCCACATGATGGAGTACATCCAGGCCGACATCTGGGTGCGCTTCCAGCGCATGCGCGGTGCACAAGTGAGCTTCGTCTGCGCCGACGACGCGCACGGCGCGCCGATCATGATCGCTGCCGACAAGGCGGGCAAGACGCCGCGAGCAGTTCGTGGCCGAGATCGCCGCCGGACGCAGGCCCTACCTCGACGGCTTTCACATCGGATTCGACAACTGGCACTCGACCGACGCGCCCGAAAATCACCAGCTGGCGCGCGAGATCTACCTGGCGCTGCGCAAGAACGAGCTGATCGACGTGCGCACGATCGAACAGTTCTTCGATCCGGTGAAGGGCATGTTCCTGCCCGACCGCTACATCCTGGGCGAGTGCCCCAACTGCGGCACCAAAGACCAGTACGGCGACAACTGCGACAACTGCGGTGCCGTCTATTCGCCCACCGACCTCAAGCACCCCTACTCGGCGCTGAGCGGCGCCAAGCCCGAGCTGCGCTCGAGCGAGCACTATTTCTTTCGGCTCTCAGACCCGCGCTGCGTCGACTACCTCAAAGGCTGGACGCAGGACGGCAAGCTGCAAAGCGAGGTCGCCAACAAGGTCAAGGAGTGGTTCGCCGAGGACGAAGACGGCAAGGTCAAGCTCGGCGACTGGGACATCAGCCGCGATGCACCGTACTTCGGCATCCAGATCCCCGACGCCCCGGGCAAGTACTTCTACGTCTGGCTCGACGCCCCGGTGGGTTACCTGGCGTCGCTGAAGAACCTGTTCGACAAGCGCGGCGAGAGCTTCGATGCCTATCTGGCGGACCCGGATTTGCGCCAGGTGCACTTCATCGGCAAGGACATCGTCACCTTCCACACGCTGTTCTGGCCGGCGATGCTGCACTTCAGTGGCCGCAAAGTGCCCGACAACGTCTACGTGCACGGCTTCATCACGGTCGGCGGCGACAAGATGAGCAAGAGCCGCGGCACCGGCATCAGCCCGTTGCGCTACCTGGATCTCGGGTTCGACGCGCAGTGGCTGCGCTACTACATCGCCGCCAAGCTCAATGGGCGGGTCGAGGACATCGAGTTCAACCCCGAGGACTTCGTCGCCCGCGTCAACGCCGACCTGGTGGGCAAGTACGTCAACATCGCCAGCCGCGCGGCGGGCTTCCTGACCAAACGCTTCGACGGCCGCCTGTCGGCCGACGTCGGTGTCGAGGGCCGCGTGCTGCTCGACTCCTTGCGCGCGCACAGCGCCACCGTGCAGCAGATGTACGACGAACGCGAGTTCGGCAAGGCGGTGCGCGAGATCATGCTGCTGGCCGACCGCGTGAACGAATACGTCGACCAGCACAAGCCGTGGGAGCTGGCCAAGCACGAGGGACAGCGCTCGGCGCTGCACGACGTGTGCACCGTGTGCATCGAAGCCTTCCGCGTGCTGACGATCTACCTGAAGCCCATCCTGCCCGCGCTGGCTGCGCAGGTGGAGACGTTCCTGCACGTCGGCGAATTGAACTTCGCCGACGCCCAGCGCTCGATCGGCGGTCATCGCATCGGTGCCTACCAGCACCTGCTGCAGCGCGTCGACCCCGACAAGCTCGAGCGGCTGTTCGAGCCGGCGCCACTGGCCGCGGCCGTCGCGGCAGATCCGGGCGGCGAGGCGATCGCCGCCGAGATCGGCATCGCCGACTTCGCGAAGGTCGACATGCGCGTCGCGCGCATCGTGCACGCCGAGCTGGTGACCGGCAGCGACAAGCTGCTCAAGCTCACGCTCGACGTCGGGGAGGCTGGGCCACGCACCGTGTTCTCGGGCATCCAGCGCGCCTACAAACCTGAAGAGCTGATCGGCAAGCTCACCGTGATGGTGGCCAACCTAGCACCACGCAAGATGAAGTTCGGCGTTTCCGAGGGCATGGTGCTGTCCGCGGGGCACGCCGACGAGAAGGCGCAGCCCGGCCTGTATCTGCTCGAACCGTGGCCCGGCGCCACGCCCGGCATGCGGTTGCGATGATGCAAAGCGTCGTGCAGGTCTGTGGAGACACCGCGTGGGGCGTCGGGCGCAGGCGCGCTCACGCACGACGTCGAGACCGTCATCGAACACGGTGGCGTGCTGTGCTTCCCGCGCTTGCGCTTCGACCTGTCCGACGACGAGCGGCGCCTGCTCGACCCAGGTGTCGCCGACGGCAAGGCCAAGAACATCAGCCTGCGCGGCGCGAACGACGAGGTGCGTGGCGCCAACCCGGCACACGCCGACGCGCTGCGCCGCATGATCCAGCGCTATCGCGCGCAAGCCACCACGCTGGCTGAGCGCCTGTTCCCGCACTACCGCGGGCGCTTGAAGCCCGGCAACCCGTCGTACCGGCCGGTGGCCGTCGAGGGCCGCGAGACCAGCTGGCGCAAGGACGACACGCGGCTGCACGTCGACTCGTTTCCATCGAACCCGATGCGCGGCCGGCGCCTGCTGCGCGTGTTCCACAACCTCAATCCGCACGGGCAGCCGCGCAGCTGGCGCGTCGGCGAGCCGTTCGAAGACTTCGCGCGGCGTTTCGTGCCCGCCATCCCGAAGCCGCTGCCCGGCTCGGCCGCCGTGCTGCACGCGCTGCACATCACCAAGGCGCGGCGCAGCGAATACGATCACTACATGCTGCAGCTGCACGACCGCGTCAAGGCCGACATGACCTATCAGCGCGACGCGCCGCAGCAGGCGATCGACTTCGCACCGGGCACCACCTGGGTCGTCTACAGCGACCAGGTGCTGCACGCCGCGATGGGCGGCCAGTTCATGATGGAGCAGACGTTCTATCTGGAGCCGACCGACCTGCAGACTCCGGACAGCGCCCCGCTGGCCGTGCTGCAGCGGCTGCTCGGCCGGCCGCTGCTGTAGCACCTGTTCACCAGGGTGACGAGCAGTGAATCTGTCTGTTCACCGCTTCCGTCCACGATTGCTCGACGCGCTGCACGGCTACTCGCGCGAGCGTTTCTTCAAGGACGTCGTGGCCGGCCTCACGGTGGGCGTGGTCGCGCTGCCGCTGGCCATGGCCTTTGCCATCGCCTCGGGCGTCAAGCCCGAGCAGGGCTTGATCACCGCCATCGTCGCCGGCTTCCTGATCAGCGCGCTCGGCGGCTCGAGCGTGCAGATCGGCGGGCCGGCGGGCGCCTTCATCGTCATCGTCTACGGCATCGTCGAGCGCTACGGGCTGACCAATCTGCTGATCGCCACGGCGTCGGCCGGCGTGCTGCTGTTCGTGATGGGCTTGCTCAAGCTCGGCGTGCTGGTGCGCTACGTGCCGGTGGCCATCGTGATCGGCTTCACCAACGGCATCGCGGTGCTGATCGCGCTGTCGCAGTTGCGCGACCTGCTGGGCCTCGCCATCGACAAGATGCCGGGCGACTTCTTCGCGCAGATCGCCGTGCTGTGGGCGCACGCCAGCTCGTTCAATCCGTACGCGTTGGCTATCGGCACCGCCAGCTTCGTCGGCATGTTCGTCTGGCCCAAGTTGTTCGCCGAACCCGGTGCTGCCCGAGGCGTTTCTCGAAGGGCGCACGCTGCGCACTGCGGCGCGTGTGCCGGGCCCGGTGGTCGCGCTGGTCACGATGACGGCGCTGGCCTATTACGCTGAAGCTGCCGCTGGAGACGATCGGCACCCGCTTCGGCGGCATTCCGTCGAGCCTGCCCAGCTTGAGCCTGCCGCCGTTCAGCTGGGAGTCGGCCAAACAGCTGGTGATCCCCACCGTCACCATCGCGCTGCTCGGCGCGATCGAATCGCTGATGTGCGCGCGCATCGCCGACAACATGATCGAACAACCGCGCCACGACCCCAACCAGGAGCTGATGGCGCAGGGCGTGGCCAACTTCGTGGCGCCGTTCTTCGGCGGCATTCCTGCCACCGGCACGATCGCGCGCACGGTGACCAACCTGCGCGCCGGCGCCACCTCGCCGGTGGCGGGCATGGTGCATGCAGCCACGCTGCTGCTGGTGGTGCTGGCGGCCGCGCCGCTGGCGCCAGCACGTGCCGCTGGCGGTGCTGGCCGGCATCCTGCTGTTCGTGGCCTGGAACATGGGCGAGTGGCACGAGTTCGTGCGGCTGCGCCAGTTCAGCCTGCAGTACCGCACGATCCTCATCGGCACCTTCGTGCTGACGGTGGTGTTCGACCTCACGGTGGCGGTGCAGGTGGGCCTGCTGCTGGCCTGCGTGTTCTTCATCTACCGCATGAGCACGCTGTTTCGCGTGCAGCAGCTGCAGCGGCCCGATGCGCTGCCGCAGGGCGTGCAGGTGTTCGAGTTGTTCGGATCGCTGTTCTTCGGCGCCGTGGGCAAGATCGAGGCGCTGCCGGCGCAGATCGAGTCCGGCACGCGAGCCGTGGTGCTGGAGATGCACCGCCTGATCTCGATGGACACCTCGGGGCTCGACGCGCTGCAGCAGTTTCACCGCGCACTGATGGGCCGCGGCATCGCGCTGGTGCTGGCCAATGTCAACGAACAGCCGTTGTCGTTGATCCGCCGTTCGGGGTTCGAGGCGATCCTGGGTCCCGAGCAGATCGTGCCCACCGTATCGGCGGCGTTCGACGATGCGCCGCAGTGGTCGGTGAGCGACCGGCACTGACGGCGCGCCCTAGACGCTGCACCCGGCTGAGCCTATCCTTCGCCGCTCAGGGTGTAGGGAGTTCGCATGCGCGCATGGACGGTGGACGCCGACGACATCCGAGTGGCAGAGGACTTCGACGAAGCCTTGCTGCACCGGACGCCCGACATCGACAGCTTCCTGCGCCCGGATCGCGATGACAAGTTCATCGTCATCGGCACCAAGGGATTCGGCAAGACGCTGCTGCTGAAGGCACGGCGCATCCTCTACCAGCGCGACGGCAAGGCCGTGTGCCTGCCCAATGACAACTTGCTCGACAAGCCGATCGGCGACAAGATCTTCGGCCGCGAAGCCCTGGCTTTCTTTGCGGCATCGCCGCTGCCTTGGTCAAAAGTGTGGTTGACATCGATCGCGATCGCGGTGCTCAAGCACGCCGATGCGGTGGGTGGCCTGAAGGTGAATGCCAGGTTGACGAGCCTGATCGCCGACGTTCAGCTGCATAGCGTGATCGACCATTTCGTGCGCTTGCTCGACTTCACCCCGAGTGACCTCCAGCGCTGCGCGACCGATGTCGACGGGCACCTGGTGCCTCGCCTGCGGTCGCTGAAGACACCGCTGGCGCTGTTCATCGATGGCATCGACGAGTACTTCAGCAAACATGTCGAGAATCAGCCGGCGAACGCCAGCGTCACCGGGGAGCTGTCACCCGAGATCTGGTATTACGCGCAACTCGGTTTGGTCGAAGTGGCGTACCAGCTGCGACGCATCAACCACCACCTGAAGGTGTTCGCCGCCATTCGCAAGGAAGCTTACTCGCGCCTGCCGCAGCGCACGGCCATGGTGCAACAGTACCGGGGCAGCGCGGTCGACATCGTCTATTCGCCGGAGAGTCTGCGCGAGATCTTCGTCAACAACATTCGCCTGCTCAAGACTGACCGCATGGTGCTACCCGGCCGGATACGCAGCAATGCGCTCGAGGCCTTTCTTGGACGCACCAGCGTGATCGACACCTACACGCGCGAAGAAGAAGATGCGTTCGAGTACATCTGTCGCCACACGCTGCTCAGGCCCCGCGACCTGATGACGATCGGCGAGCGGGTCGCAGCCCTTCGTCCCGACCAGCGCCGCCACGAGCTCCAGGTGAAAGAGGCCGTCAATCTGGCTGCCATCGAGATCGCCCACGAGTACTTGGCCGAAATCAAACCCTACGTGGGTGACCTGGAGCTCGATCGCCTGTTCCAACGCCTGGGTGGGCATGTCTTGACGCGTGCCGAGGCGCAAGCGCTCATCGCGCAATCCGACACCGACTCCGGCGACATCGGCCGTGCCCTGCACGCGCTCTACAAGGTGGGGTTGCTGGGCTACGTGCAGCACGACCGCGTGCGCGGCGAATGGCGCCAACGCTTCCTGCGCCCCGGCGATGCCACGCTCGACCCCAGCGGCGCGTTGCCACCTGCCACGCACTACCTGCTGCACCCCGTGCTGTCGGATGTCATCGGTCGCATCAATCCGGCGTTTTCGCAGCGCGTCGACCTGATGAACGTCATCGGATACGACAGGCCGTGGCGCGAAGCCGGCACGGCCGAGCCGACGACCGCCAGCACGCAGCACTGCTGTGTGCTGAAAGCCGACATTCAGGGTTTCGGCAGCTTGATGCGCGCAGGGGCCGATGCACCGGTGCGTCGCGCACTGGAAGCCGCCGTGCAGCGCTGGACGCCGGCGTCAGCGATCGCCGAAACGGGGGCGGGCGACGCGGCACTGATCGCCGACGACGATCCGGTGGCGATTGCACAAACCGCGCGCCACCTGATGGATGACGTCTACAAGGCGCCGGGGCAGCCACGCCTGCGCATCGCCCTGCACTACGGCTCGGTGCGCACGCGGCCAAGCTCCAACGGCCATGGCGCGGTCATCGTCGGTGGCGATGCAGTCCTGTGCGCCTCGCGGGTCGAACCCATCGTCGAAGCGGGCCAAATCTGGGCCACCGAGGAGTTTCGCGAGCAACTGCTGCTGCGGCCATCGTTGTGGCGCACGACCGCGATTCCGACCAAGAATGGCGACGAGCGCATCAACGTCAGGAAGAACGGTGGCGACGAGCCCGACCTCTGGGTTCGGATGTTCCGCCTGGAGTTCTGACGGGCACGCACCCACGCGCGATCCCCGCGCCGCCGCTCGGGAGAATCGACCTTAGCGACCCCGACTGCCGTGTTCGGCGAGCGTGCGCGCAGCCGCCACCGCCGCGCGACGCTGCATGGGCCGCAGGTCCTGGTGCAGCACAAGAGCGGCGGCGCCGACCGCGGTGGCCAGCAGGCCATGGCGCGCCGGGCGCACGCTCGGCGCAGGCATGCCGGCGAGCCGTGCGTAGCCTTCGAGGGTGTCGAGCGCGATCTGCAGCAGCCTGGGCCTACCGACGCAGCTCTTGCCGCCGACCACGATCGTGCGCGGGTTGAACACCGTCCACAGGTTTTGCAGCAGCACTCCGAGCATGCGGCCACCGCGTTGCAGGCCACCGCGTCCGGCGACCGCGCGCGAGCCGACGAACGCCTCGGCACAGCCGCGACGCCCGCACGAGCACGGCGGGCCGTCGACCTGCATGATCGTGTGGCCGATCTCGCCGGCGAGGCCTTGCGAGCCGATGAACAGCCGATCGTTCAGCACGATGCCGGCACCGACACCGACGTCGCAGCTGACGAAGATCAGCGGCCCCTCGCCCTCACCGCCGCCGAACTCGTATTCGCCGAGCGCGGCGACGTCGGCGTCGTTCTGCATGTACAGCGCCACCCGCTGCACGTCGGCGGCGGCGAGCGCGCGCTCCATCATCGGCAGGACGTCGAGGTTGCGCCAGCCGAGATTCGGCGCGAAGCGCACCATGCCGGTGGCGTCGTCGAAGGCGCCCGGCAGGCCGACGCCGACACCCGCCAGCTGCAGCCCGCGCGCCGCGACCACGGCGCTCGCCTGCGCCACCAAACGCGCCGTCTGCGTGCACACCTGTTGCGGCTGCGGGCTGCGCAGCGGCTTCTCGTCGGCGTGCAGCACCTCGCCCAGCAGCGACACACAGACCACGCGCACGCATTCGACCGCGATGTCGACCCCGATCAGGGCCCGCGCTCGCACGCTGATCTGCAGCGGCGTCGACGGCCTGCCGGGGCCGCTGGCCGCCTGCGCGCCCGCCTCGGCCAGCCAGCCGTCCTCGAGCAGCTCGCGCACGAGCAGGCTGACCGTCGATTTCGTCAGCCCGCTCGCGCCGGCCAGGCCCGCCCGCGACAGGCCCGGCCGCGCGCGCAGCAGGCGCAACAGCACGCTGCGGTTCAGGCGCTTGACGAGTTGCTGGTCACCGATGGTGTTCATGCCCGCCGGCGCCCGGACATCACGCGTTCAGCCGCTGCGCCTGCACCTTGCCGTCGGGCCGCTTGCCGAGAATGATCATGCCGAGCACCTCGTCTTCTGTGACCTCATTCGTGCGGTAGGTGCCGACCAGGCGGCCGTTCTTCATCACGGCCAGCCGGTCGCTGAGCGCGAACACGTCCTGCATGTCGTGGCTGATCAGGAAGATGCCCACACCGTCGGCCTTGAGCTGGCGCACCAGGTCGCCGACCATGCGCGTCTCCTCGGGGCCGAGCGCGGCGCACGGTTCGTCCATCACCAGGATGCGCGCGTTGAAGTACAGCGCGCGCGAGATCGCCACCACCTGCCGCTGGCCGCCCGACAGCCGCCGCACCGGCACGCGGATGTTGGTGAAGTTCTTGTTGAGGCGGCTGAACACCTGGCGCGCCTGCACTTCCATCAGCTCGTCGTCCAGCGTGCGCCACGGCGTGAGCTTTTCGCGGCCGAGGAACAGGTTCTCCACCGCGTCGAGGTTGTCGGCCAGCGCGAGCGTCTGGTAGATCGTCTCGATGCCCAGGTGCTGCGCATCGGCGGGATCGTGGATGCGCGCCACCTGGCCATGGATGTGGATCTCGCCCGAGTCGATCGGGTACGCGCCGGCCAACATCTTCATCAGAGTCGACTTGCCGGCGCCGTTGTGGCCGAGCACGGCCACCACTTCGCCGGGATACAGGTTGATGCTGACGCCGTCGACCGCATGGATGCCGCCGAACGCCTTGCGGATGTCGCGCATCTCGACCAGCGGCGGCGCTGTGGTCGCAGCTGTTGCAGCGATGTCGGGTGCGGTCATGTCAGTGATCCATCATCTTCTTTGGACGCGTGGGCGCGGCGCGGCGGGCGGTACCCGGTGTGGGCTCCTACTGTGGCGGTCGGCACTACGTGCCGACTCCGCTGCGCTTCTCGCAGCACGCTCGCGCGGCGAAACTCGCTTCACTCCCTTCGGTCGTTCCGCTCGGACAATCGCCGCGAGTCAGATCACGAAGCACGCGCTGCGCGCGTGCCGAGCGCGCTGCTGCGATGCTCGCCGCCCCACAAGTCGCCCACCCCGGGCACCGCCCACCGCGCTGCACCGCTCGTGCTGTTCGACGACGCATGCCACGGTGGTGCTGGCAAAGCCGGGGGTGGGTGTGCGACGGCAGCGACATTGTGCGGCGCTGAGGAGCGCAGGGCTCGTGGCCGCGCGCGCGCAGCGCGCGCTTCGTGTTCCGACTCGCCGAGACTGTCCGAGCGCAACGACCGCAGGGAGTGAAGCGAGTTTCTCGGCGGGCCACGAGGCCGAGCACCGGAAGGGAGTCGGCCCGCAGGGTCGACCGCCGTACACGAGCGCCGGCGCATACCCGCCCGCGGCTTTGCCTCGCGCAGTTCCACGCAGAGCAACACGCTCCACTGCACTCGAGTCGCGAGAACGGCATTGCCGCTTCCATCCTAGGCATCCTGCGCCCAGCGCCGGTACAGCACGTCGAAGACAACGGCGACGATCAGCACCTGGCCGATGATCACCATGCGCTTGCCGATCGACACGTCGAGCAGCAGCATGCCGCTGTCGAGCGACTGCATGATCAGCGCGCCGAGCACCGAGCCGAGGATCGAGCCGCTGCCGCCGGCCAGCGCAGTGCCGCCGATCACCGCCGCGGCGATCACGTACAGCTCCATGCTGGTGCCCAGCGAGTTGGTGCCGGCGTTCAGCCGCGCGACCGCGACGATCGCTGCCACCGTGATCATCACCGCGAGCAGCGCGAACAGCATCAGCGTGACGCGCTTGACCGGGATGCCGACCAGCGCCGCCGCGTCGGGGTTGCCGCCCATCGCGAAGATGTAGCGGCCGAAGCGCGTGCGGCGCACGATGAACGACAGCGTCAGCGCGACCGCGGCCCAGATCAGCACCGGGATCGGGATGCCCTGCGGCTCGGGCTTGGACGAGATGCGGTAGGCGTTCATCGCCGCGGCGAACGCGATGACGATGACGATCGGCACCGCGACGAGCAACAGTTCCAGCCACAGCGGCTGCACCGGCATGCCGTGGCGCTGGCGCGCGCGGCGGTTCGCCACCATGCGCACGCAGCAGCCCGACGCTGACCACTGCGGCCAGCGCCCACGTCGGGCCGACGCCGATGCCGCCGTCGTAGCCGCCGCCGAGGCTGAGGAAGAGGTCGTCGGTGACCGGTTGCGTCTTGCCGTCGGCGACCAGGAACGCCGCGCCGCGAAACGACATCAGCCCGCCGAGCGTGACGACGAACGACGGCACGCCGAGCACCGCAGTGAGGCCCCCCTGGTAGAGCGCGACGAGCAGCGCCACCGCGAGGCCGGCCAGCGCCGCGGCCGGCCACGACCAGCCGCCGGTGTACATCAGGTAGGCGATCAGCACGCCGACGAAGCCGAGCACCGAGCCAACCGACAGGTCGATGTGACGCGCCACGATCACCAGCACGACGACGGTCGACACGATGCCCACCACCGCGGTCTGCTGCGCGATGTTGTAGAGGTTCTCGGGCGACAGGAACAGGCCGCCGGTGAACACGTGGAACACGATCGCCATCACGGCGAGCACGGCGCCCATCATCACCAGCCGCCAGTCGATCGCGGCGTCGCGCCAGACGCTCGGTGCAGGGTTCATCGGGCGAAGCCTCCGAGGGCAGCGAAGGGCCGGCCCGAGCCACTGCTGCAGGCCGGCCACGCGGGTCAGCGGCTGGCTACTTGCAGGCCGCAGGCGCCTTGTCGGCCGCCACGCCGCGGCACAGCTCTTCCTTCTTGATCCAGCCGGCCTTGACGACGACATCGAGGTTGTCGCGCGTGATCGGCACCGGCGCCAGCAGGCGCGACTGCAGCGCGACCTTCTTCTCGCCGTCGCTCCAGGTGGACGCCTTCTCCGGCGCCTTGCCGTTGCCGAGCGCAACCGCTGCGCTGGCCGCCTCGCGGCCGAGCTCGCGCGCGTCCTTCCAGACCGAGACGGTCTGCGTGCCGAGCGCGATGCGATTCAACGCTGCGAAGTCGCCGTCCTGCCCCGACACCGGGATGCCGCGGATGCCCTTGGACGTGAGCGCAGCGACCACGCCGCCGGCGGTGCCGTCGTTGGCGGCGACCACCGCGTCGACCTTGCCACCCGTCTTGGTGAGGATCTGCTCCATGTTCTTCTGCGCGACCTCGGGCTTCCAGCCGTCGGTGTACTCGTCGCCGACGATCTTGATGTCGCCCTTCTTGACCGCGGCATCGACCACCTCCTGCTGCCCGGCGCGCAGGAAGTTCGCGTTCGGGTCGGTCGGCGAGCCCTTGATGAACACGTAGTTGCCCTTGGGCTGCGCCTTGAAGACGGCGCGCGCCTGCATGCGGCCGACCTCCTTGTTGTCGAAGGTGATGTAGAAGACGCCGGGTGTCTCGATCAGCCGGTCGTAGGCGACCACCGGAATCTTCTGCTTGGCGGCCTTGTTGACCGCCGGCAGGATCGCATCCTTGTCCATCGCCAGCACGATCAGCACCTTGGCACCCTTGGCCGTCAGGCCCTCGATGTCGGCGAGCTGCTTCTCCGGCGAGCCGCCCGCGTCGGCGCTGATGTACTTGGCGCCGAGCTTTTCGAGCTGCGCCTTCATCGCCGCCTCGTCGGTCTTCCAGCGCTCCTCCTGGAAGTTGGCCCAGCTGACGCCCACCGTCAGCTGCGCGCAGGCGCCGCTCGCGGCCAGGGCCAGCACGAGCGCGGTCGGGGTGTGTTTGAACTTCATCGTTGTCTCCTCTCTGGTCGCCGCGGAGATAGTTCGAACGGCGAACGAACTCTTGTCGATTTTCGGGCCCCCGCCATCGGGGCAATCCCGGTGGCGGATTTCAGAAGCGGGCCGGCACCCGCGTCCGCTTGGCTGCAACGTTGTGTGACGGTCAGTGCGCGCGTCACCTGCACCGCATCTGTGCGGCGTGGGGCTGCCCGGTAGAATGCCGCCCTCCCCGATGCAACCCCAAAGCGCGCCATGCCGCTGTTCTGGAAGCCCTACAAATCCGAAGTCACGCAGTTCATCGAAGAGCTGAAGGCCAAGAAGCCCACCCTCGAGGCCGAGCAGCGGGCCGGCCGCGCGCTGCTGTGGGACCGCGACATCGACCGCGAAGAGCAGGCGGAGTACGGCACCGCGCGGGTGCCGCAGCAGCCGTACGTCTACCAAACGTCCCCTGGCAAGTAAGCCGCACGCCGTGAACGACTCCGTCGCGCTGGAAGAGCCCGCGGCCAGCGGCGCAGAGCCGCTGCCGGTGGACGGCGTGGCAGTGGCCCGCCTGTACGGCGAGCCGTTGTTCACGCTGCCGCAGGATCTGTACATCCCGCCCGACGCGCTGGAGGTGTTTCTCGAGGCGTTCGAGGGGCCGCTCGATCTGCTGCTGTACCTGATCCGGCGCCAGAACTTCAACATCCTCGACATCCCGCTGGCGGATGTGACCAAGCAGTACCTCGAATACGTCGAGCAGATCCGCTCGCGCAACCTCGAACTCGCTGCCGAGTACCTGCTGATGGCGGCGATGCTGATCGAGATCAAGTCGCGCATGCTGCTGCCGGTGCGCAAGAGCGACAGCGGCTCGGAGGCCGACGATCCGCGCGCCGAGCTCGTGCGTCGCCTGCTGGAGTACGAGCAGATGAAGCTGGCCGCCGCCAGGCTCGACGCGCTGCCGCTGCTCGGCCGCGACTTCCAACGCGTGCAGGTGGCGCAGCCGACCACGGTGCCGCAAGAGCGGCTGCCGGTGGTCACGCCCGACGACCTGCGCCAGGCCTGGGCCGACATCCTGCGCCGCGCCACGCTGAAGGCGCACCACCACATCACGCGCGAACAACTGTCGGTGCGCGAGCACATGAGCATCGTGCTGCGCAGGCTGCAGGGGCGGCGCTTCGTGGAGTTTCTCGACCTGTTCGACGCCACCGCGCCGTCACCGGTGATCGTGGTCACCTTCATCGCGCTGCTCGAGCTCGCGCGCGAAAGCCTGCTGGAGGTGACGCAGGCGGAGGCGTTTGCGCCGATCTACGTGCGGCTGGCGTATCAGCCGAGCTGAGGCGCTGCGCGCGACGCCGGTACCTCTCGCACGCCGCTCAAGCGGAGCCGGACTGCGCCGTCCGCCACCTCGGCCACCCAGCACAACGTGTTGACCAGCGCCATCTGCTCGGGCGTGTGGCACTTGATCGCCATCAGCGCCGGATTGGCGATCACCACGGCCAGGCACTTGGCGCGCGAGATCGCCACGTTGAGCCGGTGCTTGCTGTACAGAAACTCGATGAAGCGCGGCAGGTCGTGTTCGCTCGACGTGGTCATCGAGACGATCACCAGTTCGGCCTCCTGGCCCTGGAAGCGGTCGACGGTGCCGACGCGGGCATCTGCGGGCAACACCTGCTTCAGCCGGTTGACCTGCGCGTTGTACGGCGCGACGACGAGCACGTTGTCGGCCGTCATCGCGTGCAGCGCGCCCTTGCCGTCGGTGTAGTGCTGCCGCAGCGCGCTGGCATAGACCTCGCGCACCAGCTCGGCTTCCTCGTCGCTGCGCTGCGAGCAGCCGGCGTGTCGAATGCGGCGCGTGCACGATGCCCGCCGGCCGCAGCAGCGCATGCGCGCCCGCTGACAACACCAGCGTGCGTTGCGCGTTGTGCGGCTCGGGCTGCAGGCGGCCGTCGTACACCGCGTCGGAGATGAAGCCGCACACCGCAGGGTGCATGCGCCACGTGGTGGCCAGGAAGATGCCGCGATCCGGCGCAATCGTCGCCGCGCCGTCGAGCAGCCATTCGAGCGCCGAGTCGCCCGAGTGTCCGGGGTGCGCACCCTGCACCGGCTGCGCGAGCTGCATCTGGTCGCCCAGCAGCACGATGTTGCGCGCCGAGGTGCCGGCAGCGACGAGGTTGGCCAGCGACACCTGCCCGGCCTCGTCGACGAACAGCAAGTCGAGCCGCTGGTCGGCCGCCTCGTCGGCGAACAGCCACGCGGTACCGGCAACGAGTGCATGGTCGCTGCGCCACACCTTGTCGTTGTCGTCGCAGGTTGACGAAGCCTTCGCCAAGTAGGCGCTCGAGTCGCTGGAGATCTTCTTGCAGCCGTCGACCGGCACGCCGCGCTCGCGGCGCCGCCTCCACCACCCCGTCGAGCAGGTGGTTGATCGCCTTGTGGCTGCTGCGACATCACGCCGACGCGCTGCCCGCGCGCCAGCGCATCGACGATCACGCGCGCGCCGGTGAACGTCTTGCCGGCGCCGGGCGGGCCTTGCAGATACAGCACGGTGTGGTCCATCGCAGGCGCGCCGCGTCGATGCTGCCTTGCACGATCTCGACATCCGGCGCGACGATCGGCGTGCCCGGCGCACGCCCGTGCAGGCGCGGCGGCTCGCGGCGCAACAGGCCTTCGAGCGCGGCGTAGCGGCCATTGCCGGCGAGCACGCTGTCGGCAAAGCGATAGAGCGCCTCCACCAGCGCGGCCGGTGCCGGGCGGCGCACCGGGGCCGAGGCTCAGCCGCGCGGGCGGCGCATCGCGCGCCTGCTGCCGATCTTCATGCTGGCGCGGCGCGTGGCGTCGTCGAACTGCAGCTGCACCGAGCGGCTCGCCGGTATCGGCGCGCACGACCTTGTCACCGTCGGCAAGCTTGGACTCCTGCTCCGGTACGACGTAGTGATAGCGCAGCGACTGTTTCTCGCGCACGGGCGGGCGATCGGGGTCGGCCCGCAGGCCGGCGAGGCATTCGAGGTCTTCGATCAACTCGGGCTCTTCAGCCTCCATGCGTTCGTAGTGCGCCCACCAGTGCGGCTTGTCGGCGCGGCGGTGAAAGTCGAGCAGCTGCCACGCCAACTCGCGCATGCGGTGCTCGTGGGTCCATGTCGAATGATCTGCCGGCAATGCGTCGACCAGCCGCACCCGGTAGTCGGCGAGGCGCCGCTCGATCGCGGCCGTGCGCTCGGAGCGTGCGGCGGCCTTCTCGTCGGCGTCGGCGGCAACGCCCTGCGGCGCTCGCCATGGCAGGCCGGCCGGCCGCAGGCCCAGCAGCCAGGTGTGCAGGCCGGCGGTCGACTCCACGTCGTCGCGGTTGTAGGCCTCGATGTCGCGCAGCAGCTGATCGTCGTGCGTCTCGCGCCAGCGTTCATAGACCACGATGCTGGCGCCGGCGCTCAACACACTGCCCTCGCGCGCCGGTCGGTAGAACCGCTCGACCGACTTGATCGAATAGTTCGGTTCCGAGGTGCGCAGCGCCTCGCGCACCACCTTGTACAGGTCGACCAGCACGTTGCCACGCAGCAGCGCATCGACCTCGGCCTCGCGCGTGCCGTGCAGCGTGGCCAGCCGCTTGAGCGCCGACTCCTCGTAGCTGGCGTAGTGGTAGACGTGTGCACGCGGGTGCTCGCGCCGCCACTCGTCGACGAAATCGACGAAGTCTTCGAACGCGCGCCGCTCCTGCACGCGGTCGTGCGCCCAGAAGGCGCGAAAGCGATGCGCGCCCGTCAGCCGGTCGCCGACGCCGAACAGGTATTCGAGGCCACCGTCTTCGAGCGGATCGCCCTCCATGTCGAAGTACAGATCGCCGGCGTCGGGCTCGGGCAGCCGGTGGAAACCGCGCTTGCCTTCCGCGTCGAGCGGCAGCAACTCGTGGTTGCGTTCGCCGCTGGTTTTCGCGCCGTGCTGCAGCGCCGCCTGCCCGCGCAGCTTGGCCAGCGTATCGGCCTGCACCTTCGGCACCGCGGCATCCGCCGGCAGCGTTGCCAGCGCCGCCATCGTGGCGACGCCGGCGTCCTGCAGTCGCGTCCACTGCACACGCGAGATGCCGGCCACCTGGCACAGGTGATCGTCGGCGAGGCGCTGCGCCTCGCAGCGCTCGCGCCAGTCGCACAGGTCGCAGTGCGCGCACGGCAGCGGATAGGTCGCGGCCGGCGCATCGCCGGGCTGCACGTGCGCCAGGAAGCGCGCCAGCAGCGAGCGGAAGTAGCGCGCGTAGTCGGCACAACGGAAGGTCTGCTGGCTGAAGTCTCCCAGCACCACGTGCATCTGCCGCGGCTCGGCGCCCTGCGCCACCGCCAGCAGGTGGCTGTAGAACGCGAGCTGCACCAGAAACTTGGCCTTCGGCGAGCGCGCGAGCTTGGTGTCGGTCACCTCGTAGCGGTACGTCCCCAGGGCCGACGCCTCGCCGTCCACGCGGTGCATGAAGTCGGTGTGGCCGGCCAGCACGCCGTCGCGCAACGCGCCCTGGTAGATGACGGCCACGCCGTCGCGCATGGCCGCCAGCGTGCGCGCCACCTTGTCGGCCAGGCTGCCGCCACCTTCGGCGATGTCGACCACCTGCAGGCCCTGCGCGCGCAAGCGCTCGAGGTGCGCGCGCTCGTGCGCATCACCCTTGCGCGCGAACAGCTCGGCCGATTCGTCGCGCGCGCTGCGCTGACGCACGCAGCGCCTCGTCGCCGAGCGCGAGCCCGTCGAGCGTGGCCAGGTGCTCGCACTCCAGAAAGTTCGCGAGGTCGGTGGCCGAGTAGACCGTGTGGCCGTCGATGCGCTGCATGCGAGGGATTCAGCCTTTCGTGCGGGCAGGAAATCAAGCGCCCGGCGCATCGCTGCGCAGCCGCTCCACCTGGGCGGCCAGCAAGCCGAGTCGGCGCTCGATCTCTTCTTCCATGATGCGCGCGCGCTCCAGGATCTTGCGCCCGCCGTTGACGATGGTGTTGGCCGATGTGCGGATCTCATCGAAGCCGCCGATCTGCTTGCGGATCGCCTCCACCGCGTGATCCATCTCCACCAGGCTGGCCGCGTCCTCCGCGTCGTGCTCCACCGTGCGCTGCGCCAGCGCCTTGGCCACCAGCAGGCCGGCGCGCAGCCGCACGTCGGTGGCCGCATCGTCGTCGTCCCACAGCACCACCACGTCGTGGCCGTAGCGTGCGATCTCGGGCAGCCCGGGCGGCGCGGTGCGCGCGGCGTGCACGAACAGGCACACCGAGGCGGCGCGGTTGCGGCGCGCGACGTCGGCCTCGTCGAGCGTGGACTTCAGCGTGTAGGCGCCGCTGGCCTTGGCCTCGACCACGATGCAGGCGCCGGCGCCGGCGCTGTCGGGCCCGAGCGTGACCACGAAGTCACCCGTCTTGCAGCGCGGAATCACGCCCGACGTGGCACCCACCGCATCGAACACGTCACTCGGCAGCCACGCACATCGGCTCGAGCAGCTCGCCGACTCGAGCCTCGAACTGGTTGCCGTGCAGCGTGGTGCGGCGCGCGTCGTCGCGCCGCGACGCCACACGCTCGAGCAGCGTGGCCACGCGGGTTTCGAACTCGCGCGCGCGGTCGTTCTGCGCGCGCTCGAAGGTCTCGATGCGCTGCACGATGCGCGTCAGGCCGCTGGCCGGGTTGTCGAGCGAAAACTGCGCGCTGATCTGGCCCTGCGCCGCCTCGACGCGGCCGACCAGCCGCGACAGCGCCGAATCGGCGTTGTCGAGCGAGAACTCGCCCACCACCGACGACACCCGCTCGCTCAAAGCACGCTCGAGGTCGCCGTGGCGCTGCTGCAGCTCGCGCACCAGGCGCGACAGCGCACTGTCGCTGCGGTCGAGCGAGAACTCGGCCGCGATCGTGTCGCTTTGCGCCGCCAGCGCCTGCGCCACCTGGCCGCGCAGCGCCTCGATGAAGGCATTGCCCTCGTCCGGCGACAGCAGCGTGCGCAACGGGCTGGCATCGCCCAGATGCTGCGTCAGCAATTCGTCGAGCGTGCGGCGGCCGGCATTCACCTGCGCGGTGATCACGCCCGCCAGCTCGCCGTCGGCGCGCAGCAGGCGCTGCACACGCTCGGTGAAGGCGCCGCTGGCGGGGTCGAAGTAGCTGCGCAGCACGCCGCCGAGCTGCTCGTCGATCAGCTCGCGGTGGCGCGCGAGGCGCTCGTCGAGGGTGCCGAGCAGTCGCTCGCCCTCGTGACGGATGGCGGCGCCGTCGACCGTGCCGCGCGCTGCCTTCAGCGACAGGATGCCGATCTTCAGCGCGGTCAGCGCCAGCTCCTGGCGGTCGCGGCCTTCGCTGGCTTCGGACAGGGCGGCGACGGTGTCGGGGTCGGTGACGCTCAAGTGGAGATACAGCGGGTCGAGCTGGGGCGCGGCGGGGGTGGGGAGCTTCAGGTCTTGCACGGCGGATCCTGGATGGGTGGCGGTGCAGCCAGCATGACCGGGCACTGGCTCGCCACGTGAGCCAGCCCGCGCCGCTCGATCGATGACGTTCACCCGTACAGCCCCGCCGCCTCGCGCAGGCGCCTGCCCACCAGCGTCGCCAACGCCGCCGGCGCCAACACCGTCACCTGCTCGCCGTGGCGCAGCACGTCCATCGCCAACTCGGTGGTGTCGGCATAGGGCAGACGCAGCGTCAGCGAACCATCTGCTTCCAGCCGTGACGTCTGCTCGGGGTGCCACTGCTCGTGCTGCACCCACTGCGCCGCCTCGGGCGTGAAGTGCAAGGTGGCCCACTGGCTCTTCTGCCTGGCGCCCGCGAAGATGCCATAGCCGCCGTCGAGCTCGGTCTCGACCGCCTTGATCGCCACGTCCTTGGCGCGCTGCTCGAGCATCGCGCCGCCGCGCACGGCGTCGAGAGAGAAGCGGCGCAACCCGTCGGTGGTGTGGCACCAGGCATCGAGGTACCAGGTGTTGCGGTAGTGCACCAGGCGCTGCGGCGACACCACGCGCTCGCTCTCGGCCTTGCGGCCGCGCGTGTAGTAGGTCATCTGGATGCGGCGGCGCTGCAACAGCGCGCTGCCGGCCATCTCGAACAACCGGCCTTCGACCGGCCGCCGTGCGGGTGTGACGATCTTCACCCGCTTCATCAGCTCCTGCGCCTCGCGCTGGCTGGCGCCAAGCATGCCGTGCAACTTGTCGAGCAGCGGTTGCAGGTGGCGCGCCAACATGCCGCCCGAGTCGAGCTCCTGGATCAGCTGGTGCATCGTCAGCAGCGCGTGGATCTCGCGGTCGTTGAACCACACGCCCGGCAGCTCGTGCTGGGCCTGCGCGCGGTTGCCCGGCTGGAGGTCGAACTTGTAGCCGTTGTCGAAGCGGTCGTAGACGATCGGAGCGTCCATGCGGCTGCGCAGGTATTCGAGGTCGCGCTTCAAGGTGGCGCGCGAGACGCCGAGCTCGTCGGTCAGCGCAGCGAAGCTGACGCAGCCGCGGTGGCGGATCAGCATCTCGATCTTGTAGAAACGTTCGGTGCGATCCACAGGGTCTCCGCGATGGCTCACTGGATGAGCCACGCGATGGTAGCAGGTCGTTGTCCACTGGCTCACGCTGTGAGCCACGCCGCACCGAGACTGGCTTCGCCGGGGCCGTCCCGGTCGTACCCGACCCGGAGCCCGACCATGAACGCCCGACAAGCCACCCTGCCCCTCGACGACCTCCTGGCCGCCGCGCCGCTGGCCTGGTCCGATCCCGGCCACGTCGGCTTCGAGATCGGCTGGGACCACGCGCAGCACCGGCTGACGCCGCCGGTGGAGCACCTGCAACTCGGCAACCCGCTGCGCACGGGGTGGGAGGCCGGCAAGGCGGCGTTCGGCTCACGCACGCGGCAGGCCACGCCGCCGGTGCGCAAGTGGCTGCAGTTGCGCGTCAACGCCTGGCAGCGCGGCCGCGCGTTCGAGACGCTGACCGTGACGCCGGTGTTCCTGCGCCGCATCGAGGTGGACCTCTGCCCGATCACGCACGAGCCGTTGACGCACGCCACCGGCACGCCCAGCGATGCCTCGGTCGACCGCGTCAACAACGACGCCGGCTACGCGGCCGGCAACCTGGCGGTGATGAGCGTGCGCGCCAACCTGGCGAAGGCCGACTACGCGTGGGACGACGCGATGGCCTTCGTGCGCCAGATCGAAGTCGGCCGGCTCGGTGCCATCGACGGGCTCGACGCGGGCCAGTGGGCGCGGCTGGCGGTGCTGATGTCGTTCACCACGCCGCTGCCGCACGCGCAGGCGGCAACGCTGCCGCTGCTCGTGCTGCCGCCGCCGCGGCTGCGCCTGCTCAACGCAGCGCAGTGCCTGCAGGCGATGCTGACGCTGCAATTCACGCGCGACGGCTACACGCAGCGCATCGGCGCGCTGACTGCACTGATGCCGTGTGCCGACACACGCGACGCGATGCGCGGCTTCATGCACACGCTGCTGGCGCGCCGCATCGCCGCAGGGCGGCTCGGCGACGCCGCTGCCCTGCGGCGCGCGCTCGAAGAGCTGTGGCGCGACCCACTGGTGCTGCGGCGCTGGCAGCGATTGGCACTGCGGTTGAGCGAGGCGCAGTGCGAGCACGTCGTGCTGCAGGCGCAGCGCCGCGGCCTGGCCGGGCCGCAGGTGCGCTGGCTGCCGCGCGATGTGGCCACCGACGGCTGGGCGCTGGCATCGCGAGGCTACGTGCAGCCCGGCGACGACGTGGCGCCACACGCCGCAGCGGCCGCCGCAGCGCGTGCGGCGGCGCGGCCGCTGTCGACTTTGCCGCATCACGAGGCGCGTGCGGCAGCGGGCAACGTCGCCGCGGTCGCCATCGCCGCCTGACAGGGTGGCTCACGCCACGACCCTGCCGCTGGCCACACTGCCCACCCGACACCCACGAGGAGAGTGCATGAACCCACACCTGTCGCTGAACACCACGATCGTGCTGACACCGCGCCGCGCCGGGCTGCGTGCCGCCGCCGACAACACGGTCGAGGTGCTGGTGCGCATCCAGGCGCCCGACGCGCCAGCCGAGGGGCGGGCGTTGCGGCCGCCGCAGGCGCTGGCGCTGGTGATCGACCGCTCGGGCTCGATGGCCGGCCATCCGCTGGACGAAGCCAAGCGCTGTCTCGGCATGGTGGCCGGCAAGCTGCGCGCCCGCGACAGCGTGTCGCTGGTGCAGTTCGACCACCGCGTGCAGCGGCTGCTGCCGTGCGCGCCGTTGGGCGACGGCGCCGCGCTGCGCCGCGCCGTCGAGGCCATCGTGCACGGCGGCAACACCAACCTGCACGGCGGCTGGCTCGACGGCGCGCACAGCCTGGTCGACGTGGCGGCACACGGGCTCAAGCGCGTGATCCTGCTGTCCGACGGCCAGGCCAACGACGGCCTCACCGACGTCGCCGAGATCACGCGCCAGTGCGCCGAGTGGGCGGCGCGCGGCGTCACCACCAGCACCTGCGGCCTCGGGCACCGCTTCAACGAGGAGCTGATGGTCGCGATGGGGCGCGCAGGCGGCGGCAACCACTACTACGGCGAGACCGCCGACGACCTGATGGAGCCGTTCGAGCGCGAGCTCGATCTGCTGGCCAACCTGTGCTTGCGCGGGCTCACGCTGACCGCGAGCGCACCCGACGGCGTGCGCATCGAGATGCTCAACGGCCACCCGGCAGCCGAGGCCGGCGGCTGGCGGCTACCCGACCTCGCCTGGGGCGCCGAGGCGTGGGCGCTGTTGCGGCTGCACGTGCCGGCCGGGCGGCTGGTCGACATCGGCAACCGGCTGGCGCTGCTGCAGGTGTCGGTGCGCGGCGAAGACATCGCCGGCCAGGCGGTGCAGTTCGAACGCGCGAGCCTGGCGCTGCAGGTGCTGGCGCCGTCGGCCTACGACGCGCTCGTCGACGACGAGCTGGTCGTGCGCCGCGCGGCCGAGGTCCGTGCCGCGGGCTTGATGGCCAACATGCGCGCCGCCGCGCTGGCCGGCGACTGGGCTGCTGTGGATGCTCTGCTGGCGGACGCGCACGCGCAGTTGTCGGGCTACCCGTGGCTGGCCAGCGTGCTCGCATCGATGCGCGACGTCGCGGCCACGCGGGTGCGCGCCTCGGTGGCCAAGGAAGCGATGTATTCGCAGTCGCAGTTGACGCGGCGGTTGGCCTCGAAGGACGAACACCTGTCGATCCTGGCCGACGAATCGCTGCCGGCCTACCTGCGGCGCAAGCCGCGCCAGGGCAAGGACGAACGCTAGCCAACGACCGCTCGTGCAGCTATCGCGCAGCCTGCTGCGGGGCGTCTTCACCATGCCCGGCATCGGCCGGGCCAGCCGTCGTCAGTCTCAGCGGCGCTGGCCCTGATGCTGCAACCTGCACGGGCCGCGGCTGCGCCTTCAGCATCGCCAACGTCGTGTCCAACTCGCCGGAGTAGAACGCGGCGATTCCGAGCTGACTGCCAAGCACGGCGATCGTCGCGAACGCGGCACCGGCCAATGCCAGCGCTCGCACTGCGGTCGAGTGAACAGCGAGCCTTGGCGGTTGCCCCGCAACGCTGCGGCCGACAGTCGCCGGTGAACCGATCTCGCCGTTGTCAGAAGGTCTTGCGCTCATCAGTCTTCTCCTGTTGGAGTCCATCGGTGGCATCGGCATCAGCATCGATCCCTTTGCGTCGAGCGGAAGGTTAGGTGCCCGCTTCTCGTCGGTCGAGGACCATGCGACGAGTCGGTCAACGGCGGGTGTCAATGCGCCTTGCGGCGCCGCGAATTCGCTGGAGGGTGCGTCGCTCCCCGCCAGGGAGGCGACGGACTGCGGATCGTGCATCGCCCCAGAGGGGCGCGCACTCCGCGGCGCGAGGTGGGTTCAGACCCGGTTTGGCCGCGTTCGTCGCACGGAGGCCGGATTCGTCGCACGGCTGGTCACGCCCGTCGGGCTGCGCTACCGTTGCGCGACGCGAACATCCATCTCCGGGGGAAGCCGCCATGGTCCTGATCAAGACACTGGCCCGAATGGCCAGCGTGGTCCTTGCGCTCCATGCGGTGGCTGCGCAGGCCGACGCGGTGACCGAGTGGAACGCGAAGCTCGCCGAGGTTGTCGCGCCGACGCCGATTGGCGCGGTGTCGCTGGCGATGGTGCACACCGCTGTCTATCGGGCTGTCAATTCGATCAGCGCACGCTATCCGCAGACCCCCGTCGACCCGCCGCTGCCGCGCACTGCCTCGATCGACGCCGCTGTTGCGGCCGCGCATCGCAACGTGCTGCTGCACCTGTTGCCGGTGCGCCAGGCGGCAATCGACGCGGCATACCAGACGGCGCTCGCGGGCATCGTCGACGCGCAGGCGCGGGCCGATGGCGTGGCTGCAGGCGAGCGCGCCGCAGCCAGGGTGATCGCGCAGCGCAAAGACCAGCGCTGCAACGAGCCCGATGCCTACCGTCCAGTCACCACGCCGGGTGTGTACGTACCGACGCTGACCCCGATCGCCGCCAACCCCGTGGCGTGTCGGCCCTGGCTGCTGGAGCGGCCCGACGAATTGCGACCGTTGCCACCGCCAGCATTGAGCAGCGCCACCTGGGCGCGCGACTATTCGGAGATCAAGTCATTCGGCGCTCGCGCGAGCACGCAGCGCAGCGCCGAGCAGAGCGACATCGCGCGCTTCTGGGTCGGCACGACTTCGATCTACTACCCGCTGCTGCAGGCCGCTGTCTCGGTCCCCGGCCGTGAGGTCACCGCAAACGCGCGCTTGCTCGCAGTCGTGTCGCAAACCCTGGACGATGCGGGGACCGCGTACTTCGAAGCCAAGTATCACTACATGCTGTGGCGTCCGCTGACGGCGATCCGCAACGGCGATCAGGATGGCAACGAGGCCACCGAACGTGATGCGCGATGGGCGCCGCTGATCGAGACGCCGATGCATCCCGAGTACCCGTGCGCCCATTGCGCCGTGGCAACGGTGATCGCGACGGTGCTGAAGGCCGAACTGGGCAGCGGGCCCTGGCCGCCGTTGCGCCTGCCGAGCCTGGCCGTCGCGGGCGCGGTCCGCCAATGGCCCGACATCGACGCGATGGTCACAGAAGTGTCCAACTCGCGTGTCTGGGGCGGCGTTCATTATCGGTTCTCGACCATCGCGGGCGAGCAACTGGGCAGACGCGCGGCCGAACTGGCCCTTGCGCGCTTCGGTCGCGAGGCGCCCTGACAGTCGCCAGCGTGGCCAATGGACCCTGGCGGCACTACGATCGCACATGATGACAGCGGCTTGGTACGTCTCGATCGGCACGATGTTGTCATGGTCGATCGCAATCGGCTTGCTGATGTCGACCCAGTTCCTGTTCCAGCCCTTTGTCTGGCGCAACTGGCCACTCGACGAGATTGCACTGGGCTGGCTGGAGCAGGCGCGCGACAGCCTCATCGTCGCCGCATCGATCGGCCTGGCGCTGTGGGCCAGTGCACTGCTGCGGGTGCGCAGCACCAGCGCGCGGGCCGTGCGGATGGCCGTGGCGATCGTGCTGGGCGCTGCCGCAGGCCAAGTGTTCCTGATCGCCGTCGAAAGCTTCAGCGCTGCACAAGGGCTGCCCTCGCTGGTCGCGCGGGTGTTGCGGTGGAGCGTCATCGGGGCCAGCGTGGCGGGCATCTACTTCCTCTGGCGCCATTCGCTGGATGCCGGTGCCGCAGCAGCGACTGAGGAGCTGCGGCGCGTGCAGGTCGAACGCCAGGCGGTGCAAGCAAGATTGCAGGCGCTGCGCAGCCAGATCGAACCGCACTTCTTGTTCAACACCCTCGCCACGGTGCGCCGGCTGCACCACACCGAGCCGGCCGACGGTGCCCAGCTGCTCGGCCACTTTCTGGCCTACCTGCGGCTGGCGTTGCCGGCGCACGCCGATCGGCGCAGCAGCCTCGGCGACGAACTGGATCTCGTGAATGCCTATCTCGGCGTCGTCGCCGTGCGTTTGTCGGGGCGCCTGCAGGTGCGGTGGGACGTCGCCGACGCGCTGCGCGCCGCGGACTTTCCGCCGCTGGTTCTCGCCACTTTGGTGGAAAACGCGATCAAGCACGGCATCGCGCCGGCTGCCGAGGGCGGGCGCATTCACATCACGGCGCAACGCGACGCCGGTGCGGTCGAGGTCACGATCGCCGACACCGGCATCGGTTTTGCTGCCGGCGCCACCGGGTCGGGCATCGGGCTGGCGAACATCCGTGCACGCCTGCAGGCCCTGTACGGCAACGCCGGTCAGCTCTCGCTGCGCGCCAATCAGCCGAACGGCGTGTGTGCGTTGGTGCGTCTGCCCTACCGGCTCGGCGAGGCGGCCGCATGAACGCGCTGGGTCGGTCCGCCATAGCCCCGCTGCGGGTCAGGCTGTGGCGGACCCCCATGTACGCGTTGCTCTGGGGCGTCGGCGTGGCTTCGCTCGAGATGTCGACCTTTGCCTTCGAGCGGCTCGGCCTAAGTGCAGCGCTGACCTTCGTTCCGACAGCGGCGCCGCATTGGATCGTCGCCGGGCTCGTGCTCGTCGGGTTCGCGATGTTCGTCGCGCCGCGCTTTTCGCTGCCTGTCGTGTTTGCGATCACCGTGCTGGTGCTTGCGCCTCTGATGGGACTGATCGCCCATGTCCTAAATGACAATCTACCGTTGTCCATCCTGTCCATCCTCAACAATCAGAATGTCTTCGGGTCGTCGAACGCACGCGCCATGACTCCGCTTCTCTACTATGTCTGGCCCGCCATGGTCTACGGCGGCCTGTTCATCGCCGCGTGGATGTGGCTCGAGCGCTCCGAACGCACACGCCGGCTGCTGGCCAATGCCGAACTGGCGCGCAACAGCGCCGAGGAGCAGCTCGGCCAGGCGCAACTGCAGGCACTCCAGGGTCAGGTCGACCCGGCGTTGCTGATGCGCGTGTTGGCCGAGGTGCAGCAGCGCTACCGCGGCGATCCGCCGGCGGCGGACCGGCTGCTCGACCTGCTGGTGGCGTTCCTGCGCGCCGCCATGCCGGCGGTGCGCAGCGGCAGCTCGACGCTGGCCGACGAGGTGACCCTGCTGCGTGCCTACGTCGCGCTGTCGGAGCAACTCGAAGGCAACCGGGTGCGTTGGGAACTGCGCATCGACTCGCCGCCGCCCGGGCTGTCGTTTCCGCCGCTGCGCCTGTTGCCCCTGGTGGAGCGCCTGGTTTCGAGAGCGCCGGATACCACCGCCGTGTCAGTGGTGATGCACTGCGATGTGGCCGCGGTCAGGCTCGAGTTGCACGGTGCAACCCCCGGATGGCGCGACGAGGCACTCGAGTACCCCTTGCGTGTCGGTCTGCAGGGCCTGTTCGGCAATGCCTGGAGCCTCGATGTGCGCGACCCGCCGGTACCCGGGCAGGCCGCATTAACGCTGCGGCTTTCGTTGCGCACCGATGCGCCGACCGATCCCGCTGCGGAGCGCTCATGCTCCCCGGCGCGACCCCGAGAAGGAGATGCACCATGGACGAGCCCCGCAACGACAACGACGTGAACGAATCGCGCCGCCTGCTGATGGCACTGCTGCCCGGCCTGGCGCTCGCCGACGCCGCCCAGGCACAGGATGCCGCCATGGTGCAGCCCGGCAGCTACCGTGTCGCGTTCGAGAACGAGCGGTTGCGCGCGCTCGACTACCGGTCGCGTCCCGGCATGGGCGTGTGCGGCAAAGGCATGCACTCGCACCCGGCGCACCTCACCGTGGTGCTGTTCGACGGCAAGGTGAGGTGGCGCAAACCGGGCGGCGAGTGGCGCACCGCGACCGCCAAGCTGGGCGACGTCTTCTGGCAAGAGGCCGAGACGCACGAAGCCGAGAACCTGTCCGGCCGCGAGGCGCGCTCGCTGCTGATCGAGTTCAAGGAACCGCGCAAGGGTTGAGCATGCCGACCGTGGCCGCTGCACCCCGCGCCACCGGCGTGATCGCCGAAGACGAAACCGTGCTGCGGGGCGAACTGCGCGCGCACCTGGCTGCGCTGTGGCCCGAGCTCGAGATCGTGGCCGAGGCGGCCAACGGCATCGAGGCGCTGCGCGCGCTCGACCGGCATGCACCTCAGGTGGTGTTCCTCGACATCGAGATGCCCGGCCTGAGCGGGCTCGATGTCGCTCGGCAGACGCAGGGACGGTGGCATGTCGTGTTCGTCACCGCCTACGACGCCCACGCGGTGGCCGCGTTCGACCAGGGCGCAATCGACTACGTGCTCAAACCCTACGATCAGGCGCGGCTGGCGCTCGCGGTGCGCCGCGTGCAGCAGCGCATCGGCAGCCCGCCGCCCTCGCTCGACGGCGTGCTGCGCGAGCTCGCGCGGGCGGCGCCCGCGCGCGAACACCTGCGCTGGATCAATGCGTCGCTGGGCCAGGAGGTGCGCCTGATCACCGTCGACGAGGTGTGTTACTTCCAGGCCGACAGCAAGTACACGCGCGTCGTCACCGCCAACAGCGAGGCCTTGATCCGGCGTTCGCTTAAAGAGCTGCAGGACCAGCTCGACCCGGCGAGCTTCTGGCCCATCCACCGCTCCACCATCGTCAACGCCAACGCGATTGCCGGTGTGACCCGCGACTTTCGCGGCCGCATCAGCGTCAAGCTCAAGGCGCGCAGCGAGAAGCTGCCGGTCAGCGAAGCGCACGAGCACCTGTTCCGGCAGATGTAGCGGCCGCTTCGTCGTAGCTGCGACGCACTCGTCGTGTTCCGAGCGGCGTTCGTCGCATTCTCCAGCGCGGCCAGTGCGTGTGCCGAGAATTCGTCGCACGGCAGCACGCCCGACCAATAA
Source organism: uncultured beta proteobacterium (assembly GCA_963827645.1). Taxonomy (GTDB): domain Bacteria; phylum Pseudomonadota; class Gammaproteobacteria; order Burkholderiales; family Burkholderiaceae_C; genus JAEUPI01. Next base: position 80,013 of record CAWHBZ010000013.1, on the reverse strand, counting down.
CTTGCCGGTCGATGCGTGCCAACGCCGTCACGAGGCCGCATTGGCGGCCACTGCACATCCACAAGGAGATGACAATGACAGCAATTCCGCGTTCCACGGCCGGCCTGCTCGCCTGCGCCACCATCGTTGCGCTGCTCGGTGCCTGCGGTGGTGGCACCGAAGGCACCGAAGCCGTCACCGCAGCCGAGGTCGACGACATCGACCGTGCCGACGCCCTCGGCCTGCGCAAGCCGGTGGTGATCACCTCCTACGGCGACAACGTCGTGTCGATCTGGCGTGACGTGGCGGCCGCCACCACCGCGGTGCCACCTTCGCCCAACGGCGCTACGCTCGAGGAACGCGTCGCCGGTCCGGACGCCGTGACGGTGCAGCTCGCGGTCTACGACGCCATCATCGCGATCGCGCGCACGCACAAGCCCTATGCGGCCAAGCCGACCACACCCACCGAAGGCGCATCGATGGACGCCGCGGCGATCGAAGCCGCCTACCGCGTGCTCAAGGGTCTGTTTCCGAGCCGCGGCGACAAGTACCAAGCCACCTACGACAGCGGCATGGCTGCCATTGCCGCGGGCGATGCCAAGGACCGTGGCATGGCGATCGGCGCAGAGGTGGCGCAGACCCTGCTCGCGCTGCGCGCCAATGACGGCCGCGACGTCGTACTGCCGCCCTACGTGCCGGGCACGTTGCCGGGCGAGTTTCGCGGCGTCAACCCAGTCAATCGCAACGGCCAGTACATCCGGCCGTTTGCCCTGAAGTCCGTCTCGGACTTTCGGCCCAACGGCCCTCCCCGACTGTCCAGCCACCGATATGCGAGTGACCTCAACGAGGTGAAAGCGATCGCCGGCAGCACGAGCACGCTGCGCACCGCGGAGCAGACCGAGGTCGCCCGCTTCTACACCGAGCCGCCGGGCGCCTACTACCTGCGCAACCTGCGCCAGTTCGCGATGGCCAGCCCCGATCTGGCCGACAACGCCCGGCTGATGGCGTTGCTGGCGGTGACGTCGCAGGACGCGCTGGCCGCGTGCTTCGAGGCGAAGTACGAGTACAACTTTTGGCGGCCCGTGAGCGCCATCCAGCTCGCCGACACCGACGGCAACCCGGCGACCGAAGCCGACCCGACGTGGCTACCGTTCCTGCCGACGCCCAACCACCCCGAGTATCCGGCGGCCCATGGCTGCAACGATGGGCAGGTGGCCGAGGCCTTGCGCCAGTTCTACGGCACCAGGCGCATCACCTTCTCGTTTGACAGCACGGTCACGGGCACGACGCATCACTACTCGTCGACGAACGACATCGTCGACGAGGTGATCAACGCGCGCACCTGGGGCGGTATGCACTTCCGCTCGTCGACCGAAACGGGTGCGAGGCTGGGCAAGCAGGTGACGCGCTGGATCGCGCAGCGCTACTTCGAGCCGCGCCACGGCCACAACGACTGACCTGACAATCCGACGGACCGCGCGCGACCACCGCACTGATGCGCGCGCGGCTCGAGCCGCTGACTGCGTCCTCAGAACAGCAGCCTGCCGTCGGCGTTGACGACCGCGGTGTCGACGAAGCGCGAGCCGTTGTGGTTGGTGGCGCTGAAGCCGATCTCGTAGCCGCCGAGGTCGAACGACGCCATGCCATCGAGCACTGCCACGATGCGCTCGGGGCCCGCGCCCGCGCCGGCGCGACGCATGGCTTCGACCAGCACGCGCGCCGCGATGTAGCTCTCCAGGCTGGTGTAGTTGGGCTTGGCCTCGGGATCCGATTCCTTCAGATGCTTCTGGTAGTCGGCGATCACGCGCAGGTGGGTCTTGGTCGGCGCCGGCAGCACCTGGCTCATGATCAGGCCGCGGCCGCCTCCCTTGAGGTCGTCGACGATGCCCAGGCCGGAGAACGAGCTGGTGGCGAACTGGCCGCCATAGCCCTTGGCACGCATGCCGCGCACGACGTGCGCGATCGGCTTGGCGTTGCTGATGAACACCACGGCATCGGGCGTGCTCTTCAGCAGGTTGTCGACCTGCGTCGAAAACTCCTCGGCATTGCGGTTCATCGGCACCTCGACCACCGGGGTGAGGTTGTTCTGCGCCAGCGCCGCCTTCATCGCCTGCGGGTTGGCCGGCCCCACGTCGTCGAGGTAGGCGATCGCGAAGCGCTTGACACCGGTGTTGGCCAACGCGCCGATCATGCGGCGCATCTCCTCGCTGTAGCCGGCGCGGGTGTGGAACAGGTTCTTGTGGTGCTGCGCGCGGATGCCCATGTTGCCGGTGACCGGCCCCACCAGCGCCACGTTCTGGCTGTCGAGGTAACTCAGGCTCGCCTCGACACCGGCGCCGCTGGTGTAGCCGATCAGCGCCACCACCTTGTGCTGCTCGATGAGTTTCTTGGTGTTGGCCAGCACCTGGTCGCGTTTGCCGCCGTCGTCCTCGGTCACCAGTTGCAGCGGCCGGCCTCCGATGCCGCCTTGTTTGTTGATGGCGGCGAAACAGGCCTCGATGCCGCGGGTGACGTCGCGGCTGTACTGCGCTTGGCCGCCGGTGAGACCGGCGGTGATGCCGACCTTGATGGCACTGGGTTGCGCCGACACCGAGCCCGCCGCGGCGGCGGCGAGCAGCACCGCCATGCACGTTCGTAAACGCTGCATCATCGAACTTCCCCCGTTTGGGCGCAAAGCACATTGTGCCGCCGTGACGGCGGCGCCGGCGCGCCGGCGGCTCTCAACTCGTGAACCACTCAGCGCCGCTCGAGGCCTTTGCCCGACAGCGAGCCGAGAAACGCCGCGATCAGGCTGCGGTCGACCGGGCTCAGCTCGCGCCCGAGCTGATGGCGTCCCATCAGCTGGATGGCCTCGTCCAGCGTCGGCACCGATCCATCGTGAAAGTATGGCGCCGTGAGCGCCACGTTGCGCAGCGGCGCGACGCGAAACACGTGCAGATCAGATGCATTCTTCGTGGTCAGGATGCGGCCCTTGTCGAGCTCGTTGGGTGCACCGCGTCCCTTGGCCGCGCGATCGGTGAAGTAGTCGCCGAACAAGCCGAGCTTGGCGAACGACCCGCCGCCGACGTTGATGCCGTTGTGGCAGCCCACGCAACCGACCTCCTTGAAGCGCTGGTAGCCGATGCGCTCGGCGTGGCTCAAGGCCCGCTCGTCGCCGCGCAGCCAGTCGTCGAAGCGCGACGGCGTGACCAGCGAGCGCTCGTAGCTGACGATGGCGTCCATCGCCGCATCCGGGTTGGCGAACGGCGCGTCGCCATAGGTGGCGGTGAAGGCGGCCACCAGGCCGGCGTCCTTGGCCAGCACGGCCAGCACGTTGGGCCAGCTGTTGGCCATGGTGTCGGCATTGGAGATCGAACCCCTGATCTGGTTTTCCAGGCTGGCGGTGCGACCGGTCCAGTTGAGACCCGTGGTGAGGAAACGCACGTTGTAGATGGTGGGCGAGTTGAACTCGCGCACCTTGCCGAACGCGCTCACCGAGTGGCGCCGCGGATCGGCACCGCCAAACTCGGGCAGGTGGCAGCTCTGGCACGACACGCTCTGATCGGCCGACAGCCGCGGGTCGGCGAACAGCTTGGCACCCAGCGCCGCCTTGGCCGGGTCGATGCCGTGGGCCTCGGGCAGCGGCACGATCGGCTCGGCGGCGCGCGCGGATGGGGCTTGCGACCATGCCGGCACGGCGGCCAGCCACAACACCACGCTCAAGAGGACTCGACGTTCCTTGGCCAGTTCGATCATGTTCTCTCCTCGTTGTCAGCCGGAAGTGCGGCTGCCCCCGGGCTCGGCTGCGCCGAGCTTACCAATCAAGCGCGCTGTCGCCACCTGTCGGGCCTGACAGCTTGCCTGCAACGTGACTATGCGCTACGTGGGGCCTCGTCGAGCAGCCACCGGCTCAGCGCAACCCCAGCTTGAACGCGATCATCGCGCGCAACTTGCCCGGCACCACGGGCTTGAGCAGCAGGTGAAAGTCGTGCTCGCCCGCCTCGCGCTCGTGGCTCGACAGCACGCTGCCGGTGACCACGATCGCGGGGATCGGCTGCGCGAGCATGGTGCGCAGCACGCGGATCGCCTCGAGGCCGGTGTGGCCCGATTCGAGCCGGTAGTCGGCGATGATGAGGTCGGGCTTGAGCATCGACGGCTCGGCGGCCTGCGCCCACTGCTGGCAGGCCTGCAGGCTGTCGAACGAGATCACGCTGGCGCCCCAGCTCTTGAGCAGCACCTCCAGCCCGCTCTTGACGGCAGGGTCGTCTTCGATCATCACCACCAGCCGGCGATCGAGCGTCACGCCCAACGGCGCGCTCGAGCGCACCGGCGCCTGCGCCGCAGGGCGCGCGCGGCCCTGCGGCACCTCCAGCGTGAACACCGTGCCGCGACCGCTCAACGAGCGCAGCGCCAGCGGCGCGTTCATCAGCGCCGACAAGCGGCGCACGATCGACAGGCCGAGGCCGAGACCCTTGCGCTGGTTGGGCACGATCGACGCATCGGCATCGTGCAACTGCACGAACTCGTCGAAGATGCGCTCGCGGTCGGCCTCCTTGATGCCGACGCCGGTGTCCCACACCTGGATCAACAGCTTGGCGCCGCGGCTGCGCGCGCACACCAGCAGGCCGCCGTCGTTGGTGTAGCGGATCGCATTGGCGGTGAGGTTGCGCACGATGCGCTCCACCAGCAGCGGGTCGGCATAGGCGTGGCGGTGGCCGCCACGCACCTTGAGCAGCAGGCCCTTTTCGAACGCGATCGGCTCGAAGTGCAGCTTGATCTTGCGAAACACCTCGTCGAGCTGAAAGTCGGTGGGCCGCGCCTCGACGCCGCCGGTGTCGATCTTGGTGATGTCCAGCAGCTCCGAGAACAGGCCGTCGAGCGCGTCGACGCTGCCGTTGATGCTGTTGATCAGCTGCATCGTCTCGTCGTCGCGAGTCTTCTGGCGCAGTGCCTCGGCGAACAGCCCGAGCGCGTGCAGCGGCTGGCGCAGGTCGTGGCTGGCGGCCGCGAAGAACTGCGTCTTCGCGCGGTTGGCCGCCTCGGCCTCGCGGCGCGCCGCCTCGGCGATGGCGGTTTCGGCGCGCAGCTGCGCGGCCAGGCGTTGTGCGCGCGCCTTCAGCTCGACCAGCTCGCCGAACGAGTCGCGGTAGTTGCGGCCCAGGCGCACGGTCATCGCCAGGATCAGCACCGACACCACGATCAACCCCGTGCTACCCGGCCCGCCCACCTGCCACACGCGCGCGATGGTGGGCACCAGGCTCAGGCCGATGTAGGCGAAGAAGATCGTGCGCTGCCAGCCCAACAGCGGCGTCGAGCCGACGCCGAATGCGTAGATCACCAGCACCATCGCCAACTGGTGCAGCGGTTCGCCGTGGCCGTAGAACAGCCACGCGGCCGCGCCCCACAGCGCGCCCGAGGCCAGCGTGCCGACGTTCCATGCGCGCAGCCAGACCACGCTGGCGGCGTCGTCGCTGGGCGCGACGCGGTGGTACGACCAGGCGGTCCAGGCGCGGCCGGCGATCACCAGCGCGAACACGCCGACCCAGCCGCCGAGCACCAGCGGCGCCACGTCGTCCTTGAACAGCACGGCGAACATCGCCGCCGCCAGCACGTAGCTCAGGTTGGTGGTGGTCGCGTACGAAAACAGCGCGCGCACCCGATCGGTCAACGCGCCGGGCGCGGTGAGCGCCGCGGCCACGCCGGGGCCGGGCGCAGCGTCGGTGCCCGCCATCGTGGCCGAGGCGGGCAGGTTCATTCCTCGTCCGCGCAGGCGCACCGAACGGCGCGCGTTGCCAGCGGACGCGGCGTCAGCGTTGCGACGTTGTCCGCCATGCGGCCAGACCCGGATTGGCCTGCGTCATCTGGCTCACCGCCAGCACCGCCTGCGTGCGCGAGCTGACGCCCAGTGCGCGCAGCACCGCCGCGACATGGTCCTTGACGGTTTCGACCGACAGCGACAGCTCGCGCGCGATCAGCTTGTTGGGCATGCCCTTGAGCAGCAGCGCCAGCACCTCGGCCTGGCGCGGCGTCAGGCCCAGCGACTCGAAGCTGCGCACCTTCTGCGCCGGCTCGGGTGCCGGCAGCGGCTGATCGGAGGCCACGTGGCGCATCACCGCCGGCACCGTGTCGCCGCCGGGCGGCGGCGGCGGCAGGCCGAGCATCATCGGCGGGATGTAGACGCCGCCCGACATCACCATGCGCAGCGCCTCGAACAGGTCGCGATTCGACGCGCGCTTGGGCACGAAGCCCATCGCGCCCATGTCGATGGCGCGGATCACGTCGACCTGCCGCTCGGTGGCCGACACCACCACCACCGGCAGTGCGGGGTATTGCCGCGCGCACCTCGGCCAGCAGTTCGAAGCCGTCTTCGGCGCCGAGGCCGAGGTCCATCAGCGCGAGGTCGAAGTCGGTGTCGCGCTTGAGCGCGGCGCGCGCTTCGTCGGCGCTGGCCACGCCGAACACGCTCACGTCGTCGCCCAGGCCCTGGATCACGGCCTGCAGCGCGCTCAGGATCAGCGGGTGGTCATCGACCAGCAGCACCTTCATCAGTCACCTCGCTTGGCGCCGATGCTACGCGTTTCGACAGCCGGCTCAGAGGTATCGGCGCGACACCGACTCGGCCACGCACACCGGCTTGTCGCTGCCCTCGCGCTCCATCGTCACCTCCATGACGAGCTGCGCGCCGCCGTCGATCGGCTCGTAGCCGAGCAGCTTCATGTGCGCGCGCAGGCGGCTGCCCGAGGGCACCGGCGCCGGAAAACGCACGCGGTTCAGGCCGTAGTTGACGCCCATGCGCACGTCGTCGATCGTGATCGCCGACTCGGCCAGCTCGCGGCAGCAGCGACAGCGTGAGAAAACCGTGCGCGACGGTGGTGCCGAACGGGCCCTTCTTCGCACGCTCGGGGTCGACGTGGATCCACTGGTGGTCGCCGGTGGCCTCGGCGAACTTGTCGATCGTGGCCTGGTCGACCGTCACCCAGTCGCCGACGGCGAGCTGCTCGCCGACGCGCTGTTGCAGGCTGGTCAGGTTGGCGAGGATGATGGTCGATGCTCGGCAGTCATGACTGCAACCAGTCGACGAGGGACTGCCATTGTTCCAGGTCGCGCTCGACGCGGCTGGGCGTCACGTCCCACAGCGTGAGGCCACGCGCGGCCACGTGCACGTAGTTCTGCGTGTCGCGCAGGTAGCCCAGCACCGGCAGCTTCAGCTTGGCCAGGAACTGGTGCAGCTGGTCGTTGGAGATGGTGTGCTCCTTGACCCGCATGCCCACCAAGGCCAGCTCGACGTCGTCGCCGCGCTTGTGGTCGCGCACCTCGTTGACGAAGGTGTGCGTGGCCTGGATGTCGAACAGGCTCGGCTGCAGCGGAATGATCAGTCGGTCGGCGATGCGCAGCACTGCGTCGAGCAGCTTGCCGTGCATGGCCGCCGGCGTGTCGAGCACCATGTGGGTCACGCCCTTGGGCGGCTTTCGAGGTCGAGTCGCCGACCAGATCCCAGTTCTGGATGCGCGGCGCCGCCTCGGGGCGCAGCGCCAGCCATTGCCGCGACGACTGCTGGCGATCGACGTCACCCAGCATCACGGCATGGCCCTGGCGCGCATACAGGCCGGCGATGTTGGTGGCCAGCGTGCTCTTGCCGACCCCGCCCTTGGGGTTGGCGACGACGATCACCGGCATGCGTCCCTCCTCGATGCGATGCACATGCCTGCAGGCACGGCGCGGTTTCAGGCTATGGTAGCGGCCGGTGCCGCGCGCCAGCACCGGACAAACCACGCCCGCTGCCCGCCACCACCGCCCGCCGCACTGCCCGATGCCCGACATCCTGCTGCTGCTCGCCCACCCGGACCTGCAGCACTCGCGCGTGCACGCGGCGTTGCGCGCCGCGCTGCAGCCCGAGAGCGCACGCGCCGGCGCGCGCTGGGCGCTGCGCGACCTCTATGCGCTGTACCCCGACTACGTGATCGACGTGGCGGCCGAGCAAGCGGCCTTGCTGCAGGCGCGGCTGGTGGTGTGGCTGCACCCGGTGCACTGGTACGGCATGCCGCCGCTGCTCAAGCTGTGGCTCGACGAGGTGTTCAGCCTACGGCTGGGCCTACGGGCCGGGCGGCGACCGCGCTGGCCGGCAAGGACCTGTGGCTGGTGGCCTCCACCGGCGGCACCGAGGCGTCGTACCGGCCCGATGGCCACAACCGCTTCTTCATCGACGCCTTCTGGCCGCCCTACGAGCAGACCGCGTCGCTGGCCGGCATGCGATTCCTGCCGCCGATGGTGCTGCACGGCGCGCACCGGGCCGCACGCGAAGAGATCGACGAGCACGTCGCGGTGTTGCGTCGATCGCCTGCGCAGCTGGCCCGACTGGCCCGAGATCGCCGACCTGATGCCGTGCATCCAGGGCGTGGCGCCCGAGGGCGAGCGGCCGGCGCCCGACGACACTGAGCAACGTGACGGCAGCACGATGTCGAACTGGCTGGTCCTGACCCTGGTCTACCTCGCCGCCGCGGTGATCGCGGTGCCGCTGGCACGCTTTGCCGGCCTCGGTTCGATCATCGGCTACCTGGTGGCCGGCATCGCGATCGGGCCGTTCGGCCTCAAGCTGGTCAGCGACCCGCAAGCGATGCTGCACTTCGCCGAGTTCGGCGTCGTGCTGATGCTGTTCCTGGTCGGACTCGAGCTCGAGCCGCGCCGCCTGTGGGCCATGCGCCGGCCGATCTTCGGCTGGGGCTCGCGTGCAGCTGCTGGGCTCGGCGGCGCTGCTGTTCGGCGCCGCCATGCTGGCCGGCGTGCCGTGGCGGCTCGCGCTGGTGGCCGCGCTCGGCCTGGCGATGTCGTCCACCGCCATCGGGCTGGCGGTGCTCGACGAGCGCAACCTCGGCGGCACCACCGCCGGCCAGGGCGTGCTGTCGGTGGCGCTGCTGCAGGACATCGCGGCGATTCCGATCCTCGCGCTGGTGCCGCTGCTGGCGCTCGGCGGTGGCTACGACGACACGTCGGATCCGGTCTGGAAAGAGGCGCTGCAGTGCGTTCGGCGTGATCGCCGCCATCGTGCTCGGCGGCCGCCTGCTGCTGCGCCCGATGTTGCGCTGGATCGCGCGCAGCAGGACGCCGGAGATCTTCACCGCCGCCGCGTTGCTGCTGGTGGTGGCCATCGCCGCGCTGATGCAGTCGGTGGGCCTGTCGATGGCGCTGGGCGCGTTCCTGGCCGGCGTGCTGCTGGCCGAGAGCGAGTACCGGCGCGAACTGGAGACCGACCTCGAGCCGTTCAAGGGCCTGCTGCTCGGCCTGTTCTTCATCGCGGTGGGCATGAGCATCGACTTCCACGCGGTGATGCGCGCACCCGGGCTGGTCGTCGGCCTGGTGGCCGGCTTCCTGCTGCTGAAGGCGCTGGTGCTGTGGGCGATGGCGCGTGCGATGCCGATTCCGCTGGCCGAGCGCTCGGTGTTCGTGGTGCTGCTGGCGCAAGGCGGCGAGTTCGGCTTCGTCGTCTTCCAGGCCGCCACGCAGGCCCGGCGTGATCGACGGCGACACGGCGTCGCTGCTGGTGGCGGTGGTGGCGTTGTCGATGCTGCTGACGCCGTTGTTGCTGCTGGCGAGCGACCGCTGGTGGGCCGCGCACCTGCAGGCGCACCGGCAGGACTCGACCCGAGCACCGCATCGATGCAGCCGCAAAGCGCGCCGGTGATCATCGCCGGCTTCGGCCGCTACGGGCAGATCGTCGGCCGCCTGCTGTTCGCCAACGGCATGAGCGCGACCGTGCTCGACCACAGCGCCGACCAGGTGGAGGCGACGCGCCGTTTCGGCTGGCAGGTGTACTACGGCGACGCCACGCGGCTGGACCTGCTGCGCGTGGCCGGCGCGGCCGAGCGCCAAGGTGCTGGTGGTGGCGATCGACGACGTCGAGCAGAACCTCGCGCTGGTGGACCTGGCGCGCGAGCACTTTCCGCAGCTCACGATCGTCGCCCGCGCCCGCAACGCGCAGCACTGGACACAGCTGCACCAGCGCGGCGTGCCCTTCATCGAGCGCGAGACGCTCGACTCGGCGCTGATGAGCGGGCGCAGCGTGCTCGAGCTGATGGGCATCGAGCCGCACCGTGCGCGCACGCTGGCGCAGCGCTTTCGCCGCCACAGCGTCGAGCAGCTGCTCGAGATGGCGCCGCACATCGGCGACGAAAAACGCCTGATCTCGATGAGCAAGGCCGGCCGCGAGCAGCTCGAACAACTGCTCGCGCAGGAGCGTGAACTGGCCGAGCGCACGCGCGGGCGCGGCGACGAGCCCTCGGCCGGCGAAGCGCCGACGGCGTGACCGGCTCTGCCGGTGCCGGATCGCCGCCAGGCGGCACACCGGACCCGAGCCAGGGTCTCAGCGCAAGCCGTCCCACGTCAGCTTGAGCCCGGTGAGCAACAAGCCGGCGGAGACCAGCCGATAGAACCACACGGCGGGCAACCGCCTCAGCAGTTTCACGCCGAGCCACACGCCGAGCACGGCGAACGGCGCCAGCGCCACCGCGGCGAGCATGTTGGTGCGCGTCGATCAGCCCGAGCCACGCATACGGCGCCCACTTCGACGCATTGATCGCGGTGAAGAACACCGTGGTGGTGCCCGCGAACACCGCCGGCGCGAGCCGCATCGGCAGCAACGCGATCGAGATCGGCGGCCCACCGGCATGCGCGACGAAACTGGTGACGCCCGAGACCAGGCCGGCAAGCGCGGTGAACCATTTCGGCACCACGCGCGCCTGCATGGCCGACGACGACCATGCGCGTTGCGCGATGAACAGCAAGGTCATCACGCCCAGCACCGCCGACACCGCTTTCGGCGTCAGCACGCCGAACAACAGGAACCCCACCACCGTGCCCGCGAGGCCCGCGGGCAGCAGCACCCGCAGCAACGCGCGGTCGCGGTCGCGGATCAACGCGGCCAGGCCGAACAGGTCGCCCACCGTCAACAGCGGCAGCACGATCGCTGCCGCCTGCGGCACCGGCATCACCAGCGCGATCAGCGGCACCGCGAGGATGCCGAAGCCGCCGGCGACGCCGCTCTTGCCGATGCCCACCAGCAGCGCGGCGGGTACGGCGACGGCGTAGAACGCGGGGTCGGTGATCAGCGGCAATTGGGTGTGATTTCGGCCGGCCAGCCGTGCGGGCGCCCTCGCTGGCCGACAATTGTCCCGTGTTCCAACCCAACCAGCACGACGTGCGCCGTTTCCTGTGCGGGGCGTGGCGCAAGCGCCGCGAGGCCGCCGCGATGACAGCGATGGAAACGCTGGCCGCGCTGTGGATCGCCGAGCATCCCGAATACGACGCCGAGCTCGGCGACGAGCAGGCCGCGCTCGCCGCGGACTACAGCGTCGAGGGTGGCCGCGCCAACCCGTTCCTGCACCTGTCGATGCACCTGTCGATCAGCGAGCAGTGTTCGATCGACCAACCCGGCGGCATCCGCAGCGCCGTGGAGGCGTTGGCCGCGCGCCTGGGGTCGCTGCACGAGGCGCATCACCAGGCGATGGAATGCCTGGGCGAGATGATCTGGCGCTCGCAGCGCAACGGCGAGCCGCCCGATGGCCTGGCCTATGTCGAGTGCGTGCGCCGGCGCGCGGGCGCGTAGCCGGTGCCTCGCGAGGCCGCTCAAGCAGCCGGCGCGTAGCCTTCTTCGCTCAGCGCGCGCACGAACTCCTGGCGAGTGTGCAGCGAGTCAATGCGAACGGTCTTGGCGGGCAAGTCGACATCCACCTTGGCAGCCGCGTCGACACGTTGCACGGTTTGACTGACCGTGCGCACGCAGTGGCTGCAGGTCATCGTGGGCAATTTCAGTTCGATCGTGGACATCTGCAGGCCGGTGGGTGTTGAGCGATGCGAGCCATCCTAAACCCTGACACGGTGGCAAGGTCAAGCGATCGGCCACAGGCCCGAAGCCGCGCGCCCGATCGGCCCCACCGCCCGGCTTGACATTGCCATCGTGTCAAGGTCTAAGCTCGCGTCTGGTGAACGGGACTGCTGCACTCACGCTGTCGCTGCCGATCGAGGGCATGACCTGCGCATCGTGCGTCGCCGCGCGTCGAACGCGCGCTCGCCGGCGTGCCCGGCGTGCACTCGGCGGCAGTCAACCTGGCCACCGAGACGGCGGCCGTCGAACTCGCGCAGCCGGTGCAAGCCGGCGCGCTGGCCGATGCCGTGCGGCACGCCGGCTATGCGGTGCCGCAAGAGCGCGAGACGCTGGCGGTGCAAGGCATGACGTGCGCATCGTGTGTGGCCCGCGTCGAGCGCGCGCTGGCCCGCGTGCCCGGTGTGGTGTCGGCCAGCGTGAACCTGGCCACCGAGCAGGCCAGCGTCGTGCGCTGGCGCGGCCAGGCACCGACCGCCGAACTGGTGGCGGCTCTGCGAGGCGCGGGCTACGACGGCAGCGATGCCGGATCGGACCGCACCCCCTTGGCGCCGCCGCTGTGGGGCGAGGGTGCCCGCGTCGCGCTGGCCGCGGCGCTGTCGGCGCCGCTGCTGCTGCCGATGGCCGCCGGTTGGCTCGGGTGGCACGTGATGCTCGGTGGCTGGTGGCAGTTCGCGCTGGCCGCGCCGGTGCAGTTCTGGCTGGGCGCCCGCTTCTATCGCGCCGGCTGGAATGCGCTGCGTGCCGGCAGCGGCAACATGGACCTGCTGGTGGCCATCGGCACCAGCGCTGCCTTCGGCTTGAGCCTGGCACTGCTGCTGACGGCACCTGCTGGCCAGATGCCGCACCTGTACTTCGAATCGGCTGCCGTGGTGATCACGCTGGTGCTGTTCGGCAAGTGGCTCGAGGCGCGCGCCAAACGGCAGACCACCGACGCGATCCGCGCGCTGCATGCGCTGCGCCCCGACACCGCACACGTGCAGCGCGACGGCGCCGAGGTCGAGCTGCCGCTGGCGCAGGTGCGCATCGGCGACGTGGTGCTGGTGCGGCCGGGCGAACGGCTGCCGGTCGACGGCGAAGTGATCGACGGCGCGCAGCCATGTCGACGAGTCGCTGCTCACCGGCGAGAGCCTGCCGGTGGCCAAACAACGCGGCGACCGCGTGATCGGCGGCGCGGTCAACGCCGAAGGTGTGCTGCGCGTGCGCACCACCGCGCTCGGGGCCGAATCGACGCTGGCGCGCATCGCGCGGCTGGTCGAGTCGGCGCAGGCGCACAAGGCACCGATCCAGCGGCTGGTCGACCGCGTCAGCGCGGTCTTCGTGCCGGTGGTCGTGCTGGCCGCGCTGCTCACGCTGCTGGCCTGGGGCTTGCTCGCGGATCAGTGGACTCACGGGCTGCTCAACGCGGTGGCGGTGCTGGTGATCGCCTGCCCGTGCGCGCTCGGCCTGGCCACGCCCACCGCGATCATGGTGGGCACCGGCGTGGCGGCGCGCCACGGCATCCTGATCAAGGATGCGCAGGCGCTGGAGCTGGCGCACGCGGTGCGCACGGTCGCGTTCGACAAGACCGGCACGCTCACCGAGGGCCGACCCCGGCTGGTGGCGCTGCAGGCGATGGCGGGCGAAACGCAGTCCTCGCTGCTCGAACTCGCCGCCGCGTTGCAGGCGGGCAGCGAGCATCCGCTGGCCCGCGCGGTGCTCGACGCGCGGCCCGCCGCTGCCGGTGCGCCGCGCACGGCCAGCGACGTGCAGGCGATCGCCGGGCGCGGCATCGGCGGCATCGTCGACGCACGCGTGCTGCGCCTGGGCAGCGAGCGGCTGATGCGCGAACTGCACGCCGACCTGAGCGCGGCATCGGAGGCCGCGAGCACGCTGCGCAGCCAGGGCCGCACGGTGTCGTGGCTGGCCGAACTGCACAGCGACGGCCGCGCGCAGGCGCTGGCGATGCTGGCGTTCGGCGATGCGCCCAAGGCCGGCGCCGCAGCAGCGATCGCCGAGCTGAAGCGCCTGGGTGTGCACACGCTGCTGATCAGCGGCGACAACGCCGGCGCCGCGCGCGCGGTCGGCGCCGCGCTCGGCATTGACGATGTGCGCGCCGAGGTGCTGCCCGGCGACAAGGCGCAGGTGATCGCCTCGCTGCGCGCGGACTGGCGCAGGTGCGGGCGACGGCAAGGTCGCGATGGTCGGCGACGGCGTCAACGACGCGCCGGCGCTGGCGGCTGCCGACGTCGGCATCGCGATGGCCGGCAGCGACGCCGCGGGCCGCGTGCTCGGCAGCGACGCCGCGATGCAGGCGGCCGGCGTGACGCTGCTGCGCGGCGACCCGATGCTGGTGGCGCAGACGATCGAGCTGTCGCGCCGCACCACCTCGAAGATCCGCCAGAACCTGTTCTGGGCGTTCGCCTACAACGTGGTCGGCATTCCGCTGGCGGCCTTGGGGCTGTTGAATCCGGTGATCGCCGGCGCCGCGATGGCGCTGTCGAGCGCCAGCGTCGTCGCCAACGCGCTGACGCTGCGCCGCTGGCGCCCGCACGCAGGCACGAAGCGATGAACATCGGCCAGGCAGCGCAGGCAAGCGCCGTCTCCGCCAAGATGATCCGCCACTACGAGGCGCTCGGCCTGCTGCCCAAGGCGCCGCGCAGCGCGGCCGGCTACCGCCAATACGATGCGGCGTCGGTGCACACGCTGCGCTTCATCCGGCGCGCGCGCGACCTCGGCTTTTCGATCAAGGAGATCACCGCGCTGCTCGGCCTGTGGCGCAACCGCCGGCGCGCCAGCGCCGACGTCAAGCGCATCGCGCTGGCGCACGCGAGCGACCTGCAGCGGCGCATCGACGAGATGGTGTCGATGCAACGCACGCTGCAGCACCTGGCACACAGCTGCCACGGCGACTCGCGCCCCGACTGCCCGATCCTCGACGATCTCGCCCGGGAGCGCTAACGCATCAAAGAAGCCGCTCGAAGAGCGGCTTTTCTTGCTCGCGCGCCCGCTGTCAGTGCGCCGAATGGAAGCGCGACTGCGGCACGGTCCTCAACTCGCCGGGCAGGCCGGCCAGGTACTCGGCCAGATCCTTCAACTCGGCGTTGCTGAAGACGGGCTTCTTCTTGCCGTCGACCTCGGGCGCGATCATGCCCTTCATGACGACGTTGGTGCGGCCGACCCGCGGGTTTTGGTCGGTCATGTAGGCCTTCAGCGAGAACAACAGGTAGTCGGCATATTGCCCGGCCAGGCGCGGGTTGGCGGCGTCCACCGTGTTGTTGAAGTTCTTGCCGTGGCAGGCCTCGCATGCGGCCACCTTGGCCTTCAATGCGGCCGGCGGCGCCGCGGGCGTCTCGGGCACCGGCGCGGCGCCGGCGTCCTTGCCCAACGCTTCGTAGTAGGCAGCGACGTCGGCCATGTCCTGGTCCGACATCGAGCCGGCGACACCGCGCATCGACGGATGCTTGCGGTCGCCGCTCTTGTAGCCATTGAGTGCGGCGACGATGTACTTCGCGTTCTGCCCCGCGATCTTGGGCACCTTGTAGACCTGCGGGAAGCTTGATTGGTAACCCGGCAGGCCGTGGCAGCCGATGCACATGGCGATCTTCTTGCCACCGGCGCCGGCGTCACCCTTGACCTCTTGGGCCATCGACAGCGTGGGCGCGGCAACCAGGGCGAGGGCAAGCAGCAGCGTGTTTTTCATGGGTGAGAAGAGATGGTTCGAAGCCGGCGCGCACGCGGCGCTGCCACGGCGGGCGATTATAGGGGCGCCCTTATACTGGCCCGCCCCCTCGACGCGCTCGCCTCATGAAATTCAACGGCTCCGACACCTACGTCGCCACCCAGGATCTGATGCTCGCCGTCAACGCGGCCATCACGCTGAAGCGCCCGCTGCTGGTCAAGGGAGAGCCCGGCACCGGCAAGACGATGCTGGCCGAAGAAGTGGCCGCGGCGATCGGCATGCCGCTCTTGCAATGGCACATCAAGAGCACGACCAAGGCGCAGCAGGGCCTGTACGAATACGACGCCGTGAGCCGCCTGCGCGACAGCCAGCTCGGCGACGAGAAGGTCAAGGACATCCACCACTACATCGTGCGCGGCACGTTGTGGCAGGCCTTCACTGCCGAGCAGCCGGTGGCGTTGCTGATCGACGAGATCGACAAGGCCGACATCGAATTTCCCAACGACCTGCTGCGCGAACTCGACCGCATGGAGTTCTACGTCTACGAGACGCGCGAACTGGTCAAGGCCATGCACCGGCCGGTGGTGTTCATCACCTCCAACAACGAGAAGGAGCTGCCCGACGCCTTCTTGCGCCGCTGCTTCTTCCACTACATCAAGTTCCCCGATGCCGACACGATGAAGCGCATCGTCGACGTGCACTTTCCGGACCTGAAGAAGACGCTGCTCGGCGCCGCGCTGAAGACCTTCTACGACGTGCGCAACCTGCCGGGGTTGAAGAAGAAGCCTTCGACCTCGGAGTTGCTCGACTGGCTCAAGCTGCTGGTGGCCGAAGACATCCCGCTCGAAGCGCTGCAGAGCAAGGACGAGAAGGTCTCGGTGCCGCCGCTGGTGGGCGCGCTGCTGAAGAACGAGCAGGACGTGACGCTGTTCGAGAAGCTGGTGTTCATGCAAAGGCACAACCGCTGACATGGAGCGCCGGGCGCTTGTGGTCGGCACGTTGTCGCCGTTCGTTGGCTCGCGACTTTCCTGCGAAGGCTTGGCGCGGCGCGGCGGGCGGTACCCGGGGCGGGCTCCTACTGTGGCGGTCGGCACTGCGTGCCGACTCCGCTGCGATGCTCGCGCCGGGGTCGCGCCGCGAAACTCGCTACGCTCACTGCGTTCGCTGCGCTCGGACAATCGCGGCGAGTCAGATGTGGAAGCGCGCGCGCTGCGCGCGCCGACCCCGGCGCTGCGCTTCTCGCCGCCCCACAAGTCGCCCCCCCGGGTACCGCCCACCGCGCAGCAGCGCTCGTGCTGTTCGACGACGCATGCCACGCTGGTGCCGGCAAAGCCGTGGGTGGGTGTGCGTCGGCAGCGACATATGCGGCGCCGAGCAGCGCAGGGCTCGTGGCCGCGCGCGCGCAGCGCGCCTTCGTGATCTGACTCGTCGCGACTGTTCGAGCGCAACGAACGCAGTGAGTGAAGCGAGTTTCGCGACGGGCCGTGAGACTCGAGCACCGCAGGGAACCCCTCGCGCAGCGAGGGGCTGCCGCATTCGAGCGCCGGCGCATACCCGCCCGCGGCTTTGCCTCGCTCCCGCAGCCGCGCAGCGTCAATGGAGCCTGCGAGATGAGCTGGCCCGAACCCGTCACGCTGCGCGGCGAGCACGTCCGCGTCGAACCGCTCTCCCCCACCCACGAAGCTGGCCTCATCGAGGCAGTGAAAGACGGCGAGCTCTGGCGTCTGTGGTACACCGCCGTGCCGTCCCCCGAGGGCATGGCCAAGGAGATCGCGCGGCGGCTGGACCTGCAGGCCAAGGGCTCGATGACGCCGTTCACGGTGTTCGATGCCGATGGCCGCATCGCCGGCATGACGACCTACATGAACGTCGACGCCGTGCACAGGCGCGTCGAGATCGGCTCCACCTGGTACGCCAAGCGCGTGCAGCGCTCACCGCTGAACACCGAGTGCAAGCGGCTGCTGCTGGCGCATGCGTTCGACACGCTGCAATGCATCGCGGTGGAGTTCCGCACGCACCGCTTCAACACGCAGAGCCGACGCGCGATCGAGCGGCTCGGCGCGCAGCTCGACGGCATCCTGCGTTCGCACCAGCGCGACAGTCAGGGCAACCTGCGCGACACCGCGGTCTACAGCATCACGGCCGCCGAGTGGCCCACCGTGCGATCGCACCTCGACTGGCAGTTGCAGAAACCGCGCTAGAAGCCGCCGCTCGGCGCAGGCGCCCTCCTCAAGATGGCCAAGAAGAAGAACAATCGACGTCGACGACGCTGTGGAAGCTCGAGCGCTTGGGGCAGGTGTCGTTGTCGCCCGACGGCGCGTTGGCTGCAGTGGCGCGTTTCGCGCCACTCGATGGCCGACAACAACAGCCAGGCGTCGATCTGGCTGTTGTCCACGCTCGGCGGTGAGCCGCGCGCGCTCACGACGTGCGGCGACAAAGACGGCCAGCCGGCGTTCAGCCCGCGCGGAGACGCGGTGGGTTTCGTCGCCAAGCGCGAGCAGCAGGGGCACAAGGACGAGCAGCCGCAGTTCTACCTGATCGCGCCCGACGGCGGCGAGGCGCGCCGCGTCGGCACGGTGGCCACCGGCGTCGAGGGGTTTCGCTGGTTCCCCGACGGCAAGCGCATCGCCTTCGTCTCGTGGGTGTGGCCTGAAGCAAAGGGCGAAGCCGCGCAGGCCAGGCGCCTGAAGGAATTCAAGGACCGCAAGGAAACCGGCTACGCGACCAGCGAAGCGCTGTACCGCTACTGGGATCACTCGCTGCCGATGGAGCGCGTGCCGCAACTGCACGTGATGGAGCTGGCCAGCGGTCGCACGCGCAACGTGTTCGAGGGCACTGGCTACGAGCTCGAACGCGCCGAGCCCGGCGCCGACAGCTTCGACATCTCGCCCGACGGGCAACGCATCGTGTTCGCCTACGACCCGGCCGACGAGAAGCGGCTGGACAACCGCTACGCGCTGGCCGAGCTGCACCTGAAGAGCGGCCGCTTCGACGTGATCGTGCGCGATGCCAACTGGACTTTCGCCGCGCCGCGCTACAGCCCCGATGGCTCGCAGGTGGCGTTTCTCGCCAAGCACGACGGCCTGAAGCACACGATGCCCGACCAGCTCGCGGTGTGGGATCGCGCCGGCAAGCGCTGGGAGGTCGAGAGTGCGCAGTGGGACCACGAGGTCAGGGCGCCGTTGCTGTGGGAAGACGACGGCCAGGCGCTGCTGTTCACCGCCGAACAGAAAGGTCGCACGCACCTGTGGCGCTTCGACCGCAGCGACCGCCGCGCCGAGGTGCTGGTCGAGGGCGGCACCGTGCTCGCCTACGACAAACGCGCCGGCACGGTGGTCACGATCGCCGACGCCGCCGACCATCCGGCGCGCGCCACCGCGCAGCGTGCCGGGGCGCGCGCCGCGCCGCATCGAACGCTTCAACGACAAGCTGCTGGCGTCGCTCGACCTCGGCCGCCACGAAGAGGTGTGGATCGAGGGCGCGTTGGGCGACCGCGTGCAGATGTGGGTGTTCTATCCGCCAGGCTTCGACGCCAAGAAGAAGTACCCGCTGCTGCACACCATCCACGGCGGCCCGCACACCGCGCCGGGTGACGGCTGGCACTACCGCTGGAACAACAAGGTGTTCGCCGCGCAGGGCTACGTGGTCGCGGCGGTCAACTACCACGGCTCCTCGAGCTTCGGCTACGCGTTCCTCGATTCGATCACCCATCGCTGGGGCGAGCTGGAACTCAAGGACATCGAGGCCGCGACCGATTGGTTGCTGAAGCAGCCCTGGATCGACTCGCGCCGCGTGTTCGCGGCCGGCGGCAGCTACGGCGGCTTCATGGTGGCGTGGCTGAACGGCCACGTGAAGCCGGGCCGCTACGCGGCGTACGTGTGCCACGCCGGCTGCTTCGACTGGGTCGGCATGTTCGCCGAAGACGCCTACACCTGGTTCCCCAAGGAGCTGGGTGCCGCGTACTGGGACGACATGGCCAAGGTGCACAAGCAGAGCCCGCACGCGTTCGCCGGCACGATGCACACGCCCACGCTGGTGATCCACGGTGCGCTCGACTACCGGGTGCCCGACGCGCAAGGGCTGGCGTACTACAACACGCTGAAGGCGCGCGGCGTCGACGCGCGGCTGCTGTGGTTTCCCGACGAGAACCACTGGGTGCTCAAGCCGCGCAACAGCAAGCTCTGGCACCGCGAGTTCTTCGATTGGCTGGCCCGGCACGACGCGGCTGCGCGCGCCAGCGCCGGCGAAGCGCTCGCGTCAGGGCGCCTCATAGCCAACAAGTTACGCACCGGCTCACGGCGGCTTTCTACAATGCAGCCGCATCGATCGATTCGTTGGGGAGGCCAAAGGCCATGCAAAGGGCATATCGGGGCGCCCGTGGGGTCGCCGCGGTTCTTGCAGCCATCGCGCTGGCGTCGTGCGGCGGCTCGTCTGCGCCCACCGGCGTGCAGGCACAGGCCTGCTCACCCAACAACCCGTACCGCCTCGACGCCACGTCGTCGATCACGTCGGGCGACATCGGCACCGAAAAGACCTGGCTGCGTGACTACGTCGATCGCAGTTACCTCTGGTATGACAAGGTGCCTGCGGTCAATGCATCGGGTGCGCCGTACAGCAACGACACGATTGCCGGCTTCTACGGCTCCATCGACACCTACTTCCTCGATCTGACCCGGCCGCTGGTCAGCCCGCCGGGCAAGCCGGTCGACAAGTTCAGCTTCACCTATCCGACCGCGGACTGGGACAAGTTGATCAACAGCGGCTCGACGGTCGGCTACGGCATCGAGTGGCACTTCGGACTCGACGACACCGCCGCGCAACATCCGCGTCGCCTATGTGCACGCCGGCTCGACGGCCGCGACGCGCGGCATCCTGCGCGGCGACACGCTGGTGCGGCCGACAACGTGGCGGCCGACGACAACACGGCGCAGGTGGACGACGCTCAACGCGGCACTGTTCCCGGCGCCGGGCACGACCCACAGCCTTCCGCTTCTCGCGCGCCGGCAGCTCGACGCCGATCGACGTCTCGATGACCGCCGCCAACGTGACGCTGGAAGCCGGTGCAATCGCACGTGCTCGACGTCGGGCGCCGCAAGGTCGGCTACCTGCTGTTCAACGACCATGTCCTGCCCGCCGAAGCCGACCTGATCAGCGCGTTCGCGGCCTTCCGCGCTCGCCGGGCATCGCCGACCTCGTGCTCGACCTGCGCTACAACGGCGGCGGTTACCTCTACATCGCCAGCGCAGTGGCCTACATGATCGCCGGCAGCGCACGCACCAACAGCAAGGTGTTCGAGGCCACGATGTTCAGCAGCAAGCGCTCGAGCGAGAACTCCAGCAGCGGCTTCTCGAACATGGCCTGCCTGCCGGACCCCGCGACCTTCCAGTGCACCCGGAGCGATCCGCTGCCCGCACTCAACCTGTCGCGCGTGTACGTGCTGGTCAGCGACAGCACCTGCTCGGCCAGCGAGGCCATCGTCAACGGCCTGCGCGGCGTCGACGTCGAGGTGCGGCTGATCGGCAGCACCACCTGCGGCAAGCCCTATGGCTTCTTCGGGCAGGACAACTGCGGCATCACCTACTTCCCGATCGAGTTCCAGGGCGTCAACGCCAAGGGGTTCGGCGACTACGCCGATGGCTTCAAACCCGCCAACAGCAGCGGCGCGGGCTTCGCCGTGCCGGGGTGCGCGGCCAACGACGACCTCGACCACGCGCTCGGCGACCCCGCCGAGGGCCAGCTCGCGTCGGCGCTGTCGCATCGCGCCAATTCGACGTGCCTGCCGCTGGCCGCAAGCAACCGGGCCTCGCCATTGGCAGCGGGGCAAGCCGCGGCGGCTTCCAGCGGGCGCGTGATCAAGCCGGCGCCGCTGACCAACCGCAACGGCCGCATGCCGACACGCTGAAGCACGGCAGCGATCGCCGGGCCGCGGCCGCCCGGTCGCGCCCGGCGTCAAGCCCGGCTATGCTTGGGGCCGCCATGCTGATCAACTTCTTCTACACGCTGCGCGCGGCCAAGCTGAAGGTCTCGGTCAAGGAGTACCTGACCCTGCTCGACGCCATCAAGGCCGGTGTCATCGGCCCGTCGGTCGACGAGTTCTACTACCTGGCGCGCACCTCGCTGGTCAAGGATGAGGCGCACTTCGACAAGTTCGACCGCGCGTTCTCGGCCTACTTCAAGGGTGTGGAGCTGCTCACCGACTTCAGCCAGGACATCCCGCTCGAGTGGTTGCGCAAGACGCTCGAGCTCGAGCTCTCGCCCGAAGAGAAGGCGGCGATCGAGAAGATGGGCTGGGACGAGCTGATGGAGACGCTCAAGAAGCGCTTCGAGGAGCAGAAGGAGCGCCACGAAGGCGGCAGCAAGATGATCGGCACCGGCGGCACCAGCCCGTTCGGCGCCTATGGCTACAACCCGCAGGGCATCCGCATCGGGCAAGACAAGGGCCGCAACCGCTCGGCGGTGAAGGTGTGGGACCAGCGCGCCTACAAGGACTACGACGACCAGCTGGAGCTCGGCACCCGCAACATCAAGGTCGCGCTGCGCCGGCTGCGCCGCTTCGCGCGCGAGGGCTCCGACCTCGAGCTCGACCTCGACGACACCATCCACTGCACCGCCGCCAATGCCGGCCTGCTCGACATCAAGATGATCCCCGAGCGGCACAACAAGGTGAAGGTGCTGCTGCTGATGGACGTGGGCGGCACGATGGACGAGCACATCCACCGCGTCGAGGAGCTGTTCTCGGCGGCCAAGACCGAGTTCAAGCATCTCGAGTTCTTCTACTTCCACAACTGCCTGTACGACTTCGTGTGGAAGAACAACCGCCGGCGCTTCTCCGAGAAGACGCCGACCTGGGACCTGATCCACAAGTACAACAAGGATTACAAACTGATCCTCGTCGGCGATGCGACGATGAGCCCGTATGAGATCCTGCAGCCCGGCGGCAGCGTCGAATACAACAACGAGGAGCCCGGCGCCGAGTGGCTGCAGCGCCTGACGCGCGCGTTTCCCAAGTACGCCTGGATCAACCCCGAGCCGCAGGGCGTATGGCAATACCGCCAGAGCATCGCGATCATCCAGCAGCTGATGCACCAACGCATGTTCCCGCTCACGCTGTTGGGGCTGGAATCGGCGATGCGCCTGTTGAGCAAGTGACGCGTGGCGGGCGCCCCGCGCGCGTGGTCGCGCTGCTGGGGTTGCTGCTCGTGTTGTCGGGCTGTGCGCTGTTGGCCAAGGACGAGACGCCGCGGACGGAAACGGCCCAGGGCGAATTGCGCGGCTACGAGCAACGCCCCGGCGGCGAGCCGCCGGCGCCGACGCCGGACCCCGACAACCTGGTGATCGACGCGCCCTCGGAGTTGCGCACGCTGCTGCTGCGCAACCTCGACCTCGCGCGGCTGGCCGCGCTCAGCGGCGCCGAAACGCCCGACGAAACCGAGTGGCTGCGGCTGGTCGCCGCCGCGCCGGCGCAAGTGCGTGAGCTGCTCGAGACCGAGGGCTACTTCCACCCCGAAGTCAAGGTCGAGCGCGAACGCGGGCCGCCGCCGGTGGTGCACGTGCGCGTGGTGCCGGGCCCGCGCGCCAGGATTCAGGAGGTGACGCTGTCGGTGCAGGGCGTGCTGCGCGAACGCGCCGATAGCGGCGACGAAGCCGCGCGCGAGCAGATCCAGGCGCTGCATGCCTGGTGGCCGCTGCCGCCAGGCGACACGTTCCGCAACCCCGATTGGGCGGCGGCCAAGAAGGATGCGCTGGGCAGGCTGCGTGCGGCGGGCTATTCGGCAGCCAGCATCAACCGCAGTGCCGCCGAGGTGGATGCCGATAGCAGCCGGGTGCAGCTCACGCTCACGCTCGACAGCGGGCCGCTGTTCCGGGCCGGCGAGCTGCACATCGTCGGCCTGCAGTTGCACGACGAGGCGGCCGTGCGCCATCTCGCGGGCTTCGGCCCCGGTGCGCCGCTGACCGAGCAGATGCTGCTCGACTACCAGGAGCGGCTGCGCAAGGCCAACCTGTACGACACCATCGTGGTCAGCTTCGACAGCGACCCGGCCAAGGCCGATGCGTCGCCGGTGACGGTGACCCTGCACGAGCTGCCGCTGCAGTCGCTCACGCTCGGCGTCGGCATCAGCGCCAACAACGGGCCGCGCGTGACCGCGGAGCACACGCACCGCCGCATCTTCGGCTACTCCGCGACGCTGCACAACAAGATCGAGTACGGCCGCGATCGCCAGGCGCTCGAGGGCGAGCTCAGCAGCCATCCCGGCGAGCGCTTCTACCGCAACATGGTCGGCGTGCAGATCGAAAACCAGATCACCGACGTCGACGAAGTGCTGTCGGAGCGCATCCGCGTGGGCCGCACGCAGGACACCAACCGCATCGAGCGGCTCTACTTCCTCGGCCTCGACCGCTCGGTGCAGACCGTCAACAACCTCGACAAGGAGGCCAGCGCGGTGAGTGCGCAGTACCACGGCATCTGGCGCGACCTCGACAGCGTGATCCTGCCGACCCGCGGCGTCACCCTCTCCGGCCAGGGCGGCGTCGGCTGGGCCACCAGCAACTACGCCGAGAACGGACCGTTCACCCGCCTGTACGCCAAGGTCACCGGCTACCTGCCGCTGGGCACCACCTGGTACACCACCGCCCGCCTCGAGTTGGGCCAGATCTTCAAGCGCGACAACGTGGCGGTGCCCGATACGCTGGCGTTTCGCGCCGGCGGCGACGAGTCGGTGCGCGGTTACGACTACCGCACGCTGGCGCCGACCGACGCCGACGGCAACATCATCGGCGGCAACGTGCTGGCCACCGCCAGCATCGAAGTGGCGCGCCCGTTCGAACAGTTGCCCAGCGTGTGGTGGGCCACGTTCATCGATGCCGGCAATGCTGCCAACGACTGGAAGGGGTTCAAGCCGGTGTTCGGCTACGGTGTGGGCGTGCGCTGGCGCAGCCCGGTGGGCCCGCTGCGCGCCGACCTGGCGTATGGAGAAGAGTTCCGCCAAGTGCGTCTGCACGTGTCGGTGGGCATTGCGTTCTAGGCGTCGTCGATTCAGGCACCGATCGTGAGCATCCCGCCAGCACCCACCGCCACCGCGCCGCCGCGCCGGCGCGCCTGGCGCGGCTGTGTTGCTGCTGGTCGCGCTGCTCGCCGTGCTGGCGGCCGGCGTGGCGGCGCTGGTGCACCTCGCGCGCAGCGAGGCCGGCACCCGCTGGCTGCTCGCGCAGCTGCCCGGCCTCACGGTCAGCGGCGTGCAGGGCTCGTTGATCGGCGACGCGCTGCACATTCAGTCGCTGCACTGGCGCGGCAGCGCGACGCAGCCCGAGTTGCAGATCGACGGCATCGAGCTGCAGCAGCCGTTATGGCGGCTGTTGCCGTTCACGGGGGGCTGGCTGTCGCTGTCGGCCCCGGCCTTGAAGGCGTCGCGGGTGGTCTGGCGGTCGCCGCGCGAGAGCACGCCCGGCAGCAGCCGAGCCGTCGCTGCAACTGCCGATCGCGCTGCGCATCGGTGCCGTCACGGTGGCCGTGCTGCAACTCGACGATGCAGCGCCTTGGCACGACGTGCGGGCGAACGTTCACGTGGGTGCCAACGACGGCAGCGAGCACCGCATCCAGGCGCTGTCGCTGCACAACGACCGGCTGCGCCTGAATGCCGACGCACGCATCGGCGCCGCGGCGCCCTCCCCGCTGGCGCTGCAGCTGCAAGCCGCATCGGTGAGCGGCACGCCGTGGCAGGCCAGCGTCGACGCCAGCGGCCCGCTGGCGGCGCTGACCGTGCGTGCCACCTTGCGCGGCGATGACCGCAGCGCCAACTCGCCCACGCTGGACGCGCTGGCGCGCATCGAACCGTTTGCTGCCTGGCCGCTGGCGTCGTTGCAGCTGTCGACGCGGTCGCTCGACCTGGCCGCGCTCAGCAGCGCGGCGCCGCGCACCCGCATCGACGTGCAGGCCGACGTGCAGAGCGCCGGCCTCGACCGCCCGGCGCAAGCCTCGGTGCAGATGCGCAACCACGAACCGGGGCGCTGGGACGCCGGCCGCCTGCCGGTGCGCGAGGCGAAGCTCGAACTCGGCGGCACGCCGAGCCGGCTCGATCGCATCGAGATCCGGCAGCTCGACGCGCTGCTCGCCGACGATCGCCAGCCGGCGGGCCGCTTGCAGGGCCGCGGCCAATGGGTCGGCAGCGACGTGCAGCTGCAATTGCAGCTCGTCGACGTCGAGCCGGCCCGCGTGCACGCGGCCGTGCCGGCCCTGCGCGCCGGCGGCACCGTCAACCTGCAACTGAGCGGCGTGCCGCTGCCTGCGGGCGCTGCCAGCGCACCCGCCGCCAATGCTCCGGCGAGCAGCCGGCGTTGGCAGGCGCAAATCGGCGGCGCACTCGAGGGCACGCTGGGGACTTCGGCCAAGCCGCTGCACGCGTCGTTCAAGCTGACCGCCGCCGCCGACGCGCTGGAGCTGACCCAGCTGCGCGCCAGCGCGGGCGACGGCAGCGCGACCGCCACGCTGAAGGCACAGCGCCGGCGCGACGGCAGCCAACACGTCTGGCACCTCGCCGGCGGCGGCGAAACTGAGCCAGTTCGATCCGCTGCCGTGGTGGCCGGGTGCGGCCGACACCGTGTGGGCGCTCGGGCCGCACCGCATCAACGGCAGTTGGCAGGCCGACCTGCAGCTGCCCGAATCGCCTGGCCGAACAGGTGCGGCGCCAGCCCGCGCCCGCGCTGGCGGCGCTGCGCGGCCAGCTGCAGGTCGACCTCGCCGACAGCGTGCTGGCCGGCTTGCCGTTGGCCGTTGCGCGCCGACGGTGCGTGGCGACGGCCAGGCGATCGCCGTGCGCGCATCGTCGACGCTGGCGGGCAATCAGGCCGCGCTCGAAGGCCGCTTCGCCGTCGTGGCGGCCGAGGACCATTGGCAGCTCGACGCCACGCTGCCGGCACTGGCGGCGCTGCAACCGCTGTCGAGCCTGTTGCCCTCGTGGCCTGCGGCGTCGTGGCCCCGAGCGGGCGCATTGACGCTGAAGGCCCAACTCGATGGTCGGTGGCCACAGTGGCGCAGCGGCAGCGGCTCGCTGCAGGCCAACGGCGTGCGGGCAGGCGAGTTCACGCTCACCGAGGGCCTGGCACGCTGGCAGTTCGGCGGCAGCGACGACGCGCCGATCGAACTGACGCTCGACGCCAAGGGGCTGCAACAGGGCGCGCAACGCGCCGACGCGCTGCAGGCGCGGGTCGACGGCACGCTGCGCGCGCACCGCATCAGCGCGCACATCGAGACGCCGGCGCGGCCGCCGGCGTGGAGCGAAAACCTGGTCGGCAGCACCAGCACCGGCACCCGCGCCGCGCTCGACGCGCTGGGTTCCTGGCGTGCCGCACCCGACGGTGGCGGACGCTGGTTGGCCGACGCGGCGTCGCTGCGGGTCGTCGGCCGCGAGGGCAAAGGCGACCCCTGGCTCGACGTCAAGGGCCTGCAAGCCGAGCTGGTGTTCGACGGCCAGGGCGCGCTGACGCAGGCGCAGCTGTCGCCCGGCCGTGCCCAGTTTGCCGGTGGCGCCGGCTTGCGCTGGAGCGAAGCGTCGTGGCGGGCCGACGGCCGCCGCCTCGACCTGCGCGGCGAGCTCGAGCCGTTGGCCGTGGCCCCGTTGCTGGCGCGGCTGCAGCCCGACATCGGTTGGGGCGGTGACCTCGCATTGGCCGGCCGCATCGACGTGCACGCCGCCGACCGCTTCGATGCCGAGGTGGTGTTGGCGCGTTCCGGTGGCGACCTGCGCATCACCGACGAGTCGGGCGTCGCGCAATCGCTCGGCATCGACGAGCTGCGGCTGGCGTTCGCCGCGCGCGACGGCACCTGGCGCTTCGCGCAGGGCCTGGCGGGCGGCAGATCGGCGAGATGGCCGGTGCGCAGGTGATTCGCACCAATGCCGCAGTCGCGCTGGCCCGCTGCCGACGCCGGCCTCGAGGGCGTGCTGCAGATGCACGTGGCCAACCTCGGCGCGTGGGGCGTGTGGGTGCCGCCGGGCTGGCGCCTGGGCGGCAACCTGCGCATGAGTGCGTCGTTGGGCGGGCAGTTCGGCGCGCCGCAGCTGCGCGGCGATCTGCAGGGGCACGAGCTGTCGGTGCGCAACGTGCTGCAAGGCGTCGGCCTGAGCGACGGCGAACTGGCGGCATCGCTCGAAGGCGAAGTCGTGCGCGTGCGCAAGCTGTCGTTCAAGGGCGGCGACGGCAGCCTGAACCTGAGCGGCGAGGCCATGCTCGGTGACGCGCCGAGCGCCCGGCTGCAACTGGTGGCCGAGCGCTTCCGCCTGCTCGGGCGCATCGACCGCCGCCTGATCGCCAGCGGCAACGCACAGCTGCAGCTCAACCGCGAAACCTTGCAGCTCGACGGCAAGTTCAACGTCGACGAAGGCCTCATCGACTTCAGCAAGATCAATGCGCCCAGCCTCGACGACGACGTGCGCGTCGTGCGCGCGGCATCGGCACCCGGCCCCGGCGGCGCGCGCGACCCGCGTGCCGCCGCGCAGGCGCTGCCGGCGCCGATGCGCAACGCGCAGGTCAACCTGGCGGTGGCGCTGGGCGACAAGCTGCAGATCCGCGGCCACGGCCTCGACGCCTCGCTGCGCGGCGACCTGCGGCTCAGCACGCCGGGCGGCCGGCCCGCGCTGAACGGCAGCGTGCGAGCGGTCAATGGCACCTACGTCGCCTACGCGCAGCGGCTGGTGATCGAACGCGGCGAGTTGGTCTTCACCGGCGCGCCCGAGAACCCGCGCGTGGACATCCTGGCGATCCGACCCAACCTCGACGTGCGCGTCGGCGTCGCCGTGACCGGCCCGTTGCAGAGCCTGCGCGTGCGCCTGTTCAGCGACCCCGAGATGCCGGAGATGGACAAGCTGTCGTGGCTGATGCTGGGCCGCCCCAGCGAAGGCCTCGGCCGCAACGACACGGCGCTGGTGCAGCGCGCCGCGATGGCGCTGCTGGCCGGCGAAGACCAGGCGCCCACCGACCAGCTGCTGCAACAGCTCGGCCTCACTGAGTTCTCGGTGCGGCAGAGAAGACAGCGCCACGCGCGAGACCGTCGTGTCGTTGGGGCGGCAATTGTCGCAACGCTGGTACGTCGGCTACGAACGCAGCGTCAACGCCACCACCGGCAGCTGGCAGCTGATCTACCGCATCGCGCAGCGCTTCACGGTGCGCGCGCAGTCGGGCGTCGACAACTCGCTGGACTTCATCTGGCAGTGGCGCTGGTGAGGCGTTGCGCCCGCCCAGTAGGCTGATGCGCTCGGCCCGCCGCGCCGACTGAACTCTTCGACGCGACGGGCCTCGCACACGGCAGCCGCGCTGCCTGCCGCGCGTTACCCAGGCTTGGGTTTGCGCGGAACCTCGACCGCCACGGCGCTGGCCGCGGGTGCGGCACGGAGCTTGGCGACGGCCACTTCCAGTTCACCAGACGCCGATGCGTAGAGCACGATGACGGCGCCGAACGAGAGCACGCTGGCCAGCATGGCTCCCAACACGGCGACGACGGCGGCGCTCAACGACCGGCCGGCGAATTTGGCTTCTTCCATGATGCTTCTCCAATCAAGAAAAACGCACGGGGATCAACGAAGCGCCGGTCCTGGCGCCGCAGCGGCACGTGGCCCTCGTGCGGGAAGCCACGTGCTGCGTGCTCGTTCCGGTGACGGATTCCGGAGCCGCCCCTGCTGCCGGCGGCCGATCGCTGCGAATGAAATGACGACAAGAACAAGAGGCCCAGACAAAGCAAAAGGCCCGGATCCTTTTCGGAATCCGGGCCTCTGGAATCAGAGATTCGAGGGTTGTGCGCTTCGCCTCAAGGCGACGCGGCATCTCCCTCTCCCGGACAACGCGAACCCGCTTGGGTGAAGCCACCCAGGGCCTGCGCCATGCGCACGCTCGCGCACACGGACGCAGCGGCGCCAGGCAGGGCGCGCGCGTTGGTGGCAATGGAGTGGCGGTTCATGGTGTGGGACCTCGCGGACAAAAAAGAGAAATCGTTTTCGTGGGGACGCGAATGTAGAAGGCTTTCACCCCATGGGTCAACCCCCTAGTGCACAAGTGAGACACCGCTCGGATCGCAGATGACATTGAACGTCCTGGCCGGCCGCAGCGTGTGCGGCCGCAGCCGACCCCCTCGACTGCGTGAGCTGCACGGACTCTCGATTGCCATGGGCCCTGATGCCTCGGCTGCCGAGAGAGGCAGAACATGCGCCCGATCGAATTCTTCACATGGTTGCTGCCGCCCGAAGAGGTCGGCGCCAAACCTATCGAGTCACGCTACAAGATGACGCGTGAGCAGGCTGCGGCTTACCCGGGGGCGGTCTGCATGGAGAGCTCGCGTGAGGTCCGCATGGTCCCCGACAGCGAAGCCGATCGCCACGCGCTCGGTCCGGGCCAGATCGTGGCGCCAACGCATGTGCCGCCGCAGCTGTAGCTTCGCTTTAACCAGCGGACGCAAGGCGTCACCGGCCGACGCCCATGCGAAAATTCGGGCACCCGCCGTAGTTCAATGGATAGAACGAGCGCCTCCTAAGCGCTAGATACAGGTTCGATTCCTGTCGGGGGGGCCAGTGGCTCCGGCTCCCGATGCGCTCGGCGTCCACGACCGACCCTGCGGCAAAATTTTCCGCGGCTTGGCAACTTTGACCGCTCGGCCGACGCCGGCCGCCTCGCAAGGGGCTGGTCAGTCGGCAATCGGCATGCCGCGCCGCAGTGGCACGGAAGGTGCAGGCTGCCCCGACGCGCGTCGAATCGAGCGCATCGCCGGGCACCAGGAGGCCACCATGACGGTCATGGAAATGTCGACCACTCTCGAGGCCGACGAGCTGCACACGTTGCTGACCGCACTGGTGGCGCTGCGCAAGGGCGATGCGGGCGTGCGCCTGCCGCTGCACTGGCCGGGCGTGGCCGGCCGGGTGGCCGACGCCTTCAACGAGGTGGTCGAGCAGAACGCCGCGATGACCGACGAGCTGCGGCGGCTGCGCCAGGTGGTGGGCAAGCAGGGCAAGCTCAAGCAGCGCGCGTCGCTGCGCGAGTCGCGCGGCTTCTGGGGCGAATCGATCGATGTCGATCAATTCGCTGATCGACGACCTGGTGCACCCCACCAGCGAAGTGGCGCGCGTGATCGGCGCGGTGGCCCAGGGCGACCTCAGCAAGAGCATGGCGCTCGAAGTCGACAGCCGGCCGCTCGAAGGCGAGTTCCTGCGCACCGCGCAGACGATCAACAAGATGGTCGACCAGCTCGGCAACTTCTCCGCCGAAGTCACGCGGGTCGCGCGCGAAGTGGGCACCGAAGGCAAGCTCGGCGGCCAGGCCACCGTCAAGGGCGTGGCCGGCACCTGGAAGGACCTCACCGACTCGGTCAACTCGATGGCCGGCAACCTGACGGCGCAGGTGCGCAACATCGCCGACGTCACCACCGCGGTGGCCAAGGGCGACCTCTCCAAGAAGATCGAGGTCGACGTCAAGGGCGAGTTCCTGACGCTGAAGAACACCATCAACACGATGGTCGACCAGCTGCGCTCGTTCGCCTCCGAGGTCACGCGGGTGGCGCGCGAGGTGGGCACCGAAGGCTCGCTCGGCGGCCAGGCGCGCGTCGAAGGCGTGTCGGGCACCTGGAAGGACCTCACCGACTCGGTCAACTCGATGGCCGGCAACCTGACCAGCCAGGTGCGCAACATCGCCGACGTCACCAAGGCGGTGGCCGCGGGCGACCTCTCCAAGAAGATCACCGTCGACGTCAAGGGCGAGATCCTCGAGCTGAAGAACACCGTCAACACGATGGTCGACCAGTTGCGCTCGTTCGCTGCCGAGGTCACGCGGGTGGCGCGCGAGGTGGGCACCGAAGGCAATCTCGGCGGCCAGGCCGACGTGCAAGGTGTGGCCGGCACCTGGAAGGACTTGACCGAAAGCGTCAACTTCATGGCCGGCAACCTGACCAGCCAGGTGCGCAACATCGCCGAAGTCACCACCGCGGTGGCGGCCGGCGACCTGAGCAAGAAGATCACCGTCGACGTCAAGGGCGAGATCTCGGAGCTGAAGAACACCATCAACACGATGGTCGACCAGCTGCGCTCGTTCGCTGCCGAGGTCACGCGGGTGGCGCGCGAGGTCGGCACCGAAGGCAAGCTCGGCGGCCAGGCCGACGTGCAAGGCGTGGCCGGCACCTGGAAGGACTTGACCGACTCGGTGAACTCGATGGCGTCGAACCTGACCAGCCAGGTGCGCAACATCGCCGACGTCACCAAGGCGGTCGCCGCCGGCAACCTGTCCGAGAAGATCACCGTCGACGTCAAGGGCGAGATCCTGGAGTTGAAGGCCACCATCAACACGATGGTCGACCAGCTGTCGTCGTTCGCTGCCGAAGTGACGCGGGTCGCCCGTGAGGTCGGCACCGAAGGCCGGCTCGGCGGCCAGGCCGAGGTGAAAGGCGTCTCGGGCACCTGGAAGGACCTCACCGACTCGGTCAACTCGATGGCCGGCAACCTGACCAGCCAGGTGCGCAACATCGCCGACGTCACCAAGGCGGTGGCCGCGGGCGACCTGTCCAAGAAGATCACCGTCGACGTCAAGGGCGAGATCCTCGAGCTGAAGGCGACCATCAACACGATGGTCGACCAGTTGCGCTCGTTCGCCGCCGAGGTCACGCGTGTCGCGCGCGAGGTCGGCACCGAAGGCAAGCTCGGCGGCCAGGCCGACGTGCAAGGCGTGGCCGGCACCTGGAAGGACTTGACCGAGAGCGTCAACTTCATGGCCGGCAACCTGACCTCGCAGGTGCGCAACATCGCCGACGTCACCAAGGCGGTGGCCGCGGGTGACCTGGGCAAGAAGATCACGGTCGACGTCAAGGGCGAGATCCTCGAGCTGAAGAACACCGTCAACACGATGGTCGACCAGCTGTCGTCGTTCGCTGCCGAGGTCACGCGCGTCGCGCGCGAAGTCGGCACCGAAGGCAGGCTCGGTGGCCAGGCCGACGTGCAAGGCGTGGCCGGCACCTGGAAGGACTTGACCGAGTCGGTGAACTTCATGGCCGGCAACCTGACTTCGCAGGTGCGCAACATCGCCGAGGTCACCACCGCGGTGGCCGCGGGCGACCTCTCCAAGAAGATCACCGTCGGCGTCAAGGGCGAGATCTCGGAGCTGAAGAACACCATCAACACGATGGTCGACCAGTTGCGCTCGTTCGCCGCCGAGGTCACGCGCGTCGCGCGCGAGGTCGGCACCGAAGGCAAGCTCGGCGGCCAGGCCGACGTGCAAGGTGTGGCCGGCACCTGGAAGGACTTGACCGAAAGCGTCAACTTCATGGCCGGCAACCTGACCAGCCAGGTGCGCAACATCGCCGAAGTCACCACCGCGGTGGCGGCCGGCGACCTGAGCAAGAAGATCACCGTCGACGTCAAAGGCGAGATCCTCGAGCTGAAGAACACCATCAACACGATGGTCGACCAGCTGCGCTCGTTCGCCGCCGAGGTCACGCGTGTGGCGCGCGAAGTGGGCACCGAAGGCAAGCTCGGCGGCCAGGCCGACGTGCAAGGGGTCGCCGGCACCTGGAAGGACCTCACCGACTCGCGTCAACCTGATGGCGTCGAACCTGACTTCGCAGGTGCGCAACATCGCCGACGTCACCAAGGCCGTGCAGGTCGGCGACCTCTCCAAGAAGATCACCGTCGACGTCAAGGGCGAGATCCTGGAGTTGAAGGCCACCATCAACACGATGGTCGATCAGCTGTCGTCGTTCGCCGCCGAGGTCACGCGCGTCGCGCGCGAGGTCGGCACCGAGGGCCGCCTGGGCGGCCAGGCGCAGGTGCGCGGCGTCTCGGGCACCTGGAAGGACCTCACCGACAACGTCAACTTCATGGCCGGCAACCTGACCTCGCAGGTGCGCGGCATCGCCAAGGTGGTGACCGCGGTGGCCGACGGCGACCTGAAGCAAAAGCTCACCGTCGAGGCCAAGGGCGAGATCGCCGCGCTGGCCGACACCATCAACAGCATGACCGACACGCTGGCCATCTTCGCCGATCAGGTGACCACGGTGGCGCGCGAGGTCGGTGTCGAAGGCAAGCTCGGCGGCCAGGCCAAGGTGCCGGGCGCGGCCGGCACCTGGAAGGGCCTGACCGAGAACGTCAACGAGCTGGCCGCCAACCTGACGACGCAGGTGCGCGCGATCGCCGAGGTCGCCACCGCGGTGACGCAAGGCGACCTGACGCGCTCGATCACGGTGGAGACGCAGGGCGAAGTGGCGGCCCTGAAGGACACCATCAACGAGATGATCCGCAACCTGAAGGACACCACGCAGAAGAACACCGAGCAGGACTGGCTGAAGACCAACCTGGCCAAGTTCAGCCGCATGCTGCAGGGCCAGAAGGATCTGGTCACCGTGGGCCGGCTCATCCTCAGCGAGATGGCGCCGGTGGTGGGCGCGCAGCAGGCCGAGTTCTACGTGATGGGCGGCAGCGCCATCGAGCGGCCGCGCCTGAAGCTGGTGGCCAGCTACGCCTCCGGCGGCAACGAGACGCACGGCAAGGAGATCGACCTCGGCCAGGGCCTGGTCGGCCAGTGTGCGATCGACAAGCGCAAGATCCTGCTGACCAACACGCCGTCGCACGCCTTCCGCATCGCCTCGGGCCTGAGCGAGAACGCCGCGATGGACGTGCTGGTGCTGCCGGTGATCTTCGAAGGCCAGGTGCGCGGCGTGCTCGAGCTGGCGTCGCTCGAGCACTTCAACCCGGTGCACGAGGCGTTCCTCGATCAGCTGACCGAGTCGATCGGCATCGTGATCAACACCATCGAGGCCAACACGCGCACCGAAGACCTGCTGAAGCAGTCGCAATCGCTGGCCGAGGAGCTGGGCAGCCGGCAGGAAGAGCTGCAGGCCACCAACCTCGAGCTGCAGAACAAGGCCCGGCTGCTGGCGCACCAGAACCAGGAGGTCGAGCGCAAGAACACCGAGGTCGAACAGGCGCGCCAGGCGCTGGAAGAAAAGGCCGAGCAGCTGGCGCTGACCTCGAAGTACAAGTCGGAGTTCCTGGCCAACATGAGCCACGAGCTGCGCACGCCGCTGAACAGCCTGCTGATCCTGTCGGACCAGTTGTGCAAGAACCCCGAGGGCAACCTGTCCGGCAAGCAGGTGGAGTTCGCCAAGACGATCCACAGCTCGGGCAACGACCTGCTGATGCTGATCAACGACATCCTCGACCTGTCGAAGATCGAGTCGGGCACGGTCGCGGTGGACATCAACGAGCTGCGCCTGGAAGACCTGCACCGCTCGATCGAACGGGGCTTCCGCCACTTCGCCGAATCCAAGCACGTCGGCTTCCTGGTGCAGCTGGAGCAGCCGCTGCCCAAGGTGCTGATCACCGACGTCAAGCGGCTGCAGCAGATCATCAAGAACCTGCTGTCCAACGCCTTCAAGTTCACCCACGAGGGCCAGGTGTCGTTCACGATCGCCCAGCTCCACCGGCGGCTGGTCGAGCGACAACGAGGAGCTCAACCGCGCGGGCCAGGTGATCGCCTTCGCGGTGGCCGACACCGGCATCGGCATCTCGGCCGACAAGCAGCAGATCATCTTCGAGGCCTTCCAGCAGGCCGACGGCTCGACCTCGCGCAAGTACGGCGGCACGGGCCTGGGCCTGGCGATCAGCCGCGAGCTGGCGCGCCTGCTCGGCGGCGAGATCAAGCTGGTCAGCGCGCCCGGCAAGGGCAGCGTGTTCACGCTGTACCTGCCGCAGAGCTACAACCCGGCGCGGCTGCCACGCCATGGCCGCGCCGCCCGGCGACGCCGCCGAGCCGCCGGCGCTTGCACGCAGCGGCGCGCTGCCGCGATCGCCGGCCGCGCTGGAGGCGCCGTTGCGTGCGGCGCAGATCGAGGCCGACGCGGCGGCGCCGCAGGCGGCGGTGCTGTTCGCCAACCTGGCCGACGACGACCGCGACGACATCGGCAGCGGCGACCGCGTGATGCTGATCGTCGAAAACGACATCGGCTTCGCCAAGGTGCTGCTGGAGTCGGCACGCGCCTGCGGCTTCAAGGGGCTGGTCACCGGCACCGGCGCCAGCGCGCTGACGATGACGCGCGAGTTCCTGCCCAGCCTGATCACGCTGGACATTCACCTGCCCGACATGACCGGCTGGCGCATCCTCGATCGCCTGAAGGCCGATCTGCTGACGCGCCACGTGCCGATCTGCGTGGTCTCCACCGACGACGCGCGCGACCGTGCGCTGCAGGCTGGCGCCATCGGCTTCGTCGCCAAGCCGCTGCAGTCGGCCGACGTGGCGCACACGGCGATCGAGCAGCTCGCGCGTTATGTCGAGCGGCCGCTCAAGCGGCTGGCGCTGGTGATGCCCGCGTCGCCGCTGCGTAGCCAACTGCTCGAAAGCCTCGCCGGCGAGGTCGATGTCGTGGTGGCCGACGACACCACGCAGGCGCGCTCGCTGCTGGGCGATGCCGACTGCGTGGCTGTCGACGATTCGCTGGCCGATTTCGGCCCCGAAGACGTGCTCGACGCCGTCGCCGAACGGCACCACGTGTGCCAGCTGCCGGTGGTGCTGTACTGCTCGCACGACCGGCCCGCGCGCTCCCCCTGGGGGCGCGCGCACGGCAGCTTCGGGCAACGCGAAGCCCGCTCGCCCGAGGCGCTGCGCGCTCACGTGGCGTTCTGGCTGCATCGCAGCCCCGGCGGCATGTCGGAGCGCGATCGCAGCGATTTCGAGTCCACCCTCGAAGGCGGGCAAGGCCTCAAGGGCAAGAAGGCCTTGATCGTCGACGACGACATGCGCAACATCTTCGCGCTGGCCACCGTGCTCGACGAGGTCGGCATGGAGATCGTCTCGGCCGGCAACGGCCGCGACGCGATCGCGCTGGTCGAATCCGACGCGGCGATCGACATCGTGCTGATGGACATCATGATGCCCGAGATGGACGGTTTGACGACGATGCAGCAGATCCGCCAGATGCCGCGCGGCCGCGACCTGCCGCTGGTGGCGGTGACCGCCAAGGCGATGAAGGGCGACCGCCAGAAGTGCATCGAGGCCGGCGCCTGGGACTACCTGTCCAAGCCGGTCGATCCGTTGCACCTGCTGGCGGTGCTCAGGGGCTGGCTATGCCACTGAGCGCCGCGGGCAACCTGGTGAGCAGCTCCGGCGACGCGCTGCTGCCGCCGGAGGCGGAGAAGGTCGACATCCTGGTGGTCGACGACCTGCAGGAGAAGCTGCTGGTCTTCAGGACGGTGCTCGAGGAGTTGCAGCAGAACCTGGTGTTCGTCAGCTCGGGCGCCGAGGCGCTGCGCGAGGTGCTGACGCACGAGTTCGCGGTGATCCTGCTCGACGTCAACATGCCCGACATCGACGGCCTCGAGACGGCCACGCTGATCCGCCGCTACAAGCGCTCGGCGCACACGCCGATCATCTTCATCACCGCCTACGCCGACGAGATGCAGACCGCGCGCGGCTATTCGCTGGGCGCGGTGGACTACATCCTGTCGCCGGTGGTGCCCGAGGTGTTGCGCTCCAAGGTGCGGGTGTTCGTCGAGCTGCAGTTGCTGCAGCGTCGCATCGCGCGGCAGGCGGATGCGCGCGTCGCGCAGGCCGCCGCCGAGGCGGCGCTGCTGGTGGCCGAAGAGTCGACCCGCCGTTCGGCCTTCCTGTACGAGTTGAGCCATTCGTTGAGCGGCCTGCTCGACGTGCGCAGCGGCGCCAGGACGCTGGTGTCCAGGGTGGTGCCGGCGCTGGCGCCGGCGGCCACGGTGGCACTGGTCGACGCGCAGTCGCAGGTGCAGTACGCCGCCAGCTGGCGCACGCGGCGACATCGTCGCCGCCGAGCACGACGGCGGCGAGCTGCCGCGCGCCGAGGTCGAGCGTGTGCAGCAGGCGCTGCAGCCGCGCCCCGCGACGGCCGATGCCGCGGCGGCGCGCGCCTATCCGCTGCGCGACGGCCAGCGACTACTGGGCGTGCTGATGCTGTCGGGCGAAGCGACGCCGCTGGGCGCGGCGGTGCTGGAGGAAGTGGCCACCCGCGCGGCGGTGGCGTTTGCCGCCGCGCAGCTGTACCGCAACCTGCAAGACGAGATCACCGAGCGCCGCCGCACCGAGGCCGAGCTGGAGATGGCCAGCAAGCGCAAGGACGAGTTCCTGGCGATGCTGTCGCACGAGCTGCGCAATCCGCTGGCGCCGATCGGCAACGCCGTCGAGATCATCCGCCGCCTCGGCGGCCACGACCCCAAGCTGATGTGGGCCAACGACATCACCGATCGCCAGCTGCGGCAGCTGACGCGGCTGGTCGACGAACTGCTCGACGTCGCCCGCATCGGCCAGGGCAAGATCGCCCTGCAGACCGCGCCGCTGGAGCTGAGCTCGCTGCTGACGCAATGCGTCGAGACGCAACGCCCGGCGCTGATCGGCCGCGGTCAGACGCTGACGCTGGCAGTGCCGCCGACCCCGGTGTGGGTGCAGGGCGACTCGACCCGGCTGCAGCAGGTCGTCAACAACCTGCTCAGCAACGCCAACAAATACACCCCAGAGGGCGGCAGCGTGCACGTGGCGATGCACGTCGAGCAGGGCCAGGCGGTGGTCAGCGTGCGCGACAACGGCATCGGCATCGAGGCCGACCTGCTGCCGCGCGTGTTCGACGTCTTCGAGCAAGGCACGCGCGCCCTCGACCGCGACCAGGGCGGCCTGGGCGTCGGCCTCACGTTGGTGCAGCGGCTGGTCAGGCTGCACCAGGGCCATGTCGAAGCCTCCAGCGCCGGCCCGGGCAAGGGCGCGGAGTTTCGCGTCTACCTGCCCTGCCTGCGCCCGGCCGACGTGCAGCGGCCCGCGGTCGCGAGCAACCCAGCGCCCGGTGTCGTGCGGCTGCCCCGCCGCATCCTGATCGTCGAGGACAACCTCGACGTCGCGCAGACCGCAGCCATCATGCTCACACTGGCCGGACACACCGTGCGCTGCGCGCACGATGCCACGCAAGCGCAGGCTCAGGCGCAGGAGTTCGCGCCGGAAGTGGTGCTGCTCGACGTCGGCCTGCCGCAGGTCGACGGCTATCAGGTCGCGCAACGCCTGCGCCAGTTGCCGCAGACGCGGCACGCGCTGGTGGTGGGCCTCACCGGATACGGCTCGGCCGCCGACCGGCAACGCGGCCACGAGGCAGGTTTCGACCACCACCTCCTCAAGCCCGCCGACCCGACCGCGCTGTGCGCGCTGATCGAGGGCTGGCAACCGGCAAGCGTCGGCGCATTGCCGGCGATCGATGGTCCGCCGCCCGAGGGCGCCCTCGAGCCATCATCCAAGGCAGGCACGCCTCTACGCATTCAAGCGCCCTTGAGCCAGGGTCGGCTCGGTGGAGCCGGCCCGCACATCTCGTTTCGCACCACCGAAAACAGTCGCCCAGAGTCACTCGTGACCGCCTGGTTGGTGAGGGAAGTCGCTGCCCGTGAATCCGGGGGTGCAACTTCCGCGTAAGCCAGCCCTCAAATGTCGACCCCCGTCTTATACTGGGGTGACTTCACATCAAATTGGCCCCCCGGGCCAGGCAGGACACGATGGGTGGCAAACTAAAAGTCGCTGGGTTCGTCGCGCTGGGCGCGGTCGCCGGTGCCCTCACAACGATCCAACTGACGGCATTTGCTCGCAATACGCTGGCTCCCTTGCCGTTGGACGAGTTGCAGCAGCTGGCCGCCGTGTTCGGCATGGTCAAGAGCGATTACGTCGAGGCGGTCGACGAGAAGAAGCTGATCACCGATGCCATCTCGGGCATGGTCGCCGGCCTCGACCCGCACTCGCAGTATTTCGACAAGAAGAGCTTCAAGGAATTTCGCGAAGGCACCACCGGCCGCTTCGTCGGCGTGGGCATCGAAATCGGCATGGAAGACGGCCTGG
Organism: uncultured beta proteobacterium; assembly: GCA_963827645.1. GTDB lineage: Bacteria > Pseudomonadota > Gammaproteobacteria > Burkholderiales > Burkholderiaceae_C > JAEUPI01. The sequence goes on along the minus strand of CAWHBZ010000013.1, from coordinate 40,675 downwards.
TCAAGGTGGTCTCGCCGATCGAAGGCTCGCCAGCCTTCCGCGCCGGCATCAAGGCCGGCGACCTGATCACCCGCATCGACGACACCGCGGTCAAGGGCCTGAGCATGGACCAGGCGGTCAAGCGCATGCGCGGCGAGCCGTCGACCAAGGTGGTGCTCACGCTGTTCCGCAAGAGCGAGAACCGCACCTTCCCGGTCACCATCGTGCGCGAAGAGATCCGCGTGCAGAGCGTGCGCGCCAAGCTGGTCGAGCCCGGCTACGCCTGGTTGCGCGTCAGCCAGTTCCAGGACCGCACGATCGACGACTTCACGCGCAAGATCGACGAGTTGTACAAGCAGGATCCCAGCCTGAAGGGCCTGGTGCTCGACCTGCGCAACGACCCGGGCGGCCTGCTCGAAGGCGCGGTGGCGCTGTCGGCGGCGTTCCTGCCGGGCGACGTGACCGTGGTCTCCACCAACGGCCAGATCGCCGAGTCGAAGGCCACCTTCAAGGCAGCGCCCGAGTACTACATCCGCCGCGGCGGCCCCGACCCGCTGAAGAAGTTGCCGAGCTCGATCAAGACGCTGCCGCTGGTGGTGCTGGTCAACGAAGGCTCGGCCTCGGCCAGCGAAATCGTCGCCGGCGCGCTGCAAGACCACAAGCGCGCGATCGTGATGGGCGCACAAACCTTCGGCAAGGGCTCGGTGCAGACCGTGCGGCCGCTATCGGGCGAGACGGCGCTGAAGATCACCACCGCGCGCTACTACACGCCCAGCGGCCGTTCGATCCAGGCCAAGGGCATCGTGCCCGACGTCTGGCTCGACGAGACCGCCGACGGCAACGTGTTCGCGGCGCTGCGCCTGCGCGAGGCCGACCTCGAAAAGCACCTGGGCACCCCCGACGAGAAGAAGGACGAGGCCCGCGAGAAGGCGCGCGAGGAAGCGCGCAAGCGCTTCGAGGAGCAGCAAGCCAAGTCGCGCGAGCCGATCAAGCCGCTGCCTGAGTTCGGCACCCCCGAAGACTTCCAGCTGATGCAGGCGATCAACCAGCTCAAGGGCAAGCCGGTCGCGGTGAGCAAGGCCGCGATGGAGCGCAAGGCTGAAGTGAAGACGCAATAACCGTCACCCGCACGTGAGAACCAAGGCCCGCTCACGCGGGCCTTTTCGTTTGCGCCGCCGCCGTGCCGCCTCAAGCACTCGCATCGAGATCGAGGGTCAGCGTCTGCACGGCCTCTCGAACCGGCGCCACGGCTTCGATCGTGGTGGCCAGCCCGACTCGTGCAGCCGGTACAGCGCCGCGCGGCCGAGGGTCTGCAGCGGCTCGCCCTGTTGAGTAGCCAGCATCACGTGGGCGCTGCTGCACCCGGCCACGCGCGCGCTCAGCCAGCGCGCATGGAGGAACACGCGCAGCGAATCCCCCTCGCGCAGGCCGTCGACCCAGGCCTTGTGCGGGTCGGCGCCCGCCTGGCCCGGCAGCTCCATCGGCACGGTGGGCAGGCTGCCCTCGCCGCCCCAATCGGTGGGCAGCGAGCCGCCGGCCGCCGGCGCCGCCGGTACCGTGACGCCGGCGTCGGCCAGCTGCGAGTCGGCCCAGCCGGTGGCCATCTCGTCGACGTCGGCCAACGCGCGTTCGTAGGCGGAGAACGACGAATCGGCGCCGCGCTCGAGCTGCAGCACCACCGGCTCCAGATGCGCCGCCAGCCGCGCCGCATGAGCGCCGGAGCGTGCGGCGCCGAGGGCCGCGATGCGATCGACCAGCCGCCACACCGGGTGCTGGAACGACGACAACACTCCCGATTCGACTTTCGCGCTGCGCAGCGCCGGTGCAGCCAGCGCTGCAGCAGCACGCTCAAGGTGGGGTCGAGCTGCATCTGCGCGGCCACCTGCGCCAGCAGCCGCGGGATCAACTGGTCGGCCGGTACGGCCGTCGCGCCGAGTCTGCCGGCCAAACGCCGCATCGCACCGTCGTCGGGCGGGGTGGCGCGCTGCAGCTCGGGCGTCACGCGCAACTGATAGGGCAACGGCTCGACCCCCCAGCTCTTGAGCTCCTGCGTGTGCTCGCGCACCAGCGCCGCCAACCGATCGGCGGCCGCCTTGCCCACCACGCGCAGCGCGAGCAGCCGCACCTCGCGGGCCAGGCCAAGCGATTGCAGCGCGCGGCTGAGCGCGCGTGCCACCACCTCCGGCCGCAACGGCACCCCCTCGGGCAGCGCCACCGGCGCCGAGCGCAGCGTGGCGCACAACGCGCGCATGTCGCGCAACTCGACTTCGGCAGCGGTATCGACCAGCTGGATGACGCGGGCGACCTCGATGTCCTCTTCGATCTGCTGGTCGTCGACCAGCGTCAGCTGATCGATCGGCACCGCGGCGGCCGCGCCTACGCGCGCCGGCCGATTCGTCGGCTGGCTCGCGCGCGAACTCGTCGCGCAACTGCTGGCGCAACGCCGCCGAGAAAGCGGCCGCGAGCCCATGCGGCCCGGGGCGCAACAGCGGCAGCAGGCTGGCCGTGTGCCGGCGGTCGCCGGCCACCGCGTTGCTGAGCGCAGAACCCTGCAATTGCTCGAGCGCGCGCCGCGTCGCCTCCGACGCCAGCGCCGGCACGCTGGCCAGCACGAGATCGCGCCAGCGTTCGAATCGCGGGTCGGTGCCGGTGGTCATGATGGCGCTGCAGTCCTCGCCGCCATCATAGGCAGGCGCACGGTATCCTCGCTCCGATGGACGACGCGCAACTGCTGCGCTATTCACGCCACATCCTGCTCGACGAGATCGGCATCGAGGGCCAGCGGCGCCTGCTCGCCGCGCGTGCGCTGGTCATCGGCGCCGGCGGGCTCGGCTCGCCGGTGGCGCTGTACCTGGGCAGCGCGGGCGTCGGGCGCATCACGCTGGTCGACCACGACCACGTCGACCTCACCAACCTGCAACGCCAGGTCGCGCACACCCTGGCGCGTGTCGGCAGCACGAAGGCCGAATCGGCGCGCGCGGCGATCGCCGCCATCAACCCCGAGGTGCGGGTCGACGTGCACCTGCAGCGCGCCGACGCCGATGCGCTCGACGCCTGGGTTTGCGACGCCGACGTGGTGCTCGATTGCAGCGACAACTTCAAGACCCGGCACGCGGTCAACGCGGCCTGCGTGCGCCACCGCGTGCCGCTGGTGTCGGGCGCGGCGATCCGCTTCGACGGCCAGATCTCGGTGTTCGACCCGCGCGACGCGGCGTGCCCGTGTTATGCCTGCGTGTTCCCGCCCGACGCCGCGTTCGAAGAGGTCGCGTGCGCGACGCTCGGCGTGTTCGCGCCGCTGGTGGGCATCATCGGCACGATGCAGGCGGCCGAGGCGCTGAAGCTGCTGGCCGGCGTGGGCGAGTCGCTGGCCGGCCGGCTGCAGATGCTGGATGCCCGCAGCATGCGATGGAGCGAGATGCGGTTGGCGCGGCAACCCGACTGCAGCGTGTGCGGGCCGCGGCGGCGCTGACTGAAGCGCGAGCCAATCCTCAGCGCCGCCAGAACTGCGGCGTGAACAGCACCAGCACCGACAGCAGCTCGAGCCGTCCGAGCAGCATCGCCAGCGTGCAGACCCAGGTCTGCAGGTCGCTCAGGCTGGCGTAGGAGGCCGACGGCCCGACCTGGCCGAGGCCGGGGCCGATGTTGTTCAGGCAGGCCACCGCCGCGCTGAACGCGGTCACCAGATCGAGCCCGCTGAACACCAGCACCATGCCCACCGTCACCAGCGTGGCACCGTAGACCATCATGTAGGCGATCACGCTTTGCATCACGCGCGGGTCGACGGCGGCGCCGCCGAACACCACCGGGTTGACCACGTTCGGATGCACGATGCGAACGAGCTCGCGCCGCACCTGCTTCATCAGCAGCACCATGCGCACCATCTTCAGGCCGCCGCCGGTGGAGCCGGCGCAGGTCGCGAAGCAGCCGAGCAGCAGCATCAGCGCCGGTGCGAACGTCGGCCACAGCGCATAGTCATCGTGCGCGAAGCCGGTGGTGGTGGCCACCGACACCACGCTGAACGCCACATGGCGCAGCGTCGCCGCCAGTCCGTCGTACGTGCCGTGCCACTGCAGGTAGGCGGTGACCGCCAGCACCGCGCACGCCAGCGTGGCGACGTAGGCACGCAGCTCGGCGTTGCGCCACAGCACGCGCGGCGAGCGGCTGCGCAGCGCGACGAAGTAGAGCGCGAAGTTCACGCCCGCCAGCACCATGAACAACACCGCCACCGCGTCGATCGCCGGCGAGTTCCAGTGCATGAAGCCGGCGTCGTAGGACGAGAAGCCGCCCAGGCCGACGGTGGCGCACATGTGCATGAAGGCGTCGGCCCATCCCATGCCGGCCCACTTGTAGGCGATGAAACACGCCAGCGCGATGCCGAAGTACACGCCCCACAGGCCGCGCGCGGTGTCGGCGATGCGCGGCGTGAGCTTCTGGTCCTTCATCGGGCCGGCAGCCTCGGCGCGAAACAGCTGCGTGCCACCGATGCCCAGCAGCGGCAGCACCGCGACCACCAGCACGATGATGCCCAGCCCTCCAACCAGCTGCAGCAGGCAGCGCCACACGTTGACCGACAGCGGCAGCCGCTCCAGCCCGTTGATCACCGACGAGCCGGTGGCCGTGAAGCCCGACATCGCCTCGAAGTAGGCGTCGGTCACGCTCAAGTCCGGCAGCGCCCACAGCAGCGGCAACGCGCCGAACGCAGGCAGCAGCGCCCAGGTGAGGCTGACCAGCAGGAAGCCATCGCGCGGCTGCAGCTCGCGGCGGGAGCGCCGCGCGAACAGGCTCATCGCGCCGCCGGCCCCGGCGGTGACCAGCGTGCCGAGCAGGAACGCGGTCTCGCCACCGTCGCGGCCCACCCAGGCAAAGGCCAACGGCACCAGCATGAACAGCGCGAACAGCGCGACCAGGCGGCCGACCAGCGCGACGACGGCAAGCACGCCCATTCGGTGCCGTCTAGAAGCCGAACAACGCGCTGACCTGGAACAGCTTCTCGATGTCTCGCACCATGCGCTTGCGCGGCACGAACACCACCACGTGGTCGCCGGTCTGGATCACCGTGTCGTGGTGCGGGATGATGACCTCGCGAGCACCCTCGTCGCCATCGTCGCCGCGCACGATGGCGCCGATCTGCGCACCCTCCGGCAGATTGAGCTCTTCGATGCGCCGCCCGGCCACCTTGCAGGTCTTGCGGTCGCCGCGCACCACGGCCTCCAGCGCCTCGGCGGCGCCGTGGCGCAGGCTGTGCACCGACTCGATGTCGCCGCGCCGCACGTTGGTCAGCAGCTCGCCGATCACCGCGTGCGCCGGCGAGATCGCGATGTCGATCTGCGTGCTCTGCACCAGGTCGGCGTAGGCCTTGCGATTGATCAGCGCGAACACGCGGCGTGCGCCCAGCCGCTTGGCCAGCAGGCACCCCATGATGTTGTCCTCGTCGTCGCTGGTCAGCGCGAGGAACAGATCCATCTCGCCGACGTTCTCGTCGCCGAGCAGATCCTCGTCGGTGCTGTCGCCCTTCAGCACCAGCACGTTGGGCGGCAGCTGGGTGGCGAGGTACTCGCAGCGCGCCGCGCTGGCCTCGATGATCTTGACCTGGTACAGGTCGGAGATCTCGCGCGCCAGGCGCAGGCCGACGCGGCCGCCGCCGGCGATCATCACCCGCCTGACCGGGCGGTTCATCCTGCCCAGCGCCGCCAACACGCGGCGGATCTGGTCGGTGGCCGCCAGCAGGAACACCTCGTCGCCCGGCTTCGATGCGCGTGCCCCCATCCAGGCTCGGCAACGAGGTGTCGCCGCGGTAGATCGCCACGATGCGCACCTGCGGGCCCGGCAGCAGCTGCGGGATCTCGGCCAGCGTGTGGGTCACGAACGGCCCGTCGGCCACCGCGCGCACCACCACCAGGCTGACCAACCCCTTGGCGAACTGCAGCACCTGCAGCGCCTCGGGATATTCGATCAGCTTGCGAACATAGCTCGTCACCGACGCCTCGGGGCAGATCACCTGGTCGACCGCGAAGCCGTTCTTGGCCAGCAGCGGCGTGCCCTCCTCGAACTCCGCAGAGCGGATGCGCGCGACCGTGGTCGGCACGTTGAACACGTCGTGCGCCACCTTGCAGACCACGAGGTTGGTCTCGTCCTGCGACGCGCAGGCGATCAGCAGGTCGGCGTCTTCGGCGCCGGCGTCGCGCAGCACCGACGGCTGGATGCCGTTGCCGGTGACGGTGCGCAGATCGAGCCGATCCTGCAGCGCGCGCAGCCGCGCGGGATCGGTGTCGATCACCGTGATGTCGTTGCGCTCCGATACCAGGCTTTCGGCCGCACTCTCGCCGACCCGCCCCGCCCCCAGGATGACGATCTTCATGCGCGGATTGTGGCGCCGGAACGTGCGCCGCATCGCCACGCCGCCATCGCCGCCTGTCGAGGCAGACCGCAGCGTGATCGTGCTGCGGGGTCAACGAGTTCTGTCGGTAGCGCGCCCGCGCGGCGGCACGCTGGCGGCCGCCCGAGCGGTGGCGGCATCACGCCGCGCGCTGGCGGCGCCGGCCGGCAGCGCCTTTCCACCGCGTTGCGCGCAGGTGCGCCGAGCACGCCGGGGCCGCCCAGGCACTTGAGCGCCGCCGCGGTGGCGGCAAATGCGACCGCCGTGCGCTCGGCGCGGCCCTCGCCGATGGCCAGCGCCAGCGCGGCATGGAACACGTCGCCGGCGCCGGTGGTGTCGATCGCCGCCACCTGCGGCACCGCGAGCCGCTGCAGCGTGCCGCCGCGGCGCAACCAGCACACCGGCCGATCGCCGCGCGTGACCATCGCCACCTCGCAGCCGCTGGCCAGCGCCTGCTGCAGCGCGGCCCGTGGCCGAGGCCGGGCGCGTACGCAGCCAGGCCGGCCGCAGAGAACACGGCCCATTGCGCCAGCGCCACCAGTTGCTGCAGGTCGGCCGCTGGCGCGACGTCGACGTCGAGCATCGCGGTCACGCCGTTCGCACGGGCCCAGCGCAACGCCGCCGCGGCGCCGGCCACCCAGCGCGGGTCGGCCAGCACCACGTCGGCACCGTGCAGCAGGCGTGTGTCGAGCGCGTGCGCGCGCACGATCGCGTCGCCGCGGTGGTTGAAGATCTGCCTCTCGCCGCGAGCATCGACCACGATCGCCGACACCGAGGTGGTGGCACCGGGCACGCTCTCGAGCCCGCGCGCATCGACCCCCTCGGCGCCAAGCGTTCGCGCAGCGTCTGCGCGCCGGGCTCGCCGCCGACGCGCCCGATCATGCGCACCGCGGCACCCAGCCGCGCGGCGGCGATCGCGGCATTGAATGCCATGCCGCCGGTGCCGGGCCGATAGCTCGATGCCGGCGTCTTGGTCGGCCGCGTCGGGAAGGCGTCGACCTCGAACACGTGGTCGAGTGCGGCGTGGCCGACGCAGGCGATGCGCAGAGCGGTCATGGCGCGACAGTATCGCCGCACCGAAACGGTCAGCGCCGCACCGCGCGCCACGTGCACAGCGTCGACAGCGCACGACAGCACCGATGCAGCCCCAGGTCACCGCGGCATAGCTGCCCGTGCGCATCGAACATGCGGCCGGCCAGCCACGGCCCGGCGAGGTTGCCGATCGCCGCCCCGCTGTACAGCGTGCCGATGATCGACGACACCGCGCGCGCGCCGAAACGGTCCATGCACAACGCCGGCATCAGCGAGACGATGCCGCCGTAGCTGGTGCCCATCCACAGCGCGAACACCGCCAACGCCGAGGTAGCCGTCGGCCAGCGCCCAACGATGAACGACGCGCCCAGCGATGCCTGCGCGAGGATCAGCGTCTGCGGCCGGCCGACCCGGTCGGCCAGCGCGCCGATCGCAAAGCGCCCGGTCAGGCTGCCGATGCCGATCAGCCCGACCAGCCCCACCGCGCGCGCATCGGGCACGCCGAGGTCGCGCGCCGCCGCCGACAGGTGCGCGAACGGAATGAACATGCCGGGCCGCAGCACCGCACATCGCGTACAGCCACAGAACGTGCGGCTGGTCAGCGCCTGCGCAGCGGCGTGCCGGGCACGTGCCGTCGGAGCGCTGGCCGCGGCCGGCGCACGCCGCAGCAGCAGCGCGCGCCACAGCCGAGCACGAGCGTGCCGACGGCCAGCGCCCGCATCGCGCCGCGCCACTGCCACGCGGCGATCGCCGCCGTGGCCAGCAGCGGCACCACCAGCGTGCCGGCGCCGATGCCGGCGCTGGCGATGCCCGCCGCCAGGCCGCGGCGGCGCGTGAACCACGGCTGCACGGTGCCGATGGCCGGCGTGTAGACCAGCGCGATGCCCAGGCCGACCCCCACGCCGTAGGCCAGCGTCACCTCGATCATCGACGCGCGAGCCGCGCCCACAGACCCGCTGCGATGCACACCATGCCGGCGCCGACCACCACGCGCGGGCCCGAGGCGATCGGACAACATGCCGCCGAACGCGCCGAGCACGAAGTAGAGCAGCCCGACAGGCCGAACACCAGCGACACGTCGGCGCGCTGCGCCGAACTCGCCGACGAAGGTTCGAAGAAGGCGGCGAACGAGTACGCCACGCCGAAGATCACCGCCAGCGCGACGAACGTGGCCCACACGACGACCCAGCCGTAGCGCGGCTCTTCAGCCTCGACGGCGCCCGCGGCGGCGGGGTCGGCGCTCAAGAACGGTTCCCCGCGAGCCCGGGTTTCTCGGTCATCGGCATCGCCGGCAGTCTCGCACAGGCGTGGGCGCTGTAAGCTGCCGCCTCCACTTCAACGGCTGGTCGCCATGACGAAGCGTTCCCGCCTGCGCGCACGCAACTTTCCCACTGCCGAGCAAGAGGCCCTGGCCGCCAAGCCGGTGTCGCGCTATGACGCGCCCGAGAGCAGCTATCGGCTGGCGTTCACCGACGAGCGCTTTTTGTTGCGCGAGGAGTTGCGCCCGGTGCGCATGCAGCTCGAACTGCTGAAGGCCGAGATGATCCAGCAGGAGCAGCACATCGAATCGACGATCGTGTTGTTCGGCAGCGCGCGCATCGTGCCGCCCGACGTGGCCAGGCTGCAGATGGAAGCCGCCGATGCCAGCGGCGACGCGGCGCGGTGCGGCGCGCCGCGGTCGCGCTCGAGATGAGCCAGTACTACGCCGAGGCGCGCGCTTTTCCTCGATCGTGACGCACGCTCGCACACGCTCGACACGCCGATCTACGTGGTCACCGGCGGCGGCCCCGGCATCATGGAGGCGGGCAACCGCGGTGCCCACGACATCGGCGGGCGCAGCATCGGCCTGAACATCGTGCTGCCGCACGAGCAGGCGCCCAACCCGTACATCACGCCGGAGCTGTGCTTTCAGTTCCACTACTTCGCGCTGCGCAAGATGCACTTCGTGATGCGCTCGATCGCGCTGGTGTGCTTTCCCGGCGGTTTCGGCACGCTCGACGAGTTGTTCGAAACGATGACCCTGGTGCAAACCGGCAAGAGCCGGCCGCGGCCGATCCTGCTGTTCGGTCGCGCCTTCTGGGAGAAGCTCATCAACTTTCCGCTGCTGGTGGAGCGCGGCATGATCAGCGCCGGTGATCTGGGCCTGTTCCACTACGTCGAGACGGCGGAGGAAGCGTGGGCGCGCCTGGCCGAACACTACGGCTTCGACGAAGCGGGCACGCAGGCCGGCGAACTGACCGACGACGCCTGACCCCACGCTCGCACGGACACCGCGGCCGGCGCGCCCGGCGGCTTCTCTTCTCTGAGGGTTGCACCGGATGGCATCAATTCACCGATCAGTGAATTATCGGTGCCATGGCCAAGCCCTGCCGCTGCCGAACCGCGCCAGCGCGACGCCGACCGCTCGCGCAGGCCATCCTGGCCGCCGCGCGCGACGAGTTCGCCGAGCACGGCCTCGGCGGCGCGCGCATGGACCGCATCGCCGAGCGCGCCGGCCTCGACAAGCGCCTGATCTACTACTACTTCGAGCAACAAGGACAGCCTGTTCCTCGCGGTGCTCGAAGACACCTACCTGCAGCATCCGCGAGGCCGAGAAGCAGCTGCACCTGACCGACCTGCCGCCGGCCGAGGCGGTGCGCCAGCTCACCGAGTTCACCTGGAACTACTACCTCGCGCACCCGGAGTTCCTGACGCTGCTGAACAGCGCCAACCTGCACCGCGCGCGCCACCTCGAACGCTCGGCGCGCGCGCGCGAGCTGAACTCGCCGCTGATCCAGACGCTCGGCGAGATGCTCGAGCGCGGGCGCGTCGAAGGGCGTGTTCCGCGGCGGCATCGACCCGATGCAGCTCTACATCTCGATCGCCGGGCTGTCGTACTTCTACCTCGGCAACAACCACACGCTGTCGGCGATCTTCGGCCGCAACCTGATGGCGCCGAAGGCGCGCAGCGAGCGGCTGTCGCACATGTGCGACGTGATCCTCGGGTATGTCCTGAGGGATTGAGCGCGCCGGCCGATTGACGCCGTGCCGACCCGGCAAATAATTCACCGTTCAGTGAATTAAACGGAGACCATGCATGCAACCGATTCGTCCCTTGCGCGCACTCGGCGCGCTGCGCGCTGGCCGGCGCGTCTCGCGCCCACGCCCAGTGGCAGCCCGAGCAAGCCCATCACCATCATCGTGCCGTGGGCGGCCGGCGGCTCGACCGACCAGGTCGACGCGCGTCACCGCCGCCGAGCTCGAGAAGCAGCTCGACCAGAAGATCGTGATCGCTCAACCAGCCCGGCGCCTCGGGCTCGGTCGGCACGCAAGAACGCGCTCGACGCGCCGAAGGACGGCTACACCTGGACCGCGGGCGCCGCCAAGGACCTCGGCACCTACAAGGTGCTGGGCATGCTCGACACCAGCGGCAGCGACTGGAACATGTACCTCAACGTGGCGCACATCGCGGTGGTCGGCGTCAACGCCGACTCGCCGTACAAGACCATGAACGACCTGCTCGACGGCGATGAAGGCCAAGCCGGGCCAGGTGGCGGTCGCCACCGCCGGCGTCGAACTCCAGCGGCCACGCGGCGATCGAGGCGATCGCGCGCGCCGCCGGCGTCACCTACAAGCACGTCACCTACGACGGCGGCAACCCGGCGGTGGTCGCCACGGTGGCCGGCGAGACGCAGGTGACGACGCAGCTCGCGGCCGAGCAGACCGACATGATCCGCGCCAAGAAGCATCCGCCCGCTCGCGGTGGTGGGCGACAAGCCGCTCGAGATCGAGGGCTTCGGCACGGTGCCGCCGCTGTCGCAGTTCATCCCCGGCTTCAAGGACCCGATCAACTACTTCGGCATCTTCGTGCCCAAGGGCGTGCCGGCCGAGGTGACCGCGACGCTCGACAAGATCTGGGCCGACCGAGATGCGCAAGAACGAGGCGCTGAAGAAGTACGCGCAGAGCCGCGGCGCGATGTTCGCGCCGATGGCCGGCGAGGCCGCGCAGAAGGCGGTGTTCCCGGCGATCCAGGCCTATGCCTGGACGCAGCAGGCCGCCGGCAAGGCCAAGGTGTCGCCCGACACGGTGGGCATCCCCAAGCCCTGAGTAGGAGGTGCGCATGCACCGATCAGGGCGGTCGCGCCGCCGCGCTCCGACCTGCGTCGGCGGGGCGGGCTGGATCGTGTTCGGCTCGCGATCCTGTCGGCGTCGCTGGCGCATGGACCGCTTCGAGGCGCATGGGCGCCGACGCTGTACACGGCGCCCGGCCTCGTGCCCGGCGATCTTCGGCGCCGCGCTGATCGTGCTCGGCGGCGTGCTCGCGTTGCGCGGCATGGCGCGCGGCGCGCCGGCGCTGCCGCGCGACGACCGAGCCGCTGCTCGAGCCGCCGCGTCGCTGCTGCACGCTGGCGCTGTCGCTCGGCTACGCGGCCGGCCTGGTCGGCCGCGCTGCCCTTCTGCGCTGGCGACCGCGCTGTTCGTCGCGCGCATTCATCTTCGCTGTTCGCCGACGCGCGAGCGCGCGCGCTGGCGCGGCGCGCGTCGCGGCCGCGTCGTCGCGGCGCGCTGATCGCCGCGGCGGTCGTCGTGCTGCGTGTTCGAGCGCCTGTTCCTCGTTCGGCTGCCCTGAGCGCGACGGCACGATGTTCGACGGACTGCATCGCTCTTCGGGCATCTCGATCGCGCGCTTCTGCTCGCCGCGAGTCATCTTCTACGCGCTGCTGCGTCGCTGGTCGGCGTGGTCGATCGGCGCGCTGCCCGGCCTGACCGCGACGATGGGCCTGGCGCTGATGACCACGCTGACGATCAAGCTGCCGCCCGACCAGGCGCTGCTGATCCTGATCTGCACCTACGTCGGCGCGATCTACGGCGGCTCGCGCTCGGCGATCCTGCTCAACATCCCGGGCACGCCGGCCTCGGCCGCGTCGTGCCTCGACGGCTACGCGCTCGCGCGGCAGGGCCTGGCCGGCCGCGCGATGGGCATCGCCACCACCGGCTCGGTGCTCGGCACGCTGATCGGCATGGTCTGCCTCGCGCTGCTTCACGCCGATGCTCGGCGACCTGGCGCTCAAGTTCGGCGCCTACGAGTTCTTCTGGCTCGCCCTCTTCGGCGTGATCATCGTCGGCACCCTCACCGGCAACGATCCGCTGAAGGGCTGGATCGCCGGCTTCGCTCGGCCTGTTCGTCGCCACCGATCGGCCAGGACGGCATACGCCTACGAGCGCTTTACCTTCGGCATGCGCGACCTCGCCGGCGGCATCCCGCTGGTGCCGGCGCTGGTCGGCGCCTTCGGCTTCGCCGAGTTGCTGACGGCGATGCAAGGAGCGGCAGGCGCCGGTGAAGATCAACCCGTTCGACTCGCGTGATGCCGCAGCTGCGCGACGTGGTGCAGTACTGGCGCACGATCCTGCGCTCGGGCCTGATCGGCACCGGCGTCGGCATCGTGCCCGGGCGTCGGCGAGGACGTGGCGGCCTGGTCGTCGTACGCCGCGGCCAAGCGCGCGAGCAAGGAGAAGGAGAAGTTCGGCAAGGGCTCGATCGAAGGCCTGATGGCCGCCGAGACCGGCGACAACGCCTGCGTGCCCGGCGCGGTCATCCCGGTGCTGACGCTCGCCATGCCCGGCTCGGCGCCGGCGGCGGTGCTGATGGCCGCGATGATCATCCACGGCATCAAGCCGGGCCCGATGATCATGGTCGAGAACGCCGCAGTTCGTCTACGACGTGGTCGCGATGATGCTGTTCGCGACGCATCGGCATCCTGTTCTACGGCCTGTTCGCTGACGCAGGCTGCTGGTCCAGGTGCTGCGCGTGCCGCAGCACGATCATCGTGCCGATCATCTTCGTGCTGTGCACCGTCGGCAGCTTCGCGATCGCGGGGCGCCTGTTCGACGTCTACGTGATGCTGGCCTTCGGCCTGATCGGCTTCGTGCTGCGCCAGCACGGCTACCCGATGGCGCCGCTGGTGCTCGGGCATCGTGCTGGGCGACCTGCTCGAGAAGAACCTGCGCCGCGGCGCTGGTGCTGTCCGACGGCGACCTGACGCCCTTCTTCACGCGCCCGATCTCCGGCTGCTGCTTCGCCGCGCTGATCATCGGCACATGCGTGTGGCAGCTGATCAGCGCGTGCGTCGGCTGTCGCGCGCAAGGCGGGTGACGGCGCTGACATGAAGCTCGCGCTGTGCAACGAGGTGCTGCGCGAGCTGCCGTTCGCCGAGCAATGCGGCTCGCCGCGGCGCTCGGCTACCACGGGCTCGAGCTCGCGCCGTTCACGCTGGCCGACGATCCGTCGACGCTCAGCGAGGCGCGAGGCGGCGCGCGTTGCGCGGCATCGCGGCCGATGCACGGCGCTGGCGATCTCGAGCCTGCACTGGCTGCTCGTGCAAGCCCGCGGGGCTGTCGCTCGTCGACCGACGACGCAGGCGCTGCATGCGCGCACGCGTCGACTTGCTGAAGCGGCTGATCGATTTGCGCGGCGCGTGCGGCGCGCGCGGTGCTGGTGCACGGCTCGCCGACGCAGCGCTCGCCCGCGGCCGGGCCAGAGCGTGCCGAGCGCGCTGGCGCGCTGCGAAGCGGCGCTGGGCGCAGCTGGCGCCGATGCGCGCGAACGCGCCGGCGTCATCTACTGCATCGAGCCGCTGTCGCGCGCCGAGACGCCGGTGCATCAACACCGCTCGCCGAGGCGGCCGCGCTGGTCGACCGCATCGGCTCGCCCGCGCTGCGCACGATGTTCGACCTGAGCGCGGCGTCGCCAGTCGGAAGACGGAGCCGCCGCCGACGCTGCTGCGGCCGCTACCTTGCCAGCGGCCACATCGCGCATGTGCAGCTCAACGATCGCAACCGGCGCGGCCCGGGCCAGGGCGAGCACGCGCGGTCGGCGCCGGTGCTGCGCGGTCGCTGCGGCGAGCCGCGGTACGCCGGCTGGGTCGCGCGTCGAGCCGCTTCGACTACCACCCCGACCCGCTGGCCTGCGCGCGCGCCGCGAGCGCCGGCCTACGTGCGCGGCATCGCTGGGAGGCGCCGTGCAGTGAATCGCGACGAACGCCGTGGTCGCTGCGCCTGCGCAGCGTCGAGCTGTTCGAGCGCCCGGTCACGCTGCGCCTGCCGTTTCGCTTCGGCGCGGCCACCGTGACGCGCTGCCCGCAGGCCTTCGTGCGCGTCGAGGCCGAGGTCGGCGGCCGCACGGTCGACGGCGCCACCGCCGAGCTGATGGTGCCGAAGTGGTTCGACAAGTCGCCCGCGCTCACGCACGAGCAGAACTTCGAGCAGCTGCGCGAGTCGCTGCGCCTCGCGCGCGAAGCCTATCTCGGCGCCGAGCGCAGCGCTGACGCCGTGGCAGTTGTCGCAGCACGCGCGGCGAAGCCGCGATCGCGCGGGCGTGGCGCTCGGGCTGCCGCGGCTGGCGGCGCAGTTCGGCGCCGCGCTGCTCGACAAGGCGGTGGCCGATGCGGCGTTGCGCGCCGCCGGGCTGCCGTGGACCGACGGCGTGCAGCGCCGGCGTGCTCGGTGATCCGTTCGCATGCCGCGGCTCGACGCTGCAGGCGCCGGCGCAGCGTCGCGCTGCGCCATACCGTCGGCCTGGCCGACCGGCTCGACCGACGCCGACCCGGGCAGCGATCCGAACGATGGCCTGCCCGCGACGCTGGATGAGGCCATCGTCGCGCTACGGCCTGCGCTACTTCAAGCTCAAGCTCGTGCGGCCGATGCCGAGCGCGACCTCGAGCGCCTGCGCGCGCATCGCCGCTGCTGCTCGACGCGCAGCGCGCGGCGACTATCGCGTCACGCTCGACGGCAACGAGACCTTCGCCGACGCCGCAGTGGTCGGCCGCTTCTGGCGTGCGCTGACTCGCGACCCGGCGCTGCACGACCTGCTGGCAGCGCACGCTGCTGCTCGAGCAGCCGATTGCCGCGCCGCATCGCGCTGCGCGAGCCGATCGCCGCGCTGCGGGCATCGACGTGCCGGTGATCCTCGACGAATCCGACGACCACGCTCGAGGCCTTCGACGAAGGTCTCGGCGCTCGGCTATCGCGGCATCTCGAGCAAGGCCTGCAAGGGCTTCTATCGCTCGTTGCGCAACGCGGCGCGCGTGGCGCAAGGCCGCTGCGCGGCTGTTGCTGTCCGGCGAAGACCTCACCTGCCAGGCCGGCCTCGCGGTGCAGCAGGACACGCTGCTCGCCGCCAGCCTCGGCATCACCCACATCGAGCGCAACGGCCACCACTACGTCGACGGCTTCGGCGTCGCGCCGCAGCGCCGAGGCGCGAGCCTTCCTCGCAGGCGCACCCAGGCTTCTACGACGCGCCGAGCGGCGGCGCGTGCGGCTCGCGGTGCGCGACGGCCTGCTCGACCTGTCGATCGCTTGCACGTCCCCGGCTTCGCCAGCGCCGCGACGCCATCGCTGGCGACAGCCTGCAACCCATCGACTGACCACGGAGGAGCACACCATGGCCACGAAGCCTCGGCATCATCATGCACGGCGTCACCGGCCGCATGGGCATGAACCAGCACCTGATCCGCTCGATCTTCGCGATCCGCGACCAAGGCGGCGTGCCGCTCGCCAACGGCGACCGCGTGATGCCCGACCCGATCCTGATCGGCCGCAACGCCGAGAAGATCGAAGCGCTGGCCAAGGCGCACGGCATCGCGCGCTGGGGCACCAACCTCGACGCGGCGCTCGCCAACAAGAACGACACCGTGTTCTTCGACGCCGGCACCACGCAGATGCGCCCGACGCTGCTCGCGCAGGCGATCGCGCGCCGGCAAGCACGTCTATTGCGAGAAGCCGATCGCCACCAACCTGAACGAGGCGGTCGAGGTCTGCCGCGCTCGCGCAAGGCTCGGGCCTGAAGCACGGCGCGGTGCAGGACAAGCTCTTCCTGCCCGGCCTGCGCAAGCTCGACATGCTGCGCCGCGCCGGCTTCTTCGGCCGCATGCTCACGGTGCGCATCGACTTCGGCTACTGGGTGTTCGAGGGCGACTTGCAGCCGATCCAGCGCCCGTGCTGGAACTACCGCAGCCGAAGACGGCGGCGGCATCATCCTCGACATGATGTGCCACTGGCGCTATGTGCTCGACAACCTGTTCGGCGAAGTGCAAGTCCATGTCCTGCCTCGGCGCGACGCACATCGCGCAAGCGCTGGGACGAAGCCGGCAAGCCCTACACGCGCCACCGCCGACGACGCCGCCTACGCCACCTCGAGCTCGAGGGCGACAACGGCGAGCCGGTCATCGCGCAGATCAACATGATCTGGGCCACGCGCGTGCGGCGCGACGACCTCGTCACCTTCCATGTCGACGGCACGCACGGCTCGGCGGTGGCCGGCCTGCAGGAGTGCCGCGCGCCAGGCGCGCGTGAACACGCCGCGGCCGGTGTGGAACCCCGACGTGAAGCAGACGATGAACTTCTTCGACCAGTGGCAGGACGTGCCCGACACCCAGACCTACGACAACGGCTTCAAGATCGCAGTGGGAGCCCTTCATCCGCCACGTGGTCGAAGACGCGCCCTATCGCTGGACCCTGCCCGAAGGCGCCAAGGGCGTGCAGCTGGTCGAGGCCGCGCTGCAGAGCTGGAAGGAGCGGCGCTGGGTCGACGTGCCGGCGCTGGCGCTGTGAGGCGATGCGCCGATGACCATGACCCTGCAGCTGCCCGCGCGCCGACGGCACGCTCGCGCCCCTACACGCTGCGCGGCCCCGGCCGCTTCGCGCCCGCCGCGCCGGGCACGACGCTCAACCGCATCGCCTACTCGGCCGCGCACGTGGTGGCCGATCCGCGCGCCGCCGATCGACCCGTGGCTGCAATGCGCGATCGACTGGGACGCGACCATCGCCTACCGCCGCCACCTGTGGTCGCATGGGCCTGGGCGTGGCCGAGGCGATGGACACCGCGCAGCGCGGCATGGGCCTGGACTGGCCGACCTCGCTGGAGCTGATCCGCCGCTCGATCGATGCCGCGCGCGACGTGCCCGGCGCGTTTCTCGCCAGCGGCTGCGGCACCGACCACCTCGCGCCCGACGCCGCGAAGAGCGTCGACGACGTGATCCGCGCCTACGAAGAGCAGATGGCGGCGATCGAGAAGCTCGGCGGCAGCTGATCGTGATGGCCAGCCGCGCGCTGGCCCGCGTGGCGCACGGCCCGGCCGACTACGAACGCGTCTACGACCGCGTGCTGCGCCAGGCGCGCGAGCCGGTGATCCTGCACTGGCTCGGCGACATGTTCGACCCGGCGCTGAACGGCTATTGGGGCAGCGACCGACATCGACGCGGCGATGGACACGGCGCTGGGCATCATCGACGCGCACGCGGCCAAGGTCGACGGCATCAAGATCTCGCTGCTCGACAAGGACAAGGAGATCGCCATGCGCCGCCGCCTGCCGCCGCCGGGCGTGCGCATGTACACCGGCGACGACTTCAACTACGCCGAGCTGATCGCCGGCGACGGCGTCGGCACCGCGACGACGCAGCAGCACAGCGACGCGCTGCTCGGCATCTTCGACGCCATCGCGCCGGCGGCGAGCGCGGCGCTGGCCGCGCTGGCCGCCGGCGACGACGCAGCGCTTCCACGCCATCCTCGCGCCGACGGTGCCGCTGTCGCGCCACATCTTCCAGGCGCCGACGCGCTTCTACAAGACCGGCGTCGTGTTCATGGCCTGGCTCAACGGCCACCAGGACCACTTCACGATGGTCGGCGGCCAGCAGAGCACGCGCTCGCTGCGCACTTGGCCGAGCTGTTCCGGCTGGCCGACGCGGCCGGGCTGATCGAGCAGCCCGAGCTGGCGGTGCGGCGCATGCAGAACGCTGCTCGCGCTGCACGGCGTCGATCGGCTGAGCGATGCGCGACTTCTCGCCGACCACCGCTGGCTGTCGATCAACACCGCCACGGTGCGCAAGCAGCGCGGCGCAGGACTGGCCGCTGCTCGACATCCTCGACGCCTGCGCGCGCACGCGGCATCCGCGCCGTCTCGCCGTGGCGCGACCAGGTCGCCGCGGCCGGGCTGCAAGCCACCGTCGCAGCGGCTGAAGCGCGCACGGCCTCGAACTGTCGGGCTACTGCCGCGGCGGCATGTTCACCTACACCGACGCCGCCAGCCGCCAGGCCGTGCGCGACGACAACCGGCGCGCGCTCGACGAGGCCTGCACGCTGAGCGCGCCCTGCCTGGTGCTGGTGGTCGGCGGCCTGCCCGGCGCGCTGGCCGGCAAGCCCGCGCACCGCGACATCGCCGGCGCGCGCGCGCAGGTCAGCGAAGGCATCGCCGCGCTGCTCGAAGACGCACGCGAACGCCGCATGCCGCTGGCGATCGAGCCGCTGCACCCGATGTACGCCGCCGACCGCGCCTGCATCAACACGCTGGAGCAGGCGCTCGACGTCTGCGATGCGCTCGACCCGCAGCGCGCGGGCGCGCTCGGCGTCGCGGTCGACGTCTACCACGTGTGGTGGGACCCGAAGCTGCACGCAGCAGATCGAGCGCGCCGGCCGCGATCGCCTGCTCGCGCTTCCACGTCTGCGACTGGCTGACGCCGACCACCGACCTGCTCGAACGACCGCGGCATGATGGGCGACGGCGTGATCGACATCGCCGCGCTGCGCGCGCTGGGTCGAAGCCGCAGGGTTTCGCCGGCTACAGCGAGGTCGAGATCTTCTCGGCCGCGCAACTGGTGGCAGCGCGACGGCGGCGAGGTGCTCGACACCTGCATCGAGCGCCACAGGCGTTGTGTGTAGCGGGGCGGCAGGCGCGCCTTCGCCACGCGCTCAACGCCCCGTCAGCGAGTCGCCCATCCGTTGCATGAAGCCCGCCGTGTGCGCCGGATCCATCCAGCGCACCACCACCACGGCCTGGTGGGCGGGCTCGATCCACACCAGGTGGCCGCCGGCACCGACCATGCAATACGCTTGCGTCGACGCACCGGGAAAGGTGCGGCCATCGAGGTTGAGCCACAGCAGCCAGCCGTAGAACGGCGCGATCAGGCACGGCTCGCGCATGCGTGCACCCACACGGCGGGAATCAACTGGCGCCCACCGTGGCTGCCATCGTCGAGCAGCAGCTGGCCGAGGCGCGCCTGGTCGCGCGCAGAGATCGAGACGCCGCCGCCCCAATGCGTGCCGCCAGGCACCGACTGCACCTGGCGCCCGCCAACGTCGACCCAGGCGTCGTCATAGCCGCGCCAGCGCCAGGTGGCACTGCACCCCGAGCGGCTGCATCAGCGCTTCGTCGAACACTTCGGGCAGCGGGCGACTGAACAGGTGCAGCAACGCCAGCGCCAGCTGGTTGATGCGCACGTCGTTGTACTCCCAGTAGGTGCCTGGCGCCTGCAACGGACGCGCGTCGCCCCGGCGGCCGGTCGGCGGTTGCGGGTCGTGCGACACGTGCCGATAGCGGTCCACGGTGTCGGGAATGCCGAAGTAGCTGCCCTCCCACTCGCTGGTCTGTTCGAGCAAGTGGCGCCAGGTGATCGTGCGGTTGTGCGGCGAGTCGAAACCGATGCCTGGCAGCCGCACCGCCACCGGTTCGTCGGCGTCCGGCAGCAGCCCCTGGCCGTGCGCCACGCCGGCCAACATCGCGATGTAGGTCTTGGCGACGCTGAACGTGAGGTCGGAGCGCTCGGGTTCGCCCCAGGCGGTGGCCACACGGCCACGCTGCAGCACGATGCCCGAGACGCCACCGCGCGCATGCACCGGGCCGCGCAGGCGGTTGTACGGCGGCGGATCGTCATGGTGAATGCCCCAGCGCGCCACTCGTCCAACGGGTCGCGCGGCCAGCCGATCTCGTGCGCCACCGAAAATTCGATCGCCTCGCGGAAGCGTTGCTCCGGATTCATGGCCCGCACTTTACGCAACTGTGCTTGGCCCCGGTCACAATGGGCATCCATGAATCGCCAGATCAGCCTCGTGGGCGCACCCACCGACATCGGCGCCGGCGCCCGCGGCGCCAGCATGGGCCCCGAGGCGTTGCGAGTGGCGGCTGCAGCCCACGCTCGAGGGCCACGGCCTGGAGGTGGTCGATCGCGGCAACCTGGCCGGGCCGGCCAACCCCTGGCAGCCGCCGGTCAACGGTTACCGCCACCTGCCCGAAGTGGTGCAGTGGAGCCGCACGGTGCACGAAGCGGTGCACGCCGAGCTCGGCCGTCGCGCCTGCCGATCCTGCTGGGCGGCGACCACTGCCTGGCGATCGGCTCGATCAGCGCGGTTGCGCGCCACTGCCGCGAAGCCGGCAAGAAGCTGCGCGTGATGTGGCTCGACGCGCACGCCGACTTCAACACCGACCGGCTCACGCCGAGCGGCAACATCCACGGCATGCCGGTGGCCTGCCTGTGCGGCCAGGGCCCGCGGAGCTGATCGAGATCGGCGGCAAGGTGCCGGCGATGAACCCCAAGCACGATCCGCCAGATCGGCATCCGCAGCGTCGACCCCGGCGAGAAGAAGCTGGTGCACCAGTCCGGCTTCGAAGTGTTCGACATGCGCTACATCGACGAGATGGGCATGCGCCAGGCGATGGAACTGGCGCTGGCACCATCGACGCCAACACGCACCTGCACGTCAGCTTCGACGTCGACTTCCTCGACCCCGAGATCGCCCCGGGTGTCGACACCACGGTGCCCGGTGGCCCCACCTACCGCGAGGCGCAGTTGTGCATGGAGATGATCGCCGACACCGGCGCGCTGGCCTCGCTCGACGTGATGGAGCTCAACCCGGCGTCGACGTGCGCAACAAGACTGCCGAGCTGGCGGTCGACCTGATCGAGAGCCTGTTCGGCAAGAGCACGCTGATGCGGGCGCCCAACGGCGCGCGCTGAGCCCGCCCATCGCCGTATGAGGTCGCCGTGACGACGATGCCCGACAGCGAGTTCGACGCGGCCATCGTCGGCGCGGGCATCGCCGGGGCGTCGTTCGCCTACACGCTGGCGCCGCACGCGCGTGTGCTGCTGCTCGAGCGTGAGCCGCCGCCCGGCATGCACAGCACCGGCCGCAGCGCCGCGATGTTCATGGAGAGTTACGGCCCGCCGCAGGTGCGCGCGCTGACACGCGCCAGCCGCGCGTTCTACACGCGGCCGCCGCCGGGCTTTGCCGATGTGCCGATCCTGAGCGCACGCGGCGCGCTGTACGTGGCGCGCGGCGACCGGCAGGGCGCGCTCGACACGCTGCTGCGCGAGCTGTCGGCCACTGGCCGCGGCGTGCAACGCATCAGCGCCGCCGAGTGCCTGCGCCGCGTGCCGGTGCTGCGCGAGGCCGGGCTGTTGGGCGGCATCTTCGAGGCCGACGCGATGGACATCGACGTGCACGCGCTGCACCAGGGCTTCCTGCGCGGCTTCAAACACCAGGCGGCGGCACGCTGTGGTGCGACGCCGAAGTGAAGCAAGGCATCGCCTCGGGCGGCCAGTGGACCCTCGAGCTGGCCGATGGCCGCCGCGTGCGCTGCCGCACGGTGGTCAACGCCGCCGGCGCCTGGGCCGACGAGCTGGCCAAGCGCTGCGGCGCGCTGCCGCTGTACGTGCAGCCCAAGCGGCGCAGCGCCTTCACGTTCCCCGCGCCGGCCGGGGTCGACGTGCGCGCCTGGCCGACCGTGGCCGACGTCGACGAGCGCTGGTACTTCAAGCCCGAGGCCGGCCAGTTGCTCGGCTCGCCGGCCAACGCCGACCCGGTGCCCGCGCACGACGTGGTGCCCGAGGAGCTCGACATCGCCACCGGCATCGCGGCGATCGAGGCGGCCACCACGATGACGATCCGCCGGCCAACCCGAACCTGGGCCGGCTTGCGCAGCTTCACACCCGACGGCGAGCTGGTGGTCGGATGGGACACCACACGCACGGCGCTGTTCTGGCTCGCCGGCCAGGGCGGCTACGGCATCCAGAGCGCTGCCGGTGCCGCCCAGTTGGCCGCAGCGCTGTGGCTGGGTGCGCAGTTGCCCGAAACCTTGCGGGCGCAGGGCGTGCAAGCGCATGCGCTCGAGCCGGCGCGACTGCAATTCCTGACGCCCGACGCGACGTTGTTTTGACCCTGCTGGGGTCGAGGTCGCCGGGCATGGCTCCCCATGACTGCGCTAGGATGGCCGCCCGATCCGAGGAGAGCCGACCATGAGACCTCGTGCCCTCGTTGCCGCGGCGATCACCGCCGGCCTCATGTGGGTCCCGGCCGCAGTCGATCGCGCAAGCCGACTACCCCAACAAGCCGGTCAAGCTGATCATCGGCTTCGCCCCCGGCGGCTCGACCGACATCGTCGGCCGCATCGTCGCGCAGCGCCTGGGCGAGCGGCTCGGCCAGACCGTGGTGGTGGAGAACAAGGCCGGCGCCGGCGGCACGATCGGCGCCGACCTCACCGCCAAGGCGCCGCCCGACGGCTACACGCTCACGCTCGGCACCACCAGCACGCACGCCATCGCGGCGGGCGCGTACTCGAAGCTGCCGTACAACCCGGTCGCTGATTTCACGCAGATCTCGCTGGTCGCGATCACGCCGTACCTGCTGGTCGTCAATCCGCAGGTGAAGGCGTACGAGCCTGGCCGAATTCGTCACGCTCGCCAAGAGCCAGCCGGGCAAGCTGAACTACGCCTCGGCGGGCAACGGCACCGCGACGCACCTGGCGATGGAGATGCTCAAGGACGCCGCCAAGATCGACCTGGTGCACATCCCGTACAAGGGCAACGCGCCGGCCGATCGCGCCATCCTCGCGGGCGAGGTGCAGGCGGTGTTCGGCTCGATGCCGGCGCTGCTGCAGAACGCCAAGGCCGGCAAGGTGCGCCCGCTCGCCGTCGGCACCGCGACGCGCTCGCCGGCGCTGCCCGATGTGCCGACCGTGGCCGAGCAGGGCTATCCCGGGTTCGAGGCGGCGCTCTGGCTCGGCATCATGGGCCCGGCCAACATGCCGCAGCCGTCGTCGACCGCCTGCACAAGGAGATCGCAGCCGTGGTCGCAACGCCCGAGTTCAAGGCCGCGATGGACGCCAACGGCGCCGAGCCGCTCGGCCAGCAAGTCGCCCGAGGAGTTCCGCGAGATGCTGCGCGGCCAGGTCGACAAGTACGTGAAGATCACCAAAGCCATCGGAATCAAGCTGGACTGACTCAGCGAAGGCATGGCAGAAGACGACCCGCGCAACACCAAGTACGTCATCGACATCGGGCCCGCGCCTTCGCTGCCCGTCGCCGGCAGCGACGCGCGCTTCCCCGTCGGCCGCATCTACTGCGTCGGGCGCAACTACGCCGACCATGCGCGCGAGATGGGCCACGACCCCGACCGCGAGCCGCCGTTCTTCTTCATGAAGGCCGCCAATTCGATCGTGCAGAACAACTCCACGATCGCCTATCCCGGTCGGCACCAAGGACGTGCACCACGAGATCGAGATGGTGGTGGCGATCGGCAAGGGCGGCAAGAACATCGCCGTCGACAAGGCGCTCGAGCACGTGTGGGGCTACGGCGTCGGGCTCGACATGACGCGCCGCGACATCCAGGGCGAGGCCAAGAAGCTGGGCCGCCCGTGGGAGATGGGCAAGAGCTTCGACGAGTCGGCGCCGGTCACGGCGCTGAGGCCCGCCACCGAGATCGGCCATCCGGCCAAGGGCGCGATCTCGCTCAAGGTGAACGGCCAGGTCAAGCAGCAGGGCGACCTGGCGATGCAGATCTGGAGCGTGCGCCGAGCAGATCGCCTATCTCTCGAACCTGATCACGCTGCAGCCCGGCGACCTGATCTTCTCCGGCACCCCGGCCGGCGTCGGCCCGATCAAGCCGGGCGACAAGCTCGAGGGCCACGTCGACGGCGTCGGCGATCTCACCGTCACCTACAAGAGCTGATGCAGCGAAGCGATTCCATGAGCCCGGGTGGTTCACTCAGGCGCCGACGATTGCTGCAAGGGTTGGCGTCGTTGCCCCTTGGCGCCGCGTTGCATGCACGCGCGCAGGAGCGGCTGCCGATCTTCGACGCCCACGTGCATTACAGCCACGACGCGTGGGAGCTGGTGCCGCCGAAGCAGGCGGTGCAGATCCTGCGCCAGGCGGGATTGAGAGGCGTGTTCGTGTCGTCGTCCGACGACGAAGGCACGCAGAGGCTGCTCGCCGAAGCGCCCGACCTCGTCGTGCCGGAACTGCGGCCCTACCGCACACGCGGCGACGTCAGCGGCTGGGTGCGCGACGACGGCATCGTCGCGCTACCTCGAGCAGCGGCTGGCCAAGCACCGCTACGCCGGCATCGGCGAGTTCCACCTCTACGGCGCCGACGCCGACCTGCCGGTGCCGCGGCGCATGGTCGCGCTGGCGCGCGAGCGCGACCTGCTGCTGCACGCGCACTCCGATGCCGACGCGGTGGAGCGCCTGTTCAGGCAGTGGCCGCAGGCACGCATGCTGTGGGCGCACTCCGGCTTCGACCGGCCCGACGCGGTGCGCGAGATGCTGCGCAAGCACAAGCAGCTGTGGTGCGACCTCGCCTTCCGCACCGACCAGGCCTCGGGCAGCAAGGTCGACGCCGGCGTGGCGCGAGGCGTTCACCGAGTTCCCCGACCGCTTCATGGTCGGCACCGACACCTTCACGCCCGAGCGCTGGCACTACATCGGCCAGCACGCCGACTTCTCGCGCGGCTGGCTGGCCGACCTGCCGCCGCCGCTGGCCGAGCGCATCGGCTGGCGCAACGCCGAGAGCGTGCTGCGCGGTGCGTGGCTGAAGAAGGCGTGAGCCGCGCCGCGCTGCCTGCGCTGGCGCTGTGGCGCGCGCTCGGCTGCGCGCGGCGCGCCGACGACTGCGGCGCTGCGCTGAGGCCGCCAAGCCGCTGGCTCGCCGCAGCCGATGGCGCTACGCTCGCCTTCGTGCCGCGGCCGGCGCCGCTCGCCGGTGGGCCGGCACTTCGATCTCGACTTCGTCGTCTGCGGCGCG
This sequence comes from uncultured beta proteobacterium, assembly GCA_963827645.1. Taxonomy (GTDB): domain Bacteria; phylum Pseudomonadota; class Gammaproteobacteria; order Burkholderiales; family Burkholderiaceae_C; genus JAEUPI01. Next base: position 15,464 of record CAWHBZ010000013.1, on the reverse strand, counting down.
CGGCACGGCGCGCCGACGCGGCGATGCGCGTCGACGCCGACATGCCGGCGCATCGCCATGGCATGAACTACCGCGCCACGGTCGCGACGCTGAGCCCGGGCGGCTACCGCGCCGAGCGGCCTGATGTTCCACATGCCCGGCCGCTGGCGCGTGATCTTCGATCTGCGCTCGAAGGCCGCACGCTGCGGCTGACGCGCGAGATCGAGGTGCAGTGAGCGCGCTGGCCGATGCGCCTCGGCGCTCGCGGCATGCGTCGGCCGCGCTGGCTGGCCCTGTCGCCCGCCGGCGCAGCCGACGCCGTGCGGCTCGACTTCAGCGCCGACGAGGTGGCGCGCATCCTGCGCCACGGCCCGTGGCCGCCGCCGCGCGGCGCTCGATGCGGGCAACGCGCAGGCCGGCCGATCCCGCCGCCATCGCACTCGGCCAGCGGCTGTTCTTCGAGCGCGCGCCTGTCGCGCGACGGCACGCTGTCGTGCGCCAACTGCCACCGCCCCGGCTGGCGTTCGCCGACGGCCGGCCGCGCGGCCATCGGCCGCGAGCCGCTGACCGCAACACGCCGTCGCTGTGGAACGCCGTGCACGAGCGCTGGTACGGCTGGGACGGCGCCGCCGACAGCCTGTGGTCGCAGGCGATCCGGCCGATCGCTCGACGCGCGCGAGATGGCCGCCAGCTGCGGCGCAGGTGGCGCGCTGCGATCGCCGCCGACGTGAACTCGCGCTGCCGCTACACGCAGGCGTTCGGCGCCGCCGCCGGGCGCCGACGACGAGGCGGTGCTGGTCAACGCCGCCAAGGCCATCGGCGCCTTCGTCGGCACGCTGGCAGTCGGGCCGCACCGCGTTCGACGACTTCCGCGACGCGCTGGCGCGCGGCGACCGCCGCGCCGCAGCCGCCTACCCGCCGGCCGCGCAGCGCGGCGCTGCGCCTGTTCGTCGGCCGCGGCCGCTGCCACCTGTGCCACGTCGGGCCGCTGTTCAGCAACGGCGAGTTCGGCGACATCGGCCTGCCGTTCTTCGTGCGGCCGGGGTGGTCGACCCCGGCCGCCACGGCGGCATCGCGGCGCTGCGCGCCAGCCGCTACAACCTGCTGTCGCGCTGGAGCGACGACCCGCGGCGCGGCGGCGCGATCAAGACGCGCCACGTCGCAGCCGCAGCACCGCAACTTCGGCGAGTTCAAGGTGCCCAGCCTGCGCAACGTGGCGCTGACGGCGCCGTACATGCACGACGGCCAGCTGGCGACGCTGGCGCGACGTGCTGCAGCACTACTCCGAGCTCGACCTCGACCGGCTGCATGCCGACGGCGAGCAGATCCTCGAGCCGCTGCATCTGACGCAGGCGAGCGCGCCGACCTGCTCGCGTTCCTCGAGACCCTGAGCGATCCGCGGGCGACGGCAGGCAGCCGCCGCCGGCGACCGCAGCCTGCAGACAGTGATCAGCGAAGGTGTCACTTCGCTCAGAACTGTAAGCACCGAGCCCGCCGAGACCCGGGCGACAACTCTGTGGAACGCCCGGCGCTGGCTGGTTCGTCCGATGCGATAGGTGAGGCCAGGCTAGCAGACGGTCGGCAGTCACTTTCGGCCACGGAAGGTCGGCCCGTCCACCCCAAAGCAGCCACTCGCTGCCAGCGGCACAACTGCCACTCGAGGCGTCGAGCGAGCAAAGCTGCCGTGCCGATTCCAATAGCCTGGCTAATCCGCTGCCAAACGGCGGGAGATCCCACTAAATTGCTTGCATGACGGCACTTGGACCGCGGGGAGCACATCGAGCAGCGCATTAGGCAGACGGCTGGCGCCTGGCCAGTTCCGTCCATTTAACGTTGGGCGTCACGAATGCGCAAGCACTCAGAGGTACCCACATGACCCATCCACCAATCGATGTTCGCGCGATTTCGCCGGGCCAGCTGCGCGATTTCCTCGCGTTCTTCGATCACGAGGCCTTCGCCGACAACCCGAAATGGGCGTCTTGCTACTGCCAGTGCATGTATGTCGACCACTCCAAGGTCAACTGGAGGTAACCGCACCGCTCACGAGAACCGTGCTGCCGCCTGCGAGCGCATCGGAAACGGTCGTATGCAGGGCCTGCTCGCCTACCGCAACGGCACTCCCGTTGGTCGGTGCAACGCTGCGCCTCGCAGAATGTTGGATGCCTTCGCGGATGAGCCTGACCCGGATGCCGCTCAACTCGGTCAGATCGTTTGCTTTGTCGTTGCCAAAGCCCATCGGAGATCCGGCGTGGCGACGGCACTGCTACAGGCCGCATGCGCACACCTCAGGGCGCAGGGCCTGAGCATTGCGGAGGCCTCGCCGCTGAAGGAGCCATCGAACGACGCCGAAGCACACGAAGGACCGCTGAGCATGTACCTGGCCGCCGGGTTTGAGGTACACCGCACCGACGAAGACGGTACGGTCTACGTTCGCCGGAAGCTTTAGTTCGGCCTACACGCAAGCGTGGTGGCGCCCAACCCTTCGTTGCACCCGACCTGCTACGGCGGGCTTCGCCCGCTTGCGCAGGCGGGTGAACTCAAACGTTAGCCGGCACATGGCAAAAGTGGATCTCACTAACCAGATCAAGACTGCCCTGCAGGTTCTTGCAGTACTTAGTGCGCTCCTCTTTCTGTCAATAGTCGCTCACAAGAGCTCAATGACATTCCTCCCTCGCACAGCAATACTCCGGCGTCGATTTCTGGGCAGCGTTAGCGCGGCATGTTCTGCGAAACCTTGCGGGAGGCTAGGTGCCGCCTAACCCTTCGTTCCACACCGACGTGCTACGGCTGGCTGCGCCAGCCTCCGCACGCGGCTGAGCTCAAACGTTAGGCGTCATTTGAGCGAGACCCCGAGAGACAGGCGCGTGTGGCAATCGTTCAAACAAGGGGTTAGGGCGCTCGCCGTTGCGCTGCTTGTGCCGGTAGCGGGCGCTGCCCAGGCCTTTCCGACGGACGAGGCCGTGCGCGAAATCCTGCGCCAGCGCGTTGAGGTGGCGGGGCGCGGCGTGGGCTACGTCGTCGCGCTTGTGGACGAGGCGGGCGCTCGCGTGGTCTCGCTCGGGCACGTCACGAGCGGCGAGGAACGGCCGGTCGATGGCGACACGGTTTTCCAGGTAGGCTCCGTCACCAAGGTTTTCACCTCGCTCCTTCTCGCGCAAATGGCGGCACGCGGCGAGGTGCGGCTCGAAGACCCGATCGCGCTCTACGCGCCCCCGAGCGTCACGACACCGCGCGCGAAGGAGATCACGCTCCTGCATCTCGCGCGGCATACGGCCGGGTTCACTCGTTCGCCGACAACCTCGATTCGACCCACGCCGAGCATCCCATGGACACTCCCACGAACGACGCGATGTTCGCCTCTCTCGATCTGCAGCCGATGCGCGCGGCAACGGGCGTGCACCACTCGTATTCGAGTTACGGCGTGGCCCTCCTCGGCGAACTCCTGGCGCGCCGCGCCGGAACGGACTTCGAGTCGGCCGTCCGGACGCGGATCCTGGAGCCCCTGGGCATGACGCGTTCGGGGTTCGCGCTCACGCCGCAGCTCAGGGCCGCACACGCCACCGGCCACACGGCTGGCGGGAAACCGCGCACGCCGGCAGAAGCGCGTGGCATGCTGGCCTCCGGGGCGCTACGCTCCACGGCCAACGACCTGGCGCGTTTCGTCCAGGCCCATCTCGGTCTGCGGGACTCGGAGCTCGCCGGGCCGATGCGAGCGACGCAGCGAACCGGGGCCGATCGCCAACGGCCCGACCTGCCCATGGGTCTGGGATGGTTCCACGCCGAGTTGCCGGGCAACCGCATCGTCCATCACGCTGGATCGACGCCCGGCTTCAGTGCGTACGTGGGGATGGACGTCGAACGCAGGTACGGCGTCGTTATCCTTGGAAACAGCGACCACGACGTGACCAACCTGGGCCTGCACTTGCTCGACCCCTACGTTCCCCTCTACACGCCTTGACGCAGATTCCATGCACGGCGTACTGGAATGCCTCCCTTGTTAGCTAGCATCCGGACATCGGCGCGGCGGCCAGCGCGAGGCCGGCGGTGCCGACGGTCTTCCCAACGTGGCGACGGTCGAGTGCACTCATTACGCGCCTCCTGCTGTTTGCAAGCCAGTTGAGAGGACAGCCGCGAAGGAGGCCATCGACCAGAAGCGAACGCCCGGTCACACGCTCTCCGCGCGGTCGCGTCGTTACGCCGCGAGCTTGAAGCGCTGGATCAGCGATTGCAGCTCGCGCGCCTGGTCGCGCAGGCCTTCGGCCGACGCCGCGCTCTGTTCCACCAGTGCGGCGTTCTGCTGCGTCATCTCGTCCAGACGCGTCACCGACTGATTGACCTCGCCCAGGCCTTCACTCTGCGTGCCGGCGGCCTTGCAGATCTCGTCGACCATCGCGGTCGCACGCGCCACGCCGGCCACGTGTCGTCATCGTGACGCCGGCGTCATTGACCAGCTGCTGCCCCGACTGCACGGTCTGCGTGCTGGCTTGACTTGAGGGGCAGCGGGCGGAAATACGCGCCGAATCCGGCGCATTCCTGCGGGCGCGTCGCGACTTGTGGTTGCCGCGGCGGTGGCCCGGAACTATTACCGCGCGCGCTTCACCGACAGCGACTCGAGCCAGCGGCCGATGCGGGTGGTCAGGCCGCCGAAGTGGCTGTCGAGCTCCTCGACCGGGCTCACCGGCACCAGGCGATGGATCTTCGGCCGACTCGGCGTTGCGCCGCCGAACCGTGCCATTGGCCTGGCCACCGGCTCGGGCGGCGCTGCCTGCACGCACCGCCACCGCCGGCAACGGATCGAACGCACCCGGGCGCCGTGCGCGCGGCGATCAGTTCGGCCTCGGCGCTCACCGCCACCGGCCGCAGCGTGCCCGAAGGCAGCGAGCCGGGCGGCAGCACCGGGCGCGTGGGCTTTTGCACCGGCTTGGCCATCAGCTTGGCCTCGGCCTTGAGCACCGGCTTGGCGCTACCGGCCGCTCGATCGTTGGCCGCCACCGGCTGCAGCGGCGGCGACACGAAGTCGAGGATCGGCCGCCACTGCGCGAGATCGGCCTCGACCTTGGCGGCCGGCATGTCGAACATCGGTGAGGCCGTGCTCGAGGCACTTCACGTAGGTCTGCGTCTCGCGCAGCGCGCCGAGGAACGGCAACTGCAGGTTGTCGGCCCACTGCCGCAGCGACACGTCGCCCCTGGTGCGCGAATCGATGCGCATGCCCACCGCGGCGACCTTGCAGCGACCCCGGGCCACGCGCGGATGCGCCAGCAGCTCGGTGTAGCACTCGGCGGCCGACTCGCGGTCGAACAGCGAATGGCACAGCGGCATCAACACCGCGTCGGCCAGCATCACCACGCGCAGCAGGTCGTAGCCCTTGAGGCCGCCGGGCGTGTCGAGCACCACGTGCGTGACGCCGGGTGGCGTGCGCAGGATGTTGCGCGGGTCCACCGACCAGCCGGCGATCTTGGGTGCCTGCACCAGGCGCTGCGCATCGCGCTGGCGCAACCAGGCGTGCGACGACTGCTGGAAATCGGCATCGCCCAGCAGCACCGGCAGGCCCTGGTGCGCACACCACGACGCCAAGTGCGTGGCCAGGGTGCTCTTGCCGCTCCCTCCCTTGCGATTGACGATGGCGATGACAGGCATGTCGGGTCCGGGGCCCCTCGGCTCCAGCTTGGAATTGCAACATCTTTGCCCGGCCGCACCCCGTGAAATACGGCGCAGGTGCAGGTCGGCCATGGTGTGCAGGGGTTAAATGCCCCTGCGTCCTGCCGCTCCTCGGCCCGTCTTGCCGCGGGTTGCGACCCTCCAGGCGAGAATGCCCCACCCCGCAGCCCCGCGCGAGCGGCGAAACCCCAACCGGAACGCCTGGGCAGCCCGCCACGGCCAGCAACCCCAGAGCGACCCATGAGCGCCACCACCCACACCATCGCCGTCGACGCGCTGCACCGCGCCATGCACCTGCTGGTGCGCGGCTTCGGCAGCGACGAGGCCGAAGTCCAGGCCGTGTGCCACAACCTGATCGAGGCCAACCTCACCGGCCACGACTCGCACGGCATCGGCATGCTGCCGCGTTATGCCGATTCGTTTCTCGAAGGCGGCCTGAAGCCCAACGCGCACGTGCGCACCGAGCTCGACGCCGGCGCGCTGCTGCGGCTCGACGGCCAGGCCGGCTTCGGCCAGGTCGTCGGCGGCGAGGCGATGGCGCTGGGCATCGAACGCGCGCGCCAGCACGGCTGCTGCGTGATGGCGCTCGGCAACGCGCACCACCTGGGCCGCATCGGCGCGTGGGCCGAGCAGGCGGTGGCCGCCGGCCTGGTGTCGCTGCACTTCGTCAACGTGATCTCGCGCGGCATCGTCGCGCCCTACGGCGGCTCCGACGCGCGCTTCGGCACCAACCCGTTCACCGCCGGCATCCCGCTGAAGGGCCGCGAGCCGATGATCCTCGACTTCGCCACCAGCGTGATCGCGCAGGGCAAGACGCGCGTCGCGCACAACAAGGGCGAATCCGTGCCGCCCGACCACCTGATCGACGACCAGGGCCGGCCGACGCAGGACCCGCGCTACTCGGTGATCGAGCCGTTCGGCGCCATCCTCACGTTCGGTGCACACAAGGGCTACGGCATGGCGGTGCTGTGCGAGCTGCTCGGCGGCGCGCTGGCGGCGGGCACGACGCAGCACACGCACGACAGCAGCAAGAAGCGCGTGCTCAACGGCATGCTGACGGTGCTGATCGACGCCGACAAGATCGCCGACCGCGCGGCCTACGAAGCCGAGGCGCTGACCTTCGTCGACTGGGTCACCGCATCACCGCCGCGCGCATGGGTTCGATCGCGTGCGGCTGGCCGGCGAGCCCGAGCGCGAGTCACGCGCCAGGCGCTTGAAGGCCGGCGTGCCGGTGGACGCCACCACCTGGCAGGAGATCCTCACCGCGGCCAAGAAGCTCGGCGTCGACCCGCAGCGGGTGAACACCGAAGCCGGCCTGGCCTGACACACGCGCCGCGCTCAGGCGGCGCGTTCGGCGTCGATTCGGCGCCGCGCTCAGGTGCCGCGTTCGGCGCCGAGCTCGTGCACCATCCAGTGCTTCTGATGCCCGGGCCATAGCCGGCGATCGTGTGGCGCATCTCGTAGCCGAGCGATCGGTACAAGCGCGGCGCCTGGAAGCTGAAGGTCTCGAGATAGACGCGGACGCAGCCATGCGCGGCCGCCTGCTGCTCGAAGGCGCGCACCAGTCGCGCACCGAGGCCCTGGCGGCGCAGGTCGGGCCGCACCCACAACTGCTGCAGCTCCGCGCACTCGCCCCAGCGGCGCCCGACGGCGCCGCCCAGCACGGCGCCCTCGGCATCGCGCAGGAAACACGCCAGCGGCCGCACATCGTCGAACGCCGCGCCGTTGGAAGAGTCGAGCCCGCCATCGACGACCAGCGCATCGCTGGCCTCGGGCTGGTCGTGCACGGTGATGTTCCACTGCGGTCATGCAGCAAGGGTAACGCAGCGACTCGCCGTTTCCGGCCGCGCAAACACGCGTCCGAATGCGGCCAGTGGCGAGCGGCACGCGCTGCGATGATGCGTGCATGAACGATCCAGCCAACCCGAACACAGCACCGACGAACGCGTTGCGCACGCTGTCGTGGAGCAACCTCGCCGCGCAATCGGCCGAGCAGATCAGCCTGGCCGCGGTGCCGATCGTCGCGGTGATGCTGCTGCAAGCCGGCCCCGGCGAGATCGGCCTGCTGACGGCTGCGCAGACGCTGCCGTTCCTGCTGCTGTCGATCCCGATGGGGGTGCTGGCCGATCGCTGGTCGCGCTCGCGGCTGATGGTGGTGGCTGAAGGCGTGCGCGCGTTGTCGCTGCTGGCGTTGCTGCTGGTCGTCAGCGGCGGCTCGTTGTCGCTGGCGGTGCTGGCCGTGCTCGGCTTCATCGGCGCCGCCGGCACCGTGGGCTTCACCGTGGCGGCGCCGGCGCTGGTGCCGGCGCTGGTGCCGCAGCACGCCTTGGCACGCGCCAACGCGCGGCTCGAGCTGGCCCGCAGCGCGGCATTCGCCGCCGGCCCGGCCGTGGCCGGCGCGCTGGTGGCATGGGCCGGCGCGGGCACGGCGTTCGTGGCGGCGACCGTGCTGTCGACGCTGGCGACGTTGCTGCTGTTGCGCCTGCCGGCATCGCCGCGCGCTGCAGGACCGGCGCGTCACGTGCTCGACGAACTGCGGCACGGCGCCGGCCTGCTGTGGCGCGACCCGTTGCTGCGCCCGGTGATGTGGACCGCGGTGGTGTGGAACATCGCCTGGTTCGTGCTGCAGGCGGCCTACGTGCCCTACGCGATGCGAACACTTGGGCCTGAGCGCCGACACCGTCGGCTTCACGCTCGGCTGCTATGGCGGCGGCATGCTGATCGGCGCGCTGCTGGCCACGCGCGTGACGCGCGCGCTGCCATTCGGCGCCGCGGTGCTGCTCGGCCCGCTGATGTCGGTGCTGGCCGCGGGCGCGATGCTGGCCACGCTGTGGTGGCCCACCGCATGGCCGGCGGCGCTGTCGTTCGTGCTGTTCGGCGCCGGCCCGCTGGTGTGGACGGTCACCACGACGACGCTGCGCCAGACCTTGGTGCCGACCCGGGTGCTGGGCCAGGTGTCGGCGATGTTCCTCACCGTCAACGCCGGCGCGCGGCCGCTCGGCGCCGCGCTCGGCGGCGTGGTTGGCAGCCTGTGGGGCGAGACCGCTTGCCTGGTGCTGGCGGCCGTCGGCTTCGTGCTGCAGGCGCTGCTGATCAGCGGCTCGCCGGTGCGCGTGCTGCGCAGCCTGCCCGCGCCGGTGGCGCCCTAACGAGAAGTCAGGTCGAGCGGCCCTGGCCGCGCGCCGCCACGCAGCCGGCGATGCGCCACGCGCGGTCGGGCTGGCGTTCCAGCTGGTAGACCACCATCCACGGCACACCGGCCGCGTCGGACATCTGCACGCGCTGCACCAGCTTGCCGTCGATCCACTCGGGCTGCAGAAAGGCCACCGACGCCGGGCGATAGACCACCGGGTACTGCTCGCGCACCATCGCCAGAAAACGATCGGCGCTGACGAACATCGTCTGGATCGCCGGCGCGGCCAACGAATAGGCCTTGTTCGCGTCGTCGCTGGCGAAAGCGGCCAACTGCGCCTCGATCAGCGCACGCACGGCCTTGGCGTCGGCCGGCGCCACGTCGTTGGCGGCCTGCAGCGGCATGGCCACCGCGGCCAACGTTGCCCACGTCACTGATCGTCGATTCATCGTGGCTCCCTGCTAAGAGGGTGTACGCACATCTTGCATGAACCGATGCAACTCAGCGCCACGCTCGCCACAGAAACCCCAAGCCGCCGCACACCACCACCGCCTCCATGATGCGCAGGTGCAGCCGCTGCGGCAGGCGCAGCAGGATCGCGCGCGCCACGAAGGCGCCCGGCGCCGTGCACAGCCCGACCAGCAACCCGGTGACCAGCAGCGGCACATCGAGCCTGGACACGCCACCGAACAGCAGCACCTTGGCCAGGCTCAGCACGGTGGAGATCACCGCGTCGGTGGCGATCAGCGCGGCACCCTGCACGCCGGCGGCCATCAGCATCGAGATCAGGATCACGCCGGTGCCGGTCATGCCGCCTTCGATGACGCCGAACACGCCACCGGCCGCCAGCTCGCCGCGCGCGCCGAGCTGCATCTGCGCGCGTTGCAGCAGCCGCCGCAGCGGGATGCTGGCCAGCAGGAACACACCGAGCAGCAGCGCGACCCAGCGCGCATCGAGCCGCGTGTAGCCCCAGGCACCGAGCAGGCACGCCGGCAGCCCGAGCCACAGCATGCGCCGCACGTGCGGCCACTGGATCTCGCGGCGAAACGCCAGCACGCGGCTGGCGTTGTTGATCATCATCGCCACCGCCATCACCGGGATGATGTTGGCCACGCCGATCACCGGCGCCAGCGCGATCGGCAGGATCAGCCCGGTGCCGTAGCCGGCAAGGCCGCCGAGCACGGCGGCGGCGAAGGCGACGAGGCCGACGCCGAGCCACTGCAGCAGCAACGGGGCTGGGGGGAGCGCGGCGAACGAGGCATCCACGGGGCGCATGATGCCCGGCGGTTGAGCGCCGGCAGGGACAGCGAACGCGCGCAGGAACTGTTTGGGCCAGATCGCAGGCCGCTTGACGCTGGCCGAGGCCAAAGCGACAGTGCAGCAGCCCGGGCGCCGCTGTACGCTTGAAGGAGGCGGTGGGTCGTGCCGGAACGAAGAAATAGGCCGTCCAAGACGCACGGCGGCAGTCGACCGAACTGGCGACACAATCAAGCAGGAGAGGGACTTGCAGCTGCTTTCGGGGGATCTTTCCGGGTGTCTTAGGGCGACGCGAGAATCATTCTCCGTTCGGCCTATTTAAGGTTAGGCGCCATGGCAATGCGGTGGCTCTACCTTGTATGGTTCGTTCTCGCAGCCACTTGGGGTGGTGCCATTTCAACATCGCCTTGGTTCGAGACTCCAAGCGTTGTCCTTGCTCTCGCAGCGTTTCCTGCGGCGTTTCTCACCACAGCCTTTCTTGTCAATCGTGTGCTTCGTACGAGGCCTCACGCGGCGAGAGTCAAACAGTTCACCCTGGGCACGCTCCCATGGGCCTGGCCAATAGGTACCGTTCAGTTTGTCGCACTAACCCTAGTCTTCGGTGGCGCTTGGGCGTTGTTCTATGTCTTGTTTCTCGATCACCCGGCCACTGGTACAACCGCGCTCATCCTTGCCCTTGGCACAGGGCTATACATGGGTCTTCGCTATGCACATAGCAGCCATAAGCCGGGCTTTGGCGCCTAACCCTTCGCTGCAGCCGACCTGCTACGGCTGGCTTCGCCAGCCTCCGCAGGCGGCTGAGCTCAAACGTTAGGCCGCACGCGAACCATGCAGATGGTAGTCACCGCCGAGCGGACACTTCGCGTTGGCACGCCAAGCGTCGTCGAAGGGGCAGCGCCAGAGTCACCATTTGCCGCCGTGTTCGAAGACGACGGCACTACGGGATACTTCTACGCACTGGACACTCGAAGCCGGGGCCAACCGATTCAGGATGCTCTTCAGATCTACAACGTCTCGAACGTCACCGATCGCAATCAACCATCTGTGGTGAAAATCGCTTGGTCCCGAGACAGCATGAAGACGGTACTCCTCATCAATGAGCATCCCCATGCCGTCTTCGACTTCGCAGTAAGCGTGGTTGCTGCCGCACGGGGTTCCCTCCGCCTGCAAGTAGTGGCAACTGGTCACTGCAGGGCCACGCTTGGGCCGAGAGCGCTCTGGGTCTTTTCGTATAGTGCGGCCTAACCCTTCGTTCCACCTGACGTGCTACGGCTGGCTGCGCCAGCCTTCGCACGCAGGTGAACTCAAACGTTAGGCAGCACGTGAGCCACGACGCAATCGCATTCGACGCTGTGACCTGCCCGGTTTCTTCGGCCAGTAGTTCCTGGGAAGATGGCTCTTCGACAGCGAGGAGCCCATGAGGAAGAGTCGATTCACCGAAGAGCAAATGGTCGCCATCCTGCGCGAGGCCGACCGCACGTAGGTCGCCGAGGCGGCCAAGAAGCACAAGGTCAGCGAGCAGACCATCTACGCCTGGCGCAAGCACTTCGGTGAGCTCGCGCCGGACGATGTCAAGCGGCTGCAGCGCGCTGGAAGCCGAGAACGCTCGACTGAAGAGGCTGCTGGCCGAGCGCGACCTCGACATCTCCGTGCTCAAGGAGATCAACGCAAAAAAGTGGTGAGCCCGCAGGCGCGGCGCGAGCAGTCGCGTTCGCTTGCGAACGCGGCCTGTCCGAGCGGCGCGCCTGCGGGTGATCGACATCGCGCGCTCCACGCCTGAGCTACGAGCTGCGCCTGCCGGCCAAGGACGCTCCGGTGATCGAGCGATGAAGACCTTGTCGACGCAGTACCCGCGCTACGGCTACCGGCGCATCCGCATCTTCCTGCGTCGCCAGGGCCACGAGCTGGGCTCGCACCGGCGCACCGGTTGTGGCGCCAGGCCGGGCTGCAGCTGCCGCGCCGGCGTCCGCGGCGGCGCATCGCCAGCGGCCGGCCGCGACCGCTGCCGGCGATCGCCGCGAACTTCCTCTGGGCCTACGACTTCGTCTTCGACGCCACGCCAAGGGCCAGCAGATCAAATGCCTGACGGTGGTCGACGAGTTCACCCGCGAGTGCCTGGCCATCGACGTGGCCGGCTCGATCCGCTCCAGGCGCGTGATCGAGGTGCTGACGCGACTCGTCAGCGAGCACGGCGCGCCGCTGTTCCTGCGCTCGGACAACGGTCCGGAGTTCGTCAGCCGAGCGATCCTGGAGTGGATCGCGCAGCCGGCATCGCCACGGCCTTGATCGATCCGGGCAGCCCTGGCAGAACGCCAACGACGAAGCTTCAACGGCAGCTTCCGCGACGAGTGCCTGAGCTCGAGTGGTTCCGATCGCGCGGCGAGGCCAAGGTCGTCATCGAAACCTGGCGCCGTCACTCAACGCCGTGCGCCCGCACAGCAGCCTGAACTACTTGACCCCGCTCGAGTTCAAGCAGCAACATCACCCCATCCCAACCGAGCCGTCTTCCAGGAATGATTGGCCCGAAAAAGCCGGAGCAGGTCACGCCCATCGTGCATCTGGTCGTGCACGAAGTCCATGCTCCAGTGCTGGTTCGCTGCGGTGGCAGGCACGACCTTGCCTCGCAGCAGCGCAATGCGCTTGCGCCGTCTCACCTTCATGCGCAGCTGCAAGCCTTCGAGGCGGTACAGCCGATACACCCGTTTCTTGCCCACCGCCCAGCCTTCGCGCTTGAGCATCACCAGTACGCGAAGGTAGCCGAACCGCGGTCGGCTCATGGCAATGTCGCGAATGCGTTGGCGCAGTGCGCTTTGGTCGCGTGCCGTGCTCTTGGCATACCACACCGAACGCTGCAGCAGCGCCAGGCGGCATGATCGGTGCACGCTGATCTTGAAGCGCTCCTGCATCCAGGCTGCCAGCTCGCGCCGCTTGACAGCCTTCAGAGCTTTTTTTTCACCACCTCCTGCAGGATTTGCTTGTCCAGCGTGAGGTCTGCGACGATGCGCCGCAGCCGCGCGTTCTCGTCCTCGAGCATCTTGAGCTTGCGCAGCTCGCCGACGCCAAGCTCGGCGTACTTCTTCTTCCACGTGTAGAACGTCGCATCCGAGATGCCGATCTGCCGGCACACATCGGCCACCGGCGTCCCGCCCTCAGCGAGCCTCAGCGCGTAGGCGATCTGCTCTTCGGTGAACCTGCTCTTCTTCATCGCTTCTCCTGGCCCCGTTCGGGGCGCTCAGAAGCGACCGTACCTCTAGTTTTGACCTGTCCAGGTTTTCCGGGGAGACGTCATCGGGCACCTGAATGTCCACCTCGTTCGCCCAAGCGAGTACGGCGGTTGGGTATACAGCCGACTGGCCTCGGTTCATCGCCTGCGCCCGCAGGGCAAGGTTCCGCAAACGTTCGTACTGCTTGGCGAACTTCGAGATGTTGACGAATGGCTGTACGGCCTTCCAGGTCACGACCTCGGGGGCCTTTCCAAGCAAAAGGGCTACTGACTCGTCGAGCGACCAGCACTCATGCTTGGACCAGTATCCGAAATCGGCATCTGCGTCCCGCTTGCTAAAGAAGCGGCCCTTCTCTTCAATCTCGGCCAGCATCGCCGCTTTGGCCTGTTCCTGTGTTCCGGCAGCAAGAAAGAGCTGCTCCACTTCAGAGTCCGGTTTGGCCATCAGTGAAGCGCGCTCGGCCTCAACCTTAGCCATGCGTCGCTTGTACAGCTCATCCCAGTATTCACTTCTCGGCGGCCCGGGCTCAATGGGCGGCGGAACCCAACTGAACGGGAACCGGACGCGCAAAAGGTGTTCAACCTTGCGCTTCTTCTCTGCAAATTCCATGCATCCCCCGACGCACCCCGAATGACGGAGCCCCAGCGGACCATGTCGGGGAACATGGTTTTCGGCCCGTCGGCCTAGCTGGGGCGAAACGCATTGTCACTGCACGTCGTTTACTTGCACTTGGTCGTGCAGCCGACATCGCCTGGGAAGGTCAAGCCAACGCCAAGCCCCCGCTCCTGAATTTGCTCCTTCCGGGCCTCGCTTTTGCGGCTACGTCGTGCGCTTCCTTTTGAGCGCCACAACGTTGTCGCGACTAACCTTCTGGCTTGGCACAGAACGCGGCCCAGTCGTTCATCATCTTTCGACGCTTCTCGAAGAGATCGCCACGGCGGTAGGCCGCCTCCACCTTGTCGCTGATTGCATGCGCAAGTGCCATTTCGGCCAGGTCGCCGGGATAGTTCGTCCGTTCCGCGGCCCAATCGCGGAACGTGCTCCGGAATCCGTGAGGAACCGCGTCTACCTTCATCCTGCGCAGTACAGCCGTCAGAGTCATATCGGAGAGCTGGCCACCACGGGCAGCAGGAAACACGAGGTCGTTGTCGACAACCCGAGGAAGGGCTCCTAGAAGGGCTACAGCGGCCTCGGACAGCGGCACACGATGTTCACGCCCTGCCTTCATCCGATCGCCAGGAATGCGCCATTCGTGGGCTTTGAGGTCGATCTCGGACCATGTCGCTCCCCTCACCTCACCCGAGCGTGCGGCAGTGAGAATTGCGAACTCAAGTGCCCGAGCACCCATGCCCTCCTGTTCCCGCAGACTGAGCATGAACTTGCCAACATCGGACACCGGCAACGCCGTGTGGTGTTCGACCTTGGCGACCTTGGACCGACGCGGCAGCAGCTTGTCCAAGTGACCTTTCCAGCGGGCCGGGTTGTCTTTGTCCCTGTAGGTGCGCGCGGCAGCCCAGTCCAACACTGCCTCCATCCGGCCACGGACGCGAGAGGCAGTCTCGGGCTTGGTCGTCCAGATCGGCTCCAGGACGGCGAGGACATGAGCCACTGCGATGTCACGGACCAGAAGCGAGCCCATCACGGGGTAGGCGTAGGTCTCCAGGGTGCTGGTCCACTGCGCAGCGTGCTTCTCATTGCGCCAGGAAGGGGTGTGGGCACGTATGTACTTCGCCGCACACTCGGAAAAGTTCAGCGCCGCAGCCCGCGCTGCCTTCAGTTCGCTTCTCTTCGCCCGAGCCTCTTCGATCGGGTCGATGCCCTCGCGGATCTTGGCGCGAGCTTGCCTGGCTGCCTCACGGGCGCCGGCCACGGTCACGTCGGGATAGCCGCCAAGGCCCATGTCACGACGGCGCCCACCAACGACCGCACGCATCACCCACGTCCGGCCGCCAGTGGGAAGTACTTGCAAGGCGAGCCCGGAGACGCCACCAACGAAGTGCAACCCCGGCTTGCTGAGTCTCGAGACTGCAAGCGGGCCTAGCTCGGCCGCCTTTCTACCCATACCCATCCTCCAACCCATCAATTCAGGCGCGGCCGGATGATATGCGGTGAAGTGCTGTGACGCAATTGGCTAGGCAGATCACCTATGAAAAACGGCGCGAAGTGGGCCGTCGTGATACTGCTTGATATGTGCGGGTGGCGGAGAGAGTGG
>CAWHBZ010000012.1:0-48614 GCA_963827645.1 uncultured beta proteobacterium | reverse complement strand
TCGTCATGTTCGTGCCCTGGGACGTGGCTTGGATCGCGCCCGTGTAGGAATCCGCGGGGGAATCGTTGTCTCAGTCGGACTGTCGGAGACCTTCGATGCCCGACTCAAGATGACGTCGCGCGTTTAGATGGCGCTGGCATAGGTTCCAGCTGCAACCAACATTAGGGCTCACTGGCACGAGTCCATCAACTAGACAGGTGAGGGAATTGGCCCGTGACTGCTTCCAATATCCAGAGGGCGATCCAGGCACATTCGGCGCCTTCGCTCAGCGACAGGGTGCGAAGAAAGTATTGGAAACGCGAACCCCGGAAAGCGAGCATTGGTGCGGGCTGCGGGGAGATCGATCCCACTGTTAATCCGTAGGTCCCTGGTTCGAGCCCAGGTCGGGGAGCCAGAAAGACCAAGAAAATCAAGGCCTTGCAGAGATGCAAGGCCTTTTTGTTGCCGGACGGATATTGGAGGCTTCCAATATCCAGCCGCTTCCGATGTCGCAGACTTTGACCTCAACACTCTCAAGAAACTCCCTCAAAGTGATTGATTTGGAAGTTGGTTTTCAAGAGGGCTGCTCGATCGGCACCATCTTCAGGCCGAGCTTGGCTGCGCGCTGGGACAGCGAACGCAGCACGCGCTCACGGTAGCGTTGTTCGTAGTAGTCCTGGCCCTGGTCGGTGTACTCCTGGCCCTTGGTCAACATCGTGTAGATCAGCCGCGCCAGCTTGTGGGCGGTGGCTGTTACGGCCTTCGGCTTGTCCATGCGCGAACACATCCTGCGGTAGTACGCACCCAGGGCCGACTTGCTGGTGCGCAGCGCCGCGGCGGCCAGGCGCAGCGCCTGCGATGCTCGGTTCACGCAGCGCTTGGTCTTGCCGCTCATCACCTTGCCACCCGTGATCTTGGTGCCCGGGCACAAGCCGAGCCAGGAAGTGAAGTGCTTGACGGTGGCAAGCGCGACATGTCCGCGCCGACTTCCGAGACCACCACCAGTGCCGTCGTCACATCGATGCCGTCGATGCGCGTGAGGTCCACGCCGCACATCCTGAACAGCTGCGTGCGCAGGTCAAACTTCGGCGCATTGCGCGCCTTGGAGCGCTTCTTGCCCTCGGCCGGCTCGCCGTCGTGAGCCTGCAGGCTCTGCAGCTGCGCTTCGATCTCGCGGTCGCACTCGGCCAGCTGCGTGCCGATGAAGTCGAACAGCGCCAAGGCCTGCTTCAACGCGAACACATGCTCGGCGCGCCAGTTGCCCTGCAGGCTCTTGGCTATGTCTTCGGCGCTGGCATGGATGCGCACGTCCTTGTACGCCGCCAGCGCCAGGCCATCACGCTCGCCAGTCACGATGGCGCGCAAGATCTTCTGTCCTGTGACGCCGACCACGTCGGAGATGACGTTGGCCAGTTGGATGTTCATCTGCGTCAGCGCCTTTTGCATGTGCTGCACATGTCGGGCCTGGGCCTTGAGCAGCATCTCGCGCTGGCGCGCCAGCGCGCGCAGCACGCACACCCGCTCGGCCGGACGGAAGGCCGCGCTGAGCAAGCCGTAGGTCATCAACTGCTGCAGCCATTGGCAGTCCAGCACGTCGGACTTGCGGCCCGAGACGTTCTTCACATGCCGCGCGTTGACCAAGAACACGGTGAAGCCACGCGACTCCAGCAGCTCGAACAGTGGGATCCAGTACACGCCGGTGGATTCCATCGCTACGGTGTCCACGCCGCAAGCGTGCAGCCAGTCGGCGATGGCGTTGAGGTCGACCGTGAAGCTGGCGAACTCGCGCACCGGCTCATCGTCGCGATCGGGCGGCACGGCCACGAAGTGCGATGCACTGCCGATGTCGATGCCGGCGGCGTTGGGGTGGGTGATCGTCAGCGCCGCTCGGGACTTGCCCGGCTTCAGGCTGATGCTTCGATTGCGTTGGGCCATGGCTTGCCCCATCATTCGTTGCGGAATGTGGCGCTGCATCGGGTACGTCGTCTTGCTCACTCTCTCAAACGGAATATCGACCCAGCGGCTGCATACCGCCAAGCCGATTCACCAATGTCGATGACGTCACCCAGGACCACGCTAACCCGCGGGCAGTACGCACCACTGCTACATCGGTCTTCCGCAGCGCCGCATTCCACCTTGCCAGAACCAGCGCACGCAGTGTTTCTTCGGCGCGATTTGC
This sequence comes from uncultured beta proteobacterium, assembly GCA_963827645.1. Lineage (GTDB taxonomy): Bacteria > Pseudomonadota > Gammaproteobacteria > Burkholderiales > Burkholderiaceae_C > JAEUPI01. Next base: position 46,456 of record CAWHBZ010000012.1, on the reverse strand, counting down.
GGCAGCGGGCCGATTACTTCGCTAACCTCTCCCTCTGAGGACCAGCGCAAAGCACCCTGCGCGACGCGATGAGAGCGGCGGATAGCGATGCAACATACGCAGCAGAGTTCCACGCGCCCACCGCGTTTCGATCGATGGGGTGCGACCACCCTGCTCTGCCCATTGGGGACGCCGTGCCGAAAGCATTCAATCAGACCGTGACCGCAAGCCGACATTGGCGAATGCTCCTTCTCGACCCATCAGGGCGTTCGGGACGACTCGGCTGCGGCGTCGGCAATGTGGCGTCAGCTGACCCACAGCTTGCATTTGGCGCAGACAGGACCCGGCCAGGAGCGGTCCCACTGCGCGCTGTCTTAAAGCGGTCATGCCGGCGTGGGCGCCCACGATGACCGGTCGCCGGACAACATCAAGCAGGAGGTCTCGATCCCGCACCGCTTCTCGAGTGCGCCTGTCGAACCGCCTGCGGCGTCGATCCGGTCCACGTCTGGAAGGCCCGCACGAACGAGTTGGGATCCTCGAAGCCGAGCAGGAACGAGATCTCCGTGCCGGACAGTGACGAGTTGTGCAGGTAATGGTGCGCCAGTGAATTGCGCAGGGCGTCGAGAGTCTGCTGAAAGCTGCTGCCCTCTTCCTGCAGTCTGCGCTGCAGTGTGCGCGTGCTGACGCCCAGTTTTCTGCATACGGCCGGCATGGACACCTCGCCGGCGGGCAGGGCCTCGAGTAGCGCACTGCGCAGGCGTTCGACGGTGCTGGCGTGTTTCTCCAGGTCGTCCAGGCGCTGACGCAAGGCCGGTTCGAAGAACTTCCACATGCCATGGTTCGCCGTCAGGAACGGGCGCTTCGCGTCTTCCGCCGCGAACACCACGGTGGGCAAAGGCAGGTCTTCCACCGGAACGCCGAACCAGGTGGCGTAGGCGCGCGCATCAGAGGCCGACAGATCCGGTGAAGGCCAGCCTATGCGCAGCGGCTGCACCGGGCTGCGCGTGGCCAGGCGCGCGAGCTGCACGAAGAAGACCAGCTTGAACGCCATGAGCACGCGCGGCGGCGTCAGCGCGTGGTCGAGGAACTCCATTGCGGCCGTGGTGCCGCGTGCATCGTGCTCGAGCTTCAGCGCCATCGGCCCGCTCTTGTATTTGGCGAGGCGGGCCAGCGCACTGTTCATGTCTTCGCTGCACAAGGCGACGAAGAGTTCCAGATTGAACCAGTCGACCGACATCTTCTGCGCAAAGCGCAACGGCGCGGGGCCGCCCGCGTTCCCGGCCTCCTCATCGATGGCCTCCCAGAGCCGGAAGTAGGTCGCGGCATCGAGCCGGACACTGTCGCGTGCGAACAGGTCGCCCGGCAACTTCGCGCGGCGCAGCACGTTGGCGCGGTCCACCCCGGCGTCTTGCATCAGCACCTGCCAACCGGGCCAGACCCAGAGGGTGCGGGCGTGGCTGAGGCGGTCGTTGGGGGCAGTCAGGTCGTCGGTACGCTCGGATGGCATGCGTCAACTCTAGTTCGCGCATCGCGCCAGCGCATCGGCGGATCGCGCCAAGCATGCTGGGATATTTTGGCGCGTTTGGCCGTCATTCTGGCGTCATCGGCGAGTGCGCGCAGGCTGCGCCGTTGGAACAATGGCGTCATGGAACCGACAGAACATCAAAGCGCCCTCCTACAACGGAAAGCAATCGAATGAGTAAGAAGATCACGACAAAGACCCCTGTGAATTCCGGTGACGCTACCGGAACCGAACGCGCCAAAGCCAATCAGGGCATGGATGCGCCCACCGCCGTTCTTATCGGGGCGACCGGAGGACTTGGCCACGCCCTTGCCATACTCCTCACGGCCGAGGGCTTCCGGATCGTGCTCGCGGCGCGGCGGGAGCAGGACGCCGCCGTGCTGACCGGCCGGAGCGACGGTTCGGCGATTTACCTGCGCGCCGATGTCACCGATCCAGCGAGCCTTGAGAAGCTGGCAGCTGCGGCTTTCGATCACCTCGGCCGGATCGATGCGGTGGTGAACCTCGCGGGCATCTCGCCGCGCAAGCCCCTTGAGGACTACACGACGGCCGACGTCGACGCGCTGATGGCGGTCAACGTGAAGGGGCCGATCTTCGTGACTCAGGCATTCCTGCCGGGGTTGCGAAAGCAAACCGGCGGCGGAGTGGTCGTCCACCTCGGCGGCGCCATGGACGGCCGGGTGGCGCTGCCGTTCATGAGCGCCTACGCGGCGACCCGCGGCGCGCTGGCGAGCTACGTGCAAGGCGCCAACCGCGAGCTTGCCGGGACCGACGTGGTGCTTTCTTTCTTCGGGCCTGTGCCCTCCAACACCGAGTCGGAGTCTCCGTATTTCGACATGTGGCGCAAGATGGGCGTCGCCCTGTGCGAGCCCGACGTGGTAGCGCGCGAGATCCTCGCCACCATCCGCCAGCGACGTCGGGCCCATATCATGGGCGGAGGGCTACTCAAGATGCTTACGCTTGCGAACGCCGTGTCGCCGTCCGTTGCCGACGCGATCGGTCTCCGGCGATTCGGGAAGCTCATCAAACAGCATAGTCCACGCTGATCTCCGTACGGGGTGCCTCGCGCTCGTCACCGGCGGCAAGCGGAGCGGCCACCGCTCCTAGCCCAACGTCGTTTTCGTGCGCGGCTGAAGGCGCTGGGCCGCAGTTCGATGGTCCAAGCGCTACGGCCCGCATGACCTGACCGAAGCACGCATGCTGACAGCCTCGTTATTTTGGATGCGGGCTAAGTGCTGCAGCAAAGCTCGCCCGCGCAAATCCATAGCGCGCCGCGGAATGCGCGAGTGGCCGATCTGGTTGGCATTCAGAACCGCTTCCAAGGGGAGTGGCTGGGCGCTGCTGCAGCGCCGGGCCAAGGCTTGCTGCGCTGGACTGGCGAGGGCAGGGCCGCGCCGAACCTGCCAGTGCTGACGGTGCGCGACAAGGGCAAGCTGTCTCCCGGGCAGGCGGTCAACTGGGTCATCTCAGCGACGGCCTGACGATCGTGGAGAGCACAGCGCAAGGGTCGAGCCCCTTTAGTGCGGAGGTGGTGGAAGGCCGTCACCTGGGCGAGATAACGCTGGCCACGCTGCGCCTGATCGCCGTGCCGGGTGCACAGTTGGTGTTATCGCTGTCGGGCGTCCAGCGCCAGGGTCTCAGTCCGGGCGTGAGCGTCGGCGTGAGGCTGGACCCGGCACTAGTCCATGTGATGCCATCGAGGGTGAACGGCAGTCGACATCCGTAGCCGCCACCAGCCATGGCCTCTCGGTCATGCAGACCGCAACGCTGATCGCTGGAATGACCGGTTTCTTTGCCGCCGACAGTCGCCTGAGGGTCGCGTGCTGCCGACCGCCGTGCGCCGTTGAACGACCGGTCACTACCAGGCTGCCGACTTTCGCCGAGCCTCGCTCGACCGCAGCTTCATGGCCGGCCTGTGAATTCGCAAGCAGACCCGTAGGCCGTCGCTCGCGCAGAGGCGGCTTGTCCCATCAGGGTCGCTCCCAGCTGGCGTCTGTGCTGTCTTGGCAATCGTTGTGCAGACGTCTTCAATTCGGGCAGCGACACGGACAATGCAAGCAGGAGCAAATCATGAACGCCATCCGATCCGCGCAAGCGGCCACTACCTACGAGATGCGCTTCCGCTCACTTTTCCACGAGGGCCGAGCGTTTGCGTTTCCCTGCGACGCCGATGGCCGTGTCGACTTCGACTCGCTGAGCGACAGCGCGCGCAACAACTACCTCTATGCGCGCACGGTCATCGGTCGCGAGGTGTCGATGCCGACAGTGCATCCGATTTCGCTGAACTGAAGTGCGCGGCTGCGACCGAAGTGCGACGCCGGCGCCAAAGCCGCAACGCCAGAAAGCCCACCACAGCGAGGTTAGCGGCTATCACGAGAGCGGTCGCGAGTGTCGGCTGATGCCCCGTTTCCGTCTCCTACGCCACAAGAAAGAGGTGGTTGCCCCCGCTTTGTGGTGATGGCAATGGCGACAAACGAGTCCAGCATGTGTGCGTGCGTGCGACCTTTGCTCGTCGCGCGCTCGAAAGCATCGTCGTGGCACTGGCACCGGTATCACACTACGAGTTGCACTACGCGCGCCTGCTGGGCGTTGGGCGATCGTTCGTGTTCCCGTGCGATGCCGCCGGCAATGTCGAGGTGGATTCGTTGAGTGAGCGCGCGCGCGAGAACTACATCTTTGCGCGGTCCGCGGTCGGCGTCGAGATGTCCCTGCCCACCGTGCGCGCCGCGCCGCTGCACCTGTCCAGCTGAAGTACCTGTGCCGTTGCGGTGCGCGCGGTGGCTCTTTCCTGGCCGGAGTCGCGCAATCGACAGGGTCTCTCCACGCAAAACTCAGCGCTCCGAGCGGGACGCCGTTTTCAGGCGTCCGCTTTGCCACAGCTCGATAGTCGGTCATCTACGGTCGCAGGGACTACGAGTCCGCGCTCGGCGACGACGACGTCTGAGCCAAAGCTGAGGTGGGGCGTCAGGCCAATCGATGCTCGACCTGCCAGTGAGCAGGCCCTCCCACTCTTGTGCTCCTTCAGCTTACGGTGGTCTCGAAGCGAGGACGATTCGGCATCCGCTGTCGGTTGTCACACCGCGCCCGCGGTGTGCAGCGCGGCGACCTGGGTGGCGTCCCAGCCGAGCTCTCCGAGGATCGAGTCGGTGTGCTGCCCCAACGCGGGCACATCGTCCATGCGCGGCGTGAAAGCGTCGGTGTCGCACGGTGGCAGCAGCGCGGGAATCGGGCCGCTCGGCGTGCCGACCTCGGCCCAGCGCCTGCGCGCGCGCAGCTGCGGGTGCTGCCAGACGTCGTGTATGTCGTTCATGCGCGCGTTGGCGATCTGCGCGTCGTCCAGCCGGCCGGTCACCTGCTCGGCGGTGAGCGCCGCAAACGTCTCGACGATGGTCGAGCGCAGAGCGTCGCGCGCAGCCACGCGCTTGGAGTTCGATGCAAAGCGTTCGTCGGTCACCAGCTCCGGGCGGCGCAGGACCTTCTCGCAGAAGGTGACCCACTCGCGCTCGTTCTGCAGCCCGAGCATCACGGTCTTGCCGTCGCCGGCGGGAAACGGCCCGTAGGGGTAGATCGTCGCGTGTGCCGCACCGGCGCGCGGCGGCGGCATGGCGCCGTCGAACGCGTAGTACAGCGGATAGCCCATCCACTCGACCATGCTCTCGAGCATCGACACGTCGATGCGGCAGCCGCGCCCGGTGCGGCCGCGCTGGAGCAGCGCCGCGAGGATGTTGCTGTAGGCGTACATGCCGGCGGCGATGTCGGCGATCGAGCAGCCGGCCTTCGCCGGTTCGTCGGGCGTGCCGGTGATCGACAGGAAACCTGACTCGCTCTGGATCAGCAGGTCGTAAGCCTTCTTGTCGCGATACGGGCCGTCGCTGCCGTAGCCGGAGATGTCGCAGACGATCAGCCGCGGATGCTTCTCGTGCAGCGCATCGAACGACAGGCCGAGCCGCGCCGCGGCGCCGGGCGCGAGGTTCTGCACGAGCACATCGGCCCCCTGCAGCAGCCGCGCCAGCACTTCCTGCGCCTTCGGATGCTTGACGTCGAGCGTCAGGCTCTCCTTCGAGCGATTGCTCCAGACGAAGTGCGAGGCCATGCCGCGCACACGCTCGTCGTAGGCGCGCGCGAAATCGCCGCTGCCCGGTCGCTCGACCTTGATGACGCGCGCTCCGAGGTCGGCAAGCTGGCGCGTGCAGAACGGGGCGGCGATCGCGTGCTCGAGCGTGACGACGGTGATGCCGTCCAACGGTCGCATCGGAGCCTCCTTCAGAACGATCGCGGAAGCCCGAGCAAGTGCTCGGCGACGTACGCGAAGATCAGGTTGGTCGAGATCGGCGCCACCTGGTACAGGCGCGTCTCGCGGAACTTGCGCTCGATGTCGTATTCGTTGGCGAAGCCGAAGCCGCCATGCGTCTGCATGCAGACGTTGGCGGCCTCCCACGACGCCTTCGCGGCGAGGTACTTGGCCATGTTGGCCTGCGCACCGCAAGGCTGATTGGCGTCGAACAGCTCGGCGGCCTTGAAGCGCATCAGGTTCGCGGCCTCGATCTCGATGTAGGCATCGGCGATTGGGAACTGCACGCCCTGGTTCTTGCCGATCGGCCGGTCGAACACGATGCGTTCGCTGGCGTACTTGGTCGCCCGCTCGATGAACCAGTAGCCGTCGCCGATGCACTCGGCCGCAATCAGCGTGCGCTCGGCGTTCAGGCCGTCGAGGATGTACTTGAAGCCCTTGCCTTCGTCGCCGATCAGGTTCTCCTCGGGGATCTCGAGGTTGTCGAAGAACAGCTCGTTGGTCTCGTGGTTCACGAGGTTCGGGATCGGCCGCACGGTGAGCCCGCTGCCGATCGCCTGGTGCAGGTCGACGATGAAGATCGACATGCCCTCGGACTTCTTCTTGACGTCGGCCAGCGGCGTGGTGCGCGCCAGCAGGATCATCAGGTCGGAGTGCTGCACGCGCGAGATCCAGACCTTCTGGCCGTTGACGACGTAGCGGCCGTCCTTCTTGACAGCGGTCGTCTTGATCTTCGTGGTGTCGGTGCCGGTGGTCGGTTCGGTGACCGCCATCGACTGGATGCGCAGCTTGCCGGCGGCGATGCGCGGCAGGTACTGGTCCTTCTGGGCCTGGCTGCCGTTGCGCAGCAGCGTGCCCATGTTGTACATCTGGCCATGCACGGCGCCGGAGTTGCCGCCCGAGCGGTTGATCTCTTCCATGATCACCGTCGCGGCAGTCAGACCGAGGCCGGTGCCGCCGTACTCCTCGGGGATCATCGCGGCCAGCCAGCCGGCCTCCATCAAGGCATCGACGAACTTCTCCGGGTAGGCCCGCTGCTCGTCGACCTTGCGGAAGTACTCGTCGGGGAACTGCCGGCACAGGTCGCGCACGGCGTCGCGAATGTCGTGGAAGCTGTCGGTGGTAGGAGTCATGGTGGGGGGATCAGGCGACACGACACCGGCAATGCCGGCATCGAACCTCGGGTTGCGGGTTCATCGCGCGTCACGCTTGTCATTGATGTGCGTCCCGCCCGGCTCCCGGTAGCGGAAGGTGCCCATGGCCCTGGCGACGAGATGGCCGTTGGCATCGGCGATTTCGGCCTCGCAAAAGCACACCGATCGCCCGCCGCCGGTGGCGCGTCCGGTCGCTGTGAGCCGGCCCGTTGCCGGGCTCATGAAGGCGACGTGGATGTCGATGGTCACGACCTCGCGGGTGAAGGCAATCCGGCTCAGCGCCGCATTGGCCATCGCGTTGTCGAGCAGCGTCATCACCACCCCGCCATGACCACCGCCGTGGTTGTTGAGCAGCTCGGGCACCAGATCGACAACCACGACAGCCTCGCCGTCGGCCACGCGCTCGCGTCGCGCACCCAGCCACGCGAGGAACGGAATATGGCGTTCGCCAGCCGCATCTTCGGTCCATGTGGCTTTGCCACTCGACTCCAGCCTCTCGGGGAGCGGACGACGCATGTTGTCGGCCTGGGGGCCCTCTTGAACGAAGGTGTCGCTCATTCCGGCTTGAACCCGCTCTCGTCGAGCATGAGCTTCTCCTTCACGAGCTGGGCCTCGGCGTAGGCGCGATACTCCTGCGCCGACCGGTAGTGCGGGTACAGGTCGAACTCCTCGAGCATGCGCCGGTACTCGGGGTCGTCCGTCGCCTTCTTGAACGCCGCGTGCAGTCGTGCCGCGATCGCCGGATCGAGTTGCTTCGGCGCGACCAGTCCGATCACCGACTCGATGACGAGGTTGTGGCCCAGCTCCTTCACCGTGGGCACCTGCTGCCAACGCTTCAGGCGCTGTTCGGTGAAGGTGGCCAGCAGCCGCACCTTGCCGGAGACCGCCATCGGGCCGAATCCCGGGTCGCCGTAGACGTCGACGTGGTGGCCGAGCAGCGCCTGGAACGCCTCGCTGCCGCCCTTGAACGGGATCATGTTGAAGCGCGCGCCGGCCGACTTCGCCAGCCGCTCGGCGTAGATGCGGTTGACGCTGATCGCGCCGACGTTGCCCCAGCTGATGGCACCCGGCCGCGCCTTGGCGTCGGCCAGCAGCTCGGGCAGGGTCTGCCACTTCGAGTCGGCAGCGACAGTCACCCCGGTGGACAGGCCGGCGAGGCCGATGAGATAGCTGAAGTCCTTCAACGGATCCCACGCGGTCTTCATCAGCAGGGGCTGGCGGATCACCGAGTTGTGCATCACCGCGACCGTGTAGCCGTCGGCCTCTGTCATCGTCGCCAGGCTCGCGGTGCCTGTCACGCCGCCGCCGCCCGGCTTGTGCATCAGCACGATGGGCTGGCCCAGGTCCTGCGCCGCCGCGTTGCACAGCGCGCGCAGGATCGGGTCGAACGAGCCGCCGGGTGGGAACGGCAGGATCAACGTGATCGGCTTGCTCGGGAACGTTTCGGCGCGCGCCGGCCGTGCGGCAGTCACGCCCGGCCGCCGCAGCCGCCGCAGCGAACAGGTGGCCGAGCGCCTCGCGCCGATCGATGCCGGCGCAACGGGTCTTGTCACGAGAGGTCATGGTGGGTCTCCTTCCAGGTTCAACGAAGAGGCAGATAGCGAAACGAGCCGATGGCGCGCGCGACCAGGGAGCCGCTCTCGTCGATCACGCTGGCCTCGCACAGCGCCACGGTGTCGTCGACGGCGAGCACGGCGCCGTCCGCGGTGAGCCGGCCGTGGCCCGGCCGGACGAACGTGCTGTTCATCGACAGCGTCACTGCCGTCATCTCGAAGTCGACCTTCGACACCGCCGCGCTGGCCATCGCCACGTCGAGCAGCGTCGACACGATGCCGCCGTGCATGGCGCCGATGACGTTCTCGAACTCGGGTCGCGCGTCGACGACGAGCCGCGCGCGGCCGCCCTCGGAGTGCTCGCGCCGCACACCGAGCAGGCGCGTGAACGGCACGGCGGCAAACGCCTGGCGGCGTGCCGCGACGGCGGCGCCGGCTGTCATGCCGCGGCCTTGCGGGCCTGCGCCCGCAACTGGGTCTTTAGTACCTTGCCGGCCGCCGACAGCGGCAGCGCGGCGCTGAACTCGATGCTGCGCGGGCACTTGTAGCCGGCGAGCAGGCGCCGGCACGCGGCGACCAGTTCGTCGCGCAGCGCCGCTTCGCGATCGGCATGCGAATCGCGCAGCACCACCACCGCATGCACGGCCTCGCCCCAGCGCTCGTCGGGGACGCCGATCACCGCCGCATCCGCCACCGCCGGATGTCCGCGCAGTGCGGCCTCGACCTCGGCGGAGTACACGTTCTCGCCGCCGGAGATGATCATGTCCTTCAGCCGGTCGGCAATGAAGAGGTAGCCGTCGCCGTCCATGCGGCCGCCATCGCCGGTGCGGAACCAGCCATGGCGCAGCGCCTGTGCAGTGGTGTCTGGCTGGCCCCAGTAGCCGCCGCTGACCATCGGCCCGCGCACGACGATCTCGCCCACCGTGCCGCGCGGCACGTCGCGGCCCTGCTCGTCGACGACGCGGATCTCGGCGCCCAGCCCGGCGCGGCCCACCGATGCGAGGCGGCCGCTTTCGCGCCCCTGCACGGTGTGGTTGGCGGGCAGGTTGATGCACACCGCACCCGCAGTCTCCGTGAGGCCATAGGCCTGGAAGAACTCGGCGTGGGGCCAGGCGGCAAGCGCGCGGTCCAGCAGGTCAGGTGGCATCGGCGCGGCGCCGAACGCGATGCGGTCCACGCTCTTCACGCGCGCCGGGTCGAACGAAGGCTCGTCGAGCAGAGCCTGCAGCATGCTCGGCACGACGATGATGTCGGTGACGCCGTGGCGGGCGATCGTCTCGATCACCGCGGCCGGGCGAAACTGCGGCATCGTGGTGCAGCCGCCGCCGACGATGCTCTGCCCGATCAGCCGGCCAAGCCCTGCGACGTGGAACAGCGGCGCGACCAGCAACGTGATGCTGTCGGGCGAGTTGTTCAGCTCCGCGCCACGCGCCATCGAGGCGCACCAGAAGTTGGCGTGCGACAGCATCACGCCCTTGGCGCGGCCGGTGGTGCCGCCGGTGTAGAGGATGGCGGCGAGCGCGTCGCCGCCGGTGCGCGTGTCGTCGAGCGGTGCGAGGTCTTGCGCCTGCGCGGCCAGCGTCTCGGCGGGCAGCAACCGTCACGACGTCCTGCAGCTCGCTCGCGGCGCGGGCGTGGGCCGCGTCCACGAGCAGCAGCCGGGCGCCGCAGTCGGCCAGCGCGTGGCGCAGCTCCGCCAGACTCCAGCGCACGTTGAGCGGGCACGCCACCGCACCCAGCCACCAGCACGCGAACAGCTGCACGATCAGCGCGTCGCTGTTCGGCGACAGCATCGCGACCCGGTCGCCCGCACGCACGTCGCGCGCGTGCAGCGCCGCGGCGTGCCGCGCGATGTCGGACACGAAGCGCTCGAACGTGTATTCGCACTGCGCCTCGGCGCCGACGTGGCGCAGCGCGAGCTTGGCCGGATGGCGCTGCAGCGCGCGGTGCAGCCCTTGCGTCAGGTACATCTCAGTTCTCCATGGCGGCGAAGGCACTTTGGGGGTGGTTCATTTCGCCGCCCAGGCGGCACTGAAGTCGCGCGGCCCCGACAGCGAGATGCCCCCGTCCACCGGCAGCACGACGCCGGTGATGTAGGCGCCGAGCGGCGAACTCAGCACCATCGCGATGCCGGCGATGTCGTCGAGGCTGCCGAAGCGGCGCAGCGGCACGCGCGCAGTCATGCGCGCACGCTCCTCGTCGTTGGGCGCCAGCCGGCGGATGCCCTCGGTGCCCTCGATCGGCCCCGGCACGATCGAGTTGACGCGGATGCCGTCGCCGCCCCACTCCATCGCCAGCGTGCGCGTCAGCATGTCGACGCCCGCCTTGGCCGCGCACACATGCGCCTGGTACGGCGTCGGCACGAAGGCCTGCGACGCCGAGATGCTGATGACCGACGCGCCCGGCTTGCGCAGGAACTCGTGCGCGCCGCGCAGCACGTTGAAGCCGCCGAGCAGGTCGATATCGACCACCGTCTTGAAGCCGTTGGCCGACATGCCGAGCGCCGGCGCGAGGAAGTTGCCCGCCGCGCCCGACACCAGCACGTCGATCGGCCCGAAGCGCGCGTGCGCTTGCTTCAGCGCATCGGCCACCGCGGCGGCATCGCGCACGTCGGCGCTGTAGCCTTGCGCTGCGCCGCCGTGCCGTCGCAACTGGGCGAGCGCCTGGTCGATGCGCTCCTGCGATCGGCTGAGGATCGCCACCGAAGCGCCGTGCCGCGCGAAGGCGTCGGCGATGCCGAGGTTGATGCCGCTGCTGCCGCCGGCGACGAACACCGTGCAGCCTTTGAAGTCGAAGGGGTCGCTCGTCATCACTGTTCCTCCACCGCGATCAGCCGTTGCCGTGCCGACCGGTACTCGTGCTGCAGCCGCGCCACCAGGTCCGCCGCCGGCACGACGGCGTCGATCGCCGCGATGCCCTGGCCGCAGCCCCAGATGTCCTTCCACGGCTTCTTGCGGTCGGTGCCGAAGTTCATCGCGCTCGGGTCGCTCGCCGGCAGCGCATCGGGGTCGAGCCCGGCGCGGGCGATCGACGCGCGCAGGTAGTTGCCGTGCACCCCCGTGAAGAGGTTCGAGTAGACGATGTCGCGGCTGCTGCCATCGACCACCATCTGCTTGTAGCCGTCGACCGCGCCCGCCTCCCGCGTTGCGATGAAGGCCGAGCCGATGTAGGCGAAGTCCGCGCCTGCCGCCTGCGCCGCGAGTACCGCGTCGCCGGTCGCGATGGCGCCCGACAGGGCCAGGGGCCCGCGGTGCCAGCGGCGGATCTCGTGCAGGAGCGCGAACGGGCTGGTGGTGCCCGCGTGCCCTCCCGCCCCGGCGGCCACCGCGATGAGCCCGTCGGCGCCCTTCTCCACGGCCTTGCGCGCGTAGCGGTCGTCGATCACGTCGTGCAGCACGATGCCGCCCCAGCGGTGCACGGCGTCGTTGACATCGGCACGGGCGCCCAGGCTCGTGATGACGATCGGCACCTTGTACTTCGCGCACAACGCCATGTCGCGCTCGAGGCGGTCGTTGCTCTTGTGCACGATCTGGTTGATGGCGAACGGTGCACTCGGCGCCTCGGGATGCACCCTGTCGTGCGCGGCCAGCGCCTCGGTGATCTCGGCGAGCCAGTCGTCCAGCAACTCGGGCGGACGTGCGTTGAGCGCCGGCATCGAACCCACGATGCCGGCCCTGCACTGCGCGATCACCAGCGCGGGCGTGCTGATGATGAACAGCGGCGCCGCAATCACCGGCAGGCGCAGGCGCGCGAAGGCACCGAACGCGTTCGTCATGATGTCTGTACCTCCTTCACCATGCCGCGCGCGATCACGATCTGCTGGATCTGGCTCGTGCCTTCGTAGATGCGGAACAGCCGCACGTCGCGGTAGTAGCGCTCGATGCCGTTGTCGGCCACGTAACCCGCGCCGCCGTGGATCTGCACGGCGCGGTCGGCCACCGGCCGACCATCTCCGAGGCGTAGTACTTGCAGCAGGCCGCCTCGGTGCTCACGTCGTCGCCGGCATCGCGTCGGCGTGCCGCGTCGATCACCATCGTGCGCGCCGCGTAGAGCTCGGTGCGGCTGTCGGCGAGCATCGCCTGCACGAGCTGGAACTCGGCGATGGCCTGGCCGAACTGCTTGCGCTCCATCGCGTAGCGCAGCGTGTCACGCAGCAGCCGCTCGGCCACGCCGACACACACCGCCGCGATATGGATGCGGCCCTTGTCGAGCACCTTCATCGCGGTCTTGAAGCCGCGGCCCTCGACGCCGCCGATGACATTGGCCGCCGGCACGCGCACACCGTCGAAGATCACGTCACAGGTGTGGGCGCCCTTCTGCCCCATCTTGCGGTCGATCTTCCCGAGCGAGATGCCGGGTGTCTTCGCGTCGACGATGAACGCGGTGATGCCCGCCGCGCCCTTCTTCTCGGGGTCGGTGCGCGCCATCAGCGTGAACATGCCGGCTTCGGGCGCGTTGGTGATGAAACGCTTGGTGCCGTCGATCACGTAGTGTTCGCCGTCGCGCCGGGCGCGGGTACGGATCGACGCCGCGTCCGAGCCCGACTCGGGCTCGGTCAGCGCGAACGACGCGATCAGCTCGCCGCTTGCGAGGCGCGGCAGCCAGCGGTCCTTCTGCTCGGGCGTGCCGTCCATCAGGATGCCCTGCGAGCCGATGCCCACCGTGGTGCCGATCAGCGAGCGGAACGCCGGCGCCGTCTGGCACAGCTCGATCATCACCAGCGCCTCTTCCTCCATCGTGAGGCCCAGTCCGCCGTACGACTCGGGGATCGTCAGGCCGAAGAGGCCCATCTCCTTCATGTCGCGCACGATGTCCTCGGGGATCGTGTCGGTCTCGGCGACGATCTCTTCGGCCGGCACCAGCCGCTCGCGCACGAAGCGGCGCACGGTGTCGAGCAGGGCGGTCAAGGTGTCGGTATCGCGGATCATGGCCTGGCTCCCGGCAAGGTCACACCGGGTCCCAGGTGAACACGTCCGACGAGCGGTCCAGCGCGTAGAACGAACCCTTGAGGGCCGGCAGCGCGTGCTGCGCCACCGTTTGCGGCGTCCAGCCTTCGCCGCGGTGCACCGAGCGGATCGGGCGCGGCTGGCTCATCAGGAAGATCTCGTTGTTGCGGATCGCGAAGACCTGGCCGGTCACGTCGTTGCCCGCGTCGCTCGCCAGCGCGACCGCGAGCGGCGCGATCTTGGCCGGCGTCATCTGCTTCATGCGCTCGACACGCGCCTTCTCGGCCTCGGTCTCGGTCGGGATCGAGCCGATCATGCGGCTCCACGCGAAGGGCGCGATGCAGTTGGAGCGCACGTTGAACTTGTGCATGTCGAGCGCGATCGACTTCGACAGCGCCATGATCCCGAGCTTGGCCGCCGCGTAGTTGGCCTGGCCGAAGTTGCCGATCAGCCCGGAGGTCGAGGTCATGTGCACGAACGCGCCGGACTGCTGCTCCTTGAAGTGGTTGGCCGCAGCGCGGCTCACGAAGTAGCTGCCGTACAGGTGCACCTTGATGACCGAGTCGAACTCCTCCACGCTCATCTTGTGGAAGAAACGGTCGCGCAGGATGCCCGCGTTGTTGATCACCGCGTCGAGGCGGCCGAAGGCGTCGAGCGCCGTCGTCACGATGCGGGTTGCCGCCGCAGCGTCGGCGACGCTGTCGGTGTTGGCGGCCGCCATGCCGCCAGCCGCGCGGATCTCGTCGACCACGCGCTGCGCGGGGCCCACGTCGTGCCCAACGCCTTCCATCGACGCGCCGACGTCGTTGACGATCACCTTCGCACCTTCATGCGCCATCGCCAGCGCGATGTCGCGCCCGATGCCGCCGCCGGCGCCGGTGACGATCACGACCTTGCCTTCCATCATGCTGCTCATGTCTCAATCTCCTGTCGGCCACTGAAACAGGGCCGGTTGTTTGTCCAGAAAACGGGCCACCGCCGCCTTGTGCGGCGCGCTGCCGAAGCACAGGGCCTGCGCGTCGGCTTCCATCTCGAGCATCGTGTGCAGGTCGGCCGGACCCGCGGCGAGCGTGCGCTTGACGAGGCTCACCGCCAGCGGCGAGGCCTGCACGAAGCTCGCCGCGAGCGCCTGCGCGCGCCGCAGCACCTGGTCTTGCGGCACGAGCTCGTACACGATGCCCAGCGCTCGCGCCTCGTCGGCCGGCACTTCGCGCGCCGACAGCATCAACTCCTTCGCGCGCTGCACGCCGACGATGCGCGGCAGCGTGTGCAGCGCGCCGAAGTCGGGCACCAGGCCGAGCCGCATGAACGACAGGCAAAAGCGCGCACGTGGCGATGCGACGATGAAGTCGGCCGCCAGCGCGAGGCTGAAGCCGGCGCCGAAGGCCGGGCCGTCGATCGCTGCCACGACCGCACGGTCCAGGCTCAGCAGGCGCGCGAGCCAGGCGTGCGCGCTCTTCATGCGTTCGCGCCAACCGTCGTTGTCGAGCTCGGCCGACCGGATGCCCCGCAGGTCGCCGCCGGCGCAGAACGCGCCGCCCGATCCGGTGAGCACGACCGAGCGCACCGCGCGGTCGGATTCGATGTCGGCGATGCACCGCGCGAGCCCGGCACGCACGTCTTCGTCGAGTGCGTTCTTGCGTGCCGGCCGGTTCAGCGTGACAGTCGCAACGCCCTCGACGACGTCATAGAGAACCGCGTCGTTCATGCGTTCTCCCTTTGCTGCAGCTCGCGCCACAGGATCTTGCCGGTGTTCGATTTGGGAAGCTGGTCGACGAACTCGACGAAGCGCGGCGCCTTGTAGACGGCCATCGCTTCGCGGCACCACCCGATCAGCTCGGCGCTGTCGAGCGACGCCCCGGGCTTGAGCACGACCAGCGCCTTCACGGCTTCGCCCTGGCGTGCATCGCGCGTCGCGATCACGCAGGCCTCGTGCACGGCCGGGTGGCTGTACAAGGTGTTCTCCACCTCGGCCGGCCACACCTTGTAGCCCGACACGCTGATCATCCGCTTGAGCCTGTCCTTCATGACAGAAGTAGCCGTCCTCGTCGACACAGGCCAGGTCGCCGGTGCGCAGGAAGCGCCGGCCGTCGATCTCGACGAACGCTTCGGCGGTGGCCTGCGGCTGGTTCCAGTAGCCCTTCATCACCTGCGGCGCATGGGTGACGATCTCGCCCACTTCACCGCGCGGCAGCTGCTGCAGCGTGACCGGATCGACGATGCGCGAGTCGACGCCCGGCCCGGGCACGCCCAGCGAGCCGAGCTTCGGACGCTGCAGCGGATTGGCGTGCAGGAACGACGCGGTCTCGGTCATGCCGTAGCCCTCGTTGTAGGTGATGCCGAAGCGCGTCTTCATCGCTTCGGCCACCGCGTTCGGCATCGGGGCGCTGCCGCCGTGCACGAGCGCAAGGCTGCTCACCTTCTCGGGCGTGACGGCCGGGTTGGCGAAGAAGTCGATCAGCATCGCCGGCGGCGCCGCCCAGCTGGTGACGCGGTGGCGCTCGATCAGCGCCAGCGCGGCATCGCGGTCCCAGCGCGGCAGCATCACGACGGTGGCACCGAGCATCAAGGGCAGGTGCATGCCGTTCTGCATGCCGAGCGCGTGGAACAGCGGCGCGATGCCGAGGAACACCGCGGCAGGGGTCAGGCCGCGCCACTCGACCGAGGCACGGTTGGCCGCCTGCAGCGTGCCGTGGGTGTGCATGCAGCCCTTCGGGCGGCCGGTGGTGCCCGACGTGTAGGGCAGCACGGCCAGGTCGTGCGCTGTCGCGCGGTGCGGCAGCGGTGGCTCCTGCGCGCGCAACGCGTCGCGCCACCGCGTGAACCGCGGATCGCGGAGCGGCGCGTGCCGTTCGGCAATCGACGGCGGCACCACAGGGTCGCTGTCGGCTGTCAACGCATCGGCGTAGTCGATCACGAGCGCGTTACGCAAGGCGCCGCGCTCCAGGCTCGGCCGCAGGCGGTCAGCGAGCTCGTGCGCGACCAGCGCCACCTGCGCGCCGCTGTCGTCGACGACATGCGCCACTTCGTCGGCCGTCCACATCGCGTTCACCGGCACGACCACCGCGTCGGCACGCAGCACCGCGTAGGTCGCGACGATGAACTGCGGGCAGTTCTGGCTGAACAACAGCACGCGATCACCCTGCCTCACGTGGGCCGTGCGCTGCAGCCAGCCGGCGAGCGCCTCGGCCTGGTCGACCAGGTCGCCATACGAACAGCACGTTGCCGTAGAACCGCACTGCAGGCCTTGTCCGGAAAGCGGTGCGCGGACTCCGCCAGGCGACTCCAGAGGCTGCCGGCCGTCGTCATGCGCTGCGCTCCATCGAGCGAGCGATCAGCTCCTTCATCATCTCGTTGGCGCCCCCGAGGATGCGCAGCACCCGCGCGTCGGCATACATGCCGCGCGATCGGGTACTCCGTCATGTAGCCGTAGCCGCCGTGCAGCTGCAGGCATTCGTCGACCACGCGGCACAGCCTGTCGGTCGTCGACCACTTGGCCATCGCGGCGGTCGGCACGTCGAGCGTGCCGGCGAGCTGGCGCTCGATGCACGCGTCGACGAAGGTCTGCGCGATCGTCGCGTCGGTCTGGCATTCGGCCAGCTTGAAGCGGGTGTTCTGCATCGCCAGCAGCGGCTCGCCGAACACCTGGCGCTGCGCGACGTAGGCCAGCGTCTCGTCGATCGCGCGCTGCATCATCGCCGTGGCGCCGACCGCGATCAGCAGCCGCTCGCGCGGCAGCTGCTGCATCAGTTGCCTGAAGCCCTGACCCTCTTCATCGCCGAGCAGGTTCGCCGCCGGCACGCGCACGCCGTCGAAGAACAGCTCCGCGGTGTCGAGCCCGTGCTGGCCGATCTTCTCCAGCAGGCGGCCGCGGCGAAAGCCGCGCAGGTCGGCCGTCTCGACCATCAGCAGCGACACGCCCTTCGACCCGCGTGCGGGATCGGTCTTCACGGCCACGCACACCAGGTCGGCATGGTGGCCATTGGTGATGAAGGTCTTGGCGCCGTCGATCACGTACTCGTCGCCGTCGCGCCGTGCGCTCGTTCGCACGGCCTGCAGGTCGCTGCCGGCACCGGGCTCGCTCATCGCGATCGCGGCCACCAGCTCGCCGGCGGCCATCTTCGGCAGCCAGCGTTGCTTCTGCGCCTCGCTGCCGTATGCCAGCAGATAGTGCGCGACGATGCCGCTGTGCACGTTGATGCTGAAGCTGTTGACGAGGGCCCGTCCCTGCTCGTAGGCCACCACAGCCTCGTGCGCGAACGTGCCGCCCGCGCCGCCATACGCCTCGGGAATACTGGTGCACAGCAGCCCCATCTCGCCGGCCCGGCGCCAGACGCTGCGGTCGGCCAGGTGCTGGCGGCGCCAGCGTTCCTCGAGCGGCGCGAACTCGCGCTCGAAGACCTTGCGCACGTTGTCGCGCAACGCCACGACATCCTCTGTCAGCCAGGTCATGCCAACTCCACGATGGCCTCGCCGGCCAGCTTGACGATGCCGCGCTGGTCCAGCGCCGTCAGCGCCAGCCGCACCTGCCGTTCCGCCAGCTTCTCGACCACGGAGCCGCTGCAGGTGATGCGGTCGTGCACATGGGTTATCGCGACGAAGCGTGAGCTCAATGCGCGGATCGCACGCTGCGGCACCCAACCGGCGACGAGCCGGGCGAGGTACGCCATGCCCAGCATGCCGTGCGCGAACACGTCGTCCATTCCCGCGGCACGCGCGAAATCGCTGTCGACGTGGATCGGGTTGTGGTCGCCTGAGGCGCCGCAGTACAGCGCGAGCGTCAGGCGGCTGATCGGTTCGGTCTGCAGCAAAGGCAGCTGCGTGCCGACCTGCACGTCGTCGAAGTTCAGCTCAGCCATGGCGCACCACCGTCAAACACTTCATCTCGGCGACCAGGGCCCCGTGCTGGTTGGTGACCATCGTCTCGCGCAACACGAACTCCAGTGCACCGCCCTTCTTGTCGTAGATGTCCGCGACGCGCGGCTCGAACCTCAACCGGTCACCGGCGTGGGCCATCGCGTGGTAGCGGAAGTGCTGCTCGCCGTGCAGGATGCGGCGGTAGTCGATGCCGAGCAGCTCGCGCATCGCGGCGGGGTTCGGTTGTTCCATTTCCAGGCAGAAGAAGAACGTCGGCGGCACCGGCAGGTGGGGATGACCGGCATCCCGTGCCGCGGCTTCGTCGATGTAGACGGGGTCGGTGTTGCCGGTCGCCTTGGCGAAGAAACGCAGGCGGCCTGCTTCGACAGCCACCGTGAACGCCGGCAGCACGTGGCCGATGTGGCGGCGGTCGATCATTGGACTCTTCACTTCTCGTACAGCGTCACGACGCACGCGCCGCCGAGGCCGAGGTTGTGCTGCAGCGCCAGCCGCGCGCCTTCGACCTGGCGCTGCTCGGCCTGGCCGCGCAGCTGCCACACCAGCTCGGCGCACTGCGCGAGCCCGGTCGCGCCGAGCGGATGGCCTTTCGACAGCAGCCCGCCCGATGGATTGGTGACCACGCGCCCGCCGTAGGTGTTGTCGCCGTCGAGGATGAATTTCTCGGCCGTGCCCTCGGGCGTGAGCTGCAGCGCCTCGTAGCTGATCAGCTCGTTGGCGGTGAAGCAGTCGTGCAGCTCGACCACGTCGAGGGCTTCGGGGCCGATGCCTGCCGCCTCGTAGACCTGGGTCGCCGCGGCGCGCGCCATGTCGTAGCCGACGACCTTGCGCATGTCGCCGCTGTCGAAGGTGCTCGGCGTGTCGGTGGTCATGGCCTGCGCGGCGATGCGCACGCTGGCGTCGAGCCCGTGGCGGCGCGCGAAATCCTCGGAGCAGACGATCGCCGCGGCGGCACCGCAGGTCGGCGGGCAGCACTGCAGCCGGGTCAGCGGGTCGAACACCATCGGCGCGGCGAGCACCTCGTCGAGCGTGACTGTGTTGCGGAACACCGCGAACGGATTGCGCGCGGCGTGCTGGCGCGCCTTCACCGAGATGCGGGCGAAGGTGTCGCGCCGGATGCCGTGCTGCTCGATGTAGTCGCGCCCGGCGCCGCCGAAGAACTGTGCCGCGCGCGGTGCCTTGTCGTCCCAGCCCTGCAGCCCGATCATCGTGTCGGCGAAGCGCGCCACCGGCGACGGCCGGTCGTCGTACGCACCCTTCAGCGCGCCGGGCTGCATCTGCTCGAAGCCGAGCGCGAGCGCGCATTCGACCGCACCGCTTGCCACGGCCTGGCGCGCCAGGAACAGCGCACTCGATCCGGTGGCGCAGTTGTTGTTGAGGTTGAACACCGGGATGCCGGTCAGGCCCACGCCGTACACGGCGGCTTGGCCCGCGGTGGAGTCGCCATAGACATAACCGACATAGGCCTGCTGCACGAGGCCGTAGTCGACACCGGCATCCTTCAGCGCGGCCGTGGCTGCGCGCGCGCCCATCACGGTGTACGGGTCGCTGGCCCCGGGTTTGGTGAAAGGGATCATTCCGACCCCGACGACATGGACGTTGCGCTTCACGACGGCTCCTGTTTGCATGGTCCTCAGGATGCCGGCGCCGGATGGCAGCGGCAATGACCATTGCCGCCAATCCGATTGGCGCAAAGTTCCAGCCCTCGCGCGTGAAACCGCACTCGGGCCTTCGGTAGGCGTGCGGCTCCTTCCGGACTCGCGCGTCCGACCTCAGCGGTGGCGCTGGCGGTACTCGCCCGGCGCGACGCCGGTCCACGTCTTGAAGGCGCGGTGGAAGGTGCTCGCCTCGGAGAAGCCGAGCTGATCGGCGATGTCGAGCAGCGTCATGTCGGGCCGCGCGAGGTACTCGATCGCCGCATCGCGCCGCAGGTTGTCCTTCAGCGACTGGAAACCCTGGCCCTCTTCGCGCAGGCGGCGGCGCAGCGTCTGCGGCGTCATGCCCAGCACGCTGCCGACCTGGTCCAGCGAGGGCATCTCGCCGCGCAGGTGGCTGCGCAGCAGCCGGCGGATGCGCTCGGTGACGCTGGTCTTGTCGCGGTACTTCACCACCAGGTTGGCCGGCGCCTGCTGCAGGAATTCGCGCAGGCTCTGCGCGTTCTGCACCACCGGCAGCTGCAGCCAGCGCGCGTCGAACGACAGGCCGAAGTGCGGCTGCCCGTAGCGCACCTTGGCCTGGAACGCGCGCGCGGTATCGGCGACATTCGGCGGCGCCGAATCGCGGTAGTCGACACCCAGCAGCGGGATGCGCCGCGCCGCCAGCCACGACGCAAGCCCGAAGGTGAAGAACAGGAACGTGCGCTCGGCGTACAGAAGCGCCGGCTCGGGTGGCAGCGAGGTCACCAGGCGCACGCTCGCCACACCGTCGGCCACGCCCAGGCGCGCGACGAAGTCGGGCAGCTCGCCGTGGAAGTAGCGAAAGCCCACGCGCAGCGCCACGGCCACGGTGGGCGTGTGGATCAGCAGCCGGCAGCACTGCGCGAAGCTGCCCAGCGGCAGCGGCCGGCTGCACAGGCCCCAGAACTCGTCGCGCAGCGCGCGCTGCACGACGCGCAACAGGCGCGCGTACTGCTCCTGCGAGACGCGCGCGAGCGGCGCTTCCATCAAGGCGGCCGGGATGCCGGCGCGCTGCAGCAGCGGCCCGGTGGCGGCACCTCGTCGCACGGCACCCTGCAGCACCTGCTCGACGTGGTGGATCGCGATGGTGTGGCTGGTCACGCCGCCAATGCTACGTCGCGCGTGCCACGCCCTTCTGCAGCCAAGCGGCGATCGTCACGTCGCTGCAACCGGCCTCGCGCAGCAGCTCGACCGTGTGCTCGCCGGGCCGCGGCGCGTGGCGGCGCAGCTCGAACCCGTAGCGCGTCATCTTGACGGGACACGCGACCTGCGTCAGCGCACCGATGGTCGGATGCACGCTGTCGACCACCATGCCGCGCGCGCGGAAGTGCGGGTCGGCCAGCGCTTCTTCGAGCGTTTGCACCGGCGAGACGCAGCAGTCGGCGCGAGCGAAGCGCGCCTCCCAATGTGCGAGCGGTTTTGCGCCGAAGATCGCCGCGAGCTCGTCGCGCACCCGCGCTCTCGACGGTCGCATCGCCGGTGCGGTGCAGCGGCTTGAGATCGGCGCGCTCGATCACGTCGCACAACGCGTCCCAGAACTTGCGCTCCAGCGCGCCGACGGCGACGAAGCGGTCGTCCGCCGTGCGGTACTGGCCGTAGCAGGCCAGGCCGCCGGTGAGCGTGTCGCCGCCGGCGCGCCGCGTGCTGCCGTGCGCGGCCAGCGTCGCGAGCGGCATCACCGCATGCGCCAGCGCACCGTCGGCCATCGCGATGTCGAGATGGCGGCCGCGGCCGGTGCGCGCGGCATCGAACAGCGCGGCGAGGATGCCCATGGCGGCGCTGAGCGCACCGCCCATCAGGTCGGCGATCGGCAGGTTCGACAGTGCCGGCGTGTCCGCGTCGACGCCGATCTGATCGGCCACGCCGGCGTGCCCGCAGTAGTTGAGGTCGTGCCCCGGCCTGTCGCGGTAGGGGCCGCTCTGGCCGTAGCCGGTGAGGCTGCAGTAGACGATGCGAGGGTTGACAGCCGCCACCGTGTCGTAGCCCAGACCCAGCCCCGCCATCGCGCCGGGGCGAAAGCCTTCGATCAGCACGTCGGCATCGCGCGCCAGGCGCAGCAAGGCCTCGGCGCCTTCGGGCTGCTTCAGGTCGAGCTGCAGGCCGCGCTTGTTGCGGTTGACGATCGCGCGCAGCGCGGGCGGCGCATAGTCGCCCGCGCCGGTGTCTTCGACCTTGACGACATCGGCGCCGAGGTCGGCGAGATGCTGCGTGCACACCGGCCCCGGCAGCAACCGGGTGAGGTCGAGCACGCGCACGCCGCGCAACGGCGGCTCGCTCGGGCTCATGGGGCGGCGGGCCTGAACACCGGCACCGCGCCGCCACCCTCGGCCTGGCGGATGGTCACGTTCACGCGCTGACCGATGTGCAGCGCCTCCATCTCCGCATCGACCAGGTTGGTCAGCACCGTCACGTCTTCGTCGAGCGTCACGTAGGCCAGCACGTACGGCACCGGGCCGGCCTTGCGCGTGACGGTGAAGCTGTAGATCGTGCCGCTTCCGCTCGCCGGCACCCACTCGGTGTGGTCGCTGCCGCAATGCGGGCAGAAAGGTCGCGGATACCAATGCGCCTCGCCGCACGCCTTGCAGCGCTTGATCAGCAAGCGGCCCTCGGAAGCTGCCTGCCAGAACGGCGCGGTGAAGCTGTCGACGATCGGGGCCGGCAGGGTGCGGTCGGGAATCATCGTCATGGGTTCACTCCCGGCCCAGGATCAAAGTGGCGCTGCCGTGGCGCGTGCCCAGCAGGCCACCGGTGCCGTTGACCAGCGCGAGTTCGCAGCCGGGCACCTGCACCTTGGGATGCGCTTCGCCGCGCAGCTGGCGCACCGCTTCGATCACCTTGGTGATGCCGCCGCGGTTGCTCGGGTGGTTGTTGCACAGGCCTCCGCCGTCCGTGTTGACCGGCAGGCGGCCGACCCCGGCGATCAGGTTGCCGTCGGCGACGAAGCGGCCGCCCTCGCCCTTGGCGCAGAAGCCCAGGTCCTCGAGTTGCATCAGCACCGTGATCGTGAAGCTGTCGTAGATGGAGGCGTAGCGGATGTCCTGCGGCGACACGCCCGCCTCCTCGAAGGCTTTCGGGCCCGACCAGGCCGTCGCCGAGTAGGTGAGGTCCACGCGCCCGCCGCCCTGCCCCTTCACGGCCTCGCCGGCGCCCAGCACGCTCACCAGCGGCCGCTTGAGGCTACGCGCGATCTCCGGCCGCACGACGACGAGCGCGCCGCCGCCATCGCTGACGACGCAGCAGTCGAGCTTGTGCAGCGGGTCGGACACCAGCGGCGAAGCCAGCACGTCGTCCACGGTGACCACCTCGCGCAGCATCGCGTGCGGGTTGTGCTGCGCATGGTGCGACGCCGCGACCTTGACCCAGGCGAGCTGTTCGGCCGTGGTCCCGAACTGATGCATGTGGCGCATCGCCACCAGCGCATAGGCGTTGAGCGTGACGGGCGCATACGGCGCCTCGAACGGCACCTCGGGCACGTTGGGCCGCGCCGCCGCGGCGACGCCGCTGGCCGCCTCGGAGCGTGGCCGCCCGGCGAGCGTGATGAGTGCGACGTCGCAATGGCCGGCCGCGATGGCCTGCGCCGCATGGGACACATGGATGAGGTAGGACGAGCCGCCGGTCTCTGTGGAGTCGACATGGCGCACGCGCAGGCCCAGGTAGTCGACCATGCCGAGCATGCCGAACCCGGGCGCATCGCCGGCGCAGAAGTAGCCGTCGACGTCCTTGAACTCGAGCCCGGCGTCGGCCAGTGCGCCGCGGGCGCATTCGTAGTGCAGCTGCGCCGTGGTCTTGTCGGGCGCCTTGCGCAGCGGATGCTCCCAGGCGCCCGCGATGCAGGCCTTTCGCTTGATCGTCACGGTCATTCCAGCCGGATGTTGGCGTCCTTGATGATGCGGGCGTACACCGCCGCATCCGACTTGACGACGTTTGCGAACTCGTCACCCTTCAGCTCGCCCGGCGTCATGCCGAGCGACTCGATGCGCGCCACCACGTCGGGCAGATGCAGGATGCGACTCGCCTCGGCGGTGAACTTGGCGGCGATCGGTGCCGGAACCCCGGCGGGCATGAAGAGGCCGAACCAGCCGACCGGCTCGAAAGAGTGGAAGCCGAGCTCCGCGAACGTCGGCACGGTGGGCAGCGTCTTGTTGCGCTGGGGACCGGTCACCGCGAGTGCCTTCACGAACTCGAGGTGCGGCCGGACCGTGGCCATGTCGATGAACGCCGACGACAACTGCCCGCCGCGCAGATCCTGCAGCAGCGGCGCGGCGCCCTTGTACGGCACGTGCGCCAGGTCCACGCCTGCCTGCAGGTTCAGCAGCGAGCCCTGGATGTGCGACGACGTCCCGATGCCGTAAGAGCCGTAGTTGTACTTGCCCGGGTTCATCTTCGCCAGCGCGACGAACTCCTTCAGCGTGCCGGCCGGCGCGGACGCGGGCACCAGGAAGACCGAATTCGTGGTGGCCACCTGCACCAGGGGCTGTAGGTCCTTCAGCACGTCGTAGGGCAGCTTCGGCATCAGCGCCGGCACCTGCACGATCGCCGTAATCGCGAGCAGGATCGTGTGCCCGTCGCGCGGCGCCTTGGCCACCATGTCGTTGCCGATCGTGCCGGAAGCGCCGGGCTTGTTTTCCACCACCACCGTCTGCCGCCAAGACTCCTGCAGCTTGGTGGCGACCAAACGCGCCAGCGTGTCGGTAGCGCCGCCGGCGGGGTACGGGACGATGATGCGCAGCGATTGGCTCGGATAGGCGGACGCGTCCTGCGCGAACACCGCGTGGGTGGCGGACATCGCCAGGGCGACGGCGAACGCGCGCCGCGTGAATGAGGGTGTCATGGGTTCGTCTCCGTTGAGCAAGGCTGGTTGAACTCATTGGAAACGGCTGGCGTGCGCAGTCGCAATGGCGTGTCAGCGCAACGCGATTGGCCGAAGTGATCAGGACGAGGTCATCAGGCCTGCCCTTTGACCTCGCCTACTTGCCCCACCCCGCAAAGCTTCCCGAGATCGCGATCAGCCTTTTCTGGCACGCCAAGTTGCACAAGGATCCAGCGAACCAGTGGCTTCGCGAAGCGGTCATTCGTCTGCACGCGGACGCAGACTCGGAATGATGCGCTCGTAGTTCCGCCCCTGGCCCGACCGCAGACAGCGACATTCCCGACCACTCCCAATCTGCCCTCTGGTGGCCAAGCAGCGCGGCGAATTTCGGCTGAGATCCGTCGAGCAGGTCAACCGGTTCGACCCTTAAGGTTCGCAGGTCACGGCGGACCGGGCGCACCAGACGATGCGCTCGCAGTCCTCTGGCCGGACAGCGACATTCCCGGCCATTCCCATCTGTACCTTGGTCGCCAGGCAGCCCGACGAATTTCGGTAGAAATTCGTCGGGCAAGACGGTCGAGCTGGCCCCCTAGGGTTCGTGAATCAGGCGCGAAGGCCTTGGGCGACATGCCACAAGCACCTGCGATCAACATCAGGGCTTGATAGCGCGAATCCATCAATCGGACAAGTGAGTGACCAGCCATGAATGCTTCCAATATCCAGAGGGCGATCTGGGCACATTCGGCGCCATCTTTGAGCGAAATGACCAAGAAGTATTGGAAACGCCAACCCCAAGAAACGAGCATTCATGCGGGTTAGCGGGCCGATCGACGCCCAGCCTGTTAATCCGTAGGTCCCTGGTTCGAGCCCAGGTCGGGGAGCCAGAAAGACTAGAAAAATCAAGGCCTTGCAGAAATGCATGGCCTTTTTCGTTGCCGGACGGATATTGGAGGCTTCCAAAATCCAGGCCCGTGTCCGAGAAGTGCATGTCTGAACGAGAAGGCTGACTTCTTGCTCGGTGGACCAGCGCAGAGCACGCAGCACAATGCTGCCCAGAGCGACGGATAGCGGTGCAACGTACGCCTTGGGTGCCGGTTCAACGCAGCCGTGATGCGGGCGGCCCTGGAGACACTGAACCCATGAACATCGCGCTCATCGCCCACGACCAGATGAAGAGCGCCATCGTCGAGATCGCGCGCGAATTCGCGCCCGCGCTGCGTGGCCATCTGTTGATGGCCACCGGCACCACGGGCAGTCGCCTGCGCGACGAAGTCGGGCTCGATGTCGAGTGTCTGCTCAGCGGGCCGCTCGGTGGCGACCTGCAGATCGGTGCCAGGCTGTCGACCGGAGCGGTGGACATGGTGATCTTTCTGCGGGATCCGATGACTCCGCAGCCGCACGAGCCCGACATCAACGCCCTGGTGCGCGCCTGCGACGTGCACGATGTGCCGTGTGCGACCAACCCGGCCGGCGCGCGCGTCTTGCTGCGACATCTGTCCGCCCGATGCCGCGCTGCGGCGTCAGCCGCACCAGTAGACTACTCGAGCGGCACCGGGCAGGCTCAGGATTCCTCGCGCCATGCCGCGCCGTCACGGCCCACCAATGCGCTGGAAGCTGCAGGGCCCCACGACCCGGCGCCGTAGGGCCGCGGTGCTTCATCGCAGGCTTGCCAACCGTCGAGAATGGGTTCACACCAGGTCCAAGCGGCGTCCAGTTCGTCGCGGCGCATGAAGAGGGTGAGCTTGCCGCGCACAGCATCGAGCAACAGCCGTTCGTAGGCTTCCATCGGTCGCTGCCTGAACTGCTCGGCGAAGTCGAGGTTCAGGCCGACCTGCTTGAGGTTCATCGTGTCGCCCGGCACCTTGGCCATCAGGAAGAGCCGCAGTCCCTCCTCCGGCTGAAGCTGAATGACCAGGCGGTTGCCAAGCGATTCCTTGCCCGGGGACGGAAAGATCGAATGCGGCACCGAGCGGAAGTTCACCACGATCTCCGCGACACGCTCGGCCATTCGCTTGCCGGTGCGCAGGTAGAACGGCACGCCGGACCAGCGCCAGTTCTCGAGCTGCGCACGAATGGCCACGTAGGTCTCGGTGCGGCTGTCGGCCGGAATGCCGGTTTCCTCGAGATAGCCCGGCACCGGCACGCCATCGATCATCCCCGCACGATATTGGCCACGCACCGTACGCGCGGTCACATCGGCCAGCGAGAATGGAACGAGCGCGCGCAGCACCTTCAGCTTCTCGTCGCGCACCGCATCCGGTGCGATGGATGTGGGCGGCTCCATGGCCACGATGCACAACAGTTGCAGCAGGTGGTTTTGCACCATGTCGCGCAACGCACCGGTGCGGTCGTAGAAATCGCCGCGCGCCTCCACGCCCACCTGCTCGGCGAGCGTGATCTGCACGTTGCTGACCCAGGTGCGGTTCCACAGCGGTTCCAGCAGCGCGTTGGCGAAGCGCAGCGCGAGCAGGTTCTGCACCGGCTCCTTGCCCAGATAGTGGTCGATGCGAAAGATCTGCGGTTCGGCGAAGACGCTGCCGACGTCTTCGTTGATCTGCTGCGCGGAGGCCAGGTCGCGTCCCAGGGGCTTCTCCAGCACCACCCGCGAGTTGGCGCTGATCAGCCCGGCGTTCGCCAGGTTCTTGCAGATGGGCGCGAAGAACTGCGGTGCCGTCGACAGAAAGAAGACGCGCACGTCAGCCGGCGAATCCTTCAGTGCCTGCGCCAGGGCCGTGAAGTCTTGCGCTTCGTTGGCGTCGGCCTTTTTGTAGTCCAGTCGTTGGACAAAAGCACCGAAGGCGGCCGGGTCCCTGTGCGTGGCGGGAACGAACTGGTCGAAGCTGGCCTTCACCTGGGCGATGAAGTCGCCGCGAGTCAGGCTCTGCGGAGCCAACGCGATGATGCGGCCATGCGCCGGCAGGTCGCCGTCTCGATGGCGGTAGTACAACGCGGGCACCAGCTTGCGCATCGCGAGGTCGCCGGTGCCTCCGAAGAGAAGCAGGTCGAACGAAGAGACTTGCGGCATGCGCGAGGGGGTCCGTTGTTTTGCCAGCGGCTAATCGGATGTCTGAACGACCTTGCGTCAAGACGCGGGTCGATGCAGGCGCGCCGCGTCGCGCGCCACGCTCGTGACGCGTTCCCAATCGCCTGCTGCCACGGCCTCGGGAGGCGTCAGCCACGAACCGCCGACGCAGGCGACATTGGGCAGGGCCAGAAAGTCGGCGGCCGTCGCGGCGGTGATGCCACCGGTGGGGCAGAAGGTCACATCGGGGAACGGTCCGCCCATCGCCTTGAGCATGCCGATGCCACCGGCCTGCTGCGCAGGAAACAGCTTCATCTCGGTGAATCCTGCGGCGCGTGCAGCGATGACATCCGACGGCGTCATCACGCCGGGCAGCAACGGCAGGCCATTGTCGCGCGCACCGGCCACCAGCTCGGGCGTCAGACCAGGGCTGACGCCGAACACGGCGCCCGCCTCGATCGCTTGCACGAAGTCTTGTGCGCGCGTGATCGTGCCGACGCCGACGACGGCGCCGGCGACCTCGGAGGCGATGGCGCGGATGGCCTGCAGCGCGACTGGCGTGCGCAGCGTGACCTCGAGCACGCGAACGCCGCCGGCCACCAAGGCCCTGGCCAGCGGCACCGCATGCTCGATGTGGTCGATGACGATGACCGGAATCACCGGCCCGATGCGCATCAGCTCGAGAACGTTTTTCATGCGGTGCTTTCTGGCGTGAAGACGAAGTGGTCGTGGACAGGGGGCACGGGGCCGGCGGCGCGTATGCCTTGCGGCTCCCACGCGTTGAACGTCACCGCACCCTCCTCTGCGCCCAGTGCATTGGCGCGAAACGCCGCGAACAGCTCGCGCCCCATACCGTGGTGGTAGTCGCTCAAGTCCGCGACCTCGGGCTGCCGGGCCTGCCACACGGCGTCGGCGACCTGGGCCTGCAGCAAGCCGTTGTCGCCATCGAGAAGAATCATGTCGCCGCTGCGCACCCGTGCCAGCGTGCCACCGGCCAGGCACTCCGGCGTCACGTGGATCGCCGCCGGCACCTTGCCCGACGCACCCGACATGCGGCCGTCGGTCACCAGCGCCACATGGAACCCCTGGTCCTGCAGCACGCCCAGCAACGGCGTGAGCTTGTGCAATTCGGGCATGCCGTTGGCACGCGGCCCCTGGTAGCGAACGATCGCGACGAAATCACGCTGCAATTCGCCGCGGTCGAACGCGGCCATCACAGCCTCCTGGTTGTCGAACACGATCGCCGGTGCCAGCACCACCCGGTGCTCGGCTTTCACCGCCGAGGTCTTGATGACGGCGCGGCCCAGGTTGCCGACCAGCAGCTTCAAACCCCCATCGGCACTGAACGGCGCGCTGGCCGGTGCGAGCACGCTGGCATCGCGGCTGACTTGCGGTGCAGCGTGCCAGGCGAGCTGGCCGTCCTGCAAAGTCGGTTCCTCGCGATAGCGGTGCAGACCGCCCTTGCCGGCCACCGTGGTCACGTCGCCGTGCAGCAGCTCCGCGTCGAGCAGCTCGCCGATCACGTAGCCCATGCCGCCTGCGGCGTGAAACTGGTTCACGTCCGCCTTGCCGTTGGGGTAGACGCGCGCCACCAGCGGGACGACGTCGGACAGATCGCGAAAGTCGTCCCAGTTGATGACGATGCCCGCGGCGCGGGCGATGGCGACCAGGTGGATGGTGTGGTTGGTCGAGCCGCCGGTGGCCAGCAGGCCGACGATGCCGTTGACCACCGCCCGCTCGTCGACGACGCGGCCGATCGGCGTGTACTCGGCGCCGAGCGCGCTGATCGCCACCGCCCGCGTCGCCGCGGCCGCGGTCAGCGCATCGCGCAGCGGTGTGTTGGGGTTGACGAACGCGGCGCCCGGCAGGTGCAGGCCCATCACCTCCATCAGCATCTGGTTGCTGTTGGCGGTGCCGTAGAAGGTGCAGGTGCCCGGGCTGTGATACGACCGCGCCTCCGATTCGAGCAGCGCATCGCGGCCGACCTCGCCCTTGGCAAAACGCTGCCGGACGCGCGCTTTCTCGTCGTTGGACAGCCCGCTCGGCATCGGTCCGCCGGGCACGAAGATCACCGGCAGGTGGCCGAACTGCAGTGCGCCGATCAACAGGCCCGGCACGATCTTGTCGCACACGCCCAGGCACAGCACGGCGTCGAACATGTTGTGCGACAGCGCCGACGGCAGTCGCCAGCGCGATCACGTCGCGGCTGAACAGCGACAGCTCCATGCCCGGCTCGCCCTGCGTGACGCCGTCGCACATCGCCGGCACGCCGCCGGCGAACTGCGCGGTGGCGCCGGCCTCGCGCGCAGCCCGCTTGATGATCTCGGGGAAGCGCTCGAACGGCTGGTGCGCCGACAGCATGTCGTTGTACGACGACACGATTGCCACGTTGGGCTGCCGGCTCTCGCGCAGCATGATCTTGTCGCCGGCCGGGCGCCGCGGCGAAACCGTGGGCGAGGTTGGTGCAGCCCAGCGCGTTGCGCAGCGGGCCCTTGCTGCGGCTGCCTCCAGGCGGGCGAGATAGTCGGCGCGGGTCGCCGCGCTGCGTTGTCGATGCGGTCGGTGACCGCGGCGAGCACGGGGTGGAGGGTCATGGTCATCTATTGCTCCGCAATCGTTGAAGCAGGCCGGCCGTCGAGGCATCGAGCCCAGTCGAGGTCGCTGTCCGGTGCGAAGCGCGGCAGCAGGTCGGCGCACAGCGCCTTGCCGAGCTCCACGCCCCACTGGTCGAAGCTGTTGATGCCCCACAGCGCGCCGCTGGTGAACACGCGGTGCTCGTACAGCGCGATCAGCGCGCCCAGGCTGCGCGGCGTCAGCCGCTCCAGCAGCAGCGTGGTGCTCGGCCGGTTGCCGGGGAAGCTGCGGTGGCGCGCCAGCACGTCTGTGCGTCGATGCGTCTGCGATGCCGTGGGCGCCTTCTCGGTCAGCGCCTGCGTCGGCGTCTTGCCCAGCATCAGCGCCTGCGCTCTGCGCCAGGCCGTTGGCCAGCAGCTTCGTGTGTGCCGCTCGGCGCAGGCGCGTGCGTCGGCCGTGCTTGCACGAGCGATGAACTCGACCGGGATCACGTCGGTGCCCTGGTGCAGCATCTGGAAGTAGGCGTGCTGGCCGTTGGTGCCGGGCTCGCCCCACACCACCGGGCTGGTGGCGAAGGGCAGCGGCTCGCCGTCGAGGTCGACGCGCTTGCCGTTGCTTTCCATCTCCAGCTGCTGCAGGTAGGCCGGCAGGCGCCTCAGGCCCTGGTGGTACGGCGCCACGCTGCGGCTGGTGAAGCCGTGGAAGTTGCGGTACCAGACGTCGAGCAGGCCCAGCAGCACCGGCAGGTTGCGCTCCAGCGGCGCCTGCGCGAAGTGCCGGTCCATCGCGTGCGCGCCGGCCAGCAGCGCGCGGAAGTTGTCGGCGCCGATGGCCAGCGCGATCGGCAGCCCGACCGCCGACCACAGCGAATAGCGGCCGCCCACCCAGTCCCAGAAGCCGAAGGTGGTGCTGATGCCGAACTCGGCCGCCGCCTTCACGTTGGTGGTGGTGGCGACGAAGTGCCGTTGCGACGTCGGTGCCGCCGTTGGCCACGAACCAGGCCCTCGCGGCCTGCGCGTTGGCCATCGTCTCCTGCGTCGTGAAGGTCTTGCTGGCGACGATGAACAGCGTGTCGGCCGGTCGAGCTGGCGCAGCACCGGCGCGATGTCGTGGCCATCGACGTTGGAGACGAAGTGGAACGTGAATGCCGGGCTGCACGAAGGCGTCGAGCGCCGGCACCGCCATCTGCGCGCCCAGGTCGCTGCCGCCGATGCCGATGTTGACGACGTGCCGGATGCCGCTGCGCGGCGGTGTCGCGCACGCTTTCGGCGAAGGCGAGCATGGCGTCCAGCACGCCGTGCACCTCGGCGCTGATCGGGCGCCGGGCCGGCGGCGCACGCAAGGCGGTGTGCAGCACCGCGCGGCCTTCGGTCGTTTGACGGGCTCGCCGCGCAGCATGGCGTCGCGCCGCGCCTCGATGCCGCACTCGCGGGCGAGGTCGAGCAGGAAGTGCCAGCGTCGCGGTGTCGAGCCGGTTCTTCGACAGATCGGCAAAGACCTCGGGCGCCTGCAGGCTCAGCGACTCGAAGCGGCCCGGGTCGGCGGCGAAGGCCTCGCGCAGGTCGAAGTCGCGGCCGTGGGCCTGGTAGTGGCTGTGCAGAGCCGACCAGGCCGTGGTGCGGTCGCAGCGAAGGATGGGCATGTGATTTCCTCCGAACGTCAGGTGATCACGTCGGGTGCTGCACGACCGGTGTGGTCGCGGATCCGGGCGAGCTGCTGCGCCAGCACGATCAGCTCGGCCAGCGCCCGCTGCGTATCCAGCGCATGGCGTGCCGGATCGGGCTCGAAGCGTTCGATGTAGACACGCAGCGTCGCGCCGGACGTTCCGGTGCCCGAGAGCCGATAGACGATGCGCGAACCGTCGGCGAACCCGATGCGCAGCCCCTGGTGGCTCGACACGCTGCCGTCCACCGGATCGGTGTAGCTGAAGTCGTCGGCGAGGGTGACCGGCTGCCCGGCGAGCAGCTGGCCCTTCAGGCCGCTCAGCCGTTCGACCAGTTCGCTCATCAACGCCTTGGCGCGCTCACCGTCGATGGCTTCGTAGTCGTGCCGCGTGTAGTAATTGCGGCCGTGGGTGGCCCAATGCTGTTGCGCGATCTCGCGCACGCTTTGAGCGCGCACGGCCAGGATGTTCAGCCACAGCAGCACCGCCCAGATGCCGTCTTTCTCGCGCACGTGGCTGGAGCCAGTACCTGCACTTTCTTCACCGCACAGCGTGACCTTGCCCGCGTCGAGCAGGTTGCCGAAGTACTTCCAGCCGGTTGGCGTCTCGAAGCAGGGCACGCCCAGCGCGCGTGCCACCCGGTCGACCGCACCGCTGGTGGGCATCGAGCGCGCGACGCCGGCGATGCCGGCGCGGTAAGCCGGCGCCAGGTGCGCGTTGGCCGCCAGCATGGCCAGCGAAGTCGGACGGCGCGACGAAAATGCCGCGGCCGATGATCAGGTTGCGGTCGCCGTCGCCGTCGGATGCGGCGCCCAGGTCGGGGCGCCCGGGACGACATCATCAGGTCGAGCAATTCCTTGGCGTGCACCAAGTTCGGGTCGGGATGATGGCCGCCGAAGTCGGGCAGCGGCGTGCCGTTGCGCACCGTGCCGGTGGGGGCGCCGAGTTCGGATTCGAAGATGGCGTGCGCATAGGGCCCGGTGACGGCGTGCATCGCATCGAAGGCAGGCGGAAGCCCGAGCGGAACAGGCCGCGCAGCGCGTCGAAGTCGAACAGCGAACGCATCAGCTCCAGGTAATCGCTGACCGGGTCGAAGACTTCGACCTGCATGCGGTCGACGGGATGGCTGCCGATGCGCCCGAGGTGCGATGTCGGGCGCGTCCGAGATCACGTACTCGCTGATCGCCAAGCTGCGTGCGTAGATCGCATCGGTGATGCGCTCCGTCGCCGGCCCGCCGTTGGCCGCATTGAACTTGATGCCGAAGTCGCCATCGACGCCGCCTTCGTTGTGGCTGGCCGACAGGATCAGCCCACCGAAGGCTTGGTGCTTGCGGATGATGCACGACGCGGCGGGCGTGGACAGGATGCCGCCTTGCCCCACCATCACGCGGGCGAAGCCGTTGGCCGCAGCGATCTTGATGACAAGTTGCGTGGCCTCGAGGTTGTAGTAGCGGCCATCGCCGCCCACCACCAGCGTGCAACCGGCAAAGCCCTGCGCCGGCCGCACCGCGTCAAACACCGATTGCACGAAATTGGCCAGATAGTGCGGCTTGACGAACTCGGCCACCTTCTTGCGCAGTCCGCTGGTGCCGGGCTTCATGCCCGCGATGGGCGTGGTGGCGATCGTGAGGGTGGTCATGACAGCGACCTCAACCTAGTCGCCCAGCCGGTCCAGCATCTGCTGGGTGATCAGGCACACGCCCGCCTCGGTGCGGCGAAAGCGCGTGGCGTCGACCACCGGGTCCTGCCCGACCACGAGATGATCGGGGATGTGCACGCCGCGGTCGATCACCACCTTGCTCAGGCTGACGTGGCGGCCGACGGTGACGTAGGGCAGGATCACCGCCTCTTCGATCTTCGAATACGAGTGGGTGTGCACGCCAGTGAACAGCAGCGAGCGGCGCAGGCTGGTGCCCGAGACGATGCAGCCCCCCGAGACCAGCGAGCTGATGGCGCTGCCGCGGCGGCCGTCTTCGTCGTGTACGAACTTGGCCGGCGCGGTGAGTTCGCTGTAGGTCCAGATCGGCCACTCGCGGTCGTACAGGTCCAGCGCGGGCACGATGTCGCAGAGGTCGATGTTCGACTCCCAGTACGCGTCGACCGTGCCGACGTCGCGCCAGTAGGCTTCGCTCTCCTGCGCCGAGCGCACGCAGGAACTGGAAAACCGGTGCGCGACCGCCTTGCCGTGCTTCACGACCCAGGGGATGAGGTCCTTGCCGAAGTCATGGTTGGAATGCTTCGTCAGCGGCGTCTCGCTTCAGCAATTCGAACAGGTAGCTGGTGTCGAACACGTAGATGCCCATCGAGGCCAGCGCCATGTCCGGGCGGTCTGGCATGCCGGGCGGATCGGCCGGCTTTTCGATGAAGCTCTTGATCGTGTCGTGTTCGTCGACATGCATCACGCCGAAGCCCGTGGCCTCCATCCGCGGCACTTCCAGACAACCGAGCGTCACGTCGGCGCCCGACTCCACGTGCTGCTGCAGCATCAGCTCGTAGTCCATCTTGTAGATGTGGTCGCCGGCCAGCACGATCATGTAGCGCGGCGTGTAGCTCTCGAAGATGTCGATGTTCTGGAACACGGCGTCGGCGGTACCGCGGTACCAGGCGTCCTCCGACACGCGCTGGCTCGCAGGCAGGATGTCGAAGCTCTCGTTGCGTTCGGCGCGCAGGAAGCTCCAGCCGCGCGTGAGGTGGCGGATCAGGCTGTGTGCCTTGTACTGCGTGGCCACGCCAATGCGGCGGATGCCCGAGTTCAACGCGTTGCTCAGCGCGAAATCGATGATGCGGGTCTTGCCACCGAAGAACACGCCGGGCTTGGCGCGCCGATCGGTCAGCTCCATCAAGCGGCTGCCACGGCCGCCGGCCAGGACAAAGGCCATCGCGTCACGCGCGAGGCGTGAGGTTCGGGTGACCGGCAGCATGCTGTCTCCTCGTGGTTTTGCGAATGGTGCGCGCAGCGCAGCGTCAGGGCTGCGTCGTGCTGGCGGCAGTTCGTGGCGCCTGGGCATGTCGGCGCCTCGCCGCGTGCAGGTGATGGCCGCGGCTGCGGACTGCAAACTCCAGGGCCGCCTTCAACTGCGGTGCGGTCAGTGCCGCCACCGACTCGATCGACAGCAGGCCCTGCTCGGCCAGCGAGGTCAGCATCGCGGCCTGGAACGTGTCGCCCGCGCCGACGGTGTCGACTGACCGCCACGGGCCGCACGTCGAAGCGGATCGAGTCGGATTTCGTGAAACCGAGCGCGCCCTTGCTTCCCAGCGTCGACGACGACGACGGACACACCCTGCTGCAGCCATTCGTCTACGACCTGCTGCATGGGAGCGCCGGGGCGCAGCAGCTCCAGATCCTCGGAGCTCACCTTGAGCAGGTGCACACGCTGGGCCATCCAGGCCACGGTGTCGGTCCAGCGCGCCAGGTCGGGCTCGACGTTGAGCCGCAGGTTCGGGTCATAGGCGATCACGCGCGAAGCATGCTCGCGTTCGACGAGCAGGCGATGCGTCGAAGCCACCGGCTCGACCACCATCGTGTACGAGCCGAAGTGCAGGGCCTTGACGTCGTCGCCCAGCACCGGCAGATGTTCGGCGCGCAACAGCCGGTCGGCACAACCGTGACCGTAGAACGCATACGACGCCGAGCCGCTGGCGTCGAGCCCGACGAGGCCGAGCGTGGTCGGTGCGTCGAGCATCTTCGTGTACGACAGGCTCCACCCCTTCGGCGTCGAGCGCACGATGGATGCGCTCGCCCAGGAAGCCGCGTGACAGCGCGCCAAGAAAGCCCGCCCGCTGCCCGAGCCGGGCCAAGCCGATCGCCACGTTCAGTGGTGAGCCACCGATGCGGGCGTCCAGAGCCATGCCGGTGGGCGTGTCATCTTCGGCGAACACGTCCATCAACGCTTCGCCGCACACCACCATCATGAGTCACCTCCGAGCTCGGCTCCAGGTCCGCCGAATGCCAGCGAATGATTGCCTCAGCCTCAGGAGATCGGAATCGGTGAAAACCATTAGTAAATCGACGTGACTTATTAATGACATTAGATCAAACCAAGCCGCTCGACAGGCCGTGGTTTCGCCGTGGCTTGGACTCGCAGCTCAGCCGATCGCGAGGGTCGACGAGGCGGACGGAGCGCTGCGCCCGCCCTGGTGGCTGCGACGCCCGCCGCAGGCCCAGGTCGCGCTCGATCGCCGGCCGCCTGCGCGCGCCTCGCGCCGCCTCAGGCGTTGTCGCCGCGCTCGTGGCGGTCGGCGGCCGCGCACAGATCGGCCGCAAAGCGAGGGTCGGACCTGAAGAACTTGCACAGCGTATTCGCGCGTCGCGTTCGCCTCTTGGGCGCGGGTCATCGGACCCGACCGCGGCAGGTACTTCCCGGGAGCCCAGCCGACGAGCGCCCTGCAGCGACGCCTGAGCAGCTCCCAACGGCTGCAGCAGCTTGCTAGTGCGCACGACGGGTTCGACGGGCCGGGTGATGCGGACGGTGGTGTTCACGGCATTCCTCTCTTGGTCAGAAGACCTATTGTGCGGTGCAGTATAGGGTAAACCCTGCATCTTGCTCGGACTCGCCAGAATCGCCGCGGAACGGGGTTGTCGAGGCTGGATCGGTGAAAACCATTAGTAAATCTGTATGACTTATTAATGAAAGCGCACTAGACTTCGCCCCCAGCAAGCCGTTGATTGCGGCTTGATGGACCCAACCCCCACCGAGGAGACCGCCGATGCTCAAGAAGATCCCACTCGCTGCTGCCGCCCTGACCTTGGCCGCAGCAGCGAGCGCGCAAAACCAACCCGTGGTCGGCCTGATCACCAAGACCGAGACCAACCCGTTCTTCGTGAAGATGAAGGAAGGTGCTGCCGAGGCCGCCAAGGCCAAGGGCGCCAAACTGCTGTCGGGCGCCGGCAAGACCGACGGTGACAACGCCGGCCAGGTGACCGCGATGGAAAACATGATGGCCGCCGGCGCCAAGACGATCCTGATCACGCCCAGCGACAGCAAGGCCATCATTCCGGCGATCAAGAAGGCGCGCGAGAAGGGCGTGATGGTCATCGCGCTGGACAGCCCCACCGACCCGGCCGACGCGACAGATGCCCTGTTCGCCACCGACAACTACAAGGCCGGCGTGTTGATCGGCCAATACGCCAAGGCGGCGCTGGCTGGCAAGCCGGCCAAGATCATCACGCTCGACCTGTTCCCCGGTCACCCGGTGGGCGCGCAGCGCCACAACGGCTTCCTGCAGGGATTCGGCCTGCAAAGCTTCGATGCCAAGAACAACGAACTGGCCAAGCCGGCCGAGGTGGTGTGCATGGCCGACAGCTTCGGCGACCGCGCCAAGGGTCAGACGGCGATGGAGAACTGCCTGCAGAAGGCGCCCGACGTCACCGTGGTCTACACCATCAACGAGCCCGCCGCAGCCGGCGCGTACAACGCGCTGAAGAAGGCCGGCAAGGAGAAGAATGTCATCATTGTTTCGGTGGATGGCGGCTGCGAGGGCGTGGCCAACGTCGGCAAGGGCATCATCGCCGCGACATCGCAGCAGTACCCGCTGAAGATGGCATCGATGGGCGTCGATGCGGGTGTGGAGTACGCCAAGAGCGGCAAGAAGGTCACCGGCTATACCGACACCGGCGTCACGCTGATTGCCGACAAGCCGGTGGCCGGCGTCGACAGCAAGGACGTCAAGACCGGCACCGAGCTGTGCTGGGGCAAGAAGTAGGCTGCGCAGTACCTGAGCCCGGGACAAGC
Organism: uncultured beta proteobacterium; assembly: GCA_963827645.1. GTDB lineage: Bacteria > Pseudomonadota > Gammaproteobacteria > Burkholderiales > Burkholderiaceae_C > JAEUPI01. Next base: position 8,659 of record CAWHBZ010000012.1, on the reverse strand, counting down.
TACCGAGTTCTCGGGTGCCATGCACCCGAGTCGACGCCACACGCCCTGGAGGACCGCCAAGCATGAATGCCTTGAAGAACAAGCTGCCGCCGATCGGTCAGCTCGGACCGTTCATTGCGTTGGCAATCGCCTGCGCATTCTTCGCTGTCACGACCGAACGCTTTTTCAGCGCAGAGAACCTGTCGCTGATCCTGCAGCAGGTGATGGTGGTCGGCGTGATCGCCATCGGCCAGACGCTGATCATCCTCACCGCCGGCATCGACCTGTCGTGCGGCATGGTGATGGCCTTGGGCAGCATCGTGATGACCAAGTTCGCGGCCGACCTCGGGCTGCCGACACCGATCGCCGTGCTCTGCGGCGTCGGTGTCACGGCGCTGTTCGGATTGATCAACGGGCTGCTCGTCACGCGCATCAAGCTGCCGCCGTTCATCGTCACGCTGGGCACGTTCAACATCGCCTTCGCGATCACCCAGCTCTACTCGAACGCACAGACCATCACCGACGTTCCCGACGCGATGACCTGGCTGGGCAACACCTTTCCACTCGGTGGCGCCGCGGTGTCGTATGGCGTGGTGTTGATGGTCCTGCTCTATCTCGGCGCGTGGTTCTGGCTGCGCGAAACCGGCGCCGGCCGCCATGTCTACGCGGTGGGCAACAGCCCCGAGGCGACGCGGCTTGTTGGCATACCGACCGAACGTGTCTTGCTCGGCGTCTACGTGCTGGCAGGAGTCTTCTACGGCATCGCCTCGCTGCTGTCGGTCGCACGCACCGGCGTTGGCGACCCGAACGCCGGCCAAACCGAGAATCTGGACGCGATCACCGCGGTCGTGCTCGGCGGCACCAGCCTGTTCGGTGGGCGCGGCGTGATCCTCGGATCGCTGGCCGGCGCGGTGGTGGTGGGCGTGCTGCGCAATGGCCTCACGCTGATGGGCGTCTCCTCGGTCTACCAGGTTCTCGTGACCGGCATTCTGGTGATCGTCGCCGTCACCGTCGATCAACTCTCACGCAAGGCCACGCGCTGATGCACTGCCAAAGAGGAGACCGAACATGACCAACCCACAACTCGTGATGCAGGCCAAGGGCCTGACCAAGCGCTACGGCCAGGTCACCGCACTCGACGGTGCCGACTTCGAACTGCGTGCCGGCGAAATCCTGGCAGTGATCGGCGACAACGGCGCCGGCAAGTCGTCGCTGATCAAATGCCTGTCGGGCGCCACGATTCCCGACGAAGGCGACATCGTGCTCGATGGCAAGCCGATCCACTTCAGGAACCCGATGGACGCGCGCCGCGTTGGCATCGAGACGGTCTACCAAGACCTCGCGGTTGCCCCCGCCATGACCATCGCGGAAAACCTCTTCCTCGGGCGCGAAGTGCGGCGCTCGGGATTTCTCGGCGACGTACTGCGCATGCTCGACAAGAAGAAGATGCTGGAGCAAAGCATCGCCCGCATGCAAGACCTGAAGGTCGGCATTCGTTCCATGACGCAGGCGGTGGAGACGCTGTCAGGGGGCCAACGGCAATGCGTGGCAGTGGCACGAGCCGCGGCCTTTGCCGAACACGTGGTGATCCTCGACGAGCCCACTGCGGCGCTCGGCGTCAAGGAAGGCAACATGGTGCTCGAGCTGATCCGCCGCATTCGTGACAAGGGGCTGCCGGTGATCCTCATCTCGCACAACATGCCGCACGTGTTCGAGATCGCTGATCGCATCCACGTCGCACGGCTCGGCCGACGCGCCGCGATCCTGAATCCGAAGAAGATCAGCATGAGTGACACCGTGGCAGTGATGACCGGCGCGATGCCGCCAGACCAAATCCCCGCAGACTGCCTGGCGCATTGAGCTGCCGCGCAAGATCGTTGGTGTGAGCGCTGTGCAAGAACTTGAAAACCAGGATCACCGTCCCCGATTGCAGCCGCGTGGCTCGAGCCAGGGCGGACTGCGCCAATACAACGAGCGGGTGGTGCTGCAGGCCGTCCGCCTACACGGCGCATTGCCCGGCGCCGAGATTGCCCGCCTGACGCGGCTCACCGCGCAAACCATTTCCCTGATCACCAAACGATTGCTCGACGATGGGCTGCTGCTGAAAGGCGCACCCGTGCGCGGCAAGGTGGGCCAGCCTTCCGTGCCTCTCTCGCTCAACCCCGACGGCGCCTACTCCATCGGCATCAAGGTGGGCCGCCGGAGCATGGACGTCTTGTTAATGGACTTCGCCGGCCAGACACGCCAGCGCTGGTCGCTGGCCTACGCACACGCCGATCCCGATCTGCTGCTGCCGGAGATCACGCTGCGAGTGCGCGACATTCGGCGCAAGCTGGGTCGGGACAAGCGCGAGCTCATCCAGGGCATTGGCATCGCAGCCCCGCTGTCGATGGGCGGCTGGCAGGCCTTGCTCGGCGTTCCGCCCAGCGTCGCCGAGAAGTGGCTGCGCTTCGATCTGGCGCGGGAAGTCGCCGGCCGGACCGAGCTACCGGTGGAACTGATCAAGGACACGACCGCTGCCTGTGTGGCCGAACTTGTCGCCGGGCGTGGGCGGGGCATGAAGAGCTTCCTCTACGCCTTCGTCAACACCTTCGTCGGTGGTGGGCTGGTGCTCGACAGTCACTTGCACGGTGGCTTGAGCGGCAATGCGGGTGCGATCGGTTCACTGCCGCTGTGGGCGGCAGCGCAGAAACCGGGCGACGCGACTCAGCTGCCAGGCCAGCTACTCAGCGTGGCGTCGTTGCTCAACCTCGAGCAACGATTCGCCGCCGCCGGGCTGATCGCCGGCGCGGCGATCGACGCGCGGGCCCTGCAAGAGCCCTGGTTGTCGGTCACACGCGCTTGGATTGCCGAAGCCGGGTCGGCCATTGCGCTGGCCGTGATCGCGTCGGCGTGCGTTCTCGACATTGAAGGCGTCATTCTTGACGGCTCATTCAGTCGGGAATTGCTCGCGGCCCTGCTGGCCGAAATACGACATGCACTTGGCCGCTACAACTGGGAAGGCGTCGTGAGGCCCCAGCTCATCGCCGGAACCATCGGTCCGGACGCGATGGTTCTGGGTGGTGCTTTGTTGCCGCTGCACGCCAGTTACGCGCCGGACCGGGACCTGTTCTTGAAGCTGGGAGCGTGAGCCTCTCAGTCGATGCCGCATATCCATCGCGCGATCAGCCCGGATGAGACCAGACGCGCTGCAGATACACCCTGATCGGATGCTGAGCGAAGACGACCTTGCCGCGCTGCTGGAGGCCCGGCATCCCGATCCGTTCTCGGTGCTCGGCATGCACGCCGATGCCGACGGCGACCTCTGGGTGTGCGCGCTGCTGCCCGGAGCGCGCAGCGTGGTGTTGCTCGACACGGCGACCTCCAGACGCATTGGCCGTCTGCTGGCCCGCCACGAGGCCGGCTGCTTCGAGGCACTGATTCCGCGCCGACGCAAGCCGTTCGACTATCGGTTGCGCGTGACCTGGTCCGATGGCCGCGACACGCTGCTCGCCGATCCCTACCGGTATGGCCCGCTGCTCGGCGAACTCGACCTGTACTACCTGGGGGAAGGCAGCCACGAGCGGCCGTTCGAAGCGCTGGGCGCCCACCCACTCACCCTGGGCGAAGGAAAGTACGCAATCGCCGGCGTGCGCTTCGCGGTGTGGTCACCCAACGCCTCGCGGGTCAGCGTGGTCGGTGGTTTCAACGGCTGGGACGGCCGGCGCCATCCGATGCGTCCGCGCGGCCCGTCGGGCGTCTGGGAGTTGTTCATCCCGCAGGTGACCACGGGCGATTTGTACAAGTACGAGATCCGCACGAGCGCGGGCGTGGTGCTACCGCTGAAGTGCGATCCCTACGCGCGCGCGAGCCAGATGCGCCCTGACACCGCCAGCATGGTCGCCTCAGCGCTGCCGCCGCGGGCAGCACTGCCGCCTGGACGCGGGCTGGCCAATGCGCGCGACGCGCCGATCGCCATCTACGAAGTGCACCTCGGCTCTTGGCGACGCCATCTCGATGGGCGTTTCCAGACCTGGGACGAGCTGGCCGCCGCGCTGCCGCGCTACGCCGCCGACCTCGGCTTCACCCACATCGAACTGCTGCCCATCACGGAGCATCCGTTCGACGGTTCCTGGGGTTACCAGACGCTGGGCCTGTACGCGCCGACCTCGCGCTTCGGTGCACCCGATGGCTTTGCGCGCTTCGTCGGGGCCTGCCGCGAAGCTGGGCTTGGCCTGCTGCTCGACTGGGTGCCGGCACACTTCCCGGCCGATGCACACGGACTCGCCCAGTTCGACGGCACCGCGCTGTTCGAGTACGCTGATCCACGCGAGGGCTTCCACCGCGACCGGAGCACGCTGATCTACAACTTCGCCCGTCACGAGGTGCGAAATTTCCTGGTCGGCAGCGCGCTGTACTGGATCGAGCGCCAAGGCGTGGACGGTTTGCGCGTCGACGCCGTCGCATCGATGTTGTACCGAGACTACTCGCGACAGGCCGGCGAGTGGATACCCAACGTGCACGGCGGGCGCGAAAACCTCGAAGCGGTCGGATTGCTCAAGCGCACCAACGAAGTCGTCGGCATCGAATGCCCGGGCGCGGTGGTGGTGGCCGAGGAATCCACGGCATTTCCGGGGGTCAGCGCACCCACCTATGCGGGCGGCCTGGGGTTTCACTACAAGTGGAACATGGGCTGGATGAACGACACGTTGCGCTACATGAGCGAGGACCCGCTGCACCGTCGTTGGCACAGCGTGAGGTTGGCCGACGGCCGCGTGCTGCCGGCGGAGTTGGTGGTGTGGGTAGCGGGCGTGAAGGCGCCGGACTTTCTGAAAGACCTCGGAGGGCTGGAGACCAATCGCATCAACCAGCTCGTCGTGCGTTCGACGCTTCAGACGACGCAAGACGACGACGTGTTCGCGATGGGCGACTGCGCGGCTTGCGCATGGCCCGGCCACGGCACCGTGCCGCCGCGGGCCCAGGCCGCGCACCAGCAAGCGACGCACCTGTACAAGCAGATTCGAAGACGGCTGGCCGGCAAGCCGCTGCAGGACTATGCGTACCGCGATTTCGGCTCGCTGGTGTCGCTCGGCGAGTTCAGCACGGTGGGCAACATGATGGGCGGCCTCATCGGCGGCCGCCTGCTGGTCGAGGGTGCGTTCGCGCGCTTGATGTACCTGTCGCTGTACAAGATGCACGAACTCGCGCTACACGGCCCGGCAAAGGTGACGCTGGACACGCTGGCGCGGCTGATCACACGGCGCACCGAGCCGCACGTGAAGCTGCATTGACGTGGACGCGCTGCTGCTTGCCCGGATCCAGTTCGGCTTCACGGTCTCGTTCCACATCGTCTTCCCCGGCTTGATGATTGGCTTGGCGATTTACTTGGCCGTGCTCGAAGGCCTGTGGTTGCGCACCGGGCGGCAGGTCTACATGGACCTGTATCACTTCTGGTCGAAGGTGTTCGCCGTTGCCTTCGGCATGGGCGTCGTCTCCGGCCTCGTGATGGCCTACCAGTTCGGCACCAACTGGAGCGAGTTCTCCCGATTCGCCGGCGGCATCACCGGCCCGCTGCTGACCTACGAGGTGCTGACAGCGTTCTTCCTGGAAGCGGGTTTCTCGGCGTGATGCTGTTCGGCATGCAGCGTGTCGGGCCCGGGCTGCATTTCGTCTCGACGCTCGCGTGGCGGTGGGCACGCTGATCTCACCCACGTGGATCCTCGTGTCGAACAGCTGCGCGTCGGGCAGCTCGCGCGCAGCGGCACGCGACGGCGCACGATCTCGCGCCAAGCGGCAGAAAACGGTCGGCGAGCCACGCGCTGCCGGCGCCACGCCCGCGCCACTGTCGGACCGGCCAAAGCTGCCCCGATCAGCGCTGTGACCACGACAACAATCCCGATGATTGACCGCCTCGGCCAGCGGCCGGCGGGTCACGCGTGGCATCAGGCTTTGCAGTCTTGCTGCTTGACCGGCTGCGTCAATGCGCATTGCTGTCAATGCAAGCAGCGAGTACAATGATTGCGGCAGGAATCGCACCTTGGGAACGCTGACCATTCGCAACCTCGAAGACCCGCTCAAGCGCCGCTTGCGCCTGCGCGCCGCCGCGCGCAACCGATCCATGGAGGAAGAAGCCCGCCAGATCCTCCGCGCGGCGCTTCAGGAGCCAACCGTGGCAGCGTCAGACCTGGGTGCTCGCAGCCGCGCCAGATTCGCCGGGCTCGGTGACGTTCAATTGCCGATCGAGGTGCGCGAGCCTGTGCGCGCGTCGCCGGCCCTGACTGAGCCACTGGCTGCTCGGCCGAGCCACAAGCGCGGGCCCAGCGCTGTCGCCAAGCGGCGTCGATGAGTACGCTGCTCGACACCAACGTGGTGTCTGAACTTCTTCGCGCCACGCCCGAACCGGCAGTGCTGCGTTGGTTCGCGCAACAGCCGCCCGAAACCCTGTTCGTCAGCGCCGTCACCCAAGCAGAAATGATGCTGGGCGCGCGGCTGCTTCCGGCGGGTAAGCGGCGCACCGCTTTGGAAGCGGCTCTGCGCGCAACATTCGACGAAGATTTCGGCGGCCGCATCTTGGCTTTCGACAGCGGCACGGTACCGTCCTACGTCGACATCGTCAGCACGCGCCGCGCCGCGGGTCGGCCGATCTCTCAGTTTGATGCGCAGATCGCTGCTGTCGCCCGACATCACGGCGCCAGGCTCGCGACTCGCAACGTCGATGACTTTGAGGCTTGCGGCGTCACAGTGGTCAATCCATGGGTCCGCGCGGCATGATTCAGAGTCCGAGAAGGCCGTTTGGTTTGGCCGCCCTGCCCTGTCAAATCGACGTTGATGTGTGCAACCTGCGACCCAAATCGATTGATCAACCGGGGGTCAGTTCCGGATGTCGCTTGACCGGCGTACGCGCACGTCGACGAATTGCCGCAGAAATTGGTCAGGCAATGCCTCGAGTCAGCGCCTAGAGTGTGCGAAGGCCCAAAGCGATTGCCGGAGGCCGGATGCAGGTGCTCGCGACACGGGTAGCCTCAAGGCTAGCGACGCGAGTCCGCACGGCGGAGAAATCGACGATGAACGCTTCCAATATCCAGAGGGCGATTCGGGCGCATGCGGTGCGTTTTTGGGGCGAAACGGCCAAGAAGTATTGGAAACGCGAACCCCGAAAAGCGAGCATTCAAGCGGGTTGGCGGGCCGATCGACTCCCAGCCTGTTAATCCGTAGGTCCCTGGTTCGAGCCCAGGTCGGGGAGCCAAACAAATCAAGCACTTAGCGCACACGGGCACAAGAAGAACAAGCGGACAGTGTCCGAACGGTGTCCGAAAAAGCTCCCACTCCCAACTACTCGAGGCGGTCACTACGGGCGTTGTGTCCGATCGGAGACGTTGTTTGGATCCTGAACTGCGCAAAGATCCGTAGGTCCAGCGCCGCAAGCCTGTCGGCACCGTGCGTGGCCGCACGTAGTGCAACGCGGTCGACGGGGCGCCGACGAGATCGCGCAAGCATTCGCGACAGCGCTTCACGGTGGCGTCCTGAGCGCCGACCGCTCCAAGGGGCTAGCGCCGAGGTGGTGAGGATGGCCGTTTGAGCGAATCGGCCACTGTTAGCCGAGCGTCAGTCGCGTCGAGGACCTGCTGAACCGAAACTCCAGGCGCAGTCTCCTCCAACATGAGGCCCTCGTTGGTCGGTCGTATCACGCCGAGTTCGGTGACTATCAGATCGACCCGGCGCACCGACGTGACGGGCAGACCGCATCGCGGGACGATCTTCGAACCTGTCGGCGAGCGGTGGGTCATCGCCACGATAACCCGTCGTGCCCCGGTGACCAGATCCATCGCGCCACCCATGCCTGGAACCATCTTGCCCGGCACCATCCAGTTCGCGAGCTGGCCCTTTTCGTCAACTTCGAGGCCGCCGAGCACCGTCACGTCCAGATGGCCACCACGGATGATGCCGAACGAGAAAGCCGAATCGAACGCACAGGCGCCAGGCAGTGCACCCACCGGCCTGCCACCGGCATCGGTGAGATTGAGGTCCTCGTAGCCCTCGCCGGGCAGGGGGCTCATGCCCATGATCCCGTTCTCGGAGTGGAAGATGACGTGGATCGACTTCGGCACGTACGCAGCGACCAGCGTCGGCAGCCCGATGCCAAGGTTCACGCAATCACCGTCCCGCAACTCCTGCGCCACCCGCCGCGCGATGATGTCTTTCGCATCCATGGTCATGCCGCCTCCCTCTTCACCAGGTAATGCACCAATACCCCAGGTGTTCCAACCACATCGGGCGGGATCACACCAACGGCGACGATGTCCTCCGTTTCGGCGATCGTCGTGGTCGACGCCATGGCCATCAGCGGATTGAAGTTGCGCGCCGTCAGCGCGTACTCCAGGTTCCCGTAGTAGTCCGCGCGCTGCGCGCGGATCAACGAGAAGTCGCCCTTCAATGCGGGCTCGAGCAGATATTGCCGCCCATCGAGTTCGATCGTCTGCTTGCCCTCCTGGACGATCGTCCCAACGCCTGTCGGCGTCAGCACGCCACCGAGTCCGACACCGCCGGCGCGAATGCGTTCTGCGAGCGTTCCCTGCGGCACGAGGGTCACATCCAAGCGACCCTCGAGCATCAACTGCTGCGTTTGCGGGTTCGTGCCAATGTGGCTGGTGATGAGGCTGGAGATCAGACCCGCCGAGATCAGCTTGCCGACGCCTACGCC
>CAWHBZ010000011.1:0-20872 GCA_963827645.1 uncultured beta proteobacterium | reverse complement strand
CGGCAACGCTGAAGAACCATCAACCCATCAACCGCCAAGGAGGTGTGCCATGAAGCCGATCGACGAAGACCAGGCGTGCTTTCGAGGTGACGAGCAAGCGTCGCAAGGGATTCCCGTCCGAAGCGCGAGTCAAGCGCGGTCACCGCGTGGTGGGCGGCCACAAGGAGCTCGCTGAGAAGCTCGGACGCAATGATCCGTGCCCGTGCGGATCCGGCCGCTCGTTTCAAGCACTGCTGCCTGCGCAGCGGCTGCTTTTGACGGCAGCAATCGCGATCACTACGAGCGCTGAAGGCACGACGAATTTCGGAGAGCTGCCCGAGCGGGAAGGGGCTGGTTTGCTAAACCAAGGCCGGCGACCGGATCGCCGCGGGCGTTCGATCCGCCCGCTCTCCGCCAAGTGATCCCAAGCGCGGGTGTAGCTCAGGGGCAGAGCAGCCGGCTTTTAACCGGCAGGTCAGGGTTCGACGCCCTGCGCCCGTACCACCAGACAGATAGCGGCGTAGTCGAGTGGCCTCAGACACCAGCCTTTGAAGCTGGGGACGTTGGTTCGAATCCAACCGCCGCCGCCACTCACACCAGCCCCTTAGCTCAGAGGCAGAGCAACGCTCCTACAAAGCGAAGGTCGACGTTTCAAAATCGTCAGGGGCTACCAATCCAACCAGACGTCCGGAGGAAGCGGGCGTGCCGCTGGTGTACCTGCCGTACGTGCCGAGCCGCTTCGAGGACTTTCTGCTCGAAGGCCGGCACATCCGCGCGGACGTGCACGAGTGGCTGGCCGCGCGCCTGCCCAAGGGATCGCGCCTGAGCTGACGCTCGGGCGCACAAGAGTCTGCTGAGGAAAGCGAACGCTCACAGGTCAGGGGTTCGGACTCACGTCCACCCCGCCGGTGTGCTGCATTCGGATTCGTCCGTCGATGTGGCGCATGCCGCCCGCTGGAATCAGCCGATACAGGTCATCAATGGTTTGCACCGCAAGGTGCCGGGTTCAACTTCCGGGTGACCACCACTGGATAGCTCAGTTGGTAGAGCAACGACCTGATAAGTCGTCTGTCGCGGGTTCGACTCCCGCTCCAAGCCACTGGACTACGAATCCAGTTGGGAACGGTCGAAAGACCACGCCGAACGCGGGCAGCGAACGGATCGCATCAACGACTTGGCTCGCCATGTACGAGGTGTGTGAAGTGCGTCGCCCGTCAGCGTTGGCGGTTCGTCGCTGAACACGCCCGGTCCGCGCCCGCGGCCAGCCGACGCGATCACCCGCAAGGTGGCCGCCGACGCGCACCGTGACGCCCGGTCCACGGCTACTTCAGCGCCCGCCGCCATCGCTGTAACGGCACCTATTCGTCACACGCACGAGAACAAGGAGAACACATGAAGATCAAGCGTGTGACTGTGAAGAAGAACGAGCGCGGCATCCTGCTGCGCAATGGCGACTTCGAGCGCGTGCTGCAACCGGACACCATGGCTTTTCGCCGGCCTGGACCCCTGAGCGTCGAAACGTTCGCGATGGGACAGCCGGCGTTCACGCACCCCCTGACCGACTACCTGATGGCCAAGCAGCGGCGATGGTCGACGCGGAGTTCCTGCGCGTCGAGTTGACCGAAAACGAGGCCGGCCTGCGCACCGAGAACGGCGTGCTGGTCGAAGTGCTGCCGCCGGCCACGCGGCGCCGGTAATGGAGGGGCGTGCTCGACGTTCCGTCGAGGTGATCGACCTGCCGTGACCGCCGATCTGCCGGCCGCGGTGGTGGCACGGCTCGTCCAGTGGCACCGGCGCCGGCGTGCGGTGACGGGCCTGGCCGGCGTGCTGCAGGTGGAGGTGCCCGAACCGGCGCCGGCCTGCTGTGGGTCGACGGCAAGGTGGAGCGGCTGCTCACCGCAGGCGCCTACGCGTTCTGGAAGTTCGGCCGCAACGTGGCGGTGGAGCCGTGGACCTGCGACTGCAGGTGCTGGAGGTGACGGGCCAGGAACCCTGACCCGCGACGGTGGGGCTGCGGCTGAACCTCTCGCGACCTGGCGCTACACCGATGTGCTGAGGGCGTTCGCGCAACTGGCCAAGCCCGCCGACCACCTCTACCGCGAGCTGCAGTTCGGGCTGCGGGCGGGCACGCGCACGCTGGATGAGCTGCTGGAGAACAAGGCGGTCATCGACGAGGTCGTGACCGCCCACGTCCGCGACCAAGCTCGCGGCCCATGGCATGGGAGCTCGACGGCGTGGGCGTGAAGGACATCGTCCTTCCGGGCGAGATGAAGACCATCCTCGCCCGCGTGGTGGAGGCCGAGAAGTCGGCCGAAGCCAACGTGATCCGTCGGCGCGAGGAAACGGCAGCGACCCGCTCGCTGCTCAACACCGCCAAGGTGATGGAGGGCAACCCCGTCGCCCTGCGCATGAAGGAGCTCGAGACGCTGGAACGGGTGGCCGAGCGCATCGACAAGATCTCCGTGTTCGGAGGTCTGGACCAGGTGCTCAACGGGCTGGTGAAGCTGCGTTGAGTTCAACAAGAAAGCACCGTCGGTGCGGTCGGGGAAGCGTGCCACCATCACGGTTCGGGCACGCTCCCCGCCGGGCCGGTGAGGTGCCAAGGAACCATCATGGAACCCAACTACATCCACGAAGACGTACCCGGCGGCGTGCCCATGAAGATGTGGACGCGCGGCGTGCCGGTCGAAGACGAAGCCAAGCGCCAGCTGACCAATGCTGCGCGCCTGCCTATCGTCTTCAAGCACATCGCGGCGATGCCCGATGTGCACTTCGGCATCGGCGCCACCGTCGGCTCGGTGATCCCCACGCTCAAGGCCATCATCCCGGCGGCCGTGGGCGTGGACATCGGCTGCGGAATGATGGCCGCGAAGACCACGCTGACAGCCGAAGACCTGCCCGACAACCTGGCGCCGCTGCGTTCGGCGATCGAGCGCGCAGTGCCGCACGGCCGCGCACCGGGGGGCGTGATCCGGGCGCCTGGAACAAGGTGCCCGGTTCGGTGGACAGCGCGTGGGCGCAACTGGAGCCCGACTTCAACGAGCTCATCCGCGACTACCCCAAGCTGGAGAAGACGAACAACATCCACCTGGGCACGCTGGGCACGGGCAACCACTTCATCGAGGTCTGCCTCGACGAGGAAGGCTTCGTGTGGTTCATGCTGCACTCGGGTTCGCGTGGCGTGGGCAACGCGATCGGCACGATGTTCATCGAGCTGGCCAAGCAGGACGCGCTGCGCAACAACGCGAACCTGCCGGATCGCGACCTGGCGTACTTCGAGGAAGGCAGCCGCTACTTCGGCGACTACGTGCGCGCGGTGGGCTGGGCGCAGAAGTTCGCGGCGCTGAACCGCGAGGTGATGATGAGCCGCGTGATCGAGGCCGCGAAGACGGTGATCCGCAAGAACTTCCAGAGCCACATCGAGGCGGTGAACTGCCACCACAATTACGTGCAGCAGGAGCATCACTTCGGCGAAGAGGTCTACGTCACTCGCAAGGGCGCGGTGAGCGCCAAGGCCGGGCAGCTGGGCATCATCCCGGGCAGCATGGGTGCGCGCAGCTACATCGTGCGCGGCAAGGGCAATGCGGACAGTTTCGAAAGCTGCTCGCACGGCGCCGGCCGCGTGATGAGCCGCGGCGAGGCCAAGCGCCGCTTTACGCTGGCTGACCATCGCGCAGCGACTGAAGGCGTCGAGTGCCGCAAGGACAAGGACGTGATCGACGAAACGCCCGCGGCCTACAAGGACATCGACGCGGTGATGGAAGCACAACGCGACCTGGTCGACGTGGTGCACACGTTGAAGCAGGTGGTGTGTGTGAAGGGATAGGCCAGTCCAACCATTTGAGGGCGTTCGTCGCGAGGCGGGCGCCCTTTTCTTTTTGTGCACGCGCGGCGGCGCCTCTTGGCGTAAGCCTCGGTCGATAGCGGGCCTTGTTGGTCGCAAATCCGCCAAGAGCAGCCTTTCAGTTCGTGTGGCCGCGCGACCGCTCAAGACTGACCTCGGACGCTCGGGCACGTTCAATCCGAAGGCCCAGGGCTTAGGCCGCGAAGAGGAACCGGCCAGCGGCTGCTCTCGTAGACCGTGAACTGGCACTCCCGACCCATTCGGGACACGCGTGAGGAAGAGAAGGCCACCGCAAAGCTGACGATGGATCAAGCCGGGCGCCGGGGTGGCCGCTCAGCTCACGCCGGCCTCGGCCTGCTCGTAGATTCGCATCATTTGCTGGTAGTTCGGCTCAGCGCTGTAGCGCTGCTCATAGACCTTGCGCGCCGCATTGCCCATCTCGGCCATACGCTCGGGATGGGCGATCGCCCACTCGACTTTGCGCGCCAAGTCGGCCGCATCGCCGGTCCTGAAGTGAAGGCCGGTGACGCCGTCGTCGATCGCCTCGGCCAGCGTTCCGATGCGGCTCGCGACGATCGGCAAGCCGTTCGCGAAGGCTTCGGCGATCACCATCGGGAAACCTTCGATCCCCAACGAGGGCATGACGAGGAAGCGCGCCAGCCGCATCGCGAGCGCGACCTCGGCCGCGCTGCGATGGCCGTGGAGAGTGGCCGGGCCGGTCGCCATATGCTGCAGTGCCTGTGCCGATGGGCCGGTGCCCAAGACTACCAACGGATAGCCGATGTGCTTCCACGCCTCGGCCAAGGTCGTGATGCCCTTCTCCGGGCTCAGCCGTCCGACGAAAAGTGCGCCGTCACGCGCAAGCTGCGGCGGCCGTCCGGGGTCGGCGGTGAAGTTCGGCTTGACGACGACTCGCTCCGAGGGCAGGCCGGCTTCGATGAACTTGCGCCGTGACGCTTGGGACAACGCGATGAAGCGCTGCACCCCGCGCTGCAGCGTGCCGGCCCGTCGGTGCACGTCGAGCGCATGCGCAACGATGAGCGAGCCGAGTCGCGAGCCGCGATAGCAGCGAAACCAGGCGCCCCAGTAGGTCGAGCCCGCCACGCAGCGCTCGCAGGCTCTGCCGTCGCGGTAGAGAAAGGCGTTGGCGCAGCAGACTGAGCGGAAGTCGTGCAGCGTCTGCACCACCGGAACGCCGCACTGCGCCGCCGCGTCGTAGGCGGACAGCGTGATGCGCGGGAACAGGTTGTGGCAGTGCATCACGTCGGGCTTGAAGCCGGCGATGTGGCGAGCCAGCTCGTCCCTGGCCGCACGGTTGTAGGCCAGGTGCCATGCGGCATCGAACACCCGGACCATGCTCTTCAGTTCGTCGTTACGCAGGGTCCAGAGCGAGACTTCGTGGCCCTTCGACGCCAGCAGCGCCGACTCGTTGGCGACGACGACGTCGTCGCCGCCGAAGCCGACGCAGTGGTTCTGCACGATCAGCACGCGCTTCATTCGCAGCCGCTCCGCGCGAGCAGCTCTGACAGTCCGCACTCGAGCGTCGTCGCTGCGCGAAAGCCCAGCACGGCGCGCGCGCGCGAGCTGTCGTAGAGCGGGCCGCCCAGCAGCAGTGAGCCGTGGGTGTGCCCGGCCGCATACGACTTCCAAGCCGGGCTGCCGGGTTGCGACCGGCCCGCGGCCATCGACCTCAGGCTCAGCGCGGCGCGCAGAGCCACCGCAGGAATCGGCAGCCGCAGGCCAGCGCGTCCGCGCCGCAGCGAGGCGTGGATGTGCGCCAGCTCGGGCAACGTGACGCCCGACTCGGGGGCGATGTTGAAGACCGCGCTGCCGGCGGCACCGACCTCGCCCGCGGCATGCAGCGCAGCGACGACATCGCGGACATGGATCAGACTGAACGCGCGCCCGCTCCAGCCGGCGACCGGCAACAAGGGTGAGGCCGACAGCTTCAGCAATCGCCGCGTGTACCCGCTGCCGTCGCCTGGGCCGTAGATCTGGCAGGGCCTGACGATCACGAGCTCGAGCGCATGCCGGCAGATGCGGCGCGCTCCGGCCTCGGCTTCGGCCTTGCTGCGGCCGTAGAGGTCGCCTCCTCCGGTCGGCGCCGACTCGGGCACGACGTCGTCCAGCGGCGGGCGATAGGCGGCCACCGAGCTCACCAGCACCAACCGCCTGACGCCTGCGCGTACGCTCGCCAGCGCGACTTTGCACGTCCCGCCGACGTTGGTCTCCCACATGCTCGCGCTGCCGCGTGCAGGAACCACGCCCGCGGCGTGATAGACGGTGGCGATGCCGGCCATCGCTGCGACAAGCGCAGCCTCGTCGTTGACATCGGCGCTCAACCCCTCGGCGCCTGCCGGTCGCGCATCGGCGAGCGGCCTGCGCGACAGCGCCCGCACCTGCTGACCGTGCTCGACCAGCGTCTGCACGAGATGGCGCCCGACGAGGCCGCTGGCGCCGGTGACGAGCGCCGCCATCGGCGCTCACCAGCTCGCGCTGATCGCATTGCGCGCCGCATGCGCGACCGCGCGCGGATACCTGAACACCAGCCGCACGTTGTAGGTGAACTCGTGGCGCGAGGTCAGGCTGCGCAGCACGAAGATGCCGATGCGCTGCCAGAGGTAGCGGCGGTACAGGCTGCGTACCTGCTTGGGGTTGAAGTCCTCGGTCGTCACCTGGTTGTGCCGCGTCTCGATCTTGTCCTTGTAAAAGCCGAACTTCAGGATGAGCCGGTGGATCGGGGTGCCGGGCAGCGGGATCAGCGTCTGCAGGAACGGCGTCACGCCGAAGCGGCGGTAGCGGTCAAGCGCGAAAGCGATCGTGGTTTGCATCTCGGCGAGTGTCTCGCCGGGAAAGCCGATGATGTAGAAGGCGTGCAGGCGCAGCTTGAACTCGTGACACCAGCGGATCATCTCCTCGGCGCGCTCGAGATCGAGCCTCTTGTGCACGATCTCGTCCACCACGCGCTGCACCGCCGACTCGATGGCGACGGTGAGGAACTGGCAGCCCGACTCCTTCGCCTGCTTGATGCGCTCGCGTGTCCAGGTGTCGC
Source organism: uncultured beta proteobacterium (assembly GCA_963827645.1). Lineage (GTDB taxonomy): Bacteria > Pseudomonadota > Gammaproteobacteria > Burkholderiales > Burkholderiaceae_C > JAEUPI01. The sequence goes on along the minus strand of CAWHBZ010000011.1, from coordinate 13,997 downwards.
CGCGCACGCCGTTCGGCGTGTCCCAGCCGATGCGCGGCCTCAACGTCGACAGGTACTGGATGATCTCGTCGTAGCGCTCGGGCATGTGCGTCAGGTTGTCGTCCTCGAAGTGGATGAAGTCGACGCCGTAGCGCGAGATAAGGTGGTCGATGTGCCGCTTCATGGACTCGAGCGAATGGAAGCGGTATCGGTAGCCCATCGTCGCGTGAATCGAGCAGAAGGTGCAGGTGTGCGGGCAGCCGCGGCTGGTCAGCATCGTCATCGCGCGCCGGCCCCATTCGCGGTAGCGCGGCGAGAAGCCACGCCGCGCGAGGTCGAAGTAGGCGTGCAGGTCGACCAGGTCGTAGGCCGGCAGCGGCAGCTTGTCGATATCGGCGATGTAGCCGATGGTGGGTTTCTTGTGCTGCGGCAGGCCGATCACCTGCGTGCGGCCGACGACGCCCTCGACCGCCGGCATGCGTCTGTCGATCAACGCACGCACCAACTCGGTCATGCGCTCCTCGCCCTCGCCGAGCACGACGTAGTCGATCGACGGCAGCGCCAGCGCCTCCTGCGGAGAGACCGTCACGTGCGGTCCGCCGATGACGACGATCGCATCCGGTAGCGCGGCCTTCACGAGGTTGGCCAGCGCATAGGCGCGTCCGATCTGCACCGTGAACATGTTCGAGATGCCGACCACGTCGGGCCGCGCGCGCCGGATGCGCTCGACGCTCTCGACGTCGGTGTCGCCGAAGATCCTCTCGCCTTGCTCGTTGACCGAGAACCTGCCGCTCACGCGAGCATCGTAGATCTCGATCTCACACGGCAGCTCGCTGCTGCGCAGGTGCCCCGCCACCAGCAGCAGCCCCAGCGGCGGCCCGACCATCGGCCGGCCCTTCATTCCGTCGAGGCAGACCTTCTGGTTCGGATGGCAGAACAGCACCTTCATCTCAATACCTCATGGTCTTCAGCTCGCCCTCGACGCGTACCTGCCTCGCGTCGCCCCGCAGCAGCTGCACGGCGCGAATGAAGCGGCCCCAAACGCCGGGCAGGCCCTGGCTGGCGGCCGTGCGCGCCACGAAGCGCAGCTGCCGCAGCAGCCACCTCGGCTGCCTGAACTTGGCTCTCAGCCAGCGGCTGTGCGACTCCGCCATGAAGGATTCCAGGTCCGGCTTTGACAGGTGCTCGTAGCGCATCACGGCTGTGTTCGCGCCGTCATACTCGCTCCATCCCTCGGCCGTCAGCGCACCCTGTGCCTGCAGCGTGTCGAACATCGCGGTCCCGGGCAGCGGCGTGGCGACGCTGAACTGGATCGAGTCGATGTCGATCGCGCAGGAGTAGTCGAAGGTGCGCTGCAGGGTCTCGCGCGTCTCGCCGGTGAGCCCCAGCACGACGCTCATGTGGGTCTTGATGTGCAGCCTTCGCGCCGCCGCGACGATCTTCTCGAGATTCGCGAGCTTCAGTGGCTTGCGGATCTCGTGCAGCACGCGTGCGTCGGCGCTGTCGAGCCCGAACTTGATGCCGACGCAGCCAGCCCCAGCCATCTTGGCGAGCAGCTTGGGCGTTAGCGCGATCGCGTCGCACATCGCTGACCACGGCACACCGACCCTGCGGCTCACGATCTCGTCGCACAGCGCGATCACGTGGGCCTTGTAGGTCGTGAAGTTGTCGTCGTCGAAATAAATCTCCTTGGCTCCCGCAGCCTTCACATGCTCCATCTCGTCGACGATGCGACGCGCCGAGAAATAGCGCTGCCTGTTGCTGGCGAACAGCACCTGGATGCGGTCGCAGAAATTGCACTGGAACGGACACCCGCGGCTCGTGTGCATGTGGAATGAGGGGCTGTGCTGGCAGAAGCCATCGCGGTACGCGCCCATGTCGGTGTCGAAATAGGCCGGGAACAGATGGCGCGCCGGATAGGGCAGTTCGTCGAGCGGATCGATCGCCTCGGCGCGCGCGTTGATGACCAGCCCGCCGCGCTCGTCGCGGCAGGCGACGCCCGGCAGCGAAACCACCGGCAGGCCGTCGCGCAGGCCTTTCATCAACTGCAACGCGGTGCGCTCGTATTCGCCGAGCACCACGAAATCTACGATACCGTGGTTGACCAGAAGGTCGCGCGCCGTGGCGGTGGCGTGTGTGCCGGCGAGCACGAATCTCGCATCGCTGAACTCGCGCAGCCGCACCAGGAGCGCGAGCGTATCGTCGATAGTCGCGGCGTTGGGCTCGAGCAGCACCGCGTCGGGCCTGCACTCGCGCACACGCTCGACCAACTCGGCAAGGCGGAGGTTCAGTGGCACGGCGTCGATGACCCGAACCTCGAAGCCCTCGCGCTCCAGCAGCGCAGCTGCATAGGCCATGAACAACGGGAACATCGCGTAGCGCGGCCGTTCGTCGCTGCGCTTGAGCAGCGACCACGGAAAGCGCATGCCGGCTCCGAGCACGTAGCGCTCGAGGCCGCCTCCGAGGTCGCGCACGAAGGCCGGATTGGCAATCAGGACTCGCATCGTTCGGTCTCGCTCGACTGCCACCGCGTTGCCGCCGCTCAGCGCGCGCCGCCGCCGTGGCGCCGGCGCAGCGAGTCGATCAACACCCGGCCCGCGAACGACGGGATGCCAGCGGCATAGCGCGAGCGCGTCTGCGGCTCGTAGGCCACGCGGTGCAGCCACTCGAGGCCGAGGCGCGAGACGAGCGCCGGCGCGCGTCGCTTGGTGCCCGCCCATTGGCGCAGCGTGCCGCCACCGACGTGCCAGCATAGCGCGTGGCGGCAGATCTCGCCGGCCCACAGCAGCACGTGTTCCGACCGCGGCGTGCCCATGCCGACCAGCACGAAGTCGGCATCGTCGTGCTCGCGCAGGATCGCCGCGTAGTCTTGGTCCGTGCGAAAGCCGTGGTGGCACGCAACGAAGTCGGCCTCGGGCGCCGCGAGCTCGAGGCTCGCCAAAGCGCGCGCATTGTCCGCGGCGTTCAGCCCCAGCAGCACGACGCGCCCGCTCAGCAGGCCTGCGGCCACGCAGGCATCGAACACGTGGTGCATCGCCGCGCGCGGCAGCGACGACCGGTTCAGCAGGCTGCCGGCGAGCATTGCGCCGACACCGTCGAGGCAGACCGCCTGGCAGCACTCGATGAAGACCGCCACGCGCGGGTCGGCCGCGCTCAGGTTGTAGACGTGCGGGTTCAGGAATCCGAAGGAGGCCGTAGCAGCGTGCGCGCTGGCGAGCCGGCCGCGCACCAGCGCGAGCGACTCGTCCAGCGCACTGACGTTAAGCCTCAGCGACCCGATCCGCACGGCACGCATGCGCGGACACTCCCGATGTCAGGTAACCACGATGGACCTGCCGCAACGCCGAGTCCAGGTCGATGGCGGGCCGCCATCCGGTGTCGGCATGCAGCTTCTGGATCGACGGCGACTTGGCCGAGGCTTCGAGATAGCCTCGGCCGAAGCGCTCGACCGGATCGACGCATTCGAGCGCAGAGCTCGATTGGCACAGCTTGCGGATCTTCGCGGCGAGGTCGCGAATGCTGGTCGCGTTGCCGGGATGGCCGACGTTGTAGGTCTGTCCGTCGACCCCGTGCTCCTGGATCGCGATCAGCCCGCGCACGAGGTCGTCGACATGGCAGAAGCAGCGCACCTGGCGCCCGCCGTGGAACAGCGGAAGCGGTTGCCCCGCGATCGCGTGCTCGAAGAAGGTCGGGACGACGAATCCGATGCGCGAGCTCTGGTGCGCGCCGAGCGCGTTGAACGGGCGGGCCACTGTGAGGCGGAAGCCGTGCCGTGCCGCCATGTTGCGCAGCAGGTGCTCGCCGGTCAGCTTGCCGAGCGAATACTCCATCCGGGTTCCGGTCTGCACCGCGACCGAAAGCTCGTCGCTTTCGACTTGCTCGCCGCCCTTGCCATAGACCTCGGACGACGAGACATACAGCAGCGAGGCACCCGATGCAGCGGCCCACTCGCCGGCGCGCACCGCAAGGCCGACGATCGCCCTAGCCACATGGCCGCTCATCGCCAGGATGCCCAGCGATCCGACCGGGCTCGCCAGGTGGTAGATGCGGTCGAACCTTCGCCCAGCAGGCAGCGCGGCGAAGTCGTCGACGACGATCTCGGCCAGGCCGTGCAGCCATGAGTAGTCGATGCGAGACGAACTCAGGTTGTCGATCACCGTCAGTCGCGCATCGGGCTGCTCGCGAAGCAGGTGCCGCACCAGGTGCTGCCCTAGGAAGCCCAATCCACCGGTGACGAGGATCCGCATGTCGCGACCGGCCCTCATTCAAGCGAGACCATGCGCTTGACCGCGAAGCCTTCGGCGAACGCGCAGCCCGCCTGGGCGCCGCGCAGCCGCGCCAATGCCGCGACGAGTTCGGGCGAGCGGTGGCTGCGAACCTGCGATGCATACAGCGAATAGCTGTGCAGCTTGTCGTCGATCGAGATCTGGCGGAAGAAGTTTGGGGCGGTCTCGCCGCCGCGCGTCCACAGCACCGAGTCCGGCTGCTCGAACACCAGAACGTTGCGCACGAAGCGGTTGCGGTCGTGCGGCCGCAGAGCCGTGACCGCGGCATCGTGGACCGCGCGATGGTCCTGGTTGTATGACGGCTGCGGCAGCAACACAGTGTCTGGCCGCTCTAGGCGCACGATCTCTTCCATCGGCGCGATCAGGTCACGCACGTCGTAGTGGTTGACGCGGAACTCCAGCGCCCGCCAACGGAAACCCGACTTCGACGCGCTCAGCGCGACCTCCTGCAGGCGCCCGGCGCGCGAAACCTCGGTGCGATCCTCGACGCCCAGATAGACGACGTGGCACGTGGGCGACAGGAACGAGAAGCAACCCAGCACCTCGTCATCGGCGTGGGGCGAAAAGACCACGACGTTGCCGAATGAATCGCTAGCCACGCGCATGCCTCCTCCCAGAGCGCCGAGCGAGAGTGCCTGCTGCGACACCGGTTGTCAATCATCGTCCAGCAACTGATCTTCAGCGCTCCGGGGCGGCCTGGCTACGCTCGACACGCTGGCGCGTCGCTGCGGTTGAAGGGCAGCGCCGCAGCGCGGGCCAGCCGGCGTATAACGCGCCCCAGGGGACTTGTGGTGAGAAGACATGCCGTCCGCTGTCCGATCGGCGTGCCGAACGAGGTCGGCACCGGCGCCGGCCTGCGTGCGGTTCAAGGCCCGCGCCCGCGTTGTCTGGTGCCACCACGCCAACGGCGCCGCCGACGACGAGGGCGGCGTGTCGTTCCTCGACCGCGACGAGCGCTTGCCGTGCACATGGTCGAGCAGGTTTGCCACTTCGAGGAGTACCGAAAGGCGGGGCTGCCACACGAAGGCCGCGTGCTCGGCTCCGGGGAGGCCGTGGCCGAATCGATCGGCAAGCATGCTGCGCTCTTTCCCGATCTCCACCGGACGCACTGAGCCGATGCCCGCGCCCGAGGCCGCCTCGTCCCGTGTTCGCGCGGTGCTGGTTCAGGAGGTGGTCCCGCACTACCGTTTCAGGCTGTTCGAGGCGATGCACGAGCGTCTCGCGGACGAAGGCGTCGAGCTGAAGGTGGTGTACGGCAATCCCAACGTCGAGCAGGCGGCCAAGAACGACCTCGTCGACCTGCCGCCGCACTTCGGCCTGAAGGTGACCAACTTCTGGCTGACGCGCCGCATGCTCTACCAGCCGGTGCTCGCGCAGCTGCTACGGGCCGACGTCGCGATCCTTCCGAATGCCGCCGCCTACCTGCCGAACTACTTGCTGTTCCTGCGCGGCCGGCGAAAGCTGCCGCGCGTCGGCTTCCTCGTCTACCACACGAAGCAGCGGATGCTCGACGACTCGCTGAAGGAAGCCGTGAGCCGTCGCATGATGCGCCGCGGCGACTGGTGGTTCGCCTACACCCGCGGCACGCGCGACTACCTGCTCCAGCAGGGCGGCTGCGAAGAGCGCATCACGGTGCTCGACAACAGCGTCGACGTCGCGGCCTTTCGCGCCGACCTCGAGTCTGTCGGCGCCGACGAGTTGCAGGCGTACGCGCAGCGGCACGGAATCAGCCCTGCCGCGCCGGTCGGCCTGTTCTGCGGCGGCCTGCACCGCGGCAAACGCCTCGAGTTCCTGTTCGAGTCGCTGCGACTGGTCCACCAGCAGCGACCTGACTTCCAGCTGATCGTCGTCGGCGACGGCAGTTGCCGCGATGTCGTCGCGCGCGCCGCTGCCTGGGAGCCGAGGATCCGTTATCTCGGGGCGCTGTTCGGCCGGGAGAAGGCACGGTGCTTTCTGCTGTCGCGGCTGTTCCTGTGCCCGGGTCTGGTTGGGCTCGGCATCCAGGAGGCTTTCGCGGCCGGGCTGCCGCTGCTGACCACCGACATCCCGAACCACGGTCCCGAGATCGACTACCTTCGGCCCGGCATCAACGGCCTGCGGACCGACGACGATCCGCGGGCCTACGCACAGGCTGTGACGGAGCTGCTGGGCAACGAAGAGCGACTGACGTCGCTCGGCGGCGCGGCACGCGAGGATGCGCGCCACTACTCGATCGACGGCATGGCCGAGCGCTTCTGCCAGGGCATTCGATCGTGCCTGGCGCGGCCCTAGTCTTGCTTCGCAAGCTCGGTGTTGTTTCGTAGCGCTACCGCATGACGGTTTCGCAAAACATGCGGTTGCGCGCCGACGGGGTGATCGAATGATGGCCACTTGTGCTGACACGCCCTCGAAGCGCCAATGACCGCTTACCGGAACGCGGAAGGCGGTGCCGGGTGGCGGCTCAGGGTCGATAGCACTCGCTTGCCGAACACCGGTCTCGGCCATGAAGGTGAGGCCTGGCGAGGGCCATCCCGGGCCGAAAGCATTTTCAGGGGCAGCTCTGGTCAGGAGACTCCCATGCCGTCGGTTTGGTCTCGCAGGCGCTGGTTGGCGACGACGTTCGGCGTACTGCCATCGGTGTTCTCGGGTTCACCTTTGTCCGCCTGGTCGGCAACCTTGCGAATCGGCAGTCCGCCGGTCGCACGTGTTGATCCGGTCAGCGAAACGCTCTGGGGCGAGACGCTGGTCGATCGCTACCGATGGATGGAAAACTCGAAGGATGCGGAATGGGAGCCGTTCATGCGCGGCCAGGCGGCTTACGCACGTCGCGTACTAGACGGATTGGCGGGCCGCAAGACCCTGCGCGAGCGAGTAGGACGCCTGTCCGGAGGCCTGCCGATCGCGCGCGCGCCGCAGGTGGCCGGCGACCGTCTCTTCTACGAAATGCGGCCGCAAGGTGCGAACCAGTTCAAGCTCTACCTGCGCGAAGGGGAAGGCGGCGCCGAGCGCTTGCTGATCGATCCGAGCCTCCAGCGCGAGGGCGGCGCGCACGTCTCGCTGGACTGGTGGACGGCGTCGCCCGACGGCCGCTACGTGGTGCACGGCTTGTCGCCCGCGGGCTCGGAGAACTCGGTGCTGCACGTGCTCGACGTCGACAGCGGTCAACCGCTGCCCGAGCGAATCGACCGCACACAATATGCCTCGCCAAGCTGGTTGCCCGACAGCTCCGCCTTCTTCTTCAACCGCCTGGCCGAAGGGCGCAAGCTCGGCGCGATCGACTACTACCTCGATTCGGCGACCTGGCTGCACCGCCTGCGCACCGACCCGAAAGACGATGTGCGTGCATTGGCGCTCGGGCAGTACGCCGAGATTGCGCTCGAACGCAGTAACTTCCCATTCGTCGGGTGCCGACCCCAGCTCGGAGCATGTCATTGCCATCACGTACGGTGGGGTGCGCCGCGAGAACCCGGCCTACGTGGCCCGGCGTGTGGATCTGCTGGCGGGCAAGCCACGCTGGCTCAAGGTCTGCGATGTGGAGGACGAGGTCGTCGGCACGGCGGTGCGGGGAGATGAACTGTTCCTGCTGACCACGCGCGATGCGCCCAATGGCAAGATCCTGCGTACCTCGATGGCCGCCCCCGAACTGTCCCGCGCCACCACCGTTGTTGCCGAAGGCCAGGTCGTGATCGAAGGCATTGCGGCCGCGCGTGACGGCATCTACCTGCGCGACATGGACGGTGGCTACAGCGGGCTGCGGCGGCTGGGCAACGACGGGCGGCTGGCCGAGGTGCCGCTGCCCCTCGAAGGATCGATCGAGATGCTCAATACCAACACCCGCGCCGACGGTGCGTGGCTGGAGGGCACGGGCTGGCTGCTGCCGCTCTCGGTGTTCCGCCACGACCCAGCCAGTGGCCAGACGCGGCAGGTGGCACTGGCGCCGAAGTCCAGCCTGGACCTGTCGGGCTACGAAGCCGTTCGCGGCTTCGCGACGGCGCGCGACGGAACCAGGGTCCCGCTATCCATCGTCGCGCGCAAGGGCCTGAAGCGCGATGGGCGCAACCCCACGCTGGTCCAGGCTTATGGTGCTTACCAGATTGTCTCCGGGCCGCACTTCAGTGCGCGCACCTTGGCCTTCTTGGAACAAGGCGGCGTGTTCGCAACGGCGCACGTGCGTGGCGGCGGCGAGTACGGCAAGCGGTGGTGGCGCGCCGGTCAAAAGATCAGCAAGCCCAACACCTGGCGGGACTTGATCGACTGTTGCGAGGAACTCGTGCGCCAACGCTGGACCGACCGCAAGCACCTCGCCATCCAGGGTGGCTCGGCCGGTGGCATCACAGTGGGGCGGGCGCTGACCGAGCGGCCCGACCTGTTTGCGGCCGTGATCTCCAACGTCGGGTCGTCCAATGCGCTGCGTGCCGAGTTCTCGCAGAACGGCCCGCCCAACATCGACGAGTTCGGTACTGTGACCGAGCGGGCCGGCTTTCTGGGTCTGAAGCAAATGGATGCCTTGCACGCGGTGCGCGACGATGCGCTCTACCCCGCCGTGCTGCTCACGACCGGAATGACCGATCCGCGCAACGAGCCCTGGGAAGCGGCGAAGATGGCGGCCCGGCTGCAGGCGGTGCCCAATCGCATCAACCCGGTGCTGCTGCGGGCGGCCTTCGATGCGGGCCATGGGCTGGGCTCCACGCGCGAACAGGTCGACGACGAACGCGCTGACGAGTTCGCCTTTGTGTTGTGGCGCTGCGGGCACCCGCGGTTCCAGCCGCGATGAAGGTGCGGCGAGCGCGGAGCTGCATCGCGTACGTTGGCTGAGGCCGACTCTGAACTCACCCAATGGGTCGATCGCAGAAGGTCGCGCAAGCCCGCATTCGGCCATGAGCTGACCTTCGAGTTCGTCGTCAGAAGCGGACGTTGAAGGCAAGTATCTGCTGGTCGGGCCTGGCCAGCAGGCTCAAGCTGACGGCTACCGCATCGTTCCTGTGGCGACCAACACCTTCTTCGCCGGTGCGCGCGTGCTCGACCCCGGTGAGGCACAAGTGGCGTCGGTACGCAAAGGGTTCCGCTTCTACCCTTGGGCGCAGCGCGCCAACCCACCCGACAAGCGAACTGCTTCGACCGCGACCTCGTGGCATGCGTTACTCCACGACCTGAAACAGCCTCCACGGCTCATCAATGCCCTTGAGGTCGTGCGCACCGCGATCGACAAACAGCAACCCGGACCCCGCGACGAGGTCGCGCACGGTGCTTGAAACCACCACCTCCCCTGCACCGGCGGTCGCTGCGATCCTCGCGCCGGCGTGTACTGCGATGCCTGTCAGCTTTCCGTTCGCGCGCTCGCACTCCCCGCTGTGCAGACCGGCGCGCACCTTCAGCCCGAGAGCGGCCAGCGCCTTGACGATCGCCAGGGCGCACCGGATCGCGCGCGCCGGCCCGTCAAAGCTCGCGAGAAAACCGTCACCCGCGGTGTCGATCTCCGTGCCTCGAAATCGCGCCAGCTCGCGACGCACGGCGGCGTGGTGACGCTCGACCAAGTCCCGCCACGCCAGGTCACCGCGCTCGCGGACCATTTCGGTGGAAGCCACCAGGTCGGTGAACAACACAGTCGCCAGCACGCGGCCCGGTTCTTTCGCCTCCCGCGTGCCGGTCAGAAACTCCTGGATCTCGGGCACGATGTCGTCATCGCCGGCAAACGGCGCGTGATCCACGCCCTGCAGTTCGACGTAGCAGGCACCGGGAATGTGGCGAGCGAGCCATCGCGCGTTCTCGACGTGGCAGATCCGGTCCTGGTCCCGATGGATGATCAACGTCGGCACGTGAATCGCGGGCGCGACGTGGCGGACGTCGATGTCGAATGCGATGCGCATGAACGCCTCGGCATCGCCCGGGGTCATCGAATGCGCCTGCAGCTTTCCCCACCAGGCGCGAGTTGCATCGTTGGCGATCGACGGAGCGATCACGTCGATTGCCCGGCCTGCACCCCATCGCTGCGACAGCTCGCGCATCGCGGCCTCGAACTCCTCGGGTGTGGACTCGCCCCAAGGCCAGTCCTCCGCCGTTCGCTCGCGCACCTCAGCACCGCAAAGAATGAGCGCGCTCGTTCGCTCGGGATGGCTGGCCGCAAAGAGCATCGACATGGGACCACCCTCGGACACCCCCAAGAGCGCGGCACGCGCCGACCCAGCAGCATCCAGCACGGTGTGCATGTCCTCCATGCGTTCTTCGAGCGTGCCGCTGCGGACCCGATCCGATAGGCCCATGCCGCGCTTGTCAAAGCAGATCAGGCGACTGAACGACGCCAGCTGAAGGCAATGTCGACGGTAGCTCGGATCCTCCTGGAGCACGTCCAGGTGTGTCGCGGCGCCGCTGCATAGCACCAAGTCGAGCGGACCGCTGCCATGCACCTGGTACGCGATGTGGATGTCGCCGTTCTTGGCGTATTGCGTGCGCACGATGTTCAAGGGTGCAACATGCGTCGGCACTCGTCAATCTGCACGGCCAAGCCGCAAGCAACTGCTTCGGAAGCACGAAAACGCTGCGCCCGCTGAGCGTCCGCTATGGGTGGCGGATTCAACCGGCCAGTAGCGGAAGTTCGGCCCGCCCACCGCAAAGCAGTCACTCGAGCCAGTGGCACGACTGCCACCCGAGGCGTTGAGCAAGCAAGGATGTCCTACTGAGGAAGCAAAGCTTTCAAGTCGGGCTTCAAGCGACCCGCCACCGACACCTAGGGCGGGCGGCGGTGGCGTGACGAAACAGCGCTCAGCTCTTGCCGAGTGACGCCATCACCGCGCCGGCGTCCTCGTCTTCCACACAGGGCGTGACCGTGATCGGGAGCAGGTCTGCCCATTGCGCCTGCCACAGATACATGGCCTTCGGGTCGTTTGACTCACTGATCGCGAACCCCTGGCCATTCATGCCGTGCCAGCGCCCCAACATCTTCACACCGGCGGGTGGCGCACCGCCCGTCTCGAGGAAGCGTTTGACCGCGGCGTTGAATGAACCCTGGGGTACGGTCCAGCTGGTGATGAACTTCATGCGAGTCTCCAGAACTGTAGATATCGAGCGCGGCGGCGTGTTGCTTCTTCATTGGGCCTCGCCGTACCCACGGTCCCATGGGCCTGCCTGGGGCCGGCCCAGCCTACGCCGAAAGGGGACGAACGGAAGGGGCTTGATACCGAAACGGTCCGCGCTATAGCGCTATCGCCGAGCCGGCTGCGGTGAACAGCCTTAGAGACTTAGGTCGCCTGACTGAAGCCGGGAATCCAGGCCCGCCACCCAAGTCGAGACGACGCTCGCCAAGACCAAGGCGCAGAGAAACATCCGCTTTGTCCTAATACTTAGTTCCACTTTGGGTCGGAGACACGCAAACAAGGTCCGCTATGAGGCGCCAGCGGGTGAACGCCAGAAGCAAAGCGCGGGTCTCGTGAGCGGCCGCTCCAAGCAACAAGATGATTGCCAATCGATTCAAGCAGCAGATGGCGTAGCGGATCGCAGCGCCATCAACTTCTGGGCCACGCATTTCTGCAGGCGCCAGAGGTGGGTATCGCGGATGCCCAGCTGCTCGAGTCTGATCCACGGTCTGCAGCAGGTACTCAGCACCTGATCCCCAGTGACCGGCAGCCCTGCAAAGAACGCCCGCGATGTCGTCTTCAGCGAGGCCGCTCACGTAGTTGGGGCCTCTGCGATTGGCCGCGAACACGATCGCCGGGACCAGGCCGTGCGCGGTCTTGGCCTCGACCCAACGCGGCGGCGTGTTCGGCGGCTTGACTGTCATCTCCCTGCGCCACAACTTGCGCAAGTCGTCGACGACCCGTTCACCAGCGACGCGCAACAGCGCACCACGGCAACTACCGCCTGGCACCAATGACATCATCAGGCCTGGCTCTTCCGGTGTTCCACGAAACCGTGTGAGCCGGATGCAGCACGCCGATGCCAGCCAGGCAACACCGCGGAGACCTGCTCCACGACTTCGAAACACGGCTTCCACAGCAACGAGCCGTAGCCGACACCCAGACGTCCTGCCCTTCTTGCCACGCCCCCGAAGCGAGCATCGACTGCAACGACGCCTCGTAGTCATCGTTGTTGTGAAGGATCGACACCGGGAGCCGGGCCACGATCCTCGAGCTTGCGCGCGATGACAGCCACCAGGTCAGGCGTCAATCGCGCGGATTTGAAAGCGGGGTTGCGGCTCGCCGCGGTGCTGTCCATCACGAGTCCTGTGGCGAAGCCAACCACTGGAGTGTGAGGCCCGGACGGGATTTCGCCCGACTCAATAGTCCGAAGCAACGGCCGGACCTGCCTGAACCACCGACCGCTTTCGGCCTCCTTCTAGGGAAGATCCATCCCACTTGCTAGCGCATGCCGTCAAGCGCACTGCGATCCCGCGCTGAAGCAGCGCCCAATCGAAGCCGACCATCAGCAGCCGGTAGCCGCGCTCGATCATCGGTCGTGCCTGCGCGGCCGTCGGCGCGACTCCGCCGAGCACGACGCCGCTGCCGTTGACGCCCTGCTCGATGCGTGCGATCGCGGCCTGCACTCGGGATGGTCGGCGCGGCCACGCAAGCCCATGCTGGTGGCCAGGTCGCCCGGGCCGATGACGACGACATCGAGGCCCGGTGTGCGCGCGATCTCCGCTGCATGCTCGACGGCCTCGTGGTGCTCGATCACCGCGATGGCGAGCACCTCGTCGTCGGCCGTGTCGAGGTACTCGCGCATGCTCTGGCCCCAGCGCAGCGGCGCGTAGAACGGACCCCAGTAGCGTTCGCCTGCCGGTGGGTGACGCACCGCCTTGACGATCGCCGCAGCATCGTTGCGGTGGTTGGTCATCGGGAATGCGACACCCATCGCGCCGAGGTCCAGCGGGGCTTTCGCCTGCCACGGCTCCTTGCCACTCACGCGCACCAGCGGCACCAGCGGGGTGCCACTGGTCGCGGCGATCATCGCGTGCGCCGCCTGAATGTCGATCGGCCCGTGCTCCAGGTCGATCAGCATGAAGTCCAGCCCGGAGCGCGCCAGCACCTGCACGGTCTGCACCGACGCGATGGTGGCGATGGAGCCGGATGCACAGCCGTCGTTCGCCCACAGAGTGCGCAATCGGTTGAGCCGAGCCGAGGATCGACTGCCGGGGGACGCTAGCATTGCTTGTCTCCCTCGTTGACCGAGCGGCTCGAACGGAATCTATGCGAACGCGCATCACGCGCGCAGAGGGTCCACTTCCATTGCTGTGAGAACCCGCAATGGGTCGATCGCGAGCAGTGACGAGGGTCCGCTGCCGTGCGAGGCTGAGAAACGGACAGCGTTGACTGTGCCATATCGGCCAATAGCAGCCGCTTATGAGTGGCCGCTTGCGGAGGGTCAGAACGCCGCCAGTACCGCTCGGTCCGCCTTCAATGACTTCCGCATGCAAACTGGCAGACTGCTCAGGTGCGTCGTCGACAGGCGATACAGGTGCCCGTCGTGCGATCGCGTGCTGGGACGTGAAGCAGAACCTTCGCGACCCCGGGTGGGGAAGCAGACGACCGCCACGATGGAGAAGGCCATGTTCACTACTCCGCTTTGTCGCGCTCTCGGCATTAGGCATCCATCTTCAGTGCGGGAATCGGCGCAGCGGCGGGTCCCGAACTCGCGCCCGCGGTCTCGAACGCGGGCGGATGCGGCGTGCTGGGCACTGCAGCGCTGCCAGGCAAGTCCGTTCGCGCCCAGATTCAGCAACTGAAGAAGCTAACAATACTGACGAATGAATACATAAACATA
>CAWHBZ010000010.1:0-146921 GCA_963827645.1 uncultured beta proteobacterium | reverse complement strand
CGAGTGGCACTCGGCGCACATGAAGTTCCAGTTCTGGTTGAGCTGGGTCCAATGCAGCACGTCGTCGTGGCGGATGGTCTCGTTGGGATAGAGCTGGAACCAGCGCTGCCCGCCCTTGGCGGCGGGCCGGCTGTCCCACGAGATCGACAGCGCCTGCAGGCGCCCATCGGAAAACTCCACCAGGTACTGCTGCAACGGATCGAGGCCGAAGGTGTACTTCACCTCGAAGACCGCGAGCTTGCCGTCGCGCCCATCGGTCTCGACGAAGAACTTGCCATCCTTGCGAAAGAAGCGCGAGCGCACACCGGCGTGCTCGAAGCTGGCGTCGTTGAAGTTGCCGAGTACCGAGCGCTCGTTGGCGTGCTGCATCGCCAGGCTGTGCTGCGACGGGCGCCACAGGTCCGCTTGCGCGCGATGGCACTCGGCACAGGTGCTGCTGCCGACGAATGTCGCGGGGTCGGCCACATCGGCGCGGGGCTTCGTGCCGATGAAGTAGAACGCCACCGCCACCAGCACGATCGCCGCCGCGCCGAGCGCCCCGAGCCAGAGCGCGGGTCTCAGCGTGCGGCGGCGCGCCTGCGCCGCGATCGCTTCTGCCGGGGCGCCCGCGGAAGGCGGCGCCCCGGGGCCACTCTTGGTGGCCCGATCGGTGTGAGTGGTCTTGTGCTTCTTGCGTGCCAACTTGCCGCTATTTCCCCAGGGGACCCACTTCAAGCACGACCTTGTTGATCTTCCCGGTGAACCGCGTCTCCGCGCCGATGCCGATGCCTTCGGCCACCGGCGTCTGGTTGTCGATGCCGACGTCCGCGGTCTCGTCCCCCGAGAAGATGTTGGGCTGCGTCCTGTCGACGCGCCCTTCGGCGACCGGCTTGCCGTTGACCAGGAGCGTCGCCTTGCCACCCTTGGCGAGGCCACCGCCGTCGTAGGCGAAGTCGAGCACCACCGTTGCCGCACCGGCTGGCAGAGCTTCCGGCGCGGTGACGGTGTACTTCGACAGACCGAGGAAGTTGTACGTGTAGGCCGGTTTGCCGTCCTTCATGTACAGCGTCCAGCCGCCGAAGTGCCCGCCCTGCGACAGGATCACGCCGTTTGCGCCGCCCGCCGGGATGTCGAGCTCGGCGGTGATCTTGCTCGAGCGGTTCTTCACGTTCAGGAAGACGTTTTCCATCATGCCCTGCATGCCTTCGTAAAGCGTGATCGAGCTGCGGCCAGCCATCGGGTCCGGCCGGCCGGCGACGGCGGGGTTGAAGCGCTCGATGACCCGGTCGTCGAGCGGCAGCACGTTGTACCGCTGCGCCTCCTTCATGAAGAGCGCCTGCATCTGCTTCAGCTTCGCGGGCTGCTCGGCGGCCAGGTTCTGCGTGAGGCTGAAATCCTTCTTAACGTTGTAGAGGTCCCACTTGTCCGTGGAGAGCGGCGGCAGGTTGGTGGTCTGCCACGCCGCGCGGTGGATCGTGCGGGCGAACCAGCCGTCGTGATAGATCGCGCGGTTGCCGAATATCTCGAAGTATTGCGTCTTGTGCCGCTCCGGCGCCTTCGCATCGTTGAAGGCGTAGAGCAGGCTGGTGCCCTCGATCGGCGTCTGCACCACGCCGTTGACGCTCTTCGGTTGCGGCAGGCCGGCGGCTTGAAGGATCGTAGGAGCGATGTCGATCACGTGCGAGAACTGGCTGCGCAAGCCGCCTTTTTCCTTGATGTGCTTCGGCCATTGGATGACCATGCCGTTGCGGGTGCCGCCGAAGTCGGACGCCACCTGCTTGGTCCACGAGAACGGCGTGTCGAACGCCACCGCCCAGCCGGCGGCCATGTGCGGGAAGGTCTCCGGGCTGCCCCACTTGTCGATCAGCGGGATCAGGTCCTCGACTTTCTCGGCCACGCCGTTGAAGTAGGTCATCTCGTTGAACATGCCTACGGGGCCACCCTCGGCGCTGGTGCCGTTGTCGCCGGCGATGTAGATGAACAGCGTGTTGTCCATCTCGCCGATGTCTTCGATCGCCTTCTTCAGGCGCCCGATCTGGTCGTCGGTATGCTCGAGGAAGCCGGCGAACACCTCGGCCTGGCGCGCGAACAGCCGGCGATGCGCCTCCGGCAGCGTGTCCCAGGCCACGATGTCCTTCGGCCTGTCGCCGAGCTTGGTATCGGCCGGAATCACGCCCAGCTTCTTCTGGCGCTCGAGCGTTTCATTCCGGATCTGGTCCCAGCCCTTGTCGAACTGGCCTTTGTACTTGTCCGCCCACGCCTTCGGCACGTGGTGCGGCGCGTGCACCGCGCCCGTCGCGTAGTAGATGAAGAACGGCTTGTCCGGCGTGAGGGACTGCTGCGCCTGCACCCAGTTGACCGCCTGGTTCGTCATGTCGACGCTGAAGTGGTAGTCCTTCATCTTCGGCGGCTCGACCTTGATCACGCCGTCATAGATCAGCGGGTTCCACTGGTCGGTTTCGCCCCCGATGAAGCCGTAGAACTTGTCGAAGCCCTGCTTGGTCGGCCAGCGGTCGAACGGCCCCGACACGCTGGTCTCCCAGGCCGCGGTCTCGTGCCACTTGCCGAAGGCGCCCGTGCTATAGCCGTTGAGGCGCATCATTTCCGCCAGCGGCGCAACGCTGTTCGGGATCTGCCCGGTATTGCCGGGGAACCCGGTCGAGCTCTCCATGATCGAGCCTGCATTTCCCGTGTGGTGGTTGCGACCCGACTTGAGCGCGATCCGCGTGGGCGAGCACAGCGCCGTGGTGTGGAAGTTGTTGAAGCGCAGGCCACCCTGGGCCAGCTGGTCGAAGGTCGGCGTGCGGATCGGGCCGCCGAACGTGCTGGGCCCGCCGAACCCGATGTCGTCGATCAGCACGATCACCACGTTGGGCGCCCCCTTGGGCGCCTTCACTTCGAAGCGCGCCGGTGCCTTGACCTTGCGCGCGTCGAGCTCGGTGTAAGTCGGCCGCTTGGGCTCGGCGATCGGCAGCATCGTGCGATCGAGCTTGTCTTGCGCCGAAGCCGTGGTGGCAGCCATGCCCAACACGAAGCCAAGGGCTGTGAGGTGCGTAGTTCGATTCAAGTGGTTCTCCTTTCGGTTCTGATGCAGGGCTGGCTGCTCGAATTCAGCCCACTCGCGGCCGCGAGGCCGAAGACAAAGGTGCATGGATCCCATCACTTCGGGAACATGAACTGCATCTGCAGACGCAGTTGCCACCGAGCGGCGTTGTCCGGCCGCTCGACGTTGTAGTAGGCCGACGCCTGCAGGTTCACCGGCTGCTCGCCCAAACGCATGATCTGGCCGATGCCCAGCCCGAGCGGCACCACCCACTGCTGCCCGCTGTCGGCCTTCCAGTCCGCGGTGATGATGGGAGCGAAGGTCAGATAACGCCCCGGCGCATCGGGAAAGTTGTAGTTGACGAACGGCTGCAGCAGCATCTGATTGACGCTGCGCCGGCCTTCGTCCTCCGACACCGACCAGACGTTGTTGATCAACGCGCCGTAGACCCACGTCTTGCCCAGGTGCAACGCCACGGCGGTGGGCCCCAGGCCCCACACGCCTTGGCCCAGCCGGTCGTCGGTGGCGGTGTCGAGCTGCGCGATCGCGCCGACGCCCCACACCCATCCATCGACCGCCTTCTTCGGCGAGAAGAACGCCGAGAACTGGATGTCGCCGATGCCGTTTTCGCGATCCTGGCCCGGAACAGTGGCCGGCTGTGAGATGACCGGCACGATGGTGCGCGTGATGACGTTCCAGTCCTCGTTCAGGCCGAACGGGCAAGACCGGCTGGATGTTCAGGATGTTCTGGGTCTTCTTCAGTGGCCCGAAGTCGAAGTTGGTGTTGTTCTGCAACGGCAGGCTGATCATGTCGGCGATGGGGTTCTGCGCCGCCTTGGCGAGTGCCGCGGCATCGCTCTCCTGCGCCTGCGAAGGCGTCGCGGCGAACAGCGCCGCCGCGGCGGCCACCGCTCGCGACCAGGGCAGCCGCTGGGCGGTTGTTAGGTCTCGCATCGTCACACCTCCTGTGCAGTTACTTCACCAACTCGAGGTCGGGCAGGTTCCACGTTTTCTCGTACAGCGGCGCCGTGGGGCCATAGAAGCGGTAGAACGGGTAGAAGCCCTTGCCGGCAATGGTCTGGACCCAGTTTTTCTCCAGCTCCGCACCGGGAGACTTGGGGCCGAAGTACAGGTCGACCGAGCCGTCGGCGTTGGTCTTGAGCTTGTCGTAGGACGAGACGGCCGATCGTTGCGCTCGTTCTGGATCATCGAGCGGGTCGCGGTGTCGTAGATCGTCAGCGACCAGAAGTCCGCCACCGGCGGGTTCGCCGGCACGCGCAGGCGATAGGACTTGCCACCGTCGAGGCGGTTGCCGTCCTTGTCCTTGAAAGCCTGCACGTACGTCGCGCCGGGGCCGGGCGTTCTCCTGCCGATGGCGGGTGACATGTAGATCGCGCCGAAGAAGTAATGCAGCCGCTCATCGAGTTGGCCGTAGGGCGGCTTTTGGTTCTCCTGGTCGGCGTTCATCAGCACGACCCAGTGCCAGTTCGTGCCGGGAAACGCGGTGGCGCTGCTGAAGCGATGCTCGGCATCGAAGAGGATCGTGCGGGCCATCGCCTCACCGACCCTGGCACCTTCCTCGAGGATGGCGCGTTGCCGCGCATCGGGCTTGAACTCCTTGCCCTTCTCGATGCCCAGCGGCCTGAGCATCGCCAGGAAGAACCGGTCGCGCTCGTGGACGGGATTGTTGTTGATGATCGCGCTCACCCGCTCCCAGTACTCGAGGCCGGCTGGCGCCAGCGTATCGATCACCTTGCCCGACATGGAGACGACCCTCGTCGGCTTCGGGTAGGCGCGTACGCTCCAGGGATAGACCCGCACTTTCTTCACCAACGCCACGGCCGCTGCCACGTCGTTGTTCCTGACGAGGCCGCGCACCATGAAGTTGTGGTTGTTCATGGGGGACTTGAGGATGTAGTAGCCCTGCGCAGGAAGCTCGCCCTTGTAGCCGGGGGGCACGAGGAGGAACTTGCCGCCCTTGCCCTTGTCGGGACCCGGCAAGCCGACGTCCGCGAGCGCGCGCTGCCAGAAGTCCTCGACCAGGCCCACGATCGGCCCGGGCGGAATCTCGATGACGACCGGCTCGCCCGTTCCGAGATCGATGTTGAAAAGGCCGTAGATCGTGGTGTCGTTGGCCGTGAGCCAGACTCCCTTCGTGTCCACGAAGTTGTCGCCAATGGCCAGCTCGTTGTAGTCGACGCCGAGGTCGCGCTTGAGTCCGACCCGGATGGACTCGAACGACACCGCCGGGTAGGCCCAGAGGTAGGCCTGGGTGGCGCGCTGGAAATCCATCTCGTCGTAGAGCTTCCGCGTCGTCTCGGCGGTCGGGTATCCGCGCTCGAAGTCCAGCGTGCCCAGGCGCGTCGCCGGGCTGCTGGGCGTCTGCGCGTACGCGCTCGTGAAAGCGAGCGCGCATGCGAGTGCAGTTGCGATCAGGGCCTGCTTGCGATTCATGTCTGTGCTTCCTGTCGTTCAATTCACCAGCTCGAGATCGCCCGGCCGCCAGCTCTTGTCGAACCACCCCTGCAGCGGCGCGTAGAGCCGGAAGATCACGTTGAAGCCCTTTCCCGGCCACGTCTGGATCCAGTTGGCTTCCTGCCCGGCGGGAGCCTTCGGACCGAACCACACCGTCGTCGTGCCGTCGGCGTTCTTTTTCGGTGCGGGTCCAGCGTGCTGTCGATGCCCGCGGCCTTCTGGTCGGTCTCGAGGAAGGAACGGTGCTGGTTGTCGTAGACGTTGAACGACCAGAACTGGCGGGCCGGAACGTTGGGTGGCAGCGTCACCTTGTAGTTCTTGCTGCCGTCGAGCCATTCGCCCTTCGCCGTCGCGGGCGGTGTACACATAGGCTGCGCCCTTGCCCGGCTTCGGGTTGGCCATCGCCGGCGATATTGCCGGTGACGTAGTAGAAGGACATGGTGCGCGCATCCAGCGTCGTTCGCCGCCATCGGCGAACTCGTGGTTTAAGTGAGTGAACATGGAGCTCCACTGCCGATCGGGGTAGTTCCTTGTCAGCGGGTCGCGCGAGGCGAATGTCATCGCGCGCGACGTGGCGTTGGCAACCGCCGCCGCGTCGGTGAGGATCGCCTTCATGCGCGCGTCGGGCGCGAACGGCTTGCCCTTCTTGATGCCGATCGAGGCGAGAATGCCCACCACTTCCGATTCGAGATAGTTGTCCGGCTCGTGCTGCACGACCTCGTTCAGCTCCTCGTAGAAACTGAAATCATTGGCATGCACCGTGTTGATCTGCATGCCCGAGAAGTTCACGTACTTCATCTTGGGCGGATTGGCCGCGGCGGACAGCGGGTACATCTTGGTGGTCTTTAAGCCCTTCACGATGGTCGCAATGTCGCTGCCCTGGACGAAGCCGCGCATGAATGACGTTGTGGCTGTAGGTGCGGGTCTTCAGGACGAAGTACCCGTCCTTGGGCAGCGCGCCCTTGTAGCCCGGTGGCACGACCAGGTACTTGCCGCCCTTGCCCTTGTCGGGTCCGGTGAGCCCGAGGTCGTTGACCCAGCGCCAGTGGGCGTCGTTGAGGATCCCCAGCACGCCGGGCGGCACCTCCAGGACCATCGGCCCGTCCTTGACGTCGAGGTTCCCCCAGCAATAGACGACCACCGTGTTCGGCGTCAGGAAGAGCGAGCGGGCGTCAGCCAGGCTTTCCGAGATGCCGAAGCCCTGGTTCGACGGGAAGCCGCCTTCGGCATAGCCCCGTCGCATGCCCTGGATATTGGCAGACGGAATGCCCAGCAGGAAGGCTTCCACGCCGCGAGACGAAGTCGAGGTTGTCGTAGACCTTCTTGACGGTTTCGGCGTCGGGAAGCCATCCTGGAATTTCAGCGTCGCCGATGCGGGTCTGCACCGTGTCGGGCGTCGTGATCGACGGCGGCACCTTGGCCTTGTATTTCGGGACAGGTTGCGCCTGCGTCTGCGCCGCAACCGGGTCCCGGCGATGGCGAGCGCGAGCGCAAGTGCTGCAAGAGTCATCGTTTTCATGTCTCTCTCTCCTTGAGTTGCTTCGGTCACTTGCCGGCCGAACCCAACGGGATCGCCAGCGTCAACCACACGTTCCAGCCTTCCGGTCGGTTCCTGGCATCGAATTCGTAGTAGCCCCTGAGATTCGCGTACCACTTCTTGTCGCCCACTGGGAAGAAGTAGCCGACCTGCGGCCCGATGCCCGACACGCTGCGACTTGAAGTCGCCCAGCACCGCGCCGGCGCCGCTGTCGCCGCTGATCTGCTTGTAGAAGTACCCGGCCAGGCCCGCATGCAGTTGCTCCGAGAAGAACTGCGACGCGGCCCAGTCGAGGTGCGCACTCGGTGCCGTTCTGGTATTGGGTGTCGCTGTTTTCCCAGTTGTGGGTGAAGCCGAGCACCGCGGAGAACTCGTGCCCCTTCTTGGCATCGAGGTAGGTGTAGCCGCCACCCGCGTCGAGCGACCAGTGGTTGGTGCCCAGGTTGGCGAGGCGGCCGACCGTGTAGCTGCCCACCGGCACGCCGGCCATCGTGTAGGCCATGAAGTTGTGGTCGCCCTGGTTCCACTTCAGCGATGCAATGGGGTACAGGTCGCCCACGCTGGTGAGCGAGTCGCTCTGGCTGGCCGGTGAGCGTGCCGCCGCCCGGCCCGGTCAGCGTGGCGTCGACGCCGACCTTCACGCGGCCGAACAGCCCCGTGATGCCGAGCGAAGCCTGCGCCTCCGGCCACCGGCGTGCCGAACACGTAGCTGGGCGCGAGGAACATCAAGTCGGCGGTGACGTCCAACCCGGCAGTCAAGCGTCCACCGCGCGACAAACGAGCGGCTCGCGCCGGCGTCGGCAGACGAATGGTAGTAGACGACTGGCAGGCTCCACCCCGGGTCACCGGGCACCGCGGCGAAGCTGGAGAACTGGCCCGGCAGCCAGAAGCTCACGCCACCTTCGTCGGCTGCCGCGGGCCGCGGCACGAGCAGCAGAGCTCCTGCCATCAACAGGGCCGCGCACGGCCAGAGGGAGCGGGCAATTGGAGTGGCTGTGACGAACTTCATCGACATGCTGGCCCTTTCGCTCAATGGCAAATCATCGGTGCACCGGAATAGACCCAGAAGGCAAACGCCGGAATGCCGATCACGTAGGCGGGCACCCGCCAACGTCCGTCCAGCCACAACCACTTCAGGAGTAACGATTGCGATGAGTGCAGCAGCCCTGTCATCGCAGTTGGCTCGATACCCTGCGGATGCCGGCCACCGCGTAGCAAGCGCCGACGAAGTAGACGAGGATGCTGAGACCCTGCACGGCGAGCCAGGTGTTCTTTCCGGCCGGAACCGCGTCGAAATAGAAGTTCGGCCAGATCATGTTGCAGACGACGAAGCCCACGGCGGCGACCACGACCTCGGCGATGAGGCCGTATGAGCAGAGCGTCACCGCCAGGCGCTCGTTGCTTGAGATGCTTGGCGACGCGCCCTGCCGAAGTGCGGCCAGATAGCACAGGCCGATGGCGATCATGCCGAGGCTGCCGGCCTTGAGCACCATCTCGGCCAGGATCGCCGGGCATCCCCACCACAACGTGACGTTCTTCAGGAAGTCCGGCCCCACGCCGCCGGACTGCGCGCCGAGCATGTAGTGCAGGATCGGAACGAAGCCGACCACGAATCCGGTGATGAACAAGCCGAGACCCCAATGGATGAAGCTCCAGCCCAGCTCGTTGGGGGTGATGGCGGCATCGCCGCGCATCGTCGTGATGGTCGCGTTGCTCATGCGCAGTTCTCCTGTTCGGTGGGACGCGGGGCGCATCCCGCTTCAGTTGACCAACTCGATGGACTCATGACCGTGTTCCTTTCGTCTTGCTTGTGATGCGGTTGAGTCAAGCTTCTATTCCCGGCGAGAGATAGCGCTGGCCTGCGAGCACTGCATCTACCGCGGGCATCAGGTCGGTGGCCAGGCAACGCTTGAGCACCACCGCGTGCGCGCCGGCGGCCACTGCCGCCTCGGCGACGGTGTGTTCGTCGTGCACCGACAGCAGCAGCACCTTCGCGCCCGGCGCCCGATCCCTGACGCGCCCGAGCAGTCCGCTCAGGTCGCCCGCCGACATCGACATGTCGACCACCACCACGGCCGGGTTGAGCCGGTCGGCCCCATCGAGCAACGACGCTTCAGTGGCCACCATGAACACGGTGTCGAACTCCGTTTCGAGCAGACCACGCACGCTGTCACGCAGACCATGGTGCCGGTCCGCCAGCAGCACGCAGTTGCGCTTGTGGTTCATCTGCGCGGCACGATAGGCCGCAGCGATGCGATGCGCAGCCCGAAAACTTACGGGTTCGGCCACACGAAATTACGGGATCAGGCCGTGCGCAGCGACCCCGGCCGTCCGAATAACTACTTGCCGCCGAGACGCGCACATTTGGGCCTCGCCGGGTGTCCTTGGCTATTGGACGAAAGGCCAATAGCGCCGCCGGCCACGAACGGTAGCTACTTGCGGTGCCGTACTGCAGATGCAGGCACGCAAGACCGAGGTGCTACGTCAAGATGATCGCCTGACGAACGGGCAGGCGATCGTCCATTGCGGAGACCTTACTCCGCACATCGCATTGTCTGGCGTCGTGCTGACGACTAAGCTAGGTCGACCACCACGGATGGAGCGCGCCATGAGCGACCATGTCTACAAGTCAGTGGAATTGACAGGCTCGTCGGCGGTTGGCATCGAGGAGGCCGTTCAGCGTGCGATCGCCAAGGCCCACGAGTCGGTGCGCCACATCCACTGGTTCGAGGTCCTGGAGACGCGCGGGCATGTCGTTGACGGCAAGGTTGCTCACTGGCAAGTGACGATCAAGTGCGGCTTCACGCTCGAAGAGTGAGCGCTACGCGACCAGCCCGTGCTTGATCGCGAAGTAGATCAGCTCGGCGCTGTTCTCGATGCCGAGCTGCTCCCGGGAGCTGACGTGCGCATCTATTTGGAGGTTGCCAGCCAGGTGCTGGTCTTGATCTTCGTGCTGAGCACCTTGTTCAGCGTGGGCCTGCTTGTGTCTGCGCGCCAGGTGCGCGCCGCGTTGCAACAGCGCCGCTCGCTGGCTGTGGCCTTGTGCGCTAACTTTGTAGTGTTGCCTGGCGCAGCCCTGGCCTTGTGCTGGGGGTTGCAGCTGGCGCCGCCCATGCAAGCGGCCCTGCTGCTTGTCGCCACGGCACCAGGCAGTCCTGTGCTGTTGCGCCTCAACGAGTTTGCGCGGGGCGATCAGGCCAGGGCGGTGGGACTGCTTGTTCTACTTACGAGCCTCACGATGGTGTACCAGCCTCTGGTCCTGCCCGTCTTGCTGCCGGGCGTCAGCGTCAGTCCAATTCCAATCGCACGCACCCTGGTGCTGACGGTGCTGCTGCCACTGGTGTTGGGGCTGCTGCTTAAGGCCCGGTGGCCTGCGCTGGCAGGGCGCCTGCGGCCCGCCCTCGCTCGGCTGGGCAACATCAGCGCGGCTCTGAGCTGTTTCATTCTCTTGCCGCTTGTCTATCTGGACGCCATCATGGACGTGGTCTTGAACGGCGGCGGCTTGCTGGTTCTATTGCTTTACCTGCCTCTGGCCGTGGGCGCAGGCTGGTGGTTGGGCGGTCCCGATGCGGACCAACGACGCTTGCTGGCCCTGTGTTGCGGCCAGGGCAGCATGGGGGCGGCATTTGTCATTGCCGCCCATAACTTCAACAACCCGCACGTCATTGCCATGTTGCTGCTGATCCTCTGGGCCAGTCTGGCACTGCTCATTCCGCTGGCGCTGGTCTTTCGCCGGCGGTCTTTGGGCGATGCGGAAGACCTCAGGGAAAAGGGCGATTCAGCGCGCCCGTCACCAGCGGCAACTCCTCGCGCATGAATCGTCGAAGGCCGCTCTGGCAACTAAATGCACCGGAGAGGCCACACGCCGCCCCTGTTCAGCTGTGCTGTCCGGTGATGTAGTGCTCGAGTTGTTCGATGATGAACTGCTGATCGGAGATCGTCGCCTTGACCAGGTCGCCGATGGAGATGAGTCCGATCAACTGGCCGCCGTCCATCACCGGCAGGTGGCGCAGCCGGTTCTCGGTCATCAGCGCCATGCACTCGTCGCTGGTCCGGTGGGGGCGCACGTACATCACAGGACTGGACATGATGTCGGCCACTGACGTGTCCTTTGGTGCGCGCGCCATGAGCACGAGCTTGCGCGCACAGTCGCGCTCCGAGAGGATGCCGACGACCTTGCCGCGTTCCACCACCACGAGCGCACCGATGTTCTTGTCGGCCATCAACCTGACCGCCTCGTCAACTGAGGCGGTCGGCTTCGCTGTGTAAACGGCTCGGTCGGGCTTGGATTCGAGAATCTGAGCAGCGGTCTTCATGGTTCGCCTCTCGAAGGATCGTTGGCGGAGCAAGTGGAGAATATCGATGAGGCCCACTGGTGTGGAGCGCGCGATTGAAAACCTCTTCGCCCTGAAGGGCTGGACGCCGTGAGCGCCAGGGAAGGGACTTCCGACCCTATGCCCCAAGCGCCGATGGCGGAATTGAATCCGTCGTTCAATGCTGACGCACGGGCATCAATCCTTGGAGACGTTCATGGCGGCGACCGGGCGCAGACCCATCGACATATCACCCAGTGACGCAAAGACCATCGCGCAGGAAGGCTTCATCTTCGGCCTGCCGCTGGTCTACATCGCCACGCAGGCCGACGTGATGACCAACGTGGCGAAACCCGAGGGTGGACGCGCTCCGTTCAATCAGTTCGACCACCACCGCGAGTTCCCCGACGCCGCGAACAACAAGATCGTCGGAATGAACGTGGATACGTTGTACTCGCTCGCGAACCTCGACCTTCGCGCCGAACCGATTGTGCTGTCGGTGCCACCGATAGAGGGCAACCGCTGGTGGATCATGCAGGTCATCGACGCATGGAATGACGTTCCCGCCGCACCGGGCTCGCGCACGCAAGGCAACAAGGGCGGGAACTTCGCGCTCGTCGGCCCGAGCTTCAAAGGCACGCTGCCCGGCGATGTGAAGGAGATTCCCGTCGATACCGACATCGTCGCCATTGGCGGGCGCACCTACACCGCTGACAAGGCAGACTATGGCGCGGTCAACAAGGTTCAGGACCAGTACAAGCTGATTCCACTGTCGCAATGGAAGGAAGCGGGCACGAAGTACTCGCCGCCCGCCAGTGTTCCAGTCAAGTCGGGCGTGGACGCCAAGACGCCGGTGCCCACGCAGGTCTTCAAGATGTCGGCCGAGCGGTTCTTCGGACGCCTGGCTGAGCTGCTGCTCACAAACCCCGCCCGCGAGGCAGATGCGCCAGTCATGGCACGGCTCGCCAAGCTGGGCGTCCAGCCCGGCGCCAAGTTCACGATCGAAGCGTTCAGCGCCGACACGCGCAAGGCCATCGACGAAGGGATCGCGGCGGCTCAGCAGCAAATTCGAGAATACGAATCCAAGATGGGCGAAATGGTCAACGGCTGGCAGATTGCGCGCGACCTTGGCCGCTATGGGACCAACTACCCCTATCGAGCCGCATGGACGTTCTTCGGTGTCGGTGGCAACCTCGTCGAGGACGCGGTCTATCCGCTGACCGTGGTGGACAGCGACGGGCAAAAGCTCAGCGGCGCGAACAGGTACGAATTGCGCTTCACCAAGGAACAAGTCCCGCCGGTGGATGCGTTCTGGTCGCTCACGCTGTACGACAAGGACTCCTACCTGGTCGACAACCCGCTCAACCGCTATGCCTTGGGCGACCGCAGCAAGTGCAAGGTGGGCGACGACGGGTCCTTGACGATCTACTTGCAAAGCGAGTCGCCCGGCAAGGACAAAGAAAGCAACTGGCTGCCGACCCCGAAGGAAGGCACGTTCAAGCTGGCGCTTCGGCTGTATGTCCCGAAGAAGCAAGTCGCCGACGGCACCTGGAAACCCCCCGCGGTGAAGCGGGTGAGTTGACGAACAGGCCCAATGCCAATCTGCGTCATCAAGCCTTGCGCGGATTCGTCTAGGTCCTCACGATTCGGGGCACGAGACTACGGGACCAGCCCGTGCTTGATCGCAAAGTGGATCAGCTCGGCGGTGTTCTCGATGCCGACCTGCTCGGTCGATAGGCGACAGTCGCGAATGTCCGCTCGCAGTTGTGGCTTGAGCAAGACTGTCTGCCAGCATCGCATCAGTGTTGCGCTGCTTCCAGCGATCGAAGCATCCTCAGTGCGAAGGTCAGGGGCGGGCGGTCGGCCCTAGCTGACAAGAGGCCCAAACCTCACTATCAAGCTGCTTCGAGGTAACCCAGGCGATTTGGGCGCGTTCCCACTGCATGATCCACAGCGGCGCTTCGCGCCCGTCTCGCTGCCGCCTGTTGACGTGTGACGGGGGTTCGTAAACACTATCGTGCCCAACTTTGTCCTGGGGAGGCGTCCATGATGGGCAATCGAGTTTTTTCGACTTGCTGCACGCCAACCAGCCGCCGCGCGTTCCTCAAAACGACCGCGATCGCGCCTGCCGCTGGGTTGCTCGGCACCGGTTTTCTCGCCCAGATCGCCTTCGCGGCCGCGCTGACCAAGGAACAGCGCGACAAGATGACTCCAGACGAGATCATCGCGCTGATGAAGCAGGGCAACGAGCGATTCCGCAGCGGCACGAGGTCAACTCAAGACCTTCTGGCTCAGCAAAGGGCAAGCGCCGCGGGTCAATATCCTGCAGCCGCGATCCTGAGTTGCATCGATTCGCGCGCCGTGGCGGAAATGATCATGGATCTCGGCATCGGCGACATCTTCAATGCGCGCGTGGCCGGCAACATCGTCAACGACGACATCCTCGGCAGCATGGAGTTCGCGTGCAAGGTAGCTGGCGCCAAGGTGGTGTGCGTGATGGGGCACACCGCGTGCGGCGCGATCAAGGGCGCGATCGACGGCGTGGAACTCGGCAACCTCACGGGCCTGCTCGGCAAGATCCAGCCGGCGGTGAAGGCGACGAGGTTCCAAGGGGATCGTTCCGCCAAGAACAATGCCTTCGTGGACGCCGTCGCTCGCAAGAACGTGGAGTTGACGATCAACAGCATCCGAGAGCGCAGCTCCGTGTTGAAAGAACTCAAAGCGCAGGGCGCGGTCACTGTCGTCGGAGCGATGTACGACATCGAAACGGCCAAGGTGGACTTCTTCTCCTGAGTTCCTCGCTGCTGGTGCGGCGACGCGAAGGGTCACGTAGTTGGCTTGCTGCCGTACACCGTTTGAAAGGTTCGTGGTCAGCGTTTCCAGGGGCGCGGCCATTGCAGGGTTGAACCGCCTGCTGCATCGTCCCAGCGGTGAAGTTGACTGCGCTGAACGGTAGCGAATCCTGCAAGCGATACACCTCGGCCGGCAAGAAGATGACGAACAGAAGCGGCACCCCGAAGGCAGCGGTCAACGCCCGGTTCTCGCCCGGCGTGTAGGTCGAGCGCACCCGTCGCAGCAGGTGGATGGGCGCGATCAGCAGCAGCAACAACCAGACCGGCGTCGCTGCGATCGCCATCGCCCAAGCGACCAACGGGGCCTTGAATGACAGGCCGTACACCACTTCCGTCAGTCCGGCACTCATCGCTTGCGTCAGCGCCAGGTACAGCCAAATCGTCGATGCCGCGAACCACCAGCGTCTTGATCGAAACCAGCCGCCCTGCGGCGGGGCTGGACCGAGTTGCTGGCAGACCAGCAGTGACGCAATCATCAGCAGCGTCAGTGTCGCGCCGAGTGAAATGGCAATGGCGATCTGCGGAAACTCGGCGCGATAGTCGGCCTTGTGCTCGATGGCCATCTGACATCCTTGAGCGTAGTTCAGCGCTATCGAGCCAAGCGCGTGAGCCGGTATCACGCTACTGAGGTTCTGGAGCCCTGCGAGCCTTAGCCCGAAGTTGACACAAAACTGTCATCTAACGATTGGGCCTGATCGCCGAGGTTCAGGGCCGGTCCTAGTCGGCGCAAAGCAGCCGGACCTTGCGCTCAGCCCTGGCGAATGCTTCGTCGTCCTTCGCTTTCAAGACTTCATCCTTGGCAGCGTTGCAGGCCACCGCTTCGCGCGTCGCGGTCGCGGGGAGTTTGGCTCCCGGCGCGCACTGGCGGTCGTC
Source organism: uncultured beta proteobacterium (assembly GCA_963827645.1). Taxonomy (GTDB): domain Bacteria; phylum Pseudomonadota; class Gammaproteobacteria; order Burkholderiales; family Burkholderiaceae_C; genus JAEUPI01. Next base: position 131,849 of record CAWHBZ010000010.1, on the reverse strand, counting down.
CGCCAGCCGCAGATTCACGTATGAGCCGCGTTCAACCGCGACACAGTCGCCCACACGCATGCCGGCCTCGTCAGTGACCACCGTGATGGTCGACTTGCCGGCTATCAGAACCGTATATTCGAACGCCTGCTTCGAGCTTGCCTGTTTGGCAAGCTGCTGCCCGGCCACGCCACCGGCGACGGCACGTAACGCCTTGTTGCTGCTGGACTGACCTTTGCCGGACACGAGACCTAGCGTTCCACCGACTAACGCACCCGCGCCCTGTGCCTGGGCGCTTTCCACGGCGACCGGTTTCACCGCGGTGATCTTTCCGTAGTCGACGCTGGTCTGGGCCATTGCTGCACTGATTGCAAACGTCCACGGAATGAGCGTGTAGGAACCGAATCGACGTGTCATAAGCAGCTCCACCAGTGACTGTCCACCAGGTAATGCTTCCAACTCTAGCTCGAAGCGCGCACGGCGTGGGGGATGAACCCGTGGCAGTGCTCGAGCCAGGAAGAGGTGTTCTGGCTGTGACGCTCCGGGACAAGTTGTTCATCCGTTCCCGATTTTGCAAGCTGACGCTGTCGAGAGGGACGGCGGGCCAGGCAGTCCTCAGCTTCAGCACCACTTGCCCGGCGCGGGCCGCCGCCGGGCAAGTGGTGTAGCGGCACAGTTGTTCCAGCGCCTTGCACTTGTCGGCGCCGCAGCGCACGGCGGCGTGCAGACTGAAACCCTGCATGTCGGCGCACAGCTCCCTTTTGCTCCGCCGTCACACCTCAGAGGTGCACGACTTTGTCTTGGCGCGACGTTTGCGCGGCCGGGAAGGTATCAGGGGCGGTGGTCGCCGCGCTCCCGGTCGGGGGATGGGTCGACGACGATCTTCGCGCCAACGTCTTTGAGGAGACGCTGAAATTCGGGCGATGCGAGAATGATCGTTCCCGCCGCCGCACGAAGGCGATCCACGGCCTCCGGTGGCAGCACGAATGTCGTGGGCTGGAGATTCAGATAGTCGAACTCCGCCTTGTCCTTCAACGCGGAGAACGCTACGTCGATCGCGTAGATCTCGGCAGTCGGGACGCGCAAGGCCGCATCCACTTTGGGATCGGTGTTGGCTGCAAAGGCGGCTGAATTGCGGATCATGCTAAGGGTCGCCCAGCGCGCTGACGTGTCGCGCAGCAGTTCAGTCGTTTCGTAGGAAAACGCGTCAATCGGCGTGCCCGCCGCCTTGAGCAGGACGTCCACGGTGCCAGGCGGCGTTTCCGACTCGTCCCAGTTGGTCGGTGGCGATGACAGTGAGTTGACGACGAAAATGATGATCCTGCGTGCGCTGTCGAGTGGCGATGGCACGCCAATTTGATGCAGCGACTCGAGGACTTCCAGGGAATCGAGCACGGCCCGCATGCCCACGTTGTCCGCCACGCCGCCGTCGACAAGATGCAGGTAGGGTCGATGTACGCTGTCGCTAAAGGATGCGGCGGCGCGAAACGAACGTATCGCCCGCGCCGCGGGGCGCGGCGGGTTCTCGGACTCAACGAACGGCTTTACCCAGGCGGGAAGCGTCGAGTGGCAGGTCCCGCCATAGTTGTTGATCGTGATGGGTGAAAGCACGACCGGTACGGCCGACGACGCCGCGGCAGCGCGAGATAGAGGAACGGCGCCCAGGTCCGAGCAGATAGCGTCGAAAATGGCTTGGCTAAAGGTGAACCGCGCACCGGTCGAGATGTCGGTCGCCGAGACCAGGATAAGCGGACCGTCGCCACGGTCGAGATCGCCGAACGTGGCGCCATTGAACAGGATCTCGTCATATAGTTGGGCCGCCAGGTCGGACCGACCCCAGCCTGTCGATCCCAGCTTCGGCCAGTAAATCGGGTTTAAGGTGCGAGCGATGATGTCGCCTTGAACATCGCGCTTCAGGAAGCGTTGCTCGTACTCGATGAACAGCTTGTCGCCGTATAGACCATAAGCCAGCGCAGTGAAACTTCCGCCGGATACCCCGGTGATGACGTCAACTTCATCGAGCAGGCGGACCTTGTTGCCTTTCGGTCCGACAACCTCGGTGCGCCGAAGAAATTCCAGAACGCCGTACGAGAACGCGGCAGCGCGCGTTCCACCGCCTGAGAAGGCCAGGACGACCACGTTGTCCTTCTCCTTGGCATGCGCCTGGCGTGTCTCGAACCGGTAACCCCTGCTGGGATCAGTCTGCGTGATCGGCGGATTGGTTGAACGAGTGGCGCAGCCGGCGAGCAGGAGGAACGTGGCCGCCACCAGCAACAATGCCCAGCCCGCTCGTGCCATGAACTGCGTCAAGTAGATCAACTGGCCGGCTCGCGCTCGTTACGTCTAAGTCACCTCGGACGATGTATCGCTGCGCCCTTCGTATTCACGCGAGCTCGAATCGGCTTTCGAGCGTTAGGTCAACGCGATACGTCAGCGTTGCAGCACTCTACTTCACAATATAACCGCCTCGCGCCGTGCTTCGGCGCCAATCTGAGTCTCGGCGTACTTCGCGAGCGCCAACGGCGACATCACCAAATGCGCGGTGCCGTCGCGCCAGGCTGTCTTCAGCTTCAGCACCACTTGCCCGGCGGCGTTGCATTGCACGCGCTCGTTGGGCGAGTGATGCAAACCCTGTATGTCGGCGCACAGCCTCTGAATGAAGCCCGCCTCCCGCAGCATGGCGCCTTGCAACGTCAACAACTTTCTGGCCGGCGCGAGGGCCAAAGGCAACCGATACGCATACGCTGCTGCTTGGAGCGGCCCGAGCGTGCGGGCTTCGTCCGAATCGGCGTCGTTGTGGGCCACGTACGTCGAACCCTGCCTGCCCTACATTTCTTGAGCCCGTTTCTGGGCCGTTGCCGCACTGGTCGCGAGCGTCCACGCAACGAGCGTGTAGGCATACATGCCGAATCGACGTGTCATAGGCACCTCCAGCGGTGACTGTCCGTCATGTGATGCTTTCAACGATAGCGCGAGATGGCGTCCCGCGGTGGGCCGCATGCTGGCCAGAGCGCGGCTGATAGTCGCGTGTCCAATGAATTCGGACCACGCCCGAGCAGCCACGTCATAGACTGCGCGAGTGATGTTCCAGTTGATGCGTGCGATGGCCTGTGGCGTGCTCGCCTCGCTCACCGGTTGTGCCGGCCTGCCCGGTCACGTCGAGCGCCAGCCGAGCAGCGCGTTTACCGACACCGGCGACACGCGGCTGGCACGCTCGCTGGCGCCGATGATCGCTGCCAACCCCGGCAAGACCGGGGTGTATGCGCTGACCAGCGGCCGCGAGGCGTTGGCGTCGCGGGTGGTGCTGGCGTATGCCGCTCAGCGCAGCATCGATGCGCAGTACTACATCTGGCACGACGACCTGACCGGTGCGCTGCTGATGCGCGCGCTGCGCGAAGCCGCCGAGCGCGGCGTGCGCGTGCGGCTGCTCCTCGATGACGCCAACACCAAGGGCCTGGACCCGACGATCGCGATGCTCGACGCCCACCCGAGCATCGAAGTGAGGCTGTTCAATCCGTTCGTCAGTCGAACGGTGCGCCTGGCCGGATTCGTGGGCGACTTCTCGCGATTGAACCGCCGCATGCACAACAAGTCGTTCACGGTCGACAACCAGGCCACGATCGTCGGCGGCCGCAACGTCGGCGACGAGTATTTCGGCGCCGCCGAGGAGATGGAGTTTGCCGACCTCGACGTGATCGCCGCCGGTGCGGTGGTGCGCGACGTGTCGGCGCAGTTCGACACCTACTGGAACAGCGGATCGGCCTATCCGGCGGCCAGCATCGTCGGTCCGTCGAACCCAGAAGCCACGACGCAGCTGCTGACACGCTGGGGCGACGTGCTGCAGCAGCCGCGCGCCGGCAGATACGTCGAGGCGGTTAGCGAGACGCCGCTGCTTCGTCAGTTGCTCACCAACACGTTGCCCCTGGAGTGGGTGTCGGCTCAGCTGGTGTACGACGATCCGGCCAAGGTGCTGCACCCGCCCGAGCGCACCGAGCTGCACATGCTGCCGCGCCTGGAAGCGGCGATGGGCAGGATGCAAAGAGAACTCGACCTCGTGTCGCCTTACTTCGTGCCCACCGAAGACGGCACACGCGCGCTTCGCGCGCTGGCCGATCGAGGCGTGCAAGTGCGTGTGCTGACCAACTCGCTGTCGGCCACCGACGTCGGGCCGGTGTACGCCGGCTACTCCAAGTACCGCGAAGTGCTGCTGCGCGGTGGCAACCTGCGGCTGTTCGAGCGCAAGCGCGCCGGCGCCGATGACAGCGAGGCCGCTGACCGCAAGCGCCGCGGCATCGGCAGCAGCTCGGACTCCGGCCTGCACGCAAAATGCTTCGCGGCCGACCGGCAGCGCATCTTCATCGGCTCGTTCAACCTCGATCCGCGCTCGGCGCGCCTGAACACCGAGATGGGCGTCGTGCTCGACAGCGTGCCGATGGCGTCGCGGCTGTCCGACCATTTCGCCGAGAGGATCCCGCGCACCGACTACGAGGTGCGTCTCGCTGCGGATGGTGAGAGCGTCGAGTGGGTCGAGCAAACGCCCGCGGGCGAGGTGATTCACCGTGCGTCGCCCGAGACCGGAGTGCTGCGGCGCGCGTGGGTCCGCTTCCTGTCGGTGCTGCCGATCGACTGGCTGCTCTGACGGCGCCGGTAGCCCTCCTGCTCTTGTGCCGCTGGCGCGTTCGGCTATCCTTGCCGGAGGGACGGGAACAACAGGATGCAGTGGGGGCTACTTCGGTAGCTGCCGCGCGACCCAGGCCTTCAGCATGCAAACACAATCCATCGACTGGCGCACCCTGACGGCCGCCGGCATGCTGGCCGGGTTGCCGGCTGGCGTGTTTGCCGAGTCGCCGCAAGACAACTACTGGGTCGTCCTGGAGTACTTCTACCCGACGATCAGCTCGACGGTCCGGCTGGACAACACGACGACTGGGCGTCCGGGCAGCACGGTCAAGCTCGAAGACAATCTCGACCTAGCCGACCGCAAGGGCACGCCCTACCTCACACTCGGCATGCGCCTGAGTGAGCGCTGGCGGCTGGAGTTCGAGTACTACACGCTCAAACGCAGCGCCACGAAGGTCACGAGCCGCGAGATCAAGTGGGGTGACGTCACGTTTCCGGCGGGGCAGGAGATTCAGAGCAGGTTCGACTCCGCGATCTACCGGTTGACCGGTGGCTATTCGTTCTACAAGCAGCCAACAGGCGAAGCTGGCGTCACCTTCGGTCTGCACGTCACCGACCTTACGATGCAACTGTCTGGGCAAGGCAGCGGCGCTCTGGGCGGTGTCGCTTTCCAGTCAGAGGAACGCGACCCAGTGGTGCCGTTGCCGACCCTAGGCCTCTACGGCACGTTCCTGTTTGCCGATCAATGGGGGCTGAGCGGGCGCGCCGACTACTTGCGCCTGTCGGACGACCGCTACGACGGCTCGTTGATCAATTTGTTGGCTGCGATCGACTGGCGCTTTGCCAAGAACTGGAGCGTCGGCGTCGGGTACCGCTATGTCGACTACAAGGTCGAGGGCATGAAATCCGACTTCCTCGGAGAGATCAACTACAAGTTCAAGGGACCGACGTTGATGATCCAGGCTGCGTTCTAGCTGTGGAGTTCCCGGAGGTTGCTCACGGCCGGGGTTCGACTGATGGGTGATGTGGTCGATTGGGAACGACACGCTTCCCGGCCGTGACTGTCCAGTCGCGCCAGGCGGGAGGCGTACATGGAGAGGAAGCCGTAGGCGCCCGGCTCGCCGGTCCTAGTCGTCCCCTCGCCGTCACGACTTCGTCATGCGACGGTGAGTCGAGTCCGTCGCCGCGCGGCCGAACGCCGCGGCCGATGACGGCGCCACAGACATTGCGCTGGCGTTCCCTCTCCGCCATACTGCGCCTCCTCCGCGCCGTACCCACCAATGAGAGGCCACGTCGCGGCGCGGCAGCGCGCGCTGGAAAGGGGAATCGTGATGGTCTTCCGAGCCCTCGCGCCTGGAGTCCTCGCTGCCTGGATCGCCGCGGCGTTTGCCTTGCTCGCCGTGGCCGGCTGCTCCAAGAAGGAGGCGCCCCCGTCGCAGCGTCCGCCGCCCAACGTGACCGTCGTCACCGTGCAGCCGCAAAGCATTCCCTACGTCCCGAACTTCGTCGCGCAGACCGAGAGCTCGCGCCAGGTGAACATCGTGGCGCGGGTATCGGGGTATCTCGACAAGATCGCCTACCAGGAAGGCAATGTGGTGAAGGAGGGCCAGCTGCTCTTCCAGCTTGACCCGAAGCCCTTCAGGGCGCAGCTCGACGCCGCGCGCGGCGAGTTGCAGTCGCAGCAGGCGCGGTTCACGACCGCCGAGGCCAATCTTGGCCGGGTGAAGCCGCTGACAGCGCAGAACGCACTTTCGCAATCAGACCTCGACCGCGCACAGGGCGAGTTCGACTCGGCGAGAGCGGCGGTCTATTCCGCGCAGGCCAAGGTCACCGAGGCGGAGCTCAACCTCGGCTACACGACGATCCGCTCGCCGGTGGGGGGGCTCGCGAGTCGCGCGCTGCAGCGCCAGGGCGCGTACATCAACGCGCAGTCCGACAGCGCGAACCTCACCTACGTCGCGGCGATCGATCCCATCTGGGTAAACTTCAGCGTGTCGCAAAACCAGACGGCGAAGTGGCGCGACGAATTCGGGAAGAAGCTCCTGATCGAGCCCAAGAACCAGGCCTACGAGGTCGAGATCGTGCTGCCGGACGGCACTCCTTATCCCCACAAAGGCAAGATCAATTTCGCCGACCCGTCCTTCAGCCAGGACACCGGCTCGTTCCTGGTGCGCGGGGTGCTGCCCAACCCCAGGATGGACTTGCGGCCGGGCATGTTCGTGACCGCATATGCTCGGGGCGCGTTGCGTCCCAACGCGATCGTGGTGCCGCAGCTCGCGGTCCAGACGGGTGCCAACGGCCACCTCGTCTATGTCGTGAAGCAGGACGGGAGCGCGGAGGTGCGGCCGGTCGTCGTCGGCGACTACTACGGCCCGAAGGAGATCGTCGTCCTGAGCGGCCTGCACGCAGGTGACCGAGTGGTGGTCGACGGCGTGTTGCGAGTCGTCCCGGGTCGGCCGGTAAAGATCATGGAGCCCGGCGCGGGCGACGCGGTGAAAGCAGGAGCAGTAACCAAGCCCGACTCCGCGAAGAAGTAGGCGCGCCCTTGTTCACCCATTTCTTCATCGATCGGCCGATTCTCTCGTCGGTTGTCTCGATCCTGATCCTGCTCGGCGGCTTGGTGGCGATGCTGATCTCGCCGATTTCGCAGTATCCCGATCTCGCCCCGCCGCAGGTAACGATCGAGGCGCGCTACCCGGGCGCAACCGCCGAGGTGATAGCCAGCACAGTCGCGTCGCCGCTCGAGGCCCAGATCAACGGCATCGACAACCTGCTCTACTTCAACTCGGTCAGCTCGTCGAGCGGCAACCTGTCGATCACCGTGGTGTTCGCGCCCGGGAGCAATCCCGACATCAACCAGGTCAACGTTCAGAACCGCGTCAGCCAGGCGCTGCCGCTGATTCCCCAGGTCGTTTCGCAGCAGGGCGTCACGGTCGAGAAGAAGTCGTCGAGCATCATGATGGTGCTCTCGATCTTCTCGCCCGACGACCGGTACAGCGCCACCTACATCGACAACTACACCAATCTCTACGTATTGGAGGAGCTGAAGCGCGTGCCGGGCGCGAACCGCGCGCAGGTGTTCGGCCTGCCCGACATCGCGATGCGGGTGTGGCTGCGGCCCGATCGCATGGCGCAGCTCGGGATCTCGGTGCAGGAAGTCGCCAACGCGATCCAGAGCCAGAACCAGACTTTCGGCATCGGCCAGATCGGCGCGCAGCCGAGCCCGCCGCAGGTGCAGCAGACCTTCGTGGTCACCGCGCAAGGGCTGCTCACCAAGCCGGAGGAGTTCGAGAACATCATCGTCCGCACGGCGAAGGATGGCACGGCGATCGTGCGCGTGCGCGACATCGGCCGGGCCGAGCTCGCCAAGCGCGACTACTCGGTCGCGAGCCGCATGAACGGCAAGACCGCGACCACGATCGGCATCTTCCAGCAGCCGGGTGCGAACGCGGTGGAGACGGCGAGCGCGGTGCGCGCGCGGCTCGATGAACTGAAAAAGCAGTTCCCGACCGGCCTCGACTACAAGGTCACGCTCGACACCAGCCTGTTCACGCTGAATTCAATCGACAAGGTTGTGCACGTGTTCTTCGAGGCGGTCGTGCTGGTGGTTCTGGTGGTGTTCCTGTTCCTGCAGTCACTCCGGGCCACGATCATCCCGATCCTTGCGGTGCCAGTGTCGATAGTCGGCACGTTCATCGGCATGCACCTCCTTGGCTTCTCCATCAACATGCTCACGATGTTCGGCATGATCCTCGCCATCGGCCTCGTGGTCGACGACGCGATCATCGTGGTCGAGAACGTCGAGGCGAACATTACGCGGCACGGCCTCGGTGCGCTCGAGGCAGCGAAGCGGGCGATGACCGAGATCGCCGGCGCGCTGATCTCGATCGTGCTCGTGCTGGTCGCGGTGTTCCTGCCGGTCGCCTTCCTCGGCGGCGTCACCGGGACGCTCTACCAGCAGTTCGCGATCACAATCGCCATCTCGATGGTGATCTCCGGCATGATGGCGCTCACCCTGTCGCCGGCGCTCGCCGCAATCATCATCAAGGCTCATCACGGCGAGAAGAAAGGCTTCTTCCGTTGGTTCGAGAACGGATTCCAGCGCCTCACCGACGGCTACGTCGGTGCGGTCGCCCGGCTCATCCAGGGTTGGCCGATCTCGATCCTCGTCTTCGGCGCGATGATGGCCGGCATCGTGGTGATGTTCCGCGTGCTCCCGGGCAGCTTCGTCCCGGACGAGGACCAGGGCTACTTCTTTATCGTCGTCGAGACGCCAGACACCGCGAGCCAGAGTTACGTCGGCGCGCTGACCGAGAAGATCGAGAAGATCCTGGCGGCCGAGCCGGCGGTGCAGGACGTCGCGACGGTCAACGGCTACAGCCTGATCGATGGGACATTCCGAAACAACGCCGCGGTCATCTTTCCGTCGATGAAGCCCTTCGAGGAGCGCACCGACCCCTCGCAGCTCAGCTTCAGCGTGCTGCCCCGTCTGAACCGGCAGTTCGCGCAACTCACTGAGGGTTTCGTCTTCGCGGTCAACCCGCCGGCCATCCCGGGACTCGGCACGACCGGCGGCTTCGAGTTCTATCTCCAGAACCGCGGGGCGGGCGACACGCGGGCTACAAGCCAGGCGGTGCAGGCCTATGTCGCAGCCGCGCGGCAGCGCCCCGAGCTCGCCACGGTCGCGACCACGTTTCGCGGCGCGACTCAGCAGCTCTTCGTGGACCTGGACCGCAACAAGGCAGAAGTGCTCGGTGTGGCGGTGCAGGAAGCGTTTCAGACGATGCAGAGTTTCTTCGGCTCATCGATCGCCGGGCAGTTCAGCCAGTTCAGCCGCGTGTGGTGGGTCGTGATCCAGGCCGATGCGAGCTACCGCGTCAACCCGGAGGACTTCAACAAGGTGTTCGTCCGTTCGAAAACCGGCAACATGGTCCCACTCTCGGGGCTGATCACCCTGCGCTACGTGGCTGCGCCGAAGCTGCTGGAACGCTTCAACGGGTTCCCGGCGGTGAAGATCACCGGCAGTCCGGCTCCGGGATTCAGCTCGGGACAGGCGCTGGCAGCGATGGAAGCGGTTGCACGCGAGACGCTTCCCGATGGCTTCTCGTTCGCGTGGGCCGGCCAGGCACTGCAGGAGAAACAATCCGGCGGCACCTCGGCGATTGCCTTCGTGGCCGGACTGATCGTCGTGTTCCTGCTGCTCGCCGCGCAATTCGAGAAGTGGACCCTCCCGGTTGCGGTGGTGCTGACGGTGCCGATCGCGATCCTCGGCGCGCTTCTGCTGACCTGGGTGCGCGGTCTCGAGAACGACGTCTACTTCCAGGTGGGTCTCCTGACCCTGGTGGGCCTGTCGGCGAAGAACGCAATCCTCATCTGCGAGTTTGCGATCGAGCGGGTGCGGGCCGGCATGGCGGTGAAGGACGCGGCGATCGAGGCGGCCGGCCTACGCCTGCGCGCGATCGTGATGACCTCGCTCGCATTCGGCCTCGGCGTGGTGCCGCTCGCGCTGGCGAGCGGTCCTGGGGCCAACAGCCTGCGCGCCATCGGCACCGGCGTGATCGGCGGGATCCTCGCCTCGACGGCGGTCGCGATCTTGTTCACGCCGCTGTTTTTCTGGCTGCTTGAGACCCTGAGCGCGCGCTTCAGCGGAAAGAAAGTCGCGGCCCGCGGGGCGCACGGCGGCGTCGGGCTCGCCGCGGCACCCCACGCGCGGCGGGAAGGCGACTGAAGTGAACAAGCTACCGATCGCCATTGCCGCGCTGGTAGCCGGTTGCGCGGTCGGGCCCGACTACTCGCGCCCGAGCGTCACGAGCCCGGACAAGTGGCGGATCGAATATCAGGAGGCCGCCGACGTCGCGAACACACGTTGGTGGGAGCAGTTCGGTGACCCGGTGCTGAACCAACTCATCGAGGGCGCGCTGCGCGATAACCGCGATCTCCTGATCACCGCGGCGAGAGTCGACCAGTTCGTCGGGCAGCTCGCTGCCGTGCGCTCGCAGTTCTACCCGCAGCTCGGCTACGGCTTCGACGCCAGCCGCAACCGCGCGAGTCAGGTCGGTCAGCCGCCGCTCGGCGGCGCCGACCCGTACTACACCCTGTACCAGGGGGCGCTGAACGCGCAGTGGCAAGTCGATCTCTTCGGCCGCGTGCGGCGGCAGAGCGAGGCGCTGCAGGCCCAGGTGTACGGCGAGCGAGCAGGGGCGGCGCGGCGTGATCCTGACGCTCGTGACCAGCGTCGCGGCAAGCTACATCGCATTGCGAGCGCTCGACCGGCAGCTCGAGATCTCGCGCGGGACCGCCAACAACTATGCCGACACTGCACGGATCTTCGGCCTGCGCCGCAAGGGCGGCGCTGTGTCGGAGGTCGAGCTCAGCCAAGTCGAGTCGCAGTACCAGCAGGCGCTCGCGGTGATCCCCGCGCTCGAGCAGCAGATCGTCGCTCAGGAGAACCTGATCTCGGTGCTGCTCGGGCGCAACCCCGGTCCGATCCCGCGCGGCAGGACGATCGACGAGTTGCTTTCACCGGGAATTCCCGCTGAGCTCCCTTCGACGCTACTCGAGCGCAGACCCGACATCCTGCAGACCGAGCAGACGCTGGTGGCCGCGAACGCGAACATCGGCGCGGCCAAGGCGCTGTACTTTCCGACGCTCTCGCTGACCGGGCTGCTCGGTTCGGTGAGCACGGCGTTCGGTGACTTCCTCTCGGGCTCGTCGACGGCGTGGACGGTGGCTGCGGGTCTCACCGGCCCGGTCTTCACGTTCGGACTGATTGAGGGCCAGGTGCAGAGCGCCGAGGCGTTTCAGCGCGAGGCGCTCGCCAGTTACCAGCAGGTGATCTTGAACGCGTTCCGCGAAACGAATGACGCGCTGGTGGGCACGATCAAGAAGCGCGAGGAGACGGCGGCCCAGACGAAGCGGGTGGTGGCGCTGAGGGAGTATGCGCGGCTGTCCCGGCTGCGGTTCAACAACGGCTACGCGGGCTACCTCGAGGTCCTCTACGCCGAGAACGAGCTCTTCAGCGCCGAGCTTGCCGCGGTGCGCTCGAAGGCTGACAGCTATGCCCAAGTCGTGAACGTCTACAAGGCGGTCGGCGGCGGCTGGGTGAACGAGGCCGACAAGCTCGCGCCGCGGCCGCTTCTCGGTGGTCCGGCGCCCGGCGATGCGACCGCGACGTCGGCACGATGATGCCTTCGACCTCCCCGCGCCGCGCACGCGCCGCCAAGCGCTCGCGCATCGACATCGAACGCGAAGCCGATGGCCTGTTGAGCGACTTGCTCGAGGTTGCCTCGGCAAGAGTGTGAGAAAGCCCGCGACCAAATCGCGTGCCGTCATCCCATCTAGAGGCATCTCGCGCTGATCCGCCGCAGTGCGCAAGTTGCGATGAGGCCCTGACGACAATCGTCGTGGATGCGGTAGCTGTGTCCGGTTCGGTTCCCAACGACTGACTGCAATGAGTCGATAGCGCGCGGTCGTGAATGCCCGCTATCTAGGTTGACGTTCCGATAGGTTGTTCATCCGTTCCCGATTTCGGATGCTGGGGTTGTCGAGACGCCCTGGAACCTAAACAGGAGAACGGATGAACAGCCGGCGAGCATGCGAGATTGACGCCCAAAGGTCGAGCCCTGTTGGTCAGCCGGGTGCTCGATGAAGGCTGGACAGTGGCGATGGCCAGTCGGGCCGCCGGAGTCAGCAAGCGCACTGGCTTCAAGTGGCTGGCTCGCTTCAAGGCCGAGGGGATAGCTGGTCTGACGGACCGTAGCTCACGCCCGCGGCGCTGCCCGCGAGCGCTGACGGCTCAGGAGCAAGGCGAGCTGGAGGGGTTACAGCGTCGCCGCTGGCCGCTGTGGCGCATTGCCATGCAGACCAGGCGCGGCGTTGCCACCGTCAGCCGCTGCATGAAGCGGCTGGGATTGTCACAGCTGAAGGCACTGGAGCCGCCGATGCCGGTCGTGCGCTATGAGCGCACCAGTGCCGGCGAACTGCTGCACATCGACACCAAGAGGCTCGGCCGCATCGACGGCATCGGGCTCACATCTATCCTCACGATTCGGGGCACGAGACTACGGGACCAGCCCGTGCTTGATCGCAAAGTGGATCAGCTCGGCAGCGTGGCGAGGCGCCGATCGGCGAAGTCCCGGTCGAGTCACGAGATTGACAAATCGCCTGCGTAGTCTGTGTCGCAGGGTCGCACCGCAGGTGTCGTGGTCACGATGGCCGGAGACCCCGAGTTCCGCGTGCAGCTCGCTGGCCGCATAGAGGACGGCATGGCCAGCATCACGACTTGGCGTTCGGTCATCACGCGCGCGATCGTTTGCCACCTTGAGAAGGGACCCGCAATGCTTTTCATGCTGATCAGCCGGCCCAAGGCCGGGACCACTCGACAACAGCTCGTGCAGACGCTCACGCAGCGACTGCAGCCGGGCACATGGGACCTGATTCGCCAAGGCGAGCTGTCGCACGTGCTCTACAAGGTGGGCGACGAGCCGGGCTTCTTCGCGGTGCTGCACGCCCCGAGCTACGAGCAGGCAATGTCGATGATCGAGGCCAACACAAAGCCTGACTCCCCGTTCGATGTCGAGCTCGTGCCCGTCAATCAGTTCCCGCACTTTTGAACGACCGCTGGGCCCGTGTGATCCTCGACGCTGCGCGTCGACAGGTTGAGCATCGGCATTTCCGAGAGCAGACGGCTCTCGTCGCCGATCGGCCATTTGCGGAGGTTCCGCGTGCTCGCGCGAGAGTTGGAGGAGGGGCGAGATGCGCGGTGGTGACCTGCGATACACCTCACACCCGACACGGACACGATGAGTCGCCCGCTGGCATTCTGCAAAGCGTGTAGCCTTTCGGTCGATGACCTGGTTGGAGCTGTACAGCATCGCCGTTCGGCACCCTCGCGCGAGGGGCATGCTGTCGGACGTCGCCGCGACCGCTGTCTTGGACAGCAACAACGAAGCGCTTTCGCGTGAGGTGATGAGCCAGACGCAGGACAGCTTGCGATTGGTGTGCGAAGTGCTCGATAGGTACGCGGTGCCGCTCCCGTCCGAGACGGTTGACCACGTGGGCGCGCTGAGCACGCGCGGACCCAGGACGAGCCGAAGGTCAGAGACACCGTGAGCCGAGGTGCGGTTGCGCACCGGCATCAACCTTGGAGACTTCATGGCGACCACCGAGCGCAAGCCGATCGACATTTCACCCGATGACGCGAGGGCCATCGCGCAGGATGCGTGGATCTTCGGCATGCCGCTGGTCTACATCGAGATCCATTCGACACGGCCAGCCACGTCGGCAAGGCGGAAAAGGGCCGCGCCCCGGTCAACCAGTTCGCGCAGTACCGGGAGTTCCCCGATGCGCGTGGACACAAAGACACCGGTGCCCAAGCAGGTCCTCGCCATGTCACCCGAGGAGTTCTTCAACCGCCTGAATCGCCTGCTGGTGACCAACCCGCCCGAGCCCGACGATCCGCAGACGATGGCGCGCATCGCCAAGCTCGGCATCGGACCTGACGCGACCTTCCGCATGGACGCGTTCGCGCCGGAGGTGCGCAAGGCCATCGAGCAAGGTGTCGCTGCCGGAGTCAAGATCATGCGCGAGACCGTTCGCGGCAAGCTCGTCAATGGGTGGCAGGTTGCGCTCGACATGGGGCGCTACGGCACGAACTACGCCTATCGCGCGGGCTGGACCTTCTTCGGCGTCGGAGGCAACCTGCCCGAGGACGCCGTCTACCCCTTCGCCGCTGTCGATGCCGAGGGCAAGCTGCTCCGCGGGGCCAACCGGTACGAGTTGCGCTATGCCAAGGCCGAGATCCCGCCGGTGAATGCCTTCTGGTCAGTGACGATGTACGACAAGGACAGCTACCTGGTCGCCAACCCGATCAACCGCTATGCGCTCGGTGACCGCAGCAAGATGCAGTTCAGCCCCGACGGTTCGCTGACGATCTACATCCAAAGCGACTCGCCGGGCAAGGACAAAGAGGCCAACTGGCTGCCGGCCCCGAAGGGCGAGGAGTTCAAGCTGGCGATGCGTCTGTATGCACCGAAGAAAGAGGTTGCCGACGGCACCTGGAAGCCGCCTGCGGTGAAGCGGGTGGGTTGACTCACCTGGAGGCGCATCTGGCGCAGGCCGCGATACTGACGCCAACCCAGAACGCTCTCTATGCCCAGCTCACCATCTCGTCCTTCCGTGAGTAGCTTCGAAGTCCGCGCCGCAATGCCGGCCGATCGACTGCCGATTTACCGGATGCTCGAGTTGTACCAGCACGACTTGTCGGACATCTGGGATCAAGACCTCGATTGCCACGGTGAGTACGGGTACGCGTTGGACAGGTACTGGGATACGCAAGGTTGTCACCCGTTCGTCGCCACCGCCGAGGGCAAGTACGCGGGCTTTGCGCTCGTTGACTCATCAGTTCGTGTGGGAACGGAGGGCCACTGGATGGACCAGTTCTTCGTCCTCAAGAAGTACCGGCGCCAAGGTGCTGGCCGGGTTCTCGCAAAAGCAGTTTTCGCGGCTTTGCCAGGGCGCTGGGAGGTTGGTCAAATGCCAGAGAACCACGCGGCACAGACCTTCTGGCGCCAAGTCATCGGCGAGTACACAGGGGCTCGGTTCAAGGAGCACGAGGTTCGCACAGGCTGGTGGCAAGGCATCGTTCAGGCATTCGAGAGTTCTGCCACGCGGTGACGACAACCGGTCGTTGTGATTCGGTCCTCCAAAGCAGCCGGTCAATCGGCTCGCGTCGTCGACGGAAGGCGATTCCAGCTGCTTACCGCGCCTGGATCGACGGTGGAAACCAGTTGCCAGCCAGGACATTCTCCTTGGGCACATACATGCGGAAGTTCAGAGAGAAGCCCTTGCCCGCGGGCGTGGGCAACCAGTTGCTCTCCGGTGCGTTGCCGGGCTGGGTCGAAGCCAGCCAGATGCTGGTGCTGCCGTCTGCATTGGGCTGCAGCTTCGACAGGTTGTTGAAGTTGTAGCGCTTCAGATCGTTGGCCACGACTCGGTAGTCGGGCACGCTGTAGAGCGTCATGGACCAGAAGGCGTCGACCTGCGAATCCGGCATGCCGCCGCGGGGGAACCGAATCTCGTAGGTCTTGCCGCCGATCAGCACCTGCTTGTCGCTGTCGGTCTGGCCGATGAAGTAGATCGCCTCGCTGGACATGTTGGCCCACAGGCCACCATAGTTGACGATGTCGCGCGCCAAGGCGTCGTTGCCGAATCGGCCCGCGGCATACGAGACCGACCAGCCACCCTGCTGCTTGCCAAACCCCTTGGCGGCGGCGAGGAAGGTTGGAATCGCCTGGGTCTTGATGACGGTGTCGACCCTGTCGCGCGCAACGGCCCCGGTCTGCACGTAGTCACCCACCTTCTTGGCATTGGCCTGGAACTCAGGCGCCTTGGGCATGGCGTCGGGATAACTTGCGAGCACCACCGGCACCTTGTCGAATATGGCCGCAGTGATCGGCGCACTCGGCGTGAAGTCGGACACTGGCAACGGCGGCTCGATCCGGATGCCGGGCGGAACGTCCAGCGTGAATTGCTTCTGAAGCGCTTGCGCCTGTTCAGGCGTGCCCTTGAGTTCCACGCGCGCCAGCATCTTGGTCTTGGCCGCGGGCAGTTCGATCCTCACGGCATCAGGGGGCACAGGCGGGTTGCTGCCCTTTGCCGCCAGCACAAACTTGCCGAACGGGTTCTTCGGGAACGTCCGCTCGTTGATGTTGACGATCACCTCGCCCCAGCCATCGAGCAACTCGGCCGTCTGGTAGCGGCCTTGCACCTGCGGCACGTTCAAGATCACCGCATGATCCTTGTCCACGGCAATCCAGGCTTCGAGGTAGGCCACGTCCAGATTCGGATTGACGAACTGCGCCGAACCCAGCGGGTAGTATTTGACTTTGTTGTACGCGACCTTCTCGACGTTGATGTCGTAGTTTTCCTGCTGCAGCACCAGGTACCGGCCGTACAGATAGGTCCAGGCGTCGACGATTTCTTTGTCGGTGGGCGTGGCCATGGCGTGGCCCTCCATTCGGATCATCAGTTCAGTTTCACCACCGCGGGCGGTGTCCACGGCCCGTCGCTGGCCGCGGTCTTGGGCCAGTAGGTGCGCACGTACAGCGAGAAGTCGCCCTTTGGCGCCGGCAGCCAGTTGGCAAGCTGCCCGGATCGGTCGGTGCCTTGGCCTGCACGTAGATGGTCAGCGCGCCGTCGGCGCTAAGCTTCAGGTCTTTGTTCTTGGTGCCGACCGAGAAACGCTTGATCTCGTTGGCGACGAAGAAGTGGTGCTCGTTGTAGATCGAGAGCGACCAGAAGCCGTTTACCGGCGGTGTCTCGCCTTTGGCGAATGTCACGCTGTAGCGGTTCGCGCTGTTGAGCCGCGCGCCGTCGGAATCGAGGTCCTGGTAGAAGTATTTCGTCTCGTTCGGCGAGTTGACCAGGATGTTGGACTTGGCCACCGCGGTGCGGGTGAAGTAGTCGGTGCCGAAGGCGGACTCGTTGGAGATCGTGCTCCAGTGGTGCGGCAACTGCTGGCCGTAGTTTCGGAACTGGAACAGCGGCTTGACGAGCTCGCTCGTCGGCCTCCTTGGCGCCTTCGATCATCGCCAGCTTGAGCTGCGCATCGCTTTCACCGCGGCGAGCACGGCGAGCACCTGCGCGTAGCGGGACTCTTCACCAGGCAGCGGCGGTGCATCGGCCAGCACGGCGGCGAGTTCGACGACGAACTTCTCCGGCGACACCCACGTGTTTCCTCCTCGCCGTCGGCCGGTGCCGGCGCCTTCGGCAGCTTGGACCACTCGGTGGTCTTCATCGTGCCGTCGAATCGCGACAGCGGATACATCATGATCCCGGCAGTGCCCCCTGGATCGCCCGCTTGTCCTGCGGCGTGTCGTCCTGAAAGACACGCGGCACGACCATGCCGGTGCGGGTCGGACAACGGAAGACGCGCGTGATGCCCTTGGGCGTCTCGGCTTGCCAGTCGGGGCCCACCAGCAGATAGAAGCCCGGGCGTCGTACCGTACATCTTGCCGAGTTGCACGAAGCTGTCGGTGCGCAAGTCGACGATCTGATAGACCCAGAATCGACTCGCCGAAATCGGGCACCTGGACCACCACCGGCGACATATCGAGCGCGAGCGCCCCCATGCCGTAAACCACGTCCTGGTTCGGGCACGCCACCGAGCGCTCGCTCGGGTCCACGTAGTCGGTGAACATCGCGAGCTGGTTCACCGGCGCCTGGATCAGCGGCCCGGCCCGCACGGGCTGCTTCACCGACCCGAATTGCAGCCGGCGGTTGTAATGTTCACCATCGGCCATGTCCAGAAGTAGGCGTCGCGTCCGACGAGCCTGGCGTACTCTGCGGCGATCTTGACGCGTGTGTCGGGGCCGGGTGGCGTGGCGCGGGCCCAGTTCGGTGACGCGGCAACCGACGCTGGCGCCGGTGCCTTCGATTCACCCTTTGGTCGCATGATTGGCTCCTTGGTCGCGGAATCGGCAGGGGCGTGCCGCGGGATTGCCCTGCGACGGCGCTGCGTGTTTCGCTGAGAGGCTCAATGTTCGACCCCCCGTTCGCGGCGCTGTATTGGACCAAGGTCTCATAGCCCAGCGGCAAGCGTGCAACATCCGGGCGTGGCGCCGGTCGATTTCTGTGTGGGCGATGGTTTGAGCGGGACAAGTCTGGCCCCGTTTCCGTCTCATACGCCACAGGAGAAGGGTGGTTGCCCCCGCTTCGTGGTGATGGCAACGGCGGCAAACGAGTCGAACATGCGTGTGTGCGTGCGAGGGCCCTTTGCTGACGCGCGCTCGAGGAGCACCGTCGTGGCACTGGCACCGGTTTCGCACTACGAGTTGCACTATGCCCGGCTGCTGGGTGTTGGGCGATCGTTCGTATTCCCGTGCGACGCCTCGGGCAATGTCGAGTTGGATTCGTTGACTGAACGCGCGCGCGAGAACTACCTCTTTGCATGCGCCGCGGTCGGCGTTGAGATGTCCCTGCCCACGGTGCGTGCTGCGCCAGCGCACCGCGCGGGCTAGCCGCGGCGACGAGGGCGCGTCGGCCAAGTCCGCATCGCTCTCGATGCGGACACGACAACCGTGCCCTCGTCTTCGCTTGCGCAACCGTTTACCGGGCGGCCTTGTAGAAGATGTAGTCGGCCGTGTAGGGCACGAACGCCTGATGGCCGAGATCGGCCGGAGAAGTGCAGCCTGTCGATGGGGCGAGGCCACCGGAGGTGTTCACCCGGTGGATGAACGTCGTCTTCGACAGCTTGTCGCCACCGGTGGGTCCATCCTCGACATGGACCGTCGTCACCAGCAGCCAGGCAATCGCCCCAAACGCGACGAAGTTGGAATCGCTCGAGGCGTTGCCCTGTTTCACCTCACCCCAGACGGTGCTCGAGTCCCGGGAGTGTTGCCAGGCGGCGCGAATCATGCGGTCGGTGACCACCACCGGATTGGTGTTCGGCTCTCGCGGATTGGGGCTGAAGAAGTGGGTCGTGAGTTGCTCCTTCTCTTCGCCGAAAAGAGTCGCCTGCGGCGTCACGAGCACAAAGGCCACGCCGCTGCCCGATGGCGAGCAGACGTAGTTCTGCGTGCCGACGGCGCGGCCGAGCAGGAACGGCTCGCTCGGCACCTTCAACTGGATCGCGGCCGGGACCGGGGGAGGGACGATGTCCTCGCCGGCGCGGGCGAGTTGCGGCAGCAGGGCCGCGAAAGCCGCGGCGACAGCGGCGGCAGACCCGATGGGCAGCTTGCCACGCGGCCTCTCGGACGCAGGCGCACGGCGGTTGAAACGATTCTCCTGGATGCCTTCACGTGAGGGAAGGGGACGCTTCGACATGGATGACTACTCCTGAGACGTCAGATTGCGTCAAGCGAGGATGCGCTCGACGGTCGACCTACGAGATCGCTCGAATCGTCGGACGCATCACCGAACGAAATGTCACCATTGCGTGCTCGCCGCGTCACAGGAACCCAGAACGCGAACGTGAAGGAGCGGTCGTTGCCGGTTGCTGCATGCCCTGGCGCGCCCCGGCTGTCGGCTGTTGACGTGTGGCGACAGTTCGTAAAGACTGCCGTGCTCAACGTCGTGCTGGGGAGGCGTCCATGACGGGGAATCGAATCTTTTGGACTTGCTGCACGCCAACGAGCCGCCGCGCGTTTCTCACAACGACCGCGGTCGTGCCCACCGCCGGGTTGTTGGGTGCGAGCTTTCTTACCCAGACGACCTTCGCGGCCGCGCTGACCAAGGAGCAGCGCGACAAGCTCACACCCGATCAGATCATCGAGGCGATGAAGAAGGGCAACGAGCGCTTCCGCAGCGGCAAGGCGTCGCAGCAGGACTATGTCGCGCAGAAGCGGGCAACCGCCGCCGGGCAATATCCGGCTGCGGTGATTCTCAGCTGCATCGACTCACGCGCGCCCGCTGAGATCATTCTCGACGCCCGGCTCGGCGACACCTTCAATGCGCGCGTCGCGGGGAACATCGCCAACGATGATTTGCTCGGCAGCATGGAGTTCGCATGCGCAGCGGCTGGTGCCAAGGTCGTGTTGGTCATGGGGCACACCGCGTGCGGCGCCATCAAGGGCGCCATCGATGGCGCGCAACTCGGCAACCTCACGGGCCTGTTGAACAAGATCAAGCCGGCCGTCGACGCCACCCGCTTTGAAGGCGAGCGCACCAGCAAGAACGACGCATTCGTTGACGAGGTGGCCAAGACCAATGTTCGCCTCACCGTCAGCGCGATCCGCCAACGCAGCGAAGTACTTGCCGGCCTGGAGAAGGAGGGGAAGATCAAGGTCGTCGGCTCGATGTACCACTTGGTCGGCGGGCGGGTCGAGTTCCTCACTTGAGCGCGAGTGAACCGGTGCGTGCCAGAGGTACCGAGATGACACGAGCTTTGTGGTTCTTGCTTGCTTGCATGGACCTGTTTGCTGTTGCCGAGCATGATGCCGCGGCTCAACAACCTCTAACCGAGGAAGAAGCCTTTCAGCTCGGAGTCGACGCCTACGTTTGCGGGTATCCGCTGCTCGTCATGGACTCGATTCGACGCGTGTCGACGAACGTCGCGGCGCCGCTGGACAAGCTAGCGCGCGGTTTCCGAGAGCAGACGGTTCTCGTCGCCGATCGGCCAGAAGCGGACACACGTCAATCACCCGCACTGTCCCGATGCGCTTGATTCTGCAGAGACTTGCTCGGTCGTCGTGACCTCCGTTCCGGGAGGCCCAGCCACCACCAAGCCAGCAGCAGCGGCACAACAAGCACCAGCAGTGCGACGATCGCGCTCAGCAAGTCAGTCACGGCGAATCCGGCGCCTGCACTAAAGCTGCACGCGCGTGCCGAGCTCGACCACCGCGTTGTCAGGAAGGTGGAAGAACTCCACCACGCCGCTCGCATTGCGACTCATTGCGGCGAAAAGGTGCTCGCGCCAGCGCGTGACCGCGCCACCCACTGCCTGCGCCACAACTGTTTCGCGACTGAGGAAATAGCTCGTATCGAACATGGGGACGGGCAACCCCTGCTGCTCACACAAACGCAGCGCCTGTGGCACGTCAGGCACGTTCATGAAGCCAAAGTGCAGGCCCACCCGCCAAAAGCCGTTGCCCAGCGGTTGCACCTGTACGCGTTCGTCCATGCCGACCCACGGACGCTCGTGGAAGTACACAGTCGCGATCACGTTGCGCTCGTGCAGTACCTGGTTGTGCTTCAGGTTGTGCAGCAGTGCCTGCGGTGCGTTCGACGGGTCGGCCACCAGAAACACGGCCGTGCGTTCGACCCGAGACGCCTGGCCGGCTTTGAGCGAATCGATCAACGGCTGCAGCGCGACCCCGTCGCGCCGAATGCTCTGCATTGCCTGTGCGCGGCCGGCAAACCAGGTGCTCATCAACACGAACAAGGCGGCGCCCAGCACCAGCGGAAACCAGCCGCCATCGAAGAACTTGAACGCACAGCCGGCCACCAGCACGGCGTCGATCGACAGGAAGAACAAGCTGGCGCCGATTGCCACGGCGCGTGGCAGATGCCACAGCCGCGCAACGACGAAGTAGGTGAGGAGCGTGGTGATGAACATCGTTAACGTCACCGCGATCCCATAGGCCCCTGCCAGCGCGGAGGTGCTGCGAAAGGCCACCACCGCGACCACCACGCCCAACAGGAGCAGCAGATTGACGGCCGGCATGTAAATCTGGCCCTTCGCGCGCGCCGAGGTATGGCGCACAGCCATTCGCGGCAAGAACCCGAGCTGAATGGCTTGGCGCGTCATCGAGTACGCGCCCGATATCACTGCCTGAGACGCAATGATGGCCGCCAGCGTGGCGAGCACCAGCGCGGGGACCAGCAAGCTGTCCGGGAACAATCGATAGAACGGGTTCTCGATCGCCCGCGGGTCACCGATGAGCAGGGCGCCCTGACCCAGGTAGTTCAGCGCCAACGACGGCAGCACGACGAAGTTCCATGCCAACTGAATCGGCCGACGCCCGAAGTGGCCCAGGTCGGCATACAGCGCCTCGGCGCCGGTGAGCGCCAGCACGATGGCGCCGATGGCCACGAACACTTGCCATCCGCGGTCTTGCAAAAAAGCCCATGCCTCGCGCGGGTCGAGCGCCGCCAGGATTGCTGGCTGCTGCGCCACATGGACCCCGCCGCTGACGGCCAGCACTGCAAACCACAGCAGAATCACCGGCCCGAACCACCGCCCGACGGTGGCCGTACCATGACGCTGCACGGCGAACAACGCGATCAGGATCGCCAGCGACACGGGTACGACGTAGTTCTTCAGCGCCGGCACCGCGATCTCCAGGCCTTCCATCGCACCAAGCACCGAGATTGCGGGCGTGATGACGCTGTCACCATAGAACAGCGTCGCGCCTGCGATGCCCAACATCAGCAACGCATGGCGCCACCGCGGATGTGACTCGAAGGTGTGCGACGCCAGCGCCGTGAGAGCGAGGATGCCGCCTTCGCCCTGATTGTCGGCGCGCAGAATCAGCGTCACGTACTTCAGCGTCACTACCAGCATCAGTGCCCACACCATGCATGAGGCGGCACCGACGATGTTGGTGGTGCTCAGCGTCACGCCGGTGCTTGGAGAAAACACCTCCTTGACCGTGTAAAGGGGGCTGGTGCCGATGTCGCCGTACACAACACCGATCGCCCCGAGCATCAGTGCAGCCAGGTCTTTGCGAGACGCCGGCGACGCTCGGGGCCTTGTGGGCGCGGCGGGTTGAGGCAGCGAAGCGGTGGGCATGATGCATTCCGGTTTGAACTTGCCAGCAGCGTGCGCGCCGCGGCATCAGGAACGCATAAGCGCGACGACTTGGCGCGTCAGGCCTTGTCGCCCGGTGGCTCGGCCAGGCGGTAGCCCACACCCGTCTCGGTGAGCAGCAAGCGCGGTTCGGCGGGGTCGGTCTCGAGCTTGGCACGCAGCTGCTGCATGTACAGCCGCAGGTAGTGGGTGTGCTCGACGAACTCGGCGCCCCAGACGACGGCGAGCAGTCGTCGGTGCGTGACCACTTGGCCAGCATGTCGCACCAGGCACGACAGCAGCTTGAACTCGGTGGGTGTCAGGTGCACCGGCGCGCCGTGGCGGCGCACATGTTGTGAGCTGAGATCGATCGACACCCCGTGTTGCTCGTAGTGCGTGGTCGCAGGCTTGACCCCTGTGCCGCGATGGCGCAGCGCCACGCGCATGCGCGCCAGCAGCTCACCGACCCCGAACGGCTTGACGAGGTAGTCATCAGCGCCGGCGTCGAGCAAGGCCACCTTCTGGCCCTCAGCCTGTCGCGCCGAAATCACCAACACCGGGGTGGCATGGCGGCGGCGCACGTCGATCAGCAGCCGTTGCCCGTCACCGTCGGGCAGACCCAGGTCGAGGATGATCAAATCGATCGTGCTTGCACCACTTTGGCCATCAGCATGGGCAAGCAAGGCCTGCGCTTCCGAGAAGCTGGCTGCAGTGAGCACTTCATAGCCTTCGATGGACAGCGCGTCGCGCAGCGTGGTCCGCAGTTCGCGATCGTCTTCCACCAGCAGCACGCGCAGCGTCACGGCACTGCCTCCTGCACGGGCTGCGAAGGCATCGGACGGATTGGCAGGCGGCACTCGAAGCTGCTGCCGCCGTGGCCGCGGGCCCGCACGCGCAGCTCACCGCCGTGCACCCTCGCGATCGCGCGGCACACCGCCAAACCGACCCCCGAGCCCGGCTGCGCCGACACGCTGGCCGTGTCTGCGCCATTGGAAGGCGCGCGCTGGTAGGCATCGAAGATGCGTTCACGCCATGCCACATCGATGCCGGGGCCTCGGTCGCGCACGGCGAGCACCACTTGATCGGCGTCGCGACGCACCAGCACCTCGATGGGTGATGAATCGGGCGTGTACTTGAGCGCGTTGTCGAGCAGGTTGTCGAGCAGTTGCGACAACAACATGGCATCGCACCACAACAAGGGCAGATCAGGCTCCAGGCGTGCCTGCAGCTTGCGGTGCGGACGACGCGACCGAGCCCTCCGCATCACGTTGCCCACCAGTTCCTCGGCCGACTCCCAGTCGCATCGCAGCTGCACGTCGGGTGCGTCGAGACGCGCGAGCTGCAGGGTGTTGTCGGTGAGGCGCGACAGCCGCGCTGTCTCGTCAAGAACCGTTCGGGCCAGCCGCTCGCGCTGATCATGAGTAAGCCGGCTCGCTTGCTCGACCATCGATGACGCCGCGCTGGCGATGGTGGCCAGCGGTGTGCGGTAGTCGTGGGAGATCGCGGCCAGCAGGGCGTTGCGCATCGACTGCGCCTGCGCGACATCGCGTGCGCGCTGTTCATCGCGCGCCGACAGGGTTCGCTGCAATGCCGCGCCAAGGTGGTCGCACAAGGCCTGCGCGTGCACGCGCAGCTCGGGGTCGTCGTGTTCGATGGGCGTGAGCAGAGCCGCACCAAGTGTGATGCTGCGACCGCGCAAAGGGAAATACCACGCCTCCATGCCTTGATGATTCCCGGTGCCGGGCCCCATCGCGCGTCCTTGCCGCATGCAATGCCACAAGCCGGCCGACTGTTCGGCATCGGCGTCGCCCGCGCGCAGGCAGGCTGCGTCGTCGTTGGTGGATGGCAAGTGATCCTTGAGCGCCCACACGACGACCTGGTGTGGGCCAAGTGCGTGCAACGAATCGCGCAACGTGCCAAGGTGGGCCACTGGATCGGTGGTGTCGCGCAGCGTCTCGCCCCACTGGAGCAATTGCTCGACTTGGCGTGTCGTTCGCTGCAGTGCCCGCGCCTGCCGGCGCAACGCGGTCACCAGTGCCGACACGATCCAGCTGACGGCCAACATCGCCACCAGGAGCAGCGCGTGCTGGTGCACGTCGACATGGAAGACTCCGCGTGGAGGCACGAACACCCAGTCGAACGCAGCGATGGACAGCGCACTTGCCGCGAGTGACATCCACGGTGTCAGCCAGAGCGCCGCAACGGCGGCAGTCAGGATCAGCAGCAGCGCGAGATTCGATAGATCGAGTTGCCCGTCGAGAACGAGCATCGCGGCCCAGCCAGCCACCCATGCCAGCGCGCCGAAGACAAGGGAGATCGGTCCGCGCGGCCGGGGTGAGCCAAGCATGCGTACACGATATCCGGTCGCGCATCAGGATCACATAAGGCAGCATCACGACGAGCGCGGTCGCTGCTTTGTCCGCGGGTGCCTGTGGTGGCACTGCGCAACTGGGGATCCTCTCAGGGTCTCGGTGTCGCCTTTGGGTCGATCGCGCGCGGTCGTGAATGCCCGCTATCTAGGTCCTCACGCTTCGGGGCACGAGACTACGGGACCAGCCCGTGCTTGATCGCGAAGTGGATCAGCTCGGCGCTGTTCTCGATGCCGAGCTGCTCCATCAAGCGGTACTTGTGGTCCTCGACGGTGCGCGCCGACAGGTTCAGCACCGCGGCGATCTCCTTGGCCGACTTGCCCGCGGCGATCAGCTGCAGGATCTCGCGCTGCCGCGGTGTCATCGCGGCCACCGGATCAGCCTGCGGCTGCACGCCATTCTTGGCCGCCAGCATCAGCTCCGCGGCGAGGTCGGGCGTGACGAAGGTGCGCCCCTGCAATGCCGCGCGCACCGCCAGCACCAGCTCGGCGCTCGCCGAGTGCTTGAGCACGTATCCGGCAGCGCCCGCCTCGAGGGCGCGCCGCGCATAGGCCGCGTCGCGGTGCATCGTCAGGAAGACGACGCGCACGCCGGGGTCGTGCTGCTTGAGCTGTGCCAGCGCGTCGATGCCGTTCAACAGCGGCATCGAGATGTCGGCCACGATCACGTCGGGCCGCAACTCGCGCGCCGCCTTCACCATCGCGCGGCCGTCTTCGACGATGCCGGCCAGCTCGAACTCTTCTTCGAGCAGGCTCTTCAACCCTTCGGCGACGATGCGGTGGTCATCGGCCAGCAGCACGCGTGGTTTGCTCGTTGAATTCATGCCGGAACCCAGGCTACCACCGTGGTGCCGCGCCCCGGCGTGCTCTCGATGTCGAGCTGGCCGCTCAGCAGCCGCACGCGCTCGCGCATGCTGGCCAAGCCCAGGCTCGCATGCTCGCGCGAGTGCGCGGGGTCGAAGCCGCTGCCGTTGTCGCGCACCGCGAGCTGCAACCCGCGGTCGCGTGGCGACAGCAGCACCGTGACGGCGCTCGCGCGGCCATGGCGCGTGGCGTTGTTCAGTGCCTCCTGCGCCACACGAAAGAGGCACAACGAGGTTTCACTGGGCACTGCCTCGGGCACATCGCGCGCATTCACCTCCACCCGCAGATCGCCGTGGCGTGCCACGCGATGGCACTCCGCGCGCAGCGCCTCCACCAGCCCGAGGTCGTCGAGCACCGACGGATGCAGCCGGTACGACAGCGCGTGCACGTCTTCGCTCAGGCGCACCAGATCCTCGCGCATCGCCGACGCGTCGGCCGCCACGCCGCGTTCGAGTCTGCCGGCGTCGATGGCCAGCCGGGCCAGGCGCTGCGTCAGGTCGTCGTGCAATTCGCGCGCGAGGTGGCGGCGCTCGTCTTCGTGCGCGGTGAGCAAACGACCGGCCAGTTGCTGGATCTCGCGATGGCTCGCCTCGAGCACGGCCTCGCTCTGGCGGACTCGCTCTTCGGCAGTCTTTCGCTCGCTGATGTCGACATCGCAGCCGACGTATCCCACGTAGCGACCATCCGCCGCAAGCTGTGGGGCGCCGATGGCCAGCATCCATCGCCACGGTCCGTCGGCGCTGCGCAAACGGTACTCCAACTGGAACGGCAAACCCGCGTTCATCGCCGGAACGTAGATGGCCCGGCAGGGGCCAAGATCTTCCGGGTGGACGCAAGACAGCCAGCCGTCGTCGAGAAGCTGCTCGATTGGCAAACCGGAAAACTTGACGCAGGTGTGGTTGAGATAGTCGAGCGTCGCATCGGGCCGGGCCGACCAGAGCATCACCGGCGCGCTGTCCACCATCATGCGCAATCGCGTCGCGGCATTGCTTTCCGCCGATGCGGTGCGGGCGTGTTGTCTGGCTCGCAACACCAAAACGACGATGGCCACGGCCTGGACCCCGGCAACGACCAAGAGGACGACAAGGAGCGGTGTCATGCCGGCACCCATGCCACCACCGTGGTGCCGCGCCCTGGCGTGCTCTCGATGTCGAGCTGGCCGCTCAGCAGCCGCACGCGCTCGCGCATGCTGGCCAGGCCCAGGCTCGCACGCTCGCGCGAGTGCGCGGGGTCGAATCCGTTGCCGTTGTCGCTCACCGCGAGCTGCAGCCCACGGTCGCGTGGCGACAGCAGCACCGTCACCGCACTGGCGCGGCCATGGCGCGTGGCGTTGCTCAGCGCCTCCTGCGCCACGCGGAACAGGCACAACGAGGTCTCGCTGGCCACCGCCTCGGGCACATCGTGCGCATTCACCTCCACGCGCAAGTCACCGTGGCGTGCCACCCGGGCGCACTCCGCGCGCAGCGCCTCCACCAGTCCGAGGTCATCGAGCACCGACGGATGCAGCCGGTACGACAGCGCGTGCACGTCTTCGCTCAGGCGCACCAGGTCCTTGCGCATCTCCGACGCGTCGGCCGCCACGCCGCGTTCGAGCTTGCCGGCGTCGATGGCCAGGCGCGCGAGGCGTTGCGTGAGGTCGTCGTGCAATTCGCGCGCGAGGCGCCGGCGCTCGTCTTCGTGCGCCGTGAGCAGGCGGCCGCTCATGCCAAGGGCCTCCAGCTCGGCACGCCGGCGCTGCGAGCGCTGGAACATCAGCGCGGCAATGAGGGCGGCCTGCAAGACGACGATGGCGGTGCCGGCCAGGATCAGCTGGCGGTGCTCTTCCCAGATCGAGGGTGGCCGGAAGCGCACGTCGGCTCCGGGAGGCAGCCGCGATTCGGAGATGCCCCAGCGCTCGAGCTCGCGCCAGTCGAAGACCGGTACGGGCACTGGCATCGGCACCTCGACGCTGTCGCCGGTCGGTTCGCCTTTGAGCATGCTCGCGGCCAGCTTTGCCGTCACGCTACCCATGCCGCGCTCGTCGACGAGCGGCCCGCCCACGATGCCCTTGCCGAACTGGCCGGTGAAAATGCCGTAGACCGGTGCGCTCGACGATTTCCGAATGGCGGGGAGCGCGCGCTCGTCCTCGTGCAATGCACCGTCTCTGCCGACGGCGAACATGTAATAGAAGACGGCGGAGCGCGGCGGCAGCGCGGCCACGTGCTGGCGCATCTGCTCGAGGTTCCGGCTGCCAGCTGGCAACACGCGCAGGCGATCGCCGAACGGCGCCAGCTCACGCTCGACTGCTTTGCCCCAGAACTGCTCGAGCTCCGAGCCGCCCACCACGAGCGCGAGAGTGTCCGTTTCGGGCTTGAGCTCGAGGATGGTCCGTGCGATCGCAGGGAAATCCAGCGTCACGGTGATCGCGCGATCGGTGGCGGGAAGCTTCACGGTTTCCAACCGGCGGCGATCGAGGCCGGTCACGAGCAGCGGCCGACCCGGAAACAGCGTGTCGCGGTATTTCAGGCAGAAAAGCATCGCTGGGTTGGCGATCGCGATCACCAGGTCGGGCGGCGCGCCGAGGTTGCGGCGCACGAGGTACTCGAGGAACAGGCGCTCGTCTTCCGGGGTAACGCCGCGCTCCATGTCGAGCGAGGCTTCGTGCAGGGCCACTGACTCGCGCATCAGCTGCGTGAGGTCGGTGCGCAGGGTCGTCGCGACGATGTTGTACGGCGCGAAATCGCGGCCGAACGAATGAACGATCAACACGCGCTTGGGCTCGGCGGCCTGTGCCCCGGCCATGAGCAGCACCAGCGGCCACAGCAAACGCGCGAGCTGGAGGATCGTTGCCCTGGTCACCGCTGCATTCTGTCATCGCCGCCGCGACGGTCGGCTGTGGACCCTCGGTCCGGTCTCGGCCTGCCAGTCACTCTCGTTGCTCGGCCGAATCGTGCTCCACCAGATCAGCAATGCGACAAAGGCGAGGCCCCAGGCTGCGAGCGCCCAGGCGGACGGGCGCAGCCACAGAAGAATGGCCAGCTACAGGAAGGCGTGCATGGTCCCCGCCGCTCAGGGTTCGCCCTGCGACCTGCCAGTCGCCGAGTCGAACAGGCGCACGGGCACCAGCAGCGTGGTGGACATCAAGTTGAGCAGCGTGGTGCCGACCGCGTTGGCGGCGAGCACCTTCACCTGCGGATCGGCGATGCGGCCCGTGATGCTGACCGGAACGACGACGAGAGCCGAGCCGAGTGCCTGGCCCAGGATCGGAGTGCGGCGCATGACCCTGTGGATGCCGTCGAGCGGTGCCACCAACCCTTGCAGCGCGAGGCTTGCGTCGCCGATGTCGACGTCGCCGCTAACGGTCATACCGAGTAACGGACTGTCCAGCATCCCGTGATCCAGGTGTATGTGGCCGGCCTCGAGCGTCCCGGCAGCGGTGATCTGCTGGTACTCGAGGCCGCGTGCCAGCATGTCCGCAGCAGTGGCGCGCGTGCCCGTCGCCACCTCGTGCACAGCCAGAGCGCGGCTCAATGCGGGGGCGTGGTGGATTCGCCCGGAGCGCGCCGTGGCGCGAAAGCTGCCGCGCGCGGCACGCAGGAGCTCGGCAGGAGGGCCGCCCGCGGAGACTTGCGCATCCAGGTCGTAGGTTCCGGTGGCGCTGAAATCGTCGCCCGCCAGGCAGGGCACCGCATCGGCGAGCACCGCGCCGCGTGCCGTGGCTCGCGCGCTGACGGCCAGGCTTTCCGCAGCCAGCGTGGCGGTAAACGGAATCGTGATGCCGCACAGTCGCGCATCCGTTGCGTCCACGATCACGCGATCCGCAGCAAGCTGCACGGTGGCGGTCATCGGCTTGATCACATGCCTGCCGTACGCGATCGACGACGCTGCGATGGCAACACGCCCCTCGACGGGCAGGTTCCATGCGGCGCGTGGCGGGACGTGGCTCGGTCGCTCGCGGGTGAGCGCTTGCAGCAGGGGCGCGACGTCAAGAGCCCCCGCGGCGATGCGCGCGTCAACCACCAGCCGCTCCCCGCCACCTTGGGCGGTGCCGCTCAACGCCAGCCGTTCGCCTGCGAGCCGCACGACGCTGTCGTTCACGCGCAGCGACTGGCCCGTGGCGCTGACGTTCAGCCGCTCGATCGTCAGCGGCACGGCTGTGTGTTCACCCAGGTCGAGCCCTTCGATCACGCAGCGTTCCGTTCGCGCTCGAGCGGTGCAGTTGCGCGAGGTCGATGGATGCGCGGATGTCTCCGTCGAGCATGACTTGCGTGCGCGGTGGTTGCGCGAGACTGCGCTCGAGCGTCCGGTAGTCGAGGTGCCCGCTGAGCCCGAGCTGCGCTGCCGCCGGCGACCATTGCAGGCTCAATGTGGCATTGCTGTCGGCGTCATGCAGGGCCAGGCGTCGCAAATCGAAGCTTCCGGGCCGCCAGGCAAGATCGAACTGCGCCTGCACGCCGGTGGCGATGACGGCGGTGCCCTGCGTGGCCACGGCGCCCTCGGTCCAATCGACGCGGCCCTCAGACAGCGCGACCGGCGCGCGCGGCAACCGGTCAGGCGAAAGCTCCCACTTTTTACCCACCCAGGCTATCGCCTCCGCGCCAGACGAACCCTGCGTCAGGGCCAGGTTCATGCGCCGCTCGGGCGCGGCGTAGTTTGACGCCGTTCCAGAAACGGTGACCCGCGCGTCCAGCAGCGCAACTTGCAGCCCCTCCAGCTGCAACGCGCGGGGCGTCGCGCTCACCGAACCGGCAGCCAGTGCAAGCGGGCCGGGCAATGCCGTGCTCATCAACTTGACCTGCCCCGGCGACACTGCCGCATCGAAGTCGAGAGCTTGCGGCCTCGAAAACAGGCCCGACAGCCGGGTAAGGCGCACCGCAGCCGTGCCCGTGAGGCTCTTGATCTCTCCCAGCATGGGCCGCAGCGGTGCGAGCGATGCGATCAAGGGATAGATCTCGTCAAGCACGAGCGTCGCATCGCCGCTCGCCGCACGGATGGCAGGCTCTCGTCCGAGCACGATGTCGATGGCCCCCTGGGTCAGCCTGGATCCGCCCGCACTGGCTGCAAGGCCGCTCACGTTCACGATGTCACCCGCATAACGCAGTTCGCCGCGGCTCACCGCGAGCGGAACCGGCACGCCCCGGTAGCGCCCGGTTGCTTGCATCCGCGTGAGATGCACGATCCATGGTGACGCCTTGCGCCTGGCCTCGTAGTCGATGCCCGCCGACGTGCGCCCGTGGAGCGCCTCGATGCCCGCCAGCGCCTCGGGGCGCCCGCGCAGCAGGTGACGGCTGATCGCGAGTGCGTCGGCGAGATCCGCCTCCAAGGTTCCGCGCAGGCTGCGCAGGGTCACCCGCGGCACGAGCGCCACGGCGAGCGCGCCTGAACTGAATGACGAGCGGCCGATCCCGCCCGCAAGCTCGCTTGCCTGCAATACGCCGTCCGCCATCAAGAAGCGGCCGCTGCCGTTTTTCACGACGATGCCGGCCGCCGGCACCGCGACCGTCGCCGCGTCCACCCGCGCTGCAACCCGCAGCGCCGACAGGTTCGCCAACAGGGCGAAATTGCTGGCCGTGGCGTTGAGGGTCAGGTCCTGCAAGGTCCCGCGCTGCAGCCCGTCAACCGCCGCGCGCACTGCTTCGAGATCGCCCGCAAGCGCCAGCGCGGCGGCGCCGGCCCGCTCCAGGTCGAGCGCCGGCACGCGCAGCTCGAGCACCGGGGGCTGTGCCGTCCGCCTTTGCCTGCAACGTGCCCGTCGCGCCCGGAATCAGCTCGCCGGCCCGGAAATCGCGGAGCGTGAACACCAGCGCATCTGCGTCGCGGCTGGCATCGAGCGAGACATTGACCGCCCCCAATTCGACCGTTCGCCCCGCACGCGCGATGGCAGCTTGCGGCGCCGAGCCCGTGATGGAACCTCGAATCGCGTTTCGGCCGTCGGTCGTCGCGTCGAGCGTGAGGTCCGCCGCATCGAGGCGCACGCGAAGCGCAGGCGCGGAGACAGCGTGTCGAACAGCCGCGTCGCTTGCACGCCACTCAACCTCAATTGCGCCTTGGCCGCGAGCGAGCCCGGAACAATCGTCACGCTGCCCTGCGCGGCGCGCCAGGTGTCAGCCGCGGCGCTCACCGTCGCGCTGATCGCCTCTGGGGAAATCTCCGCCGCAGCTTCCAGGTTCGACAGCGATACCAGTCGTCGCTCGCCGTAGGCGACGGTGACCTCCCCACCGTCGATCGTGATCGACATGCCCGCCGCGTCGCGTGCCAGCGCTTCCGTGATCGGGCCGAGCGCAGCGCGATACGCGGCGAATGGATCCGCAGTGGTTGTGCCGGGCGCGATCCGCGCTTCGAGCACGGGCCGCTCGATGCGGACCGCGGTCGGATGCACCTTCCCGCGAAGCAGGGGCAGCCACGCGATGCTCACGTAGAGCGCGGCGATCCGCCCGCTGACCGCGCCGG
The DNA here is from genome assembly GCA_963827645.1 of uncultured beta proteobacterium. GTDB lineage: Bacteria > Pseudomonadota > Gammaproteobacteria > Burkholderiales > Burkholderiaceae_C > JAEUPI01. Next base: position 99,363 of record CAWHBZ010000010.1, on the reverse strand, counting down.
GGACACGAACCGTGAGGCCGGAGAACGCCACGCGGGGTCGCGGAAAGAGGTCGAGTGAAGCCGACTCGTAGTCCACCTCGCCGCCTGCCGATTGCGCGAACTGGCGTTCGACGGCGCGTTTCACGCTGGCGTTGTCCACCAGCCATGGGCGGCGCCGATGACGCAGACGGCGATCGCTGCCAGCGTCGCGCCGGCCACCGCCAGGCGGCGCTGCCAGCGCGATCGAGCAGTCAGTGCGGCAGGTGGCACGAGTTCCACCTGAGCGCGACAAGACCTATGAGCAAACAGCCGGAGAACAATAACGGAGCACCGGCTTGTTCACCGACCGACTGCTTTGCCGAATTCCGTCATGTTCACTGCTCTCGGATTCGGAAACTTCTCCAGCGTCTTCTGGTAGTCGTGGACTACCTTCAGATACGCGCCGATCAACCAGGCATGCCAGCCGGCGATGTTGTGCTCCTCGCGCGGGTCGGCTTCGATGTTGAGGATCACGTCGGGGATACGGCACATCTTCTAGAGGCATCTTGCGGATCAGCAGAGGGTCCGATAGGCGACAGCCGCGAATGTTCGCTCGCAGTTGTGTGCGACGGTCAGACCGGGATACCGGTGCGTGACCGTTAGTTGCTGGCGGCGCCCGGCGGCGAGATCTTCCAGAAAGGCCTCGAGACTTCTTCGAGCGGGCGGCCTGGATCCCCAGGCCCGATCCATAACGAATGAGCGCGATCAAGTCTGAACTCACCGCAGGGTCGGAGACGAAATAGCTGTGGCCGATGAAGCCGAGGGTTTCGGTGACCTGCACAAAGGTCGCATAGCTGGCCGTTGGCCTCAGCTTGGCGAGCTGTTCCTCGCTGAGCAGTGACTCATTGAAGCGCCCCATTCGGCGCAGGCTGCCCATCAACCATTCGGACATGCCGAGCGCCTTGTCGCCCTCCGACATGTAGACGGTGAGGCGCAGCTTGGGAGGAGGGAACACGAGCCTCGGATTCGGCGCTCTCCCGAACGGCAGGTCAGGATCGGATTCGATGCTGAACAGCTTGGCGGTTCCGACATCGATGTCCAGGTCGGGCGACATCAGGACGATGTTGCGTATCTTGAATCTCGCGTCGAGCATCATCGCGCTCATGTACGCCTCGATCTCGAGCTCGCGCAAGGCCGTGATCATCACGTCGGTGCCGCGACTGTGGGCCAGCAGGTGCAACTGCTCCACGCCAGGCGTGTCGGCGATGATGCGAATGGCCTGCTTGAGGTGATGCACGGCGAACTCGCCCGACTCGCGATCGACGTTGTAGCCCATGAACAGGCCGCGCGAGCCCCCCGCGGGCCATGTGAAGATCGCGCAGACCTGCTCGCGACCGAGGAAATGGCACAGCTCGCCCATCGTGAACGACGCGTCCTGGAACGTGTTGGCGTAGCCGTGGACGTACAGCACGACTTCCTTGCGCGGCGCGGCGGCGAGCCGGCGCGTCAGCTCGGCGCGCAGCATGGCTGCCGCCTTCTCGTGCTCCTCGACCGCGGCCGGGACCCGCACCAGGCCCTCGGGGCCGGCCGTGATGCCATAGGTGATCGGCGGAAACCGCCCAAGCTCCGTGGTGGGCCCGAGCTTCAAGTCGAGCGGCACCGAGCGCTTGCTCAGGGTGCTTTGTGCTGCCAGCGTGTTCCAGTCAACGCCTTCGCCGAACTCGACCGTGACCGCGCCGAACGCCATCGAATGCGAGCGCTCGGAACCGTACGGAAGCGTCTTGTCTTCCTCGGTTCCCGGCGCGCGATCGGTGATGTACAGCAGATCGACGGAGGCTTTCTGGCCAGCGGCGGGAACATTCGTGAAAAGGGGCTTGGCCTGCTGCCCGACGTACACCGTCGGCGTGGGCATCAGCGGATAGGTGGTCGTGCAGCCGGCGAAGAGCACGATTGCCGCAAGCATCGCGCCAATGCGGCAATGCCGATGAGAGTCGCAGCTCAAACGTCGATGACTCATGTTCGACCTCCTCGTTGCCGGTGCGGTTCGAGATACAACGCGCCCACGTGACGGTACTACAGGCCGCTGGTCGACCGACCAGGACCCGCAAAATCACGGCGCCGAACCCGTAAGTTTTCGGGCTGCCAGTTCTGCGGCGGCTGGCTATCGTGCGACGCCACACCCGCAACGGAGTCCTCACATGACAAGCCCAGCGCGACAGTTGCATCGTTTATCCAGGCTTCTGGCGATGTGGGTCATCGCGCTCGGCGCGTGCTGGCCGCTGCACGCCGGCGCGCAAGCATCGGCGTCCGATACCGGCGGCTGGCGCTTTCGCGGTTCGTTGTATGGCTATCTGCCGAGTCTGGGTGGCTCGGCGAGCGTGCCCACCGAGCCGAACGGAGTTCCGATCAATGTCGATGCCGACCAGATCCTCGACAGCCTGAAGTTCATGCTGATGGGCGCGTTCGACGCCCACAACGGGCGTTGGGGCGCCTTCACCGACCTGATGTACTTCAACCTGGGCGCCACCAAGGATCAAAGTCGCGACTTCACGATCGGCAACGTCGGCATCCCGGCCAACACGACCGCCCACCTCGACTTGAGAATGAAGGGCCTGGTCTGGACCATGGCCGGGCAATACCGCCTGGTGTCCGACCCTGCGCTCACGCTCGACGCGCTCGGCGGCACGCGGTGGCTCAAACTCGAGCAAGACCTGAGCTGGAACATCACCGGCAACATCGGGCCCATCACCCCGGCGGGGCGCACCGGGTCGTCGAGCTCGAAGCTTTCGAATTGGGATGCCGTCGTCGGCGTCAAGGGGCGTTATGCCTTCGGCAACGGCGGCAACTGGTCGCTGCCGTTCTACCTGGACGTCGGCACCGGCGAGTCGGACCTCACCTGGCAGGTGGCCGGCGGCGTGACCTACGCCTTCTCGTGGGGCGAACTCTCCGGGATGTGGCGCTACCTGGCCTACGAGATGAAGTCGGGCAAGCAGCTCAACGACCTCAACTTCAACGGCCCGATGATCGGCGCCACGTTCCGCTGGTAGGCTGGCGGGGTTCGACGGAATACTGTTCTGAAGGCACTTGAACACAACGGATCAAGGTCCAGGGGCGCCCGCGTGGTATGGCTCGCGGTGATGTCCTTCGTCCTGTGCGTCTTCGCCCATGGTCCCAGCCGCGCGTCGGACTTCGAGTTGCTGAGCGTTGGCGTTCGGGCGGCATTCAGCGACAAGAAGGTGCTTGGCAAGGACCAGACGGAGTCGTTTCGCGAATACGACGTCGTGCTCACCAATCGGTTGCCCTGGGAAGAACCACTCGGTTCAGGGTGGGACATGGGCGCGAGGCTGATGACGAGTGTCGGGGTTCTTCGAGGCGAAGCGGGTCAGACGGGGCTGGTCGTTTCTGCAATCCCTGTGCTTGCTTTCGCCAGGCAAGACGGGCGATTCACACTCGACTTCGGCGCTGGGCTCGCTCTGCTTGGCAAGAGTGCCTATGCACGGCAGGACTTCGGTGGAGCGCTCCAGTTTGCCTTGACCCTTGGGTTCAGCGTGCCAGTCTACAAACGAATCGGCGTGGGCTACAGATTCATGCACTACTCCGATGGACGGCGCCTACGGGAGCGAGCCGACCGGCGCAGATTTCCACATGATCGAGTTGATCTATCGCTTCTGACGCGCGATGCGCCATCACGCCGTTGACTAGAAGCCGAAGCTGAGCGCGAGCCGAAGGTAGCCCGCCGAGCCGGCGTCGCGATCGACTGGCGCACCGGTATCGTCCTCGAACTCGTAGTGGCGCGCGAATTCGACGCCGGCCTGGACCGACACCTTCATGCGTGGCCACGGCGACCAGTCGGCGGTGACGGCGCCGCGCCAGGCGCGAGCCAGGTAGTCGAACTCGGCGCCGCCGCGTTCGTCGCTGACCACGTGCCACCGGCCGCCGGCGGGGAAGACGGCGGCTCCGAGCGCGAGGTTGCCGTGTGCGTTCCATTGCACGCTCGACTCCGGCAGGCCGAGTGTTGCCGACACGCGTTCGCCGCGCCATAGCAGCGCGGCGGCCGGATACAGCCGCGGTGCGCCAAACGCGGCGTCTCGCACCAGCGCAACCTGCCAGCCGAGCGTGGGGTCGATCCAGCGCTCGACCTGCCAGCGCCCGTACAAGTCGAAGTCGTCGCCGCTGCCGCGCTTGAGCAAGTCCTTGAACACATTCGACGACGTGGCGATCACCGGCGTCAGCACGACGCGCCAGCCGCTGTGGGGGCCACGCCACTGCAGCGGCACCTGGAGTTGGTGCAGGTCGCGGTCGCGCGTCGGCACGCCGTCGAACTCGTAGCGCGTGTAGGCGTAGTCGGCGGCCATGCGGAAGGCGAAGCGATCGAAGGCGAACTCCGGCGACCACAGGCGCGAAGCCGGTCTCGCGTTCGCGGATGCGGGCGTCGCCGAACGCGGCCTCACGCACATCGACCCCGTGTACGGCCACGCCGCCTCGGGGGACGGCTTGCGCGATCGCGGGCGGCGCCAACGCGCAGCCCAGAATCGCCGCGCCAGCCGCCCCGCGACGCGACCGTGGTGCTGCGAGACGCATGCGGGCGCGGGCGGTACAGCCGCACCGTGTAGGAGGGTCAGCTCAAGCAGGCAACGCGCGCCGCCCGAACGTGCGCGCCACCAGCCAGCGTGCACCGCGCCACAGCACGCGCCACACGAAGCGCAGCAGCAGCAGGGTGGCGATCGCCTCCAGCAGCGTCACCACGAACGCCGGCGCCGCATGCCAGCGCTCGGCACGGCGCCTGAACTTGGCCACCGCGCGGTCGCGCCAGATCTCGATCGAGTCGTAGAAGCTGGGGATCACCAGCAGCGTCAGCAAGGTCGACGTGATGGTGCCGCCGATGATGGCCACCGCCATCGGGCGGTAGAACTCGCCGCCTTCGCCGATGCCCGACCGCCACCGGCATCATGCCGGCGATCAGCGCGAAGGTGGTCATCAGGATCGGCCGCAAGCGCTTGCGGCCGGCGTGCATCAGCGCCTCCTCGCGGTCCATGCCCTGCGTGCTCGAGCACGCGCGCCGCGTCGAGCAGCAGGATCGCGTTCTTGGCCACCAGGCCGCATCAGCATGATGACGCCGATGAAGCTCATCAGGTTGAGCGTGCCGCGCGTGATCAGCAGCGCGATCACCACGCCGATCAGCGACAGCGGCAGCGAGATCATCACCGGCAGCGGCGCGGTGAACGAGCCGAACTGGATCACCAGGATCAGGTACATCAGCGCCACGCCGCTGACCAGCGCGACGCCCATGCGGCCGAACACCTCCTCCTGGTCGCGCGAGGCGCCGGCCAGCTCGAGCGCCGTAGCCGGGCGGGAAGTCCATCGCGCGCGCGAGCTTCAGCGCATCGGCGGTCACCTCGCCGGCCGAGCGCCCCTGCGCGTTGGCCGACACCGAGATCGTGCGCTCGCCGCTCGGCGTGCTGGATCTGGCTCGGGCCCCTTGCCCATCGTGACGGTGGCGATCTGCTCCAGCGGCACGATGATGTTGCCGCCGGTCACCGCGATCGGCAGGCGCTCGATGTTGCTGGCATTGACGCGGTCGTCCGGATGCAGCCGCACCGCCACGTCGCGGGTCTCGCCGGTCGGGTCGACCCAGTCGCCGACCTCGACGCCGGCGAACGCCACGCGCAGCGCCTGCGCGGCGTCGGCCACCGAGATGCCCAGCGCGTTGGCCAGGCCGCGGTCGAGCTCGATCTTCAGCTCGTTCTGCGGGTCCTGCTCCGACAGCCCGACGTCCACCGCGCCGGGCACCTGGCGCAGCTTGACCATGAAGGTCGTTGGTCAGCTCCAGCAGCTTGCGCGAATCGCTGCCGGTGAAGCGGATCTGCACCGGCTTCTGCACGCCGGTGTTGAGGTCGTCGAGCACCGTGTACTCGGCGCCGACCAGGCGCGCCACGCGGCCGCGCAGGTCTTGCGCGATCTCGTTCGGCCGAGCGCTTGCGCGTCGGTGCTCTTGCCGATGTCGACGTAACACGCGGCCGCCGTTGGGGTTGACGTTGCTGTTGGTGGCCACCGGTCTCGGGAATCGTGCGCGCCAGCGTCGGCGGCGGCCTCGACCTTGAGCCTGGCGTAGTTCAGGCTGCTCGACGGCGGCGTGCGCACGTCGATCGCGACCACGCCGGCGTCGGACAGCGGCAGGAAGCTCGAGCCGCCGAACTTGCGCGTGCAGCGCGATGGCGCCGACGAAGCTGGCGATCGCCAGCAGGAACATCTTCACGCGGTGGTGCAGGCCCAGGCGATGAGGCTGCCGTAGCGGTCGGCTCTGGTGGTCGAACCAGTCGTTGAAGCGCGCCAGCACGCGGCTGATGCCGCGCCGCGGCTGCTTGGCGTGCCCGGCGGGTCGCCCCAGTAGGCCGACAGCATCGGGTCGAGCGTGAACGAGATGAACAGGCTCACCAGCACCGAGGCCACCACCGTGAGGCCGAACGGCCGGAACCACTCGCCGGCGACACGCCGGGCATGAAGGCCACCGGCACGAACACCGCGACGATCGAGAACGTGGTGGCCGCCACCGCCAGGCCGATCTCGGCGGTGCCGTTGAGCGCGGCGGTCTTGCGGTCTTCGCCGCATCTCCATGTGGCGCACGATGTTCTCGCGCACCACGATGGCGTCGTCGATCAGCACGCCGATGGCCAGCGACAGCCCCAGCAGGCTCATGAAGTTGAGCGAGAAGCCGCACAGCCACACCGCGATGAAGGCCGCGATCACCGAGGTCGGCAGGCTGAGCGCGGTGATCAGCGGTCGAGCGCCACGAGTTGAGGAAGATGTAGACCACCAGGATCGTGAGGCCGGCGCCGAAGATCAGCGCGTGCGACCACGTTGTTGCAGGCTGTTCTGCGCCTCGTTGCCGCCGTCGCTGCGTGACGGTCAGCGTGGTGCCCTTGGGCAGCGTCGTGGTTGATGTCGGCCACCAGCGTGCGCACCTGGTTGGCCACCGCCACCGTGCTGGCCTCGCGCGAGCGGTCACCGTCGATGCCGACGTTGGGGTGGCCGTTGCGCAGCGAGCAGCGTGGCCTGCTCGGCGAAGCCGTCCTCGATCTTGGCCACCTGGCCCAGGCGCACGATCTCGCTCGCCGCGGCGGCGCACCACGATCTGCTCGAACTCGGCTGGGCGACTCGATGCGGCCCACCAGCCGGATGCTCTGGTCCTCCAGCGTGCCGCGCACCTTGCCCACCGGCGCGGTGGTGTTCTGCGCGCGCAGCGCGTTCACCACTTCGGTCACCGAGATCGTGAACTCGCGCAGCTTCTCGGCGCGCAGCAGCACCGACAGCTCGCGCCGCAGCGCGCCGCTGACGTTGACGATCGCCACGCCGGGGATGGCGCGGAAGCGGTCGGCCAGGTCGTCCTCGGCCAGGCGCGAGATCTCGGCATGGCTCTGCGTCGTGCTCGACAGCGCCATGTCCATGATCGGCTGCGCGCCGGGGTCCATGCGCGTCAGCACCGGCTCGCGCATCTCGATCGGCAGCTTGTGGCGCACCGCGCCGATGGCGTTGCGCACCTCGTCGGCCGCCTCGACCATGTTCTTGTCGAAGTTGAAGAACAGCACGATCTCGCGCGCTGCCTTCCTTGGCGGTGGAGCGCAGCTTGTCGACGCCGCGAGATCGTCTGCATCGACTTCTCGATGCGGTTGATCAGCTCGCGCTCCACCGTCTCGGGCGAGGCGCCCGGGTAGGGGATCGTCACCACCAGCACCGGCTGCTCGACGTCGGGGATCTGGTTGACGCGCAGCTTGGTCAGCGCCAGCAGGCCCAGCGCCCATCAGCGCGATGACGATCACGACCATCGCGATCGGGCGCTTGATGCTGAAGTCGGACAGGAACATGGCGGCCTCCTGCTGCGTCAGGGCTTGGCCGCCAGCGGCGGGCTTGCGCTGCCGCCGGCTGCTGCCGCGGCCGCCGCGAACTCGACCTTCTGGCCATCGACCAGCGTGCTGCCGGGCGCGCGCAGGATGCGGTCGCCGGCGGCCAGGCCGCTGATCACCGGGAAGTCGCCGCGCCGCGCATCGCGCTCGCCCAGATGCACGGCCACCTTCTGCAGCGTCTGGCCGTTGACGCGCCACACGTGGGTGGCGTCGCCGGCGCGCACCACGGCGGCCTCGGGCACGCTCAGCACCTGCGTCGTGCCGGTCTCGATGCGGCCCTCGGCGTACAGGCCGGCCACGCGCGGCATCTCGCCGCCGGCGAAGGCGACCACCACCTCGACCTGGCGCGTCGTCGCATTGGCGGCGGCGTCGATGCGCTTGATCGTGCCGGCAAAGTCGGTCGGCGGCATAGCCGTTGACGCGAAAGCTCACGCGCTGGCCGATCTTCAGCTCGCTCATGCGGTCGGCCGACACCAGGCCCTCGAAGCGCATGGTGCGCGGATCGATCACCTTGAGCAGCTCCTTGCCCACCTGCGCGGTGTCGCCCGACGAGACCTTGCGGTCGCTGACCACGCCGTCGAACGGCGCGCGCACCTCGGTGCGCTGCAGCATCTGGCGCGCCGACACCAGGCGCGCGCGCGCCGCGGCGAGCTCGCTCTGCGCGTTGTTGCGCCGCACCTCGGCGTCCTCGAGCGCCTGCATCGACGTCATGCCCTGGGCCTGCAGCGTCTTCAGGCGCTGCACCTGGCGCTCGGCCTGGTCGAACGCCTGCGCGATGGCGCGCACCGCCTCGTCGGCCGAACCCAGGCCGTCGCGGATCGAGGTGTCGTCCAGCCGCACCAGCAGGTCGCCGCGCTTGCACCGGCTCGCCGTTGTCCTTGAGCACCTGCAGCACCACCGACGACACCTCGGCGCGCAGGTCGGCGCGCCGCTCGGGCTGCACCGAGCCGGTGACCACCGGGCCCTCGGAGCGCGCGCTGAAGGCGATCGTGCGCACGTCTTCGGGCGCCAGCAGCAGCGTCGTGCTGCCGGCCGGTGGCCGCGGCCGGCGCGCCGGCCTTGCCGCAGGCGGCCATCAGCAGGGTGGCCGCGACCAGGGCGACGACGAGGCGACACAACGACATGCACGAGGCTCCGGGGATCGTGGAGTTGAGCCGGCGACGGCGAGCGGGCCCGGGGGTAACCGGGCGAGCGCCGGCGCGGCGCGAAGGCGGAAGTCTCTCACCGATTGGCGGGCTTTCGCCGCGGGCATGCGACCGGCGGTCGCCAGCCGGGGGCAGGCTGCAGCGTTGCGCGCCCGCGGATGTCGCGATGGCGGCGTCGCCGGCTGCGTGTATGGTTCGGCACTTCCGGCCGCCATTGCCCGCGGGCGGCCAGATTCTCGCGTGGTACGTGATTCGACCACTCACCCGCCCCGCCCGTCGCGAGCTCCTGCCGCCCGACGAAAGCCGCATCCGATGCCGACCCCATCCCAGCCCTCGCCCGGCCACCGGCCGCCGCGCCTGGCCCTCGTCCTGGGCAGCGGCGGCGTGCGCAGCATCGCCGCGGTGGGCATCGCCGAAGTGCTGGCGCGCGAGGGCGTGTTGCCCGACCTGGTGGTGGGCTGCAGCTCCGGTGCGCTGTTCGGCGCCACGGTCGCGCTGCGCATGTCGCCCGAGCAGTCGCTGCAGACGGCCACCGAGTTGTGGTCGCAGCGAGCTGACACGCCAGCATCGCTGGCGCGCGTGGCTGCAGTTGCTGGCGCCGCGCCTGGCCGGCTTCGGCGACGATTTCGCATTGCGCGATGCCGGGCTGATCGAGCGCCGCATCCGCGACGCCTTCGGCCAGCGGCGGCTCGAAGACACGCCCACCGCGCTGCGCGTCGCGGCCACCGACGCCGCCAGCGGCGAGGCGGTGGTGCTGACGCAAGGCCGCATGGTCGACGCGCTGCGCGCCAGCATCGCGGTGCCGTTTCTCTTTCCGGCGGTGACGATCGACGGCCGTCGGCTGATCGATGGCGTCATCTCCGATCCGTTGCCGCTGGCCGCCGCGGCCGACGCGCGCACGGTCATCGCGCTCGGCTTCCAGGGCGCGATGCCGCGCCGCGTCGACCGTGCTTCTCGCCTGGTGGCCCAGGTGAGCACCGCGCTGATCAACAACCTGATGCAGGCCCGCAATGCGGCGGCACGCGCGGCCGGCCAGCGGGTGCTGCACATCGAGCTCGCGCTCGAGCGGCGCGTCGGCCTGTGGGAGACCGGCGCGCTGCGTTATCTCTACGAGGCCGGACGCCGCGCCGCGCGAGCCCAGTTGCCGCAGATCATGACGATGCTCGAAGGCCGCTCGATGCGGGCGGCGGCCTGAGGCAGGCGCAGGCCTGCGGCTCGTGACGCGCGCGCCTCCACCCTCGCCCCCGTCGGGTGCAACGCTCGCGCGCGCGGCGATGCCCGCACCGGCGGCGCGGTGTGCACGACCCCGCCCGAGGTTGTTATGCTCGACGCGATGAAAGGTGCCACGCCCTGCGCCCCCGGCCGAACGGCCGTCGGTGCAGGCGTTGTTCCCGTCGCTGTACAACGAGCTGCGACGGCTGGCGCGCTTGCGGCTGGCCGGCGGCGGCCGCCACACGCTGCTCGACACCGCGTCGCTGGTGCACGAGGCGTTCCTGCGCATGCAGCGCGACGGCGGCGTCACCGTCAACGACCGCGAGCACTTCCTCGCCTATGCGGCCACCACGATGCGATCGGTGGTGATCGACTTCGTGCGCCGGCGCAACGCCGACCGCCGCGGCGGCGGCGCCGAACACGTCACGCTGGACACCCGCACCGCCGAGGAGATCGGCGCCACCGACGACGAGATCCTGGCGGTGCACGAGGCGCTCGAAACGCTGGCGCGAGTCGATGCGCGGCTGGTCTCGGTGGTCGAGATGCGCTACTTCGCCGGCTTGTCCGACGCCGAGATCGCCGCCGCGCTCGGCTTGAGCGACCGCACCGTGCGGCGCGACTGGGAGCGTGCGCGCCTGCTGCTGGCCGAGATGCTCGGTCGCTGAACCGGGGCTTGCGAGCAGCGGCCTGCGTGTCCGCTCGCTTGACGTGTGATGCGTGGTACTCGGCATCCCTCCTCGGACGTGCGCGGCCCGAGGGCTGCAGCGATGAGCAACCGTCCACAAGCGCGACACGGCAGAGCTTCAGCAGATCAACCTGCTGCTCGAAGCCGCACTTGCGCTGCCCGAAGCCGGCGCGAAGCATGGTTGCAGGCGCTGCCGCCGCCCCACCGTGCGTTGCTGCCGTCGCTGCGCGCGCTGTTGCTGCGGGCCTCGCAGGAGACCGATGGCTTCATGCGGCGCTCCGCGGCCCGGCTGCCCGGCGCCGCGCTGCGGCGGCGTCGTTTCATCCCGGTAGTGCGCTGCAGCCGCAAGATCGCCCGTGCCATGAGCCCCCGCAGCCGACCCGACACGCACCAGTTGCAGCAGATGAACACGCTGCTGGAGGCCGCGCTCGAGCTGCCCGAGTCGCAGCGCGAGGCCTGGCTGCAGGCGCTGCCCGCCGAGCAGCGCGCGCTGGCGCCGCTGCTGCGTGCCATGCTGCAACGGGCCTCGGTGGAGACCGACGACTTCATGCGCCAGCCGGTGGGCCTGGCGCCCGATCTCGTGGAAGACGCTGCCCGGCCGACCGTGCCGGCGACCGGGTGGGGCCGTATCTGCTGCTGCAGCAGCTCGGCGCCGGCGGCATGGCCACGGTCTGGCTGGCCGAGCGCGCCGACGGCGCGCTGCAGCGCCAGGTGGCGTTGAAGCTGCCGCACGCCGGCTGGACGGCAGGCCTGGCGCAACGCATGGCGCGCGAACGCGACATCCTGGCCGCGCTGGAGCATCCGCACATCGCGCGCCTGTACGACGCCGGCACCACGGCCGCCGGGCGGCCCTGGCTGGCGATGGAGCGTGTCGAGGGCGTGACGCTCGACGAGTTCTGCCGCGAGCAGCGGCTCGACGTCGCGGCGCGCCTGCGCTTGTTCCTGCAGGTGGCCGACGCGGTGGCGTACGCGCATGCGCGGCTGATCGTGCATCGCGACCTGAAGCCGAGCAACATCCTGGTCACCGCGCGCGGCGAGGTGAAGCTGCTCGACTTCGGCGTGGCCAAGCTGCTCGAGGACGATGCGCCGGCCGCTGCCAATCTCACGCAGCAGATCGGTCGCGCCGTCACGCCCGACTACGCGTCGCCCGAGCAGGTGAGCGGGCGGCCGGTCACGGTGGCCAGCGACGTCTACTCGCTGGGCATCGTGCTCTACGAGCTGCTCACCGGCGAGCGGCCCTACCGCGTGGAGCGCTACAGCGCCGCGGCGCTCGAAGACGCGATCATGCACGCCGACGTCGCCGCCGCCAGCACGCGCGTGGCGGGCGACCGCAAGCTCGCGCGGCGCCTGCGCGGCGACCTCGACACCATCGTCGACAAGGCGCTGCGCAAGGACATCGCGCAGCGTTACCCCAGCGTCGAATCGATGGCCGCCGACCTGCGGCGCCACCTCGAGGGCGAGCCGGTGTGGGCGCAGCCGCCGAGCTGGCGCTACCGGACGGGCAAGTTCGTGCGCCGCCACGGCTTGCGCTGGGCACGGTGGCGGCGGTGGTGATCTCGCTCGCCGTTGGACTGGGCGCTGCGTTGTGGCAGGCGCACGAGGCGCGGCGGCTGGCTGCCGTTGCGTTGTCGCGGCTGCAGATGACCGAGGCCACGCTCGACTTCACGACCATGGTGCTCACCGAGGGCTTGAGCGCCGGCGAGACGCTGACGCTGGACGAGCTGATCAAGCGCAGCGAGGCGATGGCCGAGAGTCGCTTCGCCACCGAACCCGCCGAGCGGGTGTCGGCGGCCGATGCGGTGGCCACCTGGCTCAACCTGTTCGGCAACTACGAGCGCTCGGAGCAGCTGTTGACGCGGGTGCTGGCGGGGCTGCCCGCGGGGCTCGACCCGTCGGCCGTCGGCGAGTTGCGCTGCAAGCGCGCCTTCGCGCGGGCCAAGCAGGGCCGCGCGGCGCAGGCGGCTGCCGAGATCGACGAGGTGCTCGCCGGCCTGAAACCCGACGACTACGGCGCGGTGGGCTGCCTGCAGTTGCGCGGGCTGGTGGCCACCGGCAGCGGCGACGCCGCGGGCGCGTTGCGTTTCGCCAGTCGCGCGTTGGGCTCATTCGACGCCAGCGGACGCAGCAACGCGCACGACCGCGCGCAACTCACGGTGGACCTGGCCTACGCGCATTCGCAAAACGGCCAGCCGGCGCTGGCCGACAAGCGCTTTCGCGAGGCGCGTGATCAGTTCGAGCGGCTCGGCCGCGCCGAGAGCGCGTTCGCCGTCAGCCTGCACGCGAGCTGGGGCGTGGCGCTGGCCGATGCCGGCCAGCCGCGCGCCGCGCTCGAGCAGTTCGAGCGCGCGGCGCTGGTCGCCGCGCGCCGTGCGCCCGATGGCGAGGTGCCGTTTGCGCTCAATCTCAATCGCGGCAACGTGCTGCGCTGGCTGGGTCGCTTCGACGAGGCCCTCGACTCACACCGGCTGGCGCTGGCGCAGGCGCGGCGCGGCAGCAACCCGAGCGTGTTGATGCAGTCGCTCGCCGGCACCGCGATCGACCTGTTGCGCCTGCAGCGCCTCGACGATGCGGCGGTGCTGGTGAAAGAGGGCGAGGCGCTGCTGCAGCAGGGCAATCATCCGGCCGCCGGATCGCCGGCGCTGAGCCAGGGCAATGCCACTGCCACGCTGTTGCGGGCGCGCAGCCTCTGGCGCGAGGCCGACGAGGTGCTGGCGGCGATGCAGGCCACCTACGAACAACGTCGCGCGCGCAGCTCGGGGCTGGCCAGCGTGCTGATCGAGCGCTCGAAGATCGCGCTGACCGAGCGGCGCACGGCCGACGCGTTGCAGTTGGCCGAGCGGGCGCTTGCGATGGCCGAGAACAGCCGCGGCGACCTGCCACATTCGGCCTCCAGCGGCGAGGCCTGGCTCGCCCTGGCGCGGGCGCGCCATGCTGCGGGCGACCAGCGCTGCGGCGCGCGACGCCTGCGCGCAGGCCGTGCGGCATCTGGCCGCCACGCTGGATGATTCGCACCCGAGTCTGGCCGACGCACGCGCGCTGGCGGCCCTGATCGGCTAGGACAGTACCTCTGACGCGGCGCGTCAGCGCTTGTCGCGCGGCTGGTCCTCGTCGAGCCACTGCGCCGGCATGGTGTCGGGCGGGTCTTCGCGCACCTCGAGGCCCTGCCAGAGATCGAACGACGACTCACGCCACCAGCGGTCGACCTTGACCGGCTTCAACTCGCTGGGCGTTGTCGCGTCGGCGCCACTGGCATTGATGACTGCCGGTAACGGGGCTGGTTTGCAGCCCCTTGTAGACAAAACGAATTGTGGCCATTTTGTTTACCGCGATTGGCGGCGCATTGGCGGGGCGCCGCGGACTGTCCTTATACGCCGGATTGCTGGCGGCAAAACAGTCGGGTTGCCCGCACACGGGTAGGCGAGTTTTTAGGGGGTGCTGATAGGCTCGTGCACTCCATGCCGCCACCGCGCCCCAACCTCGAGCGTCGCGCCGTCCAAGGTGCCGCGATGGGGCGCCGGCGTGCCCTGCTTTTCTTGACAGCCGCGCTGGCCTCGACGACGGCGCACGCGCAAGACGAAGTGCCTTTCGTCACCTCGCCGCACCCCGTGACGATGGCCATGCTGAAGCTGGCGCGCGTGCAGGCGTCCGATGTCGTGCTCGACCTGGGCTCCGGCGACGGCCGCATCGTGATTGCGGCCGCCCGGCAGTTCGGCGCCCGCGGCGTCGGCGTCGAGCTGTCGCCTCAACTGGTGCAGACCAGCCGCGACAACGCGGTGCGCGCCGGCGTGGCCGGGCGCACGCAGTTCATCGTGCAGGACCTGTTCGAGACCGACCTCGCGCAGGCCAGCGTCATCACGATGTACCTGCTGCCCGAGGTCAACCTGCGGTTGCGCCCGAAGCTGCTGGCGCTGCGCGCCGGCACGCGCATCGTGTCGCACGACTGGGACATGGGCGATTGGCAACCCGACCGCACGTGGGTGGTCGACGCGCCCGACAAGCCGGTCGGGCTCGAAAAGAAGAGCCGCGTGCACCTGTGGGTCGTGCCGGCGTCGCTGGAGCGGTGCCTGGTGCGCTGCCGGCCATGCGCTGCGACTGGAGCAGACGTATCAGGAAGCTGCGCGGCGAGTGGACGCACGGCTCGTCGGCGCCCACCGCCATCGAGTCGCGCGTTCAGGGTGGCGTCGTGCAGCTGGTGCGGCCCGATGGCCGCGCGCGGCTGGCCCTGCACGATGCACAACTGCGGGTCGAGGCGGCCGGCGGCGTCTGGTCGGCGCTTCGCGGCGTGGTCTTCAGCCGCGGCGCCGAGGGCTGCCGGTGAGGGCGTACGAGGGCCGGCCGCGGCAATAACGGCGTCCTGCGCAGGGGCTTGCGCCGGGTGTAGAAGGCGTCAGGTGCCGGCTGCATGCGGCACCGAAGGAGGCGGTATGCGCAGACGCATCTATTGGCTGCTGCCCGATCTGCAAAGCGCCCGTCAGGTGATGGACGACCTGCTGTTGGCGCGCATCGAGAACAGCCACATCCACTTCATGGCCCGCGAGGGTGTCGACCTCTCCGGGCTGCACGAGGCCAACCTGCTGCAGGCGACCGACTTCGTGCGCTCGGCGCAGATGGGCATGGTGCTGGGGGCCGCGCTCGGCGCCGCCGCCGGGGCGACGATCACCTTCTCGTCGATCGGCGACATGGTGTCCAAGCCGGCGCTGGTGGCCGCGCTGGCGGCGCTCGGCGCGGGCTTCGGCGCCTGGTCGGCCAGCATGATCGGCGCCTCGACGCCGAGCCGGCGGTTGCGGCGTTTCGAGCCGGCGCTGGCGCGCGGCGAGATCCTGCTGATGGCCGACGTGCCGGCGCTGCGCGTCAACGAGATCGAGGCCATGCTGCACGCCAAGCACAAGGAAGGCCACGACGAGGGGCGCGAGCCCAACGTGCCGGCGTTTCCGTAGCCGGCGCCTATCGCTGCTCTCCACGCGGCGTGCAGCGCACCCGCAGCGCGCTCAGCAGGCCGCCCCACCACAGCCCGATCTCGCGGCTGAAGTCGGCGCCTGTCTTGCCGTGGCGCACCGGGTGATCGTCGCGGATGGCGGCCCAGCCGCTGTGCGTGACGGTGACCAGCGTGCCGTTCGCGCTCGGCTCGAACACCACCTCGACCTCGGTGCGTTCGGCCGGCGCGAAATTTGCTGCGCGCCAGTCGAATAGCAGGCGGTGCGGCGGTTCCCAGACGCGGATGCGGCCGATCTCGACCACCCTCTCGCGCGACCCCACCGTATACGACTCGAAGACGCGGCCGCCGACCCGCGGCTCCAGCGCGATCAGCCCGGCGTCGCCCGGCGCGCAGCGAAAACGCGGCCCGCGCCGCCACCACAGCTCGATCTCCTCGGTGAAGATGCGAAACGCCTGCGCCGGCGGCACCGCGACGCCGACGGTGACGCGTGCTCGATCGCCCGGCGCGGTGGCGGCCATGCCTGTCAGCGCCGCCGCGACGCGCTGCGTTCGGCGTGCGCCTTGAACGCCTGCAGCTGTTCGCTCCACTGCACCTGCATCGCCGCCGCCCAGTCGCTGAGCGTCGCGAACACGTGGGGCTCGAGCCGATACAGGCGCACACGGGCATCGTGGGTCACGCCGTCGGCGGCCACCAGGCCGCTGCGCTCGAGCAGGCGCAGGTGGCGGCTCAGGCCCGCGGGCGCGAGCTGGAGCGCGGCGGCAAGGTCGCTCGCCCGCTGCGGGCGCTCGCGCAGCAGCTCGACCACCGCGCAGCGGGTGGGGTCGGCCAATGCAGCGAAGGCGCGCGCCAACGCGGCGTCGGCGGGCTCGGCCGGTGCGGCAACCAACGGCTCAACCCGCCTTGCTGCGCAGCCGCTGCGAGAACCACCAGAAGTGGCCTTCGGGGTCGAGCGCGCCGTAGCCGCGGTCGGCCCAGTAGTCTTCGCCGTAGTCGTGCACCGACGGCTCGTCGACGATGCGCGCGCCGGCGGCGCGCGCCCGCGCGCAATGCGCGTCGACGTCGTCGACGTAGAGCATCAGGCCCTGCGTGTTGGCGCCCTCGACCGACCTGGGGCTCAGCATGTGCACGCCCCAGCGGCTGTCGCGCCGCTCGCCGCCGACCATCAGCAGCGCCTCGCCGTAGGTGAGCTCGCTGTGCTCGATGCGGCCGCCTTCGCCCTCGACCTTGAGCTGCAGCGCAAAGCCGAAAGCCTCGCACAACCAGTCGATCATGCGGGCCGGATCCTGGTAGTAGGCGCTGGACGACAGGCGCGGCCAGCCGGGGGGTGTGGGTTTCATCGGGCGCTCCCGCTTCGACAGTGGTTGCGCATCCTGTCGATATTTGACGTAACGGTCAACTAAAAGCCACACGCCGCCTGCGGTGGTGCGGTGCCTGGCCGCACCACCGCGTCTTGGTCACGGCGACGACAGCTGCATCGTGTAGCTGCCGGTAGCCGGCTGCCGTCGGGCGCCACCTCGACCACGTAGGTGCCGCTGCCGAAGTTCAAGTCGCTCGGGATCGTGAACCCGAACACCGACTGCGCACCCGCCGTCAGCGCCAGCGGCGTGCCGGGGATGTTGAAGTGGAGGCTGCGGCTGGCCCAGTCGCCGGCTGCGGTGAGGCGGCGCACGCGCAACGTGCCGGCGAACGCTGGGCGTGGTGCGCAACGTGAAGGCCTGTCCGGCCGTGGCATCGAAGGTGGCGTAGTCGCGCTCGCCGGCGCTGTCGATGGTGCCGCTCAGTTGCGCGCCGTTGACGGCCAGCGCGGTCGGCGCTTCCAGGTCGACCAGCCCCACCGCGTACGACGCGGCCGCCGCGACGTGGCTGTTGCGCACCGTCACCGTGTAGGTGCCGGCGGGCAGCGGCCCGAGGTCTTCGAAGTCGTAGGAACTCAACGCCGCGCTCGATGTGAGCTCGCCGCTGTAGTTGCTGAACACCGAACTCGCCGCCCACACGGTGGCCGCCAGGCTGTAGGGCGCCGGCGCGGTCGATGCGAGGTACAGCAGAAAGTGTCCGCTCGCGGGCACCGTGTAGCGGTAGCTGGTCCAGCCGCCGACCGCGAGGTTGCCTGTCTGCGTGACGTTGACCGCGGCCGTGGCGGGCGTGGGCTTGTGCACGCGCAGCGTGTTGCCGTTGCCGCGCGAGCGTTCGAGCGGGCCGCCGACGCCGCGCACGGTCAGGATCACGCTGCCGCTGGCGCGCACGAACGACGGCGGCGACGCCACGTCGAACGGGCCGCTGCCGCTGTCGGGCGTGCTGACGTGACCGTCGACCACCGGGTTGGCCAACGACGCCTGAACGTGCAGGTTCCCGGGCGTGGCCAACGACAGGCCGACCAGTTCGCCTTGCGTCAGGTCGACGCTGTAGCGCAGCACCTGGCCGAGCGGCAGGTCGAACGGCACCGTCGTCGTGGCAGCGCCGAGTGGCAGCGGCTGCACCGGCGGCGCGGTGTTGAAACGCAGCGTGTGCGCGCCGAACGCGCCGCCGAGCGACTGGCCGACCATCGCGCTGTAGAGGCCGTCTTCGGGCAACGTGACCGCACCGGCGCTGGGGACCGTGTCTCCCGACGGCCGCTTCAGCGACAGCGTGGCCTGGTCGGCTGCCGCCGCCGGTTGAGCGAGTCGGTACGCGATGACGTCGCCGGCGTTGGCATCGAACGCGTACACCCGCAGCCCGCTGCCGGGTGCCCCGTCGATGTCGACATCGCGGTTGATCAGCGTCGGCACGCCGGTGGACAACTCGACCGTGTCGCCGCTGCCGGCGTTGTGGAACACCATGGCCACCGGCAATCCCGGCCCTGCGTGGCGCAGTGCGCGCGCCTCGGTGGTCACGTTCGCACTGCCGCACGCGCAGCCGGTGGTGAAGGCTGTGCCCGCGGGATCGATGCGCACGCCGGCCTGCAGGTTGCCGGCGCCGAGCGACACCTGGTACAGGCCGTCGGCAGGCGGCTTCAGCAGGAACAGCTGGTCCGCCGAGCCGGGGCCGAGGCCGGTCACCGTGCGCTGTGCCCGGCACCGCGAGCACGCCCTGCACCGCGGGCTTGGTGATGGTCATCTCCAGCTTGCCGGTGTTCAACGACGTGTTGGTCACCCGCAGGCGGTAGCTGCCGGCAACCGCGACGCCGCTGACCATCGGCCCTGAGCCCGGGTACGCGCCCGCGACGATTTGCTGCACGCCAAGCGCTGTCGACAGCGACACCGAGCCCGCCACGTTGTTGTGCGGGCCGATTGGGTCAATGCGGATCACCTCGTCGGCCGCCAGCGAGACGTCGAAGCAGCGCGACTGATTGGGCGCGAGGTCGACCATGCCGTCGAACGGCAGCGTCAGCGCCTGCACGCTGCTGCAGTTGCCGAAGCTCGCCGCCTCGAGCTTGTAGGCCCCCGGCGCGTTGCTGCCGGCGCTGACCTCGATCGTGTAGACACCGGCGCTGGCCACCGTGGCCTCGGCGACGTAGGCCGCGCTGGCGCCGAAGTTCTGCGTCGCGACCACGCTGCCGTCGGGGCGCGTGACCTTCAGCGTGCCGCCGAGGTTGGAGCCGGCGCGCGACACGGTGACCTCGAAGCCGGGGCCAGCCGGCATCGTCAGCTTGTAGCGGTCGACCTCGCCGTTGTTCTGCATCGCATAGTTCTGCGACCACGGCAAGGTGATCGGGTCGTCGTTGCCGCCGCTGGCCACTGGCAGCACCGACACGGTGACCACTTCGCTGACGCCGGCGCCGCCGCGCAGCACGCGCGTGCCGCGGTAGGTGCCGTTGCGCGCGCTGGATTGCAGCGTGATGTCCATGTCGGCCGGCATCGGCAGCACCGCGCCGGTGAGTGCCGGCGCGGTGGCGAAGGCCGCCACCGCGGGCACACGCTGCGCGCCGGGCGCTTGCCGAGGCTGCTCGCGCAGCGCGCGTTGCAGCGCCGCGCCGGCACGACCACCGGCATTGCCGCCGGCGTTGCCGCCCGACGACGGGCCGCTGCCGGTGTGCTCGCAGATGTCGCCCGAGTTCTCCTTGCACGGGCCGTTGGGCGTGTCGCGGATGCAGCAGCGCACGTCGGGGTTGTACGAGCCGTCGGGGATCGAGCCGAGCCACTGGTCGCAGTTCCACCACGACAGGTGGCTCACTTGCGCGCGCAGCGCAAAGCCGCTGGGCGACGCCGCGCTGGCCACCACCGTGCCGGTGCCCTCCTGCACCCACGCCACGGTGCGCTCGTCGAGCGACCACAGCGGGATCACCTGGCCGGCGGCCACCGCGCTGCCGTCGCGATGCAGGCCGGTGTAGATCGGGATCTCGATCGTCACCTTCTGGCCGGGCGCCACCTGCAGCGGCGCGCCGTTGTTCGTCAGCACGTATTCCACCGTGCCGTACGACTCGATCAGCCCGCGCGCACCGCTGGCGCGCAGGCCCTGGAACAAGCCGGGGAAGGCGCGCACGTCGGCCGCCACGTCGACCGGCGTGATCGCCACCTGAACCGCGCCGCTGACGGCGTTGCCGGCGGCGTCGACCAGCGCGCCGGCCGGCACCACCAGCGTGGCGCCTTGCTTGCCGCTGAGCGTGCCGCCGGCAGCGGCGTCGGCCAGCGTCAGCGCGTCTTCGCGCGCCAGCATGCGCACCGCCACTTGCAGGCCGCTGGCGCCACTTTGCAGTCGCACGCTCTTGAACTGGTCAGCGTAGCCGCCCTTGCTGAACTTCAGCGTCACCGGCGCGCCGGTGGCAATCGCGATGTTGGCCTTGCCGTCGCCGCCGGTGGTGGCGTTGGCGCTGGTTTCGAGCACCGTGACGCGCACGCCTTGCAGCGGGCCGGCGGCATCGCTGACCAGCGCCACCGACGTCGCCGCGGCCGACAGCGGCGGCGGCGCACTGACCGTGATGTTGCGCGTGGCGCTGGCGCTGCCGCCGCGCCCATCGGCCACCGTGAGCGTCACCGTGAAGTTGCCGCCGCTGGGGAACACGTGCGCGAGTTGCGCGCCGCCGCCGTGGCTGCCGTCACCGAAATCCCAGCTGAACGCGAGTGCGTCGCCGTCGGCGTCGGCCGACGCACTGGCATCGAACGCCAGCGCCTGGCCAGCGCCGCCGCTGGCCGGCGCCGCGAAGCTGGCTTGCGGGTCGGCTGTTGGCGGCCGGCGCTGCCGAGGTGTTGGCGCCGTCGCCACCGCCGCAAGCGGTGATGGCGCTCGCCGCGACGGCAAGCGCGAACAGGCGCAAGGCGGCGCTGCCGCGTGAGGCGGCGCCAAGCGCCGTGCGAAGCAGGTTGCTGGGGGTCATGGCGGTTCTCCCGTTCGGGTCAGCGCAATCCGTGCGCATGGGGTTCGTGGCAACTCCACTGCGCCAGGTGGCGCACCAGTGCGAGTGGGCTGTCGGAAACGAAGGTGGTGCGGCCGTCGCTGTCGCGCACGACGGCGTGCCAGCGTTGCGTGGCGGTTTCGGGCTGCAGTTCGATCTGCAGGCGCACGCGCGCCGGCGTTTCGGGGGTGGCGTCGTCGTTCATGTGCACCTCGCTCCCGGCGTGCAAATCCGGGTTGGCCGCGATTGAGCGCGAGGGGGCGTTGCGGCAGCGTTGCGGCGCTTGGGCGCCGTCGCGCGACCCGCCGAAACCGGGGGGTCAGCCGCCGATCAACGCGTCGTGGCGGGCCACGAAACGATCGCGCAGCGCGGCGTCGTCGACGGTGGCGGCCAGCGCGTGCAAACGCGCGCGCGCCTCGGCCTTCAGGGCCGCGTCGCCGCCATCGGCCAGCGCCGGCCCAACGCGGCCAGCAGTTCGACAGCCTCCAACGGCAACGCCTGCGGCAGCGCGTCACTTGCGGCCGCCACCAGCGCCGCGGTGTTGACGCCGGCGGCGCACGCGGTGCGCAGACGCAGGGCCAGCACGGCGGCGGGGTGCAATGTGAAGGGTGGCGCCTGCAGCGGCTCGGCCAGCGCCCAGGCCGCTCGCGCCGCGCCGGCGTGCAGCCAGGCCAGCGCGCGCCAGTAGCCGCTGTCGCGTGCGTCGTAGTGGCTGTGAGGGCCCTCGTGCGGCAAGGCCTCGAGTGCACCGGCCACGGCTGTGGCATCGTGCGGCAGCCGAAACGCCTGACTGAAGAAGTCCACCGCCGGGCGCGCCAGTTCGCTCCAGGCCGGTGAACGCGGCAGCGCTTCGTACACCGCCACCGCAGCCGCGCTGTCGCCGCACTGCCACAGCAGGCGCGCCAGTTGGTACCACGGCCAGAACGTGCCGGCCGCGCTGCCGATGCCCTCGAGCAACGCCACCGCGGCGCGCGCGGCGCGCAACGCGGCGCCGATGTCGCCGTTGAGCAGGGCCACCTCGACCTCGCGGCTGCGCAGCCGCGCGTGTGTCGACGGGTCGTCGACGTCGGCGAACAGCTGCATCGCCTGCTGCAGCCGCCGGCGTGCCGCGTCACCGTGGCCGAGCACGACGTGCAGCTTGACCAGGTTGGTCAGCAGCGAGCGCTGCACGGTGACCAGTGCGCTGTGTTCGGCCTGTGTCTGCGCAGCGGTCAGCGTGGCCAGCGCGGCGGCGGTGTCGCCCCGCAGGTGCAGCACGTAGGCCATGACGTTGGCGGCCTGCCCGTGCATGTCGATGCGGTGCAGCGCCTGCGCCAGCTGCATCGCCTCGAGTGCGTCGGCGTGCACGCTCTCGAGGTCGCCGCGCGTCATGCCCAGGCTGGCGCGCTGCAGGTGCAGCTCCAGCCGCTGCGGCGCGTCGAGCGCGTTGCCGTGCGCGGCCTCGGCGTCGAGCCGCGTCGCCGCCTCGTCGAGTTCGCCCAGGCCGTGGCGCGTCTGCGCGATCGCCAGGTTGAGCTCGTGGCGCAACGCCGGCGGTGTCGCAGGGCCGAGCAACGCCATTGCCTCATCGGCGGCGGCGACTGCCGGTGCGAAGTGCTCCGCCAGGTTGTGCGCGCGGATGCGCCACAGCAGCGCTTCGAGCGCCAGCGGCTCGGCCGCGTGCCGCGGCGCCAGCGCCTGCAGCGCGTCGGCCTCGGCCAGGATGTCGTGGGTCGCGTACAGATGCTTGTGCAGCAGATAACAGGCGCGGTGCGCGGCGACGCGGCGCGCGACGTCGCTGTCCGCCGCCAGCGCCGCACGGTAGTGCGCGAGTGCCTCGCGCCATGCGAACAGGCGCTCGGCGGCGCGCGCAGCGGCCCACCACCAAGGCACCGCGGCGGCCACGTCGCCGGCGCTTTGCAGATGGTGCGCGATGCGGTCGGGGCGGCCGCGCTGCGCTTCGATCGACGCCGCCAGCCGCCGGTGGATCAGGCGCCGGCGCTCGCCGCCCAGGCGCTGCTCGAGGGCCTGGCGCGCGAGGTCGTGCGCGAAGCGGTAGGCGCTGCGCGGCGCGACGGCCGCCGCGGCCAGCACCTGCGCCACGCGCCGCACGCTCGAGGCCATCGACCGCCTCCCACTCGGACAACGCGGTGGCGCCTTGCACGTCGTCGAGCGTGAACGGGTCGCCGGCCAGCGCCGCGGTCTCGAGCACGCGCTGCGCGGCCGGGCCGAGCCGCTCGACGCGCTCGACGATCGCCTGCTGCACGGTCGGCGGCACCGGCAGCTCGGCATAGTCGGCGGTGTCGTCGTCGTAACGCGTGGTCCACGCGCCATGGGCGTCGATCGTGAGCTCGCCGCTGTCGAACAGGAAACGCAGCGTCTCCAGCAGGAAGTACGGGTTGCCCTGGGTCGCGCGCTGCAGCCGCTCGGCGAACTTGGCACCCCGCGGCGAACCCGACAACGTGCGCACCAGTTGCAGCGTCGGCGCCGGGGTCGAAGCGGCTGCAGCTCGATGCGCTCGACCAGCCCGCGCGCGCTCGAGCCGGCGCAGCGCCTCGCGCGCGCGGCGCATGGTCGGCGAGTTCGTGGCGGCGCGCCGTCGCCACCAGCCGCGGCCACGACCGCTGGGCGCCGCCGGCCGCGGCGCGCTCGCGGCCGATGCGGTGCACCAGCGCTTCGATCAACTCGAGCGTGGCGTCGTCGGCCCAGTGCAGGTCGTCGATCCAGATCGCGGCGCCGTCGGCGGCGGCGCGCCAGGCGGTGGTGAGCGCGTCGAAGAAGCGGCTGCGCAATGCCGGCGATCGGCATCGTCGCTGCCCCCGCGCCGGCGCCGACGATGTCCGGCAGCAGCCGCGCCAGCTCGCGCTGCGTGGCGCTCGGCAATGCAGCGAGGCGTTGCCGCGCCGCCGGCTCATCGTGGGCGCGGCGCAAGGCCGCCGCCACCGCCTGCAGCGGCGCGCCGCGCGCCAGCGCATCGATGCGCAGCACCATGCGCGCGGGCGCGTCGGCGGTGGCCGCATCGGCCAGCCGCGTCTTGCCCACTCCCGGCTCGCCGACGATCAAGGTCAGCGCAGCGGTGCTCTCGCGCAGCCGCTGCAGCTCGGCTTCGCGCGCGATCAGCGGCGGCTCGAAGCGGGCCAGCCCGGCCGAGCCGCCGCGCGCCACCAGCGGCGCCAATTGCTCGGCGGCGCGGATGCGCTCGGCAAAGGCGGCGGTCTGCGGCAGCGGCTCCAGGCCCAGCTCGCGGCGCAGCGTGCTGCGCAAGCGCTCGAAGCGGTCGAGTGCGGCAGCGCGGTCGCCGAGCGTGGCGTGCAGCCGCATCGCGTCGACCACCTGCGACTCCTGCAGCGGGTCGTCGGCGATCAGGCGGTCGCGCACCTGCAGCGCGGCGCGCACGTCGCCGGCGGCTTCGAGCCGCATCGCCTGGGTGGCCGCCGCCTGGCGCCACTGCCGCGCCAGTCGCTCGCGCGCCGCGGCCAGCCAATCGTTGAAGCTCTCCGACTCGCCGAGGTCGAAGCCATCGAGCAGTGGCGCTGCGTGCAGGCGCACCGCGGCCTCGAGATCGTCGCGCGCCAACGCGGCCGCGAACTCGCCGGCATCGCTGCCGACGTGGCGGGCCAGCGCCACCTGGTCGTCGCTGCTGGCCAGCGCATCGTGCAGGCCGGCCTCGCGCAGACGGTGCAACTCGCGGCGCAGGTTGCGCCGCGCGGCCTCGTCATCGAGCGTGTCCCACAACAAGCGTGGCCAGCTTGGCGCGCGTGCATGCGCCCTCGATGGCCAGCACGGCGAGCAGCGCGATCGACTTCTTGATCGGCAGGCGCTGCGGCGCGCCGTCCTTCACCACCAGCGGCGCGCCGAGGATGTGAATGCGGGTCGTCGCCCCGGGTGGATCCATCGGCCGGTGATTCTGCCGTGGCCGCACGCCGCCGGGTCTTGCTCAGCGGCCGCGGCGCGCGCGGGTCATCGCTTGACCCGCGGCGAGCGTGCCGTTGCTGCGCCTCGCGCAGCGCCGCGTCGATCAGCGCATCGGCCATCCACAGCGCGACCCGTTCGACCTCGCGGTCGGGCAGGCCCCAGATGTCTTTCAGCACCACCCACGGCTCGATGCCGTAGATCACCGACAGCGCGTGGTGCAGGCGGTCGCGCACCGCAGCCGGCATGTCGGTGGCCAGCGGCGCGATGGCGTCTTGCAGGATGCGCACGCGGTGGCCGCGCCGGTAGGGCTCTTCTTCGAGCAGGCCGGCGCGCTCGAGCGCCCACTGCTCCAGCGCGAGCTGCAGCGCCGCGCGCATTTGCGCTTCGAACTCCTTGAAGCGCGGAAAGGTCTGCCGAAACAGCTCGCGCACGCGCTCGCGGCCGTCGGTGGCGCGCGTGCGGAAGCTGCGCACCGGGACCGAGCGAACTGTCGATCACCGCGGTGATCAGCACGCTGCGGCTCGGAAAGTAGCGGTAGGCGGTGGCGCGCGACACCTGCGAGCGCACCGCCACCTCGGCCACCGACGGCACGTGGCCGGCCTCGCGGATGATCTCGATGGCGGTGTCCAGCAGCAGCCGGAAGGTGGCCGCGCGCACGCCGCGCTCGGGCGGCCGGGGCGGCTCGGTGAGCTTGAGCTTCAGCTTCGCCATGCGGGTAAGTCCGGGCGTGTGCCGTTGTGTTTTGGGTTGCGGCTGTCGCGCAGGCGACCGTATGATGCGCCGATCCCGAATTGAGACGCACGTCTCATTCTTGATCGAGATCGCGTCGGAGTTCAATCCCCGATCCTGCGGCGAGGCGGCCTCGAAGCCCGGCCCGACTGCGGGGCACCACGGAGACAGCAGCATGCGCATCGCCAGCTGGAGCTGGGGCGGCCGTCAGCATGTGGGCACCGTGTCGGCCGATGGTCGCGAGGCCACGCCGCTGCTGGTGGACTATGCCGGCGGCGCGGCGCTGCGCTTGATCGAGGCGCTCGCGCTGGGCGAGGCGCTGCCAGCGGCCACCGGCCCGCGGGTGGCGGTGGATGCGATCACGCTGCGCGCGCCGATTCCGCGCCCGCGGCGCAACCTGTGGTGCGTGGGCCGCAACTACCACTCGCACGCGCAAGAGCTGTCGGGCAGCGTGTTCCGCGACAGCCTGCCCAAGGAGCACCAGTGGCCGATGGTGTTCAGCAAGTTCCCGGAGACCGTGATCGGCCCGCACGACACCGTGCGGCTGCCGGGCAAGGCGGTCTCCGAGCAGATCGACTACGAGAGCGAGCTGGCGGTGATCGTCGGCCGCGGCGGGCGCGACATCACGAAGGCGCGCGCGATGGACCACGTGCTCGGCTACACCATCGTCAACGATGTCAGCGCGCGCGACGTGCAGGTGCGCCACCAGCAGTGGCTGCTCGGCAAGAACTGCGACACCTTCTGCCCGATGGGCCCATGGATCGTGACCGCCGACGAGCTCGACGGCCGCGACACGCGCGTGCGCGGCTGGGTCACGCCGGCCGGCGGCGCGCCCGAGCTGCGGCAGAGCGCAATGACGCGCGACATGATCTTCGACATCCCGACGCTGATCGAGACCCTGTCGCGCGGCATCACGCTGCTGCCCGGCGACATCATCGCCACCGGCACGCCGGCCGGCGTCGGCATGGGTTTCTCGCCACCAAAATGGCTGGGCCCGGGCGACGTGGTGCGCATCGAGATCGACGGCATCGGGGCGATCGAGAACCGGTTCGAATAGGCAACGCCATGGCATTGACATTCATCGAGCGTTGCGCGGTCGAAGACGAAGGCGAGGGGCCTGCTGTCGTCTGCGTGCACGGGCTGGGCGGCAGCTCCAACACCTTCACGCCGCTGATGCCGGCGCTGGCGCGGCACCGCGTGGTGCGCATCGATCTGCCCGGCAGCGGCCGCTCGCACCGCGCCGAGGGGCCGCTGTCGATGGCGCGTTATGCCGAGCTGCGTGATGTCGACGTGCGCGCGGCTTGAACGTCAGCCGCGCCCACATGGTCGGCCACTCGATGGGCAACATCGTGCTGCAGCACGTGGCGGTGGCCGCGCCCAAGCTGGTGGCGAGCCTGGCGCTGTTCGGCCCGCTGATCGTGCCGCCCGATGCGGCGCGCAGCGCGATCCGCGCGCGCGGAGAGAAGGCGAAGCACGAGGGCGCGGCCGGCATGCACGAGATCACGCTGGCGCTGCTCAACGCGTCGATCTCGGCCGACACCCGCACGCGGCTGCCGCTGGCGGTGGCCTTCGTGCGCGAGAGCCTGATGCGGCAGGACCCCGATGGCTATGCGCGCAGCTGCTTCGCGCTGGCCGATGCGCCGGCAGCGGCGGTGGAACAGATCGAGGCGCCGGTGCTGCTGGTCACCGGCGACGAAGACGTCGTCGCGCCGCCGCAGGCGGTGCGCGCGATGGCCGAGAAGCTGCACCGCGCGCGCTCGGTGCGCGTCGTGGTGCTGCCGCAGCTGCGGCCACTGGACGCCGGTGGAGCGGCCCGAGGAGTGCGCGCGCGAGTTGCGCGGGTTCTTGGAGGCGCAGCGGTGATGTGGATGTTCTCTTTGCGCGAGGTGTGGGCGCGGCGCGGCGGGCGGTACCCGGCAGGGGCTCCTGACTGTGGCGGTCGGCCTTGCAGGCCGACTCCGCTGCGATGCTCGGGCCGGGGTCGCGCGGCGAAACTCGCTTCACTCCCTGCGGTCGTTCCGCTCGGACAATCGCCGCGAGTCAGAAGTGGAAGCGCGCGCTCGCGCGCGCCGACCCCGGCCCTGCGCTTCTCGCCGCCCCACAAGTCGCCCCCACCGGGCACCGCCCACCGCGCAGCAACGCTCGTTGCTGTTCGACGACGCATGCCACGGTGGTGCCGGCAAAGCCGTGGGTGGGTGTGCGACGGCAGCGACATCGTGCGGCGCCGAGCGAGCGCAGGAGCTTCGTGGCCGCGCGCGCGCAGCGCGCGCTTCGTCCTCTGACTCGCCGAGATTGTCTGAGCGCAGCGACCGAAGCGAGCGATAGCGAGTTTCTCGGCGGGCCACGAGACCGAGCAGCGCAGGGCACCCGTCGCGCAGCGAGGGGCTGCCGCATTCGAGCGCCGGCGCATACCCGCCCGCGGCTTTGCCCCGCTCGGTCTCAGCAGTGCACAGGACAGGAGCAACTGACATGGCCGACGTTCTCTTCACCAACGTGCGGGTCTTCGACGGCGGTGGCGAAGCGCCGTTCACCGGCGACGTGCTGGTGCAGGGCAACAAGATCAGCCGCGTCGTCAAGACCGGCTATGGCCAGCGCAGCCAGCCGATCGCCGGCGCGCAGATGATCGACGGCGCCGGCGCCTTCCTGATGCCCGGCATGGTCGAGGCGCACACGCACTTCTCGTGGAACGACCAGCCGAGCCTCGATGCGATCCAGCGCATGCCGCCGGAAGAGCACATCCTGTGGTGCGCCGAGGTCGCCAAGCGCTACCTCGACATGGGCTGGACCAGCTGCGTCGGCGCCGCGGCCGCCAAGCCGCGGCTCGACGTGGTGATCCGCAACGCGATCAACGACGGCACCATCATCGGGCCGC
This sequence comes from uncultured beta proteobacterium, assembly GCA_963827645.1. GTDB lineage: Bacteria > Pseudomonadota > Gammaproteobacteria > Burkholderiales > Burkholderiaceae_C > JAEUPI01. The sequence goes on along the minus strand of CAWHBZ010000010.1, from coordinate 70,723 downwards.
GATACCTGGCGGCGAGCCAGGAGATCACGGTGCCCGGCGGCCTGGGCGACACCACGCAGCCGCATCTGCCGCAACCCGAGTTCGCATTCGGCGCCATCGTCAGCGGCCCGCACGAGATGCGGCGCTGCGTGCGCATGTTCGCCAAGTACGGGGTCGACACGCTGAAGATCAACCTGTCCGGCGAATCGATCACCGGCATGCCCAGCGAGGCCAGCCAGTTCACCGAAGAGGAGATCACCGTCTGCGTGCAGGAGGCCAAGGCCTGGGGCAAGCGCGTTGCCGCGCACGCGCGCTCGACCTGGTCGATCAAGCAATGCGTCAAGCAGGGCATCGAGGTGATCTACCACGCCAGCTTCGCCGACGAGGAGGCGCTCGACCTGCTGGAGCAGCACAAGTTCGAGCACTTCGTCGCCCCCGGCCTGGCGTGGCTGATCAACACCTGCCACCACGCGTCGCAGTGGGGCCTCACGCCCGAAGTGACGCGCAAGATGGGCTACCACCGCGAGCTCGAATGCGCGATCGAGAGCATGAAGGCGATGCGCAAGCGCGGCATCCGCATCCTGCCCGGCGGCGACTACGGCTTCGCGTGGACGCCGCACGGCACCAATGCGAAGGACCTGGAGTACTTCGTCAAGCACGTCGGCATGAGCACGATGGAGGCGCTGCTGTCGGCCACCGCGTGGGGCGGGCCGATGATGAAGATGGGCAAGCAGCTCGGCTACATCCGCGAAGGCTGCCTGGCCGACATCCTGCTGATCGATGGCGACCCGCTGGCCGACATCACGGTGCTGCAGGACAAGAACCGCATCCTCGCGGTGATGAAGGACGGCGAGTTCCACCGCGCGCCGCCGGTGCGCGCCGCGTCACGCACGACAACGGCTACACGCTGGGCCGCCTGAGGAGACGACGATGGCCAATACGCTGTTCACCAACGTGCGCATCCTCGACGGCAGCGGCGGCAACCCGGTGCCCGGCAGCGTGCTGGTGCAGGGCAACCGCATCAAGGCGGTCGGGCGCAGCAACGCGGCGATCTCGCCGGCCGGTGCCACGATCATCGACGGCGCCGGCGCCACGCTGATGCCCGGCATGTGCGAGGCCCACACGCACTTCTCGTGGAACGACGCGGCCACGCTGGCCGGCATCCAGACGATGCCGCTCGAAGAGCACGTGTTGTGGTGCGCCAAGGTCGCCAGGCGCTATCTGGAAGCGGGCTTCACGTCGTGCGTCGGCGCCGCGTGCGCCAAGCCGCGGCTCGACGTGGTGATCCGCAACGCCATCGATGCCGGGCAGATCCCGGGCCCGCGTTACCTCGCCGCCAGCCAGGAGATCACGGTGCTGGGGGCGCTCGGCGACGAGACGTTGCCGCACCTGCCGTTTCCCGAGTTCAGCTTCGGCGTCAACGTCAGCGGCGCCGAAGAGATGCGCAAGGCCGTGCGCCTGTTTCTCAAGTACGGCGTCGATTCGATCAAGCTCAACCTGTCGGGCGACAACTTCACGCCGCAGTCGCCGGCCGACACCAACTGGATGACCGATGCCGAGGTGGCCGCCGCGATGGAAGAGGTGCGCATGCGCGGCAAGCGCGGCACCGCGCACGCGCGCTCGGCGGCCAGCGTCAAGCAGGCGCTGCGCCACGGCATCGACGTGATCTACCACGCCAGCTACACCGACGACGAGACGCTCGACATGCTCGAAGCCGCGCGCGACCGCGTGTTCGTCGCGCCGGGCATCGCGATCCTGTACGCGATGCTGCACGAGGCCGAGCAGTGGGGCGTCACGCACGCCCAGGCGGTGGCCATGGGCTACCAGCACGAGTGGGATCACGCCGTCGAATCGCTGAAGGCGATGCACAAGCGCGGCGTGCGCATCCTGTTCGGCGGTGACTACGGCTTCGCGATGACGCCGCACTGCCAGAACGCGCGCGACCTCGAGTTCTTCGTCAAGTACCTGGGCTTCACGCCGGGCGAGGCGATCCGCTGCGCCACGCTGTACGGCGGCCAGATCATGATGAAGCCGGGCGAGCTGGGGCAGATCAAGGAAGGCTTACCTCGCCGACCTGCTGCTGGTCGATGGCGACCCGATGGCCAACCTCGCGATCCTGCGCGACCCGAAACGTTTGCTCGCGGTGATGAAGGACGGCGTGTTCGCCAAGCAGCCCGACATCGCGGCCGAGCGGGCCTGGGGAAGCGCGCCGCGTGAGCCGAAACGCAGCGCATCGCGCTGTGGCTGCTGATCGGCGGCCCGCTGGCCGTGTTCTCGCTGTGGGCGCTGGTCGACAACACGCGCCTGTACCTGGTGACGCTGCTCAACAGCCTGACGCTGGCGTCGCTGTACTTCATCGTCGCCAGCGGCTTCACGCTGGTGTTCGGCCTGATGCGCAACGTCAACCTGGCGCACGGTTCGCTGTACCTGCTGGGCGGCTACGTCGCGTTCATCGTCGCCGAGCGCACCGGCTGGTGGCTGCTGGCGCTGGCCGCGGGCTTCGCCGCGGCTGCGCTGGCGGGGCTGTTGATCCAGCTGCTGGTGCTGCGCCACATGCAGGGCGAGGACCTGCGCCAGACGCTGGTGACGATCGGCCTGTCGATCGTCATCGCCGACCTGCTGCTGTGGGTCTTCACCGGCCAGGTGCATCAGATGGAGGCGCCGGAGTGGCTGCAGGGCCCGATCCGCGGCATCCCGCTGATCAATGCGTACTCGGCCTACCGGCTGAGCCTGCTCGGCTTCGGCATCGCCATCGGCATCGGCCTGTGGTGGCTGCTCAACCGCACGCGCGTGGGCATGATGATCCGCGCCGGCGTCGACGACCGCGGCATGCTCGCCGCCGCCGGCGTCAACGTGAACCTGCGTGTTCGCGATCACCTTCATGCTCGGCGCCGGCCTGGCCGGCTTCGGCGGCGTCATCGGCGCGGTGGAGCTGTCGATGGTGCCGGGCGAAGACACGCGGCTGCTGCTGGCCTCGCTGATCGTGGTGATCGTCGGCGGCATGGGCAGCGTGGTCGGCGCGGCCATCGGCTCGGTGATCCTCGGGCTGGCCGAAACCTACGGCCTGGCCTATGCGCCGACCTACAGCGTGGTGTTCACCTTCGTGATCCTGATCCTGGTGCTGGCGTTTCGGCCGCGCGGGATCATGGGGAGGGCGGCATGAGCGCGGCCGCTACTGGCGGTCGCTGCCGATGAACGACCGCGGCCGGCGCATGCGCGCGCTGCGCGCGCTGCGCCGTGCGCCGAGCGCGCCGCGCCGTGGCGCCGCCGACGCGCCGACCGATCCGTACGCCGACAGCGGCGCCCCGCGCTGGTTGAAATACCTGTGGCGCACGCTCGAGCCGCGCCACGTGTTCGTGCTCGCCTTCGTGCTGCTTTTTCCGTTCGTCGCCACGCCGTTCTTCACCTTCCAGGTGGCGGCGCAGTCGCTGGTGCTGGGCCTGATCGCGCTGTCGCTCACCTTTCTCGGCGGCTACGGCGGCATGGTGTCGCTGGCGCAGATGACGGTGGCCGGCATGGCCGGTTATGCGGTGGCGATTCTCGGCACCAGCAGCGGCACCGAGATCAGCCTCGACTGGCCGTGGTGGGTGGCGGTGCCGTTCGCGATCGCCATCGCCACCGTGTGCGCCACGCTGATCGGCTGGCTGTCGGTGCGCACCGAGGGCATCTACACGATCATGATCACGCTGGCCATCGGCGTGGCCTTCTACTACCTGGTGCTGCAGAACTACAGCGTGTTCAACGGCTTCCAGGGCCTGCGCGAGGTGTATCCGCCCAAGGTGCTGGGCGTCGCCTGGCGCGACCCGCTGCCGTTTTACTTCCTCGAGCCTGGTCGTGCGCGCTGGCCGGCTACTTCGCTGCGTGCGCTGGGTGGTGCGCGCGCCGTTCGGCATCGCCATGCAGGGCATCCGCGACAACCCGCGGCGCATGGCGGCGCTGGGCTTCCACGTCGTCGCGCACCGCGTCGCGGCCTATGCGCTGGCCGGGCTGATCGCCGCGGTCGGCGGCGTGCTGCTGGTCTGGTACAACGGCCTCATCACGCCGGGATCGGTCGAGCACCTCGTGGCTGATCAACATCCTGGTGGTTGCCGTGCTCGGCGGCATGCGGCATCCGATCGGCGCGTTTCTCGGCGCCGTCGCCTTCGTGCTGCTGCAGACCTTCGCCATCGACCTGATCGACCGCGAGCGCTTCAACCTCGTGATCGGCGGCGTGTTCCTCGCCATCGTGCTGTTTTCCCCCGACGGCCTGCTCGGACTGTGGGCGAAGCTTCGCTCGCGCTTCGGGCCGAACCAGGCCATGACTTCCCAACAAAGGAGACAACCGTGAGAGTGACCAAGAGAGTGTGGATGCGTTCGATACTCGGCGCCGCGGCCGCCACCGCGTTGATGGGTGGCGCCTGGGCGCAGGGCCAGCCGGTGAAGATCGGCCTGCTGGCCACGCTCGAAGGGCCGTTCGCCGCCGGCGGTGCCGACGGCATGCGCGGCGCCGAGCTGGCCGTCAAGCAGCGCGGCGGCGTGGTGGCCGGCCGCAAGATCGAGATCATCAAGGCCGTCGTCCGATGCCAAGCCCGATGTTGCAGTGAACGCCACGCGCAAGCTGGTCGAGCAGGACAAGGTCGACATCATGGTCGGCCCGCTGTCCGGCGGCGAAGGCATCGCGGTCAAGGACTATTCGAAGACACAGCCCAACATCACCTTCATCAACGGCAGCTCGGGCGCACAGGCGACCACGCTGGTCAACCCGAGCCCCAACTTCTTCCGCTTCAACATGGAGGGTGCGCAGTGGATGGTCGGCCTGGGCAAGGCGGCGCTCGATAAGGGCTACAAGCGCATGATGGTGATCGCCGAGGACTACGCGTTCCCGTATTCGCAGGTGCAGGGCTTCATGGCCGAGTACTGCCGCCTCGGCGGCAAGGTGCCCGAGAAGGCCTGGGTGCCGCTGGGCGGCAAGGACTACGCCTCGGTGATCGCCAAGATCCCGAAGGATGTCGACGCGATGCTGGTGGTGCTGGGCGGCGCCGACGCGGTGAACTTCCTCAACCAGTACGAGGCCGCGGGCGGCGACAAGCCGATCGTCGGCGGCTCGATCACGGTCAGCCAGGACATCCTGAACTACCGCGGCAAGCGCCGCGACTCGCTGGTGGGCACGCTGTCGGCCGGCCCGGTGGCCGATGCCTATGACGGCGCCGAATGGAAGGCCTTCGTCGCCGACTACCAGAAGAGCTATCCGGTGTCGGCCGGCGGCTTTCCGAGCCCGAGCCTGTTTGCCTACGTGTACTACGTCAACATGAAGGCCGCGCTCGACGGCCTCGATGCGGTGAAGGGCGACCTCTCCGGCGGCCAGGCCAAGTACCGCGAAGCGCTGTCGAAGATGGTGCTCAAGACGCCCACCGGCGACGTGCAGCTCGACGGCAACCGCCAGGCCATCGGCACCACGTTCGTCACCGAGGTGGTGAAGGATTCGCAAGGCAACCTCTTCAACAAGGTGCACCGCAAGGTCGACAACATCGACCAGATGCTGGGCATGAAGAAAGAGGAGTTCCAGATGGGCTCGCGCGACGTCCCGGCGTGCCCCTGACCCGACTTCCGAGGCGGCCTGGCGGCCGCCTCGGTGTCCATATGAGTCATTCGAGTACCGCATGGCCACATTGATGCCGCCCACTGCGTCGCGTCGAGCCGCAGCGTCGCCGCGGGCCGCCGGCGCGCACGCGCCGCTGGCGGCCAACGAGGCGCTCGTGCTCAGCAACGTGACGCGCGCCTTCGGCGCGCTGCGGGCGGTCGACGACGTGTCGCTCGCGGTGGCCGCGGGGCAGAAGTACGCGATCCTGGGCTCCAACGGCGCCGGCAAGACCACGCTGTTCAACACCGTCACCGGCGACTTCCCGCCCACTGCGGGGCGGATCCATTTCTTCGGCGAAGACATCACCGAGCTGCCGCCGCACGAGCGCATCCGCAAGGGCCTGCGCCGCACCTACCAGTCGTCGCTGCTGTTTCGCGAGCTGAGCGTGCGCGACAACCTGTTCCTCGCGGTGCGCGGCGTGGCCAGTGGCCGCTTCAGTTTCTGGCGGCCGCGCGAAGGCCATGCGTCGCAAGCGCAAACCCGCGATCTGCTGGAGCGCGCGCGCCTGAGCCACATCGCCGACGAGCGGGTCGCCAACCTCGCGCATGGCCAGCAGCGCCAGCTCGAGATCGGCATGGCGCTGGCCGGCGCGCCGCGCTTGATCCTGTTCGACGAGCCGGCCGCCGGGCTGTCGCCCGCCGAGCGGCGCGAGCTGGTGGCGCTGTTGACCTCGTTGCCGGCGCACATGAGCTTCGTGCTGATCGAGCACGACCTTGACATCGCGCTGCGCGTGGCCGATCGCGTGACCGTGATGCACAACGGCCGCGTGCTGAAGACCGGCTCGCCCGGCGAGATCGAGGGCGACGCGCAGGTGCAGGCGATCTACATGGGGGGCAAGCATTGATGGCTTGGTTCTCCCGCGATCGCAACGACGACGGCAGCAAGCCGGGCGGCCCGATGCTTGTGGTGGAGGGCCTCGACGTCTACTACGGCCGCGGCCACGCGCTGCAGGGCGTCAGCCTGACGCTCGAGCGCGGCGTGCTCGCCATCGTCGGCCGCAACGGCATGGGCAAGACCACGCTGTGCAACGCGATCACCGGTCTCGTGCACGGCACCGGCAGCGTCAAGCTGGCCGGTGACGAGCTCCTCGGCCTGGCGCCGCACGAGATCACGCGGCGCGGCATCGCCTACGTGCCGCAGGGCCGCCGCGTCTGGCCGTCGCTGACGGTCGACGAAACGCTGCGCCTGGTGGCCAGGCGCCGGCGCGACCTCGACCGCGTCTACACGATGTTCCCGCGGCTGGCCGAACGCAAGGGCCACGGCGGCGCGCAGTTGTCGGGTGGCGAGCAGCAGATGCTGGCCATCGGCCGCGCGCTGCTGCTCGAACCCGCGCCTGCTGGTGATGGACGAGCCCACCGAGGGCCTGGCGCCGCTGATCGTCGAGCAGGTGGTGCAGGCGCTGCGCGAGCTGGCCGGCGGCGAGATCGCGGTGCTGCTGATCGAGCAGAACCTCGGCGTGGCGATCGACGTGGCCGACCGCATCGGCGTGATGGTCAACGGCCGCATCGCCCACGAGATGCCGGCGCAGGCGCTGGCGGCCGACCGCGAGCTGCAGGAGCGCCTGCTCGGCGTGCGCGCCAACGACGACGAGGACGCCGAGGCCGCCGCGCCGCCGCCCGCGGCGCCCGACACCGTGCGCGTGCTGACGGTGCGGCGGGCCTTCGGCAACGGCGCGCCGACGCTCGACGATGCGGCGCCGCGCACGGTGCGCGGCTTCAACCGCTGGAACAGCGGCGACGCGGCAGCCCCGTTGGCGGACATCACGCGCGAGCCGGCGTTCTCCGCAGCCGCCCCTGCGGCCGCGCCGCCGGCCAGGCCGGCTGCGCAGCTGCTGGCCTTCCCCGTCGCCACCGGCAGCGTGCGTGCTGCCTACGTGGCCGGCACCTTCGACACCAAGGGCCGCGAGCTGTTCTACATGCGCCAGTGCCTGGAGAAGCTCGGCCTGCGCGTGGTGACGGTGGACCTCGCGACGTCGGGCAAGCCGTCGCCGGCCAGCGTGCACCCGCGCGAGGTGGCGCGCCACCATCCCGACGGCGAATCCGCGGTGTTCACCAACGACCGCGGCAGCGCGGTGAGCGCGATGGCGATCGCGTTCGAGCGTTTCATGCTCAGCCGGCGCGACGTCGGCGGCCTCGTTTCGGCCGGCGGCTCGGGCGGCACCACGCTGGCGACGCAGGCGATGCGTGCGCTGCCGATCGGCTGCCCGAAGGTGATGGTGTCGACCATGGCCTCGGGCGACACGCGGCCCTACGTGGGCCCGAGCGACATCTGCATGATGTATTCGATCACCGACGTGTCGGGCATCAACCGCATCAGCGAGAAGGTGCTCGCCAACGCCGCGCACGCGCTGGCCGGCATGATCGCGCACCCGATGGTCGGCGACAGCGCCAGCAAGCCGGCGCTGGGCCTGACGATGTTCGGCGTCACCACCACCTGCGTGCAGATGGTGACCAAGCGGCTCGAAGCCGACTACGACTGCCTGGTGTTCCATGCCACGGGCGTAGGGGGCCAGTCGATGGAGAAACTGGCCGACTCCGGGCTGCTGGCCGGCGTGATCGACGTCTCCACCACCGAGGTCGCCGACGAGATCGTCGGCGGCGTGCTGTCGGCCGGGCCGCTGCGCATGGACGTGTTCGCGCGCCACCCGCTGCCCTACGTGGGCTCGTGCGGCGCGCTCGACATGGTGAACTTCGGGCCCTGGGATTCGGTGCCCGAGCGGTTCAAGGGGCGCAAGCTGCACCGCCACAACCCGACGGTGACGCTGATGCGCACCACGGTCGACGAGAACCGCGCGATCGGCGAATTCATCGCGCGCAAGCTCAACGCGATGAGCGGGCCGGTGCGCTTCCTGATCCCCGAAGGTGGCGTGTCGCAGATCGACCGCGCAGGACAGGCGTTCCACGACCCGGAGGCCGACCGCGTGTTGTTCGAAACCATCGAGCGCCACTTTCGCGGCGGCGCCAACCGCTTGCTGAAGCGCCTGCCGCTGCACATCAACGACGAAGCGTTCGCCGACGCGCTGGTGGCGGCCTGGCGCGAAATCACCAGCACGCCGTCCGCCGTGCGTGCGGTGCGTTGAATCCGACGAGACCGCCATGCCCCGCATCGCCCGCCAGACCATCCTCGACCGCTTGCGCCGCAAGATCGCCGCCGGCACCCCGATCATCGGTGGCGGCGCCGGCACCGGCCTGTCGGCCAAGTGCGAAGAGGCCGGCGGCATCGACCTGATCGTCATCTACAACTCGGGCCGCTACCGCATGGCCGGGCGCGGCTCGCTGGCCGGATTGCTGGCCTACGGCAACGCCAACGACATCGTCTGCGAGATGGCGCACGAGGTGCTGCCGGTGGTCAAATCCACGCCGGTGCTCGCCGGCGTCAACGGCACCGACCCGTTCATGATTGCCGACGAGTTGCTGCAGCGGCTGATCGCGCTCGGCTTCTCGGGCATCCAGAACTTCCCGACCGTCGGCCTGATCGACGGCACCTTCCGCGCCAACCTCGAAGAAACCGGCATGGGCTACGGCCTGGAGGTCGAGCTGATCGCGCGTGCGCACGCAGCTGGACCTGCTGACCACGCCCTATGTCTTCAGCGAGCAGGAGGCGCGCGACATGGCCCGGGCCGGCGCCGACGTCATCGTCGCGCACATGGGCCTGACCACCGGCGGCGCCATCGGCGCCGCGACGGCACTGAAGCTGGCCGATTGCGTGGCGCCGATCAACGCCTACGCGGCGGCCGCCAAGGCGGTGAGATCCGATGTGATCGTGCTGTGCCACGGCGGGCCGATCGCCACGCCGCAGGACGCGAGCTTCATCCTCGCGCGCTGCCCTGATTGCCACGGCTTCTACGGCGCGAGCTCGATGGAGCGGCTGCCCACCGAGGTGGCGCTGACCGAGACGACGCGCCGCTTCACGCAGATCAAGCGATAGAGATTCAAGGAGACGCACATGACAGGCGCCCAATTCGGAACCTTCATCCTCGGCCTGATCGTCGCGGCGATCGTCGTCGCGATCGTGGTCTGGCTGCTGCACTGGCTGTACCTGCGCTCGAGCAAGGAGCGCGCTTTCGTGCGCACGGGCCTGGGCGGCCAGAAGGTGGTGCTCGACGGCGGCGCGCTGGTGCTGCCGATCGTGCACGAGGTGATCCCGGTCAACATGAACACGTTGCGCCTGGAGGTGGCACGCGGCCGCGACAAGGCGCTGATCACCAAGGACCGCATGCGCGTGGACGTGATCGCCGAGTTCTACGTGCGCGTGGCGGCCGAGCCGAGCGCGGTGGCGGCGGCGGCGCAGACGCTCGGCCAGCGCACGCTCGAGCCCGAGCAGCTGAAGGAGCTGGTCGAGGGCAAGTTCGTCGACGCGCTGCGCACCGCCGCGGCCGAGATGACGATGGAAGAGCTGCACGAAAAACGCGGCAGCTACGTCAAGCGCGTGCGCGAGACGGTGGCCGGCGACCTGATCAAGAACGGCCTGGAGCTCGAGTCGGCCTCGCTGACCCAGCTCGACCAGACCGCGATGGAGTTCTTCAACCCGAGCAATGCGTTCGACGCCGAGGGCCTGACGCGGCTGACCGAGCAGATCGAGCACCGCAAGAAGCAGCGCAACGACGTCGAGCAGGACACGCTGATCGCGATCCGCAACAAGAACCTCGAGGCCGAGAAGCTGTCGCTCGACATCGACCGCGAAAGCGAATACGCGCGCCTCACCCAGCAGCGCGAGGTGGAGGTCGCGCGCGCCCGCCAGCGTGCCGAGGTGGCCACCGAGCGCGCGCAGCGCGAGCAGGACTCCGAGCAGGCGCAGATCACCGCCAAGCAGACCATCGAGGCGGCGCGCATCCGCAGCGACCTGAGCGTCGAGCAAGAGCGCATCCAGAAAGAGCGCGCGGTGCAGGCCGCCGAAGTGGCGCGCCGCCAGGCGCTGGAGCTGGCCGAGCAGCAGCGCGCGATCGCGGTGGCGCGCGAGAGCAAGGCGCAGAGTGAGGCGCAAACGTTGGCCGAAGAAGCACGCGCGCTAACCGTATCGGCCGAAGAAAAGGTGTTCACCGCGCGCGAAGTCGAGATGGCCGAGCGCAAGAAGGCGATCGACCTGATCGGCGCTGCGCAGGCGGCCGAGCGCGAAGTCGCTGCGGCTCACGTCGGCGGCCAAGGCCGAGAAGCTGGCCAGCGCCGACCGCGGCGCGGCGATCCGCGCGCAGGCCGAGGCCGATGCCGACGCCGACAAGATCAAGTCGCTGGCCACCAAGGTGCGCGCCGAGATCGAGGCCGACGCGATGCGCCTGATGAACGAGGCGCAGAACGTGCTGTCGCCGGAGGCCAGGGCGTCGGCGCTGCGCCTGGCGCTGGTGGACAAGGCCGAGGCGATCATCCGCGAGGCGGTGCGGCCGATGGAGCGCATCGAGGGCATCAAGATCCTGCACGTCGATGGTCTGGCCGGCGGCGGCGGCGGTGGCGGCGACGGCAGCAACGGCGGCTTCGCCGACAGCGTCGTCAACTCGGCGCTGCGTTTTCGCGCGCAGGCGCCGATCGTCGACCAGTTGCTGCGCGAGATCGGCCTGGAGTCGGGCGACATCCAGCGGCTGACGGCCGGCGTGTCGGGCACCGCCGCGTTGCCGCCGGCGTCCCCGGCGCCGACGACCAAGGAATAGGGGCGCAGACTTGATCCGCATCTACGTCTCCAGCGTCATCGACGCCAGCGCCGACAGCGTGTGGTCGCGCATCCGCGACTTCAACGGCCTGCCGCTGTGGCACCCGGCGATCGCCGACAGCCGCATCGAGAACAACGAGCCCGCCGACAAGGTGGGCTGCATCCGCCACTTCCATACGCGCGACGGCGGCATGATCCGCGAGCGGCTGCTGGCGTTGAGCGACTACGACTACTCGTGCAGCTACGAGATCCTCGAAAGCCCGATGGGCGTGGCCAACTACGTGGCGACGTTGAAGCTGACGCCGGTCACCGATGGCGCGCGCAGCTTCGCCGAGTGGAGCGCCGAGTTCGATTGCGACGAAGGCCGCGAGCGCGAGTTGACCGAGCTGATCGGCAACGGCGTGTTCCAGGGCGGCTTCACGGCGTTGAAGCAGCACTTCCGGTGAGCCCCCACGCTCGCTTCGCTCGCTGCCCCCCGAGGGGGCTGGCCTTCCTTGGGGCGGCCCGGCGGAAGGCCGCGCGGCGCTGATGGCCCAGTGAGGCCCGAGCCATGCTGCAGAAGGTCGTCCGCTCCACCGTCATCGACGCGCCGATCGAGCGCGTCTGGGCGGTCATCCGCGATTTCAACAGCCACGACCAGTGGCACGACGTGGTCGAGACCAGCCGCATCGAGGCCAACGAAGCCTCGTCGCAGGTCGGCTGCGTGCGCAACTTCTCGCTGAATGACGGCAACCGCATCCGCGAGCAGCTGCTGACGCTCGACGACCGCGAGCACAAGAGCACCTACTGCATCGTCGAGGCCACGGTGCCGCTGCAGCGCTACGTGGCCACCGTCACGCTGAAGCCGGTGACCGACGGCAACCGCACGTTCTGGCATTGGGAGTCGAGCTTCGCCACGCCGCCCGGCCGCGAGCGCGAGTTGCGCGAGATGGTGGCGCGCGATGTCTACGAAGCGGGCTTCGCCAACCTGCGCCGCCACCTGCAGCAAGGCGCCGACCTGCGTAGCGCCGGCGCAGCGCACCGCTGCCCACCGCGTTGCCGCTGCCGACGCGGCGTATCGTGCTGCGCGGCTACGGCGGCGCCGAACAGCTGGTGGCCGCAAGACGCCATGGCCCCGCCGCCCGGCCCCGGCGAAGTGCGCATCCGCCAGCGCGCCATCGGCGTCAACTTCATCGATGTCTACCTGCGCCGCGGCTGGATCCCGCCGATGCTGCAGCCCGGCGGCACACCGGGCATGGAGGCCGCCGGCAGCGTGCTCGATGTCGGCGCCGGAGTGACCGGCCTGCTGCCCGGCGACCGCGTGGCCTACGTCGGCCCGGTGCCCGGCGCCTACGCGCAGCGTGCGCACGGTGCCCGCCGACTGGGTGGTGCGGCTGCCGCCCGCCGTGGAAGACGACATCGCCGCGGCGCTGCTGCTCAAGGGCCTGACCGCGCACTACCTGCTGCACGACCTCGGCCGCGTCAGCCGCGGCACGCGGCTGCTGGTGCATGCGGCCGCCGGCGGCGTGGGCCTGCTGGTGTGCGCCTGGGCGCGGCGTCTGGGCGCCACGGTGATCGGCACCGTGTCGAGCGAGGCCAAGGCGCGCCTCGCGCGCGAGCACGGCTGCGAGCACGTGATCGTCAGCGCGCGACTACCGCTTTGCCGATGCGGTGCAGGGCGCCTGCGGCGGCGCCGACGTGGTGATCGACGGCCTCGGCGACGCCGCGTTCGACGAGAACCTGGCCGCGCTCGCGCCGCGCGGCCACTGGATCAGCCTGGGCCAGGCCAGCGGCCCGCTGCGCGCGCTCGACCCGAACCTGCTGGTGCACAAGTCGCTGAGCTTCTCGCGGCCGGTGGTGTTTGCCTACATCGCCACGCGCCAGGCGCTCGCGGCGCGCGCCGACGAGCCTGTGGCAGGCGCTGGCCGACGGCACGATCAAGCCGCCGCCGATCGAACGCCACGCGCTCGATGCCGCCGGCGCAAGCGCATGCGCGCCTGGAATCGCGCGCCACCGTCGGCGCGCTGGTGCTGGTGGCCTGAGACACCGAGGAGGATCCCGATGATCCACGGCATGAACCACTTCACCATCACCGCCGAGAGACCGCGAGGCCACGCTCGACTTCTATTGCGGCCTGCTCGGCCTGGACGAAGGCCACCGGCCCGACCTCGGCTTCCCCGGCGCGTGGCTGTACCCGCCGGGCGGCAAGCAGGCGGTGCTGCACATCTACTGGGACCGCCCGATGCCGGCCACGCGCACCGGCGTGATCGACCACATGGCCTTCACCGGCAGCGACCTGAAAGCGGTGAAGGCGCGCTTCGACGAGCGCGGCCTGAAGTACGACCTGCGCAAGCAGGCCGGCGCGGGCACCTGGCAGCTGTTCACGTTCGACCCCAACGGCGCCAAGGTCGAGCTCGACTTCGATCCGTCGGAGTCGTTGTGACGGCGTCCGCCGCCGGGCTGCGCGCATTTCGCCTCGACGATCGTGTGGCCGCGATCACCGGCGGCGCGCAGGGCATCGGGCTGGCCTGCGCCACGTTGATGGCCGAGGCCGGCGCGTTGGTGGTGCTGCTCGATCGTGATGCCGCGGCGTTGCAGGCGGCGCGGGCGCAACTGCCGCAGCGCGCAGGTGCACACGCTCGACGTCACCGATGAAGCGGCCGTCGAACGCATGTTCGCCGCCATCGCGGCCGAACACGGGCGCATCGACGTGCTGGTCAACAACGCCGGCCGCGCGATCCGCAAGGCCTCGCTGGAGTTGCCGCTGGCCGAGTGGGATGCCGTGGTGGCGGTCAACCTGACGGCTGCGTTCGTGTGCGCGCGCACAGCGGCGCGTCACATGCCCGCGAGCGGCGGCAGCATCGTCAACACGGCATCGATCATGGGCCTGTCGGGCGGTGGCCTGTACCCCAACATCTCGTACCACGTCACCAAGGGCGGGCTGGTCACGATGACGCGCGCGCTGGCGGTGGAGTGGGCGTCGCGCGGCATCCGCGTCAACGCGGTGGCGCCGAGCTGGACCAAGACCGGCTTCATCGGCCAATTGCAGGATTCGCCCGAGCTGATGGCGCGCATCCGCAGCGTCACGCCGCTCGGCCGGCTGGCCGAGCCGCACGAAGTGGCATCGGCCGTGTTGTTCCTCGCCAGCCCGGCGGCGGCGATGATCACCGGGCATGTGCTGGCGGTGGACGGCGGCTATCTCGCGCAATAGCCGTGGCTGCGGGCTGCTCAGTGCCACAAGCCGAGCACCAGACCGAACAACACGAACTGCGCGACGTGATAACCGCCGTCGATCAGCCACATCAACGTGCTGCGGTTGGCGAACTGGTAGTTGATGCCGAAGCTGGTGGCCACGAAACACGCGCCCACCAGCAGCCCGCTGCCCAGCGCGCCTTGCAGCGGCGGTTTCGGCCCCAGCCACCAGGCGAATGCCGCCGCGGCGATCAGCGAAAACACGAAGCTCAGGCCGAACACCTTGGCCGGTGGCCCGATCCTGCCGGCTGGCTGCTCTTGGCCTCGCGGTTCCAGGCCTTGCCGAACAACGCCGACGGTACCAGGGACCTCCGAGCAGAAACGAGCACACCGCGGCGAGCACGATCGCCCACCAGTTCAAGTTCTCCATGCCGTTGCCCTCCGTGCGCGCGGCCGTGCGCGCGGGCATTGAATCCCGGCGCGCTTCAGGCGATGTCTTCGTGCAGGCACAGGATATTGCCTTCCGGATCCTCGAACCAGGCCGCCTTCTCGGAGCCGAGCACACACACGTGTTCGACGGTCTTCAGGCCCGGGAAATCGTAGTCGGCGAAGCGCACGCCGCGCCCCTTGAGTTCGGCGACGGCGCGGCCGATGTCGGCCACCCGGAAGCTCAGGGCCGTGTGCTCGGCCTTCGTGCCCTCGGCCTTCGGGAACAGTGCCAGCTCGGTGCCGCCACAGCGGTAGACGAACTTGCCGTCGGGTTTGGCCGCGCCCGGCTCGAGGCCGAGCTGCTGCTCGTAGAAGCGGCGTGCGCGGGCGAGATCCTTCACCGGCAGCATGCAGGTGACTTGCGTTTGCGTGAGCGCGGCCATGGCAACCTCCGATCGATGTGGTGATGCATTGTTGTAGACGCGACGCTGCTTCCGTGCGATTGGCAGGATTGCGTACGCCGTCAGGCCGCGATCGCGCCCGGCGCGCCCAACACGCGCACCGCGAGGTCGGTGTCCATGTACTCGGTCACCTGGATCAGCTTGCCGTCGCGAAACTCGCAGACGAAGCAGTAGGTGTTGTCGTAGCTCCCGCCGGTCTTCAGCGTGGCCTGGCCACGGGCCTCGACGACGACCACATCACCGTCGGCGACGAAACGGCTGGCGTGGCTGGTGTACTTGCCGGCGAAACGCTTGTACAGCGGCGCGAACAGTTGTTCGTTCATCGCCTTCTTGCCGTGCCACACGCCCGACCAGACCGACTGGCCGGGCGTGACCCAGCGGCAGTCATCGGCCATCAGCTCGCCGAACGGCCGCGTGTTGCCGACGGCCATGGCCTCGAAGACGGCCTGCAGGAGTTGCTTGTTGTCGCTCGCGCTCATCGGGGTGGCTCCGCGTGATGGGGTGGCAAGACAGCGAACTCTATGACGACGAGACAACACGCAGCGCGACCACGGTTCGGCCCATGCGTCAAGCCGCGGGGAACAACCCCATGCGAAGTCCGCGAACGGCGCTGGCTCTTGCGGCCCGGCAGGGGTCGCGCGATACTGATTTTCCATACAGTTTCCGTGCGGCCCGCTGATCGGGTTGTCCCTCGATGGCAGGGTGCGCGCCCTGCGCGCGCCCACCACCTTGTCCGGAGCATTTGACGATGTCCGATTCGACGATCCAGCACCAGGCACTGGCGCTGCCGCAACAGCCGATCAGCCACGAGGTGCTGCTCGAAAAGTACGCCAAGGGCGACGAGCGCAGCGCCGACGACGTGCGCGCGCGGGTGGCGCGTGCGCTGGCCGCGGTCGAGGCGCCGGCGACGCGCACGCTGTGGGAGGGGCGCTTCTTCGACGCGCAAAGGAGCGGCTTCATCCCCGCCGGGCGCATCGACTCGGCGGCCGGCACCGGCGCTCGGCGCCACGCTGATCAACTGCTTCGTGCAGCCGGTGGGCGACTCGATCGCCGAGCCCGAAGAAGGCTATCCCGGCATCTACATCGCGCTCACCGAAGCGGCCGAGACCATGCGCCGCGGCGGCGGCGTGGGCTACGACTTCTCGCGCATCCGCCCGCAAGGGCGCCTGGGTCGGCACCACGCAGAGCAGCGCATCGGGGCCGGTGAGCTACATGCGGGTGTTCGACCGCTCCTGCGAAACGGTGGAGTCCGCCGGCAGCCGGCGCGGCGCGCAGATGGGCGTGCTGCGCTGCGACCACCCCGACGTCGAAGAGTTCATCCACGCCAAGGACGCCGGCGAGCTCACCAACTTCAACATCTCGGTCGGCGTGACCGATGCCTTCATGCGCGCGGTCGAGGACGACCTCGAGGTCGAGCTGGTGCACCGCGCCGAGCCGAGCGCGGCGCAGAAGGCCGCCGGCGCGCAGCGGCGCGCCGACGGCCTGTGGGTCTACCGCGCGCCCGCGCGCGCGCGACCTGTGGGACCAGATCATGCGCTCGACCTACGACCACGCCGAGCCGGGCGTGCTGTTCATCGACCGCATCAACGCCGACAACAACCTCGGCTATTGCGAGACGCATCGAGTGCGACCAACCCGTGCGGTGAGCAACCGCTTCCCGCCTACGGCTGCTGCTGCCTCGGCTCGATCGACCTCACGCTCTTCGTCGCACGACCCGTTCGAGCCGAACGCGCGCTTTCGACGACGACGCCTTCGTCGACGTGGTGAAGGTCGCGGTGCGCATGCTCGACAACGTGCTCGACGTCCACCGTGTGGCCGCTGCCGCAGCAGCACGACGAGGCGCGCGCCAAGCGGCGCATCGGCCTCGGCTTCACCGGGCTCGGCGACGCGCTGGTGATGCTCGGACCTGCGCTACGACAGCGCCGCCGCGCGCGCCGAGGCCGCGCGCATCGCCGAGGTGATGCGCGACGCCGCCTACGACGCGTCGGTCGACCTGGCGCGCGAGCGCGGCGCGTTCCCGCTGTTCAACGCCGACCTGTACTTGTCGCGCGGCAGCTTCGCGTCGCGCCTGCCGCAGGCGCTGAAGGACAAGCATCCGCGCGCAGGGCATCCGCAACTCGCACCTGCTGTCGATCGCGCCCACCGGCACCATCAGCCTGGCGTTTGCCGACAACGCGAGCAACGGCATCGAGCCGGCGTTCAGCTGGAGCTACACGCGGCAAGCAAGCGCGAGCCCGACGGCACGCTTCAAGGAGTACGCGGTCGAAGACCACGCCTGGCGCCTGTACCGGCACCTCAAGGGCGACGACGACGCCGCTGAGCGACGCCTTCGTCACCGCGCTGGAGATGAGCGCGCGAGGACCACGCCGCGATGGTGGCCGCGGTGGCGCCGTTCATCGACACCTCGATCAGCAAGACGGTCAACGTGCCGGCCGACTATCCGTACGCCGACTTCCAGGGCCTGTACCTGCAGCGCGTGGAAGTCGGGCCTGAAGGGCCTGGCGACCTACCGGCCGAACGCGGTGCTCGGCGCGGTGCTCAGCGTCGACGCGGCCGCAGCCGCGCCGCCGCAACGGTGGCCGGTGACGACGCCAACCAGCGCCTGCGCGCTCGAGCGCCTGCCGGCGCCGGTGCTGGCGTCGCTGCGCTGGCCGAGCCGCCCCGAGCTTGCCCGGCGGCAACCCGGCGTGGAGCTACATGATCCAGCACCCGCTCGGCGAGTTCGCGCTGTTCGTCGGCGAGTTGCCCGCCGAGGCGGGGCCGGAGTCGGGCCTGTTCGCGCGCAACCTGCCGTTCGAGGTGTGGGTCAACGGCGCCGAGCAGCCGCGCGGCCTGGCGGCGCTGGCCAAGACGCTGTCGATGGACATGCGCGCCAACGACGCCGCGTGGCTGCAGCCTCAAGCTCGACGCGCTGGCCACGGTGTCGGAAGAGCGCTCGTTCGAGATGCCGTTGCCGCCGCACGGCGAGCCGCGCCTGTTCCCCGGCGTGGTGGCGGCCACCGCGGCGGTGATCCGCTGGCGCTGCGAGCAGCTCGGCGCGCTGCAGGAGCGGCGGCTCGACGCCGGTGCTCGACGCGATGTTCAGCCGCGACGAGCCGCGCACCGGCACCTCGGGCACGCTGGCGTGGGCGGTGGACGTGTCCAACCCGGCCAGCGGCGAGGCGTTCACCGCTCACGCTGAAGGAAGTGCAGCTGCCGGCGGACCGACGGCGCGCTCGTGACGCGGCCGTGCGCGATCGGCTTCTCGGGCAACTACCCGCGCGCGCTCGACGGCCTGGCGCGCCTGCTGTCGCTCGACATGCGGGTGATCGACCCGGCGTGGATCGGCATGAAGCTGCGCAAGCTGCTCAACGTGCGGCGAGCCGCTCGGCCACTTCATGGCGCCGGTGCCGGGCGAGCGCCGCCAGCAGCTCTGGCCGTCGACGGTGGCCTACATCGCGCGGCTGGTGATCCACCGCTACGCGATGCTCGGCGTGCTCGATGCAGCGGGCTTTCCGCTCAACGCGATGGGCATCCTGCAGACGCCCGCCGACAAGCCGCGCAACGGCGCGCGCCGTGCCGATGGCCGGCGCGCGCTGCCCCGAGTGCGGCAACCCGACGCTGATCCACAAGGACGGCTGCGAGTTCTGCACCACGTGCGGCTACATCGGCGCGTGTGGGTGAGAGGGTGGGACGGGAGCGGCAAGCTCTTCTCGCGCACGCGCGACGGGACATGCCCGACACCTCCGCCGCTGCGCGGCATCGACGTTCGCATGACAAAGGGACTCGACGACCCACGAGAAGTGGCGCCGGGCGGCACCACGAAGTGCGCCCGGCGCCCAATGACCAGCGGGCGCGCCAGTCCTACAGCGCCTCATCGACCCGGTAGTTGACGATGTACGACTGCAGGTTCGTGGCGGCATCGCGCCCCGGCAGCTTGGCAGCTGAGCACATAGCTGCCCCAGTTGTGCGCATCCACCGGGCCGAGTTGCAGCCGGATCGCCGCGACCGGGCGGCACCACGGCCGACCTGGAGTCGATCCTGATGCCGTTGATGTCGTGCGAGCTGAACTCGCAACGGCCGGCCACCGCCGAGTTGCGGTTGCGGAAGCGCACCCGCACGGCACGTCACCCGGTTGTCACCGCCCTCGGCACACGTCGCGCACCACCGGGCAGAACACCGTGATCGGTGCTGGTGCCGGTGTTGGCGAGCGCGGTCTGGTTGACCGCGCTGCGCCGGATCGGACTCGTTGTTGCTCTGCGCCATGCAGTTCACGCCCGCGTAGCCCTTCCAGTCCTGGCCGGCGGCGTCGGCATGCGCGGCCGATCGACGCTGCGCCGGCAAGGGCCAACGCACTGGAGGCACGGCAAAGGGCGCGGACGCGCTGGTTGGTTGAATGACTCATGATGATCTCCTGTGTAGTGGGGCAAGGGTTGAGGATCCGGCAGCGCTTTGCCCCCCGCGCCGCCCGATGAAAAGACACGCCGCGACGTCACCGCATGGCCGTGGCCATGCGCTCGTGCCGTGGCGGCGAAGACCTTCGGGTTACGGGTCGGCGAGCGGCGGCAACGCGTTCAGCCGCTCGACTTCGCGCAGTTCGTGCAGGCGCTGCGCGGCGTCGCGCCGGATGGTCGCCGTGGGCGCGTACTGCGCTGCTTCGAGCGCCGCGCGCAGCTCGTCGGGGCGGTCGGCGCGCAGGGCCAGATAAGCCTCGAAGGCCGCGATCTCCACCCGTTCGGATCCGCCGGTTTCGAACAGGTGCTTCAGCGTGGCCTCGTTGACCGGGACGTCCGCGGAGCGCGCCAGCATCAGCCCCTGAAAGCGCTCGGCCTCGGTGCCGGATTCGATGGCCTGCAGCACGCGCGCCGGATCGACCTGCCGCGCCGCTGATTCCGAGCATGCCAGCACGGGCGTCGGGGCCGCCGCGGCCGGACCGGCGGGCGGGGTGGCTGGGGCGCTGGCAGCCACCTGCACAGCCGCCGGACACGCGCGCCGCTGCAGGTCCGGCCAGCCGGCTTGAACCGCGATCTGGTCGAGCACCCACTGCAGCGGCTGCTGCTCGACCCGCAGCGTGACGTTGCCGTCACTTGCCACCGCGATCAACGGCGTCGAGGATGCCGGTGGCGCAACGGCCGCCTGCAGCGGCGCGGGCGGTTGCGTTGCAACCGTCGCCGGCGTCGGCGGCGCCGGCTCATGTGCGAACCAGCCGGCCGCTGCCGCGACGACCGCCGTGGCGGCATGCGCGATGAACTGTGCGGGACGGGCGAACATGGTGGTACTCCTTGAGGCTTCGGCGGCCAGGCTGGCCGGGCATCACTTGCGCAGCACCACCATCAGCGCCTTTGTGTCGGCGCGGGCGGTGTCGACGTCGATGACGACCATGTAGGCGCAACGACTGAAGTTCAGCGGCGCCGGCAGGCGCACCGCGACCTTCTTCGGGCTGGTAGAGGGCACGCTCTTGACCACTGCCACGGTCGACAGGGCGCCCGACGCTCGGCTCATGCATTGCAGCCTGGCGACCACGCCAGCGCCACTCACATTGCCGTCGATCGCCATCAACTCCAGGGTGTCCCACTCCGGCACGCTGGTCAGGCCCGGGTTCACCACGCCGCAGACCGACTTGCGCATCGCCGACGGCGGGTCTCGGCCCATTGCGGCCATCGGGCAGCTCTCAGCGATGAACGCCTGGTCCAGAGCGAAAGCGGGCGCGTGAGCACCTGCCAATCCAATCAAGGCAGCCAGCAATGCAGTGCGAACGAGAAGGTTGACGGGGCAGGGTTGACATGGGTGATGCTCCAGGGTTGTCATTCCAACCGCCGCCGCATCGAAGTCGCTGCGGTTGCGGGCTGACTGCAATGTCCCGCCCCCGGTCCTACCGATGCCCTACCGAATCGACCCGCCGACCCCCTAACTAACGCCGAGCTCCCTCAATCCCGGGGTCCGGCAGGCTCAGTTCCGCAGCCAGGGCGCGGGTCTCGCGCGACGGCCCCAGTCCCGCTGCCACGCGCAACATCGTGCAGCACGACTGCCAGGCGCGCAGCGCTTCGGCGCGGTCGCCACGGGTGGCATGCAGACGGATCAACCGCCGGCTCAACGATTCGGCCAGCGGTTCGACATCCAGTGCGCGCTCGTACAGCTCGATTGCGGCCGAGGTGTCGAGCGGTTCGATCAGCGCGGCCAGTTGCGACGCCGCCAAGACGAAACGACGGCTGTAGCGCGAGCGTGCCGCCGCCGCCCAGTCGGCGTCCTCGGCTGCCAGGAACGGGCCACGCATCAGGTCGAGCAGGCGGCGCGCCAGGTCTTGCAGGCGTTCCAGCGTTGCAGCATGCGCCGAGTCGATGTGATGCAGCAGCCGCTGCAGCGCAGCCACGTCGCTCCAGCACCAGCGTTCGTCCAGCGTCAGCTTGCCGCTTTCCAGACGCAACAGCCTCGCGTCGCCGAGCGTTCGCCGCAGCCGCAGCAACGCCACGTCGAAGGACTTGCGCTGCGCGGCCGGGTCGGCGTCGGGCCACAGCCAGTCCATGGCGGTGGCCACCGGCAGCGGGGTGGTGCCGTGCGCGAGCAGTGCGCGCAGCAGGTCGAGCGGACGTTGCGCTGTCTTGCCGGCTTGGCGCGTCAGCAGCTGCTCGCCCAAGACGGCTTGAAACTCGCCGAAGGAACGCAGCACCAGCGGCCAGGGCCAGTCGGCCAGCGCCGGGTCGGTGCCGGCCAGCCCGTGCAGGCGCACGAAGCGGCGCACATAGGTGGTTTCGATGCCGCGCTCGATCGCCGCCTGCGCCGCTTCGGCCACCACGTCGGGCAGCCACCACCCTGCGGTGACGCGGAAGTCGCGTCTGGAGCCTTCGGACCAGGCGTTGTGCAGCGCCTGCGTTGCATCCGCGGTGCGGCCCAGATGCAGCAAGCAGGCGCTGCTCATCAGCGATGCCGTGAAGCTCAGCAGCGCCGCGTCCATCTGCCGGGCCGTTTCGAGCGCACTGACAAAGCATTCCAGCGCAGCGCTGTCGTCGCCGGCGCGCAGCAGCGCCTGGCCAAGGCTCAGGGCGTGGGTGGCCAAACGCGTCGGCCCGCCGATCTCACCGGAGTTGTGTAGCGCCGTACGAGCCAGTTCGATCGCGCCCGGCACGTCGCCGCGCAGCAGCGTCAGCCCGGCCAGGTAGTGCCAGTAGTGCGTCTGGTCGGCTTGCGGAGCGCTTTCGAGCAGCGGACGCATCGCATCGACATGGGTTTGCGCACGCGTCAGGTCGTGCGCCGCCAACGCCACCGACGCGCCATAGGCGTGCAGCGCGTAAGCGCGCTGGCGCAGCCCGTGCTCACGCACCAGCAGCAGCGCCGCGTCGATGGCCTCGCGGGCGCGCTGATGCTGGGCGGTGTAGCGCGCGTAAGTGGACACCGCGTCCAGCCAGACCAGCGCCTCGCCGGGCAGCACGCCATGCAGCGCCAGCCCCGGCATGGCGTCGACGATCAAGCCGCAACGGGCGAATTCGCCACGCCAGAGGTGGTACTGGGCCAGAAAGGTCGCCAGCTTGAGCCGGGCGGCGCCCGGTTTCAACCGCCGCATCAGCGAGGCACCGCGCGTGGCCCAGGCCGCCAGCAACGGGTGCGACGGGTTGCGCAGACGGATCGCCACGCCGCTGGCGATGATCGTGGCCTCGACCTCGTCGGACGGCCAGTGACCGTCGACCGGCAAGCGCTCGCCGAGTGCTGCGATCCATCGGTCGAGCGGGTCGAGCGGGCCCTCTTCGACGTAGAAGCCCTCGATGATCGCGGCGATGCAGAGCAACTCACCGACACGGTCGTCGCGCGCGGCGAACGCAGCGAACGCTGCTTCGAAGCGGCTGCGCGCCTGTTCTACCTGCAGGGTGGCGTCGAGCCGGGTCGACCAGTAGGTGGTCCAGGGCCGGTCGTGCGCCGCGTCGCCGCGACCCAGCCGCAGCGCAGGCCACAGCGCCGGTTGAGCCAACAGGCTGAGCGACGAGGCCGCCAGTTCATGCTCGGCCAGGCACTGCGCCGGCGCATCCTTCGACTCCCGCACCCGCGACATTCCGGCAGTGTGAGAACTGGCCCACGATTGTCAACACATCCCCTGGCCCGGCGCGGTCTGTATCGAGCTGATGGGCCCAGCTGAGGATTGCTGCCCTGGCTTGCATTGCTCGGCGCAGTGCAGCGCCAACCTCAGTCCCCCGCGTTGACCAGCGCGGCTTGCCAGGCCTGGATCAACATTGTCTCGTTGCTGGTCTGCGCCGCGTTGCCCGTCGAATTGTGCGAAATGAAGACCTCCACGCCCGGGAAGACCATGGCCTGCGTGGCCGCGCCGCCGGCACCGCCGTTCTTGCACCGGTGCGGCCCGACGCCGGAAGGTCCGTTCTTCGGTGCCCTGTCTTCACCGAAGCCGATGGCCTTGGCGGTGGCCAGGTCGGCCGTGGACAGCAGCTCGCCTTTTTCAGCCCGGCTGAGGAACTGCGCGGACTCGCGCGAGCTCATCTTCAGCCCGCCCGGTCCGGCGCGCAGGTAATCGTCTTCGCTGCCGGTGGGCGCGCGCTCGTTGGTGGGCGGCGTGCCCCAGATGTAGCGGTAGGCGGTGTTCGATCCCGACGGGTAGGCGAAGTCCGCCGTCACCCCGGCCTGCGCGCAGCAGGCTGCGCATCGCGTCCTGGAACACCGCGCTGAAGCACTCGTTGAGCACCGTCTCGCGGCTCTCGGTCGCGAACAGTTGCGCCCACGCCCCGGCGGGTCGAGCACGAACGGCAGGATCACGCGGAAGACCGCGTAGTGGATGTTGTCGTAGCCGGCTGGCTGCGTCATGCCGACAGCCACCGCGTCGCGCAGGCAGCCATAGAAGTCGGGGTCGCAGTCGTCGGGCTTGAACATGCCATTGCCGGCGGCCGGCTTCATCCCGTGCGACAGCAACTGCCGAAAGGTGACCGTGTTCATCCCGGCGCCGCGCGACCAGTTGGCCGGCAGGTACGGCGAAACCGGCGAATCGACCGAAATGCCACGCTGGCGCAGCGCCTTGAGCACCGCCACCAGCGTGACGGTCTTGCTGGTGCTGGCCGTCTCGATGACGGTGTAAGCCGTGTAGGGCACTGGTGCGTCCAGCCCGTTGGTCGCCGTCACCGCGCGGCGATCGCCGCCGGCGCCCGAGCGCACCAGCTCGCCCGTTGCGCGCGATGGCATAGCTGAAGCCGACGACGAAGGGTTCGAGCCGGTCGTGGATTTCCTGAGCGAAGCGGTCGAAGTCCACCGCGTAGTCGGCGCTGAACGCCGTCACCGCAGTGTTGGCGCCCCATAGCAGTACGCTGGCTGAACTGGCGTGGCTTACTGTAGGCCTGCCCGCCCATCCTGCCGGCGCGCAGCGGGGCCGTCTGCTTGGGCAGGTCGTAGTACAGGCCGTTGAGCAAGCCGGCGCCGTCACGCTGCGCGATCACCAGCGTCCAGTGGGTCGGGCGCGTCGCGTCGGCGTCGGCAAAACGCTCGGCGACGTAGACCACCTGCGAGCCGTACTGCCGCACGTAAGCCCGGCTGCCGTCGCTGCCCTTGAACACACCGTCGAGGTCCTGGCCCGATATGGACTGGAAGCGCGCCGCACGCTCCTTGGGGTAGCTGAACGCGCTCGGCAGCTTGGCGAGCCAGAACGGCGCGCCGATATCGTCGCCGCCGGTGCGCGTGAGCGTGGAGCCGCCGTTGGCGTAGGTCAGCACCAGCGGCCCTGTGGCCGTGTTGGCGCCGGCGGGAACGGCGTAATCGGTGCCGCTGATCGTGAAGCCCGAGCGCGTGCCGTTGAAGACGAAGGCACGCTGGCCGCTGAGGTCTTCGCTGAAACCGACGATGGTGTTGCCCACTTCGCGGGTCGTGAACGCGCTGCCGTCGGAGCCGTGGTAGGTGCGGGTCAGCGTGACCGGGTCGGTGGTCACGCCGCCTGCCGCCTGCGCCATCACGGGCGCGGCGATGCAGAAGGCGGCGGCTAGCCATCGGTGCAAGGCCCGCCGGCAGCCGGGCAAGCGGGCTGCGATCGCGATGGCAGATTGCGGCGTTGCGCCAAGACGCGCGATGCTCGCAGTGGTGGCGTTGCGTGAAACTGAGTGGACATGGCGGTGCTCCGTGGTTGAACTCGGGTCATCGACCCGGCATCCACAGCGTAGACAGCACCGTCCTACCGATCTCCTACCGGTCTTCCAAAGGTGCCCCCAAGTGCTTGGGGGACGAACGCCCCGAGCCATCGCGCCAGGGTGTCCTGGTTTCGACACAACTTGGGTACACGTGATGCTGAATGCGATCCTCGAACACCCGGCCTACACTGCGCCGCACCCCGCCCCCGAGCCCGCCATGCCGCACCGCCCGCTGTTGTCTCTTTTCCTCGCGCTGGTCTGCAGCGCCACCCTCGCCCAGACGCCGCCCGCACTGCCCAGCGGCATCACCCGCGGCGCCAGCGTCGAAGGCATCCACGAGTACCGGCTGGCCAACGGCCTGCAGGTGCTGCTGGTGCCCGACGACTCCAAGCCCACCACCACGGTCAACGTCACCTACCACGTCGGCTCGCGCATGGAGAACTACGGCGAGTCGGGCATGGCGCACCTGCTGGAGCACCTGCTGTTCAAGGGCACGCCCAAGCACCCCGAGGTGTGGGGCGAGTTCTCGCGCCGCGGGCTGCGCGCCAACGGCACCACGTCGTTCGACCGCACCAACTACTTCGCGAGCTTCTCGGCCAACGACGACACGCTGCGCTGGTACCTCGCCTGGCAGGCCGACGCGATGGTCAACTCGTTCATCGCGCGCAAGGACCTCGACACCGAGATGACGGTGGTGCGCAACGAGATGGAGCGCGGCGAGAACAACCCGGCGCGCGTGCTGCTGCAGCAGGTGATGGCGTCGATGTACTGGTGGCACAACTACGGCAAGGCCACGATCGGCGCGCGCGCCGACGTCGAGAACGTCGACATCGGCGCGGCTGCAGGCGTTCTACCGCACCTACTACCAGCCCGACAACGCGACGCTGATCGTCGCCGGCCGCTTCGACCCGGCCCGCGCGCTGGCCTGGGTGGCCGAGGCGTTCGGGCCGATCCCCAAGCCTGCGCGCACGCTGCAGCCCACCTACACGCTCGACCCGCCGCAGGACGGCGAGCGCAGCGTCACGCTGCGCCGCGTCGGCGGCTCGCCGATGATCTACGTGGCGCACCACATGGGCGCCGGCTCGCACCCCGACTTCGCGGCCGCCGAGCTGCTGGCGTCGATCCTCGGCGACGCGCCGGCCGGCCGGCTGCACAAGCGGCTGGTCGAGCCGCAGCTCGCGGCATCGAGCTTCGGCTTCGCGTGGTCGCTGGCCGAGCCGGCGCCGATGTTCCTCGGCCTGCAGCTCGCGCCGGGGCAGGACGTCGACAAGGCGCGCGCCGCGCTGCTGGCCACGCTCGACGGCCTGCGCGACGAGCCGATCACCGCCGAGGAGCTCGAGCGCGCGCGCGCGGCGTGGCTGAAGGGCTGGGAGCTCGGCTTCACCGACCCCGAGACGATCGGCGTGCAGATCTCCAACGCGATCGCGCGCGGCGACTGGCGGCTGTACTTCCTGCAGCGCGACCAGGTGCGCAGGCTCACGCTGGCCGACGTGCAGCGCGTGGCCAACGAGCGCCTGGTGCGCGACAACCGCACGGTCGGCATGTACCTGCCCACCGACAAGCCGCAGCGCGCGCCAGCGCCGGCACGCGTCGACGTGGCCGCGCAGGTCAAGGACTACAAGGGCGATGCGGCCGCCGCGCAGGCCGAGGCGTTCGACGCCACGCCGGCCAACCTCGACGCGCGCACGCAGACCTTCACGCTGGCCAGCGGCATGCGCGTGGGCCTGATTCCCAAGGGCACACGCGGCCGCGTGGTGCAGGCGAGGTTGCGGCTGCACTACGGCGACGAGAGTAGCCTGCTCGGCGAGGAGACGGTGGCCGCGTTCGTCGGCAGCCTGCTCGACAAGGGCGGCGGCGGCCTCACGCGCCAGCAGGTGAGCGACGAGTTCGACCGGCTGCGCGCGCAGGTGTCGTTCGCCGCGCACGAGCAGACGCTGACGGCCACGCTGACCACCCCGCGCGAGCACCTGCCGGCACTGATCACGCTGGTCGGCCGGCTCGTGCAACAGCCGGCGTTCGCGCCCGCGGCGCTGGAGGAGACGCGCCGCCAGTGGCTGGCGCGCATCGAGACGCAGCGCAAGGAGCCCGACGGCGTGATCACCAACGCGCTGCAGCGCCACGGCAACCCGTACCCGCGCGGCCACCTGCGCTACGCGAGCACGTTCGACGAGGCGGTGCAGGACGTCAACGCCGTCACCGTCGAGCGGCTGCGCGCCTTCCACGCGCGCTTCTACAGCGCCGCGGTGTCGGAGTTCGCCGCCGTCGGCGACGTCGACGCGCCGGCGGTGAAGCGCGCGCTCGAATCCGCGTTCGCCAGCTGGCGAGCCCCGGCCGGCGGCGCGATACCCTACGTGCGCGTGCCCGAGCCGCTGCTGGCGCCCAAGCCCGAGCGCTTCGTGCTGCTGACGCCGGACATGCAGAACGCCAACCTGCGCACCGCGCTGCAGCTGCCGATCTCCGACGACCACCCGGACTACCCGGCGCTGCTGCTGGCCAACCGCATGTTCGGGCAGGGCACCGCGTCGCGGCTGTGGGTGCGCGTGCGCGAGCGCGGCGGCCTGAGCTACGACGTGCGCTCGGTGATCGACTGGAACGACGAGGCGCCGAACTCGTTGTGGTCGGTGTCGGCGATCTTCGCGCCGGGCAACCGCGCGCAGGTCGAGACCGCGGTGCAGGAGGAGATCGCGCGCACCCGCGACGGTGGCTTCACGCCGGCCGAGCTCGACGAGAACCGGCTCGGCCTGCTCGGGCTGCGCCGCCTCGCGCGCGCGCAGGACGCCACAGTGGCCGCACAACTGGCCGGCAACCTGCACCTGAAGCGCACGTTCGCGCTGTCGCAGCGGGTCGATGCGGCGATCGAGCGGCTGACCTTGGCCGACGTGAACGCGGCGTTCCGCAAGTACGCCGACCCGGCGCGCTGGTCGATCGCGTGGGGCGGCGACTTCAAAGCACCGTAGGCGGCGGCGCTGTTGCTGGCGATGCGAATGCGCGCCGTGCGCGCTACCCCGTGATCCCGGCCGGCGGAGCCGTGCGCACCGTGGCGCGCCCGAGCCGAAAGGCCGCAACACCCAGGATGACGCCGATCGCGATCGCGTACCAGCCCAGCAGCAGACGCAACTGCTGATCGACGAAGCTCAGTGCGAAGCCCACGCCGAGCAGCAGCGTGCACAGGCTGAGGGCGATCGCCGGCCACAGCAGCGGCGCCTCGCCGCTTGCCCCGGCCTGCCGGCGCAGGCCGAGCCACGCATAGAGCAGGCCGACGAGACCCAGCGTGATGAAGGCGATGGTCAGCACCACCAGCACGAGCGCGGTGGTCAGCGGCATCTGCTCGAAGCCGGGGTTGGCCACGATGAATGCGCCGACGAAAAGCCGCAGCACGCCGTCGGCCGCCGCCAGCACCACCAGCCAACGGCCGCGCGCGGGCAGCAGCGCTGCGGCGATCGCCAATGTCAACGCGCCGTCGAGCAGCGCGTACCAGCCGCCGCGCGCGAGGCCGCTCGAGCCTTCGCGCGCCATCCAGATCAGCAACGCCACGCCGGCCAACAGGTTGAACGCCGCCCGCAACGCCAGAAACGCTCTCAGCATGGGCAACCTCTGGTTCAGCCGGCCTTGCCGCGAGTCCATCGATCGAGCCGGGCGCGGGCCTCGTTGGTGGCCGGGTCCATCATCGCGTCGTGACCGTCGCGCTTGGCGCACAACTCGATCACGTAGCCGTTGGGGTCGCGAAAGTAGATCGAGTCGATCATGCCGTGGTCCGACGGGCCGCGCGTCTCGATGCCCGATGCGCGGCCCCGGGCCAGCATGGCCGGCAGCACGTCGGGCGCGACCTCGAGCGCGATGTGCAGATCGAAGTCGTGCTGCTCCTTGAACTGAAACGGCAGGTCGCTGGTCTCGAAGAACGCGATGTGCGAGCCGTCGTCGAGTCGGTAGAACGTGTGCAGCGTGTGCGTCGGCCGCCCGCTCTTGGTTTCGCTCAGCTCGAGCGTCTGCACCAGCGGCAGGCCGAGAAAGTCTTCGTAGAAGTGCCGCGTCTGTTCGGAGTCGCGGCAACGGTACGCGCTGTGATGCAGCTTGCGGATCATGGCGGTGCGGCCGGACGGCCCCTCGTTCGACGCAACGGTCGAAAGATAGCCTTTCAGCGGCACGCCGTCGATGGCCCCGGCGGCCCGTGCAGAATCGCGCATGGCCCTCAAGTCCACGGTCTTCAAGGCGCAACTGCAAATCGCCGACATCGACCACGGCTACTACGCCGAGCATGCGTTGACGCTGGCACGCCACCCGAGCGAGACCGACGAACGCATGATGGTGCGCATCGCCGCGCTGGCGCTGCACGCGCATCAGTTGCAAGACGTCTGCCGCGGCGACGGCCGGCTGGCCTTCGGCGCCGGCCTGTCCGACCCCGACGACCCCGACGTGGTGCTGACCGACTTCACCGGCCGCAAGCGGCTGTGGATCGAGGTGGGCCAGCCCGACGACCGGGCCCTGACCAAAGCCAGCGCGCAGGCCGACGCGGTGGTGGTGCTCGCGTTCAACGCCGCCGCCGACGTCTGGTGGCGCGGCATCACCAACAAGGTGGCGCGGCTGGACAGGCTGCAGGTCTGGTGTCTGCCCGCCGAGGCCGCGCCGGCGCTGGCCGAACTGGCCGAACGCAGCATGCAGCTGCAAGCCACCGTGCAGGACGGCGCGCTCACGTTGAGCAGCGCCAAGGGCAGCGTGCACGTCGAGGCGCTGCGCTGGCAGTGATGCGCCGGCGCTGCGACGACGGCTTGGGCGCGCCGGCTGCGGCGCCGCGTCAGGCGCCCGCGGGATCGGTGGCTGCCAGCACGTGCAGGCACCGCATGCACAGGCAGCCCTCAGTAACGAGCGCGCAGGTCGCGCAACGTGGCCGGGCTCAGGCGCAGCGTGGTGCACGCGCACGGCGCCGC
This sequence comes from uncultured beta proteobacterium, assembly GCA_963827645.1. Lineage (GTDB taxonomy): Bacteria > Pseudomonadota > Gammaproteobacteria > Burkholderiales > Burkholderiaceae_C > JAEUPI01. Next base: position 40,413 of record CAWHBZ010000010.1, on the reverse strand, counting down.
ATCGTCGCGGCCGCAGTGGAAGCCGCCGCCGCAGCGCGGGCAGCGTGCGTCATCCGGCGCCGCACGCGTCGCCGCGGCGCTGGTGCCGGGGTCAGCCGCCAAACAAACCCTGGTGCTGCTGGCGCAGCAGGTTCTTCTGCACCTTGCCCATCGTGTTGCGCGGCAGCTCGCCGACGACGAACACCTGCTTGGGCACCTTGAAATTGGCGATGCGGCCCTTCAGCGCGTCGACGATCGCCGCGCCGTCGAGCTCGCTGCCCGGCTTGGGCACCACCATCGCGACCACGCCTTCGCCGAAGTCGGGATGCGGCAGGCCCACCACCGCCGACTCCGCGACGCCGGGCAGCTCGTTGATGAAGCCTTCGACCTCGGCGGGGTAGACGTTGTAGCCGCCGGTGATCACCAGGTCCTTGCTGCGGCCCACGATCGTGACGTAGCCGAGGGCGTCGATCTTGCCGACGTCGCCGGTCTTGAACCAGCCGTCGGCGGTGAACTCTTCCTGGGTCTTCTCCGGCATGCGCCAGTAGCCGGCGAAGACGTTGGGTCCCTTGACCTCGATGCCGCCGATCTCGCCGGCCGGGCACGGCTGCGCCGGCGTCGTCGCGCACGCGCACCTGCACGCCGGGCAACGGGAAGCCCACCGTGCCGCGGCGGCGTTCGCCATCGCTGCTCGCGATACGGGTTGCTGGTCAGCATCACGGTCTCGCTCATGCCGTAGCGCTCGAGAAGGGTGTGGCCGGTGCGCTCACGCCAGGCGTCGAAGGTCTCCACCTGCAGCGGCGCCGAACCCGAGATGAACAGGCGCATGTGCGCGCAGGCCTCGCGCGTGAGGGCGGGCTCGGCCAGCAGGCGCGTGTACAGCGTCGGCACGCCCATGAACACGGTGGCCTCGGCAAAGCGCGCGACCGTGGCCTTGGGGTCGAAGCGCGAGAACCAGACCATCCTGCTGCCGTTGAGCAGCGCGCCATGCGAGGCGACGAACAGGCCGTGCACGTGGAAGATCGGCAGCGCGTGGATCAGCACGTCGCCGGCCTGCCAACCCCAGTAGTCTTTCAGCACGCGCGCGTTGGACACCAGGTTGCCGTGCGTCAGCATCGCGCCCTTGCTGCGCCCGGTGGTGCCGCTGGTGTAGAGGATCGCCGCCAGATCGTCGGCGTTGCTCATCGCCGGCGTGTGCGCGTCGCTCATCCACGCGGCGCGCTCGAGCAGGCTGCCGGTGCGGTCGTCACCGAGCGTGAACACGTTCTTCGTGCCGCGCCGGAATGCGAGTCGCGAGATCCAGGTGAAGTCCTTCGGCGCGCACACCACCACCGCCGGCTCGGCATCGCCGATGAAGTATTCGATCTCGGCCTGCTGGTAGGCGTTGTTCAGCGGCAGGTACACCAGCCCCGCGCGCTGCACCGCCAGGTACAGCATCAAGCGCCTCGACACTCTTGTCGACCTGCACCGCGACTCGCGCCCCGGCCGGCAACGCCAGCGAAGCGAACACGTTGGCCAGCATCGCGCTGCCGCGCTCGAGGTCGCGCCAGGTGTAGAACAGCGGCGCGCCGGGCCCGTCGGCGGTTTCGATCGCCACCGCATCGAGGTCGGCCGGGAACGCGGCGCGCAGCGCGGCGAAGACGTTGGCGTTGGTCATTGCATGCTGAGTTTGCAGGCGCGGCGCGGCGGGCGGTACCCGGCAGGGGCTCCTACTGTGGCGGTCGGCCCTGCAGGCCGACTCCGCTGCGATGCTCGGTTCGGGGTCGCGCGGCGAAACTCGCTTCACTCACTGCGGTCGTTGCGCTCGGACAATCGCCGCGAGTCAGAAGTGGAAGCACGCGCTGCGCGCGTGCCGACCCCGAACCTGCGCTTCTCGCCGCCCCACAAGTCGCCCCCACCGGGTACCGCCCACCGCGCAGCAACGCTCGTGCTGTTCGACGACATGCCACGGTGGTGCCGGCAAAGCCGTGGGTGGGTGTGCGACGGCAGCGACATATGCGGCGCCGAGGAACGCAGGGCTCGTGGCCGCGCGCGCAGCGCGCGCTTCGTGATCTGACTCGTCGCGATTGTTCGAGCGCAGCGAACGAAGTGAGCGAAGCGAGTTTCGCGACGGGCCATGAGACCGAGTACCGCAGGGGACCCTTCGCGCAGCGAAGGGCTGCCGCATTCGAGCGCCGGCGCATACCCGCCCGCGGCTTTGCCTTGCGCAAGAGCAGTGGCAACGCATGCCGTCAGCCATCCCGCCGCAGCGACACGTCAATCCAGCTTCGCGCCCGATGCCTTCACCACTTCGGCCCAGCGCTTGACCTCGCTGCTGACGAACCTGCCGAACTCGGCGCCGAAGATGTTGGGTATCTCGGCGCCCATGCCGTTCCACTGGCTCTTGATCTCGTCGGCGGCGAACGCCTTCTTCATCTCGGCTTGCAACTGGTCGCCGATCTCCTTGGGCGTGCCCTTGGGCGCCCAGATGCCGTACCAGGTGGACACCTGGTAGTCGGGGCCGCCGGCCTCGACGCTGGTGGGCAGGTCGGCGAAGCCCGGTGCGCGCTTTTGCGACGGCCACCGCCAGCGCCTTGATGCGGCCGGCCCTGATGTGCGCGGACGAAGAGCCCATGCCGTCGAACATCATGTCGACCTGGCCGGCGATCAGGTCCTGCAGCGCCGGGCCGGCGCCGCGGTACGGGATGTGGGTGATGAAGGTCTTGGTCTGCAGCTTGAACAGCTCGCCGGCCAGGTGGTGCGACGTGCCGTTGCCGGCCGAGCCGTAGTTGAGCTTGCCCGGGTTCTTGCGCACGTAGCTCGAGAAACTCCTTCAGGTCCTTCACCGGCACGCGCTGCGGGTGCACCACGATCACCTGCGGCACGCTCGACACCAGCCCCACCGGCACGAAATCGGTCTCGATGTTGTAGTCGAGCTTGGCGTACATCGACGGCGCGATCGTGTGGTGCACGGCGCCCATGAAGAAGGTGTAGCCGTCGGGCGCGGCGCGCGAGGCCAGCGACGGCGCCCACCGTGCCGCCGGCGCCGCCCTTGTTGTCGATGATCACCTGGCGGCCGAGGTTCTTGCTCAGCATCGCGGTCAGCGGCCGCGCGAAGGCGTCGGTGCCGCCGCCGGCGGGGAACGGCACGATCAGCGTGACGGGCTTGTTAGGCCACGCCTGCGCCTTGACGGCGCCGCTGCCCAGCGCGGCCACCGCGGCAGCGGCGCGCAGCACCACGCGGCGCGAGGGTCGATAAATGGGGGTCATGCGGTCTCCTCGGTTTTCGGTGCGGCGCACCATCGTTGAATGTGCGGCTACAGCAGCGCCGAAAGGGCGCGCGAATGTACCACCCGGCCGTGCACGAATCGATCGTGGCAAGTCTCGATGCGCGACAGGTCGTACAGGTAGTTGACCATCAGGCCGGCCGACTGCTTGAGGCCCTTGGCCGACAGGTTGGCGCTGGCGTTCAGGCGCTCCAGCCGCGCGCCGTTGTCGAGGTGGAAACGCGCCACCGGGTCGCCCTGCGGCGTCGGCGACGCGTGCACCAGGTACAGCGCGGCCAGCCGCCACAGCGCCTGGTGCGCGGCGCGTCGGCATCGCGTGCAGCGTGTTGGCGTGCGTGAGGCCGGCGAGGTCGTCGCCGCACGCCTTGCGCAGCAGCGGCGAGCGATTGCAGCGCGCGCTCGGCCTGCTGCGCCTTGACGCCGGGCAGCGCGTCGAGCCGTTGCAGGCGCGCCAGCCACGGCACCAGCGTCGGGATCGGCGACAGCGTGCAGAAGGTCTTCAGCTGCGGCAGCTCGCGCTTGAGCTCGTCGGCCACGCGCTTGATCAGGAAGTTGCCGAGCGACACGTTGCGCAGCCCGGGCTGGCAGTTGCTGATCGAATAGAACACCGCGACCTTGAAGTGGTCGCTGGCCAGCGGCGTGCGACTTCTTGTCGATCAGCGGCGCGATGGCACCCGGCCATCTCGCCGCACCAGCGCCACCTCGACGAAGATCAGCGGCTCGTCGGGCAGTTGCGGGTGGAAGAAGGCAAAGCAGCGGCGGTCGGGCTGCAGGCGGCGGCGCAGGTCGTCCCAGCCGTCGATCTCGTGCACCGCCTCGTGGCGGATGATCTGCTCGAGCAGTTGCGCCGGCGAGTTCCAGTCGACGCGGCGCATCTGCAGGAAGCCGGCGTTGAACCAGCTCGACAGCAGGTGCAGCAGGTCGGCCTCCACCGCCTGCAGCTGCGGGTTGCTTCGGCAGCCGCTCGAGCAGCGCGCGGCGCAGGCGCACGATCGCCGCGGTGCCGCCCGGCGTGCGGTTGAGCCGTCGAAACAGCTCCTGCCGCGGCGGCTCGGTGGCGTGCGTCAGGCGCATCAGCTGCTCGGCGCCGGGCTGCTCGCGCATAGGCCTGCGCGCTGGCCAGCACCGCCTCGGGGTCGGGGCTGAAGTCGCGCGCCAGGTGGTCGAAGAAGCGCCAGCGGCTGGTCGTCGGCCAGCGCCTCGATGCGCTCGACGATGCCCGGCGCGATCGCCGGGCCGTTGGCCTCGCCGCGCTCGGACAGCAGGCGCCTGCATTCGGCGAGCAGGCCGCGCAGCGCGTGGTCCTGGCGCAGGCCCTGCGGCCTTGCGTTTCAGCTCAGCCAGCACGGCGGCCTCCGGCCGCTGCGCGCCGCCGCACGGCGCCGCTGCGCTGCGGCGCTTGCGCAGCTGGCGTTGCAGCGCCTTCAGCGCGGCCAGCTGCGCCATCAGGTGGTCGTGCATCGCGCGTTCGGCGCGCACCGCGTCGCGCTGCTCGATGGCGTCGATCAGCACGCGGTGCTCGTTGATCGAGGCGTCGATGCGCCCGGGCAGCGCGAGCTGCCGGCCGCGCCACAGGCGCACGAACTTGCGCAGGTCGCCGGTCACGCGGTCGAGCCAGCGGTTGTCGGCCAGCGCCTGCACGCGGCTGTGGAAGGCGTGGTTGGCGCGGTAGTAGCCGTCGATGTGCGTGCGCGGCGGCGTGGCGCTCGAGCTGGTCGTGCAGGCGCCTGCAGCTCGGCGATGTCGTCGTCGCTGGCCTTGCGCACCGCCTCGTAGGCGCAGCGGCCCTCGAGCAGCGCCATCACCGGCAACAGCGCCTCGGCGTCGGCGTCGGTCATCTCGATGACGCGGCAGCCGCGCCGCGGCACCAGCTCGACCAGGCCTTCGGCGGCCAGCACCTTGAGCGCCTCGCGCAGCGGCGTGCGGCTGATCTGCCAGCGCGCGGCCAGCGCCTTCTCGTCGATGTAGTCGCCGGGCGCCGAGCTCGCGCGTCGAACACCATCGCGCGCAGCCGCGCCGCCACGCCGTCGTGCATCGAGGTGCCGTGCAGGGGGATCGGATCGGCCATGGGTCGCACACCGGAGTGGTGCTGGGCGCACTGTAATCCTATAATTACAGCAGTCGCAAGCCCGGGTTTTCCAGCGACCCGCCGCCGAGGGCTGCGGCGAGCTTGGCCGCGCCTACAGTGCCTCGATGACCGCGAACACGCCCTGCCGCAGAGTGCCGACGGCGTGCTGAAGCTCGCCGCGCAGTCGATGTTCGACCTCTTTGCGCAGACCGCGATGGGCATGATGGTGGTCGACCGCAGCCACCACATCGTCTGGATCAGCGAGGGCTACAAGCGCTTCCTGCCGGCGCTGGGCTTCGAGCGCGAGAGCGACTTCGTCGGCAAGCGCGTCGAGGAGGTGGTGCCCAACACGCTGATGAACCAGGTCATCGAGACCGGCCGGCCGATCCTGGTCGACCTGCTCACCAACAAGGCCGGCACCTTCCTGGTGAGCCGGCTGCCGCTGCGCGACGACGCAGGCGTGGTGATCGGCGCGGTCGGCCTGGTGCTGATCGACCACCCCGAGTCGACGATGCAGCCGCTGATGACCAAGTTCGTCGCGGCTGCAGCGCGAGCTCGACGACGCGCAGCGCCAGCTCGCCGCGCAGCGCCGGCCCAAGTACACGATCGCCAGCTTCATCGGCGCCAGCCCGGCCGCGCTCGAGGTCAAGCGCCAGGCGCGCCGCGTCGCGCGGCACCGACTCCACCGTGCTGCTGCTGGGCGACACCGGCACCGGCAAGGAGCTGCTCGCGCACGCGATCCACGCCGCATCGGCGCGCGCGGCGGCGCCGTTCGTCGACCGTCAACATCGCGGCGGTGCCCGAGACGCTGCTCGAGGCCGAGTTCTTCGGCGTCGCGCCCGGCGCCTACACCGGCGCCGACCGCAAGGGGCGCGACGGCAAGTTCGTGCTCGCCGATCGGCGGCACGCTGTTCCTCGACGAGATCGGCGACATGCCGCTGCCGCTGCAGGCCAAGCTGCTGCGCGCGCTGCAGGAGCAGGAGGTCGAGCCGCTGGGCAGCAACCGCGTGCGCAAGGTCGACGTGCGCGTGATCGCCGCCACCAGCCGCGACCTGCTCGGCGATGGTGGCGCAGGGCGCGTTCCGCGCCGACCTGTACTACCGGCTGCACGTGCTGCCGATCCGCCTGCCGCGCGCTGGCGCGACCGGCTCGACGACCTGGAGCCGCTGGCCGACGCGCTGCTCGACGACATCGCGCGGCGCAGCGGCCTGCCGCACAAGGCGCTGACCGCCGACGCGATGGAGCTGCTGGCGCGCCACCGCTGGCCCGGCAACATCCGCGAGCTGCGCAACGTGCTCGAGCAGGCTGCGTTGATGACCGACGACCTGGTGCTCGGCGCGCGGCACCTCGCGCTCGACGCGGCAGCGGCGGCGGCGCCTGCCGCACCCGTCGAGGCGGCGCCGCCGGCCGCGCGCGTTGCAACCGGGCGCCGCCAGCAGCGCGCGCAAGCCGCTGCCGCAAGCGATCGCCGAACTCGAGATGCGCGCGATCCGCGAGGCGCTCACGGCCACCGGCGGCAACAAGCTGGCCGCCGCCAAGCTGCTGGGCATTTCGCGCGCCACGCTGTACGACAAGCTCGGTGCGGCCGACGACGCCGCGCAGTGAGCGCCGTCGCAAAGAGGGCCGCGGCGCCGGCCATCAAGCCGCGCCACTTTGCGTCGGCGCAGTCGTTTGGTGCCTGGCTCGACCGGCATCACGAGCGCGCGCCCGAGTTGTGGGTCGGCTTCTGGAAGAAAGGCACCGGCAAGCCGAGCATCGACTGGCCGCAGGCGGTGCGCGAGGCGCTGCGTGTGGGCTGGATCGATGGCATTCGCAAATCGCTCGGCGACGAGGCCTACGTGATCCGCTTCGTGCCGCGGCGCCGCGGCAGCGTGTGGAGCGCGATCAACATCCGCATCGCCGAGGAGCTGATCGCCGAAGGCCGCATGCACGCCGCCGGCCTGCGCGCCTACGAGGACCGCCACGCGCACTCGCGCAGCGGCTACAGCTACGAGTCGCCGGCCGGCAAGAGTGAGCGCTTCGGCACCGCGTTCGAGAAGCGCCTGCGCGCCGACAAGGCGGCGTGGGCCTTCTGGCAGGCGCTGCCGCCGGGCTTCAAGCGCAAGGTGGTGCATTGGGTGACAAGTGCCAAGCAGGAGGCGACGCAACTGCGCCGGCTCGAGCGCCTGATCGCCGAATGCGCGGCGGGCCGCCGGATCGGGGATTGACGGCGGCCGGCGCGGCGGGCTGAAATCGCCCACTCGCGAATGCCCACCGGCGTGAACACACTGCAAGGACACTCCCATCGCGCCGCAGCGCTCGTGCTGCGTTTGGCCCTGCTGCTGACCACCGCGGGCGCGCTGCCTGCGCACGCGCTGATCGAGGAAGGCAACGTCGAGGCGGCCAAACGCGAGCTGCTGCGCGTGCAGGCGCTGGCGCTCGAAAACGGCGAGGGCGTCGAGCGCGATCCGACGGCCGCCGCCAGGCTGTACTGCGAGGCAGCGCGGCTGGGCGATGCGCCGTCGCAATTCAACCTCGGCTGGATGTACAGCAACGGCCGCGGCGTCGAGCGCAGCGACCAGTGGGCGGCGTTCTTCTTTCATGCGGCGGCCGAGCAGGGCTACGAGCAGGCGCAACGCATGCTGAGCCAGGTGGGCGGCGCGCCGACCTATGTGCCCGACTGCATGCGCGAGCCCGAGCCGCCCAAGGTGGCCGCCGCCAAACCGCCATTGCGGCGCGCACCGCCCGCCGGCGGCGCCGGTGGTGTTGGCGCGCCCGTCGTGGCCGCTGCCGATCGTCAACATGGTCAAGACCATCGCGCCCGAGTACAAGGTGCACCCGCAACTGGTGCTGTCGGTGATCCAGACCGAGTCGAATTTCGACACCGTGGCGCTGTCGCCGAAGAACGCCAAGGGGCTGATGCAGCTGATCCCCGAGACGGCCGCGCGCTTCGGTGTGCGCAACGCCTACGACGCACAGCAGAACGTGCGCGGCGGCACCGCCTACCTGCAGTGGCTGCTCGCCTACTACCAGGGCGATGTCACGCTCGCCGCCGCCGCCTACAACGCCGGCGAAGGCGCGGTCGACCGCTACCGCGGTGTGCCGCCGTATGCCGAGACGCGCGCCTACGTGCGCAAGGTGGTCGATCTGTTCGGTGCGTACTTCCACCCGTTCGAGGCCGGCGTCACCGAGCCGTCGCCGCGGCTGAGTGCGGTCAGGGGCGTTGCCTACCGTCCCTGACGGGCATTGCCTCGCTGGTTGACCGCGCTTGGCGAGCAGGAACACACTGAGGCGCAAGCCATGAGCAGGCTGCTGCCGCATCGGCGCGGCGTCGGAGTGCTCGCGATGAACGTTGTGTGAAGACCCTTGTTGGCGGCGTCGCCGTGCTGGCGTTCGCGACCCTCGTCGCGACAGGGCTGGGCTGCAAGCCACGACGAGCCGCAGCCGGGTCAGGCCCCGGCGTCGCTCAAAGCGGTTGGCGAGACGCGCGCTCACCGCATCCCGTCCGAGGCCGCCCGGACGCTGCGCGGCCGACCGTCGAGCGATGCCGTCAGCTTGCGCTCGTGGGTCGAACGCCTGTTGTCGCCGGGAACACCACGTGATCGTTATCAGGCCTTCGGGGTGCTCGCGCAGTGCGCACACGCGATCGACTTCGATCGTTATCTGAAGTCGCTCCCCGTCGACTCGGAATCGACCCGCTTGCGCGAGCGTTATGGTGATGGCTTCGCTCGCATCGCCGCGGCATGCGGCGATCTGTCGGCGCGCCAACTGGACCTTCGTGTGGAGTTGGCGGCGAGCGCAGCCGACGAAGGCATTCCCGGCGCCGCCAGCGCGTGGGTCGAGGAAGGCCCGTATGGCGACAAGACGGCGCTGACGCAGCGTCCCGACGATCCTTTGGTCGTCGAATGGGTGCACCAGGCGATCGCCCGCGTCAACGCGGCCACGAAGCGCGCCGACACCGAGGCGATCAGCCAGTTCGGCCTGCTGTGCCTGAACTGGGAGATGGACGACGTCGCCCGCGTTCGCCTGCTCGTGGATGCCGGCGTGGAGCGCCGCCGCGAAGATCAGATCAGAAACGTCGTCAATTGAGTGCTGCCTCGGGGCGCAGCAATCGGCGCAGTCAACGCGGCACGATCTTCACGTTGGCCAGCTTCTCCTGCGCCTCCACCAGCGACGGCACCAGCTTGTTGCCGAAGCCCAGAGCGCACGCCAACACCAGCGACTGGTGCGTCGCCTCGCCCATCACGGTGGGCACGCCCAGGTTCTCGGCCATGTGGGTGTAGTAGCGCACGTCCTTGCGTGCGTTGTTGAGCTCGAACTTCAAGCCGTCGAGCTGGCCGTCGAGCGTCTTGCTCATCACCTGGAACAGGCCCGGAGTTCACCAGGCCGGCCGACACCAGCGACACCAGCTTCTTCAGGTCGATGCCGGCGCGCTGGCCGACCGCGAACGCCTCTGCGGTGGCGTTGCAGATCGCCTGCGCGATGAAGTTGTTGAGCAGCTTGATGATGTGGCCGGCGCCGGGCCCGCCGACGTGGAACACGTTCTCGGCGAAACACTTCAGCAGCGGCTCGATGCGCGCGAAGTCTTCCGGCGCTGGCGCCGACCATCACGTTGAGCTTGCCGGCCTCGGCCTCCACCGGCGTGCGCGCCAGCGGCGCGTCGATGAAGCTGACGCCCTTGGCGGCGCAGGCCTCGCGCAAACGCGCGGTGGAGTCGGGCTCGCTGGTCGAGGTGTCGACGATGATCAGCCCCTTGGCGGCGCCCGACAGCAGGCCGTCGGCGCCGGTCACCACCTGCTCGACCTGCGGCGAGCCGGTGACGCACAGGAACACCACGCCGCACTCGCGCGCCATCGCCGCCGGGTTGGGCAGCTCCTTGGCGCCGGCGGCCAGCAGGTCGGCCACACGTTCGCGGTTGCGAAACGCGGTGATCGCCAGCGGGTGGCCCTTGGCCTTGCAGGTTCTTGGCCATGCCGTGGCCCATGAGGCCCGACGCGCCGATGAAGCCGATGGTTTGCATTTGCTTTCTCGCCGCCACCGGGGCAGCGCTACGTGGCGGGGTTCTTCGCGTTGGCCGCTCTGCGTCGTACCACGCCGTCGGCGTTGCCGTCCAGCGCGTCGCAGGCGGCGAGCACATCGCCTCAACCGTAGTCACCTTCGCCGCGCTCATCGCGCCGCCCGGAGCAGCCAGCGCCTTCGCCTTGCGATTGAACATCGCCCTTGTTACCGACCCAGTCTTACACCCTTTCTCTCTAGATTACACCTTCTCACATCCACTCTTATCTCTTCACCTTCATCATCTCTTCTCTTCCTCCTTTCTATCATCCCTCTTATTTCCACTTTCTTCCTCTCTCTCTTCTTCTTACACACTCTCTTTATCTCTCTCCCTCTCTTTCACTTTCCTCTCATATTTTCTGCCTCACTTTCTGGGCAGCCATCCTATCCTCCCTTCTTTCACTATTCTCTTCCATTCCTTCTCCCTCTTTTCCTTTATCTCTCTCTTACCTTTCTCTAATCCCTTTCCCAACACCCTGAAAATCCTTTCTTGCTACAACGTGCCGGGCGGGAACAGCCGCGGCAGGAACAGCGGCACGCTGGGCCACATGATGATCGCGCCAGCACCAGCAGCATCGGCACCAGCATGATCATGGTGTCCTTCAGCGCGTCGACCATGCGGATCTTGGCCACCGCGCAGGCCACCATCAGGCACAGGCCGTACGGCGGCGTCACCAGGCCGAAGGCCAGCGAGACGATGCCGACGATGGCGAAGTGCACCGGGTCCATGCCGGCGCGTCTGCGCCAGCGGCTGCAGGATGGTGCCGACGATGATGATCGCCGGGATCGCGTCGAGGAAGCAGCCGACCACCAGGAACACGCCGGCGATGAAGAACGCCGGTGGTCGTCGGCCCCATGCCCCAGGCGGCCACGCCGGCCAGCAGCGCCTTCGGGATCTGGTAGTACGCCAGCAGCCAGCCGAAGGCGCTGGCGGTGCCGACGCAGAACAGCGCGATCGCCGGCGAGCTTGCCGGTATCGAGCAGCGCGTGGTGCAGGCCCTTCAGGCCCATCTCGCGGTACACCAGCATCGTCAGCGCGCCGGCGTACAGCACCGCGATGGCGGCCGACTCGGTGGCGGTGAACCAGCCGAAGATCTTGCCGCCGACGATGATGAACGGCGTCATCAGCGCCGGCACCGACACCAGCGGCCGAGGCGAACACCTCGCGCAGCGTGGCGCGCGGGTAGGTCGGGTAGCCGCGCCGCTTGGCGTAGGCGTGCACGGTGGCCATCTGCGCCAGGCCGATCAGCAGGCCCGGGATGATGCCGGCCAGCATCAGCGCGCCGATCGACACCGTAGCACGCCGCCCCAGACGATCATCAGGATCGACGGCGGGATGATCACCGCCATCACCGCCGACACCGCGGTGATGGCCACCGAGAAGCTGACGTCGTAGCCTTCCTTGGTCTGCGCCTCGATGAAGATCTTGCTCTGGCTCGCCGCGTCGGCGGTGGACGAGCCCGAGACGCCGGCGAAGAAGATCGACAGCACCACGTTGATCTGCGCCAGCCCGCCCGGGAAATGGCCGACCAGCGCGCGCGAGAAGCGCACCAGCCGGTCGGTGATGCCGCCGACGTTCATCAGGTTGGCGGTGAGCAGGAAGAACGGCACCGCCAGCAGGATGAAGGAGTTGAAGGCGTTGAAGGTCTCCTGCACCAGGCCCTGGGTGTCGAGCCGCGGCTCGATGAAGTACATCGGCAGGCAGGCGAGGCCGAGCGCGAAGGCCACCGGCACGCGCAGCAGCATCAGCGCGAAGAAGATGCCGAACAGAATCGAGTGCCGCGGTGCCCGGGGTCAGCACGCCGCCGCTCATGCCTGGATCTCCGTCGGCGCTGCCGTCACGCGCGAACAGCACGCGCAGCGCATCGGCCATGTGCTCGCCCTGGAACACCAGCCACGTCAGCCCGGTGAGCGGCCAGGCGATGTGGATCATCCACAGCGGCAGCTCGGCCAGCTCGGAGAGGCGGTTCCAGGCGAAGCGCGTGAACTGGTAGCCGCCCCACACGAACACCAGCGCGAACCCCAGCACGAACAGGCCCGACACGATGCTGCAGCAGCGCGCTGGCGCGCGGCGACAGCTTGGGCCAGACGTCGACCTCGAAGTGCGTGCCGTCGCGCACGCCGACCATGGCGCCGATCATCACCATCCAGACGAACAGGAAGCGCGCCATCTCCTCGGTCCAGATGTAGCTCGGGATCAGCGCGGTGTAGCGCGAGAAGATCTGCAGCGACACCGGCACGATGAGGATGGCCACCGAGGCCACCAGCAGCCACGACAGCAGGCGGCTGTAGGCGGCGGTGAAGGTATCTGTAGATCGGCATGCGAAAAAACGGCGACGCGCGCGCGTCGCCGTGCCTCTGGCATGGATGGTGGGCTACTTGATCGCGTTGATCTTGTCGTAGATGGCGTCGGCGCCGATCTCCTTGGCGTAGGCCGCCATCACCGGATCGGCCAGCTTCTTCATCGCGTCGCGGTCGGCGAACGGCACGCGCTTCAGCTTGCCGCCCTTCTCCAGCGCCATCGAGCTTGGCCTCGTCTTCCGAGCTCTCGATCTGGCGGCCGTAGGCGCCGGCTTCCTTGCCGGCCTTGAGATGGCGTCCTGCAGGTCCTTGGGCAGCTTGGCGAAGGTCTTGGTCGGAGAAGCAGATCGGCCGGATCGTGATCGCGTGCTGCGTCATCGACAGGTGCGGCGCCACCTCGTAGAACTTCATCGCCTCGACGCCGGCGGCTTCGTTCTCGCCGGCGGCGATGACGTTGTTCTGGATCGCGTTGTAGACCTCGTTGTAGGCGATCACCGTCGGGCTCATGCCGATCGCGCTGAAGGTCCGGCTCCAGATCGGCGCGCCCTGCACGCGCACCTTCAGGCCCTTCATCTCGGCCAGGTTGCGCACCGGCTTGTTGACGAAGATGTTGCGCGTGCCGCCGCCGGCGTAGCCGATCAGCATCACCTCGGCGTTCTTGTTCACCTCGTCGGCGACCGGCTTGAGCAGGTCGGCGTCGAGCACCTTGTTCCAGTGGTCGAGGTCGCGGAACAGGAACGGCGCGTCGATGAACGGCGCCGCCTTCGAGAAGGTCGACATGTGCGCCGGCGAGACGATGCCGTAGTCGACCGCCTTGCCCTGCGCCATGTACTCGAAGTACTGCTTCTCCAGGCCGAGCTCGCTGTTGCTTGTGCAGCACGAAGGTGATCGGCTTGCCGTAGTACTTCTTGACCAGCTCCTCGAACCTCACCAGCGCGCTTGGTTGAACGCGTGGTCGTCGTTGAACTGCACCGCGCCGTGCAGCGTGATCGCCTGCGCGTGCGCCGTGTGGACGAACGGCGCCGAGACGATCGGCGCGGCAGCGATCGATTGCAGCAGGGTTCTGCGTTTCATGGCCAAAGTCTCCTTTTGTTGGACAGCGTCGGCGTGCTTGAACAGCATTGCCCCGACTTGAAACCGCACGATAGACCGCAGTGACCGGTTTCCAGCCAGGGAATCACCCGAGGTTGTCCGACAACTGGGCACGGGCAGACACAACGAGGGCCGCGCAGTTTTTCGAGGCGCGGCACACACCCGGTGCGTCTCGGTGTTTCCCCGCGCTTTTCGGCGTCCGGCATGCGCCTTGCGTTTTCTGCAGGATGCAGAGCCCGCACGAACGGGTGCGCACGCAGACAATCGCTTCCACCAGGCACTCGCAGGAGACAGCATGCCGAGACCCACGTCGTTCATCACCCGCCGCAGCGTGTTCGCTGGCCACCGCGCTGGCCGTGTCCGCACTGGCGCTGCCGCTCGCGGCCTTGGCGCAAGGCAAGGACATCAAGATCGCGCACATCTACAGCAAGACCGGCCCGCTCGAGGCCTACGGCAAGCAGACCGCCACCGGCTTCATGATGGGCCTGGACTACGCCACCGGCGGCACGATGACCGTGGCCGGCAAGAAGCTGGTGGTGATCGAGAAGGACGACCAGGGCAAGCCCGACCTCGGCAAGAACCTGCTCGCGCAGGCCTACGGCGACGACAAGGCCGACCTCGCGGTCGGCCCCACGTCGTCCGGCGTGGCGCTGGCGATGCTGCCGGTGGCCGAGGAGTACAAGAAGATCCTGCTGGTCGAGCCCGCGGTGGCCGACTCGATCACCGGCGACAAGTGGAACAAGTACATCTTCCGCACCGGCCGCAACAGCTCGCAGGACGCCATCTCCAACGCGGTGGCGCTCGACAAGGCCGGCGTCACCATCGCCACGCTGGCGCAGGACTACGCGTTCGGCCGCGACGGCGTGAAGGCGTTCAAGGAGTCGATCAAGAACGCCAAGATCGTGCACGAGGAATACCTGCCGACCACCACCACCGACTTCACCGCCGGTGCGCAGCGCCTGATCGACGCGCTGAAGGACCAGCCGGGCCGCAAGGTGATCTGGGTCATCTGGGCCGGCGCCGGCAACCCGTTCAAGATCGCCGACCTCGACCTCGAAGCGCTACGGCATCGAGATCGCCACCGGCGGCAACATCCTGCCGGCGATGGCGGCGTACAAGCAGTTCCCCGGCATGGAAGGCGCGACCTACTACTACTTCGGCATCCCGAAGAACCCGGTCAACGAGTGGCTGGTGGCCAACCACTACAAGCAGTTCAAGTCGCCGCCGGACTTCTTCACCGCCGGCGGCATGAGCGCGGCGATCGCGGTGGTCGAGGCGCTGAAGAAGACCAGCGGCGACACCGACACCAACAAGCTGATCGCGGCGATGGAAGGCATGAGCTTCGAGACGCCCAAGGGCAAGATGACCTTCCGCAAGGAAGACCACCAGGCGATGCAGTCGATGTACCACTTCAAGATCAAGGTGGACCCGGCGTTCGCGTGGGGCGTGCCGGAGCTGGTGAGCGAGATCAAGCCGGAGGAGATGCATGTGCCGATCCGCAACAAGCGCTGACGCGATCTGCGTCCGCGCTTCGCCGCGAACGGACCGTCATCGGGCACCGCGAGCGGCCCCTCGCGACGAGGGGGCTCCAGCCACGAGCTTGAAGTCGTGCTCATCGACCGCCTTGCTCCGATGTTGCGAGGCCGCTGTTGCGCTTGGCGTGGCGCTGCCGTGCGGCGCACGCGGCGCCGTTGCCCGCGCTGAAGATCGACGCCACGAACGTCACCGTGTCGGGCCTGTCGTCGGGCGGCTACATGGCCACGCAACTGCACGTGGCGCGGTCGTCGCTGTTCCAGCGGCGCGGGCGTCGTCGCCGGCGGGCCCGTACTACTGTGCGCAAGGCATCGCCGCGCTGGCCACCACACGTTGCCTGACGCGCGACACCGCGCCGCCGGTGGACACGCTGGTGGCCACGGCCAGGCAGTGGGCGGCGGCCGGGCTCATCGATGCGACCTCCCATCTCGGCGGCTTCGAAGGTCTAGCTGTTCGCCGGCGCCAAGCGACACCGTGCTCGTGCCGGCGCTCGGCGCCGATCTCAAGCGCTTCTACGAAGCCTTCGTGCCGCCGGCGAACATCGTGATGCGCGCCGACGTGCCCGCCGAACACGGCATGCCGACCGACGACTTCGGCAGCGCCTGCGGCCACCGCGGCCTGCCGTTCATCAACGACTGCGACGTCGACGGCGCCGGCGAGCTGCTGCGCCACCTGGTCGGCCCGCTGGCGCCGCGCAACGACGGCGCGCTGGCGGGCAGCTTCATCGAGTTCGACCAGCACGAATTCGTCGCCGCGGGCCTGGGCTTGGCCGCCAAGCGGCTGGCTGCTACGTGCCGCAGGGCTGCACCACCAGCCCGTGCGCGCCTGCACGTGGTGCTGCACGGCTGCGGCCAGAACGTCGACTCGCTGCGGCGACGAGTACCTGCTGCGCACCGGCTACAACCGCTGGGCCGACAGCAATCGCATCGTCGTGCTGTACCCGCAGACCAGCAACGAAGCGCTCAACGCCTGCTGGGACTGGTGGGGCTACACCGGCGCCGACTACGCGCAGAAGTCTGGAACCGCAGATCGGCGCCATCGTCGGCGATGGTCGAGCGCCTGGCCGGCACGCCCGCCGTGTGCATGCGAGGCGATGAACGGTTGGCACGTGTGGGCCGGCCGCGCGCGTTGGGACGGCTTCGGTGCCGTGGTCGCCAAGGGCTCGGGCCAACGCCTGGGCTGGTGGTGGCGCACGTCGTCGCTGCGCGAGTCACCGCGCGGGCACTTCGTCGAGGGGCGGTGCTGATGCGACTGTCTGGCGCGGCGCGGCGGGCGGTGCCCGGCAGGGGCTCCTACTGTGGCGGTCGGCCTTGCAGGCCGACTCCGCTGTGCTGCTCGGGCTGAGGGCGCGCCGCGAAACTCGCTCCGCTCACTTCGTTCGCTGTGCTCGAACAGTCGCGGCGAGTCAGATGAACGAACGCGCGCTGCGCGCGCCGCCCTCAGCCGCTGCGCTGCTCGACCGCCGCCAGCACAGTCGCCCACCACCGTGGCACCGCCCGCGCGCGCAGCAACGCTCGTGGTGTTCGACGACGCATGCCACCGTGGTGCCGGCAAAGCCGGGGGTGGGTGTGCGACGGCAGCGACATATGCGGCGCCGAGCAGCGCAGAGCTCATGGCCGCGCGCGCGCAGCGCGCGCTTCGTGATCTGACTCGTCGCGATTGTTCGAGCGCAGCGAGCGCAGCGAGCGCAGCGAGTTTCGCGACGGGCCATGAGATCGAGCAGCGCAGGGAACCCCTCGCGCAGCGAGGGGCTGCCGCATTCGAGCGCCGGCGCATACCCGCCCGCGGCTTTGCCGTGCTCGACACCAGCAGAGGGCCGGCATGACCGCGCTGCTGCAAACCCACGACCTCACGATCCGCTTCGGCGGCCACGTGGCGGTCGATCACGTGTCGTGCGCGTTCGAGCCCGGCACGCTGACGGCCATCGTCGGCCCCAACGGCGCCGGCAAGACCACCTACTTCAACCTGATCTCGGGCCAGCTGCGCGGCCAGCGAAGGGCAGCGTGCTGCTCGACGGCGACGACATCACCGGCGCTGCCGGCGCCGCTGCGCACGCGCGCGCGGCCTGGGCCGCGCGTTCCAGCTGACCCAGCTGTTCCCGCAGCCTCACGGTGCTGGAGAACGTGCGCCTGGCGGTGCAGGCGCGCGAGCAGGGCGCGCGGCCACGGCATCGACCTGCTGGCGCGTGTGGCTCGACCGCCGGGCCTGGATCGACGAGGCGCCGCGCGATCCTCGACAGCGGTGCGCGCTGGCCGACAAGGCCGACGTCGCTGCCAGCGCTGCCGCACGGCGACCAGCGCAAGCTCGAAGTGGCGCTGCTGATGGCGCTGGACCCGCAGGTCTACATGTTCGACGAGCCGACCGCCGGCATGAGCGTCGACGAGGTGCCGGTGATCCTCGACCTGATCCGCGCGCTGAAGGCACGCAAGGACCGGACCGATCCTGCTGGTCGAGCACAAGATGGACGTGGTGCGCGAGCTGGCCGACCGCATCATCGTGCTGCACAACGGCGCAGCTGGTGGCCGACGGCGAGCCGGCCGACGGTGATCGCGTCGCCGGTCGTGCAGCAAGCCTACCTCGGGCATCGGCAGGCCGTCACGGGAGGCCGGCGATGAGCCAGCGCATGCCCAACCTGCTCGAACTCAGCGGCGTGCACACGCACATCGGCGCGTACCACATCCTGCACGGCGTCGACCTCGACGTGCCGCGAGGGCGAGGTGACGATGCTGCTCGGCCGCAACGGCGCCGGCAAGACGACGACGCTGCGCACGATCATGGGCCTGTGGCAGGCCTCGCAGGGCGACGTCGCGCTTCAAGGGCCAGTCGACTCAACGGGCTGCGCCACGCCGCGAGATCGCGCAGCGCGGCATCGCCTACGTGCCCGAGAGCATGGGCATCTTCACCGACCTGACGGTGCAAGGAGAACATGCTGCTGGCCGCGCGCGCCGCGCGCGCACGCCGGCGAGCTCGACACGCAGCGGCTGGAGTGGATCTTCGGCCTGTTCCCGGCGCTGAAGAAGTTCTGGCTCTACCCGGCCGGCAAGCTCTCGGGCGGGCAGAAGCAGATGCTCGCGGTGGCGCGCGCCATCGTCGAGCCGCGCGAGCTGCTGCTGATCGACGAGCCGAGCAAGGGCCTGGCGCCCGCGATCATCAACAACCTGATCGGCGCCTTCGCGAGCTCAAGCGCCAGCGGCACCACGATCCTGCTGGTCGAGCAGAACTTCAACTTGGCCAAGCGCGCTCGGCGACACGCGTCGCGGTGATGGACAACGGCCGCGTCGTGCACCGCGGCTCGATGGCGCGAGCTGGCCGACGACGAAGCGCTGCAGCAGCGCGCTGCTCGGGCTGTCGCTGGGGGTGCATCAATGACACGCACGAGCCAGTCGATTCCGCACGCCGCGCGCCGGCATGCCCAAGGCCGCGTTCGACTGGAAGCCGCTGGCGCTGGTGCCGTGCTCGCGCTGCTGCGCTGCCGTTGATCGGCTCGCCGTCGACCTGGCTCACGCTCACCGTCGCCGGCCTGGCGATGGGCATGATCATCTTCATCATCGCCTCGGGCCTGACGCTGGTGTTCGGCCTGATGGACGTGCTGAACTTCGGCCACGGCGTGTTCATCGCGCTCGGCGCCTTCGTCGCCACCAGCGTGATGGGCGGCATGGGCGACTGGACGCCGGCGATCCGGCTGCTGGCGCAACCTGGTGGCGGTGTTCGCCGCGATGCTGGTCGCGATGCTGGTGGCCGGCGCCGTCGGCCTGGCCTTCGAGCGCGTGCATCGTGCGGCCGGTGTACGGCCAGCACCTGAAGCAGATCCTCATCACGATGGGCGGCATGATCATCGGCGAGGAGCTGATCAAGGTGATCTGGGGCCCGGCGCAGATCCCGCTGCCGCTGCCCGAGGCGCTGCGCGGCTCGTTCCTGCTCGGCGACGCGGCGGTCGAGAAGTACCGCGTGCTGGCGGTGGTCGATCGGCCTGCTGGTGTTCGGCGCGCTGCTCTGGACGCTGAACCGCACCAAGATCGGCCTGCTGATCCGCGCCGGCGTGCAGGACCGCGAGATGGTCGAGTCGCTCGGCTACCGCATCCGCCGCCTGTTCGTCGGCGTGTTCGTCGCCGGCAGCGCGCTGGCCGGCCTGGGCGGCGTGATGTGGGGCCTGTACCAGCAGAACGTGATCCCGCAGATCGGCGCGCAGGTCAACGTGCTGATCTTCATCGTGCATCATCATCGGCGGCCTGGGCTCCACGCTCGGCTGCTTCGTCGGCGCGCTGCTGGTCGGGCTGATGGCCAACTACACCGGCTTCCTGGCGCCGAAGGTGGCGCTGTTCTCCAACATCGGGCTGATGGTGGCCGATCCTGCTGTGGCGGCCGCAGGGCGTGTACCCGGTGACCAACCGATGAACGCCATGCTGAACCGCCTGCTCTCCCACGACCTGCCGCGCAGCCGCTGGCTGGCGGTGGTGCTGGTCGCTGATGCTGCTCGGCGCTGGCGTTCGCGCCGTTCCTCTTCCCCGGCAGCAAGGCGCTCAACGTCGGCGGCCAAGATGCTGGTGTTCATCGTGCTGGTGGCCAGCTACGACCTGCTGCTCGGCTACACCGGCATCGTCAGCTTCGCGCACACGATGTTCTTCGGCATCGGCGCCTACGGCGTGGCGATCGCCAGCACGCAGCTGGGCGCCGAGCTGCGGCGCGGTGCTCGCTCGGCGCTGGCTGGTGGCGCTGGCTGATCTCGCTGGTGCTGTCGCTGGTGATCGGCCTGTTCAGCCTGCGCGTGAAGGCGATCTTCTTCGCGATGATCACGCTGGCCGTGGCGGCGGCCTTCCAGACGCTGGCCTCGCAGCTGTCGGACTTCACCGGCGGCGAGGACGGCCTCACCTTCAAGAAGCCCGAGCGTGCTGAGCCCGGCGTTCGAGCCGTTCGAAGACGCCGTTCCTCGGCGTCACGCATCGACGGCCGGCTTCATCAGCTACTACCTGCTGTTCGTCGCGGCGGTGGTGCTGTTCCTGGCGCTGCTGCGCATCGTCAACTCGCCGTTCGGCCGCGTGCTGCAGGCGATCCGCGAGAACGACTTCCGCGCCGAGGCGATCGGCTACCGCACGGTGGTGTACCGCACGCTGAGCAACGTGCTGTCGGCGCTGTTCGCCACGCTGGCCGGCGCGCTGCTGGCGCTCTGGCTGCGCTACAACGGGCCCGACACCACGCTGTCGCTTCGAGATCATGCTCGACATCCTGCTGATCGTCGTGATCGGCGGCATGGGCACGATCTACGGCGCGGTGATCGGCAGCGGTGCTCTTCGTGGTGGCGCAGAACTACCTGCAGGACCTGCTGAAGCTCGGCAGCGGCGCGCGCGTCGACGGCGTGCCGGTGGCTGTCGCAGCTGGTGTCGCCCGACCGCTGGCTGCTGTGGCTGGGCGTGCTGTTCGTGCTGTCGGTCTACCACTTCCCGACCGGCATCGTCGGGCGGCTGCGCGCTGGCGCGCGTAGCGAGCCGGGAGCGCGCATCGACCATGAGCGCCTCACGCTCGACACTACCTGCAGCTGCGCAGGCCGCGAGCTGCACTACACCGAGTGGGGCGCGCGAGCACGCCGAAGTCGGTGATCGCCTGGCACGGCCTGGCGCGCACCGGCCGCGACATGGACGACATCGCCGCAGCACCTGTCGCAGCGCTACCGCGTGATCTGCCCCGACACCATCGGCCGCGGCCTGAGCCAGTGGAGCCCCGACCCGGACCGCGAATACTGCCTCGCGTTCTACGCGCAGCTCGCCGACGGCGCTGCTCGACCAGCTCGGGCATCGACCGCGTGCCACTGGCTCGGCACCTCGATGGGCGGCGCGATCGGCCTGCTGCGCGGCGGCCGGCCAGCGCTGCGCGGCCGCATCCGCAGCCTGGTGCTCAACGACATCGGCCCGCGAGCTGCCGCAGGCGGCGCATGCGAGCGCATCCGCACCTATGCCGGCAGCCCGCGCGGCCTTCGCCACCGTCAGCGAGCTCGAGGCGTACTTCCGCACCGTCTACAAGCCCTACGGCTGGCTGAGCGACGCGCAGTGGCGCCGCCTGACCGAGACCTCGACGCGCCGCCTGCCCGACGGCCGCGTGACGCCGCACTACGACCCGGCGATGGTGCGGCAGTTCACCGCACCACCCCGACGACTACGAGCTGTGGGAGGCCTGGGACGCGCTCGACATCCCGGTGCTGTGCCTGCGCGGCGAGAGCTCCGACCTGCTGCTGCCCGAGGTGGCCGAGCGAATGCGCAACCGCGGCCCGCGCGCCGTGGTGGTCACGATGCCGGGCTGCGGCCATGCGCCGGCGCTGAACACGCCCGAGCAGTTTGCGCTGGTCGAACGCTTCTTTGCGTGACCGGCACCATCCACCCCGAAGGAGACGACCATGATCCCACGCTGGACCCGATTTCGTCGCCGCCGGCCTCGCGCGCTTGGCCTGCGGCATCGCTGCAGGCCGCCGGCACCGTCGGCACCACGCTGCCGGCGGACTTCCCGGTGATCGAAGACGCGTCGCTCGGCAAGCCGCTCATCGGCTTCGGCGCCGCCGGGCCGGTGCACCGCACGCCGGTGATCTTCATCCACGGCAACAACGACACGCCGTTTCCGACCGACTGCAACCCGTTCGGCCGCATGCAGGCGCTTCGCGCAGTTCTTCGCCGACAGCGGCTACGCGACCAGCGAGCTGTGGGGCATCGGCTACGAGGGTGACCAGTGCGACCTGGCCGGCCGACCAGACACGCGCACGCTCGAGCATCGCGCACACCAACGCCGCCAACGTGCCCGACCTGCGCCGCTTCGTCGCCGCGGTGCTCGAGTTCACCGGCGCGAACGAAGTCGACATCGTCGCGCACAGCCTGGGCGTGACGATCGCGCGCGAGTGGATCCGCCAGGACGACGCCGCACGCATCGCGTGCGCCGCTTCGTGGCGATCGACGGGCCCAATCACGGCATCATCAACTGCTCGCCGAATCCGGCTGAACTACTACCAGGCGCCGGCGCCGGCGGCTTCACGCCGCAGCAGCGAGGTCTGCGTCGAGCTCGGCTCGCCGAACACGCCGTTCCTGCAAGCTGCTGAACAAGGGCGACGACACGCCGGGGCCGACGCAGTATCCTGGTGATCCGCAACGCCGACACCAGCTTCGTCTACTTCGCGCTGCAGGACGGCCTGATTCGCGCCGGTGCCGGCCGAAGACAGCTTCGGGCAGCCGACCGACTTCTCGCGCAGCGCCACGCTGAAGGGCGCAAGGCAGCTCGATCTCACCGGCCAGGGCGCGTTCGACCCGATCCTCGGCACCGCGCACCTGGGCATCCTCAACTCGCCGCAGACGCGCGCGGCGACGCTGCAGTTCCTGACCACGCGGCATCCGCATCACTGACGCGCCTCCGGGCGCGGCGCGCACCGCGGTGCCCTCGCGCCGGCGCGGGCCGGCGGTGGGGACGGCGCTGCCGTCGCGTGCCATGCACGGCCGATTGGTCTAGTCTGTCGTGCATGCGCACGCTGAACCGCCCGAGCGCACCGACCGCTGGCCAGCCGCCGCCCGGCGCGCCGGTGCACGCCACGTTCCGCTTCTACGAGGAGCTGAACGACTTTCTGGCGCCCGAGCGGCGCGGCCGCGAGTTCAGCGCGCCGTGCGCGCGCGCGGCGACCACCAAGCACATGATCGAGGCACTCGGCGTGCCGCACACCGAGGTCGAGCTGATCCTGCTCAACGGCGAGTCGGTCGGCTTCGATCGGCTGCTCGCCGACGGCGACCGCGTCGCGGTGTATCCCACCTTCGAAGCCTTCGACGTCACGCCGCTGCTGCGCCTGCGCGAGCAGCCATTGCGCGTGAGCCGCTTCGTGGCCGACGCCCACCTCGGCGGCCTGGCGCACCTGCTGCGCATGATGGGCTTCGACACGCTGTACGACAACAACTTTGCCGATGACGAGATCGAGCGGCTGGCGGCCAGCGAACACCGCATCGTGCTGACGCGCGACCGCGAGCTGCTCAAGCGCAGCAGCATCACGCACGGCATGTACGTGCGCGCGCTGCGCTCGCCTCTGCAACTGCGCGAGGTCTTCGATCGGCTCGACCTTGCGCGCGCTGCCCGCCCGTTCACCCGCTGCCTGCACTGCAACGCCAACCTGGTGTCGATTCGACAAGGCGCAGGTGCTGCCCACGCTGCCGCCGCGTGTGGCGGCGCTGTTCGAACGCTTCAGTGCCTGCGAGGGTTGTGCACGCGTGTTCTGGGAGGGCAGCCACTGGCGCCGCATGCGCGCGTTGATCGACGAGGTGCTCGGCCGCGACAGCGAAGCGCAGCCGCACACGGCAGCGGGTGAGCCGCGATGAACGCGTCGGGCTCGTCGCCCGGCGCCGACGAGCGTGCCGAGATGATCCGCATCACGGGGCGTGTGCAGGGCGTGGGCTTTCGGGCCAGCGCCCAGCAGCTCGCCATCGCGTACGGGCTGCGCGGCTGGGTGGCCAACGTCGGACGCGGCGTCGTGATCCACGCCTGCGGCGGCGGCGAACGCCTGGACGCATTCGTGCGCGCGCTCGCCGAAGACATTCCGCTGCCGGCACGCATCGACGGCATGCAACGCGAGCCGGCCGAGCTGCTGCCGCGTGGCGCGGCCTTCGTGATCGCGCCGAGCGACACCCCGCTGTCGTTGCCGGCCGCGCGCGGCAAGCGATAACGCAGCACATCCGCGCCGGCGGCGCGGACAACCGCGTGGCCGCTTGGCAAGCGGCGCTGGCCGAACTATGGTGGCCCACCGACAGCAGGAGACCGTGATGGCCGCGCAGCGTGAACCGCATCCGGATCGTTTGCCGATCAAGCTCGACAGCACGTCCAACGGCGAATTCGAGCCGGTGCCGCTCGGCGCCGCCGCACGCCATGCGCGCGCGCTGGCGCACGAGGCGATCGACGCCGGGGCGCGCCGGGTCGCTGCGAGCCGGCGCAGTTACCTGCAATCGATGCTCGGTGCGGCGGCCACGCTCGGCGCGTTCAACAGGGCGTTCGCCGCGGCAGGGCAACGCGGCGGCCACTACGTGCTGCCCGCCGAGGGCCCGCTCGAGATGATGGCGGCGCAGGCAGCGCTCGGCGGCGACGAATTCATCTTCGACGTGCAGTTGCACCACGTGAACCCGCAAGGCGCCTGGCGGCAGGGCGCAGGCCCCAACGCGTTTCGCGGCATGCCCAACAGCAACTGCGGCAAGGCCGACCACGTGGAGTGTTTTTCCAGCGGCGCGATGCTGAAAGACGTGTTCTTCGATAGCGACACCGCGATGGGGGTGCTGTCGCACGTGCCGGGCGGCCTGGCGACCAATCCACTCGACTTCGAGGCCGCCGGCGCCACGCGCGCGGCGGCCAACGCGCTCGACGGCAGCGAGCGGCTGCTGCTGCACGGCCGCTGCATGCCCACGCTGCCGGGCGAGATCGACGGCATGGACGCGCAGGCCGCTCAGTTCCCGGTGGCCGCATTCAAGACCTACACGCAGTTCGGCCCACGCGATGGCGCGGCGGGCTTCTATCTCGACGATGACAAGTTCGGCACGCCGTTCATCGAGCGCGCGCGCAAGCTCGGCGTGCGTCGCATCGCCGTGCACAAGGGCCTGCCGTTCGGCCAGCGCGGCTACGAATACTCGACCTCGCGCGACATCGGCTCGGTGGCCAAGCGCCACCCGGACATGACCTTCCTGATCTACCACTCGGGCTTCGACCCCAGCGTCAAGGAGGGCCCATACGACGCGCAAGCCAAGGCCGGCGTCGACGTGTTGGTGCGCTCGATGCAGGAGGCCGGCAACCCGAGCAACGTCTACGCCGAGCTCGGCAGCACCTGGCGCTACGTGATGCGCGACCCCGACCAGGCCGCGCACCTGATGGGCAAGCTGTTCAAGACCTTCGGCGAAGACCGTGTGCTGTGGGGCACCGATTCGATCTGGTACGGCAGCCCGCAGGACCAGATCCAGGCGTTCCGCGCGTTCCAGATCAGCCGCGAGTTCCAGCAGCGCTTCGGTTATCCCGAGCTGACGCCGTCAGCTCAAGCGCAAGGTGTTCGGCCTCAATGCCGCGCAGGTGTACGGCCTGAAGCCCGACGCGATGCGCCGCAAGCTGGCGAAGGACCGCGTGCAGAAGAGCAAGCTCGACTACCTGAACGACCCGCAGCCGACGTTCGCCACTTACGGCCCGCGCACGCGGCGCGAGTGGCTGGCGCTGCGCGAGTGGACCGGCGGCGAGCCGTGAGTGGATGACGGGTGCGTGAGTGACGGGTCCCGACCCCAAAGCGGACGCCTGCTCGATACTGCAGCAGACGTTCGCGCGCGTGAGCTACGTTCCTAACGGTTGAGCTCAGCCGTGTGCGAAGGCCGCAGGCGGTAGCACGTCGGCTGGAGCGCCCCTCCGAGCGGCCCGATGCTATTTGGTCCCAACCTTGACCTTCTCGGCCGCTTCCTTCTTCCCAGCCTGGCTCTCCAGGACAAGGCGGTATCCGATGTAGTACTTGTAGATGTTGTTGACGTAGGTGATCGTCTCCTGGCCGATCTTCTCGGCCACCACGTACTCCACGTTGTGGAACCAGACGTTTGGGTCGAGTCCGCGCTTGGCGGCCTCTTTGCGCAACGACGAGATGCGGCCGGCCCCGGCGTTGTAGGACGCAAAGGCAAACAGCGCCTTGTCGAGATCGGTCATCGGCTCCTTGGCGTAGTACTGGTCGATCATGAAGCGCATGTACTTGATGCCGGCGTGGATGTTGGCCTCGGTCTGCGTGATGTCACCCACCTTCAACTCTTTGCCGGTGGCGGGCATCACCTGCATGACCCCGATCGCGCCGACCGAGCTCTTGGCGTTCTGGTTGAGCTGCGACTCCTGGTAGCCCTGTGCGGCCATCAAGATCGGGTCGACCTTGTACAGGTCGCCGTACTTGCGGAAGTACTGCAGCAGCTCCTCGAACTTCTTGCGCTCTTCCACCGAGGCCGCGTTCTTCACGTACTTGGCGTTCTTCAGATAGCGCGTCAGCAACTGATTGCCCGTCGAGGTGCCGATCTTGTTGCGGCCGACAAACTCGTCCAACGCCGCCTTGAGCTGCGGGCTGCCTTTGCGGATTGCCCAGGCGATCTCGCCGCCATTGCGCAGCGTGATGCGGTCGTGCACGGTGAGCTTGGGGAACACCTGCTTCCAGAAGTCCGCGATGTGCTTGTCGACGACCACCGTCGCCACCAGTCCGGCATTGAGCATCTCGAGCAGATCTTCGTCCTCCAGCGTCTCGGGCGCTTCCTTGACCAGCAGCGGCGCCTTCTTTTCCGTCGCAAACTTCTTGTTCAGCGCAACGATGCTCTCGTAGTAGCTGGACGACTTGCGAACGAACACTTCCTTGCCAGCAAGGTCGTCCACGCTGGAGAGGGCCGCAGAGGCCGGACCCGTGACGACGACTTCGCTCACGTTGCTCGCGTTGGCGGCGGCGAATTCCACCATCTTCTGGCGCTCCGGCGTGACGGTGATGTTGCCGGCAGCGATGTCGCCCTTGCCGGCAGCCAAGGAAGGCAACAGACGATCGCCCGGCACCGGGATGAACACCACGCGCACCTTCAGGTTCTTGTTCTTGAGCTTGCCCTCGGCGGCGAGCTTCTTGTTGAGGTCGTCCTCGAACACTTTGAAGGCGTCGGCGACGATGCCGCGATTGACACCTTTGTCGACGAAGAAGAAGGTCTTGCTGCTGGTGGTCAGCACGCGGATCGTCCGCCGTTCGATCATGCCGTCGAGGTCGCCGGTCCAAGACCTGGCCGCCAGACTGCTCATGTCGATCGTCAGGGCCGAGGCGGCCGGCTTGGCGGGCGTCGGGTTCTGCGCGAGAGCGGAGTTTGCGGGCAGCAGGGTGATGCACGCGAGGCTCAGCATCATGCGGACGGTTTTCATCGATCGTTCTCCAGGTACCGGAAGTACGGATTGAGGGTTGCAGTGTGCACGGCAGGGTTCGCAGGCCCTTCCAGGCCCTGTGCGCCAGCTCAGTCCGGCTTGAAGCCGATGGTCTTCAGGTGGGCGCCATGCTTGTCGGAGGCCGCGCGCAGCGACTGCGACATCTGCTCGGGCGTCAGCGGCTGGCCGACATCCGTGCCCAGCTCCTTGAAGCGCTCGGCCACCTTCGACTGCTGCAGCACCTTCAGCGTTGCCTCGCGGACCTTGGTCTGGATGTCGGCGGGCACGTCGGGCGTGGTCCACAGGCCGATCCAGGCGATGTCGTCGATCTGCGCATAGCCCAGTTCGGTGAAGGTCGGCACATCGGGCAGCACGCTCATGCGCTTGGGCGAGCTGACGGCGAAGGCCTTCAACTTGCCGGTCTTGAGCATCGGGATCGAGGTCGCGGGGCCGTCGAACATCAGCGCCACATGGCCACCCATCACGTCTTGCAGCGCCGGCGGCGAGCCCTTGTAGCCGACATGCGTCATGTCCAGGCCGGCCAGCCTGTTGAGCTCCACGCCCATGATGTGCGAGACCGTGCCGGTGCTGTACGAGGCGTAGCTCACCTTGCCCGGATTGGCCTTCACATAGGCGACCACCTCCTTCAGGTTCGACGCCGGCAGCGCCGAGTTGCCGACCATCACCAGGCCCGAGCGCGACAGCTCGGCCAGCGGCTTGATGTCCTTGAACGGATCGAAGCGCGGCTTGGCGATGTGCGGGACTTCGCTGACCAGGCCGTTCGGGCCGATCAGGAAGCTGTAGCCGTCGCGCGGCGCCGACAGCAGGTCCTGCACGCCGATGGCGCCCAGGCCGCCGGGCTTGTTGTCGACGATCACGGTCTGGCCGAGCAGCGGCGTCAGGCCGTCGGCCAACGTGCGCGCGACGATGTCGGAGCTGCCGCCAGCCGGCGCGACGACGACCAGCCGGATCGGCTTGCTCGGGTAGGCCTGCGCCAGCGCGGCCGGCGCTGTGGCCAGCAGGGCAGCGCCGGCGATGGCGCCGAGCATGGCGCGGCGCAGCGGGTTTCTTGGAATGTTGCATGTCAGTGTCTCCAGTGAATGAGTGAAAGGGGTGAATCGATCAGGCGGCCAGGCGCAGCGGCGAGCCGCGTTCGCCGGCACGGCGGTTGGGTTCGTAGCCGAGCTTGGCCAGCGTCTCGTCGGCGCTCTTGTATGACGTGCCGATCTGGTAGATCTGCTTGGCCTGCTCGCCGGTGGCGACTTCGCGGTACAGCTCGCGCGCGATGCGCACCGTCTGCTCGATCTGCTTGACGCTGCTCAGGCGCTCGCCCTTCTTGCCCCACAGGTTGTCCTCGATGCCCACGCGCACGTGCAGGCCCATCGCGATGGCCATCGTGTTCAGCGGCAGCACGTTGCGCATCAGGCCCTCGATGGTCAGCACCGCGCCGGCGGGCACGCGGCGGATGAACTCCATCATGTTGTACGGGTTCGGGCCGTCCGCGCCGCCGCCGATCATCACGTGGTTGAGCACCAGCGGGCCGGTGTACACGCCGCGGCGGATCAGCCGCTCGACGGTCTCGAGCTGGCCGGCGTCGCCGAGCATGAAGTGCGGCTGGATGCCGGCGGCCTGCAGCCGCTTCAGGTGCTCGGCCACGAAGGCCGGGCCGGACGAGAAGGTCATCTCGCTGTAGGCGGCCTGGTACGCCGGCAGCGCCAGCGAGGTGCCGGCCACGTCGTCGGCAGTCAGCAACTCGCAGACGTTCATCTGGTTGGTGTTGATGGCGATCGTCACCTGGTCGGGCTTCGGATTCAGCTCGGCCAGCATGTGGCGCGTGTCGTCGCTCAGCCACTTGGCGTCGGCGCCCTCGCCTTCGGGGGCGAAGGAGATCGAGCCGCCGACCTGCAGCACCATCTTCGGCACCGCCACGCGCAGGCGCGCCAGCAGCTCGTTGAACATCGACAGGCGCTTGCTGCCCTTGCCGTCGGCTTCGCGGCAATGCACGTGCAGCACGGTGGCGCCGGCGTTCCAGCAGTCCACCGCCTTTTGCACCTGCTCGTCCATCGTCACCGGGATGTCGTCGGAATCGCCGGGCAGGAATTCGGGGCCGTAGGGGGCGACCTGGATCACCAGGGGTTGCTGGTTTTCGGGCAGCAGGGAGTCGTCGAGGAATTGCATGTGGGTGTCCTTTGGGGGTGATGGGTTCAGCGGGAGAGGGACGTCGGCGGCTTCGTGCGCGCGCCAGTTCTTCGTGCAGGATCGGTGCGCCCAGGCTCATCGTGTGGATGCCCAGCACGCTGGTGAGCTGCAGCACGGCGGTGATTTCTTCCTGGGTGGCGCCGAGCTTCAGCGCCTTGCGGATGTGGCGGCGCACGCCGGGGCCGTACATGTGGGTGCACGAGGCATCGACGGCGATGGCGAGGAACTCCATCGTCTTGGCGTCGAGCACGCCTGAGCGCATCGGTGCCACGCCCATGGTCATGAATTTCTCGGTCCAGTCGGGGTCGAGTTCGTAGAACGGATCCCAGTTCGGATTCCATTCGCCGATCGCACGCATGCGGTCGCATAGCGGTGTGGCAGCTGGAGGTCGGGGTGATGGTCATGTTGAGGTCCTTGGAGAGGTGTTGCTTCAGGTCGATAGTCTTCCGGGTAAGGCCCGTTCTGACTTGACCGATCGGGAAATCGACTTAGCATTTCGGGACATAGCTGCCGGCTCGTCGTCGACCGACTCGTGCCTTATTCAGCCCGATGACCGCCCTCATTCGCAGCGCCGTGCTGACCTCCTTCACCGATGTGGCAGCGTCGTGCGGCGTGGACGCGCGCGCGCTGCTGGTCGATGCCGGCCTGCCGCAGCGCTGCCTGGACGACCCCGACCTGAAGGTGCCTGCGCGCGCCATCGCCCATCTGCTGGAACTGGCGGCCCAACGCGGGCATGAACCGGCTTTCGGCCTGCGTCTGGCGGAATCGCGGCGCCTGTCGAACCTGGGCCCGCTGGGCCTGCTGGTGCGCGACGAGCCGACGCTGCGCGACGCGCTGGAGGCGGTGACGCACCATCTCCATGCGCACAACGAGGCGTTGACGATCGGCGTCGAGCAGCACAGCAACCTGGTGGTCGTCCGGCTGGAGCTGACGGTCGAAGGGCGGGCTTCGCTGCGCCAGTCCACCGAGTTGGCGGTCGGCGTCACCTTCCGCGTGCTGCAGATCTTCATGGGCGCGAGCTGGCAGCCGCGCCTGGTCTGCTTCACGCACCCGAAGCCAGGCAGTCTGACGGTGCACCGGCGCCTGTTCGGCCGCGCGGTCGAGTTCGGCCACCAGTTCAATGGCATCGTCTGCAACGCCGCCGACCTCGACGTACCCAACCCCGGCGCCGACCCGGTGATGGTGCGTTATGCCCAGCGCCTGCTCGAACAGACGCTGGACACGAGCTCGCGCATGAGCGATCGCGTGCACCAACTCGTGGTGCTGCTGTTGCCGCGTGGCCTGTGCCGCGTCGAGGTGGTGGCCCAGCACCTGGGCATCGACCGGCGCACGGTGGCGCGTCGACTGGCCGACGAGCGGACCTCGTTCAGCGCGCTCGTCAACAACCTGCGGCGCGACCTCTTCGCGCGCTACCTGAAGGACGGTGCGCGCTCGTTGACCGAAGTGTCGGCGCTGCTCGGGTTCTCGGCATCGAGCGCGTTCTCGCGCTGGCATCGGCAGCAGTTCGGCATCGCGGCACGACAAGTCAAGTCGCAACGGACCGGGATGGCCCGCGGCAAGGGCACGAAAAGTTGATCCGCGGGTGAATCTGGTGCGCGGGCGCCACGTATTGGCAAGTCAATGTCCCTGAACGTCAAGTCAACGGGACCGCGCTCACGAACAATCCGCGTCATGGCGATCTACGAGGACAACGACATGTCGACTTCCGACCACCCCGCCCCTAAACCAGCGTGCCCCACCGGGCATCACGCGGAGTGGACCGACGTGCTCGGTGACCACGAACTTGCTGACGGCGGCCGCTGGTTTGCCCGCCGCGGTGGACACGAGATTGCGCTGTTCCGTATCCAGGGCACCGTGCATGCCATCGCCGACAGCTGTCCGCATGCCGGCGCGTCGCTCGCCACCGGCCAACTCGAGGGCACCACGATCCAGTGCCGCGCGCACGGGTTGCGCTTCGACGTTGCCACTGGCTGCCCCCGCGGCGCGGGCGGCTTCGCGCTGCGCACCTACCCGGCCCGCGTGCACGAAGGCCGGGTCGAGGTCGACCTGGGCGCATCGGCCAGCTGAACGCTTGTCTCCTCGCAACAGGGACTTCACACATGAACTTTTCATTCGATTTCAGCGGCAAGAACGTCTTCATCTTCGGTGGCACGAGCGGCATCAATCTAGGCATTGCCGAATCCTTCGTCGCCGCCGGCGCCCGGATCGGCGTGGCGAGCCGCAGCCAGGCCAAGGTGGACGCCGCGGTCGCGCGCTTGTCCACGCCCGAGGTCCCCGCCGAGGGTTTCAGCCTCGATGTGCGCGAGCCTCAGGCGGTGGCCGATGCGCTCGCGGCCTTCGTGCAACGACACGGCAAGATCGATGTGCTGGTATCGGGCGCTGCGGGCAATTTTCCCGCGGCCGCCGCGACCTTGAGCCCCAATGGATTCAAGTCGGTGGTCGACATCGATCTGCTGGGCACCTTCAATGTGATGCGTGCGGCCTGGCCACACCTGACGAAGCCGGGCGCCAGCGTGATCAGCATTTCAGCGCCGCAGGCGATCGTTGCCATGGCGATGCAGGTGCACGTGTGCGCGGCCAAGGCCGGTGTAGACATGATCACCAAGACGCTGGCCATCGAGTGGGGACCAGAAGGTGTGCGCATCAACTCGGTGATCCCCGGCCCCATCGATGGCACCGAGGGCATGGCGCGGCTGGCGCCCGACGAGTCGGCGCGACAAGGCGTCATTCAAGCGGTGCCGATGCGTCGCATGGGGACGCCTCAGGACGTCGCCGACGCATGTCTGTTTCTCGCGTCCGATGCAGCGCGCTACATCAGCGGCGCCGTGCTTCCGGTTGACGGCGGCTGGGCCGTTGCCGGTGCTCGAATGGCTCTGGGCTGAGCGCGTGTCAGCTACCGCCGGTGCGCGGACCGGCGGCGTGAAGTACTTCGATCTGTCTGACTGCCTCACCCCGCGAGTCATCGATCAGCTTCTCGACCGCCGCTGCCGCGGCATCGACACTACCCGCCTTCAGAGGCTCTTGCAATGTTCGCAAGCCTAGTCCTTGTCGGCTCTGACCCTGAAACCCAGGTGATGCCGAACCGCAGTCGTGCGAACTCGATCCTGCGTCTGGGCGCTCCTCTGAAGTCCACGGTCCGCTTCAGGGACGGTTCGACGAATGACGGCTTCTCTGATCGGGCGCGTTTGTCAAGCTGTTGAGCTTCTCCGGTTGATGTTCAGTGCTGTTCCAGGACGTGTCGGTGTGAGTCACGCTTCTCTACGCAGTCGGCTCGACCTTGATCGACGCTGCACGCATTGGTCAGACGGAGCGGGGAGCCACGCTTTTGGACGCGCTCGATGCGCAGCAGTCATTTGCGGCTTCACCCGGACCATCGTTCACACCTAGACGCTCTTGCTTGAGCCCTTGAGCTCCTGTGGTCTGTTGGCGCCTACGCTTGTGCCGGCGCCGGCCCCCAACGGAACTGCGATCCATCGATCCACATGCGATGCAGGATCACCGCGAGCTTGCGCGCCACGGCGATGACCGCCCGTCGGTGACCTCGTGTCTTGGCAAGACGCACGCCCCAGGACTTCAACGAGGACCACTGGGCGTTGCGAGTCAGCAGCGAGTGAGCTGCAACATACAGCGCCGAGCGAACATCGGCATCACCGGCCCTGGAGATGTGTCCGGGGTTGTCGAGCTCGCCGGATTGGAAGCGCCGCGGTGTCAGGCCGAAGTGCGCCGCCACCGTGCGGGAGGACTTGAAGCGGCCCGGGTCATCGACGGCAGCCTTGAACGTCAATGCCGTGACCGGACCGACACCCGGTATCGACATCAAGCGCCGGCAGATGGGATCGACGCGCACCAGAGCCTTGACCGTGTTGTCCAGCTTCAGGTAGGTCTTGTAGAGCACGGTCCTGGCGTCCAGCAATGGCACGAGCGCGCAGGCGAGCATCTCGTCGCCGGACACGGTCTGGCGCAGCTCGGCGTCGAATGCACCATGCCCGACCCGACTGGGCAGGCGGATGCCGAACACCTTGAGCAGCCCGCGCAGTTCATTCTCCAGATCGACGCACTTCTTCAGGATGGCCTTGCGGCTGGCCAGCAGTGCGCGCACCTGGTGGCTGTGCAGGCTCTTGACATGCACTCGGCTGTACCAACCGGTTCGCAGGATCTGCGCAATGCCGCGTGCGTCGTTGCGGTCGGTCTTGTTGCGCATCGCCGCCAGCGTGACGCTGACCTGGCGCGCTTCCAGGCAAATGACTTCAAAGCCCGCCGCCTGCAGGCCATAGGTCAGGTATTGCGTGAGTGTGCCGGCCTCGAAGCCCACCGACCTCACGTCGCGATCGAAGCGGTGCAAACACTCCACGATGGCGTCAATCTCGGCGGCCACCTTGGCCTCGAGGCAGACCTCACCCTTGTCATTGACGACGCAAATCGAGACTGATCGCAGCGACACGTCGATTCCGGTGTAGTACGTCATTTCAATCTCTCCTTTACGGCTGGTACTACCAGTCTATGGAGAGCTCCGCAGGCAACGGACCCGCCCGATCACCGATGCTTCTGGCGGCGGATTCAACCGGTCGACGCAACGGTCTGGCTGAACATCTCAGCCGGCGTCTTGAAGCCGAGAGTCTTTCTCGGCCTTTCGTTCAACTGTCGCGCCACGGCGTTGAGCTTGGCTTGTGAATAGCTCGAGATGTCGATGCCCTTGGGCAGGTACTGCCTGAGCAGGCCGTTGGTGTTCTCGTTGCTGCCGCGTTGCCAAGGGCTCTGTGGGTCACAGAAGTAGACCTGGATGTCGGTCGCAAGCGTGAATCGCTTGTGGCCGGCCATCTCCTTGCCTCGATCCCATGTCAGCGACTTGTAGAGCTCTTGAGGCAGCTTGCGAGCATTCTTGATCAGCGCGTTGACGACGGTCTCCGTGTCCTTGGCGCCCACCTTTACGAGCATCGCGTACCGCGTCTGGCGCTCGACCAGCGTTGCGATCTGGCTGTTGTGGCTGCCGAACAGCAGGTCTCCCTCCCAGTGACCAGGCACCGCACGATCCTCGGCCGACGCAGGTCGCTCGCTGATCGACACGGCGCCAACGATCTGCCCGTGGATGTCGGTCTTCTGCGTGTGATGCCGAGACCGACGCATGCCGCGCGTGCGTCTCAAGTGCTGCAGCAGCTCTTTCTTCAGGGCACCACGCGCCTGGATGAAGAGGCTACGGTAGATGGTCTCGTGTGACACGCGATGGCTCTCGTCGCGCGGATAAGTATGCTTGAGCCATCCGGCGATTTGTTCCGGCGACCACAGCAGCCGAAGCTTGTCGGTCACGATGCGTGCCAACGCTATGTTCTCGACCAGTTTGCAGTGCTTCGGACGAAGCGCACGATCCCAAGCAGCGCTGTCTGCTTCGATGGCCCGATAGTCCGATTGACCGCCATTGCGCTTGATCTCGCGGCTGATTGTTGATGGCGCCCGACCGAGCCGCGCAGCAACCGAACGAATCGACTGGCCTTCCACCATGGCGCGTGAGATTTCCTCTCTCTCGGCCAGCGACAGCGCCGTGTCGCAGCGGCTTCGTGCCGGTGGCCGAATGCCACCCGTCCGGGACAGGATTCCCTGCACCGACGTGTGTGCTCGATTGAACAGCTGAGCAATCTGATGGAGCGTCCAGCCTTCCTTCCATCGCTCCCACATCAATGCCTTCTGAGCGTCTGTGTAGTAGGTCCGCGTCCGGTACCTCATCTGCAACACTCCTTCTGCCTACGCAGTGATCAGTGTGTTGCGTCGATCAATTGAATCCGCCGCCGGTAGCTGACCTTCGTGCGCGTCAGCTAGCTCTCAGGCCAACGAAAAGGCACGATGGGCTATTGACACGAGGAGCGCGTTGAACGTCGGTAGCGTCGATGCCGCCGCCTACTGTCCGATCATCATGCGTAGCATGCGGCGGAATGACTGGCGGAAAACGATCCGAACCTCGCGGAAAGCGTGCGTCAGCGCGGGCTTGACAGGACACTCTCTCCGCCAACCACGGTCACGCGCCGCGCCTGACACACGACTGCTCTTGCGCTCGGTCGCGGCAAGGTGACAGCAATTCGCAAGGAGATCGGCGCCATGCACGACACCGACGAGATCGAAGCGGCGATGCGCTATCACGAGCGGACCAAGCATCGCTTCAACCGCTATGCGACCGGCCCCGGCGCAGCTCGATTGGGCGAACCAGCCGAGTCCGTTTCGCCGCTACGAGGGCGCGCCGCTGATCCGCCTGCCGCTGCTCGGTGCCACGAGGAGCCGCTGTCGCCCCGCTACGACGACCTGTACCGTCACGGTTCGGTGCCGAGCGCGGCGCTGACGATCCGCTCGCTGTCGCGCCTGTTGCAGTACGCGCTGGCCATCTCCGCCTGGAAGCAAGCCGGCGCCACGCGCTGGGCGCTGCGCTGCAATCCGTCGAGCGGCAACCTGCATCCGACCGAGGGCTACCTGCTGATCGGTGCGCTGCCCGGGCTTGGCGACGCTCCGGGCCTGTACCACTACGCGCCGCGCGAGCACGGGCTCGAACGGCGCGCAGTCTGCAGCATGCTGCTGTTCACGGCGTTGATGCGCGGATTCCCGGCGCAGGCATTCCTGTTCGGGCTTTCGTCGATCCACTGGCGCGAGGCGTGGAAGTACGGCGAGCGCGCGTTCCGCTATTGCCAGCATGACGCGGGACACGCGATCGGCGCGCTGCGGATCGCCGCCGCGACACTAGGCTGGAGCGCGTCGGCTGCTGCATGGCCTGGCCGACGAGACGATCGAAGACTTGCTCGGGCTGAATCGCGCCGAGGACTTCGCGGGTGCCGAGCGCGAGCACCCGGATGCCGTGCTGGTGGTCTGGCCGACCGACCTCGCCGAGGACGCGCGGCGGGCCCGCATGCACATGATTGCGCGGGACCTCGATCCGGCCCTCGCGCACCAACTGACTCGGGAGTGTTGGCAGGGTGCCGCGAACCGGCTCAGCCGCGACGAACCGGTGCGCTGGGAGGTCATCGACGAAGTCGCCGTCGCAACGCGCAAACCCGCCGGCGAGGCGCAGGGGCTTCGACACGCTCGAAACGCCGGTGGTCGAGAGCAACGGCCGCGCAAGCGCCGACGGCCCTGTGGCCGGACAGATCATTCTGCAGCGGCGAAGCCTGCTGGCCTGCGACGGCCGGACGTCGATCGCGGCCGAACGCTTCTACCGGATGCTCGCGCGGGTGATGCCACGCGTCGATCTGCCAACGAGCCAGCGTCCGATGCCCTGGGACACGATGGCCTGGGATCCGACCGATCCACCTCGGCTTGTTCGTTCATCGGGTCGATGGCATCGCGCCCGGGCTGTACCTGCTCGTTCGTGACCCGGCCAAGATGGACAGGCTGAAGCGCGCGATGCACGCACGCTTCGAATGGTCGACGCCGCCGGGCTGCCCGGCCGACTTGCCGCTGCGCATGCTCGAGGCCGGCGACGCCAGGCGGCTCGCGACGCAGCTCAGCTGCCACCAGGACATCGCAGGCGACGGCGCCTTCTCGCTCGCCATGATCGCCGAGTACCAGGAGGCGCTGTTCACGCATGGGGCCTGGTTCTATCGACGGCTGTTCTGGGAAGCGGGGCTGATCGGGCAGGTCCTGTATCTCGAGGCCGAAGCCGCAGGCGTGCGGGCCACGGGCATCGGCTGCTTCTTCGACGATCCGGTGCATCGGGTGTTCGGGATCGAGGACCTTGCGTTCCAGTCGCTCTATCACTTCACGGTCGGCGGCGCGGTCGACGATCCCTCGCCTGACCACGCTGGCGCCCTACGGCGCGCAGCGACGCGCTGGACCGCGGCATCGACTTGCCGTGAACGACAGGGTCACGACAGGGCGCCTACCAACGACCGGTGAGTCCGCCGGCTTCGCGCCTTTCGCGGCCATTGCGGCCTTTCGAGTCGGCATAGGACGGACACCAGGCGGACACGCCGGCAGCGGTGGGTGCGGGTGCCGACATGCGCAGCGCCAGCGCTTCGGTTGACGATCGCCACTGCGATTGTGTCTGCGATGGCTGCGCACTCCAATGCAAGTCGTAGCAGGTTGGCTGGAGCGAAGGGTTAGCGAAGTAATCGGCCCGCTGCCGCAAATCGCGCCGAAGAAACACTGCGTGCGCTGGTTCTGGCAAGGTGGAATGCGGCGCTGCGGAAGACCGATGTAGCAGTGGTGCGTACTGCCCGCGGGTTAGCGTGGTCCTGGGTGACGTCATCGACATTGGTGAATCGGCTTGGCGGTATGCAGCCGCTGGGTCGATATTCCGTTTGAGAGAGTGAGCAAGACGACGTACCCGATGCAGCGCCACATTCCGCAACGAATGATGGAGCAAGCCATGGCCCAACGCAATCGAAGCATCAGCCTGAAGCCGGGCAAGTCCCGAGCGGCGCTGACGATCACCCACCCCAACGCCGCCGGCATCGACATCGGCAGTGCATCGACTTCTGGCCGTGCCGCCCGATCGCGACGATGAGCCGGTGCGCGAGTTCGCCAGCTTCACGGTCGACCTCAACGCCATCGCCGACTGGCTGCACGCTTGCGGCGTCAACCGTAGCGATGGAATCCACCGGCGTGTACTGGATCCCACTGTTCGAGCTGCTGGAGTCGCGTGGCTTCACCGTGTTCTTGGTCAACGCGCGGCATGTGAAGAACGTCTCGGGCGAGCAAGTCCGACGTGCTGGACTGCCAATGGCTGCAGCAATTGATGACCTACGGCTTGCTCAGCGCGGCCTTCCGTCCGGCCGAGCGGGTGTGCGTGCTGCGCGCGCTGGCGCGCCAGCGCGAGATGCTGCTCAAGGCCCAGGCCCGACATGTGCAGCACATGCAAAAGGCGCTGACGCAGATGAACATCCAACTCGCCAACGTATCTCCGACGTGGTCGGCGTCACAGGACAGAAGATCTTGCGCGCCATCGTGACTGGCGAGCGTGATGGCCTGGCGCTGGCGGCGTACAAGGACGTGCGCATCCATGCCAGCGCCGAAGACATAGCCAAGAGCCTGCAGGGCAACTGGCGCGCCGAGCATGTGTTCGCGTTGAAGCAGGCCTTGGCGCTGTTCGACTTCATCGGCACGCAGCTGGCCGAGTGCGACCGCGAGATCGAAGCGCAGCTGCAAAGCCTGCAGGCTCACGACGGCGAGCCGGCCGAGGGCAAGAAGCGCTCCAAGGCGCGCAATGCGCCGAAGTTTGACTTGCGCACGCAGCTGTTCAGGATGTGCGGCGTGGACCTCACGCGCATCGACGGCATCGATGTGACGACGGCACTGTGGTGTCTCGGAAGTCGGCGCGGACATGTCGCGCTTTGCCACCGTCAAGCACTTCACTTCCTGGCTCGGCTTGTGCCCGGGCACCAAGATCACGGGTGGCAAGGTGATGAGCGGCAAGACACGCTGCGTGAACCGAGCATCGCAGGCGCTGCGCCTGGCCGCCGCGGCGCTGCGCACCAGCAAGTCGGCCCTGGGTGCGTACTACCGCAGGATGTGTTCGCGCATGGACAAGCCGAAGGCCGTAACAGCCACCGCCCACAAGCTGGCGCGGCTGATCTACACGATGTTGACCAAGGGCCAGGAGTACACCGACCAGGGCCAGGACTACTACGAACAACGCTACCGTGAGCGCGTGCTGCGTTCGCTGTCCCAGCGCGCAGCCAAGATCGCCTATGGTGCCGATCGAGCAGCCCTCTTGAAAACCAACTTCCAAATCAATCACTTTGAGGGAGTTTCTTGAGAGAGCCTTAGTGGACAGGCGCACAAGCAACCTCTCGCGGCGCGACTATCGCGCGAGTGACGCTCGAATGTACGCGCGCTCCGGCCCAAAAAACGCGCAACCCGCCCGAGGCTTGCACCGGGGCGCCGTTGTTCATTCGGTGGCAGCGTAGAAGGCGCTGGCGGGCCGATAAGAGCGTAAGTGTGACCCTGCCGCCTAGCGTGTCGTGAATGACCGAAATCAGTATATGCCTATGCGCAGACAGCAGGGCCACAGCGACACCGTCGAGGGGGCACGAGGCACAGCGCGGTTCGTGAAACGCCGTCGCGGATGTCCGCTTCCAATTGCGCAACAGCGGACCACCGTCACCGATCACTATCGACCCGGAAGAGGCGGTCAGGCGCTGAAGTTCGGCGCCTCGAAAGCAGCCACTCGACGCAGCTAGGTAGTTAGTCGTCTGGACACGGCCGCTATCAATCGCCTCGCGAGGTTGACCTCCTGCCACGTTGCCGGGGCCATCAGGCCGGTCTCAGTCAGCGCGTGCCTTCACATACCGCCCGGGCGCGGGTTCGATCGGCCTGTGCTTCGCATTGCCAAGCCGCCTGCGTGCCGGATCTGCTTGCTGAACTGGGGTTTCAGCCATTTGATCCAGTGGGTTCACCAACCGCCCTGTATCGATTGCGCCGACGCCAGCCATTGTTCGGGATCGTCGCTCAGCGCTCCGTCGATCCAGTAGCTTCGCTTGTTCGGACGCGGATTGATCACGCCGGCGATGTGGCCGCTTGCGCCGAGGACAAACTGCGTTCGCCCGCCGACGAGTTGCGTCGTGCGGTAAGCCGACCGCCACGGCACGATGTGGTCCTCCTGTGTGGCCAGCACATAGCACGGCATGTCGACCCGGCCGAGGTCGACCTGCGTGTCGCACATCGTCAGCCGATTAGGCAGGCACAGGTTGTTCTCCAGGTACATGTTGCGCAGGTACCAGGCGTACATCGGTCCGGGTAGGTTGGTGCCGTCGGCGTTCCAATAAAGCAGATCGAAGGCCTCTGGTGACTTACCCTTCAGGTACTTGCTCACCATGTAGGGCCATATCAGGTCGTTGGCGGAGCGTCTGGAACACGAAGCCGAGTTCCTTGCCCGGGTAGATGCCCTCCTTGCCGATGGACTGCTCGCGCTGCGACACGCCCTGCTCGTCGATGAAGACGCCGAGATCGCCAGGGTCGCGGAAGTCGAGCATGGTGGTGAGCAGGGTCACGCTGGACACGGCGCTTGTCACCGCGCGCACGCAGCACCGCCAGCGCCGACGACAGGATCGTGCCCCCCACGCACCATCCCAACAC
>CAWHBZ010000009.1:0-253266 GCA_963827645.1 uncultured beta proteobacterium | reverse complement strand
GACCGTCGAACGCACCGCCGCAGACGAACAGGATGTTGGTGGTGTCGATCTGCAGGAAATCCTGATTCGGATGCTTGCGGCCGCCTTGCGGCGGCACCGACGCCATCGTGCCCTCGATCAGCTTGAGCAGCGCCTGCTGCACGCCCTCGCCCGACACGTCGCGCGTGATGCTCGGGTTGTCGGACTTGCGGCTGATCTTGTCGATCTCGTCGATGTAGACGATGCCGCGCTGCGCGCGCTCGACGTCGTAGTTGCAGTTCTGCAGCAGCTTCTGGATGATGTTTTCGACATCCTCGCCGACGTAGCCCGCTTCGGTGAGCGTGGTGGCGTCGGCGATCACGAACGGCACGTTGAGCAAGCGCGCCAGCGTCTGCGCCAGCAGCGTCTTGCCGGATCCGGTGGGGCCGATCAGGAGGATGTTGCTCTTGGTGAGTTCGACGTCGTCCTTGCCGCTCAAGTGCTTGAGGCGCTTGTAGTGGTTGTAGACAGCCACCGACAGCGTGCGCTTGGCGATCTCCTGGCCGATCACGTATTGATCGAGGATGCCCTTGATCTCGACCGGGGTCGGCAACTCCGACTTCGCTGCACGCGCGGCGCCGCTCTCGGCCGGCGCCTCGTCGCGGATGATGTCGTTGCAAAGCTCGATGCATTCATCGCAGATGAACACCGACGGCCCGGCGATGAGTTTCTTCACCTCATGCTGGCTCTTACCGCAGAAGCTGCAGTACAGAACCTTCTCGCCAGTGGCGCCCTTCTTGTCGGCCATGAGGGTGTATTCGCAGCGTCTTGCCGCTCAGGTTTCCCAGTGAATCAATGATATGCCAAGCCCGAGCCACCCCCGTTTGCACACCACCATGGCCGGCGCGGGCTCATGGTTGCGCGTGGATTACGCACGCTTGTCGAGCACCTGGTCGATCAGCCCGTAGTCCTTGGCCTCGGCGGGCGACATCCAGTAGTCGCGCTCCATGTCGGCAGCGATCTTGTCCACCGTCTGCCCGGTGCGCTCGGAGTAAATGCGGTTGAGTTGCTCACGTGTTTTGAGGATCTCGCGCGCCTGGATCTCGATGTCGGCCGCCTGGCCCTGCGCACCGCCCGACGGCTGATGGATCATCACCCGCGAATTGGGCAGCGCCGCACGCTTGCCCGCGGCGCCGGCCATCAGCAGGAACGAGCCCATGCTCGCCGCCATGCCCAGGCACAGCGTCGACACGTCGGGCTTGATGAACTGCATCGTGTCGTAGATCGACAGCCCCGCGCTGACGCTGCCGCCCGGCGAGTTGATGTA
Source organism: uncultured beta proteobacterium (assembly GCA_963827645.1). Classification (GTDB taxonomy): domain Bacteria; phylum Pseudomonadota; class Gammaproteobacteria; order Burkholderiales; family Burkholderiaceae_C; genus JAEUPI01. Next base: position 251,981 of record CAWHBZ010000009.1, on the reverse strand, counting down.
CAGCGAGATGTCCTTGTCGGGGTTCTCGCTCTCGAGGAACAGCAACTGCGCCACCACCAGGTTGGCGGTTGCGTCGTTGATGCCGCCCACCAGAAAGACGATGCGCTCGCGCAGCAGGCGGCTGTAGATGTCGTAGGCACGCTCGCCGCGCCCCGACTGCTCGATGACGATGGGCACCATGCCCAGGCCCGTGGTCTCCGTAACGCTCATGCTTGGGTCTCCATCAACTCGGTGAACGCCAGCGCCTTGTCGACCACCTTCGCGTGATTCATCACGTACTGCGTCACGTTGGACTCCACCACCACCGCCTCGACCTCGGCCATGCGCTTGCGGTCAGACAGGTACCAGCGCATCACCTCGGCGGGCTTCTCGTAGCTCTGCGACAGCTCCTCGATGTGCGATTGCAGCTGGTCGGGCTTGGCCTGCAGGCTCTGCTGGCGCACCAGCTCGCCCACCACCAGGCCCAGCCGCACGCGCCGCTCGGCCTGCGCCTGGAAGATCTCGGCCGGGATCGGCGCCTTGTCGGCATCCTTGACGCCGCGCTGCTTGAGATCCTCGCGCGCAGTGGCGGTCATGCGGTCGACCTCGGCGGCCACCAGCGACTTGGGCACTTCGAGCTCGGCGATCCTGACCAACGCGTCCATCGCCGCGCCCTTGTTGCGGCCGAGCACCCGGAACTTCACTTCGCGCTCGAGGTTCTTGCGCACATCGGCCCGCAGCGCATCGTTGGTGCCTGTCGTGATGCCCAACGCCTTGATGAACGCCTCGTCCACGGTCGGCAGATGTTGCGCCTCGATCTTTTTCATCGTGACCAGGAAGTCGGCTTCCTTGCCGGCGACGTCCTTGCTGCCGTAGTCGGCCGGGAACTGCAGCGGGAAGGTCTTCGACTGTCCGATCAGCATGCTGCGCACGGCCTTGTCGAACTGCTCGAGCATCTGGCCTTCGCCGATGATGAAAGCGAACGCCTCGGCCTTGCCGCCCGCGAAGCCTTCGCCGTCGATCTTGCCCTCGAAGTCGATCGTCACGCGGTCGCCTTCGGCCGCGCCTTCGCTGGCCGGGCGCTGTGCAAACGTGCGCCGCTGCTTGCGCAGGATGTCGATCGTGCGGTCGATCGCCGCATCGTCGACGGCGCAGGCGACCCGCTCCACCTCGGCCGAGGCCAGCTCGCCGAGCTTGACCTCCGGGTAGACCTCGAAGGTCGCATCGAACGACACGCTGCCCTCGGGGGCGCCATCCTTGGGCGTGATGCGCGGCATGCCGGCGACACGCAGCTTGGCCTCGTTGGCCGCGTGCTCGAACGCGGTGCCGATCTTGTCGTTCATCACCTCGTATTGCACCGACGCGCCGTAACGCTGCGCCACCACCGACATCGGCACCTTGCCGGGGCGAAAGCCGTCGGCGCGAACGGTGCGCGACAGCTTCTTCAATCGCGACTCGACTTCGGCGGTGATTTCCTGCGCCGGAACGGTCAGCGTGATCCGGCGTTCGAGTTTTTCAAGGGTTTCGATCTGCACTGCCATGTGGGCCTTCGCTTGCTCTAGGGTTTTGGTGCGCGGGGCCGGACTCGAACCGGCACGCCGGTAAGGGCGTCAGGACCTAAACCTGGTGCGTCTACCAATTTCGCCACCCGCGCCCGCTCGGCCGGCGCCGAGGGTCTCGCGGCGCGACGGCGCCGCCGGCTCGTCGATCCGCCCGGGGAGTGCGCGATTCTAGCTGCCGGCCGGCTCAGCGCGCCGCACGCGGAACCATGCGGCGTACATGGCCGGCAGCGACAGCAGCGTGAGCGCGGTGGCCACGATCAGGCCGCCCATGATCGCCACCGCCATCGGCCCCCAGAACACGCTGCGCGACAGCGGAATCATCGCCAGCACCGCGGCCGCAGCCGTCAGCACGATCGGGCGGAAGCGCCGCACCGCCGCTTCGACGATCGCGTTCCAGGTGTCGACGCCCTTGGCGCGGTCCTGCTCGATCTGGTCGATCAGGATCACCGAGTTGCGCATGATCATGCCCATCAGCGCGATCACGCCGAGCAGTGCGACGAAGCCGAACGGCCGGTTCAACAGCAGCAGAGCGCCCGCCACGCCCGCCATGCCCAGCGGTGCCGTCAGGAACACCAGCACCGAGCGCGAGAAGCTGTGCAGTTGCAGCATCAGCAAGGTGAGCATGATGAACAGCATCACCGGCACGCCGACGACGATCGAACCCTGGCCCTTGCGGCTTTCTTCCACGGCGCCGGCGATCTGGATCGAGTAGCCCGGCGGCATGCGGGCCTGCAGCTCCTGCAACTGCGGCCAGATGCGCTGCGTGACGGTGGGCCCCTGGATGCCGTCGACGACGTCGCCTTGCACGGTGACCGCGAACTTGCGGCCCTCGCGCCACAGCACGCCCGGCTCGAAGCCGAAGCCGATGCGGGCGATCTGCGTCAGCGGCACCGAGCGGCCACTGCTGGTGGGCAGGTTGGCACTGCCGAGATCGGTGATCGCGTTGCGTTCTTCCAGCGGCTGGCGCAGCACGATGTCGACCAGCTTGTCGCCCTCGCGGTATTGGCCGATCGTGGTGCCCGACAGGATGGTGCGCGACGACTGCGCGACCGACTGGCTGCTGATGCCGATCGCACGCGCCTTGTCCTGATCGATCTCGAGCTTCAGCGACTTGATCGATTCGTTCCAGTTGTCGTTGACGCCGCGCATCGCCGGGTCGGTGGCCAGGATCGCGCGCGCCTCGTCGGCCCACGCGCGGACCTGGCGAACGTCGGGACCCATCACACGAAACTGCACCGGATACGGCACCGGCGGCCCATTGGGCAGCAGCTTGACGCGGCCACGCACCTCCGGAAACTCCTCGGCCAGCAGCGCCGGCAGGCGCTTGCGCAGCGCCTCGCGCTGCTCGAGGCTGCTGGCCAGCAGAATGCTCTGGCTGACGTTGGTCTGCGGAAAGATCTGGTCCAGCGGCAGATAAAACCGCGGCACGCCCGAGCCGATCCACACGCTCACCGTCTCGAGACCCGGTTCCTTCATCATGCGCTGCTCGAAGCGGCGCGCCACGACCTCGGTCTCCTGGATCGTCGAGCCCTCGGGCAGCCACAGGTCCACCAGGATTTCGGGCCGGCTCGAATCGGGAAAGAACTGCTGCTGCACCTTGCCCATGCCGGCCACGCCGAGCACGAACGTCAGCACGGTCGCACCGATGGTGAGCCAGCGATGCTGCACGCACCAGTTCACCAGCGCGCGAAAGCGCGAGTAGAACGGCGTGTCGAACAGCTCGTGCACCTCGCCCGAGCCGGCGCGGCCGCGAGCGCGCAACAGGATGGCGCCGAGGTACGGCACGAAGTACACCGACGCCAGCCACGAGATCAGCAGCGCGGCCGAAGTGACCGCGAAGATCGCGAAGGTGTATTCGCCGGTCACCGACTTGGCCAGGCCGATCGGCAGGAAGCCAGCCGCGGTGATCAGCGTGCCGGTCAGCATCGGCATCGAGGTGATCTCGTACGCAAACGACGCGGCGCGCTTCATGTCGTAGCCCTCTTCGAGCTTGCGCACCATCATCTCCACCGCAATGATGGCGTCGTCGACCAGCAGGCCAAGGGCGATGATCAGCGAGCCGAGCGAGATCTTGTGCAGGCCGACGCCCCAGTAGAACATCGTCACGAAGGTGATCGCGAGCACCAGCGGGATCGTGATGCCCACCACCAGGCCGGGCCTGAAGTCGATGCGCAGCGGCTTGGTGTGCAGGCCCAGGCTGATGAAGCTCACCAGCAGCACCACGACGATCGCCTCGATCAGCACGCGCACGAACTCGCCCACCGAACGCGACACCGCGCGCGGCTGGTCCTGCACCTGCACCAGCTCGATGCCGGCGGGCAGGTCGCGCCGCAGCTCGTCGGCCTTGCTGTGCAGCGCCTGGCCGAGCGCGATGATGTCGCCGCCCTTGGCCATCGACACGCCGAGCGCGATCACCGGCTTGCCTTGGTGGCGCACCTTCACCGCCGGCGGGTCGATCGTCGCGCGTCGGATGTCGGCGATGTCCGCGAGGCGCAGGCTGCTGGCCACGCCGGTGGCCGGGTTGATGGCGCGGATCGGAAAGCGCCGCAACTCCTCGACCGAATCGAACGCGCCCGCCACGCGCACCTGCAGGTTCTGTGTGCCCGCGTTGAGCACGCCGGCACCTTCGACGGCGTTTTGCGCACCGAGCTGGGCGATCACCTGGCTCATGTCCAGGCCGAGCTGTGCCAGGCGCTTGTGCGAAATCTCGATGAACAGCTTCTCGGGCTGCGCGCCGAAGATCTCCACCTTCGCCACGTCGGGCACGCGCAGCAGCGCCGAACGCACGTCGTCGGCGAATTCGCGCAGTTCCTCGTCGCTGAAACCGTCGGCCGACAGCGCGAAGATCGAGCCGAAAACATCGCCGAAGTCGTCGTTGAAGACGGGGCCGATCACGCCTTGCGGGCAGCGTGTTGCGCATGTCGCCGACACGCTTGCGCACCTGGTACCAGGTGTTGGACACCTCCTTGGGCGGCGCGCTGTCCTTCAGCTGCAGGATGGTCAGCGATTCGCCGGGCTTGGTGTAGCTGCGGATGATGTCGGCGTGCGGCGCCTCCTGCAGCGTCTTCTCGATCTTGTCGGTCACCTGCTCGGCCATCTGCTGCGCGCTGGCGCCGGGCCAGAAGGCCTGCACGACCATCGCGCGAAAGGTGAACGGCGGGTCTTCGTCCTGCCCGAGCTGAAAGTACGACGGCAAAGCCCAGCACCATCAGCACGATCAGCAGGTAGCGCGTCAGCGCCGGATGCTCCAGCGCCCAGCTCGAGATGTTGAAGCGCGATGGCTTGGCCGCGTCGGCGGCGACGGCGCCGGACATGGGCGGCTTTCGATTCAGCGGGAAGCCACGCTGCTGCCGTTGGTCGCAGCGGCGCCGCCGACCGAGGCCGCGCGTTCGGTGTACAGCCGCACCTTCTGCCCGGGGCTGAGCACGTGCACGCCGGCAATCACCACCGTCTCACCCGGCGCCACGCCCGCTGCGAGAACGACCTCGTTGCCTTCGGCCCCCGTCACGCGCACGGGTTGCTGCTTGACCGTCATGCTCGTGCGATCGACCACCCACACCGCCGGCATACCCTTGGCCTCGAACACGGCCGCCAGCGGCAGCTTGATCTGACCCGCCACACGCGGCATCTCGATCCTGACGTTGGCGGTCTGTCCGAGCCGCACGTCGGCGCGGCCGATATCGCCCTTGACGACGAAGGTGCGCGTGGCCGGGTCCGCTGCTGCGGCGACCTCGCGCACAGTGGCGGCGATCGGCACCTGGCCATCGTTCCACACGTGCACCTTCAATGCGCCGGCCTTGCCGGCCAGCGCGCGCAGATCGGCGACTCGATCCTCGGGCACGCTGAAGACGACATCGCGCGGTCCGTCGTGCGCAAGCCGCACCACCGGGGCCCCCGCCGCCACCACCGCACCGGGCTCGGCGTCGACACCGGTGATGACGCCCGATGCATCGGCGGTCAGCGTGGCGTATCGGGCCTGATTGCCCTGCACGTTGGCCTGGGCCCGCGCCTGCTCGTATAACGCCCTGGCTCCGGTCAGCGCCGTCTCCCTGCGCTCGAGTTCGAGTCCGCTGATGAATCCCTGGTCCCGCAACTCCTTGAAGCGCTTGAACTCCGCCTCGCTGAATTCATAGCTGGCCTTGGCGGCGCCCAGCGCCGCCTGCGCCGACTCCAGGCTCAGCTTGAGATCGCCGGGATCGAGTTGTGCCAGCACCTGTCCGGCACGCACGGCATCGCCAACATTGGCCGATCGCGACAGCAACTTGCCGCCAACCCGAAAGCCCAGGCGCGACTCGGTCCGCGCACGCACCTCGGCGGCGTACTCGTGCGCGCCGCCGACGCTGGCGGTGGCCAGCGTGACCGTGCGCACCGCGCGGATCGGTTCCGCAGGGGGTGTTGCCGGTGAGCAGGCCGCCAGCAGCGCGAGGGTCAAGGGCAGCAGCGATGTGATGAGGATGCGCTTCATGGCAAGACCGTGTTCCTGTCTGACGACGCCACGAGCCGGAGCCGACCCACCCCGTTGCCCGCTTAATGACTGACCGGTCAGTAATGTAGGGTCCGAATCGGGCGCTGTCAAACCCGACTGGCGCAACCGCCATGGACAATCGCGCAGTGGGTGTGGGTCATTACGAGAACTTCCCCGTCGCGTCGCTGTTGTGCCCGCCAGGCCTGCGCGAGCCGGTGCGCGCCATCTACGCGTTCGCCCGCACGGCCGACGACATCGCCGACGAAGGCGACGCCGCACCATCCGCTCGATTGGCCGAGCTTGGCGCGATTTCGCGCCGCGTTGGGCGCCACGCTCGACCGCCTCGGTGATGGCTCGCAGACACCCGTGGCGGCCGCTCCCTGGACCGAGGTGTTCGCCGCCGCTGCAGCGCGCCATGCGCGAGCACGGGCTGCCCGAGCGCCGGCTTCACGATCTGCTCGATGCCTTCGAGCAGGACGTGCGCAACCCGAGCTACCCGGATCGCGACGCGCTGCTCGACTACTGCCGTCGCTCGGCCAATCCGATCGGGCGGCTGCTGCTGCACCTGTACGGCATCGGCGACGCCGCCTCGCTGCGTCAGGCCGACGCGTTGTGCTCGAGCCTGCAGCTCATCAACTTTTGGCAAGACCTGAGTGTCGACCTGCCGCGCGGGCGCAACTACCTGCCGCACGCCGACGCGGCTCGCCATCGCGTGGACGCAAGCGATCCGCGAGCACTGGTCGATACCCCTGAGCTGCGCTCGCTGGTGCGCGAGCTGGTGGGCTGGGCGGCGTCCCTGATGGCCGAGGGCGCCGCGCTGCCACCGCGTGTGCCCGGTCGTGCCGGCTGGGAGTTGCGGCTGGTGGTGCACGGCGGCTGGCGCATCCTTGAGAAAATCGCGCGCATGAACTGCGCAACGATTGCCCAACGGCCGCGACTGCGCGCCAGCGACGTGCCGCTGCTGGCGTGGCGCAGCTGGCGCTACCGCGCTGCGTGGTTCGCCCCGGAACGGCTGTCGTGACGCCCGAACAATACGTGCAGGCACAAGGCGGCGCACAGCGGCTCGTCGTTCTACTACGCGTTCATGTTCCTGCCGCCTGCGCGGCGCGCAGCGATCACCGCGTTCTACGCGTTCTGCCGCGAGGTCGACGATGTGGTCGACGAGCACATCGACCCCGGTGTCGCGGCGGTCAAGTTGAATTGGTGGCGGCAGGAGGTGGCCCGCGCCTTTGCCGAGCGGCCCGACCCATCCAGTCATGCAAGCCTTGATGCCACTGGCCAAGACACACGGCATCGAGCAGTCTCATCTGCTGGCGGTGATCGAGGGCTGCCAGATGGATCTCGACCAGACGCGTTACCTCGACTTCGCGGCGCTGCGGCGCTACTGCCACCTGGTGGCCGGCGTGGTGGGCGAGGTCGCGGCCAACATCTTCGGCGCACCGAGCGAGCGCACCATCGACTATGCCCACACGCTCGGCCGCGCGCTGCAACTGACCAACATCATCCGCGACGTCGGTGACGATGCGCGGCGCGGCCGCATCTACCTGCCGATGGACGAGATGCAGCGCTTCGGCGTCAAGGCCTCCGAGATCCTGCAGCGCCATGCGCCCTGGGGATACAGCGATCGTTTCGACGCGCTGATGCGCCACCAGGCCGCAGCGCGCGCACGCCACCTACGACGAGGCGTTCGCGCTGTTGCCCGAGGTCGACCGCGAGTCGCAGCGGCCCGGGCTGATGATGGCCAACATCTACCGCACGCTGCTGCACGAGATCGAAGACGACGGCTTCCAGGTGCTGCACCAGCGCACGTCGCTGACGCCGTTGCGCAAGCTGTGGATCGCCGCGCGCACGCAGTGGCAAGGCCACTGAGGTGAGCCGCCCGCGCCAACGCGTGGCGGTGGTCGGCGCCGGCTGGGCCGGTCTGGCGGCCGCCGTGCAGGCGACCGCCGATCGGCCATGCGGTCACGCTGTTCGAAATGGCCGGCCACGCCGGCGGGCGCGCGCGCAGCGTGACGATCGATTCGCTGGCGCTCGACAACGGCCAGCACATCCTGATCGGCGCCTACACCGAAACCCTGCGGCTGATGCGGCTGGTCGGCGTGGACCCGACGCAGGTGCTGCATCGGCGGCCGCTCGAACTGCTCTACCCCGACGGCAGCGGCCTGCGTTTGCCGCGCGGCAACGTGCACCTCGGATTTGCCTGGGCGGTCGCTCGCGTGCGCGGCTGGAGTTGGCGCGAGCGCTGGTCGCTGCTGCGTCAAACGCTCGGCTGGCTGCGCAACGGCATGCGCAATCCGGGTGTCGACACGGTGGCGCAGCTTTGCGCCGGCCTGCCCGATCGGGTGCGCGCCGACCTGATCGACCCGCTGTGCATCGCTGCGCTGAACACGCCATCGGCACAGGCCAGCGCCACGGTGTTCCTGCGTGTGCTTGCCGACGCCCTGTTCGGTGGCTCGGGCAGTTCGGATCTGCTGCTGCCCGCGGCCGGCTTGTCGCGCCTGTTTCCGCTGCCTGCGCGGCCAATGGCTGGCTCGGCAGGGCGCCTGCCTGCGGCTAGGCTGCCGCGTGCAGTCGATCGTGCGACAGCCGGACGCCGACGTGGTCCGTCGACGATGAGCCCTTCGACGCTGTGGTGCTCGGCTGCAGCGCCGTCGAGGCCGCGCGACTGACCGCCGCGTTGAACCCCGCCTGGTCCGCGCTGGCAGCGTCGCTGCGCTACGAGCCGATCGCCACCGTGTACCTGCATCGGCACGCGAATCCCGCTGCCGTCCCCGATGGTGGCGCTGCGCAGCACCGCCGAGCAGCCCGCCCAGTTTGCCTTCGACCTCGGGCTGCTCGGGCAGCACAGCGACCTGGTGGCCTTCGTCGTCAGCGGAGCACGCGATTGGCTCGCGCGCGGACTTGCCGGCGCTGTCGGCGTCGGTGCAGCGCCAGGCCGCCAGCGCCTTGCCAGCCTCGTTCGGCGCCTCGCCGGACCGTGGTGCACACGACGATGGAACGTCGCGCGACCTTCGCGTGCGTGCCGGCGTTGGCGCGGCCGCCGCTGCGCATCGCGCCCGGCTTGCTGGCCGCCGGCGACTACGTCGAGGGACCCTACCCTGCAACCATCGAAGGCGCGGTGCGTGCCGGCGTGCGGGCGGTGTCGACCGCGAGACACCCCTCGTGAAGTCGGCGACCCATCGAATCGGTTTCAAGCACCGCTTCCAGGATGCAAAATCGCGTTCCATGAACGAAAAGCAAAGCGACGCCAATCGAGGCGCCATCCGCCCGACCATCCAGGTGATCGAGCGCATGTTCGATCTGCTGGACGTGCTGGCCTCGCAGCCGGACCCGGTGTCGCTGAAGCAGCTCACCGAGCGAACCGGGCTGCACCCTTCGACCGCGCATCGCATCCTCAACGACCTGGCGATCGGCCGCTATGTCGATCGCCCCGAGGCCGGCAGCTACCGGCTCGGCATGCGGCTGCTCGAGCTCGGCAACCTGGTCAAGGCACGGCTGGATGTGCGCGACGCGGCGCTGGCGCCGATGCGCGAGCTGCACAAGCTGACGCACCAGCCGGTCAACCTGTCGGTGCGGCAGGGCGACGAGATCGTCTACATCGAGCGCACCTACAGCGAACGGTCCGGCATGCAGGTCGTGCGCGCGGTCGGTGGCCGGGCGCCGCTGCACCTCACGTCGGTGGGCAAGCTGTTCCTGGCGTACGACGACCCGCAGCGCGTGCGGGCCTATGCCACGCGCACCGGGCTGGCCGGCCATACGCGCAACAGCATCACCGACTCTGCCCAGGCTGGAGCGCGAGCTGTCGCAGGTGCGCCAATCCGCGGTGGCGCGCGACGACGAAGAGCTGGAGCTGGGCGTGCGCTGCTTGGCCGCAGGCATCTTCGACGACCAGTCAAGCTGGTGGCGGGCCTGTCGGTCTCGGCGCCGGCGGACCGGCTCGAGGAATCGCTGGCTAGAACGTGTCCGAGCCACTGCGGCCCAGATCTCGCTCGGCCCTCGGGCACCGTCGCTGACTGGCCTCCGGCGGTCGCCGGCGTCGTCGATCGGCGGCGTGCGCGGTCGGCATCGGCGTCGAGCCAGCGACGGATGCGCTCGGCGTCGCCGATGCGCGAGTAACTGCCCGCCGAGTCGAGCAGCACCATGATGAGCTTGCGGCCGGCCAGCTGCGCCTGCATCACCACGCAGCGGCCGGCCTCGGAGATGTAGCCGGTCTTCTGCAGGCCGATCTCCCACGACGGGTTGCGCACCAGCGAGTTGGTGGTGCGGAACTGCACCGTGCGCCGGCCGACGGCCACCGAGGCTCGGGGGCGGTGGAGAGCTCGCGGAGCAGCGGATGCTGATAGGCGGCCTTGACCAGCAGCGCCAGATCCTGCGCGCTCGACTGGTTGTCGCTCGACAAGCCGGTGGGCTCGACGTAGTGCGTGTCGTTCATGCCCAGCTCGTGCGCCTTGTTGTTCATCGCCTCGACGAAGGCCGGCAAGCCGCCCGGGTATGCGGCGGCCCAGCGCATAGGCCGCGCGGTTCTCCGACGACATCAGCGCCAGGTGCATCATCTCGCCGCGCGTCAGCTGCGTGCCGACGCTGCAGGCGCGAGCGGCTGTCCTTCTCGGCTGTCGACGTCGTCCTTGGTGACCGTCAGCAGCTCGTCCAGCGGCTGCCCGGCGTCGAGCACGACGATGGCCGTCATCAGCTTGGTGATCGACGCGATCGGCAGCACGGCCTCGGCGTTCTTGCTGAACAGCACCTCGTCGGTGTCCTGGTCGATCACCAGCGCGACGCTGGACTTCAGTTCGAGCGCATCCTCGGTGCCGCGCAGGCCCAGCTTCTGGGCGCTCGAGGGCCGCGCTGCGATGACGCGCGCCTTGCGGCGAGGCGAGACCGGCCGACCTGGCGGTCGAGCTCGCTGGCCTTGGCCTTCACCGACCGGGAGCGACCCGGCGCTCGGTGGCCGCGATCGCAGGCGTGGCCAGAAAGCAAACCAAGGCGGCCATGCCGGCCGCCCACACGCCCACTTGCTTGCCCAACGACGAACCCCAGTTTCTGCTTGCATGCCCCACACCAACGAACGAACCGGCCATTTCGATGACCGGTGCGCCAGTGTAGCGGCATGCCAAAAAGCGCGCAAGATCAAAAACTTAGCGTACATCTCCTCAAGTGAAGGGGTTCGAGAACTCTTGCCGTGCGTTGTTGTCACGCGAGTCGGGGGTGCGCGGCGGAGCCTCAGCCCTGCGCCGCCACCCGCTCGGGCTTGCTGTGCAGCTTGTTCAAGGCCGCGAGGTAGGCCTTCGCCGAGGCCACCACGATGTCGGGATCGGCACCGACGCCGTTGACGACGCGCCCGCCGTGTTGCAGCCGCACGGTCACCTCGCCCTGCGATTCGGTGCTGCCGGAGGTGATGGCATTGACCGAATACAGCAGCAGTTCGGCGCCCGACTCGCACCCGCGACTCGATGGCCTTCAGGCTGGCGTCGACCGGGCCGTTGCCGTCGCTCTCGGCCACGATGCTCGACGTCGCCGGCCGCGAAAGTCACCTTGGCATGCGGCCGCTCGCCGCTTTCGCTGTGCTGGGCCAGCGCCAGCAGCCGGTAGTGCTCGTGCTCGCTGCGTCACGCTCTCGTCGCTGACCAGCGCCAGGATGTCCTCGTCGAAGATGTCGCTCTTGCGGTCGGCCAGGTCCTTGAAGCGCGCGAACGCGGCGTTGACGTCGGCCTCGGAGTCCATCGTCGATGCCGAGTTCCTGCAGGCGCTGCTTGAACGCGTTGCGGCCCGACAGCTTGCCCAGCACGATCTTGTTGGCCGCCCAGCCGACGTCCTCGGCACGCATGATTTCGTAGGTGTCGCGCGCCTTCAGCACGCCGTCCTGGTGGATGCCGGAGGCGTGGGCGAATGCGTTGGCGCCGACCACCGCCTTGTTCGGCTGCACGACGAAGCCGGTGGTCTGGCTGACCATGCGCGACGCCGGCACGATCTGGCGTGGTGTCGATGCCCAGCTCGAGCCCGAAGTAGTCGCGGCGCGTGCGCACCGCCATCACCACCTCCTCGAGCGAGCAGTTGCCGGCGCGCTCGCCCAGGCCGTTGATGGTGCATTCGACCTGGCGCGCGCCGCCGATCTTGACGCCGGCCAGCGAGTTGGCCACCGCCATGCCGAGGTCGTTGTGGCAGTGCACCGACCAGACCGCCTTGTCGGAGTTCGGAATGCGCTCGCGCAGCGTCGCGGATGAAGCTGCCGTACAGCTCGGGCACCGCGTAGCCGACGGTGTCGGGGATGTTGATCGTCGTGGCGCCCTCGCGCGATCGCCGCTTCCAGCACGCGGCACAGGAAGTCGGGGTCGGAGCGGTAGCCGTCCTCCGGCGAGAACTCGACGTCGTCGCACAGGTTGCGCGCGAAGCGCACCGACAGCTTGGCCTGCTCGAACACCTGCTCGGGCGTCATGCGCAGCTTCTTCTCCATGTGCAGCGCGCTGGTGGCGATGAAGGTGTGGATGCGCGCCCGGGCGGCGCCCTTCAGCGCCTCGGCGGCGCGCGAGATGTCGCGGTCGTTGGCGCGCGCCAGCGAGCACACGATGCGATTCCTGGATGGCGTTGGCGATGGCCTTGCACCGCCTCGAAGTCGCCGTTGGACGAGGCCGCGAAGCCGGCCTCGATCACGTCGACTCTCAGGCGCTCGAGCTGGCGCGCGATGCGCAGCTTCTCGTCGCTTGCGTCATCGAGGCGCCGGGCGACTGCTCGCCGTCGCGCAAGGTGGTGTCGAAGATGATCAGCTTGTCGGCCATGGTGTGCTCCTCGGGTCTGCGTGATGTTAGGCGTGATCGGCGACAGGCTGCGGCGCGGCCGCTCGCGCCTGGGCGCGGCGCAGTCCGGACACGACCGCCTTCAGCGACGCGGTGACGATGTTGCGATCGATGCCCACGCCGAACAGCGGTGTCGCTCGCCGATGCGCAGCTCGATGTAGGCGGCCGCGCGCGCCTCGGCGCCGCCGCCGATCGCGTGCTCGTGGTAGTCGAGCACCCGCATCGGCATGCCGACGTGCGCCTGCAGCGCCGCGACGAAGGCGTCGATCGGGCCGTTGCCGGCGCCGCTGATGCGATCTGCCTTGACCGTCGGCGTCCAGCAGTCGAGCCTGCACCGCCACCACGCCGTCGCTGACGCTCGGCTGATGCTGGCATGCGCCACGCTCGGCACCGCCGACGCCGTACTCGCGCATCGAAGATGGCCTTGATCTGGCTGCGCCGTCACTTCCTTGCCGGTGTCGTCGGTCACCGCTTGCACGACGCGGCTGAACTCGATCTGCAGCCGTCGCGGCAGCTCCAGGCCGTACTCGTGCTCGAGCAGGTAGGCGATGCCGCCCTTGCCCGACTGGCTGTTGACGCGGATCACGGCGTCGTAGCTGCGGCCCAGATCCATCGGGTCGATCGGCAGGTAAGGCATGTCCCAGACGTCGCCGTCGCGCCGCGCGGCAAAGGCCTTCTTGATCGCGTCCTGGTGCGAGCCCGGAGAACGAGGTGTAGACCAGGTCGCCGACGTACGGATGGCGCGGGTGCACCGGCAACTGGTTGCAGTGCTCGACGCAGCGCCGCACCTCGTCGATGTCGGAGAAGTCGAGCCCCGGCGACACGCCCTGCGTGTAGAGGTTGAGCGCGATGTTGACGAGGTCGACGTTGCCGGTGCGCTCGCCGTTGCCGAACAGGCAGCCCTCGATGCGATCGGCGCCGGCCATCAGCGCGAACTCGCCCGCCGCGGTGCCGGTGCCGCGGTCGTTGTGCGGATGCACCGACAGCACGATCGACGTCGCGCCGCGCCAGGTGGCGGTGCATCCACTCGATCATGTCGGCGAAGATGTTGGGCGTGCTAGTGCTCCACCGTCGAAGGCAGGTTGATGATGCACTTGCGCTCGGGCGTCGGCCTGCCAGACCGTCGGTGACCGCATCGACCACGCGCTTGGAGAAGGCCAGTTCGGTGCCCGAGAACATCTCCGGCGAGTACTGGAAGACGAACTCGGTGCCGCGGCTGGCGCGCGGCGAGGTCGCGCACCAGGCGCGCGTGCGTGGTCGCCAGCTCGACGATGCCGTCCTCGTCGAGCCCGAGCACGACGCGGCGCATCACCGGCGCGGTGGCGTTGTACAGGTGCACGATCGCCCGCCTGGCGCCCGACCAGCGACTCGAAGGTGCGCGCGATCAGCTCGGTCGCGCGCCTGCGTCAGCACCTGGATCGTCACGTCGTCGGGCACCAGGTCGCGCTCGATCAGCAGCCGCACGAAGTCGAAGTCGGTCTGCGACGCCGACGGGAAACCGACCTCGATCTCCTTGAAGCCGATGCGCACCAGCATCTCGAACATACGCAGCTTGCGGTCGCTGTCCATCGGCTCGATCAGCGCCTGGTTGCCGTCGCGCAGGTCGACGCTGCACCACACCGGCGCGCGCGTCAGCACGGCGTCGGGCCAGCGGCGGTCGGCGAGGCGCACCGGCGCGAAGGGCCGGTACTTGGTCTGCGGTTGCTTCAACATGGCATTTCCTCGTTGGATCATGTTCGCAACCCGCGCTCCGACAAGACAAACGGCCCGCTGCGGGTTGCATACGGGCCGTGGATCGAAAACGGTATGGACGTGGACGATCAGCGCGCCCGTGGCACTCCTAGAAGTAGCGCTAGCGCGATCGCGAGTCGGAACGTCATGGGCGCGAATATAGCACGGCTCGCGCGCTCACCGATGCAAGCCCTCTTCGTCGGGCTCGTCGGTCGAGGTCGCGATCACGCTGACCGGCTTGCCCTTGGCACGCCTGTACGCGTACACGACATAGCCCGACACGCCGTAGACGCAGAACAGTCGCGAACAGCACCAGCGGCGGATGCGATGTTGACCACCGCGATGGCCAGCGCAATGGCCACGATCACGATGAACGGCACCGAGCGCTTGAAGCTGATGTCCTTGAAGCTGTAGAACGGCACGTTGGTGACCATCGTCAGGCCCGCGTACAGCGTGACGCCGAAGGCCGTCCAGGCCAGCCAGTCGACCCGCGCGGCGCCCTTGAAGCCGGCGTCGTCCATGCACCCAGATGAAGCCGATGACCAGCGCCGCCGCGGCCGGGCTGGGCAGGCCCTGGAAGAAGCGCTTGTCGACGACGCCGATGTTGGTGTTGAAGCGCGCCAGGCGCAGCGCGGCGCACGCGCAGTACACGAACGCCGCGATCCAGCCGAGCCTTGCCCAGGCCCTTGCAGCGCCCACTCGTAGACGATCAGCGCCGGCGCGGCGCCGAAGCTCACCATGTCGGACAGGCTGTCCATCTGCTCGCCGAAGGCGCTTTGCGTGTTCGTCATGCGCGCGACGCGGCCGTCGAGGCTGTCGAGCACCATCGCGCAGAAGATGCCGATGGCCGCGCTGTCGAAGCGACCGTTCATCGCCATCACGATGGCGTAGAAGCCACCGAACAGCGCCGCCAGCGTGAACAGGTTGGGCAGGATGTAGATGCCCTTGCGCCGCGGCGGCAACGGCGGCCCCTGTTCGACCACCTCGTCGACGGCACCCGGTTGGGTCAGATCGTTCATCGTGCGGCCGATTGTGCGCGCAGCCGGCCCGGCGTCAACGCAGGTCAGTTGCGGCTCTTGTCGACCAGCTTGTTGGCCTTGATCCACGGCATCATCGCGCGCAGCTTCTCGCCGACGACCTCGATCGGGTGCTCGGCCGTCAGGCGGCGGCGCGACAGCAAGCGTCGGCGCGCCGGCGCGGTTCTCGAGGATGAAGCTCTTGGCGTACTCGCCGGTCTGGATGTCGTCCAGCGCCTGCTTCATCGCCGCGCGCGGTCTCGCCGATCACGATCTTCGGGCCGGTGCTGTACTCGCCGTACTCGGCGTTGTTGGAGATCGAGTAGTTCATGTTGCGCGATGCCGCCCTCGTAGATCAGGTCGACGATCAGCTTCAGCTCGTGCAGGCACTCGAAGTAGGCCATCTCGGGCGCGTAGCCGGCCTCGACCAGCGTCTCGAAGCCGGCCTTGATCAGCTCGACGCAGCCGCCGCACAGCACCGCCTGCTCGCCGAACAGGTCGGTCTCGGTTTCTTCGCGGAAGTTGGTCTCGATGATGCCGGCCTTGCCGCCGCCGTTGGCCGCGGCGTAGCTCAGCGCCAGGTCGCGCGCCTTGCCCGATCTGGTCGGCATGCACGGCGATCAGGTGCGGCACGCCGCCGCCTTGCGTGTAGGTGTTGCGCACCGTGTGGCCCGGCGCCTTGGGCGCGACCATCCACACGTCGAGGTCGTCGCGCGGCACGACCTGGCCGTAGTGCACGTTGAAGCCGTGCGCGAACGCCAGCGACGCGCCCTGGCGGATGTTCGGCTCGACGTCGTCGCTTGTAGACCGCGGCGATCTGCTCGTCGGGCAGCAGGATCATCACCACGTCGGCGTCCTTCACCGCATCGGCCACCTCGGCCACCTTCAGGCCGGCCTTCTCGACCTTCGACCACGAGGCGCCGCCGCGGCGCAGGCCGACGGTGACCTTGCACGCCGCTGTCGTTGAGGTTCTGCGCGTGGGCATGGCCCTGCGAGCCGTAGCCGACGATCGTGACGTTCTTGCCCTTGATCAGGCTCAGGTCGGCGTCCTTGTCGTAGTAGACCTTCATGCTGTCTCTCCAGTTGATCCTTCAAGGGCTCCGCAGGAGCCCGCTTCTACACCCTGCAGGATCCGCTCGCCGCGGCCGATGCCGCTGGTGCCGGTGCGCACGGTTTCCAGGATGGCCGCGCGGTCGATCGCCTCGATGAAGGCATCGAGCTTGGCGGCGTCGCCGGTCAGCTCGATCGTGTAGCTCTTCTCGGTGACGTCGATGATGCGGCCGCGGAAGATGTCGGCCATGCGCTTCATCTCGTCGCGCTCCTTGCCGACCGCGCGCACCTTGATCAGCATCAGCTCGCGCTCGGTGAAGCTGCCTTCGGTCAGGTCGACCACCTTGACCACCTCGATCAGCCGGTTCAGGTGCTTGGTGATCTGCTCGATCACCTCGTCGGAGCCGGTGGTGACGATGGTCATGCGCGACAGCGACGCATCCTCGGTCGGCGCGACGGTCAGGCTCTCGATGTTGTAGCCGCGCGCCGAGAACAGCGCCACGACGCGCGACAGCGCGCCCGGCTCGTTCTCCAGCAGCACGGCAATGATGTGTTTCATGTCGGTTCGTCCTTCGCGCTCTTCAGCGCCGGCGGCGGTAACCGCCGGCCCTTGGCCACGCTCTTCGAAGTCGAGTTGACGAATCGTCCGCGGCTGTTCGGTGCGCATCCGCCGGCGCCATCGGCTGCGCGCGGTAACGCGCGCGCCTCGCCGGCGCTCGAGCGCTCACAGGTCTTCGGACCCGAGCAGCATCTCGGTGATGCCCTTGCCCGCCTGCACCATCGGCCAGACGTTCTCGGTCGGGATCGGTGCGGATGTCGAGGAAGACGGTGCGGTCCTTCAGCCTGATGGCCTCGCGCAGCGCCGGCTCCACGTCGGACGGCTTCTCGACCAGCAGGCCGACGTGGCCATAGGCCTCGGCCAGCTTCACGAAGTCGGGCAGCGCGTCCATGTAGCTGTGCGAGTAGCGGCCGCCGTAGTCGATCTCCTGCCACTGCCGCACCATGCCCAGGTAGCGGTTGTTCAGCGAGACGATCTTCACCGGCGTCTTGTACTGCAGGCAGGTCGACAGCTCCTGGATGCACATCTGGATCGAGCCCTCGCCGGTGATGCAGAACACGTCCGCATCCGGCTTGGCGAGCTTGATGCCCATCGCGTAGGGCAGGCCGACGCCCATCGTGCCGAGGCCGCCGCGAGTTGATCCAGCGGCGCGGCTCCTCGAAGCGGTAGTACTGCGCGGCCCACATCTGGTGCTGGCCGACGTCGGAGGTGATGTAGGTGTCGCGGTCGCGCGTCAGCTCCCACAGCGTCTCGACCACGTGCTGCGGCTTGATGACCTCGCTGCTGCTCTTGTAGGTCAGGCACTCGCGCTTGCGCCACTCGTTGATCTGGCTCCACCAGGCCGACAGCGCTGCCGCATCGGGCTTGGCCTGCGCTTCCTTGAGCTGCGCGATCAGCTCCTGCAGCACGTCCTTCACGTCGCCGACGATCGGGATGTCGACCTCGCACGCGCTTGGAGATCGACGACGGGTCGATGTCGATGTGGATGATCTTGCGCTCCACCGACGCGAAGTGCTTCGGGTTGCCGATCACGCGGTCGTCGAAGCGCGCGCCCACCGCCAGCAGCACGTCGCAGTTCTGCATCGTCATGTTGGCTTCGTAGGTGCCGTGCATGCCCAGCATGCCGAGGAACTTGCGGGTCGCTCGCCGGCATGGCGCCCAGGCCCATCAGCGTGTTGGTGCACGGGATAGCCGAGCAGCTCGGCCAGCTCGCGCAACTCGGCCGAGGCGTTGCCCAGGATCGACGCCGCCGCCGGTGTAGATGTAGGGCCGCTTGGCGCTCAGCAGCAGCTGCACCGCCTTGCGGATCTGGCCGCCGTGGCCCTTGCGCACCGGGTTGTACGAGCGCATCTCGACGCGCGCCGGGTAGCTGGAACGGCGCCGTCTTCAGCGACACGTCCTTCGGGATGTCCACCACCACCGGGCCCGGGCCGGCCGGTGCGCGCGATGTGGAAGGCCTTCTTCATCGTCAGCGCCAGGTCGCGCACGTCCTTGACCAGGAAGTTGTGCTTGACGATCGGCCGCGTGATGCCGACGGTGTCGCATTCCTGGAAGGCGTCCAGGCCGATCGCCGGCGTCGGCACCTGCCCGGTGATGATCACCATCGGGATCGAGTCCATGTAGGCGGTCGCGATGCCGGTCACGGCGTTGGTGACGCCCGGGCCCGAGGTGACCAGCGCGACGCCGACCTCGCCGGTGGCGCGCGCATAGCCGTCGGCGGCGTGCACGGCGGCCTGCTCGTGGCGCACCAGCACGTGCTCGATGCCTTGCTGCTTGTACAGCGCGTCGTAGATGTAGAGCACCGCGCCGCCGGGGTAGCCCCAGAGGTACTTGACCCCTTCGGCCTGCAGGCAGCGGACGAGGATTTCGGAGCCGTTGAGCTCGGCGCCGGCTGAATTGGGTTGCGGCTGGCGCCGATGCGGCGCGCTTGACTTCCGCGGCAGACATGTCCATTTCGAACCTCTGTGAATTTCTCTGACGAAAAACCATCGGTGCCCCTCCTCGCGCCCTCGTGAGGCGGATGTGGAGCCTGCGCGGTGCATGGCGCGACGCCCGCGGTCGGGCGGCCGCTCATGACCCTGAGCTGCTTGTGCGAAGCAGCATTATGGCATCGGTGCCGGCGCCTTCGAGCCCGCCGAGATGCCCGGAAAGCCCGATGCGATAATCCCGCCGCTCACCAAAGCCGGGGCTCGGGCGCCGCGTCCAGCGCACCTTGGCCACCGACAAAGAACTGTCCGACTTCCTCAAGAGCGTCGAGAAGCGGGCCTTCAAGCGCACGGCGTACGCCGTCCGCGACGACGAGGCGGCGCTCGACATCGTGCAGGACTCGATGATCCGGCTGGCCGAAAAGTATGCCGACCGCCCCGCCGCCGAGTTGCCGCTGTTGTTCCAGCGCATCCTGTCCAACGCGACGATGGACTGGTTCCGGCGCCAGAAGGTGCGCAACGCGGTGGTGCAGAACTTCTCGGACTTCGAGACCGAGGGCGACGGCGGCGATTTCGATCTGCTGGAGACTCTCGCAGGCGTCGCAGGACACGATCGGCGACCGAAAGCGCCGCCGACAGCGTCGGCACGGGCGCAGATCCTGCTTCAGATCGAGCACGAGGTCAGCCAATTGCCGCAGCCGTCAACGCGAGGCCTTCCTGCTTCGTTACTGGGAGGAACTCGATGTCGCCGAGACGGCTGCCGTCATGGGTTGCTCCGAGGGCAGCGTCAAGACCCACTGCTCCGGGCGGTTCATGCCTTGGCGAAGGCCTTGAGAGCCAAGGGAATCACACCATGAACGGCAGCTCAGAACGCTGCCGGCTGCTTCGAGGCCAGCGCTCGACCGCGAGGCACTGGAGGCGCGCTTGGCGCTGCGCATCGCCGGCGCGCTCAGCCGAGCGCAGCCGACGCCCTGCCGCACGACATCGCCGAGCGCCTGCGCGTCGCCCGCGAGCAGGCGCTGTCGACCGCGCACGCGCAGCTGCGCAAGCTGCAGCGCCGCGCCTGCGCATCAGGCGCAAGGCGGCGGCACGCTGGCCGCTGTCGGGCCCGCCGTCGTGGTGGCTGCGCCTGGCCTCGCTCGCGCCGTTGGCGCTGCTGTTGCTCGGGCTGCTGTTCATCGAGCGCAGCTACGTCGATCAGCAGGTCCGCGCGGCGGCCGAGATCGACGCCGCCCTCCTGACCGACGACCTGCCGCCACAGCCTACAGCGACCCGGGCTTCGCCGAGTTCCTGAAGTCGCCGCACTCGGTGGAGTGACCGCACCCGTGCGCCGTCGCCTCCCCTGCGCTGCGGCGGCGTCGCGCTGGCTGCGCCTGCTGCTGGCCTCGGGGCGATGGCGTTCGCCGCGGTCGCGGCCGCGCAGCCCAAGCCGCTCCCCGTCCAGCGCACGCGGACGCCCCGGTCCGGCCTGGGCCTCGCTGACGCCGCAGCAACGTCGGCACTGGCGCCGCTGAAGCGACGACTGGTCGTCGATCGACGCGCCGCGCAAGCCCAAATGGCTCGACCTGGCGGCGCGCTTCCCCACGATGCCGGCCGAGCGAACGAGAGCGCATGCAGCGCGCATGACCGAATGGGCGCGGCTGAGCCCGCAAGAGCGCGGCGCAGGCCCGGCTCAACTTCCAGGAGGCCAAGCAATTGCCCAACCAGGAGCGCCAAGAGCAGTGGGAGGCCTACCAGGCCCTGCCCGAAGAGCGAGCGCAAGGCGCTCGCCGAGCCGCGCCAAGCGCAACGCAGAAGGCCGGCGAACCGGCGCGGCAAGCCGATGCCCGAGCAGTCCAGCAAGCGCAACATCGTCGCCAATCCGTCGCTGTCGCGCCGCGCCGGTGAAGCCGGTGGCGCCCACCGTGGTGCAGGCCGCGCCGGGCGCCACGACGACGCTGATCACCGCGCCAGCCCGCGCCGCCCGCGCACCAGCAGGCCGGGCATGCCCAAGATCGCCGCCACCCCGGGCTTCGTCGACCGCAACACCCTGCTGCCCCAGCGCGGCGCGCAGAGCGCCGGCGTGCGCACCTCGGCATCGGCGCCGGCCGGCCGCCCATGACCGGCGGCGGGCCGCCGGACGCGGCGGCCGTGCGAGCGCCGAGCATGCGTCGCCGCCTGGCCTGCTTCCTCTACGAGGGCGTGCTGCTGTTCGGTGTGGTGATGGTCGCCGGCCTGGCTGTACGGCATGCTGACCGAGCAGCGCCATGCGCTGCAGGGCAACGCCGGGCTGCAGGCGTTCCTGTTCGTCGTGCTGGGCGTCTACTTCATCTGGTTCTGGTCGCACGGCGGCCAGACCCTGGCGATGAAGACCTGGCACATCCGGGTCGCACGCCGCCGACGGGCGGCCGCCGAGTCGCACGCGCGCTGCAGTCGCGCTACGTCGCCAGCTGGCTCTGGTTCCTGCCGGCGCTCGCGTCCGCACACGCTGGCCGGCCTGCGCAGCGTCGGCGTTCATGGTCTGCATGGTGGCTGCCGGCATGGCTGGCCTATGCGCTGCTGGCCGCTTGCGCCCGAGCGCCAGTTCTGCACGACGTGCTGTGCGGCACGCGGCTGGTCGACATCCGGCAGGCGCCGGCGCCGCCGGCACAATTGCGGCATGACGCACCGCATAAGGGCCGCACCGGCCTACGATCGCATCGTTCGCGCCGACCGGCTATTCGATCGCACGGCTTGCGGCTGCCTAGCGCCACGAAAGCGCCTTTCGCCAGGAGTGCTGGCTGGCCGCGGTGCTGCTGCCGGCGGCCTTCTGGGTCGGCCGCAGCTGGATCGAGGTGGCGCTGCTGGCCGGCTCGGTGATGGCTGGTGCTGATCGTCGAGTTGCTCAACTCGGCGATCGAAGCCGCGGTCGACCGCGTGTCGGCTCGAGCTGCACGCCGCTGTCCAAGCGCGCCAAGGACATCGGCAGCGCCGCGGTGTTGCTGTCGCTGCTCGCTGCGGCGGCGCTCTGGTGCGCGGCGCTGTGGCAGCGCTGGGTGGGCGCATGACGTCGCCCAGCTCGTCGTCTGCGTCTACTGCGGCTCGCGCCCCGGCGCCAACGCCGGCGTTCATGCGCAGCGCACGACAGCTCGGCCGCTCGATCGGCGCGCCGCGGCTGGCAGCTGGTCTACGGCGGCGGGCGCGTCGGCCTGATGGGCGCGGTGGCCGATGCCGCGCTGGCCGCCGGCGCCGCGGTCGATCGGCGTGATCCCGCAGTCGCTGATGCAGCGCGAGGTCGGCCACCGCGGCCTGACGCGAGCTGCACGTGGTCGAGACCATGCACGAGCGCAAGCAGCCTGATGGCCGAGCGCGCGCGACGCCTTCGTCGCGCTGCCCGGCGGCATCGGCACCTTCGAGGAGCTGTTCGAGGTGTGGACGCTGGCGCCACCTCGGCTACCACGACCAGCCGGTCGGCCTGCTCAACGTCGACGGCTACTACGAGCCGCTGCTGGCGATTCATGCGCCAGGCCGAGCGCGATGGCTTCGTCACCGCCGAGCAACTGGCGATGGTGACGCTGCGCGAATCGACCCGGCGCGCTGCTCGACGCGATCGACGACGCTGGCAGCACGCGCGGCGACAGCACCCGACGATCTGCGCCGCATCTGACGCAGCGCCGCGCGCTCAGACCGCCGCTTCGTCGGTCTCGCCGGTGCGGATGCGCACCACCTGCTCGACCGCGGTGACGAAGATCTTGCCGTCGCCGATCTTGCCGGTCTTGGCGGCCTTGACGATCGCCTCGATGCAGCGCTCGACGTCGCCGTCCTTGACCACCACCTCGACCTTCACCTTGGGCAGGAAGTCGACCACGTACTCGGCGCCGCGGTACAGCTCGGTGTGGCCCTTCTGGCGGCCGAAGCCCTTGACCTCGGTGACCGTCAGTCCCGACACGCCGACCTCGGCCAGCGCCTCGCGCACCTCTTCGAGCTTGAACGGCTTGATGATGGCGGTGATCTGCTTCATGGCGGGCTCCGACCAGGCGATGCAACGACGTCGCTGCACATTTAAGCACGGAACTTCGAGGTGATGGGGTAGCGCCAGTCGCGCCCGAACGCGCGGTGGGTGATGCGGATGCCGACCGGCGCCTGGCGCCGCTTGTACTCGTTGACCTTGATCAGGCGCGTCACGCGCTCCACGTCGGTGCGCGCGAAGCCGGCGGCGACGATCTCGCTCGATGCCCTGGTCCTCCTCCATGTAGCGCGCGAGGATCGCGTCGAGCACTTCGTACGGGCGGCAGGCTGTCCTGGTCGGTCTGGTCGGGGCGCAGTTCGGCCGACGGCGCCCGGGTGATGATGCGTTCGGGGATCACCGGCCCGTGCTGCCGTCGGCGCGCCGGTTGGGCTGCTGGTTCTTCCATTGCGCCAGTCGGTAGACCAGCGTCTTGGCCACGTCCTTGATGACCGCGAAGCCGCCGGCCATGTCGCCGTACAGCGTGCAGTAGCCGGTGGCCATCTCGCTCTTGTTGCCGGTGGTCAGCACGATCGAGCCGTGCTTGTTCGACAGCGCCATCAGCAGCGTGCCGCGGATGCGCGCCTGGATGTTCTCCTCGGTCGCGTCCTCGGGCAGGCCGGCGAACTCCTGCGCCAGCGCGGCCGCGAAAGGCGTCGAACATCGGCGCGATCGGAGATCTCGTCGTAGCGCACGCCCAGGCGCGTCGCCATGTCGCGCGCGTCGAGCCAGGAGATGTCGGCCGTGTAGGGCGACGGCATCATCACCGCGCGCACCCGCTCGGCGCCCAGCGCATCGACCGCGATCGCCAGCACCAGCGCCGAGTCGATGCCGCCCGACAGGCCGATGATCGCGCCGGGAAAGCCGTTCTTGCCGAGGTAGTCGCGCACGCCGGTGACCAGCGCGCTCCAGGCCTGCGCCTCCAGGCTCGGCACGGCGTGGCACGTCGCCGTGCGGCGCGCCGTCGGCCGTCGATGTCGACCCACACCAGCGCCGTCCTCGAAGCTGCGCCGCGCGCGCCACGACGCGGCCGCGCGCGTCGAGCGGCGAACGACGCGCCGTCGAACACGACCTCGTCCTGCCCGCCGACCAGGTGCGGCATACAGCAGCGGCACGCCCACGGCGCGCGCGCGCTCGGCCATGCGCGCCTCGCGCTCGCCCGCCTTGTCGAGGTGGAACGGCGACGCGTTGAGCACGCACAGCACCTGCGCGCCGGCGGCCTTCGCCGCCGCGCGCCGGCTCGTCGAACCAGGCGTCCTCGCAGATCAGCACGCCGAACCGTCATGCCGCCGGCCTCGAACACCAGCGGCGCGCAGCCCCGCCTCGCGGCCGACGACGAAATAGCGCCGCTCGTCGAACACCTGGTAGTTGGGCAGCTCGCGCTTGCAGTAGGTCGCCGCGCACGCGTCCGCCGGCCAGCACCGAGGCGGCGTTGAAGCGCACGCGGCACCGCCAGCGACTTGGTGCGCTAACGATCGCCGCGGTCGCCGAACTGCGTGCGGATGCCCCAGCAACACCGACAAGCCCTGCAACGGCGCCAGCTGCGCGCGCCAACGCGGCAAGCTGCGCGCTCGCAGGCGTGCATGAAAGCCGGGCGCAGCAGCAGGTCTTCGGGCGGGTAGCCGCGACAGCGCCAGCTCGGGCGCGAGCACCAGCGCGCGCGCCGCCGGCATGGGCCTCGCGTGCGGCCTCGGCGATCTGCTGCGCGTTGCCGGCCAGGTCGCCGACGGTGGCGTTGATCTGCGCCAGCGCGACGCGGACCTTGGACACGTTGAAGGGTGGCAGGTGGGCGGGTGACGACGAAGCGCGAATCGACGCGCGTCGCGTGCGACAACGGTCCGGATGATTATGTCATCCGGGTCGATCGACGACCCGGCGCGACTGGATGCACGGCGCCTGGGACGCGCTGCTCGCACGCGCAGCCGTCGCCGACGCCGTTCATGCGCCACGAGTACCTGGTGGCGCTGCACGCCTCGCGCAGCGCGTGGCCGCGCACCGGCTGGGCGCCGCAGCTTCGTGACGCTGTGCGTCGGGCCAGCGCCTGTCGCGCGGCGGCCCGGCTGTACCTGAAGACCCACTCCTACGGCGAGTACGTGTTCGACTGGGCCTGGGCCGACGCCTACCAGCGCCATGGGCTGCGCTACTACCCCAAGCTGCTGGTCGCCGTGCCGTTCACGCCGGTGCCGGGCACGCGGCTGCTGGCCGACGCGACGACGGCGCGCGACCGTGCTGCGTGCAGCGCGCTGCGCAGCATGGCCGCGCGATGCCGACGCTGTCGTCGGCCCACCTGCTGTTCCTCGACGAGGCCGATCGCACGGGCGCTGCAGCGCGCCGGCTGGATGCTGCGCCACAGCGTGCAGTTCCACTGGACGCGCGAGCCGGCCGGCGCGCCTACGCGACTTCGGCGACTTCCTCGCGCGGCTGCAGCGCGACAAGCGCAAGAAGATCCAGCAGGAGCGGCGCAAGGTGGCCGACGCCGGCGTGGCGTTCAGCGTGCACGACGGCGCCGCGATCGACGACGCGCTGTGGGACTTCTTCTACCGCTGCTACACGTCGACCTACCGCGACCACCGCTCGACGCCCTACCTGACGCGCGCCTTCTTCGCCGCGATGGCGCGCTACGATGGCCGCAGCACTGGGTGATGTTCGTCGCTCGCGCGGCCGGCGAGCCGATCGCGGCGTCGCTGATCGCGCTCGATCCGCGAGCGCCGCGCCGCCTTCGGCCGCTACTGGGGCGCGACTCGAGTACGTGCGACTGCCTGCACTTCGAGGCCTGCTACTACCAGCCGCTGCAGTGGTGCATCAGCCAGGGCTACCAGCGCTTCGAGGGCGGCGCGCAGGGCGAGCACAAGATGGCGCGCGGCCTGCTGCCGGTGCCCACCGCGTCGGCGCACTGGCTGGCGCACCCGGCAGTTCGCGCGCGCGGTCGACGAGTTCCTGCTCGCCGAACGCAACGGCATGGCCCAGTACGTCGACGAACTCAACGAGCGCTTGCCGTTCCGACGCGCACCCTGATGCAGCGATGCCAGACGCTCAAGGCTGCTTGAAATCGCCCGCCAGCATGAAGGCCATCGACTCGGGCTTCAGCTGCGCGCGCAGCGCCTGGTTCACCGGCCCGGCCTGCAGCGCGCCCAGCGCCGCATCGACCCGGCCTGCAAAGGCGAAGGTGCGATCGAGCTCCAGATTGCGTTGCAGCGACTGCGCCAGGCGTTCGTCTTGCGCACGCGCCAGCCGCCGGAAGTTCAGCAGCGCCACTTTCGCCGATGCGACCTCCTGGTCGGTGAAGCCCTGCTTCAGCGCCCGAGACAACTCTTCGCGATAGGCTTGCTCCACCTTGTCGCCATTGGCCGGCGCGAAGATCGCGCCGCCAAACCACAGCGTGTGGGCATCGAGATCGCCCCAGTCCAGGGCGCTGTACACGTCGTACGAAAGGCCGTCGCGCTCGCGGATGCGCTTGAACAGGCGCGAGTCTGCCGCCACCACCCAGCATGAAGTTGGCCAGCATCAGCGCCGGGTGCACGGCATCGCTGTCCGACAGCGGCAGGTGCAGTTGCACGCCGAGCGTGGCGTTTTGCTTGTCGGGCGTGCGCACCACCTCGCGGCCGGGCGCCATCATGTAAGCCGGGCGCGGCACACGGGCCACCGGCTCGCTGGCCACCCAGTCGCCGAAGCCGCTGGTCAGCGCGCGGCGCACGCCCTCGACGTCGAAGTCGCCCACCGCGGCAAAACGCGCCTGCGCCGCGCCGTAGAAGCGGGCGTGGAACTCCTTCAACTGCTGCAGCGTGACGGCCTGCGAATCCTCGAGCCGCTCGTCGAAGCTGCGCGCATGCCGCACGTCGCCGCGGGGGTACGGATCGCCGCGTCGCGCCAACCCATTGGAGACGAGGGCCTGCGGGTCGTCGCGCTGGGCCTGGATTTCGGCGGCCGTCTGGCGCTTGAGCTCGTCGAGCGCCGCCGCGGGAAACGTTGGCGAGCGCAGCAGTTGCGCCAGCAGGGCGATCGCATCGCCCACGGTCTCGCGCTGCGAGCGCATCACGATCTTCACCTCGTCACCGCTCGACCCGATCTGAAGTTCCGACTTCAGCGCATCGAGCCGATCCTGGATCTGCACGCGCGACAGTCCGGCGCCGCCCTTGTCGATCATCGCCGCGGTGAACTCCGAGACCTCGCGCAGCCCGCTGAGGCTGCGCTCGTTGCCCAGCCGCAGCGCCATCGAGATGCGCACCGTCTGGCCGCGCGTGGGCTTGGCCAGCAGCGCCACCTTCATGCCGTTGGCCAACGCCAGGCGCTGCGTCTTGGCATCGATGTTGGCCGGCGACGAATCGAACGCCGCCACCGTGGCCGCGGCCGCCTGCGGCTTGAAGGTCTTCATCTGCGTGGCCACGTCCACCGCTTCAGGCTGCGGCGCACGCAGCGGCCGCTCGGTGGGCACGTAGAGGGCCAGCGTGCGGTTGGAGGGCACGAGGCGCTGCTGCGCCACGCGTTGCACGGCGTCGCGGGTCAATGCCTGCACGCGGTCGCGCATCAGGAACAGCAGCCGCCAGTCGCCCTGCGCCACGGTCTCGGACAGCACCAACCCGATGGACTCCGGGTTGCTGTATTGCTGCTCCCAGTTCTTGAGCCATTTGGTTTGTGCGCGCTTGAACTCCTCGTCGGTGACCGGCTCGGCGCCCAAGCCCTCGATCACCTGCACCAGCTCCTGCGCTCCGCGCGCCGGGTCTTGCCCGGCCGAGAACTGCGCACCGAACAAAGCAACGCCCGGTTCGGCCATCGCCAGCGATTCGGCATAGACGGCCGATGCGATGCCGGCTTCGACCAGGCGCTTGTGCGCACGACCCGACGGGCTGTCGCCGATGATCTGCGAGATCAGCTCCATCGCCGGATAGTCGGGGTGCGACCCTGCCGGCACGTGGTAGCCGAGCATCACCTGCGGCACGCCGCCGACGCGGCGCAACGTGACGCTGCGCTCGCCGTCTTGCACCGGATCGAGCGTGTACAGGCGCGGCAGGCTGCGCCGGGGCTTGGCAAGGCGGCCGAAAGATTGTTCGATCCAGCCCATCACGCGCGGCGGATCGAACTTGCCCGAGACGATCAGCGTCGCGTTGTCGGGTTGGTAGTAGGTGCGGTAGAACGCCTGCAGGCGGCCGATGTCGACGTTCTCGACGTCGCTGCGCGCGCCGATCGTCGACTTGCCGTAGTTGTGCCACTGGTACATGGTGGCCAGCGTCTTCTCGAACAGGATGCGCCCGGGGTCGTTCTCGCCCATTTCCATCTCGTTGCGCACCACCGTCATCTCGGTGTCGAGGTCCTTGCGCGCGATGAACGTGTTGACCATCGCGTCGGCCTGCCAGCCGAGGTACCAGCGCAGGTTGTCGTCGTTGGCCGAGAAGCTGGCGAAGTAGTTCGTGCGGTCGACCCAGGTCGAGCCGTTGGCGCGCAGTCCGCGCTTGGAGAACTCCGCCCACACCGTGCGATGCGTCGGCGTGCCCTTGAAGATCAGGTGCTCCAGCAGGTGCGCCATGCCGGTCTCGCCATAGTTTTCGTGGCGCGAGCCGACGCGGTAGGTCACGTTGACGGTGGTGGTGGGCTTGCTGTCGTCGGGCGCCAGCAAGACCTGCAGGCCGTTGGCCAACCGGTACTCGGTGATGCCCTCGACCGCGGCCACCGGCCTGGGCAGCGCTGCGGCACGTGCAGCCGCGGCCTGCACGACACACAGGCCGGCCACGAGGGCCTTGACGATGCGCATGAAGACTCCAGCTGTGCCGGCGGCTGCGGCCGGCGCGAGCCGCAGTGTAGACAGGCAACACCGCGACGCCGCAGCGCGGCATGCGACGAAGAGCCGCATGCGATGGCAGCGACGGCGTTCGGAGTGCGCCGCGCTCAGGCTGCGCTCAGCTCCGCTGCTTCGTGGCCCAGGCCGCCATGCCCGGCCTGCACCTCGGCACGGGCCGGCTCGGGGCCCTTCCAACCGAGCACCTTGACCCACTTGCCCTCCTCGAGATCCTTGTAGTGCTCGAAGAAGTGCCGAATCGTCTTCAGCCGCAGCGGGTTCAAGTCTTCCGGCTTTTGCCACTGCGTGTACAGCGACAGGATCGAATCGATCGGCACAGCCAGCAGCTTGTTGTCGCCGCCCGCCTCGTCCTGCATCTCCATCAGCCCGATCGGCCGGCAGGTCACCACCACGCCGGAGATCAGCGGCACCGGCGTGATCACCAGCACGTCGACCGGATCGCCGTCGTCGGCCAGGGTCTGCGGGATGTAGCCGTAGTTGCACGGGTAGTGCATCGAGGTCGACATGAAGCGGTCGACGAACAACGCACCGGTTGCCTCGTCGACCTCGTACTTGATCGGATCGGCGTTCATCGGAATCTCGATGATGACGTTGAACTGCGCAGGTGCGCGCGCGCCCGGACCGACGTTGTGCAGACTCATCTCGTGCTCGCATTCACAGGGGAAACCCGCATTTTACGGACACCCTTGCACGGCCCTGACGGACCCGCTCGCAACATCCCTTAGGATGCGCGCCGAGCGAACCGCACCCCTGGCGCGAAGGCCGGCCAAGACACGCGGTCGTGATTCGAATGACGTTGTAGCTGAGGAAGGAGAAATCTCCATGTCGATGACCCTGGCGTTGTATGTGGCGCTGGCCTGTGGTTTGGCCGCTGTGATCTACGGTTTCGTGCAACGCGGGCTTATCTTGAGCAAAGACGCGGGCAACGCCCGCATGCAGGAGATCGCGGGTGCCGTGCAGCAAGGTGCGGCGGCCTACCTGGCGCGCCAGTACCGCACGATCGCCATCGTCGGCGTGGTGCTGGCGATCCTGATCGTCGTCTTCCTCGGCGGCAAGACAGCCGCCGGCTTCGTGATCGGCGCGGTGCTGTCGGGCGCCTGCGGCTTCATCGGCATGAACGTCTCGGTGCGCGCCAACGTGCGCACCGCGCAGGCCGCCACGCTGGGCATCGGGCCGGCGCTCGACATCGCGTTCAAGGGCGGCGCCATCACCGGCATGCTGGTGGTCGGGCTGGGGCTGCTCGGCGTGGGCGGCTTCTTCTGGTACGTCACGGGCCTGAGCAACGTCGAGCCCGAGACGCTCAAGCCGCTGCTCGGCCTGGCCTTCGGCGCGTCGCTGATCTCGATCTTCGCGCGTCTGGGCGGCGGCATCTTCACCAAGGGCGCCGACGTCGGCGCCGACCTGGTGGGCAAGGTCGAGGCCGGCATCCCCGAAGACGACCCGCGCAACCCGGCGGTGATCGCCGACAACGTGGGCGACAACGTCGGCGACTGCGCCGGCATGGCGGCCGACCTGTTCGAAACCTATGCGGTGACGCTGATCGCCACCATGGCGCTGGCCGCGCTTGATGGTCAAGGGCGCCACGCTCGCTGCCGTGGTTTACCCGCTGCTGCTGGGCGGCGTCTCGATCATCGCTTCGATCATCGGCTGCTCGTTCGTCAAGGCCAGCCCCGGCATGAAGAACGTGATGCCGGCGCTGTACAAGGGCCTGATCGTGGCCGGCGTGATTTCGCTGATCGCGTTCTATTTCGTCACCAGCACGATGTTCGCGCAGCCGCTCGAGATGGCGGACGGCGCCAAGGATCAGCGCGATGTCGCTGTTCGGCGCCTGCGTGGTCGGCCTGGTGCTCACCGCCGCGATGGTGTGGATCACCGAGTACTACACCGGCACCGACTTCAAGCCGGTGCAGCACGTGGCGCAGGCCTCGACCACCGGCCACGCCACCAACATCATCGCCGGCATCGGCGTCAGCATGAAGAGCACGGCATGGCCGGTGCTGTTCGTGTGCATCGCGATCTTCGTCGTCGTTCAAGCTCGCGGGCCTGTTCGGCATCGCGATCGCTGCGACGTCGATGCTCAGCATGGCCGGCATCATCGTCGCGCTCGACGCCTACGGCCCGATCACCGACAACGCCGGCGGCATTGCCGAGATGGCCGACCTGCCCGACAGCGTGCGCGACATCACCGATCCGCTCGATGCCGTGGGCAACACCACCAAGGCGGTGACCAAGGGCTACGCCATCGGCTCGGCCGGCCTGGCCGCGCTGGTGCTGTTCGCCGACTACACGCACTCGCTGGAAGCGCGCGGCATCCACGCAAGCTTCGACCTCTCCAACCCGAACGTGATCATCGGCCTGTTCATCGGCGGGCTGATTCCCTACCTGTTCGGCGCCATGGCGATGGAGGCCGTGGGCCGCGCCGCGGGCTCCGTGGTGGAGGAGGTGCGCCGCCAGTTCCGCGAGATCAAGGGCATCATGGAAGGCACCGCCAAGCCCGAGTACGGCAAGGCAGTCGACATGCTGACCGGCGCCGCGATCAAGGAAATGATGATCCCGTCGCTGCTGCCGGTGGTGGTGCCGATCGTGGTCGGCCTGCTGCTCGGCGCCGAGGCGCTGGGCGGCCTGCTGATGGGCACCATCGTCACGGGCCTGTTCGTCGCCATCAGCATGTGCACCGGCGGCGGCGCCTGGGACAACGCCAAGAAGTACATCGAAGACGGCCACCACGGCGGCAAGGGCAGCGACGCACACAAAGCCGCCGTCACCGGCGACACCGTGGGCGACCCCTACAAGGACACCGCCGGCCCGGCGGTCAACCCGCTGATCAAGATCATCAACATCGTCGCGCTGTTGATCGTGCCGCTGCTGCCGGTGCCTGCGGGCACGGCCCATTCGTCGAGCGACGCGATGAAAGCAGCCGCGCAGACGGCAGCCAATGCGGCGTCGATCAAGGTCGAAGGCGAAGTCGTCAAGTTTTTCTTTGCCGTCGACAAGGCCGACCTTCCAGAGGGTGCGGCCACGGCGCTATCCAGCGTGATCAAAGGTGTGGCTGCTGGCAAGAAAGCCGTGGTCAGCGGCTACCACGACTCCACCGGCGACCCGGCGAGGAACGCCCAATTGGCCGAGCAGCGCGCCTTCGCCGTGCGCGACGCGCTGAAGGCCTCTGGCGTGGATGAATCCAAGATCGAGCTGAAGAAGCCCGAGCAGATCAACGCCGGCACGTGGGCCGATGCGCGTCGCGTCGAGGTGAAGCTGGAGTAGGCCGCGCGCGGCGCGCTCACACACGCGCCGTGCCCCGACTACGCCTAGTACAGCTCCGGAATGAAGTTCTTCGAGAAGTCGGGCTGCCGGTACGAGCTGTTGATCTTGCGCTTGGGCAGCTTGACCTTGTCGCGTTTCAGCGCCTTGTAGGGAACGCTCGCCAGCAGGTGGCTGATGATGTTGAGCCGGGCGCGCTTCTTGTCGTTGGAGCGAGCCATGTGCCAAGGCGCGAAGTCGGTGTGCGTGGCGGCGACCATGTCGTCGCGGGCGCGCGTGTACTCGTTCCACGCCGTGTAGGACTTGATGTCCATCGGCGAGAGCTTCCAGATCTTGCGCCCGTCGTTGATGCGCGACTCCAGGCGTTTGGTCTGCTCGTCGGGGTCGACCTCGAGCCAATACTTCAGCAGCACGACGCCTGAATTGACGATGGCCTTCTCGACCAGCGGCACGGCTTTCAGAAACCGCTGCGCCTGGTCCTCGGTGCAGAAGCCCATCACGCGCTCGACGCCGGCGCGGTTGTACCAGCTGCGATCGAAGATCACGACCTCGCCCTTGGCCGGAAGGTGCGGGATGTAGCGCTGCACGAACATCTGGCTCTTTTCGCGTTCGGTCGGCGTGGGCAGCGCGATCACCCGGAACACGCGCGGACTCACTCGCTCGGTGATCGCCTTGATGGTGCCACCCTTGCCTGCGCCATCGCGGCCTTCGAACAGGATGCAGACCTTGAGGCCCTTGGCCACCACCCACTCCTGCAGCTTGACGAGTTCGACGTGCAGGCGTTCGAGCTGCTTGTCATAGTCCTTTCGCGTCAGTGCGGCGGGCGCCGCCTTGGGCACCTTGGTGCTGTTTTTCGTCTTGGATGCAGTGGCTTTCATGATCGATCTTCCTTTGGCTCGAGAGGACACGTTGGCAAGCGGCGCGCGAGACGGTTCATCCCGATGGCGCGCTGGTCGACTTGGTTGCACGGGACTCGTAGTTCTGCACCGCGGTGTCCAGACTCAGGAACAGGCGTTCGCGTCCCAGCAGCGCGAACAGACCCGACTTCTCGACCACCGCCTTCATCTCGGGGTTCATCGCCGCCAGCCACAGCGTCACGCCGTTGTCACGCATTCTTTGTTCGCCTTCGATCAGCATCTTGAGCGCTGTGTACTCGATGTCGAGCACCGCCCGGCAGTCGAGCACCACGACGCGAGGCTTGGCCTGCTCGACCAGCTGCTGGATGACCTCGCTGACCCGCCGCGCATTGGCGAAGAACAGGCGCCCTTCGACCCGCAGCAGCAACAGGCCGGGCCAGGTCTGGTCGTCGGGGTGCTCCTGCGACAGCGGCCGGTAGACATTGGCCCCGCGCTTGCGGCCGAGCACATACACCGGCGGGTTGTACGCGTTGTAGACCAGCGACAGCATCGACGCGATCACTGCGACCAGGATGCCGTTGAGCGTGCCGAGCAGGACCACGCCGAAGAACGCGATCAAGGCCCAGCGAAACTCCACCTTTCGCACACGAAGGATCGCACTGAATTCCTTGGGCTGGATCAGCTCGATCGAGTAGGCGATGACGACAGCCGCCAGCGCCGCCTGTGGCATCAGCGCGATCACCGGAGCCAACAGCAGCATCGTGGCGACGGCAGCCGCCGAGGTGACCAAACCGGCCACCTGCGTGCGTGCTCCGGCGCGCCGGTTGACGGCAGTTTGCGAAGTCCCGCCGCCGGCCGACATCGCGCCCAGCACGCTGCCGCCGATGTTGGCCAGCCCGATGGCCAGCAGCTCGCGGTTCGGCACCAGCGGCGGCTCGCTGGACGCCTTGAACGCGCGTGCCGCCGCCACGCTCTCGGTGAAGCTCATCAGGGCGATGCCCGCGGCCGCAGGCCACAGCGCCAGCACCAGGTCGAGCTGCGGCCAGGTCAACTTCGGCAATCCGCTGGGCACCTGCCCCACGGTCTCGACACCGGCGGCCGGCAGGCCCAGCAGGCTGGCTGCCGCGATCGCCACCGCTATTGCAATGAGCGGAGCCGGCGCCTTGGGGATGAAGTGCTCCAGGCCGAAGATCAGTACGAACAACGCGACCGCCAGCACCAGCGTCGTCACCGAGGTCTGCGGCAGCTGCCCGACGATGGCCACGACGTCGCGCAGGAAACCTTCCTTGTGGATGTGCACGCCCAGCAACTTGGGGAACTGATCGACGACGATGACCAGGCCGATGCCGGCCTTGAAACCGACCAGCACGGGATCGGAAATGAAGTTGGCCACGAAGCCCAGGCGCAGCATCGAGGCACCGAGCAGCATGGCGCCGACCAGCAGCGCCAGCGTGGCGCCGGCGGTGATCAGCGACACCGCGCCGCCGTCGGGAGCCACCTGACCCAGCGCCGCTGCCGACAGGATCGCGATCGTGGTGGTCGAACTGACGCTCAACGGCCGCGAGGTGCCGAGCAGCGCGTAGATGGCCATCGGCACGAAGGCCGTGTACAGGCCCACCTGCAGCGGCAGGCCGGCGACCGTGGCGTAGGCCATCGCCTTGGGGATCACCACGGCGGCCGACGTGAGGCCGGCCGTGATGTCGGAGCTCAGCCAGTCTTTCTGGTAGTTGCGCAACCACCCGCGGCTGGCAGCCGGTGCGTCCGCTTGCGGTTCGATGGTCATGTGCGATCTTCGCGCGCAGCGGTCACAGCAGTCGATGGGCCTGCGCGAGCAGGTCTTCCCTGGGCGGCAGTTCGCTGCGGGCGATGCGCACGAAGGCGATGGTCGCCTGCAGGCCCTCGCCGATGGACAGCTCGGCGAGGTCGAGTTCATCGACATCGGCGACCTGCCATGCCTCGGCCTTGACGCCCATGCGGCTCACACGCAGCGGCACGCGCGCCAGCGCCAGCTGCTGCTCAGGCTGAGCGAGCACCGCGTTCATCTGCTCGATGTAGCCGTCGAGCGTGATCAGGTTGGCGCGCGCCTCGGCGTAGCCATCGGTCGTCTCTTTGAACTCGCGCTCGACGTCGCGAATCTGCTGCTCGATGGTCAGGCCCTGCTCGACCAAGGGTGCCATGCCATCACTTGCGCTGCGCAGCATGCGCAGCCGGGTGGCGAGCTTCGCCTTGCGCAGGGTCAGATCCTGCACCTGCTGATCGATGCTCACGATGCGCGCAAGCGCCAGCTGTGCAAGCCGCTGCATGATGCGCCGCCCGACCTCGAGCCGCGCCTGCGCCATGTCTGGCGCCGCGGCCAGCAGCCGGTGCCCGCTGAAGCTGACCGTGGTCTGCTGAACATCCTGCTTGAGCACGTCGCCCTCGAGCCGCGGCGCGAACACGGTGCGCTCCTTGCGCTGCATGCCCAGCAAGGCATACGCCTCGTCGCATGACGAATGGGACTCGAAGAACTCGCGAACCTCGTCGCTGCGGCCGATGCAGGTGGACACGTCGGCGGCGGCGGCAAAGAACGCCCTCAGGTATGCGTTCTCCGACCATGCGCCACGGCTGAGCACGACCGGCTCGAGCGGCAGCCGCGTACCGAGCTCACGCAGGTGCGAAAGGGTGCGGGCGACGTTGTCAGCCAGCTTCTCGCGGTAGCGAGAACTCAATCGCACGCGCGGTTCGACCGTCTCGACGAAGGCGTCCGTGGTGTCCTGGATCAGCTGGGGATCGACGTCGTTCGGCTTGGCCGAAGACCCGAACAACGTCGACACCGCACGCTCGAACAACGATGCCATTCACACCTCTTTAGCAAGCGCCCAGGCGCATGGCAAGCCTGCCACGGCTGCAATCATCCTACGTGGGCGAACGTCGGCCGGCGAGTGTGGCACGAGTCAGCGATTGACAACGATCAAGCCGCTCTCGCGACTCGAGCCCCGAGCCGCCTGCCATGCTTTGGATGCGAGGACGAGTGTGCCATCCGACGTAAGATCGCGCTCCCATTGACGGCTCGACGATGAGAGGAGCGGCCATGAATCGATGCACTGGGCGACCGGCTGAACACGGCGCGGCCGTGGTTCGTTCGAGGCTCGTGTCGGTGGCGGCCGTCATCGTGCTGGCGCTGTCGGGGTGCACCTACTACGTGCCGGCGCCCGGCACCACGGTGCCAGGCGCGCCGGCCAGTTTCGACCGCTCGTTCAGCGCGGCCGCCGGCGCGATGCGCGATCAGGGACTGGCCATCAGCGTCGAAGACCGCAGCAGCGGCACGATCATCGGCAAGGCCCAGACCGGCACGGTGACTGCCAGCGTGCGCCAGCAGGCCGACGGCAGCGTGCGCGTGCAGTTCGATGCCAGCGGGTTGCGCGACACCGACCTGATCAATCGCGTCTCGCGAGGCTACGACCAGCGCATGGGACGCTGATTGCGTCGACCGGCGGCGATCGCTTCAGCGGGCGCGCGCCAGGCGTGGCAACGCTGGGTGCCCGCTGTGGGCGTGCTGCGCTCGTATCAGCGCGAGTGGCTGCGCCACGATATCGTGGCCGGGCTCGTGCTCACCACGATGCTGGTGCCGGTGGGCGTGGCGTATGCACAGGCCTCGGGCGTGCCCGGCATCTACGGGCTGTACGCGACCATCGTGCCGCTGCTCGTGTACGCACTGTTCGGCCCGAGCCGCATCCTCGTGCTGGGCCCGGACTCCGCGCTGGCGGCAGTGATCCTCGCCGTCGTAGTGCCGCTGTCGGCCGGCGACGCGCAGCGCGCGATCGTGCTGGCCAGCGCGATGGCCGTCGTTTCCGGGTTCCTGTGCATCGCCGCCGGCGTGGCACGACTGGGTTTCGTGACCGAGCTGCTGTCCAAGCCGATTCGCTACGGCTACATGAACGGCATCGCATTGACGGTGATCCTGAGTCAGGTGCCGAAGCTGCTGGGCTTTTCGGTGCCGGCGGACGGTCCGCTGCGGCAGGCGTGGGCCACTGTCGACGGCGTGCTCGCGGGCAAGACCAACGGCGTCGAATTCGCGGTGGGCGCGGGCACGCTGGCGGTGATTTTGCTGATGCAACGCCGGCCGCGGGTGCCGGCCATCTTGATTGCCGTGGTCGCAGCCACGCTGGTCGTCGCCGGGTTCGACTTGGCATCGCGTGCCGGTCTATCGGTGCTCGGGGCCTTGCCGCAGGGATTGCCGACGTTCTCGTTGCCCTTGATCGGCCCTGACGACGTGGTGTCGGTGCTGGTCGGCGGCTTTGCGGTGGCCGTGGTGTCGTTCGCAGACACCAGCGTGCTCTCGCGCGCCTACGCCGCGCGCATGCGAACGCAGGTCGACCCGAATCAAGAGATGCTCGGCCTCGGAGCGGCCAACCTCGCGGCTGGCTTGTTTCAAGGCATCCCCATCAGCAGCAGCGCATCACGCACGCCGGTGGCCGAGGCTGCAGGCGCCCGTACCCAACTCACCGGAGTCGTCGGTGCGCTGGCGATCGCCGTGCTACTGGTGGCGGCACCTGAACTGCTGACACCCGTGCCGAGCACGGCGCTGGCGGCGGTGGTCATCGCGGCGGCCATCGGCCTGATCGAAGTGACCGACCTGCGCCGCATCTACCGCATCCAGCGCTGGGAGTTCTGGCTGTCGATGATCTGCCTGGCGGGTGTGGCCACGTTCGGCGCGGTGCCGGGCATCGGCATCGCGATCGTCATCGCCGTCATCGAATTCCTGTGGGACGGCTGGCGCCCGCATTCGGCGGTGCTCGGGCGCGTCGAGCAGCTCAAGGGCTACCACGACATCGGCCGCTATCCGCAGGCGAGCCGCATCCCGGGCCTGGTCTTGTTTCGCTGGGACGCACCGCTGTTTTTCGCCAACGCGGAGCTGTTTCAGGAGCGCGTGCGCGCTGCCGTGGCGAGTTCACCGACGGCGGTGCAATGCGTCGTGGTCGCGGCCGAGCCCGTGACGAGTGTCGATGTGACCGCTGCGGACTATCTGGACAATCTGGTCGACTCGCTTCGCGCCGACGGCATCGCGCTGTGGTTTGCGGAGATGAAGGATCCGGTGAAGGACAAGCTGAAGCGCTTCGGCCTCTTTGCGCGCTTCGGCGCTGAAAGCTTCTATCCGACCCTCGGGGAGGCCGTGAAAGCCTACTTGCGAACCTATCCGGTGCAGTGGGTCGATTGGGAAGACGAAGCCCGGTGATCAGCACCGCAAGCGCAGGTCGCCGTCAAGGGCTGAACGAACAAGAGCCCGGGCCTTTCGACACCGAGCTCTTCAAGTTCAATGGTCGGGGTGACAGGACTCGAACCTGCGACCTCCGGTCCCCCAGACCGATGCGCTACCAGGCTGCGCTACACCCCGACGAAGCGCTGGATTATAGGGGGCCGCACCAGGACACCCTTTCGCGAGCTTCAACTGTCGAGCAGCCTGCGAATCGACACCAGCTCGGCACGCACTTGATCGAGGTCGAACTCCGTCACTTCGGGCACCGGCAGGTGTTGGCTCAGCGCTTGCGCTTGAACACTCGCGTCGGCTTCGACCTGTTCTTCCTCAAGGCCCTCGGTCAGCAGTACCGCATCGCCGTTGTTGCGGCCCACACGCACCCCGGGGGCCTGCTCGGCCAGCCTGTTGCGTGCGCCGCTGATCGTGAAGCCCTGGTCGTACAGCAACTCGCGGATGCGCCGGATCAGCAGCACCTCGTGGTGCTGGTAGTAGCGCCGATTGCCGCGTCGCTTGACCGGCTTGAGCTGCGTGAATTCCTGTTCCCAGTACCTCAGGACGTAGGGCTTCACGCCGCACAAGACGCTGACTTCACCGATCGTGAAGTAGCGTTTGGCCGGGATTGCGGGGAGCCCAATCTCCATTGAAATCAATGAGGTGGCGCAGCAAAGCTAGACTTTACTCGAACTCGCCCTCGGCCGGCGTGTCGCCTTGCACAATTGATTTCAACTTGTGGCTTGCGTGAAAAGTCACTACATGGCGCGCCTTGATCGGAATCGCCTCGCCGGTGCGCGGGTTGCGCCCCGGCCGCGATGCCTTGCGCCGGATGTTGAAGTTGCCGAAGCCCGACAGCTTGACGTCGCTGCCCTGCACCAAGGTGGCGTGCACCAACTCGAAGAAGGCCTCCACCATGTCCTTGGATTCGCGTTTGTTCAAGCCGAGGCGCTCGAACAGCAACTCGGCCAGTTCGGCCTTGGTCAGCGTCGGCGTCTGGAGCGACGGCACCGCCACCGGTCGGGCTGGCGTTCCTTGGTCGATCGTCATGGTTCCCTCGGAAATGGCTGCGTTCAGCTGCGCAGTCTGGCGCCGACCCGCTCGAGCGCCCGCTCCCGGGCGGCCATCAGGGTGGCCTCGATCCGCTCCTCGGTCAGTGTGGCCGCATCGTCCATCAATTCCAGGCGCACGGCCATACTGTGTTCACCGGGCGCCACACCTGCCGCGGCCGCGGGCCGATAGCGGTCGAACAGCACGGCACGGCGCACCAG
This sequence comes from uncultured beta proteobacterium, assembly GCA_963827645.1. GTDB lineage: Bacteria > Pseudomonadota > Gammaproteobacteria > Burkholderiales > Burkholderiaceae_C > JAEUPI01. Next base: position 212,535 of record CAWHBZ010000009.1, on the reverse strand, counting down.
CCCGCTCGGATCATCGAGCAAGGCGGCCAACAACTGGTCGTGGCTGACCCGATCGGACACCAGGAACGCCAGATCGCGCTGCACCGCCTGGAAGCGGCCGATCGCCACGAACGACGGCAGCTTGCGCTGCTGCACTGCTGACGCATCCAGCTCGAACACCACCGGCGCGTGAGGCAGTTCGTAGGCTTGCCGCCAGCGCGGGTGCAACTCGCCGACGACACCGATGCGGCGGTCCCCGAGCCACAGGTCGGCACTGCGCCCCGGATGCATCGCGGGGTGCTGCGCCGGCGTGCAGCGCAGCCGGTGCGGCGCCAGCAGCGCCTCGAGATCGCCCTTGACGTCGTGGAAATCGACTCGTCGCGAGGCGCTGTCCCACTGCGTGGCGAGCGCGTCGCCGTATGCCAGCCCGCCGACCCGCAACGGTTGGGCCACGCCGGCCACCGCGTCGTCGGCCGCGACGACGCCCGAGTCGCGCCGATAGACGCGCCCGATCTCGAAGATTCGCACCCGATCGATGCGCTGCGCCAGGTTGCGCCGCAGCGCCGCCACAAGGTTGCCGACGAGACTCGAGCGCATCACCGCCAGCGGCTCGGCGATCGGGTTGAGCACGCGGATCGGATCGTCGTTGCCGGCCAGCTCGTTCTCCCATCGCGTCTCGACGAAGCTGAACGAGATCGTCTCCTGGTAGCCCAGGCGGGCAAACTCACGCCGCACGCCGTACAGACTGCGCCGCTCCTCGGGTTGAGGTGTCGGCCGCACCGGTGCCAGCGGCGGCGACAGCGGCAGCTTGTCGTAGCCGATGACGCGGATCACCTCTTCGATCAGGTCTTCCTCGATCTGCAGGTCGAAGCGCCACGACGGCGGTGTCACGGACACCTGCCCATCGGTCACGCTGTGCGGCAGGCCCAATCGCTCGAAGACACCGGTGCAGTCGTCTTGCGTGAGCGGCATGCCGATCACCTTGGCAGCGCGTGCGACCCGCAGCGTGACGGGCTTGCGCTGCGGCACGTTGGGCTGCTGGTCATCGATCGGCCCCGCCTGACCCCCGCAGACCTGCAACACCAGCGCCGTGATGCGTTCGATGTGCTGCACCGTCGTCGAGGCGTCGACGCCGCGCTCGAAGCGATGCCCGGCATCGGTGTTGAAGCCGAAGCGCCGTGAGCGGCCGGCCACTGCATCGGGCCACCAGAATGCGGCCTCGATGTAGACGCTGCGGGTGGCGTCGCTCACCGCGGTGGCGTCGCCGCCCATGATGCCGGCCAGCGACTCGGGCGAGTGCGCGTCGGCGATCACGCCGACCTGCGCATCGAGCTCGACGGTCTGGCCGTTGAGCAACTTCAGCGACTCGCCGGGCTTGCCCCAGCGCACCACGAGCTGGTCGTGGATCTTGTCGAGGTCGAAGATGTGCGACGGCCGCCCGTACTCGAACATCACGTAGTTCGAGATGTCGACCAGTGCATTGACCGGCCGCTGACCGCAGCGCTGCAGCCGTTCGACCAGCCACGCCGGTGTCTTGGCGCGCGGATCGATGCCACGCACCACACGACCCGAAAAACGCCCGCACAGATCGGCGGCAGCGATCTGCACCGGCATCTTGTCCTTCAGCGTGGCGGCCACCGGCGCAATCGACGGTGTGCGCAACGGCGCGCCGGTGAGCGCGGCGACTTCGCGCGCGATGCCGTACACCGACAGGCAGTGCCCGAGATTGGGCGTCAACTTCAAAGTGAACAGCGTGTCGTCGAGCCTCAGGGCCTGGCGAATATCCATGCCGACCTGCAAGTCCTCGGCGAGTTCGAGCAAACCGGCGTGGTCGTCACTCAAGCCCAGTTCACGCGCCGAGCACAGCATGCCGTAGCTCTCGACGCCACGCAGCTGGCCCACTTGAATGTCCAGCCGCTTGCCGTCGGCAGCGGGCGGCAACGACGCACCCACCAGCGCCAGCGGCGCGCGCAGGCCGACGCGGGCGTTGGGCGCACCGCACACCACCTGCAAAGCGCCATCGCGCGAATGCGGACCGGCCCGCACGCGGCACACGCGCAGCTTGTCGGCGTTGGGGTGCTGTTCGCATTCGACGATCTCACCCACCACCACGCCGCTGAACGCTGGCGCTGCAGGTTGCAGGTCTTCGACTTCCATGCCCGACATCGTCAGCAACTCCGCGAGCTGCCCGGTGGACAGCGGCGGATCGCAGAACTCGCGCAGCCAGGACTCGGGGAATTGCATTGCCGTCCCCCTACTTGAACTGCGACAGGAATCGCAGATCCCCATCGAAGAACAGGCGCATGTCGTCGATGCCGTAACGCAGCATCGCCAGGCGATCGGGCCCCATGCCGAACGCGAAGCCGATGTAGCGCTCGGGGTCGAGCCCGAAGTTGCGCACCACGTTCGGATGCACCTGCCCGGCGCCTGACACTTCGAGCCACTTGCCCTTGAGCGGCCCGCTGGCGAACGCGATGTCGATTTCGGCCGACGGCTCGGTGAACGGAAAGAACGAGGGCCTGAAGCGCAGTTGCAGGTCGTCACTTTCGAAGAACGTGCGGCAGAAATCGATGAATACCGCCTTCAGGTCTTTGAAGCTCACGTTCTCGCCGATCCACAGGCCTTCGCACTGGTGGAACATCGGCGAGTGCGTGGCGTCGCTGTCGACGCGGTAGGTGCGGCCCGGCGCGATGACGCGGATCTCGGGCATTTGCCCAAGCCCGGCGTACCTCTTTGCATGCGCGCGGGCATAACGCACCTGAATCGGCGAGGTGTGCGTGCGCAAGGTTGAGCCAGCGACCCTGCTCGTCCTTCAGGTCGACATAGAACGTGTCCTGCATCGAACGCGCCGGATGGTTCTCGGGGCTGTTCAGTGCAGTGAAGTTGTACCAGTCGGTCTCGATCTCCGGGCCATCGGCGACCTCGAACCCCATCGACTTGAAGATCGCTTCGATGCGCTCGATCGTCAACGACACCGGATGCAGACCACCTTCGCCGCGGCGCCGGCCAGGCAGCGTGACGTCCAACGCCTCGGCACGCAGCTGCGCGTCGAGTTCGGCCTGCGCCAGCGCCTGGCGCCTGCTCTTGCAGCGCCGCTTCGATGCGCTCCTTGGTGCGATTGATCAACGCGCCGCGCGACTTCTTCTCGTCCACCGACAGGTTGGCCAGCGCCTTCAGCAACTCGGTGACGCGCCCCGACTTGCCCAGGAACCGCGCCTTCGCGTTCTCCAGTTCGGCAGGTGTGGGCGCGCGCGCGAACTCCTGCTGCGCACGGTCCACCAGTTGGTCCAGTTCGTCCATGTTCGTCGATCGACAAGAAAAAGGGCAGGCCACCTCGAGGTGATGGCCTGCCCTGTTGGCTGCAGCCCGCGGCACGTGAGTGCCGTGTGGCATGGGCCGCGCTGACGCGCGTGACCCGTCAAGCTTTCAGGCGAGCTGGGCCTTCACCTTGGCCACGATGCTGCCGAAGGCAGCCGGATCATTGACAGCCAGTTCCGCCAGCATCTTGCGGTCGATCTCGATCGCCGCCTTCTTCATGCCGGCCATGAACTGGCTGTAGCTGATGCCCAGTTCACGGGCTGCGGCGTTGATGCGCGCGATCCACAGCTGGCGGAACACGCGCTTGCGCGCGCGCCGGTCGCGGTAGGCGTATTGGCCCGCCTTCATGACCGCCTCCTTGGCGATGCGGAAGACGTTCTTGCGGCGGCCTCTGAAACCCTTGGCTTGTTCGAGGACCTTCTTGTGGCGTGCGTGTGCGGTGACGCCGCGTTTGACGCGAGGCATGTGTGTGCTCCTTCGTGCGGGTCAGTGAATCACAGGCCGGCAAAAGGCAGCATCGCAGCGACGTGCCCCATGTTGGTCTCGTGCACTGCCGTGGCGCCGCGCAGGTGGCGCTTGCGGGTGGTGGACTTCTTGGTGAGGATGTGGCGCTTGTACGCCTGACCACGCTTGACGGTGCCACCCGGACGCACGCGGAACCGTTTGGCCGCGCTCTTCTTGGTCTTCATCTTGGGCATGACTGCTCCTTCTTCGGTTGCTGCCGCAGGCGGGCGCTGTTGAGCGCACCACTTGGGTTATGCCTGCGGCGGGCTTGTGTTCCACGGGCGCGGCGACCAAACCGCGGCGTGGAGTCTTGAAATCGATCGACTACTTCTTCTTCGGCGCCAGCACCATCACCATCTGACGGCCTTCGAGCTTGGGCATGTGCTCGACCACCGCCACATCGGCCAGCTCGTCGCGGATGCGCTCGAGCAGTCGCATGCCGATGTCCTGGTGCGTGATCTCGCGGCCGCGGAATCGCAATGTCACCTTGCCCTTGTCGCCGTCTTCGGCGATGAAGCGGCGCAGGTTGCGCATCTTGATGTTGTAGTCGCCTTCGTCCGTGCCCGGACGGAACTTGACTTCCTTGACCTCGATGATCTTTTGCTTGCTCTTGGCTTCGGCCGCTTTTTTCTGTTCCTGGTACTTGAACTTGCCGTAGTCCATCAGCCGGCAAACCGGCGGATCGGCGGTGGCAGCGATCTCGACCAGATCCACGTCGTATTCGCCCGATAGTCGCAACGCCTCCATCAGAGGCACGACGCCCAGAGGTTCGTTCTCGGGCCCGTTCAGGCGCACCTGCGGCGCGGTGATTTCTCGGTTCAGCCTGTGCTTGCGCTCGGCGTTGGGAGTACGACGGTCGAAAAAAGTAGCGATGGTTTGGACCCCTTCAACGACCCTTCAGGCAAGCATCGGGCCGAAACAAAAGCAAAAGCGCGCCGAAGGCTTTAGGCCTTTCGGGCAATGTCGTCCGCGATCTTCTGATGGAAGGCTTCGACAGACATTGCACCGAGGTCCACGTTGCCCCGGGCGCGCACCGAAACAGCCCCGCTTGCCTTTTCCTTGTCGCCAACGACCAGGATGTACGGGACCTTGTGCATCGAATGCTCGCGGATTTTATAGCCGATTTTGTCGCTCCGCAAATCGGCCTGGGCTCTAACCCCTTGTTTTTGAAGCCGTTTCATCACTTCGGCGGCGTAATCGGCCTGGTTTTCGGCGATCGGCGCCACCACTGCCTGCACCGGCGCCAGCCAGGCCGGCAGGGCACCGGCGTAATGCTCCACCAGGATCCCCGTGAAACGCTCGAGCGAACCGAAGTTGGCCACGTGCAGCATCACCGGGCGCTGGTGCGAACTGTCCTCGGCCACGTAGGTGGCGTCGAAGCGCTCGGGCAGGTTGGGGTCGATCTGCAGCGTTCCGCACTGCCAGTCGCGGCCGATCGCGTCGCGCAGCACGAACTCGAGCTTGGGCGCGTAGAACGCGCCTTCACCCGGATTGATGTCGAACGGCTGGCCCATCGAGGTCAGCGCCTCGCTCAATGCGCCCTCGTAGCGGTCCCAGTCGGCGTCGCTGCCGATGCGTTTTTCCGGACGCGTCGACAGCTTGATCCGCACGTCGTTGAAGCCGAAGTCGGCGTAGATCGACAGGATCAGCGTCACCACGTCGCGGCATTCGGCGGTCAGCTGGGCAGGCGTGCAGAAAATGTGCGCGTCATCCTGCGTGAAGTGGCGCACGCGCAGCATGCCGTGCAAGGCACCGCTCGGCTCGTAGCGGTGCACCTTGCCCGAACTCGGCAAAGCGGATCGGCAGCTCGCGATAGCTGCGCAGGCCGTGCTTGAACAGCGCGACGTGACCGGGGCAGTTCATCGGCTTCAGCGCAAAGACTCGCTGATCCTCGGTCTGCGTCTGGAACATGTTCTCGCGGTAGTTCGACCAGTGGCCCGAGATCTCCCACAACGAGCGATCCATCACGATCGGGCGTGTTCACCTCGACGTAGCCGGCGGCGCTGCGCCGCGCCGCATGTAGCCGATCAGGTCCTGGAACACGCTCCAGCCCTTCGGATGCCAGAACACCGAGCCGGGGGCGAAGTCTTCGAAGTGAAACAGGTCGAGCTCGCGGCCGAGCTTGCGGTGGTCGCGCTTCTCGGCCTCTTCGAGCATGCGCAGGTAGGCCTGCAGCTCGTCCTTGGTGGCCCACGCCGTGCCATAGATGCGTTGCAGCTGCTCGTTGTTCTGGTCGCCGCGCCAGTAGGCGCCGGCCACCTTCATCAACTTGAAGTGCTTCAGCCGCCCCGTGTTCGGAACGTGTGGCCCTCGGCAGAGGTCTTCGAAGCCACCTTCGCGATACAGCGATACGTCCTCGCCGGCCGGGATGCTGCTGATGATCTCGGCCTTGTAGTGCTCGCCCAAGCCCTTGAAGTACGCCACCGCCTCGTCGCGCGGCAGCACGCGGCGCACCACCGGCTCGTCCTTCTTCGCGAGGTCCGCCATGCGCTGTTCGATCGCCGCCAGGTCCTCGGGCGTGAACGGCCGCTTGTAGGCGAAGTCGTAGTAGAAGCCGTTGTCGACCACCGGGCCGATCGTCACCTGCGCGTCGGGGAACAGCTCTTTCACCGCGTAGGCCAGCAGGTGCGCCGTCGAGTGGCGCAGGATCTCCAGCCCGTCTGCGTCCTTGTCGGTGACGATGGCCAGCTTCTCATCGGCCGTGAGGTGATGGCTCAGGTCGACCACCTTGGCGTCGACGCCCGCGCCGACGCGGCCGGCCAGTGCGGCCTTGGCCAGCCCGGGGCCGATCGCCGCGGCCACCTCGCCCACGGTCGGCGCTTGCGCAAACTCGCGGCGGGATCCGTCGGGCAACGTGATCGTGATCATGGCTTCATTCCTGCAAGCGAAAAAAAACGCGGCCGGTGCCGCGCTTCGTGATGGATTCAGTTTCGTCTGGACGTGAGCGCGCGGCCGATCAGGTGTCGGTGGTGGTACCGGTCGTTCGCGGTGTCATAACCATGGCGCCCTTCTCAGTCCTTGTGGATTTGCGAGAGATTGACATTGTAGTGCAGCGTTCTTGCGGCGTCTCGACCGCCCTGCATGCCGAGGGCCGAAGAGCCGAAAAGCGTCGCCGCTTGTGGCGGCGACGCTGCGGTTGGATCCGCGGAACCACAAACTCAGGCCTGGCGCCATGGGCTCGCCCTCGTCGTCGACCGGGAGCGACGCCGGCCCTGGCCCCGTCGGCGCGACCGGTTCGCGGTCGTCTGCGTCGGTTGCCTTGATCAGGCGTGCCAGATAGCCGATCCAACCCGATACCGACTGGGTGGCTTCAGTCGGCAAGCCGTCCAACGGATCCGCCGGGCCCGCACCGGGGTCGCCGCCGCCGTCACCACCTCCGCCGCCGCAGGCGGCGAGTGCGAGCACCGCGCCAGCGAGCACCAGCCATGACTTGACTTGCTTCATGTTCGGCTCCTCAGTTCGAACCCGGCGCCGGCGCCCGGCGTCGGCGTGAACAGGTACGGGAACTTCGGCAGCAGCGGGATCTTGGACTGGTCGACACCATCGTGCAGCTGCAGCGACGTCATTGCCCAGCGGCACCGAGGACGGCTTGCACGCGCTGGTCGCGCCCAGCGAGCTGTTCAGCTTGAGTCCATCGTTGTCGCCGTTGACGACACACAGGCCACCGGCGAAGGCCACCAGGGAGATGTCGACCACGTCGTCCTTCGGACGCCGGCCGTTCGGGAAGCCAGCGGGATCGCCACCGGCCAGGCCGAGGGTGTTCTGCGCCGCCTCCGCTGTTGCAGGCGTGTTGGTGTTCAGCCGCAACATCTCGGAGCCCACGTTGGCGTTGGCAGGCCGGTTGACACCCGCGATGCCGGTCAGGAACACGTTCATCAGGTCGGTGCGCGGAAAGTTCTTCGGCGCGATCTTGCCCGCGGCCGTGCCGCCGAACGCCGGATCCTTGTCGAGCGCGATCTCGAGCAGGCGCGGCAACGTCGGGTTGGTCACGTACGTTGAGGAAGTTCTTGGCGTCATCCTTGGGCTGGCTGCCGTTGAACAGGTCCTTGTCGGGCAGACCGATCCCCAGCTCGTTGACCAAGGGCATGCCCAGGCGCGACACCTGCGTCCACGCGCCACCGATGTCGCTGGGGGAACTTGAAGAACCCGAACGGATCGGGCTTGTCGAACGACAGCCGGCCTTGGCGAATGCTGGCTGTGGTCCAGCCGCCGATCACCGGGTCGTTGCCTTTGGTCAGGCAGCTCTTGTGCACCTCGAGCGCGAGCGTGGTGATGTTGGCGTCGTCGATCGTGTTGGGGACCGCGCCGGCGTTGGCGCGGTCGGCGATGAAGCTGACCGGCGCGTTGACCAGATCGAAGATCGTGCCCAGGTTGACCGCAAACGGCTCCTTGCGCTGCCCGACGAACAACTGGCCCTGCTGGTTGCAGCCGGGGATGTTCACCTTGTAGATGTGCTTGTCGGCGTAGGCCTTGTAGTCGGGAATGGTCTTGGTGCCGATGTTGTCGACCGGCTTGTCGAACACCGAGCCACCGCCGGACGCGTTCCTCAGCTTGTTGGAGTCGTTCGTCTTCTGGCGACGCGCGCCGCGCACGACATCGACCGTGAAGCTCTCGTTGACGTTGAGCGCGGCGGCGTTGCGATCGGCCACCTGCCCTGCCTGGACCAGCGGAATGGCGACTTGCTGTGCCACCGATGTCCAGCGCCACGTTCTTGCGGTTGTTGTTGAACTTGAACTGGAAGGTGATGTCCTCGCGGTTGTCACCATCGTTGTCGATGTGGATCTCGTACAGGGCATCCGGATCCATCAAGAAGTAGTTCGGGCCGCCGTACGGAGCCTGCAGCGGCTGGTAGTTGGCGATCAGCGTCACGTACCCGGTGCGTGCGGGGTCGTAGCTGGAGAACATGTAGAAGTCGGTGCCGTCGACCTTGGGGCGCAGCGTGATGCCAGGCGCCTCGCGGTGGCTGGATGCATGGGCGACGGGCACGAGCGCGGCACCCGCGACGGCGCCCAGGGCGGCCGCAGCGATTGGCAGCAGCCGCGCACGGGACGTGAATGAAGCGATCATGGGTAGGGTCCTCGAAAGCGTGTTGACAACCACCCTGCCGACCGAGGCCGAGAGGGATGCAGGACCACCGGAGCGTGCGTGCCACGATGAGTCTGGGGCCGTGTTACGCGGTCTCGTATGGACTGGATGCAGCGCTGCGCGACGCCCACACCCGCGCGTCGCCCAGGCGACGCGCGGCTCGAGGTCGCCGCTGCTACGGCAGTGGTTCGGCGTGCACCGAGGGCGCCGCCACCAGCCGCTCGAACTCGTCGGCCAAACGCTGGCTCTCGGCGAGCGCCACGCGCCATGCGCGCATGCGCGCATCGGCATCGTCGCCATACGCCTTGAAGTCCCCGCGATCGGGCAGCTTGCCGCCGGGCAGCGTGGCCACCCATTGCGGCTGCGGCACCAGCAGCACCACGTTGTCGAGATGCGCGCTGGCGCGGTGTCGACGCTTGAGTGGCTTGTCGAGCCAGCCCGGCACCAGCGTGGGCTGGAAGTGGGGCAACAACACCAGCCCTTCGCCGAGGCTCGAATAGTCGAGATGCATGTGGTAGTCGGTGATGCCACCGTCCCAGTACGCACCACGCGGTGCGCCGGCGATGTCGTGCACGGCATCGAGCCAGAACGGGATCGAACAACTCGCCAAGATCGCGGGTGCGAGGTTGTCCGGAAGCAAGGGCACGCGGTGCGTGGGGTACTCGTGCAAGGACAGCGGCAGTGCATCGCGTGAATCCGAGAAGACCACACGATCGAGCAGCACACCCAGCGCTTTGCGATGCAGCAAGTTGGCTGCAAAGGCGCCGAAGTAGCCTACCGGTGTGCGCACGCGACCTTCCCTGGCGAGCAACCCCTTGCCGCGGCTGGTGAACACATGCAAGCGTCGACCCGGGTGCGACAACACCTCGGACTCGCGGCCACCGAAGCGTCGCTGCAACGCGTCGTTGAACACCGCGCTCACATGGCTCGGGGCCGGTGCGCGGCCCGGCCTGTGTTCGTAGCGCTGCGCGATGTAGTCCTCGGCCATCTCGGCCAGCGCCGCGTCGGCGTCGGGCCGGCAGGCGCACGCCATGCGCCAGGCACCGATCGAAGCGCCGAGCAGATGCAAGGGGTGCGGTTGATCGGTCAGCCAGTGCCCGAACAAGAAGCGATCGAGCGGGTTGAGCACCAGGCCTTTGGGCCCACCGGCCGCGCCGGCCACCGCTCGCACATCGACCGCTCGCAAGCCGCGCTCGCGCAGATGCGCGCGGGCACGCGGCCCGGCCAGCACGCGCAACGCGCGCGGTGCGCTCAGCGCGGCACGCAACGCCGCGCGCAACTGCTGGCCCATCTCGGGCACGTCCTTCAGCGGGTCGGTGGGGTTGCGCGCCTGCAGCACGTCCTCCATGCGCGTTTGCACGGAGCCGAGCGCCTTGGGGTGGCTGTAGACGTAGAAACGATCGTCGCGCACCGCATCGATCACGACCTGCGCCACCATCGCCGCGGTGACCTTGCCGCTGCCCACGGCCTTGTCGGTCATTGCTTGCGCGATCAGTTGGCTGCGCGTCGGCTTGGCGGTCGGGTTGGCGAGCTCCCGCGGTCGGTTGCGGCCGCTCTGCCCGATGCCGGTTGACACGAAGAACGGACACAGCACGTGTGCGCGCACCTGGTCGCTCACCAGCGACAGATCCTGGTACAGCGTTTCGCTCATCGACACCACGGCGTGCTTGCTGACGTTGTAGACGCCCATGTTCGGCGGGTTCACCAGCCCGGCCATCGACGCCGTGTTGATGACGTGCCCTTCGTAGCCGGGGTCGCGCTCTGCGGCCTCGAGCATCAGCGGCGTGAACACGCGCACGCCGTGCGCGACGCCCATCACGTTGACGCCGATCACCCATTCCCAGTCGGCCAGCGTGTGCTCCCAGATCAGGCCGCCGGCGCCGACACCCGCGTTGTTGAAGACCAGGTGCGGCACGCCGAATCGCTGCAGCGTCGCCGACGCCATCGCCTCCACCTCGGCGGCGCGTGACACATCGAGCTTGACCGGCAGCACCGGGGCGCCGAGCGCAGTCAGCTCCTGCTGCGCGCTGGCCAACGCATCGGCCTGCACGTCGGCGGCGACGATGTTCATGCCGCGCTGTGCGCACAGCGCGAGCCAGTTGCAGGCCGAAGCCCGAGGCCGCGCCGGTGATGACCGCGGTGTCGCCGCGGCCCAGGTGTTTGTCGCTCATCGAATCGTCCCTTCCAATGTGAGGTCAGCGCGGCATCGCTCTTGTGATCAGCGCATCCAGCGGCGCAGCGGCGGCCAGCAGGCCGAAGGCGCCGCCACCGCCTATCTGGTCGCCCAGGCGCGATGCGCAGAAGGTGTCGAACACCTCGGCGGGTGCATGCTGCTTCAGCAGCGCGGCCTGCACGACGATCGCGACATCGCGGGCCAGGCGACGTGCCTCGGCCTCGTCGGTGGCACCGTCGACGCGCGCCGGCAGGCCGTCAGCCAGGCGATCGAGGCTCGCGTGAGCGCCGCGCACCGGCTGCCAGCTCGTGCATCAAGCGCGTCGGCCACCGGGCCCGTGCGCAGCGCACGCAGCAGGTCGAGCGCCATGATGTTGCCGGCGCCTTCCCAGATCGAGTTGAGCGGCATCTCGCGGTAGATGCGCGCCATCGCGCCCTCGCCGTGCTCCTCGACGTAGCCGTTGCCGCCCAGGCACTCCATCGCCTCCTGCGCGAACACGCTGCCGCGCTTGCAGATCCAGAACTTGGCGATCGGCGTCAGCACGCGGCGCATCAGCGCCTCGTGGCCGCTGGCGTCCTGGCCGTTCTCGCTGCGGTCGACGGCGCGCGCCAGGCGCAGCGCCAGCGCGGTGGCGGCCTCGCTCTCGAGCGCCAGGTCGGCCAGCACGTTCTTCATCAGCGGCTGCTCGATCAGCGCGCTTGCCGAAGGCGCGCCGCTCGGCGCAGTGGTGCAGCGCCAGCACCAGCGCCTGGCGCATCAGGCCCGGCGGTGCCGAGCGCGCAGTCCAGCCGCGTGATCGCGCCCATCGCCAGGATCTGCGGCACGCCGCGGCCCTTCTTCGCCGACCAGCCAGGCCGCGGAGCGATCGAACTCGACCTCCGAGCTGGCGTTGGCCTTGTTGCCGAGCTTGTCCTTCAGGCGCTGGATGCGCAGCACGTTGAGCGCTGCCGTCGGGCAGCCAGCGCGGCAGGAAGAAGCAGCTCAAGCCGCCGTTGGCTCTGCGCCAGCACGAGGAAGGCGTCGCACATCGGCGCCGAGAAGAACCACTTGTGGCCGGTGATGCGCACGCGCGGGCCCCAGGCGTCGTCGCCATCGGGCTCGGCGCGCGTGGTGTTGGCGCGAACGTCCGAGCCGCCCTGCTTCTCGGTCATGCCCATGCCGAGCGTGACGCGCGGTCTTTTGCGTCAGCGGCGCGAAGCGCGGGTCGTATTGCGTGGCCGCGATGCGCGTGCGCCACAGCCTCGTACAGCGGCGCGTTGGCGCGCAACGCCGGCGTCACGGCGTAGCTCATCGACACCGGGCACAACACCGACGGCTCGGCTTCGGTCCACAGCATGAAGCCCGCTGCGCGCTCGATGTGCGCGCCGGCGCCGCGCGACCACGGCGTGCCGTGCAGGCCGTGGCGCAACGCGCTGCCGAGCAGCGCGTGGTAGCTGGGATGGAACTCCACCTGGTCGACGCGGTGGCCGAAGCGGTCGTGCGTGTGCAGCTCGGGCGTGTGCACGTTGGCCAGCCGCGCGTGCGCCACCATCTCGGCGCGATGCCGGCCTCCGCGCCGAGCGCCGACAGCGCCGTGCGCGTCGAACGCCGGCAGGTTGAAGCGCCAGCGCGTCGCGCAGCGCGCGGTCGGTCGTCGAACAGGTTGACGTCGACGAACGGCGTGCTCTGGTTGATGACCTCGTGCGTGGCCGTGGTTCATGCGGCACTCCTTCGCATGTCGACGTGCGGGATGCCGTCGTCGAGATATTCGTCCGACACGGTCTCGAAGCCGTGGCGCCGGTAGAAGCGCTGCAGGTGCGCCTGTGCGCTGATGCGGATGGCCTGCTCCGGCCACAGCGCCGAGCAACGCGCGATGCCTTCGCGCACCAGCTGATGGCCGACGCCCTGCCCGCGCAGGCTTCGGCGTCGACGACGACGCGCCCGATCGACGGCTCGTCGAACTTCACGCCGGGATCGAGCACGCGCAGATAGGCCAACAGCACACCCGATCTGATCACGGCCGAGCAGGTGCCAGCCCTGGCGGTCGGCGCCGTCGGGATCGAGATACGGCCCCTGCTCCAGGATGAACACCTTCGCGCGCAACGCGAGCATGTCGTACACCCCATCGACACCCAGATCCTCGAAGCGGCTGCCAAGTCCACGACCACTGCATTCAGACGAGCTTCACCAGTTGCTTGCCGAAGTTGCGCCCCTTCAGCAGGCCGATGAACGCCTCGGGCGCGCTCTCGATGCCCTGCGCCACCGTCTCGCGGTACTTCAACGTGCCGTTGGCCGACCCGCTCGCCCAGCTCGTCCAGCGCCTGCGGCCACAGCGGCATGTGCTCGCTGACGATGAAGCCCTGGACCTTCATGCGATTGGTCAGGATCAGCTGCGGCGCGGCCATCGGAATCGGCTCGCCGTTGTAGCCCGAGATCATCCCGCACATCGCGATGCGCGAGAACGCATTCGCGTTCTGCATCACCGCATCGAGGATCGCGCCGCCGACGTTCTCGAAGTAGCCGTCGATGCCTTGCGGGCACTGCGTCCTTCAGGGCCGCCGCGATCGCCGCCGCGCCGTCGAGCCGCTTGTAGTCGACGCAGGCGTCGAAGCCGAGCTCGCGCACCACGTAGTCGCACTTGTCGGCGCCGCCGGCGATGCCCACCGCGCGGCAGCCGCGCGCCTTGGCGAGCTGGCCGACCGCGCTGCCCACCGCGCCGCTGGCGGCGCTGACGACCACGGTCTCGCCCTCCTTGGGCTCGATGATCTTGGTCAAGCCCACCCAGGCGGTGACGCCCGGCATGCCGACCGCGCCGAGGTAGGCCGACAGCGGCACGCGCGAGGTGTCGACCTTGCGCAGCACGCCGGGCTGGCCGGCGGCGACCACCGAATACTGCTGCCAGCCGCCGATAGCCGACCACCTTGTCGCCGGCCTTGTAGTTGCCGTTGGCGCGACTCGACCACTTCGCCCACCGTGCCGCCGACCATCACGGCGTCGAGCGCCTGCGGCTGCGCGTAGCTCTTGCCCTCGCTCATGCGGCCGCGCATGTAGGGGTCCAGGCTGAGGTAGTGGTGGCGCACCAGCACCTCGCCGTCCTTCAGCGTCGGCAGCGGCGCTTCTTCGAGCCTGAAGTTCTGCGGCGCCGGCTCGCCGGTGGGGCGTGATGCCAGAACGAAACGTTTGTTGGTCGTGGCCATGTTCACTCCGATGGTTTGGGACTGCGGCGCTGCACCTTGAGCCCGCCCTTGGGCGTGGGCAACGCGCGCAGGTACTTGAACGTGCCGGTGGCGTGGGCGCACAGATGACCGTCGCCGTCGAGCACCGACGCCTCGCAGAATGCCAAGCGTCGCCGTGCGATGCAGCAGCTTGCCGAGCGCGCGCAGCTCGCCCTCGGCGGGGCGCACGAAGCTGGTCTTCATCTCGATGGTCGCCACGCCCGGGCCCGGCCACGCCGTCATGGCGATGCGCGCTGCGCGCGGCCTGCGCCATCGCCACGTCGAGCATCGTCATCAGCACGCCGCCGTGCGCCACCTCCCAGGAGTTGAGATGCGCCTCGGCGAGGTCGACGCGCAGCTCGGCCTTGCCGTCGCCGACGCTGTGCAGCTCGAGGCCCAGCTCTTCGACGAAGGGAATGCGATACGGAAACGGGATGCGTTGGCTGGTCATTCCTGGTTCAGCCCCCGCTGACGCATGTGACGCCGCCGTCGACCGCCAGGATCTGCCCGGTGATGTGCTTGCCGGCGGCCGACGCGAACAACAACGCGGCGCCCTTCAGGTCGTCGTCGTCGCCGATGCGGCGCAGCGGCGCGTGGGACGCCAGCTCCTTCTCGCCAATGGTCTGCAGCGTGTCCTTGGTCATCTTGCTCGGGAAGAACCCCGGCGCGATGGCGTTGACGGTGATGCCGTGCTCGCCCCACTCGGCGGCCAGCGCGCGCGTGAAGTTGACCACCGCGCCCTTGCTGGTGTTGTAGGCCAGCGTCTCCATGCCCGGCGGGTTGCCGCCCAGGCCGGCGATCGACGCGATGTTGATGATGCGGCCCTTCTTGCGCGGGATCATGCTCGCCTTGCCGATGGCCTGGCTGAACAGGAAGATGCTGCGCACGTTGAGGTTCATCACCTTGTCCCAGGCGTCCAGCGGGTGATCCTCGGCCGGTGCACCCCAGGCGGCGCCGGCGTTGTTGACCAGGATGTCCACTTGACCGAGACGCTCGAGCGTCTCGCTGCACACCTTGTGCACCTGCGCCGGGTCGCTGGCGTCGGCGGCGATCCAGCGCGCGTCGATGCCTTTGTCTTGCAGGTGCGCAACGGCCTCTTCGAGGTCGCTCGCCTTGCGCGACGTCAGCATGATCTTGGCGCCGGCCTCGCCGAGCGCCTCGGCGATCTGCAGCCCCAGGCCGCGCGAGCCGCCGGTGACGAGCGCGTGCTGGCCCTTCAGATCGAACAGTTTCTGCACGGGGGTGGACATTCGATTTCTCCTGGGATTTCAGAACCATTCGTCGCGCATCTCGCGGCACACCGGATCGCGCGCATTCACCACGGCCAGCCAGGCCGCGACCTGCGGCAGCTCGTAGGCATAGAAGTAGCGCATCGCCTGCAACCGGCCGGCGCTGGCATCGTCCGCGCCGCGTGCGCGGCCGGCGTCGCTGGCGGCCAGGCCGAGATCGAGCCAGATCCAGGCGATGACCGCGTGGCCGAATCGCCCGCATGTACGGCATGGCGTTCACCAACGCGTCGTCGGGGTCTGCGCTGGCCCACGCTGCGCGCGTGGCCGCGTCGACGGCCTGCACGCCGCGGCCAGCGCCTGCGCGTGCGGCGCGAGGCCTTCGCGACGCGCGGCGCGCTCGATCGTGGCCTGCATGCGCGCGGCCAGCAGCTTCAGGCCCGCGCCGCCGTCCATCACCACCTTGCGGCCCAGCAGATCCTGCGCCTGGATGCCGTGCGTGCCCTCGTGGATCATGTTCAGGCGGTTGTCGCGCCAGTACTGCTCGACCGCGAAGTCGCGCGTGTAGCCGTAGCCGCCGTGCACCTGGATCGCCAGGCTGTTGGCCTCCAGGCACCACTCGCTGGGCCAGCTCTTGACGATCGGCGTCAGCACTTCCAGCAGCAGCGTGGCCTGCTGCGCGGCGTCGCGTCGCGCCGGTGTGCTGCTCGTCGACCAGCCGCGCGCAGTACAGCGCCAGCGCCAGGCCGCCTTCGACATACGCCTTCTGCGCCAGCAGCATGCGCTTGACGTCGGCGTGTTCGATGATGCGCACCGGCGGCTTGGCGACATCCTTGCCCGCCGGGCGCCGCCCACGCGGCCTGGCGGCCTGCTGCACGCGATCGCGTGCGTACTGCAGGCTCGCCTCGTAGCCCGCATAACCCAGCGTCACCGCGCCGAGCCCGATCGCGATGCGCGCCTCGTTCATCATGTGGAACATGCAGCGCAGGCCCTCGCCGGGCTGCGCCGACGCGATAGCCGATCGCGCCAGCACGACACCGCGCACCGCGAACTTGCCCTCGCCGAAGTTCAGCAACGTGTTCGGTATGCCGCGGTAGCCGAGCTTGTGGTTCAAGCCAGCCAGCGCCACGTCGTTGCGCTCGCCGGTCAGGCGGCCGTCGGTGTCGACCAGCTTCTTGGGCACGATGAACAGCGAGATGCCCTTCGTGCCCGGCACCAGCTTGCCGTCGGGCCCAGGAATCTTGGCCAGCACCAGGTGCACGATGTTCTCGGTGAGCTCGTGCTCGCCGTTGCTGATCCACATCTTGTTGCCGCGCAGGCGGTAGCGCGGGCCCAGTGGATCGCTTTCGAAATCCGCGCCGTCGGGGGTGGCGCGCGTCGCGATGTCGCTCAACGACGAGCCCGCCTGCGGCTCGCTCAGGCACATCGTGCCGAACCAGCGGCCGGCGAACTCGTTGCTTCGCGAACACCGCTTTCTGCAGTCGGCGTGCCGTGCGCCATCAGCAGGTTGGCGTTGCCGCTGGTCAGCAGGCCGCCGCCGCCCAGCCCGATGCCGGCCTTCGAGAAAAACGCGTTGGCCGCCATCTCCACCACACACGGCAGCTGCATGCCGCCCGTGGTCGTAGTCCTGCGCCGCGGCCAGCATGCCCGATTCGACATACGCCTGCGCGGCGGCGTGCGAGCTCGCCGGCAGGATCACGCGCTCGCCATCGAAGCGCGGCTCTTCGATGTCGGCCAGGCGATTGAAGGGCGCGAACTTCTCGCGCGCGATGCGCTCGCAGGTGTCGAGCACCGAGCCGAAGGTCTCGCGCGAATGGTCGGCAAAACGCGGCGCGGTCGAGCAACGCCTCGACGCGCAGCCAGTCGTACAGCAGGAAGTCGAGCGTGTCGCGCATCGCGGCCTTTCCGGTCAGGCCTTCGGCGCGGTGACGGCCATCGTCGCCGACGCCTTCATCACCAGTGTGCGCTCGTCGCCCGCAATCGCCCACACGCTGGCCTCGGTGAAGGTGATCAGGCGCCCGGGCTTCAGCACGTGGGCCTCGCACACCAGGCGCTCGCAGCGCGCCGGGCGCAGCAGGCTGGTCTTCAACTCCGCGGTCAGGATCCAGCATCCCTCGGGCGCCAGCGTCTGCGCGGCCGCGCCCATCGAGTGGTCGGCCATCGTCGCCATCACGCCGGCGTGCACGACACCGGTGTGCTGCGTGTGGCGGCGCTCGACGCGCAACTCGGCTGACACGGTGCCCTCGCCGACGGCGGTGGGCACGACGCCCAGGTCCACCATGAACGGCGCCGACGCGAAGATGTCGCGCAGCGAGCTCGAGATCGATCTTCATGCCGTCAGCGCGCGACCAGCCGCACGATCGTGCCCTGCGCCACCGCGCACAGCTTCTCTTCGCCGCCGCGCCAGGCCAGCACGTCGCAGCGGCACACCACCTGGCTCCTGCTGAGCGCCACCACCTCGGCGCGCGCAATCAGGCGCTCGCCGATCGCCGGGCGAACGTAGTTGATCTTGAACTCCGACGTCACCACCGAGAGGCCGAGCGCCGAGCCGCCGGCATAGGTGAGCGCGTTGTCGGCCAGGTAGCTCACCACGCCGCCGTGCGCGAAGCCGTTCTGCTGCAGCAGTTCGGTGCGCAGGGTCAGATCGAGTTCGGCACGGCCCGGGGCCAGCACGTTGAGCCGTGCGCCGAGCAGGCGGCTGAACGGCTGTTCGTCGAGCACCTCGCGGCCTCTGGCCAACAGCTCGGCATGCGCAGCCTCGCTCATTGGGCATCCTCCGCGCTGCGCGCTCCGAATTGGCTACGACATCACAAGCGCTTCGCGCAGTTGTGAGTCTTCGCCGAAACTTCGTTTTCGCCTTGGGAGCGGCCCGGCGGCTCATGAAGACAGACCGAACCGTTGCAGCGCGGCGTGCGCGATCGGCCCGCCCCACTCCTGCACAAAGTGGCCACCGTCGGCCACTTCCATCGGCGGCGGGCAGTTGCGGATGGTGTGCTGCAACGAGCGCATCGGCACCTCGCCCAACACCGGATCCTTCATGCCGATGGCCATGAAGCTTTCGCCGGCCCACTCATTGCGCCAGAACTCGCCCGCCCGCCGGCTGATCGCGGCGCCCGGCGCCTCGTCGCCATCGGGCACCATGTTCGGAAACGCCTTCAACGCGGCCTTGTGTCGAGCATCGGGAAAGGGTGCGTCGTAGGCCGCGATCTCCGCGAGCAGGCAGGTCGGGCTTGCCGCGCGCGAACAGCTTGCCGACAGCCAAGTCGTCCTGCGAGTTCGAATAGGCGCGCCACTGCCGGAAGCCCTCGGTCACCTGTCCGGTGCCCAGGCCCGTGTTCATCACCAGCAGGCGCGTGAAGCGGCCCGGCATCTCGTGCGGCAAGGTCGAGGCCGAGCAGGCCGCCCCAGTCCTGGCACACGAGCAGGATGTGCTTCAGATCGAGCCGCTCGATGAAGCGCATCAGCATCGCGCGGTGCCTGTCGAACGTGTGCCACGCCGGGTCGGCCGGCTTGTCGGAGCGACCGAAGCCGATCAGGTCGGGCGCCACCACGCGCAGCCGGGCGGCCGTGAACACCGGGATCATGTGGCGGTACAGGTACGCCCATGACGGATTGCCGTGCAGGCACAGCGCGGTGACCGCGCTGTCGCGCGGCGCTTCGTCGAGGTAGTGGACGCGCATGCCCTCGAAGCCGGGCAGATCGTCGACGTACTTCGGCGACCAGCGAAAGCCCGGCAGCTCGCGAAAGCGCTCGTCCGGTGTGCGCAGGATTTCCATGCGCACCCCGCCGATCAGAGCACCTCGAAGACACCGGCAGCGCCCATGCCGCCGCCGATGCACATGGTGACGCACACGCGCTTGGCGCCGCGTCGCTTGCCCTCGATCAGCGCGTGGCCGGTGAGGCGCTGGCCACTCACGCCGTACGGGTGGCCGATGGCGATGGCGCCGCCGTTGACGTTGAGTCGGTCCATCGGGATGCCGAGCTTGTCGGCGCTGTACAGCACCTGCACCGCGAACGCTTCGTTCAGCTCCCACAGGTCGATGTCGCTCACCTTCAGGCCCAGGCGCTGCAGCACCTTGGGCACCGCGAACACCGGGCCGATGCCCATCTCGTCGGGCTCGCAGCCGGCGACCGCGAAGCCCAGGAAGCGGCCGATCGGCTTGAGGCCCTTCTTCTGTGCGTAGCTCTCGTGCACGATCACGCAGGCGCCGGCGCCGTCGCTGAACTGGCTGGCGTTACCGGCGGTGATCACGCCGCCGGGGATCGCGGGCTTGATGTCCTTGATGCCATCGACCGTGGTGCCGGGGCGCATGCCTTCGTCCTTGTCGACGGTGACTTCCTTGCTGCGCAGGCCGAGCACCGCGTCGGCGACGCCGGCTGTCACGGTGATCGGCACGATCTCGTCCTTGAACTTGCCGGCTTCCTGGCCCGCGCAGGCCTTTTGCTGGCTGGCCGCGCCGTACTCGTCCTGGCGCTGCTTGGGGATGTTGTAGCGCTTGGCCACGTTCTCGGCGGTCTGCAGCATCGTCCAGTAGATCTCGGGCTTGCTCTTGGCGAGTGCCGGGTCGCTCAGCATGTGCATGTTCATCTCCTGCTGCACGCACGAGATGCTCTCCACGCCGCCAGCCACGTAGACATCGCCCTCGCCGGCGATCACGCGCTGCGACGCCATCGCGATGGTCTGCAGGCCGCTGGAGCAGAAGCGGTTGATCGTCACGCCGGAGGTCGTGATCGGCAGCCCGGCGCGCAACGCGATCTGGCGCGCGATGTTCATGCCGGTGGCGCCTTCGGGGTTGGCGCAGCCCATCAGCACGTCTTCGACGGCGCCGGGGTCGACACCGGCGCGCTCGACCGCGGCCTTCACCGCATGGCCGCCGAGCGTGGCGCCATGGGTCATGTTGAACGCGCCCTTCCAGCTCTTGGCCAGTGGCGTGCGGGCGGTCGAAACGATCACGGCCTGCGTCATGGTGTATCTCCTTGGGGTCAGCCGCCAGCGGTCTGCTGCAGCAGGTGATGGTAGAAGCGAATCAGTTCGGCGAGGTTGGTCGAGCGCGATGCGCTCGTTGGTGCCATGGAATCGGGCCAGGTCCTCGGGCTTCGCGCGCACCGGCGAGAAGCGCAGCACCTGTTGCGACAGCGGCTCGAAATGCCGCGCATCGGTGGCGCCGAGCATCAGCCCCGGTGCGACCACGTGCCCGGGAACAGGCCGCGCAGCGTGCGGTTCACCGCTTGGTAACCCGGTGCCATCGGTGGCCGCGACCTTCGACGCTTCGGAACTGCCCGCCAGCGCGCTGACGGTGATCTGCTCGTTGCCGATCACCCGCTTGACGTGCTCGATCACGTCGCCTGCGTGTCGCCGGGCAACAGGCGAAAGTTCACCACGCCCGACAGCCCGGCCGGGCAGCACGTTGTCCTTGTTGCCGCCCGACACGATGGTGAGCGCCGTGGTCGTGCGCAGCATCGCGTTGGTGCTGGCGCCTCCTTTCGAGCTGGCCCTGCAGCAGCGGGCCGAACAGCCAGCGGTTGGACAGCGCGACGCGACCGAAGCCTCGAGCTCAGGCGCCACGGTGTCGAGCATCTCGGCGGCCACGCCGCCGACGGCGCCCGGCATCGGCACCGCGTCCAGCCGTGCCAATGCCTGGCTCAATTGCGCGATCGCCGAGCGCTCCCGACGCGGGCGGCATCGACGAGTGGCCCGGTGTGCGCCTTGGCCTCGAGCCTCAGCGACAGATACCCCTTCTCGGCCACGCCCACCAGCGCGGCCGGGGCACTCAGGCCCGGGCATGATGCCCTCGGTGATCAGCATGCCTTCGTCGATGACGAATTCGAGCTTGACCCCGCGTTCTTGCAGCAGCTTGGCGATCTGCCGCGCACCCCGCGCTGCCGCCGACCTCTTCGTCGGCGCCGAAGATCAGGTAGATCGTGCGCTTGGGCTTGAAGCCGCCTGCGAGCAGCGCCTCCACCGCTTCGAGCTGGGCGATCAGGTTGGCCTTGTCGTCCCACGCGCCGCGACCCCACACGAAGCCATCCTTGATCGCGCCGGCAAACGGCTCGGCCTGCCAATCGCCTTCGGTGCCGGGCGCGACCGGCACCACGTCCTGGTGAGCCATCAGCGCGATCGGCAGCAGCTTCGAATCGCTGCCCTCCCAGGTGTAGAGCAGGCTCAGACCACCGATCACCTCGCGCTTGAGGCTCGCATGCACCCGCGGGTAACGCTGCGCCAGGTGCGCATGCAAGGCGGCGAACTGGTCGGCGTTGAGCTGCGCATCGTTTTCCGACGACACCGTGCGCGCACGGATCGCTGCGGCCAGCGACTCGCCGGCCGCCTTCTCGTCGACCGCCAGCGGCGCGACCGGCGCCACCTGCAGCTGGCGCGAGCCCTGGCGCAGCGTGTTGACGGCCACGGCAACGGCCAGCAGCACGACCGCCGCGACGGCCAGCTTCAGCAGGCTCTTGAGCATGCAGCGTGTCGGCCGGCTCAGGTGAACGTCTTGCCTTCGGCGGCGAGCCTGGCCAGCAGCGGCGCCGGCTGCCAGAACGACGCATCGTCGTGCGGGTTGGCGGCAAAACGCTTCATGCTCTGCACGACGTTGAACAGGCCCTGGCTGTCGGCGTAGCACATCGGGCCGCCGCGGTGCAGCGGGAAGCCGTAGCCG
Source organism: uncultured beta proteobacterium (assembly GCA_963827645.1). Classification (GTDB taxonomy): domain Bacteria; phylum Pseudomonadota; class Gammaproteobacteria; order Burkholderiales; family Burkholderiaceae_C; genus JAEUPI01. Next base: position 190,400 of record CAWHBZ010000009.1, on the reverse strand, counting down.
GTGAGGTAGACCATGTCGATGTCGCTGGCCTTGCTGGCGATGCCTTCTTCCAGGATGTAGGCCGCCTCGTTGACCAGCGCGTAGACCAGCCGCTGCACGATCTCTTCGTCGCTGATCTTGCGCGGCGTGATGCCGAGCTCCTTGCGGTAGTCCTCGATCATCTTGTCGACCACGGGCGACGGGATCGCGTCGCGCTTGCCGGCCTGATAGTCGTACCAGCCGGCACCGGTCTTCTGGCCGAAGCGGCCCATCTCGCACAACAGGTCGGCGGTCTTGCTGTAGCGCAGGCCGGGCTTTTCCACCGCGCGGCGCTTGCGGATTGCCCAGCCGATGTCGTTGCCCGCGAGGTCGCCCATGCGGAACGGCCCCATCGCGAAGCCGAAGCGCTCGATCGCCTTGTCCACCTGCGCCGGCGTGCAGCCCTCGTCGAGCAGGAAGCCGGCCTGGCGCGAGTACTGCTCGATCATGCGGTTGCCGATGAAGCCGTCGCAGACGCCCGAGACGACCGCCGTCTTCCTGATCGTCTTGGCCATCGCCATCACGGTGGCCAGCACGTCTTTGGCGGTCTTGTCGCCGCGCACCACCTCGAGCAGCCTCATCACGTTGGCCGGGCTGAAGAAGTGCAGGCCCACCACGTCCTGCGGCCGCTTGGTGAACGACGCGATCTTGTCGACGTCGAGCGTGGAGGTGTTGCTGGCCAGGATGGCGCCGGGCTTCATCACCTCGTCGAGCTTGTTGAACACCTTTTCCTTGACGCCCATCTCCTCGAACACCGCCTCGATCACCAGGTCGGCGTCCTTGATGTCGTCGTAGCTGAGCGTGGTCTTCAGCAGGCTCATGCGCTGGTCGTACTTGTCGGGCTTGAGCTTGCCCTTCTTGACCTGCGACTCGTAGTTCTTGCGGATCGTCGCGATGCCGCGGTCGAGCGCGTCCTGCTTCATCTCGAGGATCGTCACCGGCACGCCGGCGTTGAGGAAGTTCATCGAGATGCCGCCGCCCATCGTGCCGGCGCCGATCACCGCCACCTTCTGGATCTTGCGTTGCGGCGTGTCTTCGGGCACGTCGGGGATCTTGCTGGCCGCGCGCTCGCCGAAGAACGCGTGGCGCAGCGCCTTCGATTCGGGCGTGAACATCAGGCCCTTGAAGATCTCGAGCTCGTGGGCCAGGCCGTCGTCGATCTTCTTCGTCACCGAGGCCTGCACGGCGTCGACGCACTTGGGCGGCGCCGGGAAGTTCTTGGCCATCGCCTTCACGGTGTTGCGCGCGAACTGGAAGTACGCGTCGGCATTGGGGTGCGACACCTTCAGGTCGCGCACGCGAGGCAGCGGCCGCTTGTCGGCCACCGACTTGGCGAATGCGATCGCGCCGGCGATCAGGTCGCCGTCGATCACCTTGTCGAACAGCTTCTGCCCCGGCAGCGAGGCCAGCACGTCGCTCTTCACCGGCTCGCCGCTGACGATCATGTTGAGCGCCGTCTCCACGCCCAGCACACGCGGCAGCCGCTGCGTGCCGCCGGCGCCCGGGATCAGGCCGATCTTCACCTCGGGCAGCGCCACCGGCACGCCGGGCGCGGCGACGCGGTAGTGGCAGCCGAGCGCGAGCTCGAGCCCACCGCCCATGCACACCCCGTTGACCGCCGCGACCACCGGCTTGGTCGAATCCTCAGCCAGGCGGATCAGGCTCAACAGGTTGGGCTCGGCGGTCGACTTCGGCGAGCCGAACTCGCGAATGTCGGCGCCGCCGGAAAACGCCTTGCCGCGCACCGGTGAGCACGATGGCCTGCACCGCAGCGTCGGCTTGCGCCTTGTTCAGGCCCTCGGCGATGGCGCGCCGCGTCTCGAAACTCAGGCCGTTGACCGGCGGGTTGTTCAGCGCGATGACGGCCACGCCGTCGCGGACTTCATAGCTGGCACTCATGGGCGGATCCTCGTGAGGCGGTGAGCCCGCCAAGAGAAAGGAACGATCGTTCGATTCTAGGGTGGGCGCGGCCGGCGCTTGTCTCGACCGCGACAAGGTCATTGTGTTCCTGCGGCGCGGACAGAGGTAGCCACGAGGCGAAGCCGTCGGGGCCAGCCGCAGCGGCTCAAACCTCCAGCCACTCGCGGCGGATGTCGGCGTTGGCCTTCAGCTCGGCCGGCGTGCCCTCGAACACGATCTGGCCGTGACCCATCACGTACAGGCGCTTGGAAATGCGCAGTGCGATGGTCAGCTTCTGCTCGACCAGCAGGATCGAGACACCGCGGCCGGCGATGCGCTCGAGCAAGTCGGCCACCAACTCGACCATCTTCGGCGCCAGGCCCTCGGTGGGTTCGTCGATCATCATCAGGTCGGGGTCGCCCATCAGCGTGCGGCAGATGGTCAGCATCTGCTGCTCGCCGCCCGACAGCACGCCGCCGGCCGTATCGGCGCGTTCGCGCAGGCGCGGAAACAGCTCGAACATGTCGTCCATCGACCAGCGCCCGCCGCCACGCGTGGACTTCATGCCCAGGATCAGGTTCTCGCGCACCGTCAACTGGGGAAAGATGTCGCGGTTCTCGGGCACGTAGCCAAGACCGCTGTGCGCGATCTGGTGCGGCTTGAGGCCGATGATCTCGTGCCCCTTGAAGCGCACCGATCCCTCGCGGATCGACGTCGCCCATGATGGCCTTGATGGTGGTCGAACGGCCGACCCCGTTGCGACCCAGCAGCGACACGATCTCGCCCTCGGCGACGCGAAAGTCCACGCCGTGCAGGATGTGGCTCTTGCCGTAGTACGCGTGCAGGCCGTGCACCTCAAGCATCGCCGGCCTCCTCGACGGTGGTGCCCAGGTAGGCCTTCTGCACCTCGGAATTGGCGCGGATGTTCTGTGGCGTGTCGGTGGCGATCACCTCGCCGTACACCAGCACCGAGATGCGGTCGGCCAGGTCGAACACCACGCTCATGTCGTGCTCGACGATCACCAGCGTCTTGCCTTCGCTGACGCGACGGATCAGCGCCACCGCGTGCTCGGTCTCCGAGCGGCTCATGCCGGCGGTCGGCTCGTCGAGCAAGATCACCTCGGCGCCGCCGGCGATCGTGACGCCGATCTCCAGCGCACGCTGCTCGGCATACGACAACACGCCGGCCGGCGTGTCGCGCCGCGCCGCGAGGTTGATCTGCTCGAGGATCGACAGCGTGCGCTCGGTCGCGTCGTGCGCGCCTGCCACGCGCTGCCAGAACGAATACTTGTAGCCAAGCGACCACAACACGCCGCAGCGGATGTTCTCGAACACCGTCAGGCGCGGAAAGATGTTGGTGACCTGGAAGCTGCGCGACAGCCCACGGCGGTTGATCATGTACGGCGCCAGGCCGGTGACGTCTGCGCCGTTGAGCCGGATTTGACCCGAGCTGACCGGGAAGCGCCCGCTGACCAGGTTGAACAGCGTGGACTTGCCTGCACCATTGGGCCCGATCACGGCGTGGCGCTCGCCGCGCCGCACGTCGAGGTTGACGCCGCGGATGATCGGTGTAGCGCCGAAGCGCTTGTGCACGTCCTGCAGTTGCAGCGCCGAAGACTCGCTCATGCGGACCGCCGCTGCGCGGCCTCTTGTGCGGCCACGTGATAAGCACCGGACACCTTCGCTGCCACCCGCCGCAGCGTGAAGATGCCGGCCGCCAGCAACGCGACGATCACGCCCCAGGCCAACGGCGAGGCCGCGTCGTAGGCCACCCCGAGCAGCCGCATCGCGCTGCCTTGCGTGGCGTTGACCAGCAGATGGTGCGCCGTCTCGACCAGCCCGACCAAGCCCGCCGCGAGCATCGCCACCGGCGCCAGTGCCAAGGCGTAGGTCGGCAAGGCACGCCACAACGTGCCGGCCACCAGCAGCGGCTGATGCATCACGACGAAGCCGCCCAGACCCCACGGCGCGAACATCACCACCAGCACGAACATCAGGCCGACGTAGAGCAGCCAGGCGCCGGTGTAGTCCGACAGCGAAATCTGCAGCGCAGTCATCAGCACCGCGCCGATGATCGGCCCGATGAAGAACGCGACGCCACCGATGTAGGCCATCAGCAGCACGAAGCCCGAAGGCACGGCGCCCACCATGCTGGAGGTGACGATCTCGTAGTGGATCGCCGCCAGCCCGCCAGCCACGCCGGCAAAGAACCCGGAGATGCAGAACACCAGAAAACGGACCATCTGCGTGCTGTAGCCGACGAACTCGGCGCGCTCGGGGTTCTCGCGCACGGCATTGCACATGCGGCCCAGCGGCGTGCGCGTGAAGGCGTACATCGCACCCACGCACAGCAGGCACCAGACGGCAATCAGGTAGTACATCTGGATCTGCGGCCCGAAGCTGATGTCGAACAGGCGCAGCGTCGAGGTGCGGCTGGTCGAGATGCCGCCTTCGCCGCCGAAGAAGCCGCGCAGAATCAGCGAACACGCCGCCACCAACTCGCCGATGCCCAGCGAAATCATCGCGAATGCGGTGCCGGCGCGCTTGGTCGACACCCAGCCGAAGATCACCGCGAAGAACAGGCCCGCCAGACCACCGACCAGCGGAACCACCGGCAGCGGGATCGGCCACTTGCCGGCGGCCACCACGTTCAGCGCGTGAGCGGTGATGAAGGCGCCCGAGACCGTAGTACACCGCGTGCCCGAACGACAGCATGCCGGTCTGCCCGAGCAGCATGTTGTACGACAGCGCAAACACGATCGCAAAGCCCATCAGGCTCATCATTGTCAGCGACGCGCCGCTGGAGAACACGAACGGCAGCGCAGCCACCACGATCACCGCGGCGACCCACACAGCCCACGGCGCACGGGCCTTGCCGATCGCGCTCGTCGCCGCGGTCGTCATGTGTCGCGATCCCCGAGCAGGCCCTTCGGCCGGAAGATCAGGATCAGCACCAGCAGCAGGTACGGGATGATCGGCGCCACCTGCGCCACCGTGGCCATCCACAGATCGCCGCCGACCGACTCGCGCGTCAGCGTGACGCCGACGGTGGCCACCACGTCGGCCAGCGACACGTTGAGCGCGACGGCGAAGGTCTGCACCAGGCCGATCAGCAGCGAGGCGACGAAGGCGCCCGGCAGCGAACCCAGGCCGCCGACCACCACCACCACGAACAGGATCGGCCCCAGCGACGCGGCCATCGCCGGCTGCGTGACCAGCGCCGGGCCGGCGATCACGCCGGCCAGCGCCGCCAGGCCGCAGCCGACGCCGAACACCATCATGAACACCAGCGGCACGTTGTGCCCCAGCGCGCCCACCATGCTCGGGTGCGTCAGCGCCGCGCGGATGATCAGGCCCACACGCGTGCGCGTGAGCAGCATCAGCAAGCCGATGAACACCGCCACCGACATCAGCAGCATGAACATGCGGAACGCCGGGTAGTTGGTGGAGAACAGCGTGAAGGCGGCGAAATTCAGCGCATCGGGCACGCGGTAGTCCACCGGCACCTTGCCCCAGAACATCTGCACCAGCTCTTCGATGATGAAGGCCAGCCCGAAGGTGAACAGCAGCTCGGCCACGTGGCCGTGCTTGTGCACCGTGCGCAACCCGAAGCGCTCGACCAGCGCGCCGATCGCGCCCACCAGCAGCGGCGCCACCACCAGGCCGGGCCAGTAGCCCGACGTAGCGGCTGATCTGGTAGCCGAAGTACGCGCCCAGCATGTAGAAGCTGGCATGCGCGAAGTTCAGCACGCCCATCATGCTGAAGATCAGCGTCAGGCCGCTGGCCAGCAGGAACAACAGCATGCCGTAGAGCAAGCCGTTGAGCGTGGAGAAGATGATCAGCTCGAGCATCGGCAATGCGCTGCGCTGTTCTGGTCGCGGGCAAAACGGGCCGCCGCGTGGCGGCCCGCTTGCATCAGACAGGCCCTTGCGGCCCGTGCATCAGTTGTTGGGCACCGCCATCTTGCAGGTGGTCGGGCACCATCGTGTCCTGCGCCTTGATCACGCCCACCGTCTTCCAACCCCAGCCGGTCTTCTCTTCGTCGTGCTTGGTGCCCGAACCGAACGACGAGATGTACATGTCCTGGAACAGCGAATGGTCGGTCGGTCGCATGAAGACCTCGGCGCCCAGCGAATTCTTGTACTTCATGTCGGCCAGCGCCGCCGCCACCTTCTTCGGCTCGGCCGACTTGGCCGTGTTCAACGCGGCGGCGAACATCTCCATCTGGTTCTTCATGCGCAGGTACCACCAGCCCTGCTGGTTGGAGCCGCCGTACTTCTTGAGGAACGCGTCGGCAAACGCTTCCATTTCGGGTGCCGGCACGTTGGTGTGCCACTCGCTGATCTGGAACACGCGGTGGTCGAGCCCGGTCTGCTTGATTGCGGTGGGGCCGCCGGCGCCGCCGGCGTAGTAGGTGTACCAGCCCACCTGCAGGCCGGCATCGGCCGCAGCCTTCAACAGCAGCGACATGTCGTTGCCCCAGTTGCCGGTGATCACCGAGTCGGCGCCGGAGGCCTTGATCTTGGCGACGTAGGGCGCGAAGTCGGTGATCTTCAGCAGCGGGTGCAACTCGTCTCCGACGATCTGGATGTCGGGGCGCTTGTCCTTGATCATCGTGTTGGCGGCCGTGCGCACCGCGTGGCCGAACGAGTAGTCCTGGCCGATGATGTAGACCTTTTTGATCTCTTTGCGGTCCTTCATGAAGTTGGTCAACGCGGCCATCTTGATGTCGGAGTTGGCATCCCAGCGATAGTGCCAATAGCTGCACTTGTCGTTGGTGAGCACCGGGTCCACCGCCGCGTAATTGAAGTACAGCACCTCCTTGCCTGGGTTGCGCTCGTTGTACTTGGTCACGAACTCCGAGATCGCGATCGCTGCGCCCGAGCCGTTGCCCTGGGTGATGAAGCGCACGCCGGCGTCGATCGCCTTTTGCACCTGCACCAGGCTCTCCTGCGGGCTGCCCTTGTTGTCGTAGGCCACCGCCTCGAGCTTCTGGCCGTTGATGACGCCGCCCTTGGCGTTGATCACCTCCACCAGGTACTGCAGGTGCTTCAGCCCGTGCTCGCCGATAGTCGCTGCGCCGCCCGACAGCGGGTCGACGTAAGCGATCTTGACCTGCGCCATCGCGCCGCCTGCCAGCAGCAGCGCCGCCGCGCCCAGGCTCACCTTCAACGTCAATCGATTCATACCAACTCCTTCGTCCAGGTTGTCGCTGCCGCCAGTCTGTGCGATTCGCCGGCGCAGGACCACGGTGACTACCCCAAAAGGCCCTATCGCGTCGGCGACGTCAGCACGTGCGACTTGAACTGCTCGCGCAACTTGATCTTCTGCATCTTACCGGTGGCGCCCAGGGGAATCGAGTCGACGAACACCACGTCGTCCGGAACCTGTCACTTCGCCACCTTGCCTTCGAAGCAGCCCAGCGACTCTTCTCTCGACGGGTTGGTGCCTGGCTTCTTCACCATCACCACCAGCACCAGCATCAAACCCAGCATCTTGTCCCCCAGCGGCCAACGTGGCCGCTGCCGCCATCTGGCGGCGCAGGCAGCGCACGCGCATGGGTGAATCCCCGGCTCCAGCACGCGCCTGGCCGCCAGCGCCGACAATGGCGGCATGAACGCCCCGTTGGAGCATCCGGTCGTCGCCGCGCCGCGCTGGCGCGAGCAGGGCTTCATGCAATCGCTCGGCCCGGCGTTCTGGACCGAGTTGCCCGCGCAGCCGCTGCCTGAGGTGCACTGGGTCGCCCGCAGCGACGCGCTGGCCGCCGAGCTCGGCTTGTCCGATTGGCTGCACAGCGATCATGCGCTGCAGGTGCTGTCGGGCAACGTTGCCGCTGGCGCAGGCTCGCCGCTGGCCAGCGTGTACAGCGGCCACCAGTTCGGGGTGTGGGCCGGGCAACTGGGCGATGGTCGAGCGTTGTTGCTGGGCGAAGTCGACTCCCCCATCGGCCCGCAGGAGATCCAGCTCAAAGGCAGCGGACTCACGCCGTACTCGCGCATGGGCGACGGTCGCGCGGTGCTGCGCTCGTCGATCCGCGAGTTCCTGTGTTCGGAGGCGATGCACCACCTGGGCATCCCGACCACGCGGGCGCTGGCGGTCATCGGCTCGCCGGCGCCGGTGATCCGCGAAACCGTCGAGACCGCAGCCGTGGTGACGCGGGTGGCGCCGAGCTTCCTGCGCTTCGGGCACTTCGAGCACTTCGCGCACACGGCCGACGACGTGGCCGCATTGCGCCGGCTGGTCGCCGCGGTGATCGATCGTTTCCATCCCGAATGCCGCGACGCGCCGGTGCCGCTGCTGGCCTGGCTCGCAGAGGTGGCGCGACGCACCGCGCGGCTGATGGCGCAGTGGCAGGCGGTGGGCTTTTGCCACGGCGTGATGAACACCGACAACCTGTCGATCCTCGGGCTGACCATCGACTACGGGCCGTTCGGCTTTCTCGATGGCTTCGACCCGATGCACATCTGCAACCACAGCGACCATCAAGGCCGTTATGCCTACGCGCGCCAGCCTGGCGTCGCCTGGTGGAACCTGCATGCGCTGGCGCAGGCGCTGCTGCCGGCGCTCGACGGCGAGGCGCAGCACAACGCGCAGGCGCTGGGCGCCGCGATCGAGCCGTTCAAGGCCGAGTTCGGCTCGTCGATGCAACGACTGCTGCGCGCCAAGCTGGGCCTGGCCGCCGAGCACGAAGGCGACCCGGCGCTGATCGACGACCTGCTGCGCCTGATGGCCGCCGAGCGCACCGACTACACCATCACGATGCGACGCCTGGCCGACTTTTCCGCGGCGCCGGGTGCCGCCAATGACGCCGTGCGCGACCTCTTCATCGACCGCGCCGCGTTCGATGCCTGGGCCGCGCGGTATGCCCAACGCCTGCGCGACGAGCACAGCATCGACGCCGAACGGCGGCAGCGCATGAACCGGGTCAATCCGAAGTTCGTGCTGCGCAACCACCTGGCCGAACAGGCGATCCGGCGCGCGCAGGAAGGCGACTTTTCCGAGACCCAGCGGCTGCTCGGCGTGCTGCAGCGGCCGTACGACGAACAACCCGAGCATGAAGCCGACGCCGGCTTTGCGCCCGACTGGGCGCAGGCGCTGCAGGTGTCGTGCTCGTCATGATGCGAGGCGATCCATGGGCCACGACACCGACGATCCGCGTTACCCCGTTCGCAAGAGCGATGCCGAGTGGCGCCAGGCGCTCGACCCGATGCAATACCGGGTGGCGCGCCAGGGCGACACCGAGCGCGCATTCACCGGCAAGTACTGGGACCACTGGGCCGACGGCAGCTATCGCTGCGTCGGCTGCGGGCAGGTGCTGTTCGAGAGCGACGCCAAGTTCGACGCCGGCTGCGGCTGGCCCAGCTGGTGGAAGGAGATCGAGCCCGGCCGCATCGAACGGCTCGAGGACCACAGCCACGGCATGACGCGCGTCGAAGTGCGCTGCGCCAACTGCGGCAGCCACCTCGGGCACGTGTTCGACGACGGGCCCGAACCGAGCGGCGAGCGTTACTGCATCAACTCGGCGTCGATTCACTTCAAGCCGAAGGCAGAGTAGCCACGGCATTCGGTGGCGCGCGGCGCTTCCCGGCGGCGGCAGCGCACGCAACGCTACACTCGCCGCCGCGCATGAAACTGCTGCTCGACTTCCTGCCGATCATCCTGTTCTTCGGCACCTTCAAGTACGCCGAGGCCAACAAGGCGTGGGCCGCCGCCTTTGCCACGCAGCACCTGGGCGGCATCGTGGCGGGCGGCGTGGTCGGCCCCGAGGAGGCGCCGGTGCTGCTGGCCACCATCGTGGTGATCGTCGCCACGCTGATCCAGGTGACGTGGCTCAAGGTGCGCGGGCAAAAAGTGGACCTGATGTTGTGGATCAGCCTGGGCCTGGTGGTCGTGCTGGGTGGCCTCACGGTATGGTTTCACAGCGAGACCTTCATCAAGTGGAAGCCGAGCGCGCTGTACTGGACGATGGGGCTGGCCCTGGCCGTCAGCCAGCTGGTGTTCGGCAAGAACCTGCTGCGCGTGCTGCTGGGCGCGCAACTGCACCTGCCCAACCCGGTGTGGCTGCGGCTGAACTGGGCCTGGATCATCTTTTTCGCCGCGATGGGCGTGCTCAACCTGTGGGTGGCGTACACCTTCTCGACCGCCGCGTGGGTCAACTTCAAGCTGTTCGGGGCGCTCGGGCTGATGCTGGTGTTCACGGTGGCGCAAGGCCTGTACCTGAGTCGGCACCTCGAACACGAGCCGCCGGCCGAGCCGCGACGATGAAAACTGCGGCCTCCCGCCCGAGCACCGGTGGCATTCCATGAGCGTGTCTGCCGACGACATCGAGCGCCAGTTGCGTGCCACGCTGGCGCCCACCGCGCTGTCGATCACCGACGATTCGCACCTGCATGCCGGACACGCCGGCGCGCGCGAAGGCAGACACTTCTCGGTACGAATCGCGAGCCCTCGCTTCATGGGCTTGAGCCGCGTGGCGCGACATCGGCTCGTGTATGATGCCCTGCACTCGTTGATTCCTCAGGGCATCCACGCGCTGGCCATCCAAGCGCATGCCCCCGATGAGCCCGGTGCCTCCTGGTAAGACAACCCGGGCCTAGCTCCACGTCCAAGTGGCCTCGTCGAGCGGGCCTCAACGCCCCTCCCATCCGACCCACGCCTGTCAGAAAGGCATTCATCCATGATCGAACCGATCCGCTTCGCGCGCCTGGCTTGCATCGCCGTCGTCGCGCTTGCCCCGCTGGCCTCGCTGGCCCAGAACGTGGCCATCGTCAATGGCAAGCCCGTGCCGAAGGCGCGTGTCGACCTGCTGCTCACCCAGGCCGCGAAGGGCGGGCAGCAGCGCTCGCCCGAGCTGGAGACAACGCGCCCGCGAGGAAGTCGTGCTGCGCGAAATCTTTTCGCAGGAGGCCGAGAAGACGCGGCATCCCGGCCAGCGCCGACTACCGTGCGCAACTCGAGCTGGTGCGGCAGACCGTGCTGATCCGCGAACTGTTCGAGGACTTCAAGAAGAAGAACCCGGTCACCGACGCCGAGGCGCGCGCCGAGTACGACAAGTTCAAGGCGCAGTCGACCGGCACCGAGTACCGGGCGCGGCACATCCTGGTCGAGAGCGAAGACGAGGCCAAGAAGCTGATCACGCAGATCAAGGGCGGCGCCAAGTTCGAGGACCTCGCCAAGAAGAATTCAAAGGACACGGGCTCCGGCGAAAACGGCGGCGACCTCGACTTCGCCAAGCCCGATTCCTACGTGCCCGAATTCGGCAAGGCGATGACCGCGCTGAAGAAGGGCGAGATGACCGACACGCCCGTGAAGACGCAGTTCGGCTACCACATCATCCGGCTCGAAGACACGCGCGAGGCGCAGTTCCCGGCGTTCGACGCCGTCAAGCCGCAGATCGAGCAGCGCCTGGCGCAAGCCAAGCTGCAGAAGTACCAGGAAGACCTGCGCAAGGCCGCCAAGACCGACTTCAAGTTCTCGAACACGCAGTGACACTGAAGGCGGCCGCTAGGCCGCTTCGGGACGTGGTCAGCCTGCCCGGCTTCGATGTGCAGCTGGCGGTCGCAGCGTGATGCGATCGCCGCGTCGTGCGTCACCAGCAGCAGCGTGGTGCCGGCCTCGCGGTTGAGCTCGAACATCAGCGCCATCACGCGTTCGCCGGTGGCGAAGTCCAGGCTGCCGGTGGGCTCGTCGGCCAGCAGCACCGCCGGCCGCACGACGAAGGCGCGCGCCAACGCCACCCGCTGCTGCTCGCCACCCGACAGCGTGCGCGGGTAGTGCGACAGCCGCTCGCCCAGGCCCACGCGCACCAGCATCTCGGTGGCGCGCTCGCGCGCGCCGGATGCGCCGAGCAACTCCAGCGGCAACATCACGTTTTCCAGCGCGCTCAGGTTGGCCAGCAGCTGAAAGCTCTGGAACACGAAGCCGAGCTGCCGGGCGCGCACCGCGGCGCGCGCGTCCTCGTCGAGCGCGAACAGATCCTGGCCGCCCAGGCGCACCGTGCCCGAGGTCGGCGTGTCCAAGCCGGCCACGATGCCCAGCAGCGTGCTCTTGCCCGAGCCCGACGCACCGACGATCGCGGCCGATTCGCGCGGCTGCAGCGCGAAGGCGATGTCATGGAGAATCGTGAGCGTGCCGCTCGAATCGCGGACCTGTTTGTTGACTCGTTCTACGGCAATGATCGGATCGGACATGTTGTTGGGGTGCACGCCGTCGACGCGCCGCGCCTGGCTGGCGCACTGTAGCGTGGCTTGGCCCTCCTCGCCGGCGCCGTGCCATCGGCGCGCGCGACGGCCAGGCCCACCAAGGTGCTGGTGGTGGGCGACAGCCTGTCGGCCGAGTACGGGCTGGCACGCGGCAGCGGCTGGGTGGCGCTGCTCGAACAGCGCCTGCAGCGCGAGAAGATCGTTGCCACGGTGGTCAATGCCAGCATCAGCGGCGACACCACGTCGGGCGGTCGCACCCGGCTGGGTTCGCTGCTCGATCAGCACAAGCCCACGCACGTGATCATCGAGCTGGGCAGCAACGACGCGCTGCGCGGCCTGCCGCTGGCGATGACGCGCGACAACCTCACGGTCATGGTGCGCGCGGCGCGCGACAGCGGCGCGCAGGTGCTGTTGATCGGCATGCGCATGCCGCCGAACTACGGGCGCAGCTACACGCAGGAGTTCGAGTCGATGTTCCCGGCGCTGGCCAAGGCCGAGGGCGCCGCGCTGGTGCCGTTCATGCTCGCCGGCGTCGCCGACTCGCCGAATGCGACCGGCCTGTTCCAGGACGATCGCCTGCATCCGAACGCACAGGCGCAGCCGCTGATCTTCGACAACGTGTGGCCGGTGCTGCGCAGACAGCTGCGCTAGCGCCGACGCGCGCTATCGCATCTGGGCGCGGCTCGGATGGCCTTGCCACTCGGGCACGCGCACACGCGAGTGTGCGGCAGTCGGCGCACCAGCCGCCCCGCGCTGCTGCGCCTCGGGTGGCCTGCCTCGCGGCGGTGCTGCCACGCGGTCAGCTTGCCGTTGTGGCGGCACTGCCACCGCGGCCGCAGGTGCTGGTACCGCGCGGCCTGAGGCGGCTGCGTCGCGGGCGACCTCGACGAGCGCCCTGGCGACCGCGGCGCGCCGGGGGTGCTGGGTTCAAGGCGCCCGGGCGACGGGCGCGCGCAGGCGGCTGAGCCGCCGGCGCGGGCACCTGCGCTGCCGGGCGCCTGCACCGCAGGGGCGCCGCGGCGCGGCCGGAGCCTGCGGCGCGGGCATCTGGGGCTGCGCCGGCATGCCCGACACGCGGCTGTGCACGGCGGCGGCTGGCGTGGCCCTGCGCCGCCGGCGGCCTCGTGCCCGCCGGCGGCGTGACCGTCGCCCGTGGCGACGGGTGGTTCCCTGTCCGACGTTGGGCGGCGGCGGCACCGTGCGCGGAATCCGCTCGCGGCGCCCATCGGGCACGGTAACAGCCGGCGGGGTACCCGGCTGCGCCATGACGGCCGGCGACGGCTGCTGCCCGGGCGGCCGCGTTGGTTGCGCGGGCACTCGCGGTGGCACGGCCGGCGCGGCGCCCGGCACTGCCGCCGCCCCCCGGCACCGCGATCGGCCGCGCCACGCCCGGCGGCGGCACGTGAGTGCGCCAGGGCTGGTTGGCAAAGTTGCTGCGCACGCTGGGGTCGACCTGAGCGACCACCGGTGCGACCGGCCGCCGCGGCACCAGCGAATTGCCCGGCACCACGCTCACCGCGCCGGCGACGCCCTGGTTGGTGTACAGAGTCGGACTGATGGGCGGGCGGCGCGGCGTGCTGCCCGGGAACAGGCTCATCTGCGCCGAGTTCACTGCGCGCCAATAGCTGCGGCCGCTGGTGTAGTGCGGGTAGTATGGTTCGCGCGGCGCCAAAGGAACCCAGCCGAGGTACGGCCAGGGGCCTCGCCCGTAGTGCGCGCCGCCGCCGATCCACGCCACCATGGCAGGCGAATAGACGGGCCGCGCGACGCGGTGCCCCGGCGTCCAGCACCAGGCGCCGCCGATGTGCACCCAGCGTCCGTAGTGGAACGGCGCGAAGCCCCACGGCGCGTAGTCGACCCAGGTCCAACCCCAGGGACGCACGACCACCCAGTGGCCGTAGCGGTACGGCGCCCAACCCGGCGCCACGGTGGTCGGGTACCACACCTGCCCGTACTCGGCATTCGACTCCCAGCGGCCGTAGCGGTTGAGGTCTTCAGCGCCGGTCATCTCGGGCGAGACGTACTCGGGCACCGCGACCCGATCGTCCTCGCGGTCGGCGCGCGCCGTCCAATCGGCAAAGTCGTCGCGCTGCGGGTCGCTCCAGGCGTAGTGAGTGGCGTTCTTCGCGCCCTCGCGCCACAGCTCGGCGCTGCGGCCAGCCGGAATGCTGAGCGCGCTGTCGTCGCTCTCGAACTGCAACTCGCCGATCCAGGCGGTGCCGACGCTCGAATCGTCGCGGTGGTCGACCCGGAAGTGGCTGACACCGCGCGGCGCGAACCGCCCTTCGGCGGTGGCCACTTCGACTTCGCGCGCCACCTCGGCCGAGCGCACGCGCACCGCGACGCCGCCGTCGTGCAGGAACAGATCGATGCGATCGTCGTCGAGCCGGCGGATCTCCAGCTCGCTGCCGCCGGCCAAGCGCACCACGGTCGAACCGATGCGAATTTCGAGGCGCCCGGCGTCATCGACCGCGACCCGGTCGCCGCTGGTCAGCGGGCGGTTGCGCTCGAGGCTGATCCACTCGCCGGCCTCGGTGTCGTAGACCTGGCCCTGCCCTTCGGTGACGCGCCCGACGCGGCCCGGGGGATCGTCGGCGGCAAGCGCCGGCGAGCCGATCAATGCCAAGGCCAATAGCAGTCGGGCCAGCCAGCCGGCCAGGCGGCCGGCCGGGCTGTCGCTCGAGCGGGATGATGAGCCGGTTGCGTGAGGCGGGCCATGTGTGCTTCAACGCAGCCGGCAAGCGGCACGCCGACCGCCTGGCAACCGCAGTTCTGTCAAGAAGAGTGAAGACGCCGTGTCGCAGTTCCTGTGCACCCCGCAAATGCCGCATCGTGAGAGCCTGCGTGCCCACGGCCGTCAGTCGTCGCCGGCGTCGTCGAGGTCGGGGAACAGCACGCTGGTGTAGCCCAGCTTCGTGAGGTCGCGCATGCGCGTCGGATACAGGCGCCCGATCAGGTGGTCGCACTCGTGCTGCACCACGCGCGCGTGGAAGCCCTCGGCCTCGCGCTCGATGCGGCGTCCTTCGGGGTCGAACCCGCTGTAGCGGATGCGCGGTAGCGCGGCACCACGCCGCGCAACCCGGGCACCGACAGGCAGCCCTCCCAGCCCTCTTCCATCTCGTCGGACAGCGGCGTGATCGTCGGGTTGAGCAGCACCGTCGTCGGCACGGCCGGGCGCATCGGGGTAACGCTCGCTGCTGGTCGAGCCGAAGATCACCAGTTGCAGGTCCTCGCCGATCTGCGGCGCCGCCAGGCCGACGCCGCGCGCGGCGGCCATGGTGTCGAACATGTCGGCGATCAGCGCATGCAGCTCGGGCGTGCCGAACTCGCGCACCGGCTGCGCCACGCGCAACAGGCGCGGGTCGCCCATCTTCAGGATCTCGCGAACGGCCATGGTCTGTGCTGTCTCGTGGCTGGCTGATCGATCGCCGATCGAGTCGACGCGCCATTATCGGCAGCCGCGTACGGCACGGCAGGCTCAGGGCTTGGGCAGCAACGCGCGCAGGCCGGCCTCGTCGAGCACCGCCACGCCGAGCTCGCGCGCCTTGTCGAGCTTGCTGCCGGCCTCCTCGCCGGCCACCACGTAGTCGGTCTTCTTCGACACCGAGCCGCTGACCTTGCCGCCGGCCGCCTCGATCAACGCCTTGGCCTCGTCGCGGCTCCAGGTCGGCAAGCGTGCCGGTCAGCACGAAGGTCTTGCCGGCCAGCGGCTTGGGCGTCGCGTCGGCCTGCGCGCCGTCGTGCTCGTCCCAGTGCACGCCGGCTGCGCGCAGCTGCTCGACCACCTCGCGGTTGTGCGGCTGGTCGAAGAAGGTGCGGATGCTTTGCGCCACCGTCGGCCCGACATCGGGCACCTCCAGCAACTGCTCGACGCTGGCGTCGAGCGATGCGATCGAGCCGGCCGAAGTGTTTGGCCAGGTCCCTGCGCGGTCGATCTCGCCGACGTGGCGGATGCCCAGCGCGTAGAGAAAGCGCGCCAGCGTCGTGCGCTTGCTCTTGTCGAGCGCCGCCGACCAGGTTGGCCGCGCTCTTGTCGGCCATGCGCTCGAGCGCCGCGAGCTTGGCCACGCCGAGCTTGTACAGATCGGGCAGCGTGCGGATCAGGCCGCCATCGACCAGCTGATCGACCAGCTTGTCGCCCAGGCCTTCGATGTCCATCGCGCGGCGGCCCGCGAAGTGCAGGATCGCCTGCTTGCGCTGCGCGGCGCAGAACAGGCCGCCCGAGCAGCGGTGGTCGATGCCGCCCTTCTCGCGCACCACCGCGCTGCCGCACACCGGGCACGGCCCTTGGGCATGCGGAAGTTGGGCACGTAGCCGCTTGCGCTTGCCGGGCACCCGGCCCACCACCTCGGGAATCACGTCGCCGGCACGCCGCACGATCACCGTGTCGCCGATGCGCACGCCCTTGCGGCGCAGCTCGAACAGGTTGTGCAGCGTGGCGTTGCTCACCGTCGTGCCGCCGACGAACACCGGCTCGAGCTTGGCCACCGGCGTCAGCTTGCCGGTGCGGCCGACCTGGATCTCGATGCCGTGCAGCCGCGTCATGCTGCTCCTGCGCCGGGTACTTGTGCGCCACCGCCCAGCGCGGCTCGCGCGACTTGAAGCCGAGCTGCTGCTGCAGCGCGCGGTCGTCGACCTTGTAGACCACGCCGTCGATGTCGAACGGCAGCGTGTCGCGCTCGGCGGCGATGCGAGCGTGGAACAGCGCCAGCCCCTCGCCGCCGTTGACCACGGCGTGCTCGCTCGTCGACCGGCAAGCCCAGCTTGGCCAGCGCATCCAGCAGCTCGAGCGTGCGTGGCGCGGCATGTCCCAGCCCTGCACTTCGCCCAGGCCGTAGGCGAAGAAGCTCAGCGGCCGCTGGCGTGCGATGCTGGCATCGAGCTGGCGCACGATGCCCGCGGCGGCGTTGCGCGGGTTGACGAAGGTCTTCGCGCCGGCCTCGCGCTGGCGCTCGTTGAGCGCCTCGAAGTCGTCGCGCCGCATGAACACCTCGCCGCGCACCTCGAGCACGGCGGGCGTCGACGCGCTTGCAGCCGCTGCGGGATCGCGGCGATCGTGCGCACGGTGTGCGTCACGTCTTCGCCGGTTTCGCCGTCGCCGCGCGTGGCGGCCTGCACCAGCACGCCGTGCTCGTAGCGCAGGTTGATGGCCAGGCCGTCGAACTTCAGCTCCGCTGCGTACAGGCCACCGGCGGCGCGTCGGGCGCCAGCTTGAGCGCGTTGCGCACCGCGCGTCGAACTCAGCGCGCCGGCTTCGGTGGTGTCGGTCTCGGTCCGGATCGACAGCATCGGCACCGCGTGGCGCACCGGCGCCAGGCCCTCGAGCACCGCGCCGATCACACGCTGTGTCGGCGAATCGGGCGTCGCAGCTCGGGGTGCGCCGCCTCGATCGCCTGCAGCTCCTGGAACAGCCTGTCGTACTCGGCGTCGGGAATCTCCGGCTCATCGAGCACGTAGTAGCGGTGCGCGTGGTGCTGCAGCAGCTGCGCGCAACTGTCGTGCGCGTGCACGTGGCCTCGGCTGTCGGTGGGGCGCCCATGCGTCGATTCTCCGGCATCAGTGCGCTGCGCCCCGGCGCGAGGCGATGATGCAGGCCCGCAGGAGGGCGACTGCATGGGCCACGACTTCGACCTGATCGTGCTCGGCGCCGGCTCCGGCGGCGTGGCCGCGTCGCGCCGCGCCGCGCTGCACGGCGCGCAAGGTGGCCATCGTCGAGGCCGGCCGCGTCGGCGGCACCTGCGTGCTGCGCGGCTGCGTGCCGAAGAAGCTGCTGATGTACGCGGCGCAGTACGGCGACGCGATGGCCGAGGCCGCCGGCTACGGCTGGCAGCTGCCGGCAGACCTGCCGGCCTTCGACATGGCGCGCTGGCAGGCCGCCAAGACCGCCGAGACGGCGCGCCTCGAAGGCGTTTACCGGCCATGCTGGCCGACGGCGGCGTCGAGCTGGTGGCCGGCCACGGGCGCTTCGTCGACGGCCCACACGTCGTCGTGAACGGGCAGCGCCTGAGCGCCAGGCACTTCATCATCGCCACCGGGGCGTCGCCGGTGCGCGACAGCATTGCCGGCATCGCGACCTGCCCGACCTCCGACGACCTGCTCGACCTGACGTCGCTGCCCGAGCGCGCGGCGATCGTCGGCGGCGGCTACATCGCGGTCGAGTTCGCCTCGATGCTGGCGCGCCTGGGCGTGCAGGTGACGCTGCTGTACCGCGACCGACTGCCGTTGCGCGGCTTCGACGAAGACCTGCGCACGCGGCTGGCAGCGGCGTTGCACGCAAGCCGGCGTCGAGCTGCAAGCCCGGCCAGGCGCCGCGCGCGCGTCGGCGGCGCAGTCGGGCGCCTGGCGGCTGACGTTGCCATCGAACGGCGCGCTCGACGTGCCCTGGGTGCTCAACGCCACCGGCCGCCGCCCCAACACGGCGCGGCTCGGCCTCGATGCCGCCGGCATCGCCACCGACGCGAGGCAGCGCGGTGAAGGTCGACGCGGCGTGCGGCACCGAGCTGCGCCCACGTCTACGCGATCGGCGACGTGACCAACCGCAAGAACCTGACGCCGGTGGCCATCGCCGAGGGACGCGCGCTGGCCGATCGGCTGTTCGGTCAGGCAGCGCGCGCAGCCTCGATCTCGATCGTGGTCGCCACCGGCGTGTTCACGCTGCCGCCGATCGGCACCGTGGGCGCGAGCGAAGCAGGACCTGGCCGCCAGCGGCGCCGGCTGCGTGTCTACGAGGCCGATTTCAAGCCGATGCGCCACGCGTTCATCGGCCGCGACGAGCGCTGCTACATGAAGCTGCTGGTCGATGACGCCAGCGACCGCGTGCTCGCGGTGCACATGATCGGCGCCGACGCGCCGGAGATCGTGCAAAGCCTTGCGGTGGCGATCACCGCTGGCGCAACCAAGGCGCACTTCGACCGCACGGTGGCGGTGCACCCGACGGTGGCCGAGGAGTTCGTGCTTGATGCGCGACGCTCAAGCGGCGCGTCAACTGAACGACGACGACTCAGCTGAACAGCCGTCGCGCCGACGCCGAGCCGGCCGCCAGGTCGCGCGCCTCCAGCGCGCGATACATCTGCCCGAGCTCGCGCCCGATGGCATTGAACGCATGCAGCGTGACCGCATGGCCCTGGTCGTCGATCAGCGTGGCGTCCATGTCGTCGGCCAGCTGCCGGCGCGACCTGCTGCCAGGCGGCGAACGGCTCGGCCGCGCTCGGGCGTCTGCGGCACGTCGAGCGCCGAGCGTCACTTCGCGCAGCGCCGCCAGCTCGGGCTCGTCGGCCAGCGCCGCCTGCGCATCGAAGGCCAACGTCAACACGGCCGGCGCGCCGTCCTCGCCCGACGGCAGCACCAGGCGGCCCGGCACCGCACCCGGGCACGAAGCCGTGCCGCGCGGCCACCTGCTGCATGATAACCCAGCGACCAGGCCACGCCGTTGGCGCGCAGCGTGCACCGTCAACTGCGCGTCGTGCTCGCTGGCGAAGCCGTCGAGCTCGCGTGGCGCGCGCACCACCTCCAGCATGTCGGGCAGCTCGGTCATGGCACCGACGTTGTCGGCAAACGCCTGCATCTTCTGCACGAATTCGGAGTACTCGATCTGTTGAGCGCGCCGCCGCGGTTGGCCAGCTGCACGCCGGCCTGCAGCTCGCCGTAACGCTGGCCCGAGCGCGACCGGCTCCCACTCGCCGGTCTCGGCGTTCAGCCCCTCGATGCAAGAACGGCTTGCTGCCGGCGCGGCGCGTGGACGGCGCGTGCGCCAGCACGAACTCGCCGCTGACCGGCGCCTCCAGGCGCAGCGGCACGATGGCATCGATCAGCGCGTCGATGCGCGGACCCTGTCGCGCGCCGGCTGCGACGCCTGCGGCCGGCAGCGGCGCATCGCGCCCGGGCTCACTCAGTACCGGCGCCGCCAGCGTCGGCTCGGTGCGCTCCACCGGTTGCAGGGTCTGGGCCTGACGCGGCCCGGCGCGCCGCGCGTTCCACGCGCCGTGCGCCACCACCGCCGCCAGCACCAACCCGGCGACGATGGCCAGCGCGACGGTGAGCGTCACTTCAATGATCCACCGAGGGAGCCACTCACGCCACCTCGGCCAGGCTGACCGCGGCATCCATGTCGACCGCCACCATGCGCGAGACGCCCTGCTCCTGCATCGTCACGCCGATCAGCTGCTCGGCCATCTCCATCGCGATCTTGTTGTGCGAGATGTACAGGAACTGCGTCTGCCGGCTCATCTCGCCGACCAGCGCGCAGTAGCGCTCGGTGTTGGCATCGTCCAGCGGCGCGTCGACCTCGTCGAGCAGGCAGAACGGCGCCGGGTTCAGCTGGAAGATCGCGAACACCAGCGCGATCGCGGTCAGCGCCTTCTCGCCACCCGACAGCAGGTGGATCGTCGAATTGCTCTTGCCCGGCGGCTGCGCCATCACCTGCACGCCGGCATCGAGGATCTCGTCGCCGGTCATCACCAGGCGTGCGGTGCCACCGCCGAACAAGGTGGGGAACATGCGGCCGAAGTGCTCGTTGACCTGGTCGAAGGTCTGCTGCAGCAGCTCGCGCGTCTCGAGGTCGATCTTGCGGATCGCGTCTTCGAGCGTGCCGATCGCCTCCTGCAGGTCGGCGTTCTGCGCGTCGAGGAACTGCTTGCGCTCGCGCGACGACGTCAGCTCGTCGAGCGCGGCCAGGTTGACCGCGCCCGAGGCAGCGACCTCGCGGCCGAGGCGGTCGATCTCGGATTGCAGGCCGCTCAGAGCCGCACGCCGCCGTCGGCGATGCTCTGAGCAAGCGCCTCCAGGTCGACCTGCGCCGCCTGCAGCTGCTCCATGTACTGCGCGCCGCCCAGCTGTGCGGCCTGCTCCTCGAGCTGCAGCTTGGTGATCTTCTCGCGCAGCGGCTCCAGGCTGTGCTCGATGGTCAGGCGCTGCTCGTCGTGCGCCTTCAGCTTGGCGCTCAGGTCGTCGTACTCGCTGCGGCGCGCTGCCAGCAGCTGCTCGCGGTCGAGCTTGAGCGCCAGCGCCGTGTGCAGGCCGGCCTGCGCGGCGCTGTCGTCCAGCGCGCCGAGTTCGAGCGTCAGCTGCTCGCCGGCACGCTGGTTGTTGGCCACCTGCTCGGCCGCCGTCTCGAGCGCGCGCTGCAGTTCGGCGCGCCGCGCCGCCAGCGTGCGCGCCTCGAACTGCGCCTCCTGGGCCTGCCGCTCCAGCGTGCGCAACGCCTCGCGCGCGTCGGCCAGCTGGCGCTCGGCAGCCATGGTCGCCTCGTCGAGATCGGCATGGCGCTGCTGGGCGTCGGCCAATTGCTGGTCGAGCTGCTCGAAGGCGGTCTGGCTGCCGCCCTGGCGCTCGTCCAGCGCCTGCATCTGGCCGTCGATCTCGGCCAGTTCGGCGTCGAGCTGCGAGCGCCGCGCGGTGGTGGCTTCGGCATGCTGCGTCAGGCGCAGCAGTTCCACCTGAGCCTGGTGCGCGCTGCGCCTGTGCCTCCATCGCCTCGCGGCGCAACGCCACCAGGCGCTGCGCCGGCGTCGGTGTAGCCGGCCTCGAGCCGCACCAGCGCCGACTTGGTTTCGTCGGCGATCAGCGACTGCGCGCGCAGCTGGCGCTCGAGGTTCTCGATCTCCTGGGCGCGCGCGAGCATGCCGTCGTGCTCGGAGTCGGGCGCGTGGAAGCCCACCGCGTGCGCGCTCACCGCGTGGCCCTCGCGCGTGATGATCACTTCGCCGTGCGTCAGCTTGCCGCGCTGCGCCAGCGCCTCGTCGAGGCTGGCGGCGGTGTACACGCCCTCCAGCCAATCGCTGAACAGCGCCTGCAGGCCGGCGTCGCCCAGGCGCAGCAGATCGGCCAGCCGCGGCAGCGTGCGGTGGCTGTCGGGCGTGGCGCGCCTGCGGCACGCGTGTAGAAGGCCAGCCGCGCCGGCGGCGCGATCGGCGGCGAACGCGCGCACGCGTGTCGATGCGGCCCACCTGCAAGCGCGTTGAGCCGCTCGCGCAACGCCGATTCGAGCGCGGTCTCCCAGCCGGGCTCGATGTGCACCTGCGTCCACAGGCCCTGCAGGCCTGTCGAGCCCGTGCTTGGCGAGCCACGGCTTGAGCTTGCCTTCGGTCTGGATCTTCTCCTGCAGCGCGCGCAGCGCCGCCATGCGGGCCGCGAGGTCGGCCTGCTTGGCGCCCTGCAGATTGACCTCATCGTGCTGCGCGCGCCGGCGCTCGTCGAGTGCGGGCATCTGCTCCTGCAGTTCGTGCAGGCGCGCCTCGGCGGCGAGGCGCCGCTGCGTCCAGCAGCGGCGCCTCGCGCTGGAAGTCGGCCAGGCGCTGCGGATCGGGTGCCTCCAGGCCCTGCGGACTCGGCGCTCAAGCGCTCGCGCCGCGTGCGCAGCGCGCTCACCTGCTCCTCGCAGGTTGCGCGAGTCGGCGGCCAGCAACTGGATGCTGCTGCTGCACCGCGTTCACCGCTTCGCGCTGCGCATCGGCTCGGCGGCCGCGCTCGCGCACCTCGTCTTCGAACGCCGGCAGCGTGGCCGCGTGGGCCTCGGCCTGCGCGGCCTGCATCGCCGGCCGCGCGCTCGGCCTCGACGATCTGCTCGGCCAGGCGCGCCGACTCGGCCTCGTCGGCCGCGCGGCGCTGATCCCACTGGGCGTTCTGCGCCTCAGCTCGGCCATGCGCTGCTGCGACCCGCTGCGCGGCCCTCGACCACGTAGCGGATGCGCTCTTCGAGCCGGCTCACCTCGAGCGCCGCATCGGCCAGCTGCGCCCTGCGCGGCGTGCAGCGTGTCGCCGGCGGCGTAGTGGCGCCTGGCGCACCGCTTCGAGCTCGGCCTCGACATGGCGCAACTCGGCCACGCGCGCCTCCAGCGCGTTGTGCGCCTCTTCCACCGCACGCTTGACGCGCTCTTCTTCCTTGGCCGCGTCGCGATGCTTGAGGCACCACAGCTGGTGCTGCTTCAGCGTGCCGCTCGTCGACTGCAGCCTGCGGTACAGCGTCGGCCACCTCGGCCTGCGCCTCGAGCTTCTCCAGGTTGGCTGTTGAGCTCGCGCAGGATGTCTTCGACCCGCGTCAGGTTCTCGCGCGTGTCCTTGAGCCGGCTCTCGGTCTCGCGGCGGCGTTCCTTGTACTTGGAGACGCCGGCGGCTTCTTCGAGGAACAGGCGCAGCTCCTCGGGCTTGCTCTCGATGATGCGGCTGATCGTGCCCTGGCCGATGATCGCGTAGGCGCGCGGGCCCAGGCCGGTGCCGAGGAACACGTCCTGCACGTCGCGGCGGCGCACCGGCTGGTTGTTGATGTAGTAGCTCGACGTGCCGTCGCGCGTCAGCACGCGCTTGACGGCGATCTCGGCAAAACTGTTCCACTGCCCGCCGGCGCGCGCGTCTTCGTTGCTGAACACCAGCTCGACGCTGGCGCGGCCGGCGGGCTTGCGCTGGCCCGAGCCGTTGAAGATGACGTCCTGCATCGACTCGCCGCGCAGCTCGCTGGCCTTGCTCTCGCCGAGCACCCAGCGCACGGCGTCGATGACGTTGGATTTGCCGCAGCCGTTGGGGCCGACCACGCCGACGCGCTGGCCGGGCAACTGGAAGGTGGTGGGTTCGGCGAACGACTTGAAGCCCGAGAGCTTGATCTGGTTCAGGCGCATGAAAGCAAAAGTGTCGGGCCCGGATGTGCAAACGGCAGCATGGTGTGCCGCCGTTGTCGAGGTGAACGTGTGAGCGCTTGTCGCCTTGCGCACCCACGGTGCGAAGCGCGCGGATGATACCATCGCGCCCCGTCGAAACTGCCCTGCGCCATGGCCCGTTCCAGCAGCCGCGCACGTGCTCCGCGCGAGCGCGCCAAGCCGGCCACGCCTCCAACCGCACCGAGCAAGGACCTGCAGGTCTTTGCCAACCCGGCGCCCGAGCGCGACTACGTGATCCGCTTCGACGTGCCCGAGTTCACCTGCCTGTGCCCGCTGACCGGGCAGCCCGACTTCGCGCACTTCACGATCGAGATCGTGCCCGACCGCCTGTGCGTCGAGCTGAAGAGCCTGAAGATGTACTTCTGGAGCTTTCGCGACGAGGGCGCGTTCCACGAGAAGGTGACCAACACCATCGTCGACGACCTGGTGCGGGCGATCCGGCCGCGCTTCATCCGCTTGGCCGCCGACTGGTACGTGCGCGGCGGCATCCGCACCTACGTCACCGCCGAGCACCGCAAGAAGGGCTGGAAGCCAGCAGCGCCGATCGAGTTGCCGCCGGCACCCTGACCGCAATAGGCCCACGCCTCGCGCCGGCAGCGCATAACGCGTAAGGTAGCGGCCGTCTAGGCCGACTGAAAGCCCCCGGGCACGCCGTTCACGCGCACGCTCGCGCCATCGGACGATCCACGATTCATTCTCACCATGCACGCCACCCTGCCCCTGCTGGTCCAGACCGACTTCCCGGCGTTGCGCCGACGCCGCCTCGATACGCTGCAGGTCAACGTCGGCTACCGCTGCAACCAGAGTTGCCTGCACTGCCACGTCAATGCCGGCCCCAACCGCACCGAAGAGATGTCGGGCGACACGGTCGACCTGGTGCTCGAGGTGCTGCGCGCACGCCAGGTGCCGACGCTCGACATCACCGGCGGTGCACCCGAGTTGAACCCGCACTTCCGCCGCCTCGCCAGCGAAGCACGTGCGCTGGGCATGCAGGTGATCGACCGTTGCAACCTGACGATCCTGTTCGAGCCGGGGCAAGAAGACCTGGCCGAGTTCCTGGCCGGCGAGCGCATCGACGTCGTGGCGTCGCTGCCATGTTATTCGCTGGAGCGGGTCGACCGCCAGCGTGGCGCCGGCGTGTTCGACAAGAGCATCCGCGCGCTGCAGAAACTCAACGCGCTGGGTTACGGCCAGCCCGATTCGGGCCTGACCCTCAACCTGGTCTACAACCCGCAGGGGCCGGCGCTGCCGCCCGATCAGCACGGATTGCAGGCCGACTATCAGCGCGAGCTCGGTGCGCACTTCGGCATCCGCTTCAACACCCTGTTCGCGCTGGCCAACATGCCGATCCAGCGCTTCGGCAGCACGCTGGTCAGCAAGGGCGAGTTCCACTCGTACATGCGCTTGCTGAAGCAATCGTTCCGCGCCGAGAACCTCGACACCGTGATGTGCACCAACCTGGTCAGCGTCGACTGGACCGGCTTGCTGTTCGATTGCGACTTCAATCAGATGCTCGGCCTGCCGATGCAGTTGCACGATCGGCCGCGCGTGCACCTGCGCGACCTGCTGCAAGAGAGCGTCGATGGCGGCGCCATCCGCGTGGCCGACCATTGTTATGGCTGCACCGCCGGCCAAGGCAGCAGCTGCGGCGGCGCGTTGCTGGCTGCTTGAACCCTACGCGGCGCGCTGGTTCCATGACGCCACGCCTGAGCATCGTGGTACCGGTGCTGAACGAGTCGATGCAGATCGCCGCGTGCCTGCGTGCGTTGGCCGCGCTGCGCGCGCAAGGCGTGGAGGTGATCGTCGCCGACGGCGGCAGCACCGACGCCACCGCCGAGTGGGCGCGCCCGCTGGCCGATCAAATACTGCAGTCCCCCCGTGGCCGGGCGCGCCAGATGAACGACGGTGCAGCCGAGGCGCGCGGCGACACGCTGCTGTTCCTGCACGTCGATACGCGACTGCCGCACGATGCGCTGGCGGCCGTCGAATCGGCGCTGGCGAATCCGCGAACGCACTGGGGCCGCTTCGACGTGCACATCGACGGCCGTCCGCGTTTGCTTCGGCTGGTGGCGTGGCTGATGAACCTGCGTTCCCGCGCGAGCGGCATCGCCACCGGCGACCAGGCGATCTTCGTGCGGCGCGGCAGCTTCTTGCGAGTGGGAGGTTTTCCCGACCAACCGCTGATGGAAGACATCGAGCTGAGCAAGCGGCTGCGGGCGCTGGCACGGCCGGTGTGCCTGCGCCAGCGGGTCACCACGTCGGGCCGCCGCTGGGAGCGCGACGGTGTGTGGCGCACGATCGTGCTGATGTGGCGGCTGCGCTGGCTGTACTGGATCGGTACCCCGCCCGAGCGCCTGGCCCGGCTGTACGAATGACACGCGGCGCGGTGATCGTCTTTGCCAAGGCGCCGCGTGCCCGGTCACGCGAAGACCCGCCTGATCGCCGCGCTCGGGGCCGAGGGCGCCGCGGCGCTGGCCGAGCGGCTGATGCGCGCTGCCGTCGCCCACGCACTGGCAGCCGGTGTCGGACCGGTGGAACTGTGCGTGACGCCGGACCGCACGCACCCCGCCTTCGCCGCGGCGGCAGAGGGGGGACGTGTGGCACTCACCGATCAGGGCGACGGCGACCTCGGCGAGCGCATGGCGCGAGCGCTCGACCGTGTGCTGGCCACGCACGAGCACGCGCTGTTGATCGGCACCGATGCGCCGTTGCTCGATGCGGCGTATCTGCGCGCGGCGGCGGCCGCGTTGGACGAAGCCGACGCCGTGTTCGGCCCCGCGGCCGACGGCGGCTACACGCTGGTGGGACTGCGACACCCGGCGCCGGGTCTGTTCGCCGGCATGCGCTGGAGCCACGACCAGGTGATGGCGCAGACACGTGATCGCCTGGCACGGCTTGGGCCTGCGCCACATCGAACTGCCGATGCTGCACGACGTCGATGAGCCGGCAGACCTCGCACACGTCCCCGCGCAATGGTTGCACTCCCTGCGGACCACCCCACCAGCCGCACCATGACCCCGTCCCACGCCCCCGGCCGCAACTGCCCGCTGCACTATCGCTACCAGCCGATCGACTTCGCGGTGCCCGCGAGCGCCTGCTGCGAAGTGTTGTACGTGGTCGGCGGCCTGTACGGCAACGAGCAGGCGCTGCAGCGCGTGATCGATCTGTTCGAGCACGAGCGCGGCGACAAGCGGCTTGTCTTCAATGGCGACTTCCATTGGTTCGATGTCGATGCGCAGGCGTTCGCGCAGATCCAACGCGGCGTGCTGTCGTTCGAGGCGACGCGCGGCAACGTCGAAACCGAACTCGCAGCCCCGGCATCGCACGATGGCGACGACGCCGGCTGCGGGTGCGGTTATCCCGATTGGGTGGGCGATGCCGTGGTCGAACGCTCCAATCGGATCTTGAAGCAGCTGCGCGACACCGCGCGCGGGGTGCCCGACGCCTGCCGCGAGCTGGCGATGCTGCCGATGTGGCGACGCATCGATGTCGGCGCGCGCCGGGTCGCCATCGTGCACGGCGACGCGCAGTCGCTGTCGGGTTGGGGCTTCGCGCAAGAGACCCTGCACGACCGCGCGCATCAGCAGAACGCGCGACAGTGGTTCGAGCAGGCGCAGGTCGACCTGTTCGCCAGCAGCCACACCTGCCTGCCGGTGTTCCAGGGGTTCGGACACGCCGAGCATTCGGACACAACGTTCTCGCCGCTGGTGCTCAACAACGGCGCCGCCGGCATGCCGAACCTGGCCGGTGCCCGCGAAGGCCTGTTGACGCGCATCGCGACGCGCCCGTTCGAAGGACCGCAGCGCCGCTTCGGCCTGCAACGCGGCGGCCTGCACCTCGACGCCATCGCGATCGATTACGACGACTTCGCGTGGCGGCACAGCTTTCTCGCACAATGGCCGGCCGGCAGCGACGCGCATGCGTCGTACTGGTCGCGCATCAGCGAAGGCACGGACCACACGCTCGACGATGCGCTGCGAATCGAAGCCGCTCCAATCGACGCCTGACCTGAGACGCTGACATGCTCGCCATCATCGGAGGAACCGGCCTGTACGACCTGGCCGGCATGCAGATCCAGCAGGAGTTGAGCGCCGACACGCCGTTCGGCCGCGCCTCCGGGCCGGTGCTGCAAGGTCGCCTGCATGGCCGCGAACTGCTGTTCCTGGCGCGCCATGGCGCCGGCCACAAGCTGCTGCCGCACGAGGTGAACTACCGCGCCAACGTGTTTGCGCTCAAGCGCGCCGGCGCGACGCAGATCGTCGGCTTCTCGGCGGTCGGCAGCCTGGCCGAGCAAGTGGCGCCGGGCGACCTGGCGATGCCGTCGCAATACTTCGACTGGACGCGCGGCGCTCGCGAGCGCAGCTTCTTCGGCGGCGGCGTGGCGGCGCACGTGTCCACCGCGATGCCGGTGAGCGAAAACCTCGTCGCCTGGGTCGCCGGCGCAGGCCCGGTCGCTCGGCCTCGCGCTGCACAGCGGCCTCACCTACGCCTGCGTCGAAGGGCCGCGGCTGGGCACACGCGCCGAAAGCCACTTCATGCGCAGCGCGGGCTGCCACCTGGTGGGCATGACCAACGTGCCCGAGGTCTTTCTCGCCCGCGAGGCGCAGATCTGCTACGCGACGGTGGGCCTGGTCACCGACTACGACTGCTGGATGGACGACCCGTCCAAGCACGTCAGCGTCGGCGCGATCTTCGAACTCTATGGCCAGAGCCTGGCCAAGGCGCGGCGGCTGCTCGAGGCCGTGCTGGCGCAGCCGCTGCCGCCGGAAGAGCCCGAGATCCGCCAGGCGCTTCGGGGAGCGCGTGCTCACCCCCGACAGCGCGCTCGACGCTGCGCAGCGCGAGTGGCTGGCGGTGTTGCGGCGTTGATAATCGCCGCATGAATCCGCTGCTGGCCCGCCTGCACCCCTACCCTTTCGAGCGCTGGCGCGAGCTGACCGCGGCGTCATGCCAGCACCGCGGCGACCTGCGCCGATCAGCCTGGGCATCGGCGAGCCCAAGCACGCCACGCCGGCGCTGATCAAGCAGGCGCTCGCCGGCTCGCTGCCAGGGCCTGTCGGCTACCCGCCGACCGCCGGCGAGCCGCGCGCTGCGCGAGGCCTGCGCCGGCTGGCTGCAGCGCCGCTACGGCGTGGCGCGTGGATCCGGCCACCCAGGTGCTGCCGGTCAACGGCTCGCGCGAGGCGCTGTTCGCGCTTGCGCAGACGGTGATCGACCCGACGCGCGCCGGCGCCACCGTGGTCTGCCCCAATCCGTTCTATCAGATCTACGAGGGCGCGGCGCTGCTGGCCGGCGCGCAGCACCGCGTTCGCCAACAGCGACCCGGCGCGCAACTTCGCCGCCGACTGGGTCGCAGTCGACGCCGCCACCTGGGCGCGCACGCAACTGCTCTACGTCTGCTCGCCGGGCAACCCCACCGGCGCGGTGATGCCGCTGGCGGAATGGCGCAGCTGTTCGAGCTGAGCGACCGCCACGGCTTCGTGATCGCCAGCGACGAGTGCTACTGCGAGATCTACTTCCGCGACGAGCCGCCGCTGGGCGGCGCTGCAGGCGGCGCACGGCGCTGGGCCGCGACGACTTCCGCAACCTGGTGGCCTTCACCAGCCTGTCCAAGCGCAGCAACGTGCCGGGCATGCGCTCGGGCTTCGTCGCCGGCGACGCGCGCGATCATGAAGCCGTTCCTGCTGTACCGCACCTACCACGGCAGCGCGATGAGCCCGGTGGTGCAGCGCGCCAGCATCGCGGCCTGGAACGACGAGGCGCACGTGGTGGCCAACCGCGCGCTGTACCGCGACAAGTTCGCGCAGGTCACGCCGCTGCTGGCAGCAGGTGCTCGACGTGCAGCTGCCCGACGCCGGCTTCTACCTGTGGGCCGGCGTGCCGAGCCGACGGCGCGACGGCGACGACATCGCCTTCGCCCGCGGCCTGCTCGCTCAATACAATGTGACGGTGCTGCCGGGCAGCCTGCTGGCGCGCGAGGCGCACGGCGTCAACCCCGGCGCGCGGCCGCATCCGCATGGCGCTGGTGGCCGACACCGCCGAATGCCTGGAAGCCGCGCAGCGCATCGTCCACTTCATCCAAAGCCTGCACAGAGCGCACACCATGACCCAACAGCTCCAGCGAATCGATCATCGACCTCGCCTGGGAAGGCCGCGCCGCGCTCAACGCCGACCAACGCCGCCCGAAGTGCGCGAGGCCGTGGAGCACGTCATCGCCGACCTGAACGCCGGCCGCCTGCGCGTGGCCGAGCGCCAGGGCGTGGGCCAGTGGACGGTGCAACCAGTGGGTCAAGAAGGCGGTGCTGCTGAGCTTCCGCCTGAACGACAACGAGCTCATGCGCGCCGGCGACCTGGGCTTCTTCGACAAGGTGCCGACCAAGTTCGCGCACCTCGACGAAGCCGAGATGCGCGCCACCGGCGTGCGCGTGGTGCCGCCGGCGGTGGCGCGGCGCGGCAGCTACATCGCCAAGAACGTGGTGCTGATGCCCAGCTACGTGAACATCGGCGCCTACGTCGACGAAGGCACGATGGTCGACACCTGGGCCACCGTGGGCTCGCTGCGCGCAGATCGGCAAGAACGTGCACCTGTCGGGCGGCGTCGGCATCGGCGGCGTGCTCGAGCCGCTGCAGGCCAACCCGACCATCATCGAGGACAACTGCTTCATCGGCGCGCGCTCCGAGGTGGTCGAAGGCGTGATCGTCGAAGAGAACTCGGTGATCTGCATGGGCGTGTACATCGGCCAGAGCACCAAGATCTACGACCGCGCCACCGGCGAGGTGCACTACGGCCGCGTGCCGGCCGGCTCGGTGGTGGTCAGCGGCATCCTGCCCGGCCACGACGGCAGCCACAGCCTGTACTGCGCGGTGATCGTCAAGCGGGTCGACGCCGCAGACCCGCGCCAAGACCAGCATCAACGAACTGCTGCGCGACGTGAACGGGCACACTGAGCGGTTGCTGAAAGAACCGGAGCCCGGGCATGAGCGGCAACATGGAGACGCGTCCTGCGCCTGATGGCGGAGAAGAAGGCGTCGGACGTCTACCTGTCGGCCAACACGCCGGTCCTGATCAAGATCAACGGCCAGATGCCTGCAGCTGTCG
Organism: uncultured beta proteobacterium; assembly: GCA_963827645.1. Lineage (GTDB taxonomy): Bacteria > Pseudomonadota > Gammaproteobacteria > Burkholderiales > Burkholderiaceae_C > JAEUPI01. The sequence goes on along the minus strand of CAWHBZ010000009.1, from coordinate 159,533 downwards.
CGACCAGCTGCTGCCGCCCGACGCAGACCGCGCCAGCTGCTGGCCGAGCTGCTGACGCCGCAGCAGCTCGAGGAGCTCGACGACACCGGCGAGCTGAACATGGGCATCGGCATCGACGGGCGTCGGCAACTTCCGCCTGTCCGCGTTCCGCCAGCGCGGCACGATCGCCGCGGTGATCCGCTGCATCCCCACCGAGATCCCGCCGCTCGACATCGCTCAACGTGCCGCCGCTGCTGGCGCAGCTGGTGCTGGAAAAGCGCGGCCTGATCCTGATGGTCGGCGCCACCGGCGCCGGCAAGAGCACGACGCTGGCGTCGATGCTCGAGTAGCGCAACCAGCAGATGGCCGGGCCACATCCTGACCATCGAGGACCCGATCGAATTCCTGTTCACGCAACAAGAAGTCGGTGGTCAACCAGCGCGAGGTCGGCCGCGACACCGACAGCGCTGCAGATGGCGCTGAAGAACGCGCTGCGCCAGGCGCCCGACTGCATCCTGATCGGCGAGATCCGCGACCGCGAGACGATGACCGCGGCGATCTCGCTACGCGCTGTCGGGCCACCTGTGCTGGCCACCCTGCACGCCAACAACAGCTACCACGCGCTGGGCCGCATCCTGTCGTTCTACCCGCCGGAGGCGCGCCCGACGCTGCTGGGCGACCTGGCCGTCGGGCTTGCGGCCGTCGTCTCGCAGCGCCTGCTGCGCGCCGCGGCCGGCGGCCGCGTGCCGGCGGTGGAGGTGCATGCTCAACACCAAGCTGGTCTCCGAGCTGATCGAGAAGGGCGACTTCTCCGGCGTCAAGGAGGCGATGGAGAAGTCGCATGGCCGAAGGCTCGCAGACCTTCGAGCAGGACATCGCCCGCCTGATCACCGACGGCATCGATCACGCGCGACGAAGGCCTGGCCTACGCCGACTCGCCCACCAACCTGCATGTGGCGCCTGCAGAACGACCTGGCGCCGGTGTCGCGCGCGCCGCCGAAGCAGCGAAGAGCCCGACACCGCCATCTTCACCGAGATCACGCTCGACGTGCGGCCGACGAGCCGCCGCCACACGCGGCGCTGACGCGCGTGCGGCCTGTGACGGCCACTGCGAGTGGCCCGTGCATGAACGACACGCTGCACCTGACCGAAGCAGCTGATCGCCCGCCGCTCGGTCACGCCCGACGACGCCGGCTGCCAGGCGCTGATCGCCGCAGCGCCTGCAGCCGCTGGGCTTCGCCTGCGAAACGCATGGCCGTGCGGGCCCGACGACTTCCGCGTCACCAACCTGTGGGCCATGCGCCGCGGCGCACGCGCCGGGCCGCACGCTGGTGCTTCGCCGGCCACACCGACGTCGTGCCCACCGGCCCGCTGGAGCAGTGGACGCAGCGACCCCTTCGTGCCCACGCACCGCGACGGCCAGCTGTACGGCCGCGGCGCGGCCGACATGAAGACCTCGATCGCGGCGATCGTGGTGGCGGTCGAGGAGTTCGTCGCGCGCGCAGCCCGCGCACGCCGGCGCCGATCGCGCTGCTGATCACCAGCGACGAGGAAGGCCCGGCGCGTCGACGGCACGCGTGCGGGTCGTGCGAGTCGCTGCAGGCGCGCGGCGAGCGGCTCGACTACTGCATCGTCGGCGAGCCGACCTCGGTGGAGCGCCTGGGCGACATGATCAAGAACGGCCGCCGCGGCACCCTGTCGGGCAGGCTCACGGTCAAGGGCGTGCAGGGCCACATCGCCTACCCGCAGCTGGCGCGCAACCCGATCCACCAGCTCGCGCCGGCGCTGGCCGAACTGGCGGCGACCGAGTGGGACCGCGGCAACGACTTCTTCCCGCCCACCAGCTGCCAGGTGTCGCAACATCCACGCCGGCACCGGCGCGCGGCAACGTGATCCCGGGCGACGCTGGTGCGTCGACTTCAACTTCCGCTTCTCCACCGAATCGACGCCCGAGTCGCTGCAGGCAGCGCGTGCACGCGCGTGCTCGACCGCCACGGCCTGGACTACGACACTCGAGTGGACGCTGGGCGGCGAGCCCTTCCTCACCACGCCGGGCAGCGCTGAGCGAGGCGCTCAGCGCGGCGATCCGCGCCGAGACCGGCGTCGACGCCGGTGCTGTCGACCACCGGCGGCACCTGCGACGGCCGCTTCATCGCGAAGATCTGCCCGCAGGTGGTCGAGTTCGGGCCGCTCAACGCCAGCATCCACAAGATCGACGAGCACGTCGACGTGGCCGACATCGAGCCGCTGAAGAACATCTACCGCCGCACGCTGGAGAACGCTGCTGACGTGACGCTGCATCGAACTGATCGAGCGCTGCAGCGCCCGCCTCGACGCAGGCGGGCGTTTCGTTTGGCCACGGCACGACCAACGCCTTCGACGAGGCGGCGTGGCTGGTGCTGTGGCGCCTGGGCCTGCCGCTCGACGCGCTGGACGACGTGGCCGACCGCGCGCTCGACGCCGAGCAGCAGCGCCGCGCGTCGACGCGCTGGTCGACGCAGCGCATCGCCACCCGCAAGCCCGCCGCCTACCTGACGCGGCGAGGCCTGGCTGCAGGGCGTGCCCTTCTACGTCGACGAGCGCGCCATCGTGCCGCGCTCGCTGCATCGCCGAGCTGCTGGCCGACGGCACGCTCGACGCCTGGCTGCCGGCGCGCACGCGCGCGCGTGCTCGACCTGTGCACCGGCAACGGCAGCCTGGCGGTGCTGGCGGCGATGGCCTGGCCCGAGGCGCGCGGTCGACGCCGCCGACCTGTCGCGCCGACGCGCTGGCCGTGGCGCGCATCAACGTCGAGCGCCACGACCTGGCCGACCGCATCGCGCTGCTGCAGGGCGACGGCCTGGCCGCCGTGCCGCGGCCGCTACGACCTGATCCTGTGCAACCCGCCGTACGTGAACGCGTCGTCGATGGCCGCGCTGCCGCCCGAGTACCGCGCCGAGCCCGCGCTGGCGCTGGCCGGCGGCGACGACGGCATGGACTTCGTCCGCGCGCTGCTGCGCGACGCGCCGCGCACCTGAGCCGCACGGCCGTGCTGGTGCTGGAGATCGGCCACGAGCGCGCGCACTTCGAGGCCGCGTTTCCCGCGCTCGAGGCGGTCTGGCTGGCCACCAGCGCCGGCGACGACCAGGTGCTGCTGCTCACCCGCGAGGCGCTCGCCAGCCAATGACGCCAGCCGATGATCACGCTGCGCGACGTCACGCTGCGCCGCGGCGCCAAGGTCGTGCTCGAGCGCGCCAGCCTCACGCTGCACCCCGGGCGAGAAGGTCGGCCTGGTCGGCCGCAACGGCGCCGGCAAGTCGTCGCCTGTTCGCGCTGCTCACCGGCCGCCTGCACGCCGACGCGGGCGACGTCGAGGTGCCGCCGCGCTGGCGCGTCGGCGAGGTCGCGCAGATCGATGCCCGAGACCGAGCGACGGCGCCACCGACTTCGTGCTGCAGGGCGACACGCCGCTGATGCAGCGCGCAAGCGCCGCTGGTCGACGGCCGAAGCCAGCGGCGACGGCCATGCGATCGCCGACGCGCACCTGGCGCTCGACGAGGCCGGCGCCTTCGACGCGCGCGCCGCGCGCGCAGGCGCTGCTGCTCGGCCTGGGCTTTCGGGTCGAGCAGCTCGACGCGCCGGTCAACAGCTTCTCCGGCGGCTGGCGCATGCGGCTGCAGCTGGCGCGCGCGCTGATGTGCCCGGCCGACCTGCTGCTGCTCGACGAGCCGACCAACCACCTCGACCTCGACGCGCTGGTGTGGCTGGAGAGCCTGGCTCGATGCGCTATGCGGGCACGCTGATCGTCATCAGCCACGACCGCGAGTTCCTCGACGCGATCACCGCGCGTCACGCTGCACCTGGACGACAGCGCGCTCGACGCGCTACACCGGCAACTACAGCGCCTTCGAGGAGACGCGCGCCGAGCGCATCTGCGCAGGCGCAGGCGGCGTATTCGCGCAGCAGCAGGAAAAGATCGCGCACCTGCAGCGCTTCATCGACCGCTTCAAGGCCAAGGCCAGCAAGGCCAAGCAGGCGCAAAGCCGCGTCAAGGCGCTGGACGCGCATGGAGCGGCTCGCGCCGGTGCTGACCGCGAGCGACTTCCAGTTCGAGTTCCGCGAGCCGGCGAGCCTGCCCAACCCGATGCTGAATCTGCGCGGTGTCAGCTGCGGATACGGCAACGACGCCATCATCCTGCGCAACGTCACGCGCACGCGTGCTGGCCGGCCAGCGCATCGGCATCCTCGGCGCCAACGGCCAGGGCAAGTCGACGCTGGTGAAGACCATCGCCGCGCGCGCTGCAGCCGCTGGGCGGCAGCATGACCGAAGGCAAGGGCCTGGTGATCGGCTACTTCGCGCAGCAGGAGATGGACCTGCTGCAACGAAGACGACACGCCGCTGCAGCATGATGACGCGCCTGGCGCGCGACGCTCGGCGCCGAGGCACGCGAACAGGATCTGCGCAACTTCCTCGGCCAGTTCTCGCTTCACCGGCGAGATGGTGCACCAGGCGTGTCGGCACGCTGTCGGGCGGCGAGCGCGCGCGGCTGGTGCTGGCCATGCATCGTCTGGCAGCGCCCCAACCTGCTGCTGCTCGACGAGCCGACCAACCACCTCGACCTGACCACGCGCGAGGCGCTGTCGATGGCGCTCAACGAGTTCGAAGGCACGCGTGATGCTGGTCAGCCACGACCGCGCGCTGCTGCGCGAGGTGTGCGACGAGTTCTGGCTGGTGGTCGACGGCGGCGTCGAAGAGCTCGACGGCGACCTCGACGACTACCAGCGCTGGCTGCTCGAGGTGTCGCGCGCCCGGGCACGCGGCGGCGAGCCGCCGGCGCGGCCGGGCGCGTGCCGCAGCCGACGGCCGCGGCGTCGGCGACGCCCACCGCAGCCGCGCGCGCGGCGCCGCCGGCAGTGATTGCGCAGCCGGGCGCCAAGCGCCGCGACGAACGCAAGCAGCAGGCGCAGTCGCGCTCGCAGCTGGCCAACCGCACGCGGCCGCTGCGCATGGAGATCCAGCAGATCGATGGCCGGCTCGAAAAGCTCGGCGCCGAAAAGGCCGAGATCGAGGCCACTCTCGTGGCGGGCACCCTGGCCGGCCTCGACATCGCCGAGGCGGGGCGGCGGCTCAACCACATCGCCGCCGAGACCGCGATGATCGAGGAGCGCTGGCTCGAGCTGCATGCGCAGATCGAGGCGCTGAGCAGCGGCGGCTGAGCAGTCGGCCAATGCCCATATAGATTGTGCGCAATTGAATTGTGCTCTACATTTCAGGTCATGCCACGCAGCCGAACCCCAACCGCCCACCGCGCCGAGTGGCTCAGGCTCGACCACCAGCTGTGCTTTGCGCTGTATTCGGCGTCGCTGGCGATGACCAAGTTCTACAAGCCGCTGCTCGACCCGCTGGGCCTCACCTACCCGCAATACCTGGTGATGCTGGTGCTGTGGGAGGGCGACGGCATCACCGTGTCGCAGCTCGGCGAGCGCCTGGCGCTCGACTCGGGCACGCTGACGCCGCTGTTGAAGCGGCTGGAATCGTCTGACCTCGTGCGCCGTCTGCGCGACACGGCCGACGAACGCCGCGTGCTGCTGCACCTCACACCGGCCGGGCGAGCACTCAAGGCCAAGGCGCTCGCGGTGCCCGAAAGCATGGCCGGCGCGTCGGGCTGCACGCTCGACGAACTCGCCACGCTCACCGCTCGACTGCGATCGCTGCGAGGCCAGATCACCGACTCCACACCCTCACCCCGCGCGGCCTGAGAGCGCCGCGCACATACCCAACCCACCCACAGGAGCACTGCACCATGGCCATCGAAAAGTCCCTCTACACCGCACAAGCCACGTCCACCGGCGGCCGCACCGGCACCACCAAGTCGTCCGACGGCCGCATCGAACTGCAGTTGTCGACGCCCAAGGCGCTCGGCGGCGACGACGGCCCGGGCACCAACCCGGAACAACTGTTCGCATCGGGCTACTCGGCCTGTTTCATAGGGGCGATGAAGGCGGTGGCGGCACGCCAGAAGATCAGCCTGCCAGCCAACGTGAGCATCAAGTCAGACGTCTCGATCGGCCCGATGGCCGGCAAGCCGGGCGCCTTCGGCATCGCGGTGGCGATGGCGGTCAGCGTTCCGGGCATGGACAAGGCGGCAGCCGAAGCGCTGGTGAAGGCCGCGCACGAGGTGTGCCCGTATTCGAACGCGACGCGGGGCAATATCGATGTGGCGTTGACCGTCGTTTGAGCTGAGCACCCGAAGCCCTGAGGTCAGGAGGCGTGTATTCAGCATTGCGATCTCTAGTGGCGATTGTGACTGACGCTCAACGTTTGAGCGCAGAAGGCTAGCGAAGCCACCTGTAGCAGGCCGGCTGCAGCGAAGGGTTAGGCACCCCTCGCTGGCTCTAGGCGTATGGTGAAGACGACCGAATTGTCGCCGGCGACTGGAGTGGGTCACAGCGCCCTCGGCCCACTTGCGCACGTGACCCTCGGACGCTCAGTCGTCGAGGGCCATGGCTACGATGTCCTTGACCAACTCGCACCATTCTCCCGTGGAGGCAGGGTCGAAAGAGCTCTTGAAGTCGACATACTTCGACTCCCGCTTCGCCTTGATGGCACGGTCAACAAGGTCCGACATGACATGCAACAGCTAACGTTTGAGTTCACCCGAGTGCGGAGGCTGGCGAAGCCAGCCGTAGTACTTCGGGTGCAGCGGAATGCGAAGGGACTTCCCACCTTCGGGCAACGGCGTCGATGCGCCAAGATTGGTGGTGTTCGAAGTCATCAATCTGCAAGCCATTGAAGGGGGAAGTCCGTGGAGCAGATTACACGAGGCTGGTGTTGCCGGGGAAGTCGTTCGCGTCGGGGTCGATCTGGCCAAGCGCGTGATCCAGGTCCATGCGGTCGATGCTGCAGGGGCGCGTGGTGGCCGCCGGGCGTTGCGCCGCGACGCCTTCCTCGGCCTGGTGCGCGCAGCTGCCGCCGGGCTGCGTCGTGGCCATGGAGATCAGCTCCAGCGCACACCACTGGGCGCGGCAAGCTGGCGGCGCATGGGTCTGGAGCCGCGCGCTGATGTCCGCGCAGCTGGTCAAGCCCTACCGCAGCGAGGGCGCGACCGGCAAGAACGACGCCAACGACGCGGCTGCGATCTGCGAGGCGGCCTCGCGCCCGACGATGCGCTTCGTGCCGGTGAAGTCGGTCGAGCAGCAGTCGATGCTGTGCGTGCACCGGCTGCGCGAGGGCCTCAAGGACGATCGCACCGCCTGCATCAACCGCATCCGCGGCCTGCTGGCCGAGTTCGGCCTCGTCTTCGCGCAGGGCCCCGAGGCCTTGAGCTCGGTGTTGGCCGACGTGCTCGAGGACGCGCTCCAACGAGATGAACGCCCTGGCGCGGCGGGTGATCGAGCATGCGCGCGAGCAATGGCGCGAGCTCGATGCGCACATCGCCTGGTGCGACGAGCGCATCGCCCAGCACGCGCAGAGACAACGCCGCGGTGCGCCAGGCGGCCGCAGTTGATGGGCATCGGCCCCGTCACCGCCAGCGCGGTCATCGCCACGGTCGACGACTTCGCGCAGTTCAAGAACGGCGCTCAGTTCGGCGCCTGGTGCGGCATCACGCCACGCCAGGACTCGAGCGGCGGCAAGACCAAGCTCGGGCGGCATCACGCGCCGCGGCGACACCTACCTGCGCAGCCTGCTGGTCCAAGGCGCCAAGTCGGCGGTGATGACGGCGCACAAGCGCAGCGACCCGATCTCGCGCTGGACGCTGGCGCTGCGCGAGCGCTCGGGCTGGCAGGTGGCCGCGGTGGCGCTGGCCAACAAGAACGCGCGCATCCTCTGGGCGGTGATGACCAAGGGCGAGCATTCGACCCGAACCATGTGAGCGTCAAGCCAGCGCGCGTGGCATGACACGCCTGAACAGTCATCTTCCTTGCGCAGACGACAACGACGAAGATGCACTGACAGGTCAGACCGGCGGCGGGCAAGCTCGACTAACCCTTGGTGACTCGAACCGTCGAGTGCCACGCGACAGGATTGGAGCCCCGCCGAGCGGTTCGCATCTGGGCCCGCACGACCATCGGCTCCAAGCCGCGTGCAACAAGGCCGTCTCTAGAGTGGCAGTCTGTTCCTCGTTCAGTCCTTCGCCATCGCTGCGCGCTTCGTTCAACCATCAACGCATCCAACGATGAACACAATACCACTTGACAAACGTAAGTCCCTCTAAAGGGTTAGATACCGTCTTGAGAGTCAAGCCGTATCACCATGAAGTTGCGTTGAATGCTGTGCCTGACTTCAGATGCCATAGATCAGATGCACGAGCTTGTGCATGCATGCGGCGACCACCGCCTTGGGCGCCATACCGCCGGTCTTCAAACGCTCACCGAAGATCTTGACGATCGGGTTGTGCTTCAACGCCACCAGCGCGGGCATGTACAACGCGTGCCGGATGGCAGCATGGCCGCTACGGCTGATCATGCTGCGGCCTCGAACCGAACTGCCTGAGAGCTTCAAGCGCGGCGTCACACCGATGAATGCAGCGAATGCCTTGGCGTTCCTGAATCGCCGCACGTCGCCCAGATAGGCCATCACCTTGGCCGCCGTGGCGTTGCCCACGCCGGGAATGCTGGTGATCAGCTTGGCGTCCTCCCGCAACTGAGGATGCCCGTCAATGTGATCGTCGATCTGGCGCTCAAGCTGCTTGATGCCCTCCTGCAGCCATTGCATGTGGCTCTCGATGGACTCACGCATGCCGGTCTGATTCATCGCCGCCTCGAGCCGGTTGGCCTCTTGCTGATGCATCTCCTTGAGGTTGTGCAATCGATCGACCAGGGGCGCAGTGGCGCACTTGCAGCGAAGGGACCACCCAAGGCTCGGGCCGCATGGCCTGGCCGAAGCGCGCCAGCAAGGACGCGTCGGCTCGGTCGGTCTTGTTGCGCACCAGCTCACTTTGCGCAAAACCCTTGATGCGCGCCGGATTGACCACGCTCACGCACCACCCGGCGTCCACCAGCGACGTGGCCAGTGCCTCGCTGTAGCAGCCGGTGGCTTCCATGCACACGCGGATGTGCTGCGGTGAGCCACCGCGCTGGTTGAACCACGCCATCAGCGCCGCGTGCCCCTTGGCGTCGTTGGCGAAGACGTGGCTCCTGAGCTTGCCACGCTCGTCGAGCAACGCCACGTCGAGCTTACTCTTGGCCACGTCGATGCCGACCCAGCGGTCAGTGCTCCCGTTCATCGCATCGGACCTTCCTCGTATGCGGGCTTGGCGGCCCATCACCTGCAAGTTCGGCCACTGGCCCAAGTTACCGTTCGGTCTTGTTGAGCGACAAACGGCCGGGAGCGCCTATCTAACCCGCGGGCTTGAAGTCGCCTTCGGCCCTAGGTGTTACCGGCGTCATCCCGGCCGGCCTGGTCAACGCCTGCATTCTTGCCGGTCTTCGAACTGGCCTCCGGAAGATACGAGGCGTCAGCGCAACCACTGTGGCAGCCCGTTCGAGTAGAAAGGGGCAACTTCGTGGATGCTAGCGAAGAACAGGACCGATGATAGGAGGTTAAAGATGAACGTTCCAGTCATCCAAGGGACAACCAACCAGCCACGCACCTTAACGCGCGCTGTGGAGGCTGCAGCGAGGCCCTGTAGAGTGAAGAATGCTGTCTGATACCCCTGTACCTGCCCAATCGGTGCGAAGAAGATCAACTCGTGGAGCAGTGCGGACAGGGCGAACACAAGAAAGATCGTCCTAATCGGCGCTCTACGGCTGCGCCTGCCACTGAAGACGTCTTGCCAGAAAAACTGGTGTACGTTGCGGTTGTAGCGCCGCCAGAACTCAGCTGGTGTTCGAGCGATGAACGGGCTATCCATGAAATCACGGGCGGTCCCGCCGCCAAGGCGCCAGAGTGCGGCGGCTGCGGTGAGAAAATAAGTAATCGCCAGCATGAGTGGGACCACTTTGCTCACGTGTTCAGCGAGAAACGGAACGTCTGACCAATCTACCCTGAACAAGGCAACCAGAAGCGCAGTGGCGATTGCGCAAGCAGCAGATGCGGCAAATGCGGTCACTAGGCTTTCCCGCCGCTGCGGGCGGCGCTCGTGCGACAAGCTGCGGCGAACGTGTGTGAACGGATTTACAAGAAAAGCAACATACTCACTCCACGTCGGCACGCGCCCTTGCCGCACGTCGAGTGATAGATCGATGACCTTGATTGCCAGTATGGCCGCAGATATTGACGCGACGAATCGAAGGTCGGCTGAGTCAGCTGGAATTAGCCATGGTGACGAGACGATAAGCAAGCAGGCTCCGATTGCGGCAATCGATAGAGAAGGAACGCGTCGCACCAAAAGTGGAAACGCTGCAACCGCTGTGAGGTACGGGGCAAGGAACCCGGCGAGTGTGAGCATCTTTAGCGACCGCAGTCAGCCTCTGTCCTGACGCCTAACGTTTGAGTTCACCCGCGTGCGGAGGCTGGCGAAGCCAGCCGTAGCACGTCGGTGTGGAACGAAGGGTTAGCGAAGTAATCGGCCCGCTGCCGCAAATCGCGCCGAAGAAACACTGCGTGCGCTGGTTCTGGCAAGGTGGAATGCGGCGCTGCGGAAGACCGATGTAGCAGTGGTGCGTACTGCCCGCGGGTTAGCGTGGTCCTGGGTGACGTCATCGACATTGGTGAATCGGCTTGGCGGTATGCAGCCGCTGGGTCGATATTCCGTTTGAGAGAGTGAGCAAGACGACGTACCCGATGCAGCGCCACATTCCGCAACGAATGATGGAGCAAGCCATGGCCCAACGCAATCGAAGCATCAGCCTGAAGCCGGGCAAGTCCCGAGCGGCGCTGACGATCACCCACCCCAACGCCGCCGGCATCGACATCGGCAGTGCATCGCACTTCGTGGCCGTGCCGCCCGATCGCGACGATGAGCCGGTGCGCGAGTTCGCCAGCTTCACGGTCGACCTCAACGCCATCGCCGACTGGCTGCACGCTTGCGGCGTGGACACCGTAGCGATGGAATCCACCGGCGTGTACTGGATCCCACTGTTCGAGCTGCTGGAGTCGCGTGGCTTCACCGTGTTCTTGGTCAACGCGCGGCATGTGAAGAACGTCTCGGGCCGCAAGTCCGACGTGCTGGACTGCCAATGGCTGCAGCAGTTGATGACCTACGGCTTGCTCAGCGCGGCCTTCCGTCCGGCCGAGCGGGTGTGCGTGCTGCGCGCGCTGGCGCGCCAGCGCGAGATGCTGCTCAAGGCCCAGGCCCGACATGTGCAGCACATGCAAAAGGCGCTGACGCAGATGAACATCCAACTGGCCAACGTCATCTCCGACGTGGTCGGCGTCACAGGACAGAAGATCTTGCGCGCCATCGTGACTGGCGAGCGTGATGGCCTGGCGCTGGCGGCGTACAAGGACGTGCGCATCCATGCCAGCGCCGAAGACATAGCCAAGAGCCTGCAGGGCAACTGGCGCGCCGAGCATGTGTTCGCGTTGAAGCAGGCCTTGGCGCTGTTCGACTTCATCGGCACGCAGCTGGCCGAGTGCGACCGCGAGATCGAAGCGCAGCTGCAAAGCCTGCAGGCTCACGACGGCGAGCCGGCCGAGGGCAAGAAGCGCTCCAAGGCGCGCAATGCGCCGAAGTTTGACCTGCGCACGCAGCTGTTCAGGATGTGCGGCGTGGACCTCACGCGCATCGACGGCATCGATGTGACGACGGCACTGGTGGTGGTCTCGGAAGTCGGCGCGGACATGTCGCGCTTTGCCACCGTCAAGCACTTCACTTCCTGGCTCGGCTTGTGCCCGGGCACCAAGATCACGGGTGGCAAGGTGATGAGCGGCAAGACCAAGCGCTGCGTGAACCGAGCATCGCAGGCGCTGCGCCTGGCCGCCGCGGCGCTGCGCACCAGCAAGTCGGCCCTGGGTGCGTACTACCGCAGGATGTGTTCGCGCATGGACAAGCCGAAGGCCGTAACAGCCACCGCCCACAAGCTGGCGCGGCTGATCTACACGATGTTGACCAAGGGCCAGGAGTACACCGACCAGGGCCAGGACTACTACGAACAACGCTACCGTGAGCGCGTGCTGCGTTCGCTGTCCCAGCGCGCAGCCAAGCTCGGCCTGAAGATGGTGCCGATCGAGCAGCCCTCTTGAAAACCAACTTCCAAATCAATCACTTTGAGGGAGTTTCTTGAGAGGCGGCGGCTGCATCAATGGCCTTGGCCTGCAACTTTTTGGCACCGGGGGGTGTACCGAAGATCTCAGAAGCGAGGACCTGATTCTTGGTGTCAGGCAACAGGTAGCAGCAGAGTGTCTGGCCGCGCTTCCACTCAGCCAGAACAACCTTGTCTGCGCGGTGGTGCTTCTGGACAGAGACCAGTCGCTCGATGTCCGCTTGCGACGGCAACTTGGCTCCTCCTCCCTTCACCTGAATCAGGATGATCTCGAAGCGATCGCCTCTGTGCTGACTGGCCGCGGACTCACGGTGATTCTTTCGAATGGCGATCATGTCCACGATCCCACGGGACTCTTGCCCGGCCTTTCCGTTGAAGCTCACAACCTGCCACTTCACTCCACCCTTGCTCGAATGGCTGATAAGCCACTTCGTCATGATTCGCGCCCATCTCGCCGTGCGGAGCGCCCTCTGGGCCGGCGAGTCGGTCTTAGGTACTGTTGTGAGTGTCTGCATGCTGCCACTCCGTGACTGTTCTACGCGCACTGGGATGCCGACTGTGCCCACTAGCGATGAGGCGCCTAACGTTGGATGGACGGAACGCGGGGGACCAAATTAGGCGGGGTATGCGTCATCGATCTTTCCGGATTCGATTCGCAAGGTCGCGTTGCTCATTGCTAATCCAAGTATCTGTGTTGTGGCATCAAGCCAAATAGGCCGAGGCGCGACTCCGCCTATTGTGCGAGGTCGAATAGGCATGCCATTGCGCTTGACATCAGTTCATGCTGACCGCCTCAATGTCAATGTGGCGCCGCCACGCGTCAAGTGCTCTTGGCGCCTGTCACGCTCGCAAGTTGAGCGATCGTCGAGGCCAGTCCCGCTAGGCGCCGCTTGCTGTGCCTTGCGCACGTTCCTGCGCCGCCATCAACCTCAACATCAACTCCACCCTCGCCTTTGCCGGCGTCAGCGCTCCCGCCGAAGGCCAGGTGCCTTTCCCAGTGTCGGCGTCGAGTATCGCGCCGTCGCCACAGCGCGTCGCACGCACCACCACCATGCCCGCCCACGCAGCATCGAGCAACGCGTGTTCGATCGCTTCGTGCACCGTGCCGTTACCGGTGGCGGCGACCACGATGCCTTTGGTGCCGCCGCGCGCCAACGTGTCGATCAATGCGGCACCGGACCCCGCGTGGCTGGTGACGATCTCCACTGCGGGCCAGCTTGTGGGCTCGGCGTCGAGCACCGCCACTCCCAGACCTTCTCCCGACGGCCACGCACGCACCCGCCGCAGGCGGCCATCCTCGAATCGCGCCAGCGGCCCCACGTCGCCCGAATCGAACGCATCGAGCCTGTGCGGATGCGCCTTGCGCACGTCGACCGCACCGTGCACGGTGCCGGCCATCACCACCAGCACGCCGTGTGCGCCGGGCTCCTGGGCCGCCGCCACCGCATGCGCCAGGTTGTCGGGTCCATCGGCCTGGCGGGAACTGGCTGGCCTCATGGCCCCGGTGAGCACCACCGGCTTCTTGGGCGCCAGCACGCGGTGCAGCAGATAGGCGGTTTCCTCCATCGTGTCGGTGCCGTGCGTGATGACGACGCCGGCCACTTCTTCGCGTTGCAGGTGGTGCTGCACCCGTTGCGTCAGCGTCTGCCAGATCGCGTGGCTCATGTCCTTGCTGTCGACCTGCGCCACCTGCTCGGTCTCGAGCGAAGAGTCGGCCAGCTCGGGCACCGCCTGCACCAGCGCCTCGACGCTCAGCTGCGCCGCCTGGTAGGCGAGATCGCCCTGCCCCTCGGGCGCGACGCCGGCAATCGTCCCCCCGGTACCGAGGATCACAACAATGCTTTGCATTTTTGTCCCATCTGGATAAAAATACAGCCACTGGATGCATCAACAGGCACCGCCGTGGAAGAAAGCCCCAAGCTCACCGCCCGTCAGCAACAGATCCTCGACCTGGTGCAAAGCACCATCGAACGCAGTGGCGCGCCCCCCACCCGCGCCGAGATCGCGGCCGAATTGGGCTTTCGTTCGCCCAACGCGGCCGAAGAACACTTGCAAGCGCTCGCGCGCAAAGGCGTCATCGAGTTGGTCGGCGGCACCTCGCGCGGCATTCGCCTGCGTCCAGAGACTCTACGCGCGCTCAACCAGACGCGGGGTAAACAATTTTCTCTGCCGCTGCCGAGCCTCGCACAGCTCGCACTCCCGTTGGTGGGGCGCGTCGCTGCAGGCAGCCCGATCCTGGCGCAAGAGCACATCGACCAGACGTATCTCGTCGAAGCCAGCATGTTCCCGCGTCGCCCTGACTACCTGCTCAAGGTGCGCGGCATGAGCATGCGCGACGCCGGCATCCTCGATGGCGACTTGCTCGCCGTGCAAAAAACGCGCGAAGCCAAGAACGGCCAGATCGTGGTGGCGCGGCTGGGTGACGATGTCACCGTCAAGCGCTTTCGGCGCACGCGCAGCACGATCGAGCTGATCCCCGAGAACCCGGACTTCAAGACCATCGTCGTGCCGTTCGGTGACGTCGATTTCGAGCTCGAGGGCGTGGCGGTGGGCCTGGTCCGCAACACGATGTTGATGTGAGCTCGCCCGACCGCGCCAACGCTGCCGAGCACGCGCATCACGACGCATCGTCGCCGAGCCCGGCCATGAGCTTCGGCCCGCGCATCAAGCCGCGCAAGGCCACGCACCCTGGCGAGTGCGAGGTCTTCGAGCAACTACCCAACGTGGGCCCGGCGATGGCCGCCGACCTGCGCGCCATCGGCGTGGCTCATCCGCGCGAGTTGTCGCATCGCGATCCGTTCGTGCTGTACCAGGCGCTGTGCGCGCACACCGGCAGACGGCAAGACCCGTGCGTGCTCGACACCTTCATGGCAATCACCGATTTCATGCGCGGCGCGCCAGCCGCACCGTGGTGGACGTACACCGCGCAACGCAAGGTCTTGTACGGCAGCGTCTGAGCTCACGGCCTTGGCCTGACAGAATCTGCAGCCAGCCATGCTGCAAGTCCTCGGCCGCCCCAACTCGATCAACGTGCGCAAGGTGCTCTGGCTTTGCGCCGAGCTCGAGTTGACGGTTCAGCATGAGCCCTGGGGTACCGCCGACGTGCCGTTGCGCTCGCCGGAGTTCCTCGCGCTGAACCCCAACGCGCTGGTGCCGGTGCTGCGTGACGGCGGCCTCGTGTTATGGGAGTCCAACACGATCTGCCGCTATCTGGCGTCGCGCGAGGGCCGCACCGACCTGTTGCCCAACGAGCCCGCCCCGCGCGCCCAGGTTGAAAAGTGGATGGACTGGCAACTCGCCGAGCTCAACGCCGCCTGGCGCTACGCCTTCATGGCGCTGGTGCGCAAGGGAGCTGAGTACACCGACGCCAAGGCCATCGAAGGCAGCGTGGCCAGCTGGAATCGCCACATGGGTTTGCTCGACCAGCAACTGCAGCGCACCAGCGCCTATGCCGCGGGCAGCGCGTTCACGCTGGCCGACATCGTGCTCGGCCTGGCGACCCATCGCTGGTTCATGACGCCGATGCAGCGCCCGGCGCTACCGGCCGTCGAGACGTACTACGAGCGGCTCACCGAGCGGCCGGGGTTCCGCCAGCACGGGCGCAACGGCGTGCCGTAGCGCGCGGCAGCGCGCAAGTTCACCGCATCGGCTCGAGCTTCAACGTCGCCATCGGCGGCTCGTCGCTCCACAGCGGCACGTAGTCGACCTTGGCCCAGTCCTCGACGAAGGTCGCGTACCACTTCGACCACGCGAGGCCGCTTTGCCCGGTGCTGTGCATGAAGCGCGACTTCTTCGGGTCGGCCACGTCGTACAGCGCACGCAGGCTGGGGCCGTGCTCGTCGAGGTAGCGCTCGCCGGTGGTCGCATCGGGCTTGAACAGCACACGCGACACGTTGACGGTGAAGGTGTCGCCGCCCACCGGCGTGCGCAGCTCGAACCAGCGCGCGAGCAGCTTCACGCGCGAGAAAGGCCGATGCTCCGAGCGCGCCTGGTGCGCGCGGCCCCACTGCCAGGTCGACACATCGCCGCCCTGGGCCTGCTGCAGTTCGTCGAGTGCCGCGCCGAACGCGGTATCGACTTGCTGCGCGCAGGTCTCCGCCGCCGGCGTGGCCTTGTCGTCGCACCACCAGCCGTTGTCTATTTCCAGCACGGCCTGCAGCGCATCGCGGAACGTGCGCGAGGCCAATGCGCGCTCGTACACCGGGCCCATTTCGTCGGCAAAGATCTGCTGCACCAGGTTGCGCTGCCAGGCCCACAAGATCAGCGGCGCCGCGCGGTCGGCGGCCATCGTGCCGTCGAAGCCTTCGAGCGACTGCCTGGCCGCGGCAGCCAGCGGATGGTCCGACTTGGCGCGCTGCAGCCACGGCAACATCTCGACCGCGGCGAGCGACTTGACGTCAGCCTGCATCGCCGCCAGGTCGTCGATCGAGAGCTTCGGTTTCGCGCCGAGCAGTTGCTCGATGCGCTGCTGCCGGTACGGCAGTGCCCATTCGCTGGTCAGGAAGTGCGGATAGTCGGCTGCCACCACGCGCTGGTTGGCGGTGGCGATCCAGCCGCGCTCGGGGTCGCGCAACTGCGGCAATGCATCGAGGCTGAGCCAGCCGCTCCAGTCATAGCGTGAATCCCAGCCGAGCGCCGGCACCAGGCCCTTCAGGTCGTTGTTCGGCTTGCGCAGCGGCACGCGGCCCGGCGCGATGTAGCCGATGTGGCCTGCACGGTCGGCCACCACCATGTTCTGCATCGGCGCGACCCAGCCCTTCGCCGCCTCGATGAACGACGCCACGTCGGTGGCACGGTTCATTGCCAGCCCCACGCCCACCGAGTCGATGTCGGCGTCGAGCGCGGTCCAGCGCATCGCGATCGCGTAGGCGTTGCGATTCTTGTTGCCCAGCAGCTCGTCGGCAAGGCCGGCATCCGAGATCACCGGCCCGTGGCGCGACTCGCGCACCTTGATCACCACGTCGGCCTTGCCGCGCACCTTGATCGTCTCGTCGAAGATCTTCAGCGGCGCCCAGCCGTCGGGCGTCTGCACCTGGTTGGCATCGGCCGGATGCAGGCGCTCGATGTAGAGGTCTTGCACGTCGGGCCCGGTGTTGGTGAAGCCCCAGGCCAACTGCTCGCTCTGCCCGAGCACCACCATCGGCAGGCCCGGCAACGTGGCGCCGGCCACCTTGATGCCCGGTGCCTCGAGCCGCGCGAAGTACCACAGCGCCGGCACCGAGAGCTTCAGGTGCGGGTCGTTGGCCAGCAGCGGCGAGCCGGTGGTGCTGTGGCTGCCCGCCACCACCCAGTTGTTGGAGCCGACGCCTTCGATGCCCGAGGGCGGCGCGGCGGCCACCAAGCGGTCGAGCGCCTGATCGAAGGCTGCCGTCGCAGTGCCAGCCTCGAGCTTGAGCGCGCGAAACAACGTCGCGTAGTCGGCGGTCGGCAGCGGCTTGTCGCCCGGGTACGGCGGCAGCAACTCGTTGATGCGATCCACCGGCAGCCGCAGCGCCAGGCGCAGACGCAAAAGCTCGTTGCTCCAGTTGGCGCCCAGGTCGTAGGCCATCATGATCGACCACGCCAGGCTGTCCACCGGGTCCCACGGCTGCGGCCGCACGCCGAGGATCAGCATCTCCGGCGGGCGCGCGCGCAGTTGCGTGGCGATCACCGCGTTGATGCCGTCGGTGTAGGCCTGCAGTGCGGCACGCGACTCGCCTTTCAAGCGGGCCCACTGCGCGGCGGCCGCGCGGCGCACGCCGAGCGCGCGCAGGAACTTGTCGGACTCGAGGGCCGCCTCGCCGAACGCCTCGGCCAGGCGGCCCGCGCCGATGCGGCGGTGGGTCTCGAGCTGCCACAGCCGGTCTTGCGCATGCACGAAGCCGAGCGCGAACAACAGGTCGTGCTGGTTCTGCGCCTTCAGCGTCGGAATGCCGTGCGGGTCGCGTTCGATGTGCACCGGCTGCCGCAGCCCGGCGACGTTGAGTCGGCCGTCGACCGTGGGCATGGCCCGCGAGGTGTAGACCCCGGCGGCCAAGGCGGCCAGCAGCAGCAACGCCACCACCACCCACAACGAACCGCGCAACCACTTCATCACTCGCCCCCGCATCGACGCCGGCGTGGGCCCGCATTGCGAGCCCATGGCGCGCAGCGTAGCGCATCGCGCGGCGCCGGCGACGCTTAGCGCTGCAAACCAAGAGATGGCGGGTTCGGGGCAGCCACTTCCGCGGCGCTCACCAACTGCAACCCCGGCCGGGTGTTGTTCGTGCGTTCGGGCGGGTCCGGGTGGCCGAACAATCCATGCATCCGAGTCCGTTCGATCGAGCCCCAATGAACGCCGTGCCCCGTCACCACTTGCCCGCCACGACAGCTGCCCCCGTGATCGCCTGGCTGGCCGGTGGCCATGCCGACGACAGGCCGAGCCGCATCGCAGCGCGCCGCAACTTCGTGCACGTGAAACGCTGCTTCATGGCCGTCATGGAGCACGTAGACGGACGCGCGGCCAATGGCTCAAGCATCAGGTGCGTCACGCCAACGAGGCGATCGACCTGTGGCTGTTGCGCGGCGCCGTGTTCGACGCGCTGTCGCCGCGCGGACCCGAACTGCGCACCGAACTCCAGCGTGCGCTCGAGCGCGTGATGCCGGGTGGAACCGACGACGACGATCTGTTGATGGCGTTCTGACGCCGCCCCCGCCCTCGCGGGGCTTCGGTCAATTGCCAGCGCGCACGCGCTGGCTCACGTCGTCAATCCACCTGCAGGAAGTCGGGTTTGCCGAGTTCGACGCCGTTGTGGCGCAGCAGCGCGTACAGCGTGGTCGCGTGGAAGAAGAAGTTCGGCAGCGCCCAGTGCTTGAGGTAGTACTCGCCCTTGAAGCGGCGCGGCTCGCGGTTGCGCGCCGGGATCACGATCTCGCGTTCTTCGCTGCCGTCGATGTCTTTGGCGCTCACGGTTTCGAGGTAGGTCAGCGTCTTGCGGATGCGCTCGCGCAACTGCTCGACAGTGGTTTCGTTGTCCTCGAACACCGGCGGCTCCTTGCCGGCCAGGCGTGCCGCGCAGCCCTTGGCGGCATCCCCGGCAATGCGGATCTGCGCGGGCAGTGGCAGCATATCGGGGTACAAACGCAGCGTCAGGTACACCGCCGGGTCGAAGTCGCGCGTCTTGGCAAACGCGTCGGCCTTGTCGAGCCAGCGCAGCATGTTGGTCAGCGTCTTGGTGAAAACGGGCACACTGGCTGTGTACATGGAAATGCTCATGAGATTGAGTCTCCTCGATCGACTGCACGATGATGATAAAACCGGATGCTAGCGTGAGCGGGTTCGGCATGCTGGAGCGGGCACAATCGCCTCGCGCGCCCATGAACATCATCATCCTCGACGACTACCAAGATGCGGTGCGCAAGCTGCGCTGCGCGAGCAAGCTCGAGGCCTACAACGCCAAGGTTCACACCAACACGGTCAAGGGCATCGGCCAGTTGTCGGTGCGGCTGCGCGACGCCGACATCCTGGTGACGATTCGCGAGCGCACGCACTTTCCGCGGCAGCTGCTGGAAAAGCTGCCCAAGCTCAAGCTGATCGCGCAGACCGGCCGCGTCGGCCCGCACATCGACGTCGACACCTGCACGCGGCTGGGCATCGCTGTCGCCGAAGGCCAGGGCTCGCCGGTGGCCGCGGCCGAACTCACTTGGGCGCTGGTACTGGCCGCGATGCGACGGCTGCCGCAGTACGTGGCCACGCTCAAGCACGGCGGCTGGCAACAGTCAGGCCTGAAGGCGGCATCGATGCCGCCGAATTTTTGCCTCGGCATGGTGCTGCAGGGGCGCACGCTGGGCCTCTGGGGCTACGGCAAGATCGGGCAATTGGTGGCCGGCTACGGCCGTGCCTTCGGCATGCAGGTGGTCGTGTGGGGCAGCGAGGCGTCGCGTCAAAAGGCCGTGGCCGACGGCTGCCTGGCTGCCGAGAGCCGCGAGGCGCTGTTCGAACACAGCGACGTGCTGTCGCTGCACCTGCGGTTGGTGCCGGCTACCCGCGGCATCGTCAATACGGCCGACCTCGCCCGCATGAAGCCGACCTCGCTGTTCGTCAACACCTCGCGCGCCGAGCTGGTGGAAGAAGGCGCGTTGGTCGCCGGGCTCAATCGCTGCCACCCCGGCATGGCGGCGGTCGACGTGTTCGAAAGCGAGCCGATCCTGCAAGGCCACCCGCTGCTGCGGCTGGAAAACGCCGTCTGCACGCCGCACATCGGCTACGTCGAGCTCGACAGCTACGAGATGTACTTCGGCACCGCGTTCGACAACGTGGTCAACTTCATTCGCCAGCAGCCGACCAACATCGTCAATCCCGAGGCGCTGAAGGTGATGCGCGGGTGAGCCCGCCCGACCGCCCCGAGCGCGAGCACCCGACCACGTTGCCCGCAACGCCAGCCACCAGCGGCGCCTACGACGCGCGCACCGTGGCACGTTCGCGCTGGGCGCTGCTGGGCGGCAACTTCGCAATCGCCTGCGGCGTGATGGCGCCCTCGGGCGTGATGAACGACCTCGTCGATTCGCTGCAGGTCACCGCCGCCGTGGCGGGCCAGTTGATCACCATCGGCGCCGTGGTGCTGGCGGTCAGCGCACCGTTGCTCGCCGCCTGGGTGGCCGGCAGCGATCGCCGTCGGCTGCTGACGCTGTGGCTGCTGTGGTTTGCGCTGGGCCATGCGTTGGCAGCGCTGGCGCCCAACTTCGCCGTGCTGGCCATCGTGCGCACGGTCACGCTGCTCGGCGCTGCAGTGTTCACGCCGCAAGCGGGCGCGGCGATCGCGCTGATGACGCCGCCCGAGTCGAGGGGACACGCCATCACCTTCGTCTTCCTCGGCTGGGCGGTGGCCTCGGTGCTGGGGTTGCCGATGCACGCCTACGTCGCGGAGACCTTCGGCTGGCGCTTCGCGCTGGCCGGCGTGGCGGGCATGGCGGCGCTGGCGGCGTGGTGGATCTGGCGCGTGATGCCCGACGGCGTGCGCCCGGCGCAGCTTTCGGGCGCGCAGTGGCGAAGCGTGTTCACCGATCCGGTGCTGATGGCGGTGGTGCTGGTCACCGCAATGGCCGGCGCCGCGCAGTTCACGCTGTTCTCCTACATGGCACCCTACTTTCGCCAGGTGCTCGCGGCCACGCCGGCACAGATCGCCGGGCTGTTCCTGCTGTTCGGCGTGGCTGGCCTGGCGAGCAGCGTGATCGTCACGCGGGTGATCGACCGGTTCGGCACGCCGCGCATGGTGGCATTGCTGTTCGTGGGCATGGCGACCAGCTTCGCGCTGTGGCCGCTGGCCGGCACGGTGGCAACGATGGCGCTTGGTGCTGCTGCCGTGGTCGATCGGCTGCTTTGCCGCGCAATCGGCACAGCACGCGCGCTTGACCTCGCTCGCACCGGCGCTGGCGCCGGCCTCGATGGCGCTCAACTCCGCGGCCATCTACGTCGGCCAGGCCGTCGGTGCGGCCACCGGCGGCGCGATGCTGGCGGTGAGCGGTTTCACGCGCTTGAGCTGGGCGGCACTGGCATGGATGGTGGTGGCCATCGGACTGAGCCAATGGGCCGCGGCGCGACAACCCAAGCGCGCGGCGGGCGGCGTCAAGGCAGCCGCATGAGCGCGACACCGTCGACTGCTGCCACGGGCGAGCTGCGCGCGCCGCGTTCGAAGACCGAGCTGTTCGTCGCCTTCACGTGGCTCGCGCTGCAAGGATTCGGCGGCGTGCTGGCGGTGGCGCAGCGCGAGCTGGTCGAGCGCTTGCGCTGGTTGAGCAAGGAGCAGTTCGTCGAGCTGCTGTCGTTGTCGCAGGTGTTGCCCGGGCCCAACGTCATCAACCTGAGCCTGATGTTCGGCGACCGCCATTTCGGCTGGCGCGGCGCGCTGACGGCCATGGCCGGCATGCTGGGCGCACCGCTGTTCATCGTGCTGGCGCTGGCGGCGCTGTACATGCAGTTCAGCTCGGTGCCGCAGGTGGCCGGAGCCCTGCGCGGCATGGGGGCCGTGGCCTCGGGGTTGATTCTGGCCACCGGGCTCAAGCTGGCGCCGACGCTCAGGCACAACCCGATGGGCTTGTGGCCTTGCGGCTTGATCCTGGTGGCGAGCGCATTGGCGATCGGTTGGCTGCGCTGGCCGTTGGTGTGGGTGGTGTTGGCGCTCGGCCTGTCGGGTTTCGTTGGGCGTGGCATCGGCTGTCGCTGCTGCGTCGCCAGGCATGAACGCCGAGTTGTTCGGTCTGCACGGCCTGGCTTGGTCCGACCTGCTGCAGCTGGCGGGGCACTTTGCGCTGCTCTCGCTCCTGGCGGTGGGTGGCGCGATCACCCTGGCCTCCGAGATGCAGCGTTATCTGGTGGTCGAGCACGGCTGGATCGATGCGCTTCAGTTCAACGCGTCGATCGCCATCGCGCAGGCGGCACCGGGCCCGAACATCCTGTTCGTGGCACTGATGGGCTGGAGCGTCGCGGGGCCGCTGGGCATGGTGGCGACGATGGCCGGCATCATGGTGCCGTCGAGCATTCGTCACGTTCGTGGTCGGCCGCCTGCGCCGTGCACGGCACGACGCCTTGGCGGTGCAGGCGTTCAGCGTCGGCCTGGCGCCGCTGACCATCGGCCTGCTGATGGCCACCGGATGGGTGCTGGCGCTGCCGCTGGTCGCGCACCCGCTGTCGCTGCTGCTGGTGCCGGCGACCATCGTGTTCATGCTGAAGACGCGCGCGCAGCCCGCTGTGGATGATCGCTGTGGGCGCCGTGGTCGGTGCACTGGGAGGTGCGTGAATGCTGGAGGCCGGTGTGCATGACCTGCCGCTGTTCATCGTCGCGGGTCTGTTGCTGAACATCACGCCCGGGGCCGACCTCGCGCTGATCGGCGCGCGCAGTGCAGCGCAGGGGTTTCGCAGCGGCGCGGCGGCGGCACTGGGCGTCGGTGCCGGCTGCTTCGTGCACGTGGCGGCGGCAGCGCTGGGCGTGTCGGCGTTGATCGCCAGTTCGGCAGCCGCCTTCACGGTGCTGCGCTGGGTCGGCGCGGCCTACCTGGTGTGGCTGGGCATCGGGCTGCTGCGCGGCAGTGGCAGCTCGCCATCCGCGGAAATGGCTGGGCCCGCCGTGACGTGGCGGCGCTCGTTCGTGCAGGGTTTTCTGACCAACGCGTTGAATCCGAAGGTGGCGCTGTTCTTCCTGGCCTTCTTGCCGCAATTCATCGATGCCGCGGCGCCCGACAAGGCGCTGGCCTTCGTCGCGCTCGGTGCGCTGTTCGCCGTCAACTGCACGCTGGTCAATGTGGCGTTCGCGGCGCTGATCGCGCGGCTGCGCGGTGCATTGGGGTCGCAGCCTGCGATCGGGCGCTGGCTCGTCGCGCGGCGTGGGTGCGGTGTTCATCGCGCTCGGTGTGCGGCTCGCCTGGTTCGATGGCAGCCCCCGCGGCCGATGAGCACGCGTTTGCCGCGTGTCCGGCTCAGGCGAAACGACCCTGCAGGAACCAGCCGCTGCCGTCGAGCGTTGACGCCAGCGGCAGCCGCGCCCGAAAGATCCACACCAGCGCGCCATCGTCGGCGCGTGCGATGAAGTAGTCGCGCGCGGCCAGGGCGCCGTCCCACCAGCCCGACTCGATGCGCTCGGGGCCGGCCAACAGTTGCAGCGGCGCACCGTCGAGCCACGGCCGCGAGGCCTGCTCGGGCAACGGCTGCGGCTCGCGCAGCAACCACAGCGGCCGCGTCGGCGCAGCCGCGGCGTGTGGCTGCCATGTCGGCGTGACGGCCTGCGATGGCTGTGCTGCGGCATGCGTTGGTTGCGCCGTGGCCGACTTGACCCTTGCGTGCGGCGGCCCCGCCTCGGCGGGCTGCCACGCCATGGCGCGCTCGGGGCGATGGTCGGCCAGCAGCGTGAGGCGCTGCACGCCTTCGGCCCCCAGGCGCGCCTGCAGCCGCTCGACCAGGCGCGTGAGGCCTTCGCGCTCGCTGCTGCGGGTGGCAAACAACTCGGCGTTGGGCGGGCCCGAGCGCACCAGCGCATCGCAGCGCAGGCTCAGCTCCAGCGCGGGTGCGGCCAGCGGCAACCGCGCCAGCCGCTCGCCCAGCAACGTCTGCAGATGCGCCGCATCGGCCGAGGGTTCGGCCAGGCCGACCGCCAACTCGCTGTGGCCGGCGTCGCCGCGACGTGCCTCGTGGTGCATGCGCAGCGTGAACCCGGCCACGCGCGCTTGACGTGCACGTGCCCATGCCAGCAGGCGTGCGATCAGCACGCGCGCGCCGGCCATCAACTGCTCGGCGTTGTCGGCGCGGGTGAAGAGTTCGATGCGCTGCTCGAACTTCAGCGGCAGCACGATCGGCTCGCGCGGGTCGGGCGCATCGCCGCGCGCGCGGTCGAGGTCGGCCAGCAGCGCCGGACCGAAACGCCGCGCCAGGCCGGCGCGCGGCAGGTGACGCAGGTCGGACAGCTGCTTCAAGCCCATGCCCTGCAAGGCCTCCCAATGCTCGCGCCCCGGGCCCAACAACCAGACCGGTGCATCGTCGAGCAGACGGCGCAGCGCGGCAACGTCGGTGCTGTGCGCACCGTGCACGAGATCGTCGCGCCAGCGTGCCAGCAGCGCCGCGCCGAGCGCGGTGGGCGCGCTGGCGATCTGGCAGCGATGGCCGAGCGGTTGCAGCGCCTGGCGCAGCTGCTGCAGCAGGCGGCGCAAACCGCCGAAGCAGCGTTGGCTGGCCTGCACTTCGAGCAACACCACCGGTGCCGGCGCGCCGGTGCTGTCGGTGGCCTCCAGGCACACCATCGGCGTGAAGGCCAGCGCGGCATGGCCGGCGGCCTGCAGGGCCGACGCATCTCGCGCCGCGTCGGCCTCGCCGAGCACCAAGTCGCTCGCCAGCGCGAGCGCGGTGGCGCGTTTGGCGCCGCGCTGGATGCCCAGCGCCGCAGCGCGACGCATCGACCTGCGTGATGCGGTGCGCCTCGATCAGCGCCAGCGGCCGGCCCTGCCAGGCTGGATCCACCGTCGCGGCGAACGACTCCAGCGACAACTGCGGCAGGTGCACGGCGATCCACAGCATGAGACCACGCGCTGCCATCTCAGCCGGCGAACGGATGATGCTTCGGTGCGCTGCTCGGCAGCCGCAGCGACCATGGCCGATGTGGACTCGCCGCGCGCACGCGCTCGCAGCCGCTCGCTGAGAATGGGCGGCAACGCCAGCAGCAGTGGCTGCGTCAGCGGCGGACCGCGCCGCTTGAGCACACGCACCGACAGCCGATCGATGCCCGCCCCTTGCAACAGCAGCCGCAGCGGCGCCGCACTGGGTTTGACACGCGCATCGACCTCGCGAAACAGGAACGCCGGGCCATCGTGCAACTGCGCGGCGAGCTGCAAACGCCGCAGCGCATCGGCCTTCAGGCGCTGCGGCAACCACGCCAGCACGGCGCCGACATGCCCGCTCTTCAGGGCCTGCTCGAGCGCCCACAACAGGTCGGCACTCGGCAACAGGCGGCGCAGCCCCGCTGTCGCGCGCGCACCTTCGCGACCGTGGACCACGAGCAGTTGCTGCGCGTCGACCCCGAGCTGCACCAGCGCCGAGCCGCACAGCGCTGCCGGCGGATCGAACAGCATCACGCTGCGGCCGTTTTCTGCAGGCGAGCCACCTGGCCCCCGCGATGCGCGCGAGCGCCGGCACCAGCAGACGCAATTCACCGAGACCAGGGTGCGGCAACAACAGCTCGGTCAACACCCGATGCGGCCAACCGCCGCCGGGCAACTCGGCATCGAGCGCGGCAAAGCCGCTCACGGTGACGGCGTTCGATGGCGGGCTGAGCTGGTGAGCACGCCACAGCGCAGGCAATCGCTCAATCAGAACGGGTGACGAGTCCACGAGAATACTGTACATTCATACAGTATTCATCGCAACCCGTTGACCGGGTCACGGAAACGCCGGCACCGAACGCAGCTAAGCCAGCGCCCTTTGCAGCGCCATCGCACACATCGCCACCGCGGTGTTCGCCTCGTCGATCACGCGGCCCATCGTGATGAAGCCGTGGATCTGGCGCTCGAAGCACACGTATTGCGTGGGCACGCCGGCCTGCGACAGCTTGTCGGCGTATTGCCGACCTTCGTCGCGCAGCGGGTCGTAGCCCGCGGTGATGACGAGCGCAGGTGGCAGTTTCGACAGATCGGGGTGCAGCAGCGGCGACGTCCGCCAGTCGGACCAATCGGCCTCGTTGGGCACGTAGTGGCCGCGGTAGTAGGTGATCGAGTCGCTGGTCAGCATGTAGCCCTGCCCGTTGGTGGCGTGCGACGGCGCGATCGCGCGCATGTCGGTGCCGGGGTAGATCAACAGCTGCAGCAACGGCTGCGGACCGCCGCTGTCGCGCAGGGCTGATCGCGGTGACGGTGGCCAGGTTGCCGCCGGCACTGTCGCCCCCGAGCGCGAGCCGCGATCCGTCGATGCCCAGCGTTGCGGCTTGCGCATGCACCCAGCGTGTGGCGGCCAGACAGTCGTCCACCGCCGCCGGGAAGCGATGCTCGGGCGCGAGCCGGTAGTCCACCGCCACCACCACGCAGCCGGCGCGGTGCGCGAGCTCGCGGCACAACACGTCGTGCGTGTCGAGGTCGCCGATCACCCAGCCGCCGCCGTGGTAGTAGACGAGCGCGGGCGCCACCGACGGCGCGGTGGTCGGCCGATACAGGCGCAGGCCGATCGGGCCCTGCGGGCCGCTGGCGCTCAGGTCGCGCACCTCGGCCATCGTGATCGCGGCGGGCTGCACGTAGGCGCGACGCTCGCGGTACAGGCGCCTGGCCTCCGCCGGCGCCAGCGTGTGCGTCGGCGGCACGCCGCGCTCGGTCATCAGATCGATCAATGCGCGGGCTTGCGGGTCGAGCATCGGCGTCTCCAGCCTCAACAGGAATGCCGCAGTGTAGGGCCTGGTCCGCGGCTCCGGGTGGGCGCGATGCAGATGGTTGCTTTTGGCAAGCATTTTATTGACAATGCCAAGCATGGCCGATGACACCCCGATGCCCGACGCCCAGGTGGCGGCGTTGCGTTCGTTCAATCGTTTCTACACGCGCCGCATCGGTGTGCTCGACGAGCGCCTGTACGGCACGCCGTTCACGCTGCCGCAAACACGTGTGCTGTGGGAGCTCGCGCACCACGACGGCGTCACCGCGAGCGAGCTCGCGAGGTTGCTCGATCTCGATGCGGGCTACCTCAGTCGGCTGCTCACGACGCTCAAGTCCAAGCGGCTCGTGCGTGCGCAGCGCTCGCCGGCCGACGCGCGCCAATCCGTGCTCACGCTCACCGCGGCCGGACGGCGTGCGTTCGCGCCGATGGACGCGCACTCTCAGGCCCAGGTCAACGCCCTGCTCGCCCCGTTGGACGAACCGAACCGACGTCGCCTGCTGCACGCCACCGGCACCATCGAGTCGCTGCTCGGCGCGCCGCGCAACGATCGTGCACCCTACCTGCTGCACGCACCGCAGCCTGGCGACATCGGCTGGGTGGTGGCACGCCATGGTGCGATCTACGCGCACGAGTACGGCTGGGACCTTACGTTCGAAGGCCTGGTGGCGTCGATCGCCGGCCGTTTTGTCGAGCGCTTCGACGCCCAGCGCGAGGCCTGCTGGATCGCCGAGCGCGACGGGCAGAACGTGGGCTGCGTCTTCCTCGTGCAGGCGCGCGACGAGAAGACCGACGAGCCCGAGCGCGGTGTCGCCCAGTTGCGATTGCTGCTCGTCGAACCGTCAGCGCGCGGCCTGGGCATCGGCGCTCGGCTGGTGGCCGAATGCGAGCGTTTTGCGCGCCAGGCCGGCTATCGACGCATCAAGCTGTGGACGCAGTCCATGCTGCTCGCCGCGCGCGCCATCTATGCCAAGGCTGGTTATCGGCTGGTGGGCAGCGAGCCACACCACAGTTTTGGTGCGGACCTCGTGGGCGAGGTGTGGGAGCTCGCGCTGTGATGTCGCCCTGAACCGCCGGGCGGTGAGCGCCGCGTCAGGCGAATTCCTGCCGCACCGACTGCGTGTTCAAGTGGCCGATGATCCACGCCAGCAGCAAGCAGGTGAACACGCTCAACGCCACCGCCGCAGCACGCGCCGCAGCCGCGAAACCGCCGAACACGCCCGCGGCTTCGCGCGGCAACGGCGTGCGGCTCAGCGTGTGATCGATCAGGCCCTGCAGCAACTCCTGCTGCAACCACAGGCCGGCCAGGTTGGTCACCATCGCCAACACCACGACGACGATGAAGGCGCGTCGCGCCCACTCCAGGCGCAGCAGCAAGCCGATGGCGGCGGCCAGCGTGGCGATCGACAGCGCCAGCGCGGCGCCGGCCACCCACGGCACGTGGGCGGCGAGCAGGCCGGCCAGCCCTTGCAAGCGGGCGCGCATCCAGACCGAGCGCAAAGCCCGGCAGCAACGATGCGGTGGCGGCCCCCTGAATGAGTGCCAGCGCGCTGGCGGCAACGCCGAGCACGATGAACACCCATGCCGTGACGCTGACGAACAGCGATCGCGAACCCACATTGAACGTCTGCGGCATGGCTGGCTCCCTCGTGGCGGCAGGTGCTGCGTATCCGAGTCGATGAGCGGTTGCCGCTCGAGCGAAGCGCCATCGACCCTGAGTGCCATTGTTGGGTGGTGACGCCCATGCGTCATTCCCCCAGGCGCGGGCTCACCGCGCAGATTGGTGGTCGTTCATGACATGGCGATGGGACCCGCCGGCGGCAGCGGGTCCGACGCCGCGGGCCCGAGCGGTCGTCGAGCCTGCGCCAGATGGCGGCGCCGGTGCCGGTGGCTGCTCCCGTGCGTGCATGATGCCGGGCCGAGAAGTTGCCGCGACCGCCGCGTTCACAACCATGTTCGCCCTGGCCATGCATCAGCCACGCGCATCGCTGCGCATGCCGGCCGCCGCCGCGCACGCCAGCGTGCTGTGGGCCGTGACCCTTGGGCTGCCTGTGTTCGCGGTCGAGCCGCTGACTCACGAATCGACCATCGACGTCGGACTCGGGTACGAGCAACTCAAGCTGCCGGCCGACGAGAAGATGGGTTTGATGGGTGCGTCGGTGTTGTTCCCACTCGGTGGCCAATGGTGGGCGGGACCGGCGGTGTACGGGGCGGCCGGCGGCCACCGTGGCGGCTTGTTTGTCGGTGGCGCCGAGCTACAGCGCCGCTTTGTCTTGCCATGGGACTGGGATCTTGCGCGCCGGTGTTTTTGCCGGCGGCGGCGGCGGTGCGGCCGCGCCGGTGGGCGGCGGCCTGATGTTGCGTGCGGCCGCAACGCTGACGCACGACATCGGGCCGCTGCGTGGCGGGCTCAGCTGGTCGCACGTGCGCTTTCCCAGTGGTGAGATCAGCAGCTCGCAGCTCGGGCTGGTGTTGAGCTGGGAACGGCCGTTCCGCTATTTCGACTCGTCCTCTGCCGGGCAGCCCCAGCCCGCGAGCGGCACCACGGGCCTGGGCTTTCAGCGCCTCGCCGGCACCGTGGGCGCCTATCAGCTGCGGGGGTCCGACACCCGCCGCATCGGACTGGTCGGCGGCCGCGCCGAATGGCAGCCCACGCCCTCCGGTGTCTACATGGGCATCGAGGCAGCGGCCGCGGCCTCCGGCGGAGCCGCCGGATACATGGAGTTTCTCGGCAACGTCGGCTGGCGCTGGACCCCGATGCCGACCTGGCCCATAACGCTCGAAGCGCGCGGCGCGCTCGGTCTCGGAGGTGGCGGTGGCATGCCGACCGACGGCGGCGTGATCGGCAAGGTCGCCATCGGCGCGAGCGTCGACTGGGGCCATGGCTGGCGCAGCGGCATCGAGGTGGGTGAGGTTCGCGGTCTCGGCTCGACGCTGCGCGCGCACAGCGCGCAAGTGTGGCTGGCGATGGATCTTGAGCCCCCGCCCGATGCGCCCGGCAGCGGCACGATCAGCCGCAACGAATGGTCGGCGACCTTGCAGCACAACCTGCGCGCGCAACGCAACGACGGCTCGGTGGCCTCGCTCGACACGGTGGGCTTCAAGCTCAATCGTTTCGTCGACGATCATGCCTATCTCAGCGCTCAAGCACACACCGCCTACGCCGGCGGCGCGGGCGCTTATGCGATCGGCCTGATCGGCGCCGGCTTGGCCACTGCGCCAGGGTCGATGTTCCGCTTCGGAGCCGAACTGCTGCTGGGTGCGGCGGGCGGCGGAGGCGTGGCCACGGGCAGCGGCGCGATCGCGCAGTCGGTGGCCTGGGCCGGATGGAGCGTCACGCCCGAATCGCAAGTGCGCCTGGGCGTCGGCGCGGTCAAGGCCATCCGCGGCGACCTGCGCAGCGGCGTGCTCGAGGTCAGTTGGACGCGTGCACTCGGACTCGGCGGACGCTAGCAGCGGCAGCGCTGCCGCGCGACGATCAGCGCAGATCGCCCGCGAGACTGGCCAACGTCTCCGGCACGATCGACACATGCGCCGGGTAGTTGGCGTGGTCGCACCCCAGGCGCACGCCGGCGCCGGCGCGCACCGCGGCGCGCGCGGCCGGCGGCAGCTCGAAGCGAACGAAGTGCACTGACGAGGTCTTCTCGTCGTTCTCGCGATCGAGGTCTTCGTCGGCGATCGCGTAGACGCGCGCGTGGCCCTCCACCTCGACGAACAAACGGTCCTCGACGCCGATCAGGCGCGCCAGCTCACGCTTGCGCTCATGGGCATCCGGAAACTCGATCAGCATCGTCGCCTTCCAGTTGGTGCCGTCGGGCACCAGCGGCGCGTAGGCCTCGATCTCCTGATTGATGCCCTCGGGCTCGAAGATCTTCTCGATGCGCAGCATCTCCTGGATCTGATAGCGGATGGTTCGTTCGTCTTCGAACTGCACGTTGATGTGCTCGCCCAGCGCCACGCTGCGCAGTCGGCGATGCGGGATGATCTGCGCCTTGATCTCCTTGCGCGCCTTCGAGTAGGCCTCGAGCGTCAGCAGACTGTCGGCGGTGATAGGGCTGTCCATGATCAAGCGTCACTCCAATCCGTAGGCATGCCGCAGCAGGCTCAGCGGGTGCTGCAGCGCCTTGGGCTGCGTGCCGGCCAGGGCCATGCCCTGCGCGATGTGATGCCCGGCGAGCGCGCAGTCGCTGCTGATGAAGTCGGGGTCGGTTTGCGCCATCGCCTTGAACACCGGGCGGCCGATCTTCATCGCCACCGGGTGGGTGGGTGTCTTCACGCCGTAGGTGCCGGCGTGCCCGGAGCAGCGCTCCACCGTGTTGAGCTGCACGGTCACGTGCTGCCCGATCAGCTTGAACATCTCTTCGGTCTTGCGGCCGATGTTCTGCACGCGACCATGGCACGGGATGTGATAGCTGACCTTGCCCAGGTCACGCTTGAAATCGGTGTTCAGCAGGCCGTCCTTGCTGCGCGCCACCAGGTACTCGAACGGATCCCACATCGCGTCCTTGACGAGTTGCACGTCGGCCTCGTCGGGAAACATCAGCGGCAGCTCCTGCTTGAACATCAGCGTGCAGCTGGGAATGGCACTCACGATGGCGTAGCCCTCCTTGGCGTAACGTGCGAGCACCGGGATGTTGGCGTTCTTGTGCTTCTCCACCGCCTTCAGATCGCCCAACTCGAGCTTGGGCATGCCGCAGCACGACTCTTTCTCGACGATCACGTACCGGATGGCGTTGTGCTCGAGCACCTTCAACAGGTCGTGGCCGATGCCGGGCTCGTTGTAGTTGACGTAGCAGGTCGCGAAGATCGCCACCTTGCCGGGGGTGCGCGCGCCGTCTTTCACGTCGACGGCGGGGCCGCGCTTGCCGGCGCTCCAGCGAAAACGCTTGCCGGCCAGTTCGGGCATCCACGCGTCGGGGTGCACGCCGAGCAGCGTGTCCATCTGCTTGCGCGCGAACCTGGTCTTGTTGATCGCGTTGACCGTCTGCACGACGATCGGAATGCCGGCAAAGCTGCCATGCACATCGGTGCTGGCCAGAAACCGCTCGCCGGCCTTGACCTCGCCCTTGCCGAACTTGATCGCCTTGGCGCGCAGCATCAGGTGCGGGAAGTCGAGATTCCACTGGTGCGGCGGCACGTAGGGGCACTTGGTCATGTAGCACAGGTCGCACAGGTAGCACTGGTCGACCACGCTCCAGTACGCTTCCTTCTTGACACCGTGCACCTCACCGTCGTCGGTGGCATCCACCAGATCGAACAGCGTCGGGAAACTCTGGCACAGGCTGACGCAGCGCCGGCAGCCGTGGCAGATGTCGAACACCCGCTCCATCTCCTTCAGGCACGCGGCCTCGTCCAGATAGGCTCGGGCTCTTCCAGTCGATCGGATGGCGCGTGGGCGCTTGCAGGTTGCCTTCGCGAATGCTCATGCGAAAAACTTGGGGTTATGCATCAACGAGCAGGGGCATCGTGTGCCCCCTGCTCCACCCACCGTTTCAACAGCGCTGCCCGCGATCAGTCGGCGAGCTGGTCGAGCGCCTTTTGGTAGCGGTTGGCGTGCGAGCGTTCGGCCTTGGCCAGCGTCTCGAACCAGTCGGCGATCTCATCGAACCCCTCGCCGCGCGCCGTCTTGGCCATGCCGGGGTACATGTCGGTGTACTCGTGCGTCTCACCGGCCACCGCGGCCTTGAGATTCAACCGCGTGGCGCCGATCGGCAGGCCGGTGGCCGGGTCGCCCGAGCCGTGCTCCAGGAACTCGAGATGCCCGTGCGCGTGGCCAGTCTCGCCTTCGGCAGTGGAGCGGAACAGCGCCGCGACGTCGTTTTGACCCTCGATGTCGGCCTTGTTGGCGAAGTACAGATAGCGACGATTGGCCTGAGATTCGCCGGCGAAGGCGTCCTTCAGGTTTTGCTCGGTCTTCGATCCTTTCAATGCCATGTCACGCTCCTCGTGCAGTGGTGTGGGGTTCCAGGCGAACATTACAGCGCTCCGGACCCGCGTACCCTAACAAACCGCGGTCCAGCAGGCCAATACAAAGCCTCAATACGCTGCATGGGCAAAAGCAATTCGCCGCCCCGGCGGGCTCGATCTTCATCGCAGACCCAGCAAGCGCAGTGCCAGCTCGTGCAAGCGGCAGGCCGGGTCGGCCAGATCATGCAGCACGGTGAAGTGGTTGCGTCCAACCACCGTTTCGCACACCGGCACGCTGGTGGGGCCCCACTGGTCGCGGATCAGCTGGTTCTGGCGCAGAAACTCCTCGCTCTCGTCCAGCCCTGCCACTGTGTAGAGCGTGCCGCGCGGGCGCGGGAAGAACGCCGGGCTCAGGCGCTTCACCGACTGCGGCGTCAGTTGCAGGTCGCCTTGCAGGAACGGCGTCAGCCGCACCGGCTCCAGGTCGTACAGGCCGGAGATCGACAGCGCGCCGCCGACCAGCCGCGGCGGCAGGTCATCGCCCACGTCCTTCCAGCGGCAGCTCAGCATCATCGCCGCCAGGTGGCCCCCCGCGCTGTGCCCTGCGACCGCGACGCGCTGCGGGTCGCCGCCGTGCTCGGCAGCGTGGCGCCACACCCACGCCAGGGCCCGCGTGAGCTGCAGCGCGATGGTCTCGATCGTCACCGCAGGGCACAGCGCATAGTTGGGAACCACCACCGCCGCGCCCGCGTCGACGAACGCCGGCGCGACGAACGAGACGTCGGACTTGTCGAGTGCGCGCCAGTAGCCGCCATGAATGAACACCAGCACCGGTGAATTGGCCTGCCTGGCGGCAAACATGTCGAGGGTTTCGCCAGGCTGCTCACCGTAGCGCACATCGAGCTGACCCTGCAGGTGCGAACGCGCCAGGGCCGACGACTCGGCCCAGCGCGCCAGGTGTTGCGCGTGCTCGGGCACGCGGGCGCGGTTGTTGTACTGCGCATCGAGCCATGCGGGATCGTCAAGCGGCATCGGTTCCTCCAAAGGCCCAAGCCGGAGAACCCGGCGGGGCGCACAGATTAACCGAGCCTCGCACCACCCCGTGCCGAAGCAAGGCGGCCTGATAGAATTCGCGCCTCTTTTCGGGGACGTAGCTCAGCTGGGAGAGCGTCGCGTTCGCAATGCGAAGGTCGGGAGTTCGATCCTCCTCGTCTCCACCATGTGAAATGACTCTCCTGCGGACCAGCACCCACGCGGTCTGCAGTGAGAGCACTCACTAACCGTGGGTACAGTCCGTGGGTACAAAAGGCGGTTCGCTGTTGCGCCGCAACATGCCAGTTCCCCTAGCTTGTTAATCGACTGACAGCTCCACTGCCCGCCTGCGCAGATCGGCTTCACGACCTACGTGACAGGGTTGCGACACCAGTGCGCGCATACTGGCGCTGCGCTCCCGGGCCCCTTCCCGCTTTCAGGCCTGGCACCGGCGCTGTTGTTCTTGTGGTGACGGCGGCAGCACCCGAAGGGGTCAACATGCACCGCCAACTCATCGGCCGAACACGCTTTGTCAGGGGGCGGCTATGAACACCCACACGCCCGCCGGGGAGACCCAGCCACCGGCCATGCCAGAAATTGAAGCGCTCTGGAGCACGCTGATGGTCAAGTTCGAGGAGGCCGGTCAGGACGTCGTTACCTCCCAGAACGCCCTCGACGCGCAGAGGACCCCGCTGGCATTCGATGCGCTCAGTCGGGCAGAGAAGCAGCGCAGGAGGGCTGTGAACAACATGCTGCATCTTCTCGACAGCATGGACGACCTTGACAAGAGTTCTCGATAGCAGCGCGGGGCGCCCCCGTCGACAACGGTTACCCGTGCCCCTTCCTCTGCGGTGACGTGACCCATCGCACGCTGCCGCGTCGAGTCGAGGTAGCACGACGGCGTAGCATCGGGGTCCCGAAGGGGGTCGCCATGTACTTCCATTGCTTGGCTTGTGGTCGGGTGGTTGCGCTCGCTGAGTCGCCCAGGCCCGTTCGCTGCCGGTCATTCTTCTGCGGCTCCGCGGATGGCGAAGTGGTCAGTTCCGAGGGAGCCCGAAACCTGATGAAGGCCCGCGCCCCCGTGGTTGTCGGTCGAAGGGTCGTGAGCGGAGAAGCGAGTAAACGGGGTTGAAACTGTGTGGGCCGGTGGCCTCTACGCGGCCCCGGTCGGTGGTAGCGGTGGTGAACGTCTCCCCGGAAAACCTGCACAGGTCAAAACTAGAGGTACGGTCGCTTCTGAGCGCCCCGAACGGGGCCAGGAGAAGCGATGAAGAAGAGCAGGTTCACCGAAGAGCAGATCGCCTACGCGCTGAGGCTCGCTGAGGGCGGGACGCCGGTGGCCGATGTGTGCCGGCAGATCGGCATCTCGGATGCGACGTTCTACACGTGGAAGAAGAAGTACGCCGAGCTTGGCGTCAGCGAGCTGCGCAAGCTCAAGATGCTCGAGGACGAGAACGCGCGGCTGCGGCGCATCGTCGCAGACCTCACGCTGGACAAGCAAATCCTGCAGGAGGTGGTGAAAAAAAAGCTCTGAAGGCTGTCAAGCGGCGCGAGCTGGCAGCCTGGATGCAGGAGCGCTTCAAGATCAGCGTGCACCGATCATGCCGCCTGGCGCTGCTGCAGCGTTCGGTGTGGTATGCCAAGAGCACGGCACGCGACCAAAGCGCACTGCGCCAACGCATTCGCGACATTGCCATGAGCCGACCGCGGTTCGGCTACCTTCGCGTACTGGTGATGCTCAAGCGCGAAGGCTGGGCGGTGGGCAAGAAACGGGTGTATCGGCTGTACCGCCTCGAAGGCTTGCAGCTGCGCATGAAGGTGAGACGGCGCAAGCGCATTGCGCTGCTGCGAGGCAAGGTCGTGCCTGCCACCGCAGCGAACCAGCACTGGAGCATGGACTTCGTGCACGACCAGATGCACGATGGGCGCAAATTCCGCATCCTCACCGTCATCGATCAGTGGAGTCGCGAGAGCGTGTCACTGGAGGCCAACTACCGACTGACCGGCCGATGTGTCGGCCAGGCGTTGGACCAAGCCGCCAGGCAGCGTCGATTGCCGCGTGCGATCACGGTAGACAACGGCACCGAGTTCACCTCCAAGGCGCTGGACGACTGGGCGTACAAGCGCGGCGTCAAGCTCGACTACACGCGGCCGGGTAAACCCACCGACAACGGGCTGATCGAGTCGTTCAACGGTCGGCTGCGCGATGAGTTCCTCAACGTCAACGAGTTCATCACGATGCACGACGTGCGCGAAAAGCTGAGGGCTTGGCAGGACGACTACAACCACCACCGGCCACACGGCTCGCTCGGCAACCTGACCCCGAGCGAGTTCGCCACAATGCGGTCAGGACAACCCATGGAAGCGGCCATCCTCTAGTTCAGAACTGTCCGGCGTCCGCGGAGACGTCACGTCCGACTTGAAATCAAGTCACAACCCGTCCGTGAAACAGGGTCAACTCCAACTTCAGAGCCAGGGAAGACGAGTTCAAATAAGACGACGATAACGGCGGCGGCAACGATCAGGAATACCCAGCCGCTACCCCTCTGAGACCACGTCTTCTTGGGATCAATGAGGTCAATGAGCTTGGCCAGCGCGAAGAATCCCGCCGACAGACAGCCGAAGAACAGCATCAGCTTGATTCCGTTGACGATGCCCTCGGCCATCGGCAGATTCTCGGCCGAGACTGCTCCAGCGGTGTGTGGCTTCCTGCACGAGGTCCACAGTCGCCTACAGCCCCGCGGCCCTTCTGAACTCAGCCTCTACTTTCGCGGGGTACTTCACTGCCGCCGCGACCTTCCGAAGGTTCTCCCTGCTGGCTCCCTCGGAGTACACCCTGTGCATCAGCGATGGCACGTTGTGGCCCACGTATCGCTGCGCATGGACGGTGTCGGACCCGTTGTTCTCCATCAACGTCATGAAGTTGCGGCGCGTGCTATGGAAGTCCACCTCGGCACCGAAACCCAGCGCATCGCGGTCGCGCCCGAGCGCCTTTTGGACATGCCATGACAGCTTGTTGTCCGGCCCGCCCGGCCTGCACTCGGGGAAGATCGACGCGCCTGCATCCTTCTGCTTGGCGAGCCGCTTGCGAAGGATCGCTACTGCGGCGGGATGCACGATGGGGATGCTGCGTCGCCCCGCGTCGGTCTTCGACTCCTCGACTTTGATCCAGTAGCCACCCTTGATCGTCTCCACGGCGCGCGGACGGATCGACACGATTTCATCGAGGCGCATGCCGGTGATGAAGCCCAAGGTGTACAGCTCGCGGAGGAGCGCGCGGGTGTAGTGCTTGGTCCTGGGGGGCTCCGAAGCCTTGAGTAGCTTCAGTGTCTCGTCTGTGGTCCACGCGCGCTTGTCGCCCTCCCCGTTCTGCCCTCCCTTCTTCTTGCCGGTCAACTCGCGATTGCGCCAGGGGCTAGCGTCCTTCGAGACCTGCCGTTTCTTGACCAGGTAGCGCCACACGGTATGCAGCCCCGACAGGCGATCCTGCTTCGTCGAGTACCCCAGGGGCTTCGCGTTGAGATGGTCCACATACGCCACCGCTCGCACGTCGGTGACGAACTCGGGCAGGCAGTCCTCTACCTTGAGAAAGGCCAACAGCTCGGCGAGCTGCTGTGTCCGCTTCGCCTTCGTGCCCTCCGTCATGTCGGGCGACTCGCACATGCCCTTGAGGGCCTGCTTCAGCGTCATCCGCTCCGGCTTCGTCGCAAGGTCGAGCCAGCCGCTCGCCGCTTCCGGCCCCGCCTGCTCCTCGATGCGACGTGCTTCGTCGACCGCACGCGACTCCATCTCGAAGAGTGCCGTCCCTTCGTCGTTGCGCTCGCGGGCCTCGCGGATGGCCTCACGCAGCTCCTCAGCCTTGCGAAGCGCGCTCGGCAGCTCCCCAGCATGGCCCCGCCGCAGCTTCGCGAAGTGCAGCTCCCAGTGGGCCTGCTTCTCGCGGGCGATGCGTCGACCCTGCAGTGCATCGCCAGTGCCTAACGCCTCGACGATGTGCGTCCGCGGCTTCCCGTTGGCCGTCACGAAGCGCGGTCGGAGGTCCGCCGGAATGGGCAGGTTGAGATACAGCTTCCCGCGGCGCAGGCGGGTGTACGGGATCACAATGCCGGGCATGTGGAAGGGCCTCATGGGTACAAGGCGTGGGTACAGAGTATCACCGGAAACCCAGTGTTGGCGCCATTCCTTGCTCTCCGGATCCCTTGGTGGAAGCCCTCCTCGTCTCCACCACCCAAATGGCAGCCGGCAGCCCCTTGCGCCGGCCCGCTGGGGTGACCCCTAAATCGATCCCACCCACGGGCTTGCACAAACCACACCGGTAGCCTAAAAGACCCGAGCGATTGCTCCCGAGGCAGCCCGTCATTGAGTTGCGACGCGGCTGTCACGCGGCTAACCGAGGAGGCGCCATGAGCAAGGCCGTCGTGATGGACGCCAACGGCGTCCGTTTTCTCGTCGAGTCCGATGACTCGGTCTCGCTGCCGGCGGGCGCGATGCCGCAGCGGCGCGCTGGTGCCCCGGGCTTGCCGGCCGGCATGGACGCGGTGGCGAGTGTGGGCGATCTCGGGCGCGAGTTCGCCGACGTCGAGAACCTCATCGTGACCTGCTGCAACAGCCTCTACGAAGCCCTCAGCCGCTTGCCGCACCCCGAAAAGGTCGCTGTGGAGTTCGGCGTCAAGCTCGCCGGCGAGGCCGGCGTGCCGATGCTGACAAAGGCGTCCGGCGAAGCCAACTTCAAGGTTTCGGTCGAATGGAAACCGGGCACCCCGAAGTAGAAGATACCCGGCCGCCGCTCTACGTCGTCCTCATCACCGGCAAGGCGTCCACCGGAAAGGACGTGCGCGGCACCGGTTTCATCGTCGACACAGCAGGCCACGTGGTGACGTGCCGCCACGTGGTCTACCCGACAC
The DNA here is from genome assembly GCA_963827645.1 of uncultured beta proteobacterium. Classification (GTDB taxonomy): domain Bacteria; phylum Pseudomonadota; class Gammaproteobacteria; order Burkholderiales; family Burkholderiaceae_C; genus JAEUPI01. Next base: position 120,734 of record CAWHBZ010000009.1, on the reverse strand, counting down.
CCGACGACGAGCCGGTCACCGAACTGCGCGTGATGCTGCCGTATCCCGCACGCGAACCGTGTTCGTACCAAGTGCTGGCCACGTCACCGGACGACCTTGCGATCCTCGAGCCCACCGTCGAACTCGGCTACTCGCTGCAGCAATGCAAGCAGTACGACCAGCGACGCGGTGATCCCCGCCCGGGCGATCGGGTCATTGTCTGGGGCTATTCGGCCGCCGAGCACTACACGCAGGCACAGCGCTTCGACTGCGTGGTCAGCGGATTGAGCGCCCAACACGGGCGCATCGGCCTCAACGGCGACGTGAATTTCGGCGACAGCGGCGGGCCGGTGCTCGATGTCGAACGCAACTTGGTCGGCATCGCACAGGCCAGGGATGCCAAGCGCAGCGGCCAGGCGATGGCGATCCCGGCCTCGCTGTTGCGTGCGCTGATGCACCGCCACGGACTCGCGCCCGCATCTGCCGCCGAGACCGCCGACGACCGCGTGTTCGAGGTGCCGCCCACGCCCGACTATGCGCTGGTCGGCCGCGATGCCCTGTTCAAGAATCTGAAGGAGCAACTCACGCACGGCCGGCACGTGGCGTTGTGCTTCAGGCCCGGCGTCGGCAAGAGTGCGCTCGCCAAGGCGCTCGCCAACGACCAGGATGTGCGAGACAGCTTCGATGTCGAGCTGTGGGCCGACCTGAACCTACGGCCCAACGTGCTGTCCGAGCTCAAGAAGTGGGGCTCGTACCTGGGCCTGAAGCCCGAGAAGATCGAGCAAATCGAGCGCATGGCCACCGACGCCGCCGACGGCGAGCAGGCAACCGAGCGAATGACCGAGGCTTGGGGACGCGCGCTGGCCAAGCAGATCGGACAGCGCCGCGCGCTGTTGGTGATCGACGACGCCTGGGACATCGAGCCGGCGATGGCAATGCTGCTGCCCGCCGAGAACTGCGCCTACCTGATCACCACGCGCGAGCCGGCCAAGGTTGCCGAGAATTTGAGGGACAAGGACTTCGATGTGCGCGTCCTCGACGACCTCGAGCCCGAGGACGGTGTGGCTTTGCTTCGCCAGATCGCACCGAACGCTGTGGACATGTTCCCGGACGAAGCCAGGAAGATCTTCGACGCCGTCGGCGGCCTGCCACAAGGTTTGCTGCTGCTCGGCAAGGTGCTCAAGCAGGAGTCGCGGGAGAAGCAGCGCCGCCGCATCGAGCGGGCTTACCACGACATCGCGGAAAGGCTGAGCGAGAAGCTCGAACCGGTGGAACGCGCGATCAAGGTCGGCTTCGACAGGCTGCCCGATGACGAGGCGCGCGACGCGTTGTGCGAGCTGTCGATCTTCCGACCCAAGCCCGGCAAGTTCACCGAGGAGGCCGCGCTGGCCGTGCTGCGCAAACCTGCCGCCGTGCTCTACAGGCTTCTCGATTCGGGTTTGATCGAACTCGTGGAGGAGAGCGACGACCCGGAGCATCGACCCTACACGATGCACCGCACGATCGCCGACTTCGCCGAGCGGCGGCTGGGCGCCGACGGAAAGCAAAAACATGCGCTGCATCGCCGCGCCGCCGACCACTACACGCACTGGCTCACAACCTACGACAAGTCAGAGCACAAGCCTGGACGCTACGGCCATCAGTACCGCTACGAGAAGCCTGCGTGGCAGGATGCGATGGACGATTTTCTCTACCACCTCGCACGCTCGGGGGATCCGGCAGCCGCGATCGTGGATTTCGCGAGCATCTACTTCAATGCCTTTTGGTGGTGGGGTTGCTACGCCGAGTTTCGGTTTTGCACGCGGTTGCTGGAGCAGGCCGCCTCGAAACGCTTGTCACCGGAGGGCAGGCATGCCCTCGAACTGCTGTGCGACTTCGACGCGGCCTACCCCAAGGAGAGCGCGCGCGCAAAGGGCGACGACTGGAGCCGGGTCGAGCGCTCGCTCGTCGAGATGCGCCGCCTCGGCGGCCTTGACCGCGAGCCCGACACCATCAGCGGCGAGGCGCGACGCTACACGCGCGCATTGACCGACATTTTCCTCGCCGAAGCATTACGTTTCGGGCGCGCGGAATACGCCGAAGCCGAGCGGCTCTATCGCGACGCGCTGGCCATGCTGCCCGCGGATGACTGGAGCGTGCCCTGGGTGCACTACCACCTCGGCGACCTGTTCCTCGACAGAGGCCACTTCGACGAGTCCGCCCAGCAGTGCGCGCGATGCCTTGCCCTGGCCGAGGCCTCTGGTCTCGTGCGGAAGGACCGCGACAACGAGGTCATCGCCAATGGGTGGCGACTGTGTGCCGAGTTGGCGGCCCGATCGAAAGATCGTGTCGCCACACTCGAGGGCCTGCAGCGCATGGTGCTGCATGCCTATGCCTTCCAGGCCATCCCCGAGCCGCCGGATCCCTACACCGTGCTGTTCTATGGCCACATCGTGGCGCGTGCCGTGCTCCTGCTGCAGTCCCTGCACCGCAGCGACCCGGGGTTCGCAGTCGAATGCTGTGACGCCCTGCGCGCCTATTGGTCAAGCTATCGCGAGGTGGTGCGTGAAGGACGCACCAAGGGGGAGGCGGGAGCCGAACTCGAACACGCGCGAACGCCAGCCGAGCTGACCGCCATGCTCGAGGCGCCAGGCCCGGATGCACTCGCGGCATGGCTCTTTCCGCCTGCGCCTTGCGCCGGCGACATGCATCAGAAAGGCTCGCGGTATTTCAACGAGGCGATCACCATCTTCAACGAGAAGATGGGCGTTGAAGCAGTGTCCGGGGTTGCGCAGCAGCGCCAGACGTCCAGCCCGTAGCGTTCAGGACGCCAACGCCCGGGCTGGCCGGGGTGGGCGACTCAGCGCCAGTCGTCGTCCAGGTGTGGCGGCGAAGCCCCTTCTGCCGGTGCACCGGTATCGGGATCGATCCACTTGCCGATGCCGATTTCGTCTTCGGCTTCGTCGAGCGATTCGCCGGGTTGGGGTGCCTGATCGTCGAGGCGGTCGCGATCCATGCGCGCGAGTTCGTAGGTGGTGAACGGGCCGAACTCGCGATGGCCGTCGCGGGTGCACCAGTAGTAGCCGTCGGGCCGCTCGTGGATCGGGCCGAGGTCGCCGTCGAGGCCTTCCTCGATAACCCGGGCGGCCCCGCGCGGCCTGCGAAGTTTGGATTGTCGGCTCATGGACTTCAGCCGGATGGATGGTCGAAACCCCCTAATCTGGAGCCTGGAGCGTAAACCCGTTGGCCCCGCCAATGAAGAGCCTGCGCCACAGGCCACGGCCCGACTTCTTCTGTATGCCCATACAGCCCCCGCCGACTCGTTTCCCTTCGCCTTGGGGAAACATCGGGTAAGCCGCGGGCCGCACAATGGATCGAGCGGGTGCCGTATCGCCCGTCCCCGTCCGCTGTGCCGTACCCCTCCATTCGAGACCGCCGTGCCTCCCTTCTCTCTGGCGCCCGCCGTCCCGCTGCGTTTTGCGGCCGGGCGCGAATGGGCTGCCCGCCTGCCGTTCCCGATCGAACTCGGGCCCTATCGCTTGGCCATCGAACTGCGCCCGAGCGTGACCATGCTCGACCGCAGGCGGCTGGCCTGCGTGAACCTGGAAGAGCATCGCATCGAGCTGCGCCAGGATCTGAGCGGCCTGCGCCTGCTCGACGCCCTGCTCGACTGTCTGATTCGCCTGTGCCACGTGAGCCGCGGCTGTCAGCAGGGCTGCGTCGAAGAGGCCTACACGCACAGCTTCGCCACCGGGCTGGTGGAGTTTGCGCAGCGCAACCCGCGCGCCTGGTTGTGGTTCAACCTGCTGCTCAGCGAACACCTGCCGGGTGACTTGCGCTACGACCGCGTGGTGCGCCGCTGCCTGCCGCGCGCACCGTCGACGCCCAAGCGCATCCTGGTCGGCGGCCATCCGGTCACGGTGCGGATGATCTCGAAGTCGGAGACCGGCAATGCGTTCGGCTGGTACGACCAGGGACGCCGCGAAGTGCAGCTGTACAACGGCCTGCACGGCCGCAACCTCCCGGTGGTGGCGGTGCACGAGATCACCCACGCCGTGCACGACGTCTACGGCCTCAAGGTGCGCGACAAGCACCAGAACTTCCTGAGCGCGCAGCGCCGCGGGTGGTTGGGCATCATGCAGCACAACCCGAGCGCGTGGCGTTGGCTGGCCTGGACGATGAGCGCACCGGACGCCGCGCAAGACGCGCTGTTCTGATCGCCGTCCATCCCGCGGCGCCGCCGCTGCGGCTGCCGCGGTCAGCCTTGGGGCACCAGATGGGTCGCGAACCAGTCCCCAGCCAACCGCGTCACGGCATCGAAAGCGCCTGCCTCGAGAAACTGATGCGTCGCCCGCGGCACCAGCTCGAGGCGCTTCTGGCAGTGCAATTGCAGATAGGCGCGGCGGTTGTGTGCCAGCGCGTCTGCGTCCGCTGCGCCGACGATCAACAGGGTCGCCGCGCGCACTGCGCCCAGTGCGTCACTGGCCAATTCGGGCCGGCCGCCCCGGCTCACCAGGGCATGCACAGCGTGCGGCCGCCGCATGGCGACCGTGATCGCTGCTGCCGAGCCGGTGTCCGACCCGAGCAGTCCCAGCGGTAGCTTGGACAACTCCTCGGGCAATGCATCGATCACCCCCAACAGGCGCCTGGTCAGCAGGTCGATGTCGTACCGCGCCTCCTTGTCGTCGGACTCCTGCGGCGTCAACAGATCGAACAGCAGCGAACTCAGCCCGCGCCGCTGCAGCGCGTGCGCCACTTCGAGGCTGCGCCAGCTGCTTCGATTGCCTCCATCGCCATGCACGAATACGACCAGGCCGCGCGCCGCGCTGCCTGAGAACAGGTCGGCCTGTTGATGCGGCAAGCCGACCTCGAGCTGCGTGTGCCCCCACATAGAGCAACCTCCAACAAGAGTGAAGAAGATACCGGATCGGGCGCACGCTTGAAGCCCGACGCTGCAAGTGTGGTTTTGATCGCGCCGGCATCCGATTGATTCACCGGATCGACGTTCGACGGCGTTCGCGAAAGCGCAGAGAGCACCCGCCACGAAGCGCGGCAACGCTCTCGGCCGTCGGCTCCCTTTGCAAATCGATACTTCATAGATAAACTACTTTGCCTCGCGGGAGTCGGTCTTGAACATCGTCTGCATCGGCGGCGGACCCGCCGGCCTGTATTTCGCGCTGCTGATGAAGCAGCTGTCGCCGAGCCACGACATCACGGTGGTCGAGCGCAACCGCCCGTACGACACCTTCGGCTGGGGCGTGGTGTTCTCCGACGCCACGATGGACAACATGCGCGCCTGGGACGCAGCCACGGCCGACGCGATCCAGCAGGCCTTCAACCACTGGGACGACATCGAGCTGCACTTCAAGGGCCGCGTCATCCGCTCGGGCGGCCACGGCTTCGTGGGCATCGGGCGCAAGAAGCTGCTCAACATCCTGCAGGCGCGCTGCGAGGAGCTGGGCGTCAAGCTGGTGTTCGAAACCGAGGTCGACGCCGACACCGACTTTCCCGACGCCGACCTGATCATCGCCAGCGACGGCATCAATTCGAGGATCCGCAGCCGCTACGCCGACGTCTTCAAGCCCGACATCGTGACGCGGCCCAACCGCTTCATCTGGCTCGGCACCAACAAGCAGTACGACGCGTTCACCTTCCTGTTCGAGAAGACCGAGCACGGCTGGTTCCAGGCCCACATCTACAAGTTCGACGACACCACCTCGACCTTCATCGTCGAATGCCCCGAGCACGTGTGGAAGGCACATGGCCTGGACTGACGCCGACCAGGACCAGTCGATCGCCTTCTGCGAGCAGCTGTTCGCCGGGCAATCTGCGCGGCGAGAAGCTGATGACCAACGCACGCCACCTGCGCGGCTCGGCGTGGCTGAACTTCCAGCGCATCAAGTGCGAGCAGTGGTCGCACTTCAACGGCCGCGCGCACGTGGTGCTGATGGGCGACGCGGTGCACACCGCGCACTTCGCGATCGGTTCGGGCACCAAGCTCGCGCTCGAAGACGCGATCGAGCTGACGCTCGCAGTTCAAGCAGCACGGCGACAGCGTCGACCACATCCCCGAGGTGCTGGCGCGCTATCAGGCGGCGCGCGCAGTCGACGTGGTGCGGCTGCAGAACGCGGCGTGGAACGCGATGGAGTGGTTCGAGGTGTGCGGCGAGCGCTACTGCGACCAGCTCGAACCCGAACAGTTCATGTACTCGATGCTGACGCGCAGCCAGCGCATCAGCCACGAAAACCTGCGCCTGCGCGACAAGGGCTGGCTCGAGGGCTTCGAGCGCTGGTTCGACGCCAAGGCCGGCCTGCAAGCGCCAGCTGGCAGTGCCACCGATGTTCACGCCGTTCAGCGCGCGCTCCGTCACGCTGAAGAACCGCGTGGTGGTCTCGCCGATGGCGCAGTACTGCTGCGTCGACGGCGTGCCCGACGAGTTCCATCTCGTGCACTTGGGCGCACGCGCGCTCGGCGGTGCCGGCATGGTGGTGGCCGAGATGACATGCCCGTCGCCCGACGCGCGCATCACGCCGGGCTGCCCGGGTCTGTGGAACGACTCCCAGGCGCGGGCCTGGAAGCGCATCGTCGACTTCGTGCATCGCGAGAGCGATGCCAGGATCGCGATGCAGATCGGCCACGCCGGCGCCAAGGGCTCGACCAACGAGCCGTGGCAAGGAGCCGGCGCCGACCAGCCGCTGGCCGCCGGCAACTGGCCGTTGATCGCCGCCTCGCCGGTGCCTTACCTCGACGAAGGCGGCGCGATTCCGAAAGCGATGGACGCGGGCCGACATGGATCGCGTGACGGCCGACTTCGTGCGCGCGGCACGCTACGCCGCCGAGGCGGGGTTCGACTGGCTCGAACTGCATTGCGCGCACGGCTATCTGCTGTCGAGCTTCATCTCGCCGCTCACCAATCGCCGACGCGACGCCTACGGCGGCAGCCTGGCCAACCGGCTGCGCTACCCGCTCGAGGTGTTCGCGGCCGTGCGCGCCGTCTGGCCGCAACACCTGCCGATGTCGGTGCGCATCTCGGCGCACGACTGGGTCGAAGGCGGCATCACGCCGGCCGACGCGGTGGAGATCGCGCGCGCCTTCAAGGCCGCCGGCGCCGACCTGATCGATTGCTCGTCGGGCCAGGTCAGCGCGCATCAGAAGCCCACCTACGGCCGCATGTACCAGACGCCGTTCGCCGACCGCATCCGCAACGAGGCCGGCATCGCCACCATCGCGGTGGGTGCCATCTCCGAAGCCGACCACGTGAACAGCATCATCGCCGCCGGCCGCGCCGACCTGTGCGCGGTGGCGCGCCCGCACCTGGCCAACCCGGCCTGGACGCTCGACCGAGGCCGCAAAGATCGGCTATCACCGCGCCTCGACTGGCCGCGAGCCAGTACGCAGCGCGCGGCGCAGGCCGCACACCGGAGCCGCATGATCGCGCGAAGCCAACTGATCGCAGCCGTGCGGGACGCGACGCCGGCGGCACGCATCGGCCCGGACTGGCCCGCGGTCCGCCTGCGGAGGCGCCGCGAAGGCTGACGCCGCGGACAGACGGCGCCGGCTTCGGCCGCACCACCGGCCTACGGCAATCGCTCGACGACCACGCCATCGGCCTGGAGGCGCGCGCCGAGCGCGACGATCACCTGTCGCTCAAGCTGTGGCTGCGCCTGCTGGCGTGCAGCACGCAGGTCGAAACCGAGGTCCGGCAGCGCCTGCGCTCGCGCTTCGACATCTCGCTGGCGCGCTTCGACTACCTTGCGCAGTTGCACCGCCACCCCGACGGCCTGCGCATGAGCACGCTGTCGCGTTATCTGATGGTCACCGGCGGCAACGTCACCGCGCTGACCGACGAGCTCGAGCGCGAGGGTCTGGTGCAGCGCGACAGCGACCCCGAAGACCGCCGCTCGTGGCGCCTGCGCATGACCAGCGCCGGCCGCAAGGCGTTCGAGCGCATCGCGCGCGAACACGAGCAATGGGTGATCGAGTTCTTCGCCGGCCTCGACGCCGCGCAGAAGCAATCGTTGTACGAAGGGCTCGGCCGCCTGCGGGTGCAGATGGCGGCCAGTCAGGAGAAAGCGGCATGAGCACGCCAGGCAGCACCAACGAGCCGCGTCGACCCCGGGCCTGGCGGCGGGCAACCGCGTCCGAGCTGGCGGCGCATCGAGCGCCACGCGCATTTCCAGTGGCACGCTGGAGTCCGGCGTCGGCTCGCATCACGCTGAATCGGCCCGAGCGCAAGAATCCGCTCACCTTCGAGTCGTATGCCGAATTGCGCGACCTGTTCGGCCGCATGCGCCACGCCACCGACGTGCAAGCGGTCGTGTCGCCGGCGCCGGCGACAACTTCTGCTCCGGCGGCGACGTGCACGAGATCATCGGCCCGCTGCTCAAGCTCAAGGCGCCCGAACTGCTGATGTTCACCCGCATGACGGGCGACCTGGTGAAGGCGATGCGCCATTGCCCGCAGCCGATCATCGCGGCGATCGACGGCGTGTGCGCCGGCGCCGGCGCGATCCTCGCGATGGCCAGCGACCTGCGCCTGGGCACGTCGCGCAGCGAAGGTCGCGTTCCTGTTCAACCGCGTCGGCCTCGCCGGCTGCGACATGGGCGCCTGCGCCATGCTGCCGCGCATCGTCGGCCAGGGCCGCGCCAGCGAGCTGCTCTACACCGGCCGCTCGCTGGCGGGTGACGAAGGCCTGCAGTGGGGCTTCTTCAACCGCCTGGTCGCCCCGGAGTCGCTGCACGCCGAGGCGCAGCGCTGGGCCGCGGATCTCGCGCAAGGGCCGACGTTCGCCAACGGCATCACCAAGACCATGCTGCACCAGGAGTGGGACATGGGCATCGACCAGGCGATCGAAGCCGAGGCCCAGGCGCAGGCGATCTGCATGCTGACCGAAGACTTCAACCGCGCCTACGAGGCCTTCGTCGCCAAGGGCAAGCCGCGCTTCGAAGGCAACTGAACGCTCAGCACCGGAGCCGCGCGATGACCGAACCGCAAGTGATCCTCCCGGCCGGATGGCCGCGTCCCAAGGGCTATGCCAACGGTGTCAGCAGCCGCGGCCGTCTGGTGTTCGTCGCCGGCATGATCGGCTGGGACGCGCAAGGCGTCTTCCACAGCGACGACTTCGCGGCGCAGGCGCGCCAGGCGCTCGACAACGTGGCCGCCGTGCTGCGCGACGCCGGGGCGCGCCCCGAGCACATCGTGCGCATGACCTGGTACGTCACCGACAAGCGCGAGTACCTGGCTGCCGCGCGCGAGATCGGCCGCGCCTACCGTGAGCTGATCGGCGCCTACAACGCGGCGATGACGGCCGTCGAGGTCAAGTCGCTGATCGAGGACCGCGCGAAGGTCGAGATCGAGGCCACCGCCGTCGTGCCCGACTGAGCGCCGGCAAGCCATTTGCGCGGCCGCTTCCGGCCATCACATTCGTCACGTGATCGCCGTCACGGTTGCTGCGCCGGCAATCTGAAACCGCCGCAGTTCGTCCGCGTCGGCACGCAGTTCGTCGCATGCGGCTCGCGCCGCCAACGTGTCATCCCTACAGTGCCCCTCGAGCAACCGACGTGTTGCCTGCAAGGAGCACCACCATGTTCGAGCGCATCGCCATCCGTGCCGTCGCCCTCGGCCTGTCCGGCTTGATCACACTGAGCATCGTGAGCGCGCTTGCCAACACCGCCGACCAGCGCCATGCGCAGGCGTGCCTGGCCTACGCGCAGAGCTTCGGTGCAGTGCAGCAGGTGACGGTCGTCGGCCAGCGCCAGCCGCGCAGCTGAGGGGCGGGCCGCGCAGCGCACCGCTGATGCTCGTTCGAGCGCACAATCATTGCCGCCGGCGTAGTGGCACGCCGCGAGGGACTCTGATGGTGCGGTGGCTGTGCAGCCTGGTGTTGGCGATCTCGGCGCTGGCGTGCAGCACGGCGCCGCAAGCACCATCGCTGTCGCCGCAGGCCCTGCTGCATGACGAAGCGTTTACAAAACCCGCCCAGCCGATCGACGCACGCGAGGTCTTTGCGCTCGACGACGCGATGCGCAGCTACCTGCGCACAGAGCTCGAAGGGCATCGTTGTACATTCACGACCGCTGCCGAGTGGTTGGTGCAGTCGCTCTACCGGCGCGGCGAACTGAAGCTCGAGTACGACGCGGCGATGACCCGCAACGCCGCGCAGGCGTTCGATGCGCGTGCCGGCAACTGCCTGTCGCTGGTGGTGATGACCGCGGCGTTGGCCAAGGAACTCGGCCTGCAGGTCCAATACAACAGCGCCTACACCGAAGAAACCTGGAGCCGCAGCGGCGCCCTGCTGCTGCGCAGCGGCCACATCAACATCACGATCGGCCGGCGTTTCGTCGATCGACCGCGCGGCCAAGGCTCGCGTGCGTGGACGGTCGACTTCCTGCCGCCGGTGAGTTGCAAGGGCTGCGCGTGCGGGCACTCGAGGAGGCCACCGTGGTGGCCATGTTCATGAACAACCGCGCTGCAGAGGCGCTGGCGCGCGACGCCACCGACGAGGCGTACTGGTGGGCACGCGAGGGTGTGCTGGCAGACCCTGGCTTTGCGGGGGTGGTCAACACGCTGGGTGTGGTCTATCAGCGCAGCGGCCATGCCAAGGCAGCCGAGCAGGTGTTCAGCGAGCTGTTGCGCCGCCAGCCCGACCAGATGCAGGCGCTGAACAACCTCGCGATGCTGCTCGAGCAGCAAGGCCGGCTCGACGAAGCAGGCCCGCTGCGGATGCGCTTGGCCGCGCTCGAACCCGAGCCTCCGTACCATTGGTTCACGCTGGGCCAGCAGGCGCTGCGACGCGGCGACGCGCGCACCGCCCGCGACCTCTTCGCGCGCGAGGTCGCACGGGCCGACTACTCCAGCGAGTTTCACTACTGGCTGGCCGTGGCCCACTACCAGCTCGGCGAGACCGGCGCCGCGCAACATCACCTCGAGCGCGCGCGGTCACTGAGCACGTCGCGCGACGAGCGCGATCTGTATGCGGCCAAGCTGGCGTGGCTGAACCAGCATCGCCACTAAAACCGCGGCGAGGCGCCACCTCTGCCGCGACAGCAGGCTAGTCGCCCGCGCCCTCGACCGGCCTGTCGAACGGCTGGCCGATCTTGAACGTGCCGCTCACCCGCAGCACCGGCTTGCCGTCGATGCGGGCCACGCCTTGCGCGAACACCATCGTGCGCGTCACACGCAGCACGTCGGCCTCGCCCTGCACCCAGGCGCCCAGCGGCGCCGGCGCTAGGTAGTCGATCTGCAGGCTGATGGTGGGCAGAAAGCGCCCTGCCGCCTCTTTGCTTTGGCGGTGAATGCACACCGGCAGCAGCATGTCGCCGAAACTGGCCAGCATGCCGCCGTGGCAGTTGTTCAGCGGGTTGGTGTGCCGCGCCTGCACGCGAAAGGCAAGTTGCGCGCGGCCATCGGCCACGCGCACATACAGCGGCCCGTTGTGGGCCATGAAGTTGCCGCCGATGGCCAGCGGCGCAAAACCTTCGGGCGCGTGGTCAGCCGCCGCGTCGTTGCCAGGCAAGTTCATCTTGCCCCCTTGGCCCTGCGGGCCGTCCCCCCGAGGGGGAGCGAGCGCCCGTCGCGAGACGCGCCGGCGTTCGTGCCGTCCAAGCCCGCGCAGGCGGGCTTGGAGCCGCGGCACTCACCCTTCGGAGCGGCCGAGCGGCACTCATTCCCGGTTCTCGCGCTCGACTTCTGCCATGAAGTCGGCACTCTTCAATTCGCGGCCCTGTTCCAGCCACACCGGATAGGTGCGAGAGAAGTCTGCGACGATGCGCTCGAGCGGCATGTCGTCGAAGCTGCCTCGGTACTGCAGGTACTCCATGTGCTTGTTGCCCGCGCGGTCGAACGGGTGGTAGATCGAGTCGTCGTGGCCGTTGAAGGCCAGCGGCAACAGGCCGAATCGCTCGACCAGTTCGCGGTTGAACGCCGGCGTGGCCTTGCGCCAGGCGCCATCGATCCAGATGTCGGTGTAGCCGTGCCAGATGAACAGGTCGGTCTGCATCGTGCGGCGCATGCGCTCGGTGCTCAGGTGGTTGCGCACGTCGGCATACCCCACGCGCGCCGGAATGCCCGCCGCGCGGCAAGCCGCTGCCAGCAGCGCCGCCTTGGGCACGCACCAGCCGGTGCCCCGCAGCACCACGCCGCTGGCGCGCATGCCGTCGGGCGACAGGTCGACGCGATAGGGGTCGTAGCGAAAGCCGTCGCGCACCGCGTCGTGCAGCGCCACCGCGCGCTCGCGGTCGCTGCCGCCGACGGCGCGCTCGCGCGCGAAGGCCACCACGCTGGGATGGCCGCTGTCGATCAGGTCGGTACTGGCCAGCGACGCGGCGGTCGGGGAATCGGTCATGGAAGGCTCCAGTGCTCAGACTGTGAGGCTACACCGTCGCGGGCGCTGTCAACTGCGCGTCATGGAACCAGCGCCAGCACGCGCAGCGGGCTGCCACTGCCACGCTGGATCTTCAGCGGCGGGCAGACCAGCACGCTGCCGGTGGGCGGCAACTGGTCGAGGTTGGTCAGGCACTGCAGACCGTAACGGCCCGAACCGTGCATGAAGGTGTGGCACGGATACGGCGGACGCAGGTGCGCGCCTTGGCCGGCGTCGGTGCCGATCGCCTCCGAGCCGAAGCCCAGCACCTGCCGTTGCTCGACCAGCCAGCGCACCGCCTCGCTGCTCGGGCCCGGCGTGTGCTGGCCGGTGTCGTCGAAGTTCTGATAGGCCAGCGCATCACGATCCTGGGTCCAGCGCTTGGACCAGTCGGTGCGCATCAGCAGCCACGATCCCGCTGCGATGCGGCCATGCGCCGCCTCGAAGGCCTCGAGGTCGGCCACGCTCAGCAGGTAGTCGGGGTCGGCGGCGGCCTGTGCAGACGCAGTCGATCACATGGGCCGGAGCGATGAAGTGTTGCGCCGGAATCGTGTCCACCGACCCGTGCGGCAGGTCCTTGCCGGAGATCCAGTGGATCGGCGCGTCGAAGTGCGTGCCGGTGTGCTCGCCGCAGGAAAAGTTGTTCCAGTACCAGCCCGGCCCGCGCTCGTCGTAGCGCGACACCTCTTCGATGCGAAACGGCCAGCACTGCCCCATCTCGGGCGGCAGCGCGATCTGCGGAAACTCCGGCGCCAGCGTCTGCGTGAGGTCGACCACGCGGATGTGGCCGTTGCCCAGCGCGGCGGCCAGCGACGAGAGCAGTTGCGCCGCCGACATCGGCTGCGCAGCGGCAGCCTTGCGTGTGGCCGCCATCACGCACCTCCGCCGGCGAGCTCGCGCTCGAGCACCTTGGGGTCGTCGCGCCAGCGCTCGAACCACTCGTGGGCCACGTCGCCGGGATAGACGTCTTCGACGCCGTCGCGCAAGGCCTTCACCACCACGGCCGCCAGCGCCGCGGGCGCCAGCTTGGGCGGCGGCAGGTTCTGGTTCCACTCGTCGTCGATCGGCCCGGGGAACACGTTGACCACGCGGATGCCGGCGCTGCGCAGCTCGGCACGCTGACACTGCGCCAGCGAGTGCGCAGCCGCCTTGCTGGCCGAGTAGGTGCCGTGCGGCGGAAAGTTGGCCAGCGCATAGATCGACAGCAAATTGACCCAGGCGCAGGCGTTGGCCACACCATCGGCACTGCGGCTGGCGAGCGCGGGGCCGAAGGCCTGTGCCAGCCGCAGCGCGCCGAAGTAGTTGACCTCCATCTCGAGCTTGGCGACGTCGGTGCCGCGCCGCGCGGCGATGCCGAAAGCCCGGTGCACCTCGGCGTTGTTGACCACGATGTCGACCTTGCCGCCGATCTCGCCGGCCAGCGCCTGCACCGAGCGGCCGTCGGTGAGGTCCAGCGGCACCAACGTCGCCTGCGGCAACGCGGCGATCGTCTCGAGCCCGCTGCCATGCTGCTTCCACGGCTCGGCGTGGCCGACCCAGATCAGCTCGGCGCCGGCCTTGGCGAACTCGCGCACCAGCGCCTGGCCCACTGCGGTCATGCCGTCGGTGACGAGCACCTTGCGCAGCCTGGGGTCGCTGCTCATCTCGCGCAGCATCGGGTGGTCAGCCATGTCGGTTGAGTCCTTTTCAGGCAATGCGATCAAGACAGCCTGGCCGGCGCGGTCGAGCCGGGCCGTGACGCGCACGCGCGCCGAAGCCCCGTCGCCAGGCGCCGCCCCGGCACCGGTGCAGGTGGACCATCAGCGTCGGCCCGGCGTCGAGCTTCACCAGCCCGAGCCGCCACGGCAAGCGCTCGCGAAAGAACAGGTCGTTGCTGTGGTGCAAGGTGGTGCCGGCAAGCAGCACGCCGGCGCCGCTTTGTTGACGCCAGCGCAGGCGCGCGCCGGCGCAGCGCGGGCACGCCTCGCGCGGCGGGTACGAGACGGCGCCGCAATCGGCGCACTGCTGCAGCTCGAAGCGCCCCATCGCGGCAGCCGCCGTGAGGCCCAGCGCCACGCGGCTGCGCGCCGCCGGCGGCAGGTTGATCTGCCGCGTGCGCAGGACCGGGTTCTTGCGCCTGGGCTTGAGCACGGGCGGCGTCACGACGCGGCTCCGAGGATCACCGCGCCGGTGCACAGGCAGCGGTCGTAGGCCACCATGCCGTAGCCGCTCACCAGCCCGAGCCTGCGCCCGGCACGGCATGGTCAACCGCCTGGCCGGTGAGCTGGCGGATCGCCTCGGTCATGCCGAGAAAACCACCCGCCGCGCCGGCCTGGCCGGCGGAGAGCTGTCCACCGCTGGTGTTGTTTGGGAAACTGCCGTCCCACGTGAAGCGGTGCGCGCGCACGAACGCCGGGCCATCGCCCTTGTCGCAAAAGCCCAGGTCCTCGAACTGGATCATCACGATCACCGGGTAGTCGTCGTAGGTCTGCACGAAATGAATGTCGCCCGGCTTGGCGTCGGCCATCGCGTACAGCTCGTCGCGATCCATCCGCCAGCCGCCGCGCGTCATCACCGGGTCGTCGGCGTAGGCATTGTGGCGCTCGATCGCGCCGCGCAGCTGCACGTGCGGCAGGCCGAGGTCGCGCGCGCGCTCGACGCTCATCACCAGGAAGGCCTCGGCGCCGGCGCACGGCATCACGCAATCGAACAGGTGCAGCGGCGTGGCGATCGGCCGCGCCGCCAGGTATTCATCCATCGTCAGTGCGCGCTTGAACAGCGTGCCGCCGCTGGCCAGCGCGTTGTGGCGCTGATCGACGCAGATGCGACCGAAGTCCTCTCGCGTGGCGCCGGTCGCGCGCATCGTGTGGTCGGTGATGAAGGCGAACACCGCGTTGGGCCCGCCCGAACCGTAAGGGTGCGTGGCGTCGCGCGCGAACTGGCTGAAGCTGCCCAGCATCTGCCTGAACGAGTCGACGTGGTTGGTGTCGGCCGCGACGCAGGCCACGATGTCGGCGTCGCCTGCCTGCACCGCGCGCGCCGCCCGGCGCACCGCCATCACGCCCGATGCGCCGCCGGTGGGAATGTGGTCGAGCCAGCGTGGCGACAGGCCCAGGTGCTGCGTGACGCCCACCGCGGTGTCGGGCGCCAGCGAAAAGCTGCTGACGGTCAGGCCGTCGAGCTGCTCCTTCTTCAAGCCCCGAGGCGTCGCACAGCCGCCGCACGGCCTGGCCGATGAACCAGTGCGCGCCGCGGATCGAGTGCCTCACGTACGGCACGGTCACCGGCACGGCTGAGCGCCACGCCGTCGTAGCCGCGGCGCGTCATCGCACGACCCTCCGCGCTGCGCGCTCCGGGATGAGCGCTTGGGAGCGGCCCTGCGCGCTCATGCCTTCGGCCTGCGCTTCAGCGCGCGCGTGTCGATGCAGTGCGGCTGGCCGGGCAGTTGCGCGGCCATCGTCTTGAGTTCGCCGCGCTGGATCTTCTGCGACGGCGTCAGCGGCAGCGCGTCGACGAACGCCACGTAGCCCGGCGCCTTGAAATACGCCAGCTGTGCGAGCGTGTGTTCGACCAGGCCGCGGGCGAGCTCCGCGCGCGCCGCCGGGTCGACGGGTTGCTGCGTCACCACGCAGGCCAGCACCTCGTCGCCACGCAGCGAGTCGGGCGTGGCCGCCACCGCCGACGCCAGCACCAGCGGATGCTGGTTCAACACGCTCTCGACCTCGACCGCCGAGATGTTTTCGCCGCTGCGCCGGATGACGTTCTTTTTTCGATCCACGAAGTACAGGTTGCCGGCCGCGTCGGCGCGCACGACGTCGCCGGTGTGGAACCAGCCACCGCTCCAGGCCTCTTCGGTGGCGGCGTCGTCCTTGAGGTAGCCGCTGAAGAAGCCGCCCCGCGGGTCGGCGCCGCTGGCGCGCACCCACAACTCGCCGGGCATGCCGGTGGCCGCATCGTTGCCGTCGTCACCGACGATTCGCCATTGCATCGCATCATCGGCGCGGCCGAAGCAGCTGGTGCCCACGTGGCGCGGCTCGCGATGCGCCATCACGCACGCGGCCGAGCCGGTTTCGGTCATCGCCCAGGCCTCGAGCAGCGGAAAGCCGAATCGCGCCTCGAACGCCGCGTGCAGCTTGCGGTCGACCCCGGCGCCGAAGCCGATGCGCACCGCATGATCGGAATCGTCGTGCGACGGCGCGCGCCGCCAGCAGCATCGCCGGCATCACGCCGAGGTAGTGCACGATCGTCGCGCCGCTGTCGCGCACGCTGCGCCACCAGCTGCCGGGGTGGAAACGGTCGAGCTGGATCAGGCAGCCGCCGGCGGCCAGCACCACCATCGTCGAAAACGCCATCGCGTTCATGTGCGTCAGCGGCAGCGGCGTGATCACGCGCTCGCGCGTCGGGCCGCACGGTGCACAGGTGGCCGAGCGCCGGCATACCACCGCCCGGCATCGAGGAAGTAGCGGTTGGCGAGCATGCAGCCCTTGGGCCGGCCGGTGGTGCCCGACGTGTACAGCAATGCGCATTCGCTGCCCTCGTTGGGTGGCTGGCCCGCGCGCGGCGCGGCGCTGCTGGCACGCGGCAGCGCGCCGCTGTCGACCACCCAGGTCGCCATGGTCGAGCGCACCTCGGCCGCCGCGGCGGCGAGCACCGGCGCATGGCTGGGCAACGTCACCGCCAGCACGATCTCGCTGTGCCCGATCAGGTACTGCAGCTCGGCCGCTCGCAGGTCGGCGTGGATCGGCACCACGCTGGCGCCCAGCGCATTGAGCGCGAACCAGTGCAGCAGGAACGCCGGGCGGTTCTCCAGCAGCAGCCCGACGCGGTGGCCGTGTCCGTAGCCCGCTGCGGCATAGGCCCGCCGCAGCGGCTCGACCTCGGCCGCCGCATGCGCCCAGCCGATCGGCCCCGGCCGCGATGCCATACACGCTCGCGGTGACGGCATCGGTGAACAGAAAGTCCGCCTGCGGCGTGCGCGCCGCGGTGCGCGTGAACAGCGCGTGGACGGTGCTCACGGCCGCTCAGGTCACGGCCAAAGGCGTCAGATGAACAACTGCACCGCCGGCAGCGCGGCGTCGCAGTTGAGCAGGTTGACGCGCTTGAGCGTGATGCGCAACGCCCCGTCGCGCACACACAGGTGGTGAAACACGGTGCCGACGAAGAAGTTGACCTCGTCGTCCTGCGCCTCGGTGTAGTGGAAGGGGCAACGCGTGACGTAGCGGTTGGCCGCCGCATCGAACTGCTCGACACCCGGCGTCTGCAGCAGATGATGGCAACGGCTGCGCGGCTGCTGCGAAAACGCGCGCGGGCTTTTCAGGCGCTGGATGCGCAGTTCGCGCAGCAGCTTGTCCTCGTACAGGTGCGATGTGTGCCCCGGCCCCTCGGGCTGATCGGGCGCGAGCGGCACCCAGTAGATGCCGTCGTCGGCGAACAGCGCGTTCCACTCGTCGTAGCGCGCCTCGTCGAGCAGGCGCGCCTCGAGCAGCACGAGGTCGATCAGTTGCTGGGGGTTGACTTGCGACGCCGGCATCACATCGTCAGTGTCATGTAGCGCGCCCAGGCGCGGTACTGGTTGCGCATCGACACTTCGCTGGTGCCGATGGCCGTGATCTCTCGTTGCTGCGCTTCGCCGGGGTCGTAGTTGCGGTGCAGGCTGACCCACTCGTTGCCGCTGGCGTGCAGCCCCTGCTGGATCGCACGGTAGGCATGCAGGTCGTCGTGGCCGACCACCGAGAACGGCGAGTTGATCAGCCGCGAATAGGTGCAGGTGCGCTCCAGCAGCTGCGGCGGCGCACCCTTCAGGCGAAAGGTCCAGCTCTCGACCAGCGTCTTGTCCACCGCGATCGGCCGCGCCACGCGGATCGCCTGGATCGCACCTTTGATCGTCAGGTTGGGGTAGTACACCGTGTTGTGGCGCGCCAGGCCGAGGATCTGCGCCGCGCGCTGCTCGCCGTAGGCGGCTTTCATCGCGGCGTCGTACTCGGGCAGCGCCGAGTAGTGGCTGTGGATGCTGAAGTGCACGCCCGAGAAGCTGTGGCCATTGTCGTAGACGCGCACCCCCATGTCCTCGAAGAACTTGTAGTCCGACACGAACGGCACGAACTGCTCGATGGCCATCGGCTTGGGTTGATCGGCGGGCTTGCCGGCCCACATCTTCTTGGCGGTGCCGGCCGACGACTCGTGCACCACCATCGGGTGCATCGTGTCGTTGAGGTTCTCGATGAACATCTTCCAGTTGCAGGCGTGCATGAAGCGCAGGCAGCCGCCGGCGATCTCGAGCTGGCCTTCGGGCGAGCGATCGGCCATGTTGTCGATCGAGCTCAGCGAGTCGCCGAAATACGAGTCGAAATCAGGGCCGGCATCGCCGAGCTTGACGAAGATGAAGCCGCGGTGCAGCCGCACGTGCTTCACCGGCACCAGGCCGCGGCCCGATTCGCATTGCTGCATCCCGGTGCCGTCGTAGCCGCTCTTCAGCGGCACCGCCAGCAGCGAGCCATCGGTCTTGTAGGCCCACGCGTGATACGGGCAGCGAAAGAACCTGCCCGTGTTGCCGCTCGGCAGCGCTGACCACGCGTGAGCCCTTGTGCGCACATCGATTCATCAGCACGCGCACCGAGCCGTCGTCGTGGCGCACCACGATCAGCGGCTGGCCGGCGATCTCGGTGGTGATGTAGTCGCCCGGTTGCGGCAGCTGGCTGTCGTGGCCCGCGTAGTTCCAGGTGTTGACGAAGAAGTGCTCCCGCTCGAGGGCGAAGATCTCTTCGTCGATGTAGAGGTCGCGGTGCACACGATCGGGCTGCACCAGCGCACGCACGGCGTCGGGCCGGGCTCGATATCGGTGGGTCGTCACGGGTTGCATCGGCGGGGCCTGAAAGTATGCGTCAAGCCTTGCGGGCTCTCGTCGAGGCTCCAACGAAGCTGCGCCCGCCGATGCGCAGGCGGCTTAGGGTGATGCCCCGACCGGACGGCCATTTTTTTCGCGATATAGTGCGCCCCTTTGCGACGGGGGCCGTCGCGCGCTGCCCACAAGGCGGCGGAACCTGACGACACAGCGACTGCGCAACCCGCCGCGCAGCCGACTGGAGGGCCGTGAGTGAACTACGCCGAGCAACAACGCAATCCGACCAAGCACATGGTCGGCGTCGGCGTTGTCATCGTGATGCACATCATTCTCGGCTGGGCGTTGCTCAACGGCCTGGCGCGCAAGGTGGTCGAGGTGGTCAAGGGACCGATCGAGACCAAGATCATCGAGGAGGTCAAGCCGCCCCCTCCCCCGCCGCCGGAGAACCTGCCACCACCGCCCAAGCTGCCGCCGCCACCGCCGGCGTTCATGCCGCCGCCCGAGGTGCAGATCCAGAATCCGCCGCCGCGCGCCCGCGATCACCGTGCAGACCGTGCCGCCGCCGCCAGCGCCGCCGGTGACGATCGCGCCGCCGCCGGCGCCCGAGCCGCGCCGCCGGCGCCGCCGGCGCCGGCCGCGCGTGCGCGACCGGCGATCGCCAACTTCAACGACCTGCGCACCAAGCCGCGCAGACTATCCGCCGGCCGCGCGCGCGCCGAGGCCACCGGGCTGACGCGCATCAAGGTTCACGGTCGGCGTCGATGGCAAGGTCGCCACCGCGACCGAGATCGCCAAGACGGTCAGGCCCGTCGCGTGAGCACAAGCATGCTCGACCGCGCCGCCGAGCGGCGATCCGCGACACCTGCAAATTCAAACCCGGGACGAGTGGACGGCAAGCCCGCGGCCGCTGACCACTCGCGTCGAGCTACGTCTGGAAGCTCGAGTAGCCTCCGAGCTCAATCCCTGCGTTCGCGTGGCATCGCCGCGGCGCTGCGATCGCCGCAGCGCAGTCCGTTCGTGTTGGAGGAACCATGCCGTTGAAGAACAATCCTGCGTGCCGCTGCTTGCGTGGCCGCCCTGCTGAGCCTGTCGACCCTGCTGCCGCCCAGCGTCGCGTTCGCACAGGCCGCCTCCGCACCCGAGACGCCGCGCTGCCGGCCGCAGCGGCCACCGGCCCGACGGTGACCAAGGAGACGATCGACAACCCCTACGGCCTCGAAGCGCTGTGGAAGCAGGGTGACTTCGTCGCCGCGCGGCACGCTGGTCATCATGGTCATCATGAGCATGGGCAGCTGGTACATCATCTTCACCAAGCTGTTCGAGCAGCGCAAGCTGCTGAAGAGCGCCAAGGCTGCGAGCGCGAACTTCTGGACCGCGGGCTCGGTGAAGAAGGGCCTGGACACGCTCGACGAAGGCAGCGCGTTCCGCTACATCGCCGAGCAGGGCCTGAAGGCCGACGAGCACCACGAAGGCAGCCTGGTCGAGCAGATCGACCGCCACACCTGGATCACGATGAGCGTGCAGCGCGCGGTCGACAACATCGCCGAGCCGCCTGCAGGACGGCCTGGCCTTCCTCGCCACCGTCGGTTCGACCGCGCCGTTCGTCGGCCTGTTCGGCACCGTCTGGGGCATCTACCACGCGCTGACCGCGATCGGCATCGCCGGCCAGGCGTCGATCGACAAGGTGGCCGGCCCGGTGGGCGAGGCGCTGATCATGACGGCCTTCGGCCTGGCGGTCGCGGTGCCGGCGGTGATGGGCTACAACTGGCTGATCCGCCGCAACAAGCTGGTGATGGAGCGCGTGCGCGCCTTCTCGGGCGACCTGCACAACGTGCTGCTGGCCGGCAAGCGCTGATCCTCTGAGCAGTAGGAGCCGATCATGGCCATGGCTAGTCGGATCCCCCGACGACGACGCCGAAGAGCAGATGAACTCGACCATCAACACCACGCCGCTGGTCGACGTGATGCTGGTGCTGCTGATCATCTTCCTGATCACCATCCCGGTGGTGACGCAGTCGATCCAGCTGACGCTGCCGAAGGAGCGCAACCTGCCCACGCAGACCAAGCCGGAGAACATCCTCATCGCGGTCAACCAGCGACGGCGACGTCTTCTGGGGCACGCGCAAGCATGCCCGACATCGAAGCGCTGGTCACCGAGCTGAAGAAGCTAGTCGGTCAAGGAGCCGCAGCCCGAGGTGCACATCCGCGGCGACCAGGAGGCGCGCTACGAGAGCGTCGGCCGCGTGGTGGTGGCCTGCCAGCGCGCCGGCATCGCCAAGGTGGGCTTCATCACCGAGCCGCCGCCGGCAGACCGCGACAGTGCAGGAGCACAGCCATGGCGATGAATGTGGGCGAGCGGCAGCGACGACGAGGTGATGATCGACATCAACACCACGCCGTTGATCGACGTGATGCTGGTGCTGATCATCATGCTGATCATCACGATCCCGATCCAGACCCACGCGGTCAAGATGAACATGCCGATCGCGCCGAGCGCGGCGCCGCCCAAGCCGCCGGAGATCATCCGCATCGACGTCGACTTCGACGGCACCATCGGCTGGAACGGCACCGTCGTCGAGAGGACGACCTGATCAACCGCCTCGCCGTCGTGGCCATGCAGGCCGACCAGCCCGAGGTCCACCTGCGACCGAACAAACTCGTTACCTACAAGGTGGTGGCGATGGTGATGGCCAACGCGCAGCGCCTGGGCGTCACCAAGATCGGCCTGTCGGCAACGAGCAGTTCCTGAATTGACGCCGTGCCGCTGCACGGCTCGAGTGCGCCGGAGTTGGAGCGAATGAAGAGCCTGTCCCGCTGGATCGCTCGCGTGCGGCGCTGTGCCTGGTGCTGAGCCTGACTGCGCACGCGCAAGGCGTGCGCCCCGAAGTCGGCAAGCCGCTGCAGCAGGCCGGCGACCTGCTGAAGGCCGGCAAGGCCAAGGAGGCGCTGGCCAAGGCGCGCGAGGCCGATGCGGTGGCGGACAAGACGCCGGCCGAGCAGTTGATGATCGACCGCATGAAGGCAGCCGCCGCGCAGCGCGCCGGCGACAACGCCACCGCGATCCAGGCCTTCGAAGCGATGTTCAACTCGGGCAAGCTGAGCGGCCCCGAGCAGGCCCAGATGGCCGAGATGCTGGCCTTTGCCTACTCGCAGCAGAAAGACTGGCCGCGCACCAATCAATGGGTGCAGCGGGCCGTCGCGGCCGGCAGCACCAGCCCGCAGCTCAAGCAACTGCAGGCCTACGCTGCAGAGCCAGAGCGGCGACTACGCCGCGATCGCCAAGGACGCCGCAGGCTGCGGTGGCGGCGGCCGAAGCGGCCGGCCGCAAGCCCGACGAAGGCGACCTGCTGCGCCTGGCCGACGCGCAGCAGCGCACCGGCAACACCCAGGGCCGGGCCGCCACGCTCGACAAGCTGCTCGCCCACTACCCGAAGAAGGACTACTGGTCGCCTGCTCGGCCAGCTGCCGCGCAAGACCGGCTTCTCCGACCGCTTCTCGCTCGACCTGTTGCGCCTGCGCCTGGCCACCGGCAACCTGACCAAGACCGACGACTTCATGGAGATGGCGCAGCTCGCGCTGCAGGCCGGCTACCCGGCCGAGGGCAAGGCGATCGTCGACAAGGGCTTCGCCAGTCGGCGCGCTCGGCACCGGCCCCGAGGCCGAGCGCCACAAGCGCCTGCGCGACCTGGCGATCAAGCAAGAGGCCGAGGGCAAGGCCGGCATCGAGAAGGACGCGCAGCGAGGCCGCCGCAGCCAAAGGACGGCGACGAGCTGGTGCAGCGTGGGCTACGCCTACGTCACGATGGGCCAGTACGACAAGGGCATCCCGCTGATCGAGCAAGGCATCGCCAAGGGCGGCCTGAAGCGCCCCGAAGACGCCAAGCTGCATCTGGGCATGGCGCAGCTGCAGTCGGGCAAGAACAAGGGCAAGGCGGTGCAGACGCTGCGCAGCGTGCAGGGCAACGACGGCGCCGCCGACCTCGGCCGCCTGTGGGCGGTGTACGCGGGCCAGTCCTGACGCAGCGGGCCGGCCCGTGCTGCCCGATTTCGTCGAGGCGCTGGGCGACGGCCTCTACACGATCGACACCGGCTTCGTGCGGCCGCGCTTCGACGCCGCGTACCTGGTGATCGACGACGGCCGCGCGGCGTTCATCGACACCGGCACCAACCATGCGGTGCCGCGCCTGCTGGCTGCGCTGGCGGCGCTCGGCCTGTCGCCCGCTGCTGTCGACTGGGTGATTCCGACCCATGTGCACCTCGACCACGCCGGCGGCGCCGGGCTGCTGATGCAGTCGCTGCCGGATGCGCGCCTGGCAGTGCACCCGCGCGGCGAGCGCCACATGGTCGACCCGAGCGCTCTCTACGCCGGCGCCACCGCGGTGTACGGCGAGCAGGAGATGGCGCGCTCGTACGGCTTGCCGGTGGGCGTCGACGCGGCGCGCACCACCGCCACCGCCGACGGCATGACGCTCGCGCTCGGGCGGCGGGTGCTCGAGTTCATCGACACGCCGGGTCACGCGCGGCACCACCATTGCATCTGGGACCAGCGCACGCGCACCTGGTTCACCGGCGACACCTTCGGCCTGGCCTACCCCGAACTCGTCAACGAGCGTGGCCGCTGGGTCACGCCGACCAGCGCGCCGGTGCAGTTCGACCCCGAGCCGCTGAAGGCGTCGGTGGCGCGCCTGCTGGCGCGCGAGCCGGCTGCGCTGTGTGTCACGCACTTCGGCCGTGTGCCGAACGCGCCGCACCTAGGCCCGCTGCTGACGTCGCAGATCGACGAGATGGCGGCCATCGGGCAGCGGCTGCGCCACGCCGCAGACCGCCACGCACGACTGTGCGACGCGATGCGCGGGATGTTTGCGCACCGGCTGGCCGAACACGGATTTGCCGAGCTCGACGACAGGCTCGCGCTGCTGGCCGCCGACGTGCAGATCAACGCCCAGGGCCTCGGTTCCTGGCTCGACCGCACGGCGTAACATCGGCGCGATGGGCAAGCCATCGTTCGCATTGCAGGATCGCGTCGCCGTCGTCACCGGTGCCGCGCAGGGCATTGGCGAAGCCTGCGCGCGGCGCCTCACCGCCGACGGCGCCGCGGTGGCGTTGTGGGACGTCAACCTCGCAAAGGCACAGGCGTTGGCCGACGAGTTGCGCGCGGCCGGCGCAAAGACCTGCGCACAACGCTGCGACGTGTCGCGCAAGGCCGAGGTCGACGCCGCGCTGGCGGCCACCCAACAGGCGCTGGGGCGCGTCAACGCGCTGGTCAACAACGCCGGCATCTTCAAGGCCGCCGACTTTCTCGACATCAGCGAGGCCGACTGGGACGCGGTGATCGACGTCAACCTGAAGGGCTCGTTCCTGGTGGCACAGGCGGTGGCACGCGTGATGGCAGCCGGCGGCGGCGGCGCGATCGTCAACATGAGCTCGGTCAACGGCATGCTGGCGATCCCGACGATCGCCAGCTACAACGCCAGCAAGGGCGGCATCGACCAGCTGACGCGCGTGATGGCGCTGGCACTCGCCGACCGCGGCGTGCGGGTCAATGCCGTCGGCCCAGGGACCATCGCCACCGAGCTGGCGCGCGCGGCGGTGCTCGGCAGCGACGAGGCGCGCGAGCGCATCCTGTCGCGCACCCCGTTGCGCCGCCTGGGCGACCCCGCGGAGATTGCCGACGTGGTGGCGTTCCTGCTGAGCGATGCGGCCAGCTACATCACCGGCGAGATCGTCTATGTCGACGGCGGGCGCCGCGCGCTGAACTACACGATGCCGTCGAAGGCCTGAGGACCACAAAGACAGTGCTTGGCGCCGGGGCGTGCGCGGTCACGGTTGTGCACCGCCAGCCGAGCCGTTAGGCTGACAGTCGGAGGTTGCCATGGCCGATTCGACTGCGAAGACATTGCCGGCACTGACCGGCGGCTGCCTGTGTGGCCGCGTGCGCTACGAAGCCACGCCCGATCACCGCGACGGCTACTACTGCCACTGCAGGATGTGTCAGCTTGCAGTCGGCAACACGCGAGCCGCGTTCATCAACCTGCGCAAGGCCGAGGTGAAGTGGGCCAGCGCGCCCGCGTACTACGCGTCGTCGAAGATCGCGCGTCGGGGCTTCTGCTCGCATTGCGGCACCCCGCTGTCGTTCGAGTACCTCGACAGCGAGCGCCTGGATTTGACGGTGGGCAGCCTCGACGACCCGTCGGCCCTGAAGCCGACCGCGCACTTCGCGATCGAGTCGCGCGTCGCGCCGTGGCATGTCGAAGACGGCCTGTCCGGCGAGCGGCTCGACGCCAACGAGCGCATCAACAATCGCTGGCGCGCCGCCTACGGCGACAACGCCGCGCCGGGGTTGGAGACCGCCCGCTCGGGCTGACGCAGCCGATAACACCGCACGGCGTTGGCGCCCAGCACCTGTTCGCGCTGCGTCGCCGACAGCGGCTGCAACAGCTCGACGCTGGCTTGCCACCACCGGGCGTAGCTGCCGGCCAGATTGAGCACCGGCCAGTCGCTGCCCCACAGCAGGCGCTGCGGGCCGAACTCGGCCAGCAGATGGTCGACCCAGGGCCGTAGGCGGTCGGTGGTCCAACCGGCACCGGCCTCGGTGATCAGGCCGGACAATTTGCACCACACGTTGCCACAGCGCGCCAGCCGCGAGATGCCCGCTGCCCATCCAGTGCGCGCGCCCTCGGCAATCGGTGGCTTGGCACCATGGTCGAGCACGATGGTGAGCGCGCGGTGCAGCGCCGCGAACTCGCACAGCGCGTCGAGCTGCGCCGGGCCCTTGATCAGCGCGTCGAACACCAGGCCGTGACGAACCATCTGGTGCAGCGCAGGCTGCAGGCCGGCTTGCAGCATCCAGCGCGCATCGTCGAGGTCTTGCAGCATCGGCCGCAGGCCCTTCAGCAGCGGCTGCGCCGCCAGCCGCTGAATGCGCTGCGGCGCGTCGGGGTGCAGCCATTCGCACCAGCCCACCACGCCGGCGACGCGGCTGCCCGGCGCCGCGGCCAACCGCAGCAGGCGCCCCGTCTCGGCTTCACTGGGCGCCGCCTGCACCAGCACGGTGGCGCCGATGCCGGCGGCGTCGAGGCAGGGATGCAGGTCGCGCGGCCCGAAGTCGCGGTAGATCGGCGCCAGCGCCGGCACCGGCTTCAGCCATCCGTAGTCGGCGTGGTCGACCGACCAGTAGTGCTGGTGCGCGTCGATGCGCAAGGCGGCCGCCATCATGAGCGGCTGCGCCGTGTCGGCACGGTCACTGAGCGTCTCCGAGGAAGTTCTGCCGGCTGAGATACTACGATTCCATCGACAGCCCGTTGCGTTCGAATGAAGACACCGACTCCCGATGCCCAGCAGGCGCAGCAGACCCTGCAACGTTGGCAGGCTCGCGAGGCCGAGCTGGCGGCACGCGCCGCGCCGGTGGGTGTGGCGCGCCCGGACCAGGTGACGGGCCAGTCGGGCCTGCAGATGTTCGAGGCCATGCTGGCCGGGCAACTGCCGCGCGCACCGATCACCACGACGCTGCAGTTCTGGCTGGTCGAGGCCAGCTTCGGCCACGCCGAGTTCCAGGGCAAGCCGGCATTCGAGCACTACAACCCGCTGGGTGGGGTGCACGGGGGCTGGATGGCCACGCTGCTCGATTCGGCCGTCGGCTGCGCAGTGCACACGCTGCTGCCGGCGGGCAAGGCCTACACGACGCTGGAGCTGAAGGTCAACTTCGTGAAGGGCCTGAGCGACCGCGTGCCGCTGGTGCGCGCGATCGGCGACGTGATCCACTCGGGAAGCCGGGTCGCCACCGCCGAAGGACGGCTGGTCGGGCCCGATGGCACACTGTATGCGCACGCCACCACCACCTGCCTGATCTTCGACGCCACGATGAGACTGCTCCACACCATGCTGCGGGTCGGCGACCTGCAACGCTCGATCGACTTCTACACCCAGGTGCTCGGCATGAAGCTGCTGCGCACCACCGAGCGGCCCGAGCAGAAGTACGACCTCGCCTTTCTCGGCTACGGCAGCAACCCCGAGCACGCCGAGATCGAGCTCACCTACAACCACGGCGTCGAGCGCTACGAGCTGGGCAGCGGCTTCGGCCACATCGCGATCGGCGTGCCCGATGTCGCAGCCACCTGCGAGCCGTGCGCAGCAAGGCGCGCGCCGGCGGCAACATCACGCGCGAGGCCGGCCCGGTGAAGGGCGGCACCACGGTGATCGCGTTCGTCACCGACCCCGACGGCTACAAGATCGAGCTGATCCAGCGCGACGCCTAACCGTCAGGCGCGTCGCAGCGCGCTCGCTTCGCGTGCCAGCCGCGTGATGCGCGCCCAGTCGCCCGCTCCATCGCGTCGGCCGGCGTCAGCCACGAGCCGCCGCACACCTGCACGTTGGGCAGCGCCAGGAACTCGCGCGCGTTGTCGGCGCTGATGCCGCCGGTGGGGCAGAACGCCACGTCGGGGAACGGCCCGTGCCAGGCCTTCAGCATCGCCATGCCGCCGGCCGGCACGGCCGGGAAAGAACTTCAGGAACGTGAAGCCGTCGTCCTGGGCGGTCATCACCTCGCTGGCCGTGGCCACGCCCGGCAGCAGCGGCAGGCCGGCGTCGCGGCAGGCCGCGCCGACCGCGCGCGTGTAGCCCGGGCTGACGCCGAACGCGCAGCCGGCGTCGCGCGCGGCCTGCGCGTCGGCGCGCTGCGCACCGTGCCGGCGCCGACGCACGGCCTCGCGGCACCGCCTTGGCGATCGCCTCGATGCACCCAGCGCCACCGGCGTGCGCAGCGTGACCTCGAGCACGCGGACGCCGCCGGCCACCAGCGCCCGGCCAGCGGCACCGCGTGTTCGACCCGCTGCAGCACGATCACCGGGATCACCGGGCCGTGCTGCAGCCAGCGACAGCGTGTTCAACATCGAGGGTTCCTCACAGCCATCTGCAGGCGCCCTCCTCGGCGCCGTTGACGTTGCGGCGCATGCCGGCGAACAGCTCGCGGCCCAGGCCGTGCGCATTGTCGTCGGCCTGGCATGGGATCGATCGTTGCCGGCTCGCGCTCGGCCCAGGTCAGCGCATCGACCAGCGCCTCGAGCGTGCCGGCGTCGGCGTCGAGCCGCACGACGTCGCCGTTGCGCACCTTGGCCAGCGGCCCGCCGGCCAGCGCCTCGGGCGTGACGTGGATGGCGGCCGGCACCTTGCCCGAGGCGCCGCTCATGCGGCCGTCGGTGACCAGCGCCACCTTGAAGCCCTTGCCCTGCAGCACCGCCAGCGGCGGCGTCAGCTTGTGCAGCTCGGGCATGCCGTTGGCCTGCGGGCCCTGGAAGCGCACCACGGCGACGACGTCGCGCTCCAGTTCGCCGGCCTTGAAGGCGGCGAGCAGCGCCTCCTGGCTGTCGAACACGCGCGCCGGCGCCTCGATCACGTGGCGGTCCTCGGGCACCGCCGACACCTTGATCACCGCGCGCCCGAGGTTGCCGGTCAGCAGCTTCAGGCCGCCGGTGGCGGTGAACGGGTCGGCGCGCGTCGCGCACGATCGTCGTCGTCGCCGCTCGCGGCAGGCAAGTCGCGCCAGCGCAAGTGCCCGCGCGCCAGCTCGGGCACGCGGCCGTAGGCGGCGATGCCGCGGGCGTCGCACCGTCAGCACGTCGCTGTGCAGCAGGCCCGCATGCGAGCAGTTCGCGCATCACGAAGCCGGGGCCGCCGGCGGCCTGGAACTCGTTGACGTCGGCGCTGCCGTTGGGATAGACGCGCGCCAGCAGCGGCACCACCGCCGACAGCTCGGCGAAGTCGGCCCAGTCGATCGTCGATGCCGGCCGCGCGCGCCACCGCCACCCAGTGGATCAGGTGGTTGGTCGAGCCGCCGGTGGCCAGCAGCGCCACCATCGCGTTGACGATCACCCGCTCGTCGACCAGCCGGCCGATCGGCAGGCGCCGCTGCCCCGGCACGATGGCCAGCACGCGTGCGCACCGCCTCGCGCGTCAGCGCCTCGCGCATCGCGGTCGTTGCGGGTGCACGAAGGCGGTGCCCGGCACGTGCAGGCCCATCGCCTCGAGCAGCATCTGGTTGCTGTTGGCGGTGCCGTAGAAGGTGCAGGTGCCCGGCGCCGTGGTAGGCCGCCTGCTCGGCCTCCAGCAGCTCGTCGCGGCCGACCAGCCCTTGCGCGGGCTGCTCGCGCACCTTGGACTTCTCGTTGTTCGACAGGCCCGCTGGCATCGGCCCGGCCGGCACGAACACGCACGGCAGGTGGCCGAAGTGCAGCGCGCCGATCAGCAGGCCCGGCACGATCTTGTCGCACACGCCCAGCAGCAGCGCGGCGTCGAACACGTCGTGGGTCAGCGCGACCGCGGTGCCCATCGCGATGGTGTCGCGCGAGAACAGGCTCAGCTCCATGCCGGGCAGGCCCTGCGTGACGCCGTCGCACATCGCCGGCACGCCGCCGGCCACCTGCGCGGTGGCGCCGAGCGCGCGCGCCTCGTCGCGGATCAGGCCGGGAAGCGCTCGTACGGCTGGTGCGCCGACAGCATGTCGTTGTAGGCGGTGACGATGGCCGATGTTCGGCGCGCGCTCGGCGACCACGCGCAGCTTGCTCGTCGCGCCGGCAGCGCCGCGAAGGCGTGCGCCACGTTGGCGCAGCCCATGCGGTCGGAGCCGCGCGGCCGCGAGGCCAGCCGCTCCACCCGCGCGAGGTAGGCGCGGCGGGGCGCGGCGCTGCGCTCGCGATGCGCTGCGTCACCTGCTGGACGGTCGGATGCATGGACGGCGCACTCACGTGTGAAAAATCATTCTGGCGAGGCCGAGTTGTGTGGTCAACGACTGCACTGTACGGCCATTGCTCTGGCATTCTTGATGCCCGATGGACATGAGCGTGAACCGCCGCGACC
Organism: uncultured beta proteobacterium; assembly: GCA_963827645.1. Taxonomy (GTDB): domain Bacteria; phylum Pseudomonadota; class Gammaproteobacteria; order Burkholderiales; family Burkholderiaceae_C; genus JAEUPI01. Next base: position 90,743 of record CAWHBZ010000009.1, on the reverse strand, counting down.
CCGAAGAGATGCTGCTGCGAGCCACCGCGCAGTGGGGCGGGCGCGAAGATCTCTGGGTGTTCGGCTACGCATCGCTGATCGCGCGGCCGGAGTTCGACGCCGCCGAGCACCGGGCGGGCCACATCCACGGCTGGCATCGCGCGCTGCGCATGCGCTCGCGCGTCAACCGCGGCACGCCCGAGCTGCCGGGCCTGGTGTTCGCGCTGCTGCCTGGCGGCTCGTGCCACGGCGTGGCCTACCGCGTGCCGCGCCGGCGTGCCGCCGCCGAGCTGGAGCGGCTGTGGCAGCGCGAGATGCCCTCGGCGGTGTACGACCCCCGGTTTCTGCCGTGCCGCACGCCGCATGGCGAGGTGCGCGCGCTGGCGTTCACGCTCTGCCGGCGCAGCCCGAGCTTCGTCGAGACGATGGCCGACCGCGACCTGGTGCATGTCTTCAAGCATGCGAAGGGCCGCTTCGGCACCACGCTGGACTACCTGCTCGAGACCGCCGACGCGCTGCGCCGGCGCGGCCTGCGCGACCGCGAGATCGAGCGCATGGTGAATCTCGCCCGCTTGCACGCACTGGTCTGAACAGCTGAGCGCTCCAGCGCGCAGGTATGCTGCGCGCGATGCGCCGAGCCTTGCAGCGATGACGCCGCGTGCACTGGTGCTGGCCGGCCCCACCGCCAGCGGCAAGAGCGCGCTCGCGATGGCGCTGGCCCGGCACATCGAACTCGAGATCATCAGCGTCGACTCGGCGCAGGTGTACCGCGGCATGGACATCGGCACCGCCAAGCCGAGCCGCGCCGAGCGCGCGCAGGTGCCGCATCACCTGATCGACATCCTCGATCCGGCCGCGCGTTACTCGGCCGCCCGCTTCGCGAGCGACGCGACGCGCCTGATCGGCGACATCAACCAGCGTGGCCGCGTGGCGCTGCTGGTCGGGCGGCACGATGCTGTACCTGAAAGCGCTGCTGCAAGGCCTTCGACAACTTGCCCGAGGCCGACGCCGAGCGTGCGCGCGGCCATCGATGCCCGGGCCGCCGCGCTGGGCTGGCCGGCGCTGCACGCGGAGCTGGCGCGCGTCGATCCCGACACCGCGGCGCGCCTGGCGCCGCACGACGCGCAACGCATCCAGCGCGCGCTGGAGGTGTGGCAGGTCACCGGCCAGGCGCTGTCGCAGCTGCAGGGCCAACGCCCGCCGGCGGGCCTGCCGGTGCCGCTGATCGCTCTGGAGCCGGCCGAGCGTGGCTGGCTGCACGCACGCATCGCCGAGCGTTTCGAGCAGATGCTGCAACGCGGCTTGCTCGACGAGGTGCGCGCCTTGCGCGCACGCGGCGACCTGCACGCCGCGCTGCCGTCGATGCGCTGCGTGGGCTACCGCCAGGCCTGGGCTGCGCTCGACAGCGGCGCGCCGGCCGGCCTGCGCGAGCGCGGCATCGCCGCCACGCGCCAGCTCGCCAAGCGCCAATTGACCTGGCTGCGTTCGATGGCCCGCCACAGTGTGGCCTGCGACGAGCCGCTGGCGTTTCAACGGGTGCTTGGCCTCGCGCAACGCCTGCTGCCGGGGCCACCGACGTGCCCTTGAGCCCTCCGGGCACTGCCGAAACGCGTTATGGTGCTATGCCTGACCTGACCAGACATTGACTTTCCGCAGGCTGCAAGGGGCACTTCATGAACCGGATGTCCATCGCTGCCGTGGCCGCAGCTGTTGCTCACCGTGCTCGGGCTCGGTGGCCTGTACTGGTACCAGCAACGCCCGCGGCCGTCGAGCCGAACCCGCCGCGCCACCGGTGGCCGAGGCACCGGCCGCGCCGGCCTCGGTGGCGGCCAGCGTGCCGGCGATCCGAAATCCGATCGATGCGTCGCTGGCAGCGGCCAGCGCGCCGCCGACCGGCGACGCGCAGACATCGTGGCGGCAGGGCCTGACCGAGTTGCTGGGCCAATCGGCGGTGCTGCGTTTCGTGCAGACCGAAGACTTTTCGCGCCGCCTGGTCGTCACCGTCGACAGCCTGGCGCGCGCGCATGCGCGCGCCGCGCTTGTGGCCGGTCAACCCGACGCCCGGGCGCTTCAGCGTCAGCGGCGACGGCGAGTTGCGCAACATCGCCGCCGAGAACGCCGGCCGCTACACGCCGCTGGTGACGCTGATCAACTCCGTGAATGCGCAGCAGGCCGCGGCGCTGTACGTGCAGCATGTACCCGCAGCTGCAAAAGACCTACGAGGAGCTGGGCTATCCGGGCCGCTACTTCAACGACCGCGTGGTCGAGGTGATCGACCATCTGCTCGCGACGCCCGAGCCGCCGGCGGCGGGGCCGCTGATGCAGCTCACCGAGGTCAAGGGCAGCGTGCCGTCGACGCAACCGTGGCTGCGCTATGAGTTCGCCGACACCGACCTGCAGTCGCTGTCGTCCGGGCAACGCATCCTGCTGCGCGTCGGGCCCGACGCATCGGCAGGCGCTGAAAGCCAAGCTGGCCGAATTGCGCAAGCTGGTGGCGCGCGCGCCGGTTTCGCGCTGACGCGACGCGCGACCGCGATCAGGTCGACCGCACCTCGCGCGTAGCGCGGCTGACGCGGCACTCGCGGCGACGTGTCAGGCTCGCGGCGTACCGCGTGCGGCATGATGGCCACATGCTCGAGGTGCGCGCGCTCGCCAAATCCTATGGCGACGTGCCGGTGTTCCAGCAGGTGTCGCTGCGCATCGCGGCCGGCGAGTTCGTCGTGCTGATCGGCGAGTCGGGCGTCGGCAAGTCGACGCTGCTCAACTGCATCGCCGGCCTCGAAGACGTCGACCGCGGCGACATCGCCTTTCGCGGCCGGTCGATCGCCGCGCTCGACGCCGATGCACGCGCGCGCTGGCGGCGCGAACACCTGGGCTTCGTGTTCCAGGCCTTCCACGTGCTGCCGCACCTGAGCGTGGCCGACAACGTGGCCCTGCCGCTGCTGCTGCTCGGTCGGCCCGACGCGGCGCGTGTGGCGACGCTGCTCGAGCGCGTCGGCCTGCAGGCGCTGGCCGCGCGCTGGCCGGCGCAGCTGTCGGGCGGCCAGCTGCAACGCGTGGCCCTGGCGCGCGCGCTGGTGCACCAGCCGGCGCTGGTGCTGGCCGACGAGCCGACCGGCAACCTCGATCCGCTGCAGGCCGGGCGCGCGCTCGAGCTGCTGGCACGCCAGGTGCGCGAGGAAGGATCGGCCTGCCTGCTGGTGACGCATTCGCCCGCCGCCGCCCGGCTGCGCCGATCGGGTGCTGCGGCTGGAGCCCACCGGCGTGGTCGACGCATCGCCGAGCCGCTGACGGCACGCGACGGCGGCCACGGCCGCGCGCGCCGTACGATCAGGCCATGTTGCAGCACCCTGGCGGTGCCTGCGCGCGCTGTCGCTGCCCGAGTGGCGCCTGCATCCGTGGCGGCATGCGACCGTGGCGCTGGCCGTCGCGGTGGGGGTGGCGCTGGCATTCTCCGTGCACCTGATCAACGCCTCGGCGTTGTCGGAGTTTGCCGGCGCCGTGCGCGCTGCCAACGGCGAACCCGACCTGACGATCGCCGCGCGCACGCGCGAGGGCTTCGACGACGCGCTGATCGATTCGCTGGCTGCGCGACGACGCGGTGCGGGTGGCCGAGCCCGGTGGTGGAGCTCGACGTCGCGGCGCGCGCCTCGGCCAGCGCCGAGCGCGTTGTCGCTGCGCGTGCTCGGCATCGACGCGCTGCAAGTGGCCAGCGTCGCGCCGTCGTTGCTGCCGCGGCTGGACGCCACGTCGGATCGCCTGGCGGTGCTCGATCCCGACGCCGTGTTCGCCAACGCCACGGCCTTGCAGCGCCTGAACGTGCGCGGCGGCGACGTCATCGAGCTGCGCGGCGCCGCGGGCTGGCAGCGGCTGCGCGTCGCCGGCACGCGTGGCGGTGGGCGGCCCGCCGCTGCTGGTGATCGACATCGCGGCGGCGCAGCGCGCGCTTGGGCATGCGCCGGGCGGCTGTCGCGCATCGACCTGCGCCTGATGCCCGGCGTCGAGCGCCGAGCGCTGGCATGCGCCAGCGGCCGTGGCCCGACGACGTGCGCGTGGCCGCCGCCGACGAGGCCGAGCAGCGGGTGTCGAACCTGTCGCGCGCCTATCGCGTGAACCTGAGCGTGCTGGCGCTGGTGGCGCTGCTGGTCGGCGCCTTCCTCGTCTACTCGGTGCTGGCGCTGTCGGTGGCGCAGCGCACGCCGACCTTCGCGCTGCTCGGCGTGCTCGGCCTGACGGCGCGCGAGCGCCGCGCCTGGGTGCTCGCCGAGGCGGCGTGCATCGGCGCCTTCGGCAGCGTGCTCGGTCTGGCGGCGGGCGCCGGCGCTGGCCTGGCTGGCGCTGCGCGCGCTCGGCGGCGACCTCGGCGGCGGCTACTTTCCGGGCACCGCGCCTGCGCTTGCAGCTCGGTGTGTGGACAGCGCTGCTGTACGGCGCACTCGGCGTCGCTGCCGCCGTGGGCGGCGCCTGGTGGCCGGCGCGTGCGGCCGAACGGCTGGCACCGGCGCAGGCGCTGAAGGGCCTGTCGCGCCCAGGCCGGCGCGATGCTCGCGCCTGCTGCCGGCGCTGGACGCTGCTGCTGGCGGCGGGCGCGCTGGCGCTGTTGCCGCCGTGGCGTGGCCTGCCGCTGGCCGCCTATGCCTCGGTGGCCGCCTTGCTGGCGGGCGGCGTGGCGCTGGTGCCGGCCACCGTGCAGGCGCTGCTCGACGCGACGCATCGCAACGCGCAGCCGCTGCTGCTGCTGGCCTGGCAACGCGCGCGGCACCAGCGCCACACGGCCAGCGCCGCAGTGGCCGGCGTGGTGGCCAGCGTGGCGCTGTCGGTGGCGCTGCTGGTGATGGTGGGCAGCTTTCGTGACGCGGTGTCGTCGTGGCTCGACGGCGTGCTGCCGGCCGACCTGTACCTGCGCACGGTCGGCGGCTCGGCGCGCAGGCCGACACCAACACGCTGCCAGCCGCCTTCGCCGACCAGGCCGCGCCGATCCCCGGCGTGGCGCGGGTGCGCGCCTCGCGCGTGCGCTCGCTGTCGCTCGACCCCCAGCGCCCGGCGGTGGCGTTGATCGTGCGGCCGGTCGATCGCACGGCGAACGCCCTGCCCTGGATCGGCGACGTGCCGCAGCGCCGCGGACCGCAACGTCGTCTTCGTCAGCGAACCGGCCGCTGCGCTGTACGGCTGGCACGTCGGCGAAGTCATCGACCTGCCGTTGCCCGCTGGCCCGCAGCGCCTGCGCGTGGCGGGCATCTGGCGCGACTACGCACGCCAGTTCGGCGCCGTGGTGATCGAGCCATCGCTGTGGCGGCGGCACGGCGGCGATGCGCGCGTCAACGAGGCCGCCGTGTGGCTGGCGCCGGGCGCCGACGCGTCTGCGGTGATCGAACGCCTGCGCGACCTGGCCGGCCCCGACGTGCCGATGGACACCGCCAGCGCCGGCGAGTTGCGCGCGTTGTCACTGACCATCTTCGACCGCAGCTTCGCCGTCACGCGCTACCTGCAGGCGGTGGCGATCGTGGTCGGCCTGGTCGGCGTGGCGGCCAGCCTGTCGGCCCAGGTGCTGGCGCGGCGCAAGGAGTTCGGCCTGCTGGTCCACCTCGGCTTGACGCGCGCCCAGGTGCTGGCCATCGTCACCGGCGAAGCCGCGGCCTGGCTGGCCGCGGGCGTGCTGCTCGGCGTGGCGCATCGGCATCGCCGTCAGCGTGGTGCTCGTGCACGTGGTCAATCCGCAGAGTTTTCACTGGACGATGGCGCTGCGCGTGCCGTGGCAGCGCGTGTTCGCGCTGGGCGTCACGGTGCTCGTGCTCGGTGTGGTCACGGCGGCGCTGGCCACTCGCCATGCGGCGTCGCGCGCTGCGGTGCTGGCCGTGAAGGAAGACTGGTGAGGCGCCGCCGTCTGCTGGCCGCGCTGCGCGGGTTCGCCGCGCTGCCGGGCCTCGCGCGCGCGCTGTCCGGACGACGACGCTGTGCGCGAGGGTCGCGTGTTGCGTTGGCCGCGCGACCACGGTGCGCATCCGGGGCGCGCAACGAGTGGTGGTACGCCACCGGCTGGCTCGACGTGTCACGGGCCGCGCCGATCGGCTTCCAGATCACGTTCTTTCGGCATCGCACCGGCCTGGCGACGTCGTTGCCGAGCCGCTTCGCGCCGCGCCAGCTGCTGTTCGCGCACGCGGCGCTGAGCGACATCGCGGCCGGCCGCCATCTGCAGGCACAGCGCACGCAGCGCTGGTCGGGCGACGAGCAGCGCGGCCGACGCGCACGCGGCGCGAGGCGACACCGACGTGCGGACTGGGACGCTGGTCGCTGCGGCGCGAGTCGGCTGGCGACGCGCCGGCCGTTATGTCGCACGGGTCGGCGGCGCCGACGCCCCGTTCGGCCTGCAGACTGGACCTGCTCGCCACGCAGCCCGTGCTGTTGCAAGGCGTGGCGGGCTTTTCGCGCAAGGGCCCGCTGCCGCAGCAAGCCAGCCACTACTACAGCCTGCCGCAGCTGAGCGTGCAGGCCCTGCTCGCAGCGCGACGGCAGCGCACGGCGCTGCAAGGCCGCGCCTGGCTCGACCACGAGTGGAGCGACGAGTACCTGCCGCCCGAGGCGGTGGGCTGGGACTGGATCGGCTTCAATCTCGACGACGGCGGCGCGTTGATGGCGTTTCGGCTGCGCCGCGCCGACGGCAGCGCGCTGTGGGCCGGCGGCAGCCACCGCGGCGCCGACGGCCACGTGCGCAGCTTTGCTCCCGACGAACTGCGCTTCATGCCGCAGACGCTGGTGGACCAGCGCCGCTTCGCAGGCGCGCTACCCGGTGCAGTGGCTGATCGAGACGCCCTGCAGGCCGCTTCACGGTGCGTTCGCTCATGGATGCGCAGGAACTCGACGGCCGCCTGAGCAACGGCGCGCTCTATTGGGAAGGTCTGTCCGACCTGCTCGACGACGCGCGGCCGCCGCGTCGGCCGCGGCTACCTCGAGATGACGGGCTACGGCAAGCGGCTCGCGATGTAGCGCCGTTGCCCTGCCCCGCCAGTTCAAGCGGCCAGTGCGGCACCGCGCTCCTGTGCGATCAATTGCGCCAGCACGCGGCGAAAGTGCGCCAGCGGCGCGTCGGCGGCGATCGGATGCATGCGGAACCCCGGGTCGGCGTCGAACGTGCGCTGCTGCTGCTCGATGATCGCCTTGTCCTCGTGGAAGCCCTCGACCATGCTGTCGTGCAGCGACAGCGCGATGGTCGGAGTCGTCGAGATTCCAGTTGTGCAGGTAGTTCCAGAAGAAGTGCGTGGTCTTGCACGTCTCCGGCGTGAAGAACTGGCAATTGCGGTACTGCCTGGCCTGCGAGATGTCGCCGCGCTCGATGCCCGAGCCCGCCGGCGCGAAGCCCGACTCGAGGAAGAAGACGCCGGGGATGTGCATGGTGCCGACGTTCCAGCGGTCGATGCGTGCGTCGCTGCGCGTCACCTTGCGGTGGAACGGCGGCACCTCGGCATTCATGTGCATGCGCTTGACGCGGAAGCCGCGCGGCTGGCGTTCCACCTCGACCGGCTTGGTCTTGAACGCGTACTCCTCCGAGCCGCCGAGCGTGTGCCGGTGCACGAACGCCAGGTGCGCAAAGTCGGCCAGGTTGTCGACGATCAGCAGGTAGTTGGCGTCGTAGTGCAGGTAGTCGGGCACACCGCGCCAGCCCGGCTCGCGCAGGTAGGGGAAGTCGACGATCAGCGATTCGTCGGCCTTGTCGGCCTCGCCCATCCAGATCCACACCAGCGAGTCGCGCTCGATCACCGGATGGCTGCGCACGCCCATGCCCTTGGGCACGGTGTCCTGCCCGGGGATCTGCACGCAGGCACCGCTGCCGTCGAACTTGAGGCCGTGGTACATGCAGCGCACGCAGTCGCCCTCGAGGCGGCCCTTCGACAGCCGCGCGCCGCGGTGGCAGCAGCGGTCGTCGAGCGCCACTGCGCGACCCGAGTCGCCCTTGTAGAGCAGGATCGGCTGGTCGAGGATCGTGCGCGCCAGCAGCTTGCCGTCGATCAGCTCGTGGGCCCAGGCGGCCACGTACCAGCAGTTGCGCAGGTACTCGTTGTGCAGGTGCAGGTCGTCGCCGGCCATGCGCATGGTGATGCTCCTCGTACGCAGGCGCCGCCGCCGACGCGGCAGCGCGGCGCCTATCGTAGCGCGGCGCTACTTGGAGGTTTCGCGGTGGGCTTCGCCGCTGCGGCGCGGGCGGATCGGCGCGGCACGCACGCAGTTGCGGCCGGCCTTCTTGGCCGCGTAGAGCGCCAGGTCGGCGTCGTGCACCAGCGCGTCGAGCGTGCGGTCGTCGCCGCCATACGAGGCCACGCCGACGCTGACCGTGATGCCCACCTTCTCGCCATGCCAATCGAGCCGGCCGCCGGCCACCCGCTCGCGGATGCGCTCGGCGACGTCGAGCGCGCCCAGCGGATCGGTGTGCGGCAGCAGGATCACCAGCTCCTCGCCGCCGAAACGCGCCATCAGGTCGGAGGTGCGCAGCGTGGCACGCACTGCGCGCGCGATCGCCACCAGCAGCTTGTCGCCGCACATGTGGCCATGCAGGTCGTTGATCGACTTGAAGTTGTCGGCATCGATCAGCAGCAGCGCGCTGTCTTCGCCGTAACGCTTGCTGCGCTGCCACTCGCGCTCGGCGATCTCGAAGAAATAGCGCCGGTTGTGCACGCCGGTGAGCGCGTCCTGCGTGGCCAGCACCGCCAGCCGTGCGCGGGCGCGCTCGAGCTGGAACAACAGGCGCAGCACCAGCGCCCCGATGGCAGGCACCAGGATCAACGCCGACAGCGCACCCACCTGCGCCGCGATGGCCGGCGAGCCTTTGCCCAGCGCCATCACCAGCAAGGGCGCCAGCATCGTGAAGATCGGCACCAGCACCACGGTAGCCAGCACCAGCGACGGCACGAAGCCCAGCTGCACCAGCGTGCGGCTGACGCGCGTGATCCAGTCGGTCTGGGATGGCAGTTCGTGCGACACGATGCAACGATTATCACCGTCCGCCATGAATGCGCCATCGACGGGGAGACCACGTTTGCAGTGCCCAACACCGCCATGGCGGCATGACCCCCCTTATTCGAAGGCCGGAAATTCCCCATGACCGGTGCTCAGTAGCCGGTCGGATCGGCCGTCGACCGACCAGCCGGTCCGGGTCCGAGCGGCGCGCACCGTAGACTGCCGCGATGGCTGCCAACCCCGGTTCCACCTGGCGCGCACCCGGGGCCGCGGCGCGCGCGCCGGCGGCCAAAGGGTCGCCGCGTTCGCTGTCGGGCCTGCTGCCCTTCCTGCGGCCCTACCGCGGCCGCATCGCGCTGGCGCTGCTGTTCCTGGTGCTGGCGCGCGGCCACCACGCTGGTGTTTCCGCTGGCGCTGAAGTCCGCTGATCGACCAGGGCCTGGTCGCCGCCGACCCCGGCGCAGCGCGTGATGGCGCTGCGCGAGCACTTCCTCGCGCTGTTCGCCGTCGGCGCCGCGCTGGGCCTGTTCTCGGCGGCGCGCTTCTACATGGTCAGCTGGCTCGGCGAGCGCGTCACCGCCGACCTGCGCAACGCGGTCTACGCGCACGTGCTGCAGCAGAGCCCCGAGTTCTTCGAGACCACGCAGACCGGCGAGGTGCTGTCGCGCCTGACCACCGACACGACGCTGGTGCAGACCGTGGTCGGCTCCAGCCTGAGCATGGGCCTGCGCAACACGGTGATGGGCCTCGGCGCGCTGGCCATGCTGGTCGTCACCAACCCCTACGTGATGACGCAGGTGCTCGGCATCCTGGTGCTGGTGGTGCTGCCGACGCTGCTACTTCGGCCGCCGCGTGCGCAAGCCTGAGCCGCGCCAGCCAGGACCGGGTGGCCGACTCCAGCGCGATCGCCGCCGAGGTGCTGAACGCCATCCCGGTGGTGCAGAGCTACATGCAGGAGGCGCGCGAGGCGGCGCGCTTCGCACGCGCCACCGAAGCGCGCCTTCGACACCGCGCGCAAGCGCACGCGCGTGCGCGCGGCGCTGGTGGCCTTCATCATCACCGCCACCTTCGGCGCGCTGCTGTGGGGCCTGTACCAGGGCACGCAGGCGGTGCTGCGCCGGCGACATCAGCGCCGGCCACCTCGGGCAGACCGTGGTCTACGTGATCATCCTCGTCAGCAGCGTGGCGGTGCTGGCCGAGGTCTACGGCGACCTGCTGCGCGCCGCCGGCGCCACCGAGCGGCTGATGGAGTTGCTGGCCGCGCGCTCGCCGGTGGCCGAGCCCGCGCATGCCGCGCGCGCTGCCGGCCGTGCAGCGGCGGCTCGGCGGTGCGCGTTCGAGCAGCGTCAGCTTCCACTACCCCTCGCGGCCGCAGCACGCCGCGCTGCGCGACGTCACGCCTGCAGGTGCAGCCCGGCGAGACGGTGGCGCTGGTCGGCCCCAGCGGCGCCGGCAAGAGCACGGTGTTCCAGCTGCTGCTGCGCTTCTACGACGCCGGCAGCGGCAGCGTGCGGCTCGACGGCGTGCCGGTGCGCGAGCTGACGCTGGCCGACCTGCGCGGGCGCATCGGCATCGTGCCGCAGGACAGCGCGGTGTTCTCGACCAGCGCGATGGAGAACATCCGCTACGGCCGGCCCGGCGCCAGCGACGACGAGGTGATCGCCGCCGCGCGGGCCGCCTTCGCGCACGACTTCATCAGCGCCCTGCCCGAGGGCTACGCCAGCTTCCTCGGCGAGCGCGGCGTGCGGCTGTCGGGCGGCCAGCGCCAGCGCATCGCGATCGCGCGCGCGATGCTGAAGAACCCGCCGCTGCTGCTGCTCGACGAAGCCACCAGCGCGCTCGACGCCGAGAGCGAGCGCATGGTGCAGGCCGCGCTCGAAGCGGCGATGCGCGACCGCACGACGCTGGTGATCGCGCACCGCCTGGCCACCGTGCAGCGCGCCGACCGCATCGTCGTGCTGGACCAGGGCGCGCATCGTCGAGACCGGCACGCATGCCGAGCTGGTGGCGCGCGGCGGCCTGTACGCGCGGCTGGCGGCGCATGCAGTTCGACCTCGAGCCGGCGACTGCCGAGACGGCGCGCTCCTAGAATGCGCGGCATGAGTTCGCCGCGCCCAGTCCGCTCGCAGTACGAAGACTTCATGCGCCACGTGTTCACGCACGGCGTGTCGAAGGCCGACCGCACCGGCACCGGCACGCGCAGCGTGTTCGGCCACCAGATGCGCTTCGACCTGCGCGAGGGCTTTCCGCTGGTCACCACCAAGAAGGTGCACTTCAAGAGCATCGCGCTGGAGCTGCTGTGGTTCCTGCGCGGCGAGTCCAACGCCAACTGGCTGCGGGAGCGCGGCGTCACCATCTGGGACGAGTGGGCGAGCCCCGAGGGCGACCTCGGGCCGGTGTACGGCGTGCAGTGGCGCAGCTGGCCCACGCCCGACGGCGGCCACGTCGACCAGATCGCGCAGGTGGTCAAGCAACTGAAGAGCGACCCCGACTCGCGGCGCATCATCGTCAGCGCCTGGAACGTGGCCGACCTGCCGAAGATGGCGCTGGCGCCGTGCCACGCCTTCTTCCAGTTCTACGTGGCCCGACAGCGGCGGCGCTCAGCTGCCAGCTCTACCAGCGCAGCGCCGACATCTTTCTCGGCGTGCCGTTCAACATCGCCAGCTACGCGCTGCTGACGCACATGCTGGCGCAGCAGTGCGACCTCGACGTCGGCGACTTCATCTGGACCGGCGGCGACTGCCACATCTACAGCAACCACGTCGAGCAGGTGCAGACGCAGCTCGCGCGCGCAGCCGCTCGCCTATCCGCTCGCTGCGCCTGAAGCGCCGGCCGCCGTCGATCTTCGACTACGCGTTCGAGGACTTCGAGATCCTCGAGTACGAAACCACCCGGCGATCAAGGCGCCGGTGGCCGTTTGAGCCGCGGCAGCGGCTTGCCGTCGCAGCGCCCGCGGAGCAACGTCTTGTGACAGGCGTCCGCCGCAACGAAAACACAATCCGCCGGCTGCGCCGACGGCCTGGCCACTTTCGGGAGCCCGCATGATGCATCGCCCGACTCGCAGCGTCCGCTGGATCCAGTTGTTTGCGTTGTGCGCGCTGGTCAGCGCTTGCGGTGGCAACGATCCCACACCGGCGCCCGTGGCCGGACCTGCTCCAGTGCCAGGACCTGCACCCGGTCCCGCACCTGGCCCTGCGCCCGGCCCTGCACCTGTACCTGAGCCTCCGCCGCCTGCACCTCCACCTCCACCTCCACCGCCGCCGCCGCCGAATACCGCACCGGTGCCGACGATCACCTCGCCTGCCGCGGCAGTCCACCTTCCGCGCCGGCGACACGCTCAACTTTGCCGGCAGCGGCAACGATGCGCAAGACGGCGCGCTCGCCGCCAGCCAACTGACGTGGTGGGCCGACCTGCACCACGACAGCCACTCGCATCCGTTCGTGCAACCCACTCCCGGCGGCAGCGGCCAGCGCGACCATTCCGGTGCGCGGCGAGGTCTCCGACAACATCTTCTACCGCTTTCACCTTCGCGCCACCGACAGCGCCGGTGCCACCCACGAAGTCACGCGCGACGTGCTGCCACGCAAGGCCCAGGTCACGTTGGCCACGCAGCCCACCGGTCTGCGCCTCACGCTCGACGGCCAGCCGACCACGGCGCCGCACGCCTTCACCGGCGTCGTCGGCATCGAACGCGACCTCGGCGCCGCCAACCAGGCTTTCAACTGCCGCAACTACCAGTTCAGCAGCTGGAGCCCCGGCGGCACGCGCGTCGCACACGATCAGCACACCGGCGGCGAACACCACCTACACCGCCACCTTCATCGATCAGGGGCCGGCCGGCGCCCCGCCCACCGTGGCGCTCACTGCACCCGCCGGCGGCAGTAGCGGCACGGTCGGCACCCCGATCACGCTCACTGCCACCGCCGGCGACAGCGACGGCAGCATCACCAGCGTGCAGTTCTTCGACGGCAGCACGGCCATCGGCGCCGCGGACACCAGCGCGCCATACTCGGTGAGCTGGACACCGGCATCGGCCGGCACTCACACCCTCACCGCGCGCGCCACCGACAACTGCGGCATCGTCGTCACCAGCGCCGCAGTCTCGGTGACGATCAACCCGGCCACCGGCGACACGCAGCCGCCGACGGTGAGCATCACCGCGCCGGCGTCGTTCGCCAACGAGCTCACGGGATCGATCCCGTTCGCGGCCAGCGCCAGCGACAACGTCGGCGTGGTCAACGTCGAGTTTCAGGTCGACGGCGTGACGCTGGCCAACGACACGTCCTCGCACTACGCGACGACCGTGGACACCACGCCATACGCCTCGGGGCAGCACGTGCTGCGTGCGCGTGCCCGCGATGCGGCAGGCAACCAATCGGCCTGGGTCACGCGCACGGTGCGCTTCGGTGGCTCCCGCGCAATGCCCGGCGGCTTCGCCCGCGATGCGACCTTCGTGACCGGGCTGTCGTCGGCCACCGCGTTCACGCAACTGCCCGACGGGCGCCTGCTGGTCGCACAACAGGGTGGCACGCTTGCGCGTGCTGCAAAGCAACGGTGCATCGCATCGGCACGATGCTCACGCTCGCGGTCGACGCCCAGGGCGAACGCGGCCTGCTCGGCGTGACACCGCACCCCAACTTCGCCGAGCAACGGCTTCATCTACGTGTACTACACCGTCCACGTCGCCGGCGGTACGCACAACCGCATCAGCCGCTTCACCGCGAGCGGCAACGCCACGGCCGGGCAACGAAGTGCAGATCGCTCGAACCTGCCCGCGCTATCGAGCGCCACCAACCACAACGGCGGCGCGACTGCACTTCGGCAACGACGGCAAGCTCTACGTCGCGGTCGGCGACAACGCCGACGGCACCAAGGCGCCCGATCCTGAACGACCCGTTCGGCAAGATGCTGCGCTTCAACGACGACGGCACGATCCCGGCCGACAACCCGTTCTATCCGCGCGACGCCGGGCAAGCTGACGTCTGCGCGATCTGGGCGCGCGGCTTGCGCAATCCGTTCACGTTCGCCTTGCAGCCCGAGCGACGGCCGCATGCACATCAACGACGTCGGCCAGAGCACCTGGGAAGAGATCAACCTCGGCGCGCCGGGCGCGAACTACGGCTGGCCGTCTACCGAAGGTCCGACCAGCGCCAGCGGCGTCACCGCGCCGCTGTTCGCCTACGACCACAACAGCGCGGCCAACGGCACCGCCGGCTTCTTCAACGGCTGTGCGATCATCGGTGGCGCGTTCTATCCCGACTCGGGCCCGTTCCCACAGGCCTACCGTGGCAGCTACTACTTCACCGACTTCTGCAACCCGGTGATCGGCCGCGTCGACATGGCCAACGGCAATGCCGCCTACGCGTTCGGCAGCGTGTCGGGCTCGCCGGTGGGCATGCTGGTGGCCAACGACGGCGCGCTGCTGGTGCTGACGCAGTCGGGCATCGTGCGCTTCACGTCCCCCTAGGCGCAGCTCCGGCGTCAAGCCATCAGCGCTCCGACGCCGGCGTGCTTTGTCGAGGTTCGGCGGGCCGTCAACACGCCGTGGCCGTGTAACACCGCAGCAATGTCAAGGCAGCGGGCACGTACCTTGCCCCCTGCGGCGGCGCGATCGTGCCCTTCTCCTGGACAAGGAGACAGCAGTCGCATCGTGCGCACGGGCGGCTTGAGCCGTATCGGCCACTCTGACATTTGCGCGCGGAGGCGTCTTGCAGCTGCGATTCCTGAGACTTTGTGCGGCGTTACTGATCGCCATATCGGCGATCGGGCTCGTGTCTTGCGGTGGCGAGGGCGACTCGGTCGGCTCGCCGCCCGAGCCGGTGATTGTGTCACCGGCAGACGGATCGACATTCAGGGCCGGCGACACGCTGATCTTCGAAGGCCGTGCAAGCGACGCGCAGGACGGCGTGCTCGGCGCGAACAGCCTGTCGTGGTGGGTGGACTTGCACCACGACACACACACGCACCCCTTCGTGCTACCCACCACGGGCACCAGCGGCAGCGCCAAGTTTCTGACGCGAGGCGAGACATCCGACAACATCTGGTTGCGCTTTCATCTGCGTGCCACCGACAGCGCGGGCATGAGCACGGAAGTCACCCGCGACGTGCTGCCGCAAAAGGTGCGGATCACGCTGGCGTCGCAACCGGCGGGCCTTCGACTCACCCTCGACGGCCAGCCGGTCACGGCACCGCAGGCACTGACCGGCGTGGTCGGGATCGAGCGCGACATCGGCGCTGCCGATCAGGTCCTCAACGGGCGCAGATACCAGTTCAGCAACTGGAGCCACGGCGGCGCCGCCACGCACACGATCGCCACTCCCGCGACCAACACCACCTACACCGCGGTCTTCATCGATGCGGGGCCAGCGATCAACACGCCGCCCACGGTCGCCTTGACGGCGCCTGCAAACAACAGCACGGGCAATCCCGGCACGCCGATCACGCTGACGGCCAACGCGAGCGACAGCGACGGCTCGATTCCCAACGTGCAGTTCTTCGACGGCAGCACCGCCATCGGCGCGGCCGACACCACGGCGCCATACTCGGTGAACTGGACGCCCGCGACCACTGGCGTGCACACCCTGACCGCGCGCGCCACCGACGACCGCGGTGGCACCACCACCAGCGCGGCGGTGTCGGTCACGATCAACGTGTCCGCCTCCGACACACAACCACCCATCGTGAGCATCGTCGAGCCGGTGGCGTTGGCCGATGGTCTCGCCGGCAGCGTTCCGTTCCGCGCCAACGCCACCGACAACGTAGGTGTGACCAATGTCGAATTCCAGATCGACGGCATACCGCTGGCCACCGACACATCGGCGCCCTACAGCACGACGATAGACACCAGCTTGCACGCTGCTGGACAGCATGTGCTGCGTGTGCGTGCCACCGACAGCGCTGGCAACCGATCACCATGGAGCAGCGTGATCGTGCGCATCGGGGGAACACGTGAGGCGCCAGCCGGCATCACGCGCACGCCGAACTGGGTGAGTGGATTCAGGCACCCCACGGCGTTCACCGAGTTGCCCGATGGGCGAATTCTGCTCACGGAGCAAGTTGGCAACGTTCGTGTGGTGCTCGCCGATGGCACCTTGCTCGGGCCACCACTGCTCTCGCTGGCGCCGGATTCCACCAACGAACGAGGCCTGCTCGGCGTGGCGGCGCATCCCCAGTTCTCGAGCAACGGCTTCATCTATGTGTACTACACCGTCGCCGCTTCGCAAGGGGGCCCGCACAACCGCATCAGCCGCTTCACGTCAGCGGCAACATCGCCGGTGGTGAAGTGGTACTGGCGGACCTGCCGCCCCTGACGTCAGGCGCCCATAACGGCGGGGCCCTGCACTTTGGCACCGACGGCAAGTTGTATGTCGGGGTTGGTGACAACGCCGTCAGGATGAACTCGCAGGACCTGAACACCCCGTTCGGCAAGCTGCTGCGATTCAACGACGACGGCACCATCCCCAGTGACAACCCGTTCTGCACCACGCAGGGCAACGTGGCGTGCGCCGTGTGGGCCTACGGCCTGCGCAACCCCTTCACCCTTGCCGTGCAGCCGGGCACCGGCCGCATTCACATCAACGATGTCGGATCGTTGACGTGGGAGGAGATCGACGTCGCGGCCAGGGCGCCAACTACGGATGGCCGGCTTCGGAAGGCCCCAGCGGCGTCACCGGCAACATCGCCGGCCCGCTGTTCGCTTACAACCACAGCGCGGCCTCGCCACCAGGCTCCGGCCTCGGCGGATTCTTCATCGGCTTCTGCGTCATCGGAGGAGGCTTCTATCCCAACAGCGGCCCCTTCCCCGCTCCCTGGCGCGGCGGCTACTTCTTCACCGATTACGTCACGGCCGTCGTCGGCTTCATCGATCTGAACAACGACAACGCCGCCTATTCCTTCGGCACCGTGCCGGCCTCGCCGGCGGGCATGCTCGTCACCCGCAGCGGCGCGTTGCTCGTGCTGCACCGCGGCGACATCCCCAGCATCACGCGCTTCGCCGCCCCATGACACGCTAGGAAGCGGCGCGCCGCGTCAATCCGCGGCTTCTTTAGCGTGAGCCTCAGCGCTTGGTGACCTGCCGTCATCGGGTCAAGTGCTGGTCGCCATCAGCACACCGGTTCCTCGAACCATCGGCACGTCACTTGCCCCAGCGCCCGAGGCGCAACCCACCAGAGGACAACATGGACGGGCGACTCTCGGGACTGCGGACGGCAACGCTTCTTGCCGTGGCCTTCATCGCACTGGCGTCGTGCAACGGCTCCGCCGAGCCCAACGTGGCGCCGGTGGCGACGATCAGCTCGCCCGCCATGGGCAGCACTTTCCGCGCCGGTGACACGCTCACCTTCGCGGGCAGCGGCAGCGATGCAGAAGATGGCGTGCTCGCCGCCGAGCCGACTGACGTGGTGGGCCGACCTGCACCACGACAGCCACTCTCACCCATTCGTGCCCTCCACCCCCGGCGGCAGCGGCAGCGCGACGATTCCAGTGCGCGGCGAGGTGTCGCACAACATCTTCTACCGCTTCCACCTGCGCGCGACCGACAGCGCGGGTGCCAGCCACGAAGTCACGCGCGACGTGCAGCCACGCAAAGCCCAGGTCACGCTGGCCACGCAGCCCAGCGGTCTGCGCCTCACGCTCGACGGCCAGCCGACCACCGCGCCGCACACGTTTACCGGAGTCGTAGGCACCGAGCGCGACCTGGGCGCCGCCAACCAAGCCTCAAACTGCCGCGACTACCGGTTCAGCAACTGGAGCCAGGGCGGTGCCGCCTCGCACACGATCAGCACGCCGGCGGTGAACACCACCTACACCGCGACCTTCATCGACCAGGGACCGGCCGGCCCGCCCCACCGTGGCGATGACCGCACCGGCCAACGGCAGCAGCGGCACCGTCGGCACCCCGATCACGCTCGCTGCCAGCGCCGCCGATAGCGACGGCACGGTGGCCAGCGTGCAGTTCTTCGACGGCAGCACACCGATCGGCGCCGCGGACAGCAGCGCGCCGTATTCGGTGAGCTGGACACCGGCATCGCCCGGCATCCATACCCTCACCGCGCGCGCCACCGACAACTGCGGCCACGTCGTCACCAGCGCAGCAGTCACGGTGACGATCAACCCGGCCACCGGCGACACGCAGCCGCCGACCGTGAGCATCACCGAGCCGGCGTCCTTCGCCAGCGGGCTCACGGGATCGTCCGCTTCGCGGCCAGCGCCAGCGACAACGTCGGCGTGACCAACGTGGAGTTCCAGGTCGACGGCGTGACGGTGGCCAACGACACCTCCCCGAACTATGAGACGACCGTGGACACCACGCCGTACGCCTCGGGGCAGCACGTGCTTGCGCGCGCGCGCCCGCGATGCGGCCGGCAACCAATCCGCGTGGGTCACGCGCACGGTGCGCTTCGGCGGATCGCGGCCGATGCCCGGCGGCTTCACCCGCGATGCGACCTTCGTGACCGGGCTGTCCACAGCCACCGCGTTCACGCAACTGCCCGACGGGCGCCTGCTGGTGGCTCAGCAGACTGGCGCGCTGCGCGTGGTCAAGAACAACGCGCTGCTGCCCACTCCCATGCTGACGCTGGCGGTCGACAGCTTCAACGAGCGCGGTCTGCTCGGCGTCACGCCCCATCCCAACTTCGCCAGCAACGGCTGGATCTACATCTACTACACCACCACCGAAAGCCCCAACCCGCACAACCGGCTCAGCCGCTTCACCGTGAGTGGCGATTCCGTGATGGCGGGCAGCGAGGTCAAGCTCGTCGACCTGCCGCAACTCGGCGCCGGCAATCACAACGGCGGCGCGCTGCACTTCGGCAACGACGGCAAGCTGTACGTCGCGGTGGGCGACAACGCCGTCAGCAGCAAGGCGCCCGACTTGAACGACCCGTTCGGCAAGATGCTGCGCTACAACGACGACGGCACGCCGCCCAACGACAACCCGCCCAATCCGAACTGCACCGTCAACAAGCCCAACGTCTGCGCGATCTGGGCCCGCGGCCTGCGCAACCCATTCACTTTCGCCGTGCGGGCCAGCGACGGCCGCATCCATATCAACGACGTCGGCGAAAACACGTGGGAAGAGATCAACGTCGGGGCGGCCGGCGCGAACTACGGCTGGCCGTCCAACGAAGGGCCGACCAACGCGAGCGGCATCACGGCACCGCTGTTCGCCTACGACCACGACAGCGTGCCCGACAGCACGTCGGGCTTCTTCTACGGCTGCTCGATCATCGGGGGCGCGTTCTATCCCGACAGCGGTCCGTTCCCGCAGGCCTATCGCGGCAGCTACTACTTCACGGACTACTGCAGCATGGTGGTCGGCCGCGTCGACCTGGCCAACGGCAATGCGGCCTATGGCTTCGGTAGCCTGCCCGACCAGCCGGTGGGCATGCTGGTTGCCAACGATGGCGCGTTGCTGGTGTTGACGCGCTCGGGCATCGTGCGGTTCAGGTCGCCGTAGCCGCCGCAGCGGGCCGTTCGCTCCAGGCGCGGAATAGTCTGCTCGTCCCATGGGTATACGAAAGCCAAGATGAACAACCGCTTCGACTCGCGCTGGCGCAGTGCGCTGCACGTGGTGACCCTGCTGGGCTTGATGGCCGCATGCGGCGGCGGCGATGACGCCGGCACGCCGCCTGCACCGCCTCCGGGGCCGGTGACGTTCATCCTGCCGCTGCCATTCGCGTCAAACCTGACCGACGGTGTGACCGTGCAAGCCACTTCGTCCGACCCCGCCACCACCCGCATCGAATTCCAGATCGACGGCACGGCCCTGGGCGTCGACGCCTCGGCGCCCTACGGCACGACGGTCGACAGCAACGCGTTTGCGTCGGGGCAGCACGTGCTGCGGGCGCGCGCCATCGATGCCATGGGTCAGCCGTCTGCATGGACCCCCTTGACCGTGCAGTTCGGCGGCGCGCGCACGCAGCCGGCGGGCTTCACGCGCAACGAGGGCTTCGCGAGCGGACTCAGTGCCGCCACCGCTTTCACGCAGTTGCCCGACGGGCGTCTGCTGGTCGCGCAGCAAGGCGGCGCGTTGCGCGTGCTGCAGAGCAATGGCACGGCGATCGGCACGATGCTCACGCGTCGCAGTCGACAGCCAGGGCGAACGGGGCCTGCTCGGCGTGACGCCGCATCCCGACTTCGCGACCAACGGCTTCATCTACGTCTACTACACCACCACGCAAGGCGGCACGCACAACCGCATCAGCCGCTTCACCGTCAGCGGCAACACCGCCGGCAGCGAAGTGCAGATCGTCAACCTGCCAGCGCTGGGCGCCACCAACCACAACGGCGGCGCGATCCACTTCGGCGTCGACGGCAAGCTCTATGTCGGGGTCGGCGAGAACGCCAACGGCGCGCTGGCACAAAACCTCGACTCGCCGCTGGGCAAGCTGCTGCGCTTCAACGACGACGGCAGCATCCCTGGCGACAACCCGTTCTGCACGACGCAGGGCAACCTCGCCTGTGCGATCTGGGCGCTACGGCCTGCGCAACCCGTTCACCTTTGCGGTGCGAGCCAGCGACGGTCGCATCCACATCAACGATGTCGGCCAGAACACCTGGGAAGAAGTCAATGTCGGTGCACGCGGCGCCAACTACGGCTGGCCGTCGAACGAAGGGCCGACCGGCGCCAGCGGCATCACCGGCGCCGCTGTTCGCCTACGACCACAACCAGCATCGCCCGACAACACCGCCGGCTTCTTCAACGGCTGCGCGATCGTCGGCGGCGCGTTCTATCCCGACGCCGGGCCGTTTCCGCCGGCCTACCGCGGCAACTACTACTTCACCGACCTGTGCAATCCGGTGATCGGCCGCATCGACCTGGCCAACGGCAACGCCGCTTATGCGTTCGGCAGCGTGCCGGGCAACCCGGTCGACATGCTGGTCGCCAACGACGGCGCGCTGCTGGTGCTGACACGATCGAACATCGTTCGCTTCTCGGCGCCTTGACTGGAGTGCCGCGCGCTTTGCCCGACAATGCGCGCCGATGTCCGACCGCCCTTATCGAGCTGGTGCTGATCGCCGCCGTCGCGCGCAACGGCGTGATCGGCCGCGACGGTGTGCTGCCGTGGCACCTGGCCGCCGACATGCAGCACTTTCGCGAGCTGACGCGCGACTGCCCGGTGGTGATGGGACGCCGCACCTGGGACTCGCTATCGCCGCGCTACCGGCCGTTGCCCGGCCGCAGCAACATCGTGGTCAGCCGGCGCGCCGGCTGGACCGCCGACGGTGCGCAGGCCGCGCCGTCGTTGCAGGCGGCGCTGCGGCTGGCTCAGCTGCGGTTGGGGCCCAGCAAGCGTGTGTTCGTGATCGGCGGTGCGCAGCTGTACCGCGAGGCCATGCCGCTGGCCGACGTGCTCGAGCTCACCGAGGTGCAGGCCGACGTGGCCGGCGACACACAGTTTCCGTTCTGGGACCGCGGCCAGTTCGACGAGCTGAGCCGCCTGCCGCAGGCGCCCGAAGACGGGCTGGCCTTCGACTTCGTCACCTACCAACGAAGGCGCTGAAGGAGGCGCTTTCTCCCGGGCAGATTGCCGGGTTTGCCTCGGTCGGCACGGCACGGCCCCATGTTAGATTGCCTAAGTGGCTAACGGGGTTTCCGCCAACGGGTCGGCCGTCGTGCGCGAAGGCGCCGACGCGACGAGTGCGTCGCTGGCTTGCGCGCGCCAGGTGCTCGATGCGGTGCCGGTGCTGATGCGCGAAATCCGCTCCGAGATGCGGCAGTCGGCGCCGGCAGCGCTGTCGGTGCCGTCGTTCCGCGCCCTGATCTTCGCTCACGTCAATCCCGGCGGCAGCCTCACCGAGCTGGCCGCGCACCTGGGCGTGACGCTGCCCACGGCATCGGTGGCGGTCGACAAGCTCACGGCGCGCGGCCTGATGCGGGCGCCGCGCGAAGGCAACGGCCAGCGCCGGCGCTCGCTGTACCTGTCGGCGCAGGGTGAGCGGGTCGTGCAGCGAGCCCGCGAGCACACCGTCAAGGCACTCGGTGCCCGCCTGCAATCGCTGCCGATCGGGCAATTGGAAACGCTGCAACGCAGCCTGGCCGCGTTGTCCGACCAGGTGACCGGCGGCACAAGGCGCGTGCCGCTCGGGCGGCCGGACCGAGCATGAGCAAGCGCGCTGCCCTGGGCGTCGCCGCAGTGTTGCTGTGCCTGGCCGCATTCGCAGCGTACCGCTGGGTGCCGCGCGGCGGCAACGCCGGTGCGCCCGCCACCGCTGAGGCGGCGGCTTCGGCGGCGCGCGCCGGCGCGCAGACGGTGAGCGTGATCGCCGCCCAGCAGCGCGACATGCCGGTCGTCGTCGAGGCCGCAGGCACCGTGGTCTCGCTCGACACCGTGGACATCCGGGCACAGGTGGCAGGCAGCGTGTCGGAGGTGGTGGTGCGCGAGGGCCAGTTCGTGCGCCGCGGCGACGTGCTGTTCCGGCTCGACGACCGCGCCGACCGCGCCAACCTCGAGCGTGCCACGCGCCCAGTTGCTGCGCGACCAGGCGACGCTGGCCGACCTCAACCGGCAGCTCGCGCGCGCGCAGGATCTGCGTGCGCAGAACTTCATCGCGCAAAGTGCGGTCGACTCGGTGCTCGCACAGGTCGAGGCGCAGAAGGCGGCGGTGGCCGCCGATCAGGCGGCGATCCGCTCCAGCGAAGTGGCGCTGAGCTTCGACACCATCACGTCGCCGCTGTCGGGCCGTGCCGGGGCGGTGGTCGTGTACCGCGGCAGCCTGGTGCAACCCACCGGCACGCCGATGGTGACGATCAGCCAGCTCGATCCGATCGGCGTCAGCTTCACGCTGCCCGAAGCGCAACTGGCCGCGGTGCTGCGCGCCAGCGGGCTGCATCAGGGCGGTGCCACGCCGCGCACGGCAGCGCCGCGCGCCACGGCCGCCGCGTCGGCCGCCGGCAGCGGCACCATCGCCGTCTCGCTGCCCAATGCCGAGCGCAGCCGCGGCGCGCGCCGGCGGCGACGAGATGCTGGGCCGCATCACCTTCGTCGACAACGCGGTCGACACCACCACCGGCACCATCCGCGTCAAGGGCGAGGTGCCCAATGCCACGCATCGCCTGTGGCCGGGCCAGTACGTCACCGTGCGCATGACCTTGCGCACCCTGAGCAACGCGATCGTGATCCCGCAGAGCGCGATGATCATCCGCGGCAACGAGCGCTCGGTGTACGTGGTCAAGGCCGACGCCACCGTCGAGGCGCGCCCGGTGCAGCCGCGCTACAGCGCCGGCGAAGTGGTGGCGGTCGACGGCCTCGAGCCCGGCGAGAAGGTGGTGGTCGAAGGCAAGCAGAATCTGCGTCCGGGTTCGGCGGTGCGAGAGACCCCCTATGTGCCGCTGCGCCGCCCGCAGGGGCCGCGCGCCGGCGCCACGGGCGCGTCGGCGCCCCGACCAGCCGGCACCGCAGCAGGAGCCTCGTTATGAACTTCACCGAGGTCTTCATCCGCCGTCCGGTGATGACGGTGCTGCTCAACGTCGCCATCGTGCTCGCCGGCATGGTGGCGCTGCGCGACATCCCGGTGGCGGCGCTGCCGCGCTACAACACGCCGATCATCCAGGTCACCGCGTTCCTGCCGGGTGCCTCGCCGGAGACGATGGCCAGCTCGGTGGCACTGCCGCTGGAAAAGCAGTTCTCCACCATCGCCGGGCTCGCGACCATCAGCTCCAACAACACGCTCAGCCAGACCAGCGTGGTGCTGGAGTTCGACACCGGCGCGCGACATCGACGTCGCCGCGGTCGACGTGCAAGCGGCGCTGTTTCGCGCGCAGCGCACGTTGCCCGCCGAGATGACGCACCCCGCCGTCGTACCGCAAGGTCAATCCGGCCGATGCGCCGGTGTTGATCGTCTCGCTGCGTTCACCGTCGATGAGCCTGTCGGAGCTCAACGACTTCGCCGAAAACCTGATCTCGCCGACGCTGTCGACGATCGACGGCGTCGCGCAGGTCGTCGTGCTCGGGCAAAAGCGCTTTGCGGTGCGCATCCGCGTGCGGCCCGAGGCGCTGACCGAACGCAACATCACGCTCGACGAGCTGCGCGCGGCGGTGACCTCGTCCAACGCCAACACGCCGGTGGGCGTGCTCGACGGCCCGCGACAGACGCTGACCGTGCAGGCCAACCGCCAGCTGACCAACGCGCGCGAGTTCGGCAACATCATCGTCGCCAACCGCGGCGACGCGCCGATCCGCCTGCGCGACGTCGCCGACGTGCAGGACAGCTTCGAGACCGTGAAGACGGCCTCCACCTTCAACGGCGAGCCGTCGATCACGCTGGCCGTGCTGCGCCAGCCCGATGCCAACACCGTGAAGGTGGTCGATCGCGTGCAAGCTCACGCTGCCGCGGCTGCAGGCGCAGATGCCGGCGTCGGTGAGCATCACCGCGTTCAACGACCGCTCGATGTCGATCCGCGACGCGCTGCACGACGTCAACATCACGCTGGCGCTGACCGTCGTGCTGGTGGTGCTGGTGATCTTCCTGTTCCTGCGGCGGGTGGCGGCCACCGTGATCCCGGCGCTGTCGCTGCCGGTGTCGCTGATCGGCGCGTTGTCGCTGCTGTACCCGCTGGGCTACAGCCTCGACAACATCTCGCTGCTGGGCATCACGCTGGCCGTCGGCCTGGTGGTCGACGACGCGATCGTGATGCTGGAGAACATCGTGCGCCACATCGAAGACGGCATGGCGCCGTTCGAGGCGGCGATCAAGGGCGCGCGCGAGATGGCCTTCACCATCATGTCGATCTCGATCTCGCTGGTGGCGGTGCTGATCCCGATCTTCTTCATGCCCGGCGTGATCGGCCTGCTGTTCCACGAGTTCGCGGTGGTGGTCGGGCTTGGCGATCCTGGTGTCGGCGGTGGTCTCGCTGACGCTGGTGCCGATGCTGGCCAGCCGCTTCCTGCGCCACCACAAGCCGCAGGAAGAAAACGCGCTCGGCCGCCTGTTCGAGCGCGGCTTCGACGCCATGCAGCGCGGCTATGCGCAAGTCGCTCGACTGGGCGCTGGCGCACCGCGTCTTCATCGGCGGCGTGGCGGTCGGCAGCGTGGTGCTGACCGGCGTGCTGTTCGTGACCATCCCCAAGGGCTTCTTCCCGGAAGAGGACATCGGCCAGATCTCGGTCACCACCGAGGCCGCCGAGGACATCTCGTTCACCGCGATGGAGGCGCTGCACAACCGCGTGGCCGACGTCGTGCGCGCCGACCCGGCGGTCGAGGCGGTCGGCACCGGCGTCGGCAGCACCGGCTTCAGCGCCAACACGCAGAACACCGGCCGCATGTTCGTGACGCTGAAACCGCGCGGCCAGCGCCCGCCGATCGCGCAGGTGATCGACGGCCTGCGCCGCAAGGTGCGCGCGGTGCCCGGCATCGCGGTCTACATGCAGCCGGTGCAGAACCTGCGCCTGGGCGGCCGCGCCAGCAAGAGCCGCTACCAGTACACGCTGCAGAGCGTCAGCGCCGACGCGCTCAACGAATGGGCCAACCGCCTGCAGGAACGCATGCGCGCCGACCCGATGTTCCGCGACGTCACCAGCGACTCGCAGCTGCGCGGCCTGCAGGCGTCGCTCAGCATCGATCGCGACCGCGCCAACCTGCTCGGCGTGTCGATGAGCGACATGCGCAATGCGCTGTACACCGCGTTCGGCGAGCGCCAGGTGTCGTCGATCTACAACCCGAGCAACACCTTCGTGGTGATCATGGAGGCGGCCGACAGCGACCGCCAGTTCGAGGATGCATTCAACCGCATCTACCTGCGCGGCAAGGGCGGCGCGCTGGTGCCGCTGTCGGCCTTCGCATCGGTGCAGCGCACGATCGGGCCCACCGCGGTCAACCACCAGGGCCAGCTGCAGGCGATCACGCTGTCGTTCAACCTCGCGCCCGAGGTGGCGCTGGGCGACGCCACGCGCAACCTCGAGGGCTACGTGCGCGACCTCAAGATGCCGGCCAGCATCGTCACCAGCTATGGCGGCGACGCCGCGGTGTTCCAGGATTCGCAGGGCGGCCAGGCGATCCTGCTGATCGTGGCGATCCTCGTCATCTACCTGCTGCTCGGCGTGCTCTACGAGAGCTACATCCACCCGCTGACGATCCTGGCCGGCCTGCCGTCGGCCGCGGTGGGCGCGCTGCTGACGCTGACCCTGTTCAAGACCGACCTCACGCTGATCGCCACCATCGGCATCCTGATGCTGATCGGCATCGTCAAGAAGAACGCGATCATGATGATCGACTTCGCGCTCGATGCGCAGCGCAACCAGGGCATGGCGCCGCACGACGCGATCCGCCAGGCCTGCCTGCTGCGGCTGCGGCCGATCATGATGACGACATTGGCCGCGATGATGGGCGCGTTGCCGATCGCGCTCGGCCTGGGCGCCGGCGCCGAGCTGCGCCAGCCGCTCGGCCTGGCGGTGGTCGGCGGCCTGATCGTCTCGCAGGCGGTGACGCTGTACATCACGCCGGTCATCTACCTGGCGCTCGACCGCTGGAGCGGCTCCGGTCCGATCGTCGACCCGGCGCAAGCCAAAGCGACGCGTCCGTCGACCGCACACGCGTGAACGGCGCGCCGGTGGAAGCGCCGCGAGCGGGCGCTACGATGCGCGCATGAAGATCGCGACCTTCAATGTCAACGGCATCACCAGCCGCTTGCCGCGCGTGCTGGAGTGGCTGGCCGAATCGAAGCCCGACGTGGCCTGCCTGCAGGAACTCAAGACCTCGGACGCGACCTTTCCGCACGAGGCCTTCGCCGACGCCGGCTACGGCGCGGTGTGGCACGGCCAGAAGGGCTTCAACGGCGTGGCCGTGCTGGTCAAGGGTGGCCAGCTCACCGAGTTGCGGCGCGGCCTGCCGGGTGACCCCGACGACACGCACAGCCGCTACATCGAGGTGCAGCTGGGCGACGCCGTCAGCGGCCCGATCGTCAGCTCGATCTACCTGCCCAACGGCAATCCGCAGCCGGGGCCGAAGTTCGACTACAAGCTGGCCTGGTTCGAGCGCCTGATCCAGCATGCGCAGGCGCTGTGCGAGCGTGCTCGAGCCCGGTGATCCTGGCCGGCGACTACAACGTGGTGCCGACCAACGACACCGCCGACATCTACTCGTACAAGTCGTGGCTCAACGATGCGCTGCTGCAGCCCGCGTCGCGCGATGCCTACAAGCGCCTGCTGGCGCAGGGCTGGACCGACGCGATCCACCATCTGCATCCCGGCAAGCCGATGTACACCTTCTGGGATTACTTTCGCGACCGCTGGGCGCGCAATGCCGGGCTGCGCATCGACCACCTGCTGCTCAACCCGGCGGCGGCGGCGCGGCTGGCGCAAGCCGGCGTCGACCGCGACGTTCGCGGACGCGAAAAACCCAGCGACCACGCGCCGGCGTGGGTGGTCTTGAACGCGGTGTAACCGCCAGCCGCTGAAGCAGCGAGGCCCGACGCGCGCAAGGGGTCACACCGAGGCGGCTGGCGTGCGACAAGCGTCACACGGCGTGGCATTTGAGGTTCACTTTTAACAATTGGCCGGCCGCCGGACGCTAGGCTTCGCTCACTGCCACCGCGCACCGCCGCAACGGCGGCGTCCGGAGGGCAGGCCCTCGCACCACCGCAAACGATCTCGCTCCATGCCAGCAGCCCAATCCGCCAGCAGAGGCAAGCGCACCGCCACCGCCAAGCAGGGTTTTCACCCGCTGCGCTGGATCAAGAAGTTCTTCAGCCGACCGCTGAAGCTCAAGCGCATCGGACTGCAATGGCATGTGGTGTTCGATGTGTCGCGCATGATGTCCACCACGTCCTCCAGGCCGGGCGGCCGCGGTGAAGCGCTGCGCATGGGGCACCTGGCCTTGCAGGCGCTGCTGGTCGAGCACCGCGACGCCCGCCAGGTGATGCCGCACCTGAGCCACCTGGAGCAGGCGCTCGGGCGCCAGGGCTCGCGCGCGTTGATCGAGCTGCCGGTGAAGCTGCTGCAGCGGGCGCTGGACCAGCTCGAGACGATCCAGAGCGGCGCGCAGGCCGAGGCGCTGATGCCGCTGCGGCTGCGCGTGGAAGAAGCGGTGCGCCAGCGCACGCCGGTCAACCTGCGCGGCGACATCGCCAACGTCGAAGTGACCGACGCCTCGGCGTCGCAGTACGAAGAGGTCGAGGACGAGCTGACCAACCGCATGGCCCTGGACGAGGCGACCAATCGCATGGCGCTGGACGCTATCTACGCCAGAGCCGGCGCCGGCGAGCCGGCCACCACCAAGTGACTGCCGCCGCGCGCTGAGGCACGGCCGCCACGCTGGGCTCTACTCGTCGAGCCCGAGCTCCTGGATCTTGCGGGTGATGGTGTTGCGCCCGATGCCGAGCTTCTGCGCCGCTTCGATGCGCCTGCCGCGCGTGTTTTCCAGCGCCACGTGGATCAGCCGGCCCTCGAATTGCCGGGTCAAATGGCCCCAGACATCGGGCACGCCGGCCTCGAGCAGGCGCCGCGCCTCCTGCGCCAGCTGAATCAGCCAGGCGTCGACAGCCGCGGTGGCCAACGAAGCCCCGGCGACGGGTTCAGGCCAGCGGCGACGACGACACGACGCTGCGCGCCGACACCTCGACCGGCGCGCGAGGCGCGGTGTGCTCGGCCATCACTTCGGGCGGCAGGTCCTTCGGTTCGATCAACTGGGCCGGCGCCATCACGGTCAGCCAGTGGCACAGATTCTCGAGCTGGCGCACGTTGCCCGGAAACTCGAACCGCATCAGACGCTCCATCGCGGCGTCGCTCACGCGCTTGGCCTCGACCCCGAGATCGTGCGCACTGCGTGCGAGAAAGGTGCGCGCCAGACCGGGGATGTCTTCGCGCCGCTCGCGCAGCGGCGGCAGCCGCAGGCGAATCACGTTGAGGCGGTGGAACAGATCCTCGCGGAATGCACCATCCTTGACCCGTTGCTCCAGATTCTGGTGCGTGGCTGCAATCACGCGCACGTTGGCCTTCAGCGGCTGGTGGCCGCCAACACGGTAGAACTGGCCGTCCGACAACACGCGCAGCAGCCGCGTCTGCAGGTCGAACGGCATGTCGCCGATCTCGTCGAGGAACAGCGTGCCGCCGTCGGCCTGCTCGAAGCGGCCGCGGCGCATCGTCTGCGCGCCGGTGAACGCGCCGCGCTCGTGGCCGAACAGTTCCGACTCCAGCAGGTCCTTCGGAATCGCCGCCGTGTTGATTGCGATGAAAGGCCCCTTGTTGCCCTGCTCGCCGCGCGGACTGTGGCGATGCAGCGCGCGCGCCACCAATTCTTTGCCGGTGCCCGACTCGCCGGTGATCATCACCGTGACGTTGCTCTGGCTCAAGCGGCCGATGGCGCGAAACACGTCCTGCATCGCCGGCGCCTGGCCGAGCATCTCGGGCGCTGCCGCGCCGACATCCTCGCCCACCTGCTCGCGCAAGCTCTCGTCGACCGCGCGCCGGATCAGCTCCACCGCCTTGGGCAGATCGAACGGCTTGGGCAGGTATTCGAACGCCCCGCCCTGGAACGCCGACACCGCGCTGTCGAGGTCGGAGTAGGCGGTCATCACGATCACCGGCAAGCCCGGATGCTGCTGCTTCACCTTGTTGAGCAACTCCAGCCCCGAGCCGCCGGGCATGCGGATGTCGCTCACCAGCACCTGCGGCGCATCGGTCTCCAGCGCCGACAACACGTCGCGCGGATTGGAGAAGCAGCGCACGTTGAACTGCTCGCGAGTCAACGCGCGCTCGAGCACGAAGCGGATCGATTGATCGTCGTCGGCCACCCAGATCGGCTTCATCGGTTCAGGCGCTCTTTGTTGGACGCTGTGCGAAACATCTAAGGCAGCGGAATCACGATCTTGAACACCGTGCGGCCGGGCACCGATTCGCAATCGATCGCTCCATGATGCTGCTGCACGAACATCTGCGCCAAGGTGAGCCCGAGCCCAGAGCCGCCTTCGCGTCCCGACACCAGCGGGAAGAAGATGCGATCGCGGATGGAATCGGGCACGCCAGGCCCGTTGTCCTCGACATGCAATTCCAATGCCAGTTTGCTGCGTTCCTTGCCGATCGTCGCTTGCCGCGCCACGCGTGTTCGCAACACGATGCGTGCGCTGCCGGTGGCAACGTGTTCGGCCAGCGCGTGCGCGGCGTTCTGCACGATGTTGAGCAGCGCCTGGATCAGCTGCTCGCGGTCGCCGCGGAACTCCGGCAGCGACACATCGTAGTCGCGCACGACGGTCAGGCCGCGGGGATATTCGGCCAGCACGACCGAGCGCACCCGTTCGCACACCTCGTGGATGTTGACGTCGCCCACCAGGTGGGGCCGGCGGTGCGGCGCCAGCAGCCGGTCGACCAGCGCCTGCAGGCGATCGGCCTCGTGCACGATGACGTCGGTGTACTCGCTGAGTTCGGGTAGACCGGCAGCCCCTTGGCCGCCGTGGGCGGCCGTCCCCCGAGGGGAGCGGTCATCCCTGGGGCGGCCCGACGGATGACCCAGCTCCATCGCCAGCAACTGGGCCGCACCGCGGATGCCGCCCAGCGGGTTCTTGATCTCGTGCGCGAGGTTGCGGATCAGCTCGCGATTGGCCTCGATCTGGTCGAGCGCACGCTCCTCGCGGTCTTGCCGCGTCTGCTGCTCGACCTCGAGCATCTCCACCAGCACCAGCTCCGAGCCCTCGGGGCGCCGCGCATCGCCGCGTGCCTCGACCTGCGTGACGATCACGTGCACCGGCAGGTCTTCGGCCGCCATCGCGGCGCCGGCCACCCGCAGCGTGGCCTCCAGGCGTCCGGTGGCGATCTCGTTGCGGGCCACCGCCAGCAGCGTTTCGCGCAGCGGCGCCGGGTCGGTGAAGTGATCGAACAGGCTGGTGCGGGCCAACGCCCGCCGCGACAAGCCCACCGCAGCCTCGAAGCCCGTGTTGGCGAACAGCACCGTGCCGTCGGGCCTCGCCAGTGCCACCAGAGTGGCCAGCAGGTCGAACGCCTCGTAGCGTTCGGCGGTCATCGGCTAGCCCGAGAAGTCACTTAGCAGCCCCCTTGGCGCTGCGCGCTTTCCCCCCGCAGGGGCGCTCGCTTCACTGCAGCTTGGACAGCTCGCGCTTGATGGCGGCGATGTCTTCTTCCTTGCGCGTGATCGCCGAGCGCATCTCGGCCACGCGGTCGGCATATTTCTGGTAGTTGCGCTCGTTGCCCTGGCGTTCCGGCTCGCCGTTGTTGTACTCCTTGCTGCAGGTCGGCCAGCCGGGCCTCCTCGCGCCTGAGCTCGGCCTCGAGCAGCTTGCGGGCGTCGCCATCGCGCTGCCGCTGGGCGTTGGGGTCGACCTTGCCCTCGCGCGCGCGCCGATGCGATCGGCTCCTTGGCGCGGGCCGGCTTGGGCGTCTGCACGATGGTCACCGGCGCGCCCTCGATCGTGCGGCAGTTCTTCTCCTTGGCTTCGCGCTCGGTGATCTGGTCGGTGTACAGGATCGGCGGCCCCGGGCAACGATAGACCGGGCCGCCGCTCGGAGCACCCTGCGGCCATGCCGCGGGTGCTGCCGCCAGCAACACCAAGGCCCACAACGAATGCTTCATGGCACCGAACTCCCGGGCCCGAACGGGCCAGCGCTGCACCAGCAACGCGGCATTGTCGCAAACCGCGGACAGCCAACGAGAAAGGGACGGCGCCCAGGCCGTCCCTTTGACACGCTTGAGCCCCTGCAGCCCGTGCTGCGCGGGGACCCGCCGGTGTTGCTCTACAGGCTGTAGTACATGTCGAACTCGACCGGGTGCGTGGTCATGCGGAAACGCGTGACCTCCTGCATCTTGAGCTCGATGTAGGCGTCGATGTAGCCGTCGGTGAAGACGCCGCCCTTGGTGAGGAAGGCGCGGCCCTTGTCGAGGTAGCCCAGCGCCTGGTCGAGGCTGTCGCAGACGGTCGGGATCTTGGCGTCCTCTTCCGGCGGCAGGTGGTACAGGTCCTTGGTGGCTGCCTCGCCCGGGTGGATCTTGTTTTCCACGCCGTCGAGCCCCGCCATCAGCATGGCGCTGAACGCCAGGTACGGGTTGCAGGTGGGATCCGGGAAGCGCACCTCGATGCGGCGGCCCTTGGGGCTGGGCACATAGGGGATGCGCACCGATGCCGAGCGGTTGCGCGCGCTGTAGGCCAGCTTCACCGGCGCCTCGAAGCCGGGGACCAGGCGCTTGTAGCTGTTGGTGCCGGGGTTGGTGATCGCGTTCAAGGCCCGTGCGTGCTTGATGATGCCGCCGATGTAGTACAGCGCGAACTCCGACAGGCCCGCGTAGCCGTCGCCGGCGAACAGGTTCTTGCCGCCCTTCCACACCGACTGGTGCACGTGCATGCCGCTGCCGTTGTCGCCGACCACCGGCTTGGGCATGAAGGTCGCCGTCTTGCCGTAGGCGTGTGCGACGTTGTGGATGATGTACTTCTGCACCATCAGCCAGTCGGCGCGCTGCACGAGGGTAGAGAACTTGGTGCCCAGCTCGTTCTGGCCCATGCCGCCGACTTCGTGGTGATGCACCTCGACCGGGATGCCCATCTGCTCGAGCAGCAGGCACATCTCGCTGCGCATGTCCTGCATGCTGTCGACCGGCGGCACCGGGAAATAGCCACCCTTGACGGCCGGGCGGTGGCCCTTGTTGCCGCCCTCGAAATCCATGCCGGTGCTCCACGGGGCTTCTTCGGAATCGATCTTCACGAAGCAGCCCGACATGTCGACGTTCCAGCGCACCTGGTCGAAGATGAAGAACTCGGGCTCGGGGCCGAAGTACGCCGCGTCGCCGACGCCGCTGCCCTTGAGGTACGCCTCGGCGCGCTTGGCCAGCGAGCGCGGGTCGCGCTCGTAGGGCTTGCCGTCGCCGGGCTCGAGCACGTCGCAGGTGAGGAACAGCGTCGGCTCTTCGTAGAACGGGTCGATGTTGGCGGTGGCCGGGTCGGGCATCAGCAGCATGTCGGATGCTTCGATGCCCTTCCAGCCGGCGATCGACGAGCCGTCGAATGCATGGCCGGAGGTGAACTTGTCTTCGTCGAATACCGAAACGGGCACCGTGACGTGTTGTTCCTTGCCGCGGGTGTCGGTGAAGCGGAAATCAACGAACTTGATTTCGTTTTCCTTCACCATGCTCAGCACATCGGCGACGGTCTTTGCCATCAAGAATCTCCTAGCGGAACGCGAGTGTTGGTTGTGGATGGAGTGCGAAGTCGCCTGCGGCGACCTCAAACGAGGCCGCGTGCCGCGAAGCACGGGGCTATCTAGCAGAAACCATGCCATTGACCTGCCCATCGCGGCGCCCTGCCGAGGCCCCGCAGCGCACGCGATGTGGCACGCCGGCGGTGCGAGGATAGCACCGGCATGGTGCCTCTCCTGGGAGGGCTAGCGCACCAGTTCAGGACCCAGCGTCACGCCGAGTGCACCGAGGCCGGCCTTCAAGGCCGCGAAAGCGGCCCGCGCGGCTTGGGCTTCGCCCTTGACGCCGAGCTCGATGTGGCGGCCCCATTGCGGATGGTCGACGCTGGGCAGGCTGAACACCTTGACGCCCGGGAACTCCGCTTCGACCTGCTCCATCAGCGGCGTCAGCGTCGCCTCCATCGAACCGGTGACGATCACCGACTGCTCGATCCTTCGGTGGCTGCCGTGCAGGCTGCGGTAGCGCGTGTCGAGCAGCCACTCCACCATCGGATGCGCCATCACCGGAAAGCCTGGCACGAAGTGCACCTCGCGCACGCTGAAGCCGGGGATCTTGTTGTATGGGTTGGGGATGATCTCGGCGCCCTGCGGAAACACGCCCATGTTGAGGCGGTGCAGGTTGTCGGGCCGCTCGGGCTCGTAGGGCAGATTCTGCTCGCGCGCCACGTCGCGCATGCGCTCGAGGATCAGCTCCTTGGCGAGCGGGTGCAGCTGCAATGGCACGCCGAGCGCGGCCGCTGCGCATTGACGCGTGTGATCGTCGGGCGTGGCACCGATGCCGCCGCAGCAGAACACCGCATCGCCGCCGGCGAACACGTCGCGCAACAGCGCGCTGATGCGCTCGCGCTCGTCGCCCACGTAGCGGGCCCAGCTCAGAGCAAGCCCGCGCGCTGCCAGCAGGTCGATCACCTTGGGCAGGTGCTTGTCCTGGCGCTTGCCCGACAGGATCTCGTCGCCGACGATCACGAGGCCGAAGTTCATGGCACTGGCAAGGAAGGCGCGACGGCCTGCGCCGCGGGCGCACTGGCCGGTGCCGGGGCGTCGCCGCGGGCGCGTTGCAGCTCGGCCAGGCAGTAGTGCACGAACCACAGCGCGCTGAAGGCAAACACCAGGGTGTACAGCCACACCGACAGCGGGATCAGCAGCGGTGCCAGCACGACCGTCAGTGCACTCAGCGCCCACAGCAGCGACGGCGCGGCGCCCAGGTATCCAGTGACGACGCCGATGGCCAGCAGCGGCAGTCGATGTTCGCGCACCAGCGCGTGCAGCTCGTCGGCGTCGGCATGCTCGGCCAGGGCATCGTGGCTCATCACGCGATAGGTGAGCCAGCCCCAGATCAACGGCGGCAACAGCAGGATCAGCGGCGGCACCAGCCACAACGGCAGCGACAGCACCAGCAACACGAGCGCCAACACCGTGCTGCTCAACGACACCCATAGGCTCGACATCCAGCCCGAGCCGTGGCGGCGCTCCAGCTGCGGGAAGCGGCGCTCTGCCACCAGGCTGACGATGGCAGGCGTCATCAGCAGGCCCACCAGCAGCACCGACACCACCACCACGAGCGGCAACGCCAGCACCAGCACAATGGCCGGTGCCAGCACATTGCGCACGCCGCCACGGGCCCAACCCTCGATCCACTGCACGACGGCGCCGACCACGGGCCAACTCTGCAGGCCGTCCTGCACGGCAGCGATCGTGGCATCCCAGTACAGCCAGTAGGCCAGCCACGACAGCGCCGCGCCGATCAGCAACGGCAACACCGACAACGCGATCACGCGCGGGTGCAGGCAGTACGCCGCCGCACACCAGAACGCGTCGAGGAGCCTCATGGCACCCCCTTGGCGCTGCGCGCCGTCCACGGCCGAGCCTGCATGCTCGGCCGCTTCGCGAGGCGTTCGCCCGTGCGCAGGCACCGGCTCACGTCCACGCTCAGCCCCCCGAGGGGGAGCGGCCGTGCGGCGCTCATCGCAGGTTGCCGGTGTGCCCCAGCGAATAGCGCCCCGTCTGCGGCCACACCGTCAGGCCGTGCGGCTCGGCGCCGACCCTGATCTTCCGCACCTCGCCCGTGCTGGTGTCGAAGCGATACACCACGTCGTCGTAGCGCGCAGCCAGCCACAGCCACTTGCCGTCGGCGCTGACGTTGCCCATGTCGGGGCTGCCGCCGCCAGGCACCGCCCAGCGCGCGACCACCTTGTCGGTGGCGAAGTCGATCACCGCGACGCCGCCATTGCCCAAGCGCGACCCGTGGATCTTGTGCGAGCCGCGATTGGCCACGTACAGATGCGGCCATCGCGGCTCGGGTACAGGCCGTGCGCGCCGAGGCCGGTCGGGATGAAGCCCACCTGCTTGAACGAATCGCCTTCGATCGACGTGCACGCCGTCGGCGTGCATGTCGGCGATGTAGTAGCGCTTGCCGTCGGGCGAGGCGCGGATGTCCTGCGGCATGCCCCGCTTCGTGGTGCAGACCTCGCTCTCGCCGGGCTCCCACACCTGGCCGGTCTTGGTGCGCGGCGCACGCGCGACCTCCTTGAAACGTGTGGCCGGCATCTGCAGCTTCAGGTAGCCGAGCACCTTGCGCTCGACCAGGTCGACCTTCGCCAGCGAGCCCGAGAACTCGCAGGTGAAGATCGCGAAGCGGCCGTCGATCGAGAAGTCGGCATGGTTGACGCCCGGGCAGCCCGGCACCGCGATCGAGTACTGCAGCGCCATCGTGCGCGGGTCGCGAAAGTCGAGCCGCTTGTGCGCCTCGGCCACCACGATGGCCGAGCTGCCGTCGGGCGAGAAGTACATGTTGTACGGGTCGTCCACCGGTATCGCGTTGCCCGGCTTGCCGGTGCGCGGGTCGATCGGCGTCAGGCTGCCGTCGGTGCGGCCCTCGGCATTGTTGGTGACCCACAGCGTGCGCAAGTCCCACGACGGCACGATGTGCTGCGGCGAGCGCCCAACCTTGAAGCGGTCGACCACCTTCATCGTGGATGGATCGATCACCATCACATCGTGCGAGCGCAGGTTGGGCACGTAGATGCGCTCGAGGTCGCCCTGCACCACCGGGTTGAACTTGCCGGCGGCGGTTTCGCCGTACAGGTTGTGCGCGTCGACCACCGGCGGCATGCCCGGCACCGTGGCGACCGACGGGCTGGCCGCTGCGGAAGGCGCCGCGCCCGCCGCGGCGACGGCCGGGGCGCTGGCCGGCGTCTGGGCCTGCGCCCGCTGCGCGGCCGGCCAGACCGCGACGGTCAGCAGCGCGCCCGCTGCGAGAGTTGCCGTCGCCAGCTTGCCCGGTCTGTTCACACTCGTTCCCCGCTTCATGATGCGCTCGAATCAATGCTTGGTGGGTGCGCCCGCGGTGCGGGCGCGAATCGCGGCCACCGTGGCGGCCACGATGTGTTCGATGCCTTCGCGGCCGAGCTCGGCGCTGGCGCGCCGCGGGTCGCCGCTGACGCCCTCGACCGGCTGCAGCGCCTGCGGCCGCACCAGCGACGCGTCGACGGCCCAGGCCAGCGCGGTATCGGCCAGGCCAGCATGCCGCCCGATCTCCTGCTGCGTGTAACCTCGTGCAGCCAGCATGGTGTCGAAAGCCTGCGCGGCGGCGTAGTACTCCTGCAACGCGATCACCGGTGACGGGCCGCCCCAGGCGCGGTTGAGCTTGTCGGCCACACGCTGCAGACTGGCTTGATAGCCGCCGTGGTCGCCCAGCAGCACCACGTGGCGAAAGCCGTGTCGACGAAAGCTGCGCGCCGCCCCCTCGAGCACGGCCTCGAACGCCGCCGTCGGCACCGACACCGTGCCGCTGTAGCGCATGTGTTGCGACGGCGGGTCGATGTTGCCTTCGGGCACATATGCCAGCACCGGCGCCACCACCGCGTGGCCGAGTTGCTCGGCGACTCTGGCCGCCAGCACACGCACGCGCACGTTGTGCTTGCCCAGGGCCAGGTGAGCACCGTTCTGCTCGGTGCCGCCGATCGGCAGCAGCACGGTGGTGGTGCCTTGCGCGATCAGCGCGCGCAACTCGACCGAGGTGAGCTCGTCCAGCCAGAGGCTGGCGGCGAGCGCCGGCGCCGGCGCAATCGCCAAGGCGCAGGCCAGCGCTGCGAGCACGACCGCACGGCGCTCAATCATCGTCGTCGCCGCCGAGCACGCCTCCCAGCAAACCCCCGGCGCCAAAGCCCGGCAGCAGCGAGCCCTCGTCGCGGCTGCCGCCGCGCTGCGGCGCCGCCGCGAACACGCGGCTGGCCAGCCGCGAGAACGGCAGGCTCTGCAGCCAGATGGTGCCCGGGCCGGTCATCCTGGCGAGGAACAAGCCTTCGCCGCCGAACAGCGCAGTCTTGATCTTGCCGACGTACTGGATCTCGAAATTCACGCTCGGCGTGTAGGCAACCACGCAGCCGGTGTCGACCATCAGCGACTGGCCGCTGGCCAGGTCGCGTTTGACTACCGTGCCGCAGGCATGCACGAAGGCCAGACCATCGCCCTCGAGCTTTTGCATGATGAAGCCCTCGCCGCCGAAGAAGCCGACCCCGAGCTTCTGCTGGAAGGCGATGCCCAGCGACACGCCGCGCGCCGCGCACAGGAACGCGTCCTTCTGGCACAGCAGCGTGCCGCCGAGCTGGCGCAACGGCATCGGCAGGATCTTGCCGGGATACGGAGCGCCGAACGCGACACGCTGCTTGGCGGCGGCCTGGTTGGTGTAGACCGTCGTGAACAACGACTCGCCGGTCAGCAGCCGCTTGCCGGCGCCCAGCAGCTTGCCGAACAAGCCGCCTTGGTTGCCGCCGGAGCCGTCGCCGAAGACCGCGTCCATCGCGATGCCGGTGTCCATGAAGAACATGCTGCCCGCTTCGCCGATGGCGGCCTCGCCGGGATCGAGCTCGACCTCGACGAACTGCATCTCCGAGCCCTTGATCTCGTAGTCCACCACGTCCATCGCCATGCGCACACCCGTCGCTGTTGCTGCCGAAACCGGCGCGATGGTAGCGAACTTCGTCGGCGCCTCCCGGCGCCATCGAGTGCGTGCCGTGAGAACCTTATCGCAATGGCACGGAACCGGGATCGGCCAGCATGCAGGCCAACACCAGCATGGCCAGCGACGCCAGCGCGGCGATCAGCAGCACCCAGTGCGGGTGCAGACGCGGCTCTTGGCGGTAGCGCAGATTCCAGGTGTCCATCGACTGCGACTCGTTGCTGCGGCCCCAGCGGGACCATGCGCGCAACGATAGGCCGCGCGAGCGCGCCGCGCATCCCACTCACGAGGGATGAAACCACATGAACCGACAACGCCGGTTCTGCAACTCAGCGCGCCCGCCTCTAGCCGCGTGCAAGCAGGTGCGGCAGTGCTTGCGCGGCGGTCGCACGCAGCACCACGTGGGACTGGTCGTCGATCTCGCTCTCGTGCGGATTGACGATGGCCACATGCGCGCCACTGCGCCGCGCCAGAGCCGCCAGCCCGGCCGCAGGCCACACGGCGCCCGAGGTGCCGACGATCAAGGCCACGTCGCACGCGCGCGCAGCCTGCTCCGCGGCTTCGAGGGCGGCGGCCGGCAGCATCTCGCCGAACCACACCACGGCCGGTCGCACGAGGTTGCCGCAGCGGCCGCAACGCGGCGGACGCCCGGGCTCGGCCTCGCCGGTGTCGCACACCGGCGATCGTGGGCAACCGCTCAAACCAGCGATCAGCCAGCAGTTCGCCATGCAAGCGGATCGTGTCGGCGTTGCCGGCGCGCTGATGCAGGTCGTCGACGTTCTGGCTGACGATCGTCAGCACGCCGGGCCGGCGGCGGGCGAAGTCGGCGAGGGCGAGGTGGCCGGCGTTCGGCTGCACGCCACGCAATCCGAGGCGGCGCTCGGCGTACCAGTCCCACACCAGCGTTGGGTCGGCGCGGAAGCCCTCCTCGCTCGCGAGCTGCGCCGGGTCGAAGTGCGACCACAGGCCCGTCAGCGCATCGCGGAAGGTCGGGATGCCGCTTTCGGCGGACATGCCGGCACCGGTGAGCACGAACAACGATCGCGCCGCCTCGATGCGCGCGCGCAGCGCTTGCACGGTCTCTTCACGCACCGCGCTGGCGCCTCGCTTCGTACAGGCACACGCCGGCGGCCACCGAGACGTTGAGGCTCTCGACGGCGCCGAACATGGGAACGCGCACCAGCGCATCGCAGCTGGTGCGCGTGAGTTGGCGCAGCCCCTTGCCCTCGGCGCCGAGCACCAGCCCCAGCGGGCCACGCAGGTCGGCTTCGTGGATTGACTGTGCCGCGTCCTCGGCTGTCCCGATGACGCGGATGCCCTGCGCCTTCAGCGCCGCGATGCAACGCGACAGGTTAGTCACCATCAGGTACGGCACGGTGTCGGCTGCGCCGCTGGCTACCTTGGCCACCGTGGCGTTGAGGCCCACGGCATGGTCCTTGGGCGCAATCAACGCATGTGCGCCGGCGCCGTCGGCCACCCGCAGGCAGGCGCCGAGGTTGTGCGGGTCGGTCACGCCGTCGAGCAACAGCAACAGCGGCGCGCCCGACACGTCTTCGAGCACCTCGTCGATCGTGCGCGGCTGGAAGACGGCATCGACCCGTGCCACCACGCCCTGGTGCTTGTGCGTACCACACAGGCGCTGCAGGTTGGTGTCGTCGCTGTCGATCAGGCGCACGCCGGCCTCCTGCGCGCGCGCGACGAACTGGCGCATGCGCGCGTCACGCCGCGTCGCATCGAGGTGAATCTCGCGCACCGACTCAGGCGCCGTCTTCAGCCGCACCGTGACCGCATGAAATCCAAAGAGCACTTGACGCGCGGCCATGCAGCGATCGTAGCGTGCCGCGTTCGGCCAAGCCGATTCGGGCCGACAGCCCGCGCCAGGCTCAGGCGTGCACGCTGATCAGGCTGCCGGGTTGGGTGGCTTCGCCTGCACGGTCGTCGTCGACGCGCAGTTCGCGCGCCAGCGCATGCAGGAAGGCACCGAGCTGTGCCTGCAAAGCCTCATGCGTCGAGGCGGCACCGCGGCCGGCCGCGTGCTGCAGTTCGGCGAACGCGACCAGCAGCAGCTCTTCGTTGCGCGCGCGCCGTTGCGCTGCATCGTCTGCGCGCACCGGCGCCGGCTGCGGCGCGGCGTCGACGTCGCCGGTGGCCAGGTTCAACGCGCGCGCGAACCCGATCAGCGCGTGCTCGAGCACGGTGTCCGCAGCTGCGGTGGCCGCCTGGGGCACCTGCAGCGAGCGCAGCAGCGCGCGCAGCAATGGCGAGCGGCGCACGCTGTCGATGTCGGGGTCGCCCTCGTGGCGGCCGTCGTCAGCCGGCTTGCCGTCGCGGCGCGCACGCCGGTCGCGTTCGCCGGCCGGGGCTGCGGCCGTGGGCGACGGCGTGCGCAGCGCATCGCGCGCCCGCGGCGCGATGCGGTAGGCCTGCGACAGCGATATGAACGGCATGGGCACTCTATCGGCCGCGCCGGCCGCGAACTGAGTCACAGAGTGCCGCCAGACGTAACCGCTGGCAGCACGGCGTCAGCGCCGCAACTCGACTACCGCCATCAGCAGCCCGATCAAAACCGGCTGGTGAATCATGTAGAAGCTCAGCGACCAGCGACCGAGCCACGCCAGCGCGCGCGCGGCGCGTGGAATTGCACCCTCGAGCGCGGCACGCCGGTTCGACAGCAGCCACTGCCCGGCCGCCACGCCCCACGACATCACGCCCAGCCACGGCAGCACCGGCACGAAGTCCTCGGTCACCGGCTTGCGCGTGACCAGGCCGATCCAGCGCAGCCACGGGCCGTTGAAGGCCTCGTCGCGCCACAGCAGCGGCAGCACGATCGCCAGCGCACCGATCGGCCACAGCCAAAGGCGCAACGGCGCCATCCAGCGCACCAGGATCAGCATCACCGCGATACCGTGCAGCACGCCGAACGAAATCCAGCTGCGCGGGAACATCCACGCCGAGCCGATCGACACCAGCACGGCGCAGCCGGCGACCTGCGCCCAGCGCCGCCAGAAGCGCGCCCAGCTCTGTCCCTGCTCCAGCGCGATGGCCTGCCCGATGCCGGCGCAGAACAGGAACAGGCTGACGATCGCGGTGCGCTGGGTTGTCCAGAACACATCGACCGTGAAGCGGTGCTTCGGTTCGAAGAAGCCGAAGTGGTTGAGGTCGAAGCAGAAGTGAAACAGCGCCATCCACACGATGGCCACGCCGCGCAAAGCATCCAGGCGATCGAAGCGGCCGTCGGGCGCGGCCGCGACGACACCCGCGGCGCCGAAGCCCGAGTTCACTCTTTCTCGGGGGTGAGAGCATCGGCAGGCCGCTTCCCTCGCCGAGCAGGCCGACCTTGGCGTAGATGCCCAGCTTGTCGCGCGTGTCGGTGATGTCGAGGTTGCGCATCGTCAGCTGGCCGATGCGGTCGGCCGGCGTGAACGCACCCTCGCCCTTTTCCATCGTCAGGCGCTCGGGCTGGTAGGTGAGGTTCGGGCTTTGTGTGTCGAGCAGCGAATAGTCGTTGCCGCGCCGCAGCTCGAGCGTCACCTCGCCGGTGATGGCGCGCGCCACCCAGCGCTGCGCGGTCTCGCGCAGCATCATCGCCTGCGGGTCGAACCAGCGGCCGTGGTACAGCAGCTTGCCCAGGCGGCGGCCGTTGTTGCGGTACTGCTCGATGGTGTCTTCGTTGTGGATGCCGGTGACCAGCCGCTCGTAGGCGATGTGCAGCAGCGCCATGCCCGGCGCCTCGTAGATGCCGCGGCTCTTGGCCTCGATGATGCGGTTCTCGATCTGGTCGCACATGCCCAGGCCGTGGCGGCCGCCGATCTGGTTGGCCTCGTCGAACAGCGCCACCGCCGACGCGAACGTGCGGCCGTTCAGCGCCACCGGCTGGCCCTCGTCGAACCGCACGCTGACGGTCTCGGCCTTCACGGCGACCTCGTCGCGCCAGAACGCCACGCCCATGATCGGGTTGACGATGCGCATGCCCTTGTCGAGGAACTCCAGGTCCTTGGCCTCGTGCGTGGCGCCGAGCATGTTGCTGTCGGTGCTGTACGCCTTCTCGACGCTCATCTTGTAGTCGAAGCCGTTGGCGATGAGGTACTCGCTCATCTCCTTGCGGCCGCCGAGCTCGTCGATGAAACGCTGGTCGAGCCAGGGCTTGTAGATCTTCAGGTTCGGGTTGGCGAGCAGTCCGTAGCGGTAGAAGCGCTCGATGTCGTTGCCCTTGTAGGTGCTGCCGTCGCCCCAGATGTTGACGCCGTCGTCGCGCATCGCCACCACCAGCGCGGTGCCGGTGACCGCGCGGCCGAGCGGCGTGGTGTTGAAGTAGGTCGCGCCGCCGGTGGAGATGTGGAAGGCGCCGCACTGGATGGCGGCGATGCCTTCGCTCACCAGTTGCGGCCGGCAGTCGACCAGGCGCGCGATCTCGGCGCCGTAGGCCATGGCCTTGCGCGGGATGTCGTCGTAGTCGCTCTCGTCGGGCTGGCCGAGGTTGGCCG
Source organism: uncultured beta proteobacterium (assembly GCA_963827645.1). Taxonomy (GTDB): domain Bacteria; phylum Pseudomonadota; class Gammaproteobacteria; order Burkholderiales; family Burkholderiaceae_C; genus JAEUPI01. Next base: position 48,239 of record CAWHBZ010000009.1, on the reverse strand, counting down.
TGTAGGCGCACGGGATGGCGCCCTTGGCGCGCATCCAGTGCACCGCGGCGCGAGGTGTCGAGGCCGCCGGAAAACGCGATGCCGACGCGTTGGCCGGCTGGCAGGGATTGCAGGATCGTGGCGGTCATGAGGGCTCCAGACGCCGGCCCCGAATCGCAGGATGCGCCGACGCAGCCGCGATGCTACGTGATCGCGCGCGGCGTCGCATCACAGCGCGTCGAGGGCCGCGCGCAGCGCCGCGTGGTAGTCGTCGAAGGCCTGCAGATCGTTGTGCCCCGCACCCTTCACGATGTGCAGTCGCGCCGGCGGAAACAATCGCTTCAGCGTCTGGCTGTGGTGTGGCGCGATCAACTCGTCGTGCTCGCCATGCAACAGCAGCAGCGGCGAGCGCAGCTGCGCGATCGATTCGTCGGTGGCCAGCGGATAACGCAGCAACCTCGACGGCACCCATGGGTACAGCTCGGCGGCCATCGCGCGCATGCTCGAGTACGGCGACACCAGCACCGTCAGCTCGGGCTGCACCTGCAGCGCCAGCGGCACCGCAAGCCCGCTGCCGAGCGAGCGGCCGAGCAGCACGCGCTTCCTGCCGGCGTATTCGGGCGCAACCGCATCCCAGGCGGCGCGCACGTCGGCGTGCAGCTGCGCCTCGCTCTCGATGCGGCCCGTGCTCTTGCCGTAGCCGCGGTAGTCGATCATGAAGAGGTCGAAGTTGGCGCGCCGGTAGAAGTCGAGGTCATCGAACCAGCCCTGCAGGTTGCCGGCGTTGCCGTGCAGGAAGAACACCACGCCGCGCGGCGCCGGCAGCCGCAGATGCAGCGCGCTCAGGTGCGCACCGGGCACCTCGATGGTTCGCTCGTGCACGTCGGCGCCGAATGCGAAGCGATGGTCCGCCGGCAGCCGCGCCGGGAGGAACAGCAACCGCTCCTGGCCCCACCACAGCGCCGCGACCAGCACGCCGTAGGCGCCGAACGCGGCCCCGCCCACGGCAGCCAATCGCTGCATCGACGAACGCAACCAGGTCCGCAGCGTCGCGCCGGTGGTCGGGATGGGCATGGTCCTTGTCGCACGACGCACGCACCCAGCGGAGCGCGGCGTCGGCGTCAGGATACGCCGGCCCGCGCGCGAGGCGTCAGGCGCGTTGCGCCGCCGCGCCGCGCACGGCCTGCAGCGTGTCGCTGCTGTCGGCGCCGCGGATGAAACACTCGAGCACCGGGTTGACCAGCCAGCCGTGGGTCACCGGTGCCATGTGGCCGGCGTCGACCCGATGGCGACGCGCCTGCGGCAGCGCGTCGGCCAGCACGTCGAGCACGTCGCGCGGCGGGCGTGGGCCGCTGGTGCCCGAGAACAGGCACACCGGCGCGCTGATGCAACGGTAGTCGTCGACGCTCGACTTCTCGCGCGACAGCGCAGCGAAGTCGAGCAGCGTCTTGGGCACCAGCCCGGCCAGGCTCGTCTGCACCGTGCGCGGCAGTTGGGCGAACGAGCCGGCGCCCGACCAGTAGTCGATGAAGCGCTGGGCACCGAGCAGCGCCTCGCCGCGATCGGCGCAACGCTGCAGTTCGTCGCGCACCGCCTCGAGCTCGACACGGCCACGATGGTCCGGCGACAACAGGTGCACCGCCACCGGCTCGTACAGCGCCAGGCTTTGCAGACGGTACGGCTTCCAGCGCGCCAGCTGCAACGCCACCGCGGCGCCATAGGAGTGACCCACCAGATGAAAGGTCTCCCCCGGCAGCAACGCCACCTGCAGCACGCTCTCGATCAGGCGCACCTCGTGGTGCAGCGTGAACGGCCGGTCGGCGCTCGGCATCGGTGACGCGCCGTAGCCGTGCAGGTCGATCGCGATCAGGCGGTGGCTGCGCCGCATGCGCTCGACCAGCGAGCGCCACTGGCCTTTGGAGCCCATCGAGCTGTGCAGCAGCACCACGGGCCGGCCGCGGCCCTCGATGTGAAAGCCGACCCGGCTGTCGAGCAGGGCCGCGGAGGCGGGTGGAAGCATTCTGTCCTCTCGGGGTTTCATGTTCTTCAGGGCACACTCGATGGCGTCGAGACGCACCCTGCGGCGCAACGTACGGAGTCGCCGCGGTCACGGACGCATCCGGCGCCGCCTCCGCACCATCGGCCACACAAAGCCTCGAGTCCATCGAATGCTCCTGAAGTTGCGCGTGCTGTGGGTTCACGCATCGAGGGTGCATTAAACGGACACGGCTCACGTTCGGCCAGATGCACGTTCGGCAGTTGGGGACTGCCCCAACGCGTGTCCGGATCGGGCCACCGAATGCGTTTCGCGCGCGCGCGCGCGCCGCGGCTCAGGCGCGCACTGCGGGCACCAACTCGAGCGCCAGCTTTTGCACGCCGCGCAGCAGCTCCACACGCACGCTGCGGCCGATGCGCTCGCCGCCGAGCACGCGGTACAGCGTGTCGACGTCCTTGATCGCCACGCCATCGACCGTCACGATGCGGTCGCCCGCCTTCAGGCCGGCCCGCGCGGCCGGGCCCTCGGCCAGCACCTCGTCGATGCCGACGGCACCGCTCGCCTCGAGCTGGTGGTGCAGCATCGTGCGCCGGGGCAGCGCCACGCTCTGCGCCGCGATGCCGAGCCACGCGCGGCGCACGTGGCCGTGGCGCAGCAGCTCGCTGACCACCCAGCGCGCGGTGTCCGACGGCACCGAGAAGCACAGCGACTGCGCGCCGGCGATGATCGCGGTGTTGACGCCGACCACCTGCGCACGCGTGTCGAGCAGCGGCCCGCCGGAGTTGCCCGGGTTCAGGCTGGCGTCGGTCTGGATCACGCCGTCGATGAGGCGGCCGTTGCGCGCGCGCAGCGTGCGCCCGAGCGCCGACACCACGCCGGTGGTCACGGTGTGCGACAGCCCCTGCGGGTTGCCGATGGCGATCACCACCTGGCCGACGCGCAGCTGCTTCGATTCGCCGAGTTGCAGGTGCTGCAACGGGCCCGGGCTGCCGATGCGCAGCAGCGCGAGGTCGGTGTCGACGTCGCCGCCGACGCGCTGCGCGGCGTGTTCGCTGCCGTCGTCGAGCGTCACCGTGATCGCGTCGCCGGCCTCGACGACGTGGCTGTTGGTCAGCAGGTAGCCGTCGGGCGTGATCAGGAAACCCGAGCCCGCGCCCTCGGCGGCCCGCCGGCCGCGGCGCGTGTGCACGCGCAGCGACACCACGCCGCCGCGCGTGCGCTGCAGCGTCTGCACCACCGCGCGCGAGTAGGCGTCGAGCAGCGCGAGGTCGTCGCCGACGATGTCGTCTCGTCTTCACAGTCCGATCCAGCCGTGTCGCAGGCCTTCGCGCACCGCCTCGGCCCGCGTCGCCGCGCCGACCTTGGCGAGGATCTGCGCGACGTGGTACTTGGCGGTGTGCGCCGAGATGCCGAGCACGCCGCCGATGTCGCGGTTCGACAGGCCCTTGCCGAGCAGCTCGAAGACCTCGATCTCGCGCGGCGTCAGCGGCTCGCGCTCGGAGGCGTCGATGGCCCACGGCGTCTCGCGCACCGACAGGCCGGCGAGCACCGCGGCGACGGCCGCGCGCAGCCGCTCGGCGCCGACGCCGGCCGACAGCTGCGCGCTGGCGCCACCGGCGCCGCGCACGGTGACGCCGTCGTCGAGCAGCAGCCACGCATCGGCATCGGCGTCGGCATCGCCGATGCCCACGCTCCAGCCGGTGTCGCGCAGCGCGGCGCGCACGCCGTCGGCGAGCAACGGCGACGCGCTGACGATCACGATGCGCGGCATGCGCTCGCATCAGCCGCAGCGTGAGTGCGGCCGCTCGGCCACCTGCACCGACAGGCTGTGCGCGCGACCGCCGCGCGCGACGTCGAGGTCGACCTGTGCGCCGACCTGCAGGCGCTCGCGCAGCCCCTCGAGGCTGCCCACCGCCTGACCGCCGAGCGTGACGATCACGTCGCCCACCAGCAGCCCGGCGCGTGCGGCCGGTCCGTCGTCGGCCACCGAACTGACGAGCAGGCCGTCAACGGCCACACCGTCGCGCAACGCGCGCACCGGCTGCGCCGCGATGCCGAGATAACCCTGCTGCACGCGGCCGTGCGTCAGCAGTTGATCGACCACGCGCTCGATGGTGGCCACCGGCAACACCACGCCGTGGTGGCGCGAGAAGGCCTGGCTGGCCACGCCGAGCACGTGCCCCGACGCATCGCCCACCGCGGCACCGGCGAGGCCCGGGTAGAGGCCGCCGTCGAGCCGAATCAGCCGCTCGACACGACCACCGCGCCAGGTGCGCCACGCGCCGGCCACCGCGCCGATGTGGCCGAAGCTCGCCTGCACCGCACCCGACGGCTCGCGGCCGACCGCGAACACCGCGTCGCCGACGCGCACCGGCACGTCGGCACTGTGCTCGACCGGCGGCGTGCCGCGGTCGGCGAACGTCACCACCGCGAGGTCGGTGCTGGGGTCGATGCCGCGCACCGCGCCGTCGACCTGCTCGCCATCGGGCAACACCACCGCCACGCTGCCGGCGCGCCACAACGCCGACGCGCTGCCGACCGCCACGCCGGCGCGCCACATCACGCCCGCACTGCGCTGGCGGCGCGTGGCCAGGCCGACCACCGACGCGGCCACGCGTTCGACGGCATCGGCCAAGGGCAAGGGTTCGCGGTCGCTGTTCATCTGCACGTCCGATTCGTCCGAAGGACAGACGCATCGTGCGTGCTGCGACGAGTGCGCGCCTCCGCCAACCGGCTTGGCCGCCCCTGCCCGTTCGGGCAGGGGCCACGCGCATCAGAGTGGGGTTGCTACCGCGCAGCGACAAGGCCGGCGCGGCGATCAGGGCTTCTTGGCGGGCGGCGGCGTGTCGAGGTACTGCCCCACGGTGCGGTAGTGGGGGCGGGTGTCGAAGTTGCCCACCGTGACCAAGACCTTGTGGTAGCCGTTCTTGTCGGTCCAGTCGTGCCAGCGCTTGAACTTCTGGCCGCTGCTGTCCTGGAAATCCGGGTTGTTGGTTTGGTCGAGCTTGGGCGCGTCCTTGAGGATGTCGATCATCGAGAACCGCTTGCCGAACGCCTGCTCGATCACCCGGTGCCGGCCCGGCGGGTTGTCGCCGTGGATGTAGATGACGTCCTTGACCGCCCGGCCGTTGACCGTCTTCGCCCAGGCGGCGACATCGCCCTGCGAGCCGTACAGCGAGTCGTGCAGCTCCAGCCGGTCGCAGCGCAGCCCCTTGCCGCTGGGGTCGACCGCCATGATCTGCGTGATCGCGGAGCCACCCTTGGAGTGCACCGACACCACCTCGCTGCCGACGTTGCTGACCTTGGCGGCGCGCAGTGCGTCGTCGGTGGTCAGGGCCTGGCTGGTGACCTTGCCCCAGCTCGCGCTGTAGCTGGTGTCGTGCTGCGGTGTGTCGGGCTGCTGCAGATACTTGCCGCTCCGGGTGGACTCCGGCAGCACGAACACCGTCTGCGAATCGCGCGCCATGACCTCGCGCATGCGCGCGTTGGTGCCGGCCTTCGAGCCGATCGGGTCGGCCACGGTGGCGTTGTCACCGTGGTAGTGCGTGTGCACGTGCGCCGGCAAGCTATCTTTGAAGCCCGGCGCCTTCATCGTCAATACCGGCTGCCCCCCATTGCCGGCACTGGTGGTGACGTAGACCTTGGCGCCTTTCTTGATCAGGTCGCCATACGCGATGTTGGCGTTCTCGAGCGTGCGGCCAAGCCGCGCGGTCGCGTCGTCGGAGCTGCCCTTCAGCTCGGCGATCGTTGCCGCGTCGGCGGGGACCTTGTACACGGCGGGCGCGCCCTTGGTGTTGCCGCCGCCGGCGCCGTCGGGTGACGCATAGGCGAACTGCAGCACCTGAGGATGCAGGCCATGGGTGGCGCCGAACTGCACCAGCGGGTCGGCGCCACCCGCCACGGTGGCTGGCCCTCCCGTGGCGGTGGCGTCAGCGGCCTCCACTGGCGCGGCGACGGCAACGGCGCTCGTCGCATTCGGTGGAATCGTGATCATGAGATCTCCTGAATGGACCGGCGCACCGGGTCACGGCCTCATCAATGCGTCGCCGGTGCGTTCGAGCAGCGTCATCTCGCCTCCGCCTACGCGGTCGCCGAACGACACCACCGCGAGGTCGGTGGCTCAGTCGACGCCACGCACTCGTGCCATCGACTTGTTCGCCGTCCGGCAGCACCACCGGCCACGCTGCCGGCACGCCACAACGCCGACGCGGTGCCGACGGCCACGCCGGCGCGCCAGACCACGCCCGCGCTGCGCTTGCGGCGCGTCACCAGGCCCACCACCGACGCGGCGACACGTTCGACCGCATCGGCCAACTGCACGGGTTCGCGTCGCTGTTCATCTGCACGCCCCATCGTCTACGAAGATGCAACGCATCGTGCGCGTTGCGACGAGCGTGCGCCTCCGCCAACCGGCTGGGTCGCCCTGCCCGTTCGGGCAGGCGACGCGCATCGAGATGAGGCTGCTGCGCAGGCCGCAGGCGCGCGCGGCTTACATCGCCGCGGCAGCCTGCACCACGTCGCGCCAGAAGCGGTCGCGCTGGCGCACAGAGTCGGATCCGCTCGACCGTGGCCAGACCGCGGTCTGCACCATCACCAGCTTCAGTCTTCGGGTGCACGAACACCGCCTCGCCGCGCACGCCAGCAGCGCGAAGCCCAGCTGATCAGGAAAGATCCAGGTCTGGTAGCCGTAGCCGAAGTACGGTGTCGCGAGCTGCGCTCGCAGGTGCCGTCGGCCGCGCCGCACGGTGGTCGCGCGTCGATCCAGTCTGCGCAGGAATGATGCTCTTGCCGTCGCGCTGGCCGCGGTCGAGCAGCAGCTGGCCCAGGCGCGCCCAGTCGCGCAGGCGCGCCGACAGGCAGCAGTACGCCGCCTCGACGCCCTTGCCGTCGACAGTCCAAGCGCGCATCGGCCTCGGCGCCCATCGGCGCCCAGATGGTTCTCTCGACACATCGTCGGCCGACCGCGCCCGGTCGCTCGCGCCAGCACCTGCGCCAGCACTTGCGGTGTCGGCCGAGATGTACTTGAACGCTCTGGCCTGGCGCCGCTTCGCGCACCTTGAAGGTCTGCAGCATCGCCGAGCAGCGAGCCCTCGTGCGCGTCCAACGCACGCGACAGCTTGGCGATGTCGCTGTCGGCGCGCTCGTACGTCTCGTCAAAGTGCACGCCCGAGGCCATGTTGCAGCACGTGGCGCACCGTCACGCCCTGCCACGCGCTGTCGCGCCAGCGCCAGCTCGTAGCGCTCGACCGGTCGTCGATCGATGCGATGCGGCCCTCGGCCACCGCCACGCCCATCGCCATCGCCACCACTGTCTTAGCCATCGAGAACACGTGAAGCGTGCTCGGCGCTGCGCTCGTACTGATAGCGCTCGAGCAGCAGCCTGGCCGTCCTTCATCGCCAGCAATCCCAGTGGCCGATGGCTGTCGAGGTAGGCGTTGCACGAAAGCCCAGTCTGCCCGCGCTGGCGCTGCGCGGCAACGGCCGCGCTCGTGGCCTCGTCACTCACCGTGTGCACCGGAAACAGTGCTCCATCGTCGCTGAACGCGCCGACCAGGTGCTCCCTAGCGGAACCACGTGCGGTTTGCGGTTCCCGGGTCGATAACCCTGAGCGATCCGTAGGCCACCTCATCGGGGGCCGCCACCGCAGAGCCGCCGCGCACAGGGCCCCAACCCGAAGAGTGATGCGGATCGCGTGCCCGTGCGTGTGCTCATCGAGTCACATCGAGATTCAATCGCTGCGCAGTGTAGAGCGCCGTTGCTGCCGCAGCTGCAGACGTCGGGTGCGCATGCACGGCTGCATGCCGCGCAGGCTCGAGTGCGGCGTGAGCGCCGAGCCAAGAGCACTCTGCGCGCGCCCGCCTTGCTTGTCGAACACTGGTCACGCCGCGATGACGCGGCGTGACACGCTCAAGGCCTTCGCCTTCGCTGCCCGTCGCGGCCATCGGCGTGCTGCTCGGTGCGGGCGATTATCGTGATCACGACCACTCCAAATTCAATCGATCGGCCGCGTCAAGGCTTCATCAACGCGTCGCCCGATCGCTGAGCAGCATCTGAATCGTCTTGCGCACCTTGTCGGCGTCGGGCGCGTCGGGGAACGCGTTGAGGTACTGCTGGTACGCCTTCACGGCACCCATCGTGTCGCCGGCCCTGTGCAGCGACGCCGCCACGTTGTAGAGGAACTGCGGGAACGGCCGCTGCGCGTAGGCGTCGGCGAAGTGGCGCGAAGCATCGGTCCAGCGGCCCTGCTCGTACGCTGTCTTGCCCTTGTCGAATGCCTGTTGCGCCAGCTTCAGCTTCGCCTCGGCAACGGGGTCCACCGGCTTCTCCAGCGCGCTGCCGTTGGCCTGGTGCAAGGCAGCGATGCGCTCGCGCACCTTGCCGGCGTCCGGCGCGTTGGGCGCCGCGTTCAGGTACTGCTGAAATGCACGCACGGCACCTTGCACGTCGCCCGCCTTGCTGAGTGCCTCGCCCTGGTTGAACAGGAACTCCGGCAACGGCAGGTGCGAGTACGCCTCGGCAAACGCGGCGGCGGCGGCCTTGAAGTCGCCCGCCTGGAAGGCCGTTTGACCACGCGTGAACGCGTCGAACGACGAGTTTCGCGCGGCGGCGTGCAAGCCCGCCGCATGCTTGGCCACCTGTTGGGCATCGGGTGCCCGCGGGGCTTCCTTCAGGTACTGCTCGTAGCGCGAGGCGGCCTTCTCGAACGCGCCCATCTTTTCCAGGCAAGCAGCCTGGTTGTAGCGCAGCGTCGGCCAGCGGATTGAGCGCGTACGCGCGCTCGTAGGCCTGCAGCGCGTCGGCGAACTTGCCGGCCTTGTACAGCGCCTCGCCCTCGCCCGTCAGGCGCTGCGACTCGGCCACGCCAGTGATGGTCGCTTCGCGCCCGCCCATGTGCTCGCGCGCGCGCAGCTGTGCAGCGCGCGCCTCGTCGGCGCGCGGCGCATCGGGGTTGCTCAGGTATTGCCCATAGGCCAGGTCGGCCTCGGCATAGCGCCCGGCGTCGAGCAGCGCCGACGCCTTGTTGAGGAGGAAGCCCTCCGACGGATAGGTCAGGAAGCCCTGGTCGTAGGCGGCGATCGCTTCGTTGTAGCGGTGTGCACGCAGCAGCTCGTTGCCGCGCGCCATCCACTCCATGCCGCCGGCCTGGCCGCCGGCAGTGATCGGCTCCTGGCGGGCCCGCTCGAGCCGCCGATCGGCGCGCGCGCTGATCTCGGCCGCGTCGCGGGGCTTCGGGTCGGCGGCCGCGTACTCGCGGAACAGCCGGGCGGCCGTGTAGTTGGCGCCCAGCTGCTCCATGCACGTCGCCTGGCTGTGCAGGAGCGCCGGGATCGGGTTGCGCTCGTAGGCCGCGCCCCATGCGTTGTACGCATCCTGGTAGCGGCCCTCGCGGTACGCCGTCTTGCCTTCTTCGGTGAGGCGCTTGGCCTCGGCGATGTCGGCCGCGGTGTAGGTGCGGCCGCCCAGGTGCGTGCGCGCTCCTCCATCGCCTTGCGCGCTTCGTCGACGCGCGGCCGGTCGCCGGGGTTGGCCAGGTACTGCTCGTAGGCCACCACGGCTTCGGCGTGGCGCCCCATGTCGCGCAGCGCGGCCGCCTTGTTGAGCAGGAAGTTCGGCGACGGCACCAGCTTGTAGCCCGCCTCGAAGCGTTCGATCGCCGCCTCGTACTTCCTGGCCTTCAGCAGCTTGACCCCCTCGTCCATCAGCTTCTGCGCTTCGGCGCGCTGCGCGTCGGTGGGCGAGCCGGCGGCGCTGGCCCCTGCGCTGCCGCCGGCAGTCGGCGGCGCGTGTGCCCTGCTGCGCCTGCGCGTGCAGGCCGTGCTCGGCGCCGTAACGGGCCAGCGCGTCGCCGTCGCCGGCACCCGCCGGCGCGGCTGTGCCGGTGGCCGTCGCCGGTGCCTCGTCGCCCTGCGGGGCATACGGACCGTCGAAGTCGCCGCGGCCGCCGATCGGCGCCGGGTTGCTGGGGGCACTGAAATCATCGTGAACTCCTCGAGGCGTGGACGGCGCTGGGTTGAGCACGCAGCGCCGTTGGTTCATGCCAATTGCGAGTCGACGCGCGCAAAAGCCGCATCCGGGGGCTGCCATGGGCGGCGATGTCCGCCCGCCCCCCGCGTATGCGTGGAACCAACTGCCGCGGTGGCGGCGCGCGCCTGCGGGCGGCAGCGGCGGGCGTCAGCGCTGCCCGGTGCGCGCGTCGCCGAACAGCTTGCCTTGCCCGCGCGGCTGGCAGCGCCAGTACTGCGGCGGCGCGGTGATCTGCGCGCCCAGCTGCGCCGCCGCATGCCAGGGCCAGCGCGGGTTGTAGAGCAGCGCGCGCGCCATCGCCACCAGGTCGGCCTGGCCCGCGGCCGACGATGCCCTCGGCCTGCTCGGGCTCGGTGATCAGGCCCACCGCGATCGTGGGCAGGCCCACCTCGTCGCGCAGGCGCTGCGCGAACGGCACCTGGTAGCCGGGCCCGGCCGCGATCTTCTGCAGCGGCGAAACGCCGCCGCTGGACACGTGCAGGTAGCTGCAGCCGCGCTCGCGCAGCGCGCGGCCATAGGCGACGCTTTGTTCGAGGTCCCAGCCGTCGTCGACCCAGTCGATCGCCGACAGCGCACGCCCAGCGGCATCGACGCCGGCACCGCGGCACGCACCGCCTCGAACACCTCGAGCGGAAAGCGCATGCGCGCCGGCAGCGAGCCGCCATACGCATCGCTGCGCCGATTGGAGATCGGCGACAGGAATTGATGCAGCAGGTAGCCGTGCGCCGAATGCAGCTCGATGGCATCGAGCCCGAGCCGCAACGCACGCAGTGCCGCGTCGACGAACGCCGACGCGCACGCGCGCAGCCCCGCGTCGTCGAGCGCCAGCGGCGGCGCTTCGCCGTCGGCATGCGGCAACGCCGACGGCGCCACCGGCTGCCAACCGCCTTGCTCGGCGCGATCAACGCGCCGCCGCGCCACGGCACTTCGCTGGAGCCCTTGCGCCCGGCATGCGCGAGCTGGATCGCGACCGGCATCGGCGAATAGCGCCGCACGCCGGCCAGCACCTCGCGCGAGCGCGGATTCGCGTCGGAATACAGGCCCAGGCAGCCCGGCGTGATGCGGCCGATCGCCTCGACCGCGGTGGCCTCGATGATCAGCAGCCCGGCGCCAGAGATCGCCAGTTGCCCGAGGTGGATCGGATGCCAGGCGCTCGCGCACCCTCGTCGGCGCTGTACTGGCACATCGGCGCCACGACGATGCGGTTGGCCAGCGTCAGCGGCCCCAGCGTGTACGGTGAAAAGAGGTGGCTCATGGAAGGGTGTTCCGCGCAAAAGCGGCGATCCTCGCACACCCCGGCACCCCCTTGCGCGCGCTTACACACTGGCGCTTGCCCGCCTTGCCACTGTCGCGATGCCCGCCTAAAGTGGCCGGACATCCTCTTGGCTCACCGAAGGAGTGCTCGAATGAAGAAACTGCTGATCGCCGCCGCGCTGGCCGGCGTTGCCGGCTTGGCGCTGGCCCACAACTGCCCCAATGACATGAAGGCCATCGACGCCAAGATGGCCACCAACCCCAAGCTCAGTGCGGCCGACGCCACCAAGGTCAAGCAGCTGCGCGCCGACGGCGAAACCGCGCACAAGGCGGGCAAGCACGACGACTCGATGAAGTCGCTGGGCGAGGCCAAGAAGATCCTCGGCATCTGAGCGGCACGGGCGCGTCGCCCACGCGCCCCTGACGGGTTGCGCGGCCGAAGCCCTCAGCGGCGCGCAGCGGCCGGAAGAACTCGCGGATCTCGCGCGCCAGCGCCTCGGGCTGCTCCATCGCCGCGAAGTGGCCGCCGCGCGGCATCACGCTCCAGCGGCGGATGTCGTTGTACATCGCTCCGCCACCGAGCGCGGCGGCCGCAGGATCTCGCGCGGGAACTCGGCAGTAGCCCATCGGCACCGCGACGCGCGCCGTCGGGAATCGGCCACGGCCCGTGCATGCGCGCGTAGTACGGCCAGAACGACGAGCCGATCGCGCCGGTGAACCAGTACAGCGCGATGTTGGCCAGCAGCTGGTCCTTGCGTGAACACGCGTCTCGACGTCGCCGCCGCAGTCGGACCAGGCGCGGAACTTCTCGACGATCCACGCCGCCAGCCCGGCCGGCGAATCGGTGAGCGCGAAGGCCAGCGTCTGCGGCCGCGTGCCCTGGATCCACTGGTAGCCGGTCTCCTCCTTGAGCCAGTGCTGCGAGCTCGCCGAGGTATCTGCTGCTCCTCGGCGCGTCGGGTCGGCCACCAGCTTCGGGTCGCGCCGCACCGGCAGCAGGTTGAGGTGGATGCCGATCAGCTTGTCGGCGTGCGCGTCGCCGAGCCGCGAGGTGACGAACGCGCCCCAGTCGCCGCCCTGCGCGGCGAAGCGCGCGATAGCCCAGCACGTCGGTCATCAGCTCGGCGAAGCAGTCGGCGATCGCCTCGACGCCGAAGCGCGGCTGGCCGGGCGCGAACGACAGGCCGTAGCCGGGCAGCGACGGCGCCACCACGGTGAACGCATCGGCCGCATCGCCGCCGAAGCGCGCCGGGTCGGTGAGGCGCGGGATCAGCTCGAGGAACTCGAACACCGAGCCCGGCCAGCCGTGCGACAGCAGCAGCGGGCACGGCGTCGGGCCCTGGCCCGGCACGTGCAGGAAGTGCAGCGTCGATGCCGTGCAGCGGCACCGTGAACTGCGGGAACGCGTTGAGCCGCGCCTCCTGCGCGCGCCAGTCGAACCCGATCGCGCCAGTAGTCGACCAGCTCGCGCATGTAGGCGACCGGCGTGCCGTAGGCCCACGGCTCGCCCGGCGCCTGGTCGGGAAAGCGCGTGCGCGCCAGGCGCTCGCGCAGGTCGGCGAGCGCCTCGTCGGGTACGTGCAGTTCGAACGGCCGGGGGTCGCCACGAGCATCATCTCCTCGGTCGGCAGCATACGCGGACCGGCCGCAGCACATCGACAGCAGCGCGCTCAGTCGAACACGATCACCTGGTCGTCGGGCCCGGGCCGGCAGCCGTCGGCCAGCGGCTCCCAGCCGCGACGGATCACCAGCTGCCGCTCGTCGTGGCACAGCTCGGTGCGCTGCGCACCCGGTGCCTGCGCGCGCACGAAGGCCTCGATGATGTCGGCACGCTGGTGCGAACGCGCAGTGCGAAGCGGTCTTCCTGCGGGTGGTCGTCGTAGTGGACCCACGGCACGAAGTGGCCCGCGAACATCAGGAGGTGCGAGTCGACGTCGATCGTCTGGCGGCTCGTAGTGCTGGGCTGGCAACCACCCTTGGCGCGCGCGCGCAACGCCTCGCCGTCGTCGAGACCGCCCCATGCCGACGCCAACAACTCGACCACCCACTGGTTGCAGTTCTGGTAGCGCACGCTGAACGGATAGGCGTTGGCGCTGTAGTCGGCGGCCAGCAGGCGCAACGCGCGCGCGTTGTCGAGCGCCGCGCGCTCCAGTGCGGCGGCCCGCTCGCGCGGCAGCCAGACGATCGACACGTAGCCGACCGACGGGTTGTCGGTGCCGAACAGAAGCCGGCCAGGCCCTGGTCGAACAGACGCGGCCGCCGCTCGTCGCACGCGAAGTACAGCTGGCGCACCGACCACGGCGCGTTGCCGCTGGACTTCAGGCTCACACCGGCGTGCGAGTAGCGCAGCTTGAAGCGGCTCAGGTCGATGCCCGAGCGCGCGATCAGCGCCACGTCCTGACCGCTGGTCTCGAGTTCGCGCCGGATGGCCGCGGCGACGCGCAGCAGGCGGTCTTGCTGCCGCGCGGTCAGCGGAGCGGGGGGTCACAGAATTGCGCGAAGGCGACGCCGCGTGTGCCACGCAAGCCCAGGCCAACAGCCCGCCACCAGCCACGCCGAGCGGCCATGGGCCGGCGCACGCAGGATCAGAGCGCCACCAGGTGCGGCTGCAGCTCGCGGTGCCAATCGTCGTAGAGCACCAGGAAGAACGGCTCGCGCGCAGCGGCGCCGGCGGGGCGCGCGAACTCCAGGCCGTAGTCGCGGTTGCGAACGTGCACGATCTCGCCGGCGGCGATGCCGCGTGGCGCGAGCGCCTGGCGCGGCAGCTTGAGCGTGAGTCGGCGGTCGGCACCGGGCGCCGCGGCGTGCAGCGTCAGCTGCCAGCATGTCGGGCCGCCGGCCAGCTCGGCCACCTCGATCACGCGATAGTCGCCATCGGCGGTCTTGGTGCCGGTCGAACTGCCACTCGAGTTGTTCAGCGAATCCGACACGCTGCCCGACGACGCCGAACCGGCGCTCGATGCCGACGATCCTGCGCTCGATGCCGACGATGCCAGGCCCTCCGCTTGGCAAGGCGTGGCCAGGGCCGCGCCCAACAGCGCAAGTACGGCAAGGCGCGTCGGGGTCGAAGTCATCGACTACTCCTGGGCGAACGGCAGGCGCCGCGTCAAGCATACCGCCAGACGCGGCGTCGGCCGCCAGCATCAATCCACTTGCGCCGGCGCTTCGCGCACCGGATCGTTGGCGTCCGGGTGGCGAACTGCGCCAGCGCGACGCCGACCAGCGTGACGGCGGCGCCGCCGATCTTGACCGCGGTGAAACGCTCGCCGGTGGCCAGCCACGCCACCACGCCGGCCACCAGCGGCATCAGGTATTGCAGCGGCGCGGTGCGGCCGACGCCGCGCACGCTCGTTGACCCAGCCCCACACCAGCCAGCCGAGAAAGGCCGACACCAGCGCCGCCCACAGCAAGCCGGCCCAGATGGCGCGCCCATCGTCGTCCCACGGCGCCTGCCAGCCGGCCGGCAGCGCGAGCAGCACCAGCAGCGGGCTGCCGGCACCGTGGCATAGGCCATCACGACGCACGCCGCCGTGGCGCTGGATCAGCGGCTTGGTCATCACCGTGTAGTACGAGAACAACGACGCCGCGAACAGCATCATCAAGTCGCCGCCGGTGGCCGCCCACTGGCGGCCGAGCAGCTTGTCGGACAGGAACACCAGCACGCCGGCGCACGCCAGGGCCACGCCGCCACCTGCCCGCGCGTGAGCCGCTCGTGGCCGATGCCAGTGCAGGATCAGCAGCGTGAACACCGGCCCGCACGCCATGATCAGCGCGCTGGAGAACGCGGTCGACCAATGGATGCCGAAGGTCACCAGGCTCACGTGCAGCGTGTGCGCCAGTGACGCCGAGCCACAGCGAGCTGCAGCGCATCGGCGCGCGGCAGGCGCAGCCAGCGCCAGCCGTTGGCGTGCATCAGCAGCAGCGCCGCGCACAGCGGCATCAGCAGGTAGCGCGCGAACAGAAACGCGCCCGGCGGCAGCACCTCGAACAGCGCCTTCTGCACGTGAAGTTCGCGCCCCACACCGCCACCACGATCAACCCCGCGGCGAGCGCGAGCTGCTGGCTGCTGGACGACGGGTGGCGAAACGGCTTGGGACTGCGCAGGCGGCATGGTCGGCAGCCGGCATTGTGCCGCTCACGGCAACCCGAAGCCGTTGGCCTATGCCACGCGCTGCAGCACGTATTCGGTCATCGATCGCGCGCAGTTCGCTCTCGCCGATGAACACGCGGCCGGCGTGCTCGCGCTCGAGCAGCTGCGGCCTCTTCCTCGTTGTGGCTGCGCACGACGATCTCGATGCCGGGGTTCAGCGTGCGCGCGGTCTCGACCATCTGCCGCACGTCGAACGTGTCCGGCGTGGCGATCACCAGCATGCGCGCGTCGGCGATGTGCGCCTGGATCAGCACCGCGGGCTCGGACGCGTCGCCGAGCACGGCGGGCATGCCCTGCGTCGCGCAGCTGCTCGACGAGCTCGCGGTTCTGCTCGGCCACGACGAACGGCATGCCTGCGCTCGCGCAGCGCCTCGCGCGATGCGCCGGCCGACGCGGCCGTAGCCGACCAGCACGACCTGGTCCGGCGAGGTACTTCTGGTCGGTCGTCATCGGCAGCTCGGCCAGCGGGTCGTCGCGCGCTCGAGCTGCGCGCGCGAGCGCCGAGCGCGCGCGCAGCCAGCGCTGCAGCCGGCTCGATCGCGCGCGAACACGAGCGGGTTGAGCGCGATCGAGATCAGCGCGCCGGCGAGGATCAGGCTCTGGCCCTCGGCGGGCAGCAGCCCGAGCGACACGCCCAGCGCCGGCCAGGATGAACGAGAACTCGCCGATCTGCGCCAGGCTGGCCGACACCGTGAGCGCGGTGTTGAGCGGATAGCGGAACAGCAGCACCAGCGCGACCGCGGCGAGCGACTTGCCGACCATGATGATCGCGACCACCGCCAGCACCTGCAGCGGCTCGCTCGACCAGCACGCTGCGGGTCGAACAGCATGCCGACCGAGACGAAGAACAGCACCGCGAACGCGTCGCGCAGCGGCAGCGACTCCTCGGCGGCGCGGTGGCTGAACTCCGACTCGCGCAGCACCATGCCGGCGAAGAACGCGCCGAGCGCGAACGACACGCCGAACAGCTCGGCCGAGCCGTAGGCGATGCTCGACCGCCGCCGCCACCACGCACAGCGTGAACAGCTCGCGCGAGCCGGTGCGCGCCACCTGCCACAGCAGCCACGGGAACAGCGCGCCGGCCGACCACCAGCATCAGCGCGACGAAGGCCGCCGACCTTGAGCGAGCGTGATGCCGAGCGTCGTCCAGAGTCTGCCGCCGGCGCCGTGCGCGTCGCCGTGCCGCCGAGCAGCGCCGCCAGCGGCGGCAGCAGCACCAGCACCAGCACCATCGCCAGGTCCTCGACGACCAGCCAGCCGACGGCGATGCGGCCGTTGATCGAGTCGAGCACGCCGCGGCTCTCGAGCGCCCGCAGCAGCACCACCGTGCTCGCCACCGACAGCGCCAGGCCGAACACCAGCGCCGCGCCGCAGGCTCCAGCCCCAGCAGCAGCGCGACGCCCGCGCCGAGCGCGGTGGCGACCGCGATCTGCACGACCGCGCCGGGCAGCGCGATGCGTGCGCACCGCCAGCAGGTCGTCGAGCGAGAAGTGCAGGCCGACGCCGAACATCAGCAGCATCACGCCGATCTCGGCGAGCTGGCCGGCGATCTCCACGTCGGCGACGAAGCCCGGCGTGGCCGGCCCGATCACGATGCCGGCGAGCAGGTAGCCGACCAGCGGCGGCAGCTTCAGGCGCGCCGCGACGAAGCCGAGCACCAGCGCCAGCCCGAAGCCGGCGGCGATGGTGGTGATCAGCGGGATCGAGTGGTCCATCGCGGGCCAATTCTGGCCCGCGGGTCGACGCTCGATCAGCCGCCCAGCAGCTGTCCGCCGTCGACCGCGATCGTCTGCCCCGTGACCCAGCGCGCGTGCGGCGAGGCGAGGAACAGCGCCACTTCGGCGACCTCTTCGGGCGTGCCGAGGCGACCGAACGGGATGCTCTTGAGCACGCGGTCGTACAGCGGATCGTTGTCCTTCTTGCGCTGGTCCCACACGCCGCCGGGAACTCGATCGAGCCCGGCGCGATGCAGTTCACGCGGATGCGCTGCGGCGCCAGCATCGCGGCCTGGCTGCCGGTGTAGCTGATCATCGCGGCCTTCACCGCGCGTAGGCCGGCGTGCGCGTCGACGCGCGAAAGCCGAGATCGACGAGATGTGGACGATCGAGGCGCCCTCGCCGCGCTTCTCCAGCAGCGGCAGCGCGGCGTGCGAGGCGCGCACCATCGCCATCACGTCGACCGACGAGGCCGACGGCCCAGCCGGCTTCGTCGTCGCCCATGCCGAAGCCCGACGCATTGTTGACCAGCACGTCGATGCCGCCGAGCGCCTCGCCGGCCTGCGCCACGTAGCTCGCCACCGCTGCGCGTCGGCGAGGTCGCAGGTCGCGGCGTGCGCCCGTGCGCCGGCTGCGCGATCTCTGCGCGGGTTCGCTCCAGCGTGTCACGGCCGCGAGCGCAGATCGAGACGTCGGCGCCGGCCGCCGCGAACGCCAGCGCGATCGAGCGGCCGATGCCGCGGCTGCCGCCGCAGACGACGACGCGCCGGTGGGTGAAGTCGAAAGACATGGCGGCTCCGGGTTGGTTCCTGCTGGAAAGTGTGGAGCGATTCTGCGCGACCCGCATGCCAGAATGAATTCGATCCGACGGCCCAGGCTCCACCGCAAGGGCCTCACGCCACTCAGGAGACGCCATGAAAGCCCTCAAGCCCGCGCTCGCCGCGCTGCTGTTTGGAGCTGACCCTGTCGATGGGCGCCGGCGCGCAGAACATCTCGATCGCCACCGGCGGCACCGGCGGCGTGTACTACCCGATGGGCGGCGGCATGGCCGCGGTGCTGTCCAAGTACGTGCCGGGCATGCAGGCCACCGCCGAAGTCACCGGCGGCTCGGTCGACAACCTCAAGCTGATCGGCACCGGCAAGCCCTACGTCGCGCTTCACGCATGACCGACGCGGCGCAGGACGCCTACAAGGGCGAGGACAAGTTCAAGGGCAACAAGGTGCCGGTGCGCACGCTGATGGTCCTGTACCCCAACCGCATGCACGTGGTCACGGTCGAGGGCACGGGCATCACCAAGATGGCCGACCTGAAGGGCAAGCGCGTGTCCACCGGCTCGCCGGGCAGCGCCACCGAGGTGATGGCCTTCCGCGTCATCGAGGCCGCCGGCCTCGACAAGGACAAGGACATGAAGCGCGAGCGCCTGGGCGTCGCCGAATCGGTCAACGCGATCAAGGACGGCAAGATCGACGCCTTCTTCTGGGTCGGCGGCCTGCCCACCGCGGCGGTGACCGACCTGGCCAACACGCCCGGCACCAAGATCAAGATGATCGACCACGCCGAACTGGTGGCGGCGATGAACAAGAAGTACGGCAACCTCTACGTCGAGGACACCATCCCGCAAGGACGTCTACAAGGGCATGGACGCCGACAACAAGCAGGCCACGGTGATGAACATCCTGGTGGCGCACGAGAACATGGACGACAAGACGGCCTACAACATCGTCAAGACCATCTTCGACAAGAAGCGACGACCTGGTCGCCGTGCACAAGGAAGCGGAGAACTTCAAGCTGGAGAACCAGAAGAGCGCCGCCTCGCCGATCCCGTTCCATCCCGGGCGCGGTCAAGTACTTCGCCGAAAAGGGCGTCAAGCTGAACTGACGCCGGCGATGACGCGAGCATGCGCCACCGGCCGAGCGGGCCGAGCTGAGCCGCCGTCAGCGACGAGGCGCGCTGCAGCAAGGCCGAGGAGTACATCGAGGCAGGAGGAGGGCGCGGCCAACCGCTGAAGCGGCTGGCTCGGCCGCCTTCGTCACGCTGGCTGGCGGTCGGCATGTCGGTGTTCCACCTGTACGCGGCCTACGCGATCGTGCCGACGCAGACGCTGCGGCCGGTGCACGTGGCCTTCGTGCTGTTCCTGTGCTTCCTGGTGTTCCCGGTGGCCAGGCGCTTCCGCCACCGCGTCATGTGGTGGGACTGGCTGGCCGCGCTGCTGTCGATCGCGGTCGTCGGCTACCTGCTCGCACGGCGGCGACGACTTCACCGACCGCAACACCACGCCGCTGCCGCTGGGACATCGTCTTCGGCGTCGCGCTGATCGTGCTGGTGCTGGAGGCGATGCGGCGCACCACCGGCTGGATCATGCCGGTCATCTGCGCTGGCCTTCCTCGCCTATGCGCTGTTCGGCGCCTACCTGCCGCGCGCCGTGGACGCACAAGGGCTACGAGGTCGGCCGCCTGGTCGGCGTGATGTACATGACGCTGGAAGGCATCTTCGGCGTCGCGGTCGACGTGTCGTCGTCGCTCATCATCCTGTTCACCATCTTCGGCGCCTTCCTGCAGTATTCGGGCGCCGGCAAGTTCTACATCGACTTCTCGTTCTCGGCGATGGGCGGCAAGCCCACCGGCGCCGGCCGCACCGTGGTGCTGGCGCTCGTTCCTGCTCGGCGGGCCGTCGGGCTCGGGCGTGGCGACCACGGTGACGCTGGGCTCGGTGGCCTACCCGATGCTGGCCGAAGGTCGGGCTACGAGCAAGCAACGCCGCCGGCGGCCTGCTGGCCGCGGGCGGCCTGGGCGCGATCATCTCGCCGCCGGTGCTGGGCGCGGCCGCCTTCCTGATCGCCGAGTTCCTGAAGATCTCCTACCTCGACGTGCTGCTGATGGCGGTGATCCCGACGCTGCTGTTCTACCTCGCGCTGTTCCTGATGGTGGAGATCGACGCGCGCAAGTACGGCATGGGCAAGGCCGTGTTCGAGAAGGTCGACTCGGTCTGGAACCTGACGCGCAAGCTACTGGTTCCACTTCCTGTCGCTGGTCTCCATCGTCGTCTTCATGATGTGGGGCTTCTCGCCGGTGCTGTCGGTGTTCTGGGCCACGGTGGTGTCGTTGGCCACCAGCTTCCTGCGGCGCGACACCGCGCTGATCCCCTACGACCTGTTCGCGCGGCGGCGGCATCGTGGCGCAAGTTCTGGCGATTCGCCGCTTGTCAAGGCGATGGAGGCGCGGCTCGGTCGGCGTGCTGAACGTGGCGGCCACCTGCGCCGGCGCCGGCATCATCGTCGGCGTCGTCACGCTCACCGGGCCTGGGCCTGAAGTTCAGCTCCATCGTGATCGACTACGCCGGCGGCTCGCTGCTGCTCACCGCGATCTTCACCGCGCTGGTGGTGTGGATCGTCGGGCTGGCGGTGCCGGTGACGGCCTCGTACATCATCTGCGCGGTGATCGCGGCGCCGGCGCTGATCAAGCTGGGCGTGCCGGACTTCGCGGCGCACATGTTCATCTTCTACTACGCGGTGCTGTCCGAGGTGTCGCCGCCGACGGCGCTGTCGCCGTTCGCCGCCGCGGCCATCACCGGCGGCGACCCGTACAAGACCACGCTGCAGTGCTGGAAGTACACGGTGCCGGCGTTCCTGCGTGCCGTTCATGTTCGTGCTCGACCCGAGCGGGCAGGGCCTGCTGCTGATGGGCTCGACCAAGGCGCTGGCCAGCGCCAACTGGTGGTCGATCGCCGAGGTCACCCTCACCGCCGCGCTCGGCATCGCCGCGCTGGCCGCCGGCTTCCAGGGCTGGGCGCTCAAGAAGGCGACGCCGATCGAGCGCTCGATGCTGCTCGTCGCCGGCTTCGCGCTGGTCTACCCGGCGGGTGGCCGACCTGATCGGCTTCGGGCTGGTGGTCGCGGCGCTGGCGCTGCAGTATCTGCGCCGCTAGCAGCTTTTGGCCGGACGCGCGGCCATCTCCCCCACGGCCGCGCGCGGGCGCTGTCCTGGATCCATGCACCATTGCGTGGTAAACCCCGTGTCCCTGTATGCCGCTTGATGAAAGACAACGCCGCGGCCGACCCCGAGCGCCTGAGCCACCTCAATGCGTTGCTCGAGGTGGCGCTCGCGATACCCGCGCATGAGCGAGACGATTGGTTGCGCACGCTGCCGCCGAGCATCAATCGTTCGTGCCAAGCTGCTGAGCCGGATGCTGGCCCGCGCGTCGGTCGAGACCGACCACTTCATGCAGCGCCCGGCTCGCCGTCACCCGCCGATCGCGCGTGCTCGAGCACGACGCGCCAGCCGATCAGGGCGACGAGCGTCGGCACCTTACCGGCTTGATCCGCGAGTTCGGGCGCCGGCGGCATGGGCACGGTCTGGCTCGCCGAGCGGGCCGACGGCGTGCTGCAGCGCCAGGTGGCGCTGAAGCTGCCGCGCCTGCGCCTGGCGCGCATGCGGCCTGGCGCAGCGCATGGCGCGCGAGCGCGACATCCTCGCGACGCTCGCGCATCCGCGCATCGCGCGGCTGTACGACGCCGGCGTCACGCGCGGCAGGCAGCCCGTAGATGGCGATGGAGTGCGTGGACGGGCAGACGATCGACGTGCTACTGCGACGCGCAGCGGCTCGACGTGCCGCGGCGGCTGCGCCTGTTCCTGCAGATCGCGCGATGCGGTGGCGCACGCGCATGCGCGGCTGATCGTGCATCGCGACCTGAAGCCGGCGAACATCCTCGTCACGCCGACGGCGCATGTGCGCTGCTCGACTTCGGCGTCGCCAAGCTGCTCGAGGACGACGGCATGGCGCCCAGCCTCACGCAGTTGATGGGCCGCGCGGTGACGCCCGACTACGCGTCACCCGAGCAGGTGGCGTGCAAGCCGGTGACGGTGGCCACCGATATCTATTCGCTCGGTGTCGTGCTCTACGAACTGCTGACCGGGCAGCGCCCGTATCAGCTCGGCCGACGCGAGCGCCGCGGCGCTCGAGGAGGCCATCCTGCCGGCCGACGTGCCGCTGGCCAGCACGCGCGTGTCGGACGATCCGGCGCGTCGCACGTCAGCTGCGTGGCGAACTCGACACCGTGCTCGCCAAGGCGCTGAAGAAGGACCCCGAAGCGCGTTATGCCAGCGTCGAGCGTTCGCCGCCGACGTGCAGCGCCACCTCTACGGCGACCCCGTGCTGGCGCGTCCCGACAGCCGTTGGTACTGCACGACCAAGTTCGCGATCGCCATGCGCTGCCGCTGGGCGCCGCGGTGGCGGTGGTGCTCGCGCTGGCGGTCGGCCTGGGCGCCGCGGTCTGGCAGGCGTACGAAGCGATGCACCAGAGCGCGATCGCGCGCGCGCGTGCGCAACAGGCCCAGGCCTCGACCGACTTCACGCTGATGGTGCTGACCGAAGGCATGCGTGCCGATGAAGCGCTGACGCTCGATCAGCTGATGCAACGCAGCGAAACAATGGCCGAGCGCGAGTTCAGCGGCAATGCCACCGAGCGTGCGGTGGCAGCCGACACCGTGGCCGATTGGTTGGTCACCAACGACCAGTTCGATCGGGCGCAGCAGTTGCTGACGCGCACGCTGGAGCGCTTGCCCAGCGGCGTCGACCCGACGGTGCTGCGCAACCTGCGCTGCCAGCGCGCCGTCTCGCGGCTCGACCTCGGACAAACCGACGCCGCCGATCCGTGAACTCGACGAGGTGATCGCCGCCGCGGCGGGTGACGCCGAGTCGTCGTGGTATTGCCTGCAGCGCCGCACGACGGTGGCGCTGCGCCTCAACGACGCGCCGGGCGCGGTGCGGTTTGCGCGCGAGGCGCTGCGCCAGTTCGACCGCGCGGGCAACACCTCGGGCCTGCGGCGTGCCTATCTGGTGGCCAACGAAGCCTATGCGCAGGTGTTGAGCGGCTCGCCGGCACAAGCCGATGCCAAGTACCGCGTGGCCGTCGACCTGCTGGCCAGCGCGGGACGCGCCGACAGCACGCTCGGCTCCAGCGTCTACAACGACTGGGCGATCGCACTGTGGAGTGCCGGCGACCCGCGCGCCGCACTCGAGCGACTCGACCATGGCATGGCCATCATCGAGCGCCGCTCACCCACCGGCGATGCCTCGGCCACCTGGTATGCCAAACCGCGCGCAGACGCTGCGGGCGCTGGGCCGCTACGACGAGGCGATGGCGGGCTTCGAGCGCATGCAGCGGCTGTCGAAGAAGGACAACAACCCGAGTTTCGAGGTCTATTCGCTCGCCGGCCAGGCCATTGTCGCAGTCCATCTCCAGCGCCTCGACGATGCACGGCAGCGTGTGCGTGACGCCAGCGCACTGCTGCAGCAAGCCAAGCTGCCGCCCGAGGGCGCGCCCGGCGTTGTGGCTGGGCATTGCACAGGCAGCCGGTGTGGCAAGGCGAGGGCCGCCTGGCCGAGGCCGATCAGGCGCTGGCCGATGTGCAGGCGCAATACGCCAAGCGACAGGCCCAGACCGGCGTGGTGGTCGAGGTGGGCATCACGCGCAGCGAGATCGCGCTCGCGCAGGGGCACATTCCTCAAGCGCGCATGCAGGCCGAACAAGCGCTCGCGATGGCGCGCAAGGCGCAGGGTGACCTGCCGCAATCGTTTCTCACCGGCCGTGCCTGGCTGGTGCTGGCACGCTGTGAACACGCCAATGGTGCGCAGGCCGCGGCGAGCGAAGCGATCCGACGGGCTGGCGAGCAGTTGCGCCCGACACTCGGCGCGCAGCACCCCGTCACGCGAGACGCGGAGCGCCTCGCCGCAGCCTGGACACGCTGAGCGCACGCGCGGGCAGCGCACGCCCGTGCGGTGCATGCGTGATCCGTGTCTGATCGCACCTGGGGCGCGGCCTTGTCGGCCGCCATCATCAGCGGCGCGCCAGCGATGGCCTCCGCCGGCTTCGGCAGGTTGCCGCCGCTGGCGGCCCCGAAGTCGAACGCCAGCCTCGGTTGCCGCCACGGCCCCTGCACGTGCAGCGGCACGCTGACGCCGGCCAGGCTCGCCAGATCGTGCGGGCCCTGCCCACCAGTGCCTGCAGCCGCAGATCGAGCGTGCCGGAGTCGAGCAGCAGTTCACCCTCGCCGGTGGTGCGGATCGCCAGCCGCGTTCAGCTCCAGCATCTGGCCGTTGGCGCGGCGCTCGCGCAATTCGAAGCGCGCCTTCATGTCGCTGAACGGCGTTCTGGCGGCGGCGTTGAATTCGCGCTGCTGCGCCGGCGAGCGCTTGCCCAAGTTCGGTGCGTCCCTCCAGCAGCGCCGCGCGCAGGTCGAAACCCGACACCGCGCCGCCGCGCAGCGAGAGGTTCAGCGATCCCGCCAGCGCGGTGCGCAGGCCGCCGACGCTGGCGCCATCGCTGGCCACGTCCCAGGTGAGCGCGCCGCGGCCCGCGAGCCACGGCGAACGCGTGACGTCGGCCATCAGGCTGCGCAGGTCCACCTCGTTCAAGCTGCCCTTGGCGCTCGAGCGCGCGGCGCCGCACGCCGACGCATCGACGCGCACCATGGCCTCGAGCTGCGCGCCATAGGCCTGCGCGGCGATCGGGTCGATGCCGAGCGTCGCCTTCTCGAGTTCGAAAAGCGCCGACGCCGCGCTCGCCTGCAGGCCGCCGAACTTGAGCAGGCCCACGCGCACGCGGCCCTGTACGTCGACGTCGCGCAGCATCGCCAAGTCGACCGGCGTGGCCTCGTCGCTCCAGCGCGCCAGCCACGCCTCGGACAGCAAGGCGTCCGCGTCGAGCCGCGCCAGCTCGGCGTCGACACTCCAGCGCGGGCGATCTCGCGTAGTCGGCCAGCGCGAGCTCGGCCTTGACGTCGCTGCCTGCCAGTCTGGCCGGCCCACGCCGCCTTGCGCAGTGTGCTGCTGCAGGTTGATGTCGACGCTTGCCCTTGAGCTGCGCGGTGAGGTCGCTGGCCAGCGCGGGGTGGCTGAGCTGCGCCGTCATGTCCAGCGCGCCCGAGCTCGATGCGCGGCCCGCCGCTCGAGCGCCAGCGTCGATCGGGCTGCTGCCTTGCACGCGCAGCTGCGAGTCGGCGCGCTTGACCGTCAGTTGCACCTGCGTCGTGGTGTCGCGCAAGCCGCGCTCGGCCCACTCGAAGCGCGGCATCTTCAGCGCCAGCGTAGCGTGGTGCGGTCGGGGTGCGCCACGCTGGTGTCGATGCCGAGCGCGGCGCCGTTCAAGCGGTACTCGCTCCACTTGAGTTCGGGTGCCGACGCCACGGTGTTGAAGACGGTCAGGCCCGACTTGTGCATCGACGAGACGACCACGTTCTCGGCGCTCATCGAGCGCTCCCGCACGAGCGCCGTGACGTCGCCCTTGACACGCAGCGCCAGGTTGTCGATGCCCAGCGAGCGCCCTTCGAGCAGGCCGTCGATGCGCGCCAACTCGATGCGGCCGGTCGCGACATCGAACAACAGGCGGCCCTTGAGCTGCAGCCGCGCATCGACGCCGGCAGCCGGCGCATCGACCCGTGCGCTGGCGACGAGCGGGCTGGCCACGCCGTCGGCCAGGCGGCCCAGTTCGATCTGCAGGTCGTGCAAGCTGCCGCGCTGCCAGACGAGCTCGTCGTTCCACTGCAGCGTCGCATGGCTCAGGCGCAGGCTGTCGAGATCGACGTTCGCCGACTCGATGGCCGCCACGTCGCGCGCCAGGTCGTCGACGTTGGTGCTGCCGTCCTTGAAGCGCACGATCTGCGCGCGCAGGCCTTCGACCTCGGCGCTGTCGATGTGCAGGTGCCCGCGCAACAGCGGCAGCCAGGCAATCGTGACGCGCGCCTTGTGAATGCTCGCGAACTCGCGCGCGCTGCGGCGCTGGCTGAGCGAAGCCTTGCCGCTCTCCAGGCCGAGCTTGGGGAAGTAGCTCACCTCAAGTCGCCGTCGAGCACCAGGTCGCGCTGCGTGCGTTCCTGCACCCAGCGCACCAACTGGTCCTTGAACTGGTTGGGATCGAACAGCTTGACCACCGCGGTGATCAAGCCCAGCACCACGGCGGCCACGATCAACAGGCCGAACACGGCCTGGCGGTAGTAGGTCTTGGCCAGCGTCTCGGCGAACGGCACCTTGAACGGGCCGACGGCCGAGATCAGCAGGCCGACCATGCCGAAGATGCCGAGCATCGCGCACTTGACGGCGCTCAACGAGGCGGCTTTTTGTGCAACGGCTTTGGCAGCAACTTTGGCCATGACGAGACGAGTGCCCTGAGCAAGTCTTGGATCATCGATGCAGCGACGGCCCGACGCTCACACGCGCCGCCCGGTGAAGCGGGCGTATTCACGCTCGGCGGCGTTTACCGGGCGCGCGCGGTTCGGGCTCGCGCGCTCGACCGGTGAGCGGGTATTACAGATGCCGCCGCTTGTTTCGAGATGCAGCGTTCGCCTTGCGGATCCGCATGGCCGGCTCTACGCGACGGCGCGAAGTTCAGGGCACTGCGGTCATCCGCTCGCGCACCGCATGGCTGCGCACCGGTTCGGCGATGCCCTTCACCATCTCGGGCGGCATCGCGTCGAGCCGGAAGCTGGCATCGAGTTCGCTGCGCACCGCATCGGTGACCAGGATGTCGACGCCATGCGTGCGGGTCAGTGCCTGCACGCGCGCGGCCAGGTTGACCGTGCGGCCGACGAAGCCGTATTCCATGCGCTCGCGCGAGCCGATCAGGCCGGTGAGTCCGGCACCACGATGGATGCCGATGCCCACGCTGAGCGCCGGCAGCCCTTCGTGCGCGAGCTCGCGGTTGTAGTCGGCGATCGCTGCGCGCATCGCCAGCGCGGCGCGCACCGCATCGGCGCTTTGCCAGGGGTTGGGTTGCAGCGCGCCGAAATACGCCAGGATGCCGTCGCCGAGAAACGTGGACACGTGACCTCGGTGCTCGTGGATGGCGTCGCTCATGCGCTGGAAGTAGCCGTTGAGCACCCGCGCCAGCACGGCGGCGTCGAGCCGCTCGCTCATCGCGGTATAGCCCACCACATCGGCGAACAGCGCGGTCACCACCCGGCGTTGCGCCGGCATCTCGGTGAGCTCGTTGACACCGTCGGCGACCAACCGGTTCACCACACCGGCCGGCGCCAGCCGTGCACACGCCTGCTGCAGGCGCTGCAGCTCCTCAGTTGCCGCATCGAGCTGGCGCTGCAACAGGTCGATCTGTCGGCGCTGCTGAAGCCAGACCACCGCCAGCGCCGCAAACGCCGCCAGCAGCACCGCGGCGCCGAGCAGGCCGGGCGTCACGCCGGCTCCGCCATCACCACGGCCGCCATGCGGCATACCCCGTTGGCCAGCGCGGCCACGCCAATCGCCTCGACCAGCTGTTCGCTGCTCAATTGATCGCGCAGCATGCGCGTGTGGCGCTGCAGGATGGCGGGTTGATACCAGAGCGTTTCTCGCGCATAGGCCATCAGCAAACGTTCGACCGGTTGCAGCTCGGGCCCGTCGAGGTGGGACAGCACGCGCGACACCGCCTCGGCATCGAGCCCTTCGTGCTGCAACGCGCGCCCGACCTCGAGTTCGCAAATTTCGCACGGCAGGCCGCGCGAGATGACGCCGAACATCAGGAGCTTGCAGCGCCGCGACAAGTGCGGCGACACCCACATCTCGTTCATCGTGCGCGCCAGCGCCGGCGCGATCGGCGAATCGGCGTAGGCCTGGATGAGCGGTGCGTACGGCAGGTCCGGCGCCAGCGGTGCATTGGCGGCAGCAGCGCCGCGCCAGCGGCGGCTGCTCACCAGACGCTCGATCAGCGGGCGCAGCAGACGCATCGGCAACAGCTCGGGTGCACGCTCCAGCAGCATCGGCGGGATCGCACACGCCGTGTGCAGCCTGTTGGCAAAGTCATTGACGGCCACCGTGAACGCGATCTCGCGTGCCTCGCCAGCGCCGACCCCCGCGTGGCGCAAAGCCGCCCAGGCGGCATGGGCGCCGGCGGGCCCGGTGCGCGACTGGCTGCGCGCATAGTCGATCGCTGCGCGCACCGGCAGCGGCAGGTCGTGGCGCGCCACCTCCTGTTCGATGCGTTGCACGCGTTGGCGGTCCATGCCCTGGAACCACAACACCGCACGCACCGCCGCAAAACAGAAGCGGCACGAATTCTCCTGGCTGACGACGATGCCGATCAGATCGGCCGTTTGCTGGTTCAGATGCACCAGCAAGCCGAATTCGGGATGCAGGTCGATCGCGGTCCGCGCCACCCACGGCGCGGCAGCGAAATATCGCACCGCGGCGTTGGGCAGCCCCATGCGTCGGCGTGCGTAGGCCTCGAGGTCACGGTCCTGCCGCGCTTCCATGAAGCACGGCTCCCAGGCGACGTTGGCCAACGCACTGCTCATGGCGGTCACTCTAGCGTGATTGCTCGTCGGTCTGACCCTTTGTCGCGCCAGCGCGCGCGGGTTTACAGCAGCGCTTTCGCAAAGGCGAGCCGCCACCGACCTACCGACCCGCTGTGCCCATAATCGGCGGACAGCGGCCTTCTATGGGCCGGCGCGCGCACATGCACCACGACACCTGGGTTCACGAGGCCATCACCCGCATCGAAGCCGACTTCCGGCGCAGCGCCGACACCCACCTGGTGCCGCTGGCGCTGCCCGCGTTCGCCGCACACGGCATCGACCTGTACCTCAAGGACGAATCGACCCATCCCACCGGCAGCCTGAAGCACCGCCTGGCGCGCAGCCTGTTCCTGTACGCGCTGTGCAACGGCTGGCTGCGCGAGGGCACCACCGTGGTCGAGGCCTCCAGCGGCTCCACCGCGGTCAGCGAAGCCTATTTCGCACGCCTGCTCGGCCTGCCGTTCATCGCCGTGATGCCGCGCCACACATCGAGCGAGAAGGTGGCGCAGATCGCCTTTCACGGCGGGCGCTCGCACTTCGTCGAGCAGGCGAACGAGGTGTACGCCGCCGCGCAGCAGCTGGCGCACGACAGCGGCGGCCACTACATGGACCAGTTCACCTACGCCGAGCGCGCCACCGACTGGCGCGGCAACAACAACATCGCGCAGAGCATCTTCGAGCAGATGGCGCTGGAGCGCCACCCGGTGCCGGCATGGATCGTGGTCGGTGCGGGCACCGGCGGCACCAGCGCCACCATCGGCCGCTACGTGCGTTACCAGTGCCACGCCACGCGCCTGTGCGTGGCCGACCCCGAGGGCTCGGTGTTCGCCGCCTATTGCAAGACCGGCAACGCCGCGCTCACCTCGCCCGGCTCGCGCATCGAAGGCATCGGCCGCCCCCGCGTGGAGCCGAGTTTCATCCCCACGCTGGTCGACCGCCTGGTCGAGGTGAGCAACGTCGAGTCGGTGGCCGCGATGCGCGTGCTGTCGACGCTGCTCGGGCGCAAGGTCGGCCCGTCCACCGGCACCAACTTCGTGGCCATGCTCGGCCTGGCCGCCGAGATGCAGCAGCGTGGCGAGGCCGGCGCCGTGCTCTCGCTGCTGTGCGACAACGGCGAGCGTTACCTCAACACCTACCACGACGCCGCGTGGGTGACACGCGAATTCGGCGACTGCGACGCGGCCGAGCGGCAGCTGGCCGAGTTGATGGGATAGCGGCGCCTCAGGGTCTTCACGGTGCGCCCGGCCAATCGACGGCCGCGAAGATCGGGCATCGCGTTCGCAGGAGGCGCTTCGATGTCCACGATCAATTGCTGCAGTGGGTCCACCGATGGCTGTGCGCGGCGGCGCTGATTGCCTTGCCGGCAGCGGCGCAGCAGCCATCCAACGCGCTGCGCATCGTGCTCGGCTATCCCGCGGGCGCCACCTCCGATGCGCTCACCCGGATCGTGGCCGAGCAGATGAGCAAGAGCCTTGGCCAGGCGGTGATCGTCGAGAACAAGGCCGGCGCCGGCGGGCGCATCGGCAACGAGACGGTGAAGGCCGCGCCGGCCGATGGCAGCACGCTGCTGATGACGCCGGTGGCCACGATGTCGATCTTTCCGCATTCGTACGCCGGCCAGCTGCGCTACGACCCGTTCAAGGATTTTGCGCCGGTGGCGCATCTGTCGAACTTTCAGCTCGGCCTGGCGGTGAACGCGCAGGTGCCGGCCAAGACGCTGGCCGAATACGTCGCGTGGGTGAAAGCCGATCCGGCGAAGAACGGCTTCTATGCCTCGGCCGCTGCCGGCAGCCTGCCGCATTTCTTCGGCATGATGTTCGGCAAGGCGGCGGGCATCACGCTGACGCACGTGCCGTACAAAGGCACCGCGCCGGCGATGCAGGCGCTGGCCGCCGGCGAAGTGGCGGCGCTGTCCACCGTGGCGGCCGACATCAAGAGCGTGGTCGACGCCGGCAAGGCGCGCATCCTCGCAGTGGCCGGCGACAAGCGCGACCCGTCGGCGCCCGACGTGCCGACGTTCCGCGAACAGGGCTACGACCTCGTCGCGCAGCCGTGGTACGCCCTCTTCGCGCCGGCCGGCACGCCGCCGGCGGTGATCGAGCGCCTCTCGAAAGCCGCGATCGCCGCGATGCAGGACCCGGCCACTCACAAGCGCCTGGTCGAGATGAATCTCGAGCCCACCGGCTACGGCCCCGGGCGGCTTGCGCAGATCATGAAAGACGACTACGAGCGCTGGGGGCCGATCATCCGCGCATCGGGGTTCAAGCCGGAGCAGTAGACCCGCGACGGTGCGACGGACCTCCCTATCGCCGTTGCATGTGCTTCTCGGCACTCATTCATCAGATGTAGGGATTCTCAACCCTCGATGTCCGTGAGAGCCTCGCTCGTCGAGCGTGGAGGCAGCCATGCAACCCGTTGCGCTGCTGATGATCTTTGCGGTTCTGCTGGGCCTCGTGCACCTTTGGTGGTTGCCGCTGGCGCGCGACCGCTGGCGAGCCGCCGACATGCGCGCCAAGATGGCCAAGGCGGGCCTGCTGGTCGTGCTCGAGAAGCTGCGCGACCTGTGCGTGGTGGGGGTTTGCGCAGTCGGAATCGTCCTGCTGGCAGTCATGCTGGCCAACTGGCTCGGCGGCGCCGGCGTGTTGTGGCCCAAGGCAGCCATCGAGGCCGCGGCCTCGATCTACCAGTCGGCCAAGCAGATCGCCGACGGTTATGGCACCGCGCTTGCCGCGATCGGCGTGATCGCAGCCCTGGTCGTGCTGTGGATAGCGGCCCGGCAGGCGAAGCAGCGAGTGATCGCCGTGTGGACGCAACAAGCCCAGCGCGAGCACGACGCCATCCGCGCAGAGCCGTCACGCATCGACGCCGCCCGTGGCGACCCTGAGTTGCGTCCGATCGTCGATCACATCGACGCCGCGCTCGCCGAGATCGCTGAACTGCGTCAGTCGGCCGAGCCCGACCCGGCGGCGATCGCGCGTGCACAGCAGGCGTTGGGCCAGGCGCTGTCGGCGCTCTCGATCGAGACAGCCCGCAAACAGGTCGACTTTGCAGCCGCCGCGGGCCAGCCCGTGGCAGCCGAAGACAACACGCCGCGCAGCGGCTGGAGCCGCTGGCTCAGGGTGCTGTCGAGCAAGCGCTTCGGCCAAGACCTGGGCCTCGTGCGCAAGCCGATGGGATGGGTCGTCACCGGCCTGCTGCTCACGTCACTGGTTGGCTGGGCAGCCGAGCCGCTGGCCGACAGCCTGCAGCTCGCGGTCAACAACCTGCGCGTGAATCTGGTCGAGCGCGAGGCCCGGCGCGCGCTCGACGAGGCGCTGTCGCGTGCCCCGGAGCCCACCGCACAGTCGACACCGGCGCAGGCCGACGGCGTGCAGGTGGCATCGCGCCTGCTCACGCGCGCGATCGTGCGCGAGATGGCGCGCGCGCCGCTGTTGGATCAGGCAGCCGGCGTGAGCCGTGCAGCGGCGGCAGAAGCGGAATTCGTGCGCGCCGCGCTCACCGAGCAACGGCTGCCTGCTGCCAGCGCTGGCGACGACGCCGCTTCGCGCCTGCGCGCCGAAGCCGCCACCGAGGTGGCCCAGCGACCAAGCGAGTCGGGGCCCACGGCCAAGCGTGTCGAGCAGATGCTGCAGCCTTCGCTCGAGCACTTGCAGCGCCAGCGGCCGGGCAGTCTGCAGGCGATGATCGAGCGTCTCGAAGCCCGTTATTCGCAGGCCATCTCGCCGTTGGATGCACAGAGCAAACTCACCGCCAAACTTCTCGACGAAGCGTTCGGCGCTGTCGACGCCAAGCCCGAGGGTGAGCTCGCCCGGCAGGCGCAGAAGCTGGCCAAGGACCTCGGCAAGGAATCGATCAAGACCTGGGCCGATGCCAGCATGAAACGCTTTCTCGCCGACGCGTTGAGCGGCGCGGCGCGACCGGAAGTGCAGCGCGCCTTCGCCTTCGAAGCATCGGACGCCACCAAGGAGTTGATCTCCGCATTGCAGGCCAGCGAGGGTCGGGGCTGGCAGGCCAGCGGCCGCGCCGCACAAGAGAGCGCGATGGCCGCCAAAGTCGCCGACAAAGTCGTCGCGCTGCACTCCAACATTCGGGAGGTCGAGCGACAGTCGTTGCGTGATCGACTGGGAGGGTACGACCGCTTGTTCCCGGTCGACGAAGGACCGCTGCCACCGCCGCACGAACCCATGCCAGGCACCGGTGCCGGCGGAGGCGGAGGCGGTGGAGGTGGCGGTGGAGGTGGCGGCGGCGGCCAGCGAGGTCAATCCCCCGGCACGGCACAGTCGACAAGCGGTGCCCGATTCGCGCAGGCGCGCGCCACCAATATCCACTTGGCGTCGCGCAGCTTCCGCGTGCGCGGGGTTCTGGTCGGCCAGGATCTCGAAGGGCCGCCGCTTGACGTGACCGACATGCGCTGGAAGCTGCTGCAGCCTGACCGGCCAGGCGCGCCCACACGGGTGTCGATCGCGCTGCGCATCGCGCCCTCGGCCAACGTGGTGCCGGCGTGGCAGGAGGCCGGCACCTTCGACGCTGGCGTGCTCAACCAGGCCGTGCGCTACGCGGCGGACCGGCGCGTGGTCGCCACCACCATCACGGCCGGCGACGGGCAGGCGGTTAAGCGCCTGACCTATCTGCACCCGGTGCTGGTGGATACGCCGCTGGGTTGTCGCATCGTCGAGGCCGACCGTCTGGTCGACACCTTCACGGCCGGTCCGCGCCCGAATGAGCGGCCAGTGGCCACGCCGCCGCTGATCCGCGAAATGGCGGCCGACCGCGAACAGATGTACCGCTGGCTCGGCACCATGGACCTGGCCGAACGCATGGCGGCCGACCGCTCCGACAACTGCCCGGTTGCCCTCGTGCAGCAGGCCATCGACCGGCGCAAGCTGGGTCAAGTCCAGTTCTCGCCGGCGATGAATCAGGCTTTGGCGCAGTTCGTCGCGGCCCGCGCCGCGTCGGCGCCTGGCAGCGACGGCTTGCTGCGAACAGCCGGGGCCTGCGCAACGGGTCCAACGGGTCAACTGGCCGATTGCCTGTGCAAACGAGTCAAGGGCACCGCTTTGCCCACGCGGTACTGGTTCCCCGAAGATCACACGTCGCAGGTGCGCGAGCGCAGTGCCCGCGCGAGCGCCGACCTCTCGTGGCTGCAACCGTCAAACGATCGTATGAGGCACCTGGAGTTCTGGACCCACACCACCTTCTCGTTGCGCGACGGCCAGAGCGGCGTCAGCGACGAAGGCAGCGCTGCGGCGTTGAACTTTCCGTCGGCACAACTTGCGGCCTTGCAAACACTCGTCGCCGAGCGTTTGCCTGCTTACCTGACCACGCAGCTGCACAGCCCGAGCTACGACGACTTCATGGGCCCTCTGGAGGAGTTTGTGTTGGCCCAGCGTCTGGCACGCGCCGCGTTGAACGGCAACCTCGGCCGCGACTTTCCGCTGCCACGCTTGATCGAGCTCGAACGGGTGACTCGCCGCTACGTGCCCAAGCAGCCCACGATCCGCTGGGAGGCCTCGGTGTCCGGGCGGAGCCTCTATCAGACCCTGGGGAGCGCAGATCAAGCCGCGGCCGAGTCGTACAAGAACTACGAACTCGATGTCATCGAGCGCATTCGAACCAACCGTTCTCGCTGCGATCGCGCGTCCGGGTAGTGACTGTCGCGACGGTCGTGCGCACGCACGACCTGGGTCCTTCCGCAGGGGGCCATTGCGCCGCACACTCCGGCCGTGAACATCCTCTTCATCATGGCCGACCAGCTGCGCTGGGATCATCTCGGCTGCGCCGGCCACCCGTACCTGAAGACACCGAACATCGACGCGCTCGCCAGGCGCGGCGTGCGCTTCGACCGTGCCTACGTCACCAGCGGCGTCTGCGGCCCGAGCCGCATGAGCTACTACACCGGGCGCTACGCCGATCAGCCACGGCGCCACCTGGAACCGCGTGCCGCTGTCGGTGGGTGAAGTCACGCTCGGCGAGATGCTGCGCGACGCCGGCCTCACGCTGGCGCTCACCGGCAAGACCCACGTGATGCCCGACCGCGCGGGCCTGCAGCGCCTGCAGATCGACGGCGACAGCGAGCTCGGCACCCTGCTCGCCCGCGGCGGCTTCGAAGAAGTCGACCGCTACGACGGCCACCACGAGCCCGGCAGCGAATCGGGCTACCCCGCGTACCTGCGCGCGCAACGGCTACGACAGCCCCGATCCGTGGACCGACTACGTGATCGCCGCCAACGGACCGAACGGCGAGATCCTGAGCGGTTGGCACATGCGCAACGTGCACCTGCCCGCGCGCGTGAAGGAAGAGCACTCCGAAACCGCGTACATGACCGACCAGGCCATCGCCTTCATGCGCCGCGTCGGCAGCCAGCCGTGGCTGCTGCACCTGAGCTACGTGAAGCCGCACTGGCCCTACATGGCGCCGGCGCCGTACCACGCGATGTACACGGCCGACCAGTGCCTGCCGGTGGTGCGCAGCGACGCCGAGCTGCGTCGACGCAGCACCCGGTGCTCGCCGCCTACCGCCAGCAGGAGGAGTGCGTGAGCTTTCAGCGCGACGACTGCATCCGCACCGTGCGCCCGGTGCTACCAGGGCCTGATCAGCCAGCTCGATCACCACCTCGGGCGCCTGTTCGACGCCATGGCCGCCAGCGGCCGGCTCGACGACACGCTGATCGTGTTCTGCTCCGACCACGGCGACTTCCTCGGCGACCACTGGCTCGGCGAGAAGGAGCTGTTCTACGACACCGTGCAGCGCGTGCCCTTCATCGTCGTCGACCCGCGGCGCGCGGCCGACGCCACGCGCGGCACCGTGGAGCAGCGCTTCGTCGAGTGCGTCGACGTGGTGCCGACGATCCTCGACGCGCTCGGCATCGACCAAGGTCCGCATCAACACCGTCTCGAAGGACGCAGCCTGCAGCCGCTGCTGCACGGCCAGACGCCGCCACAGCCGTGGCGTGACTTCGTCTTCAGCGAGCTCGACTACAGCTTCCGGCAAGCGCGGCTGATTCTGCGCAAGGACGTGCACCAGTGCCGCGCCTTCAGCCTGCGCGACGCACGCTGGCGCTACGTGCACTGGCTCGACGAGCCCGAGCAGTTGTTCGATCTGCACGCCGACCCGCAGGAATTCAACGACCTCGGGCGCGATGAGTCGACCGCCGCCGTGCGGGCGGCGCTGCGCGAGCGGTTGCTGGGGTTCCTGGCGCGGCGGCGGCATCGCATGACGCTTGACCGACGCGCAGATCGCGGCGGCACAGCGGCGCACAAGAAGGCGGGGTGTTCTTCGGCCAGTGGTGACGCGCGCGGATCACGTTGCACAATTGCGCGCGTCGACTGCAAAGGCGATGGGACTGCAGGATACAACGACCGCGTTTGACACTCTTGTCATGACCGCTAGACTCACGCGCTAGTTCCGGTTGGCCAGTGCAGATCCAGTGGTCAGATGCAGGCGAGACAAGAGGCCGGGAGGACTCAATGACGTTCTACAACGTAGTTTCTGCCGTCATCTTTCTTGGAGCTTTCCGAGAGCTTGCGTTGGCGTTCGATGCCATGCAGTGGGGCCGCATTTGGATAGCCGCAAGCATCGTTGCGATCGTGATAAACGACATGGTGTCGTTCTCGCATTGGGTCGAAGGCGATGCGAAGGTTCCGTACAACTGGAAGCTCATGCTTCTGGATCTGCTCAATTTCGCGTTTGTCGGATTCTCACTGCTGGCAATGAACCCGTCTGAGAGCTTTCTGAGTACCAAGCTAACTGGCACGTTGTCTGCTGT
Organism: uncultured beta proteobacterium; assembly: GCA_963827645.1. Classification (GTDB taxonomy): domain Bacteria; phylum Pseudomonadota; class Gammaproteobacteria; order Burkholderiales; family Burkholderiaceae_C; genus JAEUPI01. The sequence continues at coordinate 12,073 of CAWHBZ010000009.1, read as the reverse complement.
TCCGGAGTATGTGATTTGGTTGCTCCTTGGCCTCTACTGGCTTTGCCTGATGCTCTGGACAAAGGTTGCCCTTAAGGCGCAGACCGCTAAACGGGTCAAATTCTCCTTGCTGGTTGCTGTCTTCTTCCTTGCTCAGTTTCTCCTGCAGAAGTTGGGAGCACCAACCGCCTTCGTCGAGTACGGTCGGGCGTTAGCGTTCTTCTACTTGGTTGGATACATTGCCAGCCGCGCGTTCATGAGTGAACGTGCTTAGGCATCTGTCGACCACGACAGATGCCGGCCTTTCGCACATTCGAACGCACCGAAGTTCCGCCACATCATCGGTCGAATGCTTCCGTCGCGGAGGCCGCTTGGTTCACGTGGTCCCAGAAATTCTTGGAGACGCTGTCACAGGAAGCGGCGCTGCTCCGTGCCTTACCTGCGCCGCTATCCGTAACAGTTCGCGGCTGTGAACCCTACAGTCGCACCTACACCTATCGCATTTCGGCCTTGCCCTCACGAATCGCCTCGTTCGCAATGAATGGTGCCTACTCGTTGCTTAGAGAACCAGTCGATCATCGAATCCGATTCTTTGGTGGCATGCTGACGCCACCTGTCTCATCTGCGAATTTGCATCGGATCTTTGCGCTGTTTCGTTGTGGAATAACTGGACTACTTGGCGACGCGAAGGCAGCCCTTCATTCTCCAGTTAGAACCTCTCGCGTCGACCGCGGCTTTCCTCTGCACGCTGACCTCTTCTTTGTGGACCGCGTTTGGCTAGTATTCGACGATGTACCCAGGGACGCCTCGGGTCGATCGCTTTTCTTGCGTCGGATCGATCTAGAGCGAACCCTTAAGGAAACCTGCGTTATTCCCACCCGCCTTCTCCGACACGTCAAGACACTTCTTCGCGGTGGCTCCGACCACGATGCTTTCGACGAGTTGTTTGATCTACTGCATTCTGCTGACCATCCCTGGGTGCGCCCCCTGCGCCACGAGACACGCAAGTTCCAGTGGGCAGTAAAACTGCGCCGCGGCGAAGGCTATCTGATTGACGACCGAAATTGGCTGCATGGCCGCACACATTGCCAGCAGTGGAGTCGGACCCTATCGCTTCCACCGGTTGGCCTATGCCTGACGGTTTGGTCATTCCGCCGTCTGGCCCTTGGTTCTTAAGCTTCAGCCAAGCAGACGGCGATGTCCAAGGCGATGGCGGAGCCGACGACTGAACAGCCGGGCTTCGGCGCTGGTGCCACCGCGGGCAGCGGACTTGACCTTGGCAAAGTTCAGCCGCGGCCACGCTGCGCCGCGCTGTAGCGCGGTGCCGGCCGATTCAGCCCTAGGCATCACTTCAGCTGAGCGCGAGGGCCGTGTGTGACTCGATCGCGCTTGCGCGCCACCTGGTTCAACGCGAGGTTCGCTGCCCATCGCGCATTGCAGGTGAAACTTTCGCCGGGCGTCGATCCATCCAAGCGAGCCCGCTCGTCGCGTGACACTGACGGGACAGCCGGCGCAATGGCCCTGCGGCCACGTGCCGACGCCGGCTCAGCGCACACTTCATCCCGCTTCACGAGCGCACCCAATGACCCACACCCACGTTCGCAGCCCCTGGCTATTCATGGTGATCGCCGCCGCGATCCTGATGATCACGATGGGCGCGCGCCAGTCGATGGGCCTGTTCGTGTCGCCACTGAACACGCACACGGGCCTGGGCATCGCCACCATCAGCCTGGCGATGGCGATCGGGCAGTTCGTGTGGGGCGTGTCGCAGCCGATCTTCGGCGCCATGGCCGACCGCTGGGGCCCGGTGCGCGTGATCGCGCTGGGTGCACCGCTGCTGGCGGCGGGCTCGCTGCTGACCACGCAGGTCACCAGCGAATGGGGCCTGATCTTCGCGCTGGGCGTGCTCAGCGCCGCCGGCGCGGGCGCAGGCAGCTTCTCGATCCTGATCGGCGCCACCGCACAACATCTGCCGCCCGAGCGCCGCGCCTTCGCCAGCGGCTTCATCAACGCCGGCGGCAGCTTCGGCCAGTTCGTGTTCGCGCCGCTGAATCAGGCGGTGATGTCGGCCTTCGGCTGGATGCAGGCGCTGTGGATGATGGCGGTGGCCGCACTGGCCACCGCGCCGCTGGCCTGGTTGCTGGGTGGCAAGGCCCCTGCGCCGGCGGCCACTCCGGTGGTGGCCGGATCGGCGAGCGCGCCCGTGCCGGCGCCGCCGACCTTGACGCTGCGCGAGCAGCTGCGCTTCGCCGCGCGCGACCGCAGCTATTGGTGCCTGCACGCAGGCTTCTTCACCTGCGGCTTTCACATCGCCTTCCTGGTCACGCACCTGCCGGGTGAGGTGGACCTGTGCGGCCTCAACGCCGCAGGTGGCGGCCACGTCGCTGGCGATCATCGGGCTGGCCAACATCGCCGGCAGCCTCACGGCCGGCGCGTTGGGCAACCACGTGCGCATGAAGATGCTGCTGTTCTGGATGTACTTCACGCGTGCGCTCGCGGTGCTGGCCTACTTGGCGTTGCCCAAGACCGAGTGGACCTTCTATGTCTTCGCAGCCGTGCTCGGCGCCACCTGGCTCGCCACCGTGCCGCCCACCGCGGGCCTCACCGCCAAGCTGTTCGGCACCCGCTACCTGGCCACGCTTGTTCGGGCTCACGCTGTTGAGCCACCAGGTCGGCGGCTTCTTCGGCGCCTGGCTCGGCGGCATCGCGATCACGCAGACCGGCAGCTACCTGTGGATGTGGTGGGCCGACGTGGCGTTGGCGCTGGCCGCAGCGCTGGTGAACCTGCCGATCCGCGAGGCGCGGCCCAAGGTCGCGCTCGCACCGGCCTGAGCCCTTGCGCGTTACGCTGGCGTTCCGGCACGACAACGGAGCTCCGGCATGGCAGGCATGGTCGAAGGCAAAGTGGTGGTGGTCACCGGCGCGGGCGGCGGCATCGGCCGCGACATCGCGCTCGCGCTGGCCGCCGAAGGCGCCAAGGTGGTGGTCAACGACATCGGCACCTCCACCACCGGCGAGGGCAGCGACGCCGGCCCGGCGCAGCAGGTGGTCCAAGACGATCCGCGCCACCGGTGGCGAAGCGGCTGCCAGCACCGACAGCGTGGCCGACGCGCCGGCGGCCAACCGCATCGTCACCTGCGCGCTCGACCACTTCGGCCGCATCGACGGCGTGGTCAACAACGCCGGCATCCTGCGCGACCGCATCTTCCACAAGATGAGCGACGTCGAGTGGGACGGCGTGATCAAGGTGCATCTGTACGGCAGCTACCACGTCAGCCGCGCCGCGGCCAACCACTTCAAGGAGCAAGGCAGCGGCGCCTACGTGCACATGACGAGCACGTCGGGGCTGATCGGCAACTTCGGCCAGGCCAACTACAGCGCGGCCAAGCTCGGCCTGGTGGCGTTGTCCAAGAGCATTGCGCTGGACATGCAGAAGTTCGGCGTGCGCTCCAACTGCATCGCGCCGTTCGCCTGGAGCCGCATGACCGGCTCGATCCCCACCGACACGCCCGAGCAGCAGGCGCGCGTGGACAAGATCAAGCAGATGACGCCGGCCAAGATCGCGCCGCTGGCGGTGTACCTGCTCAGCGACGCGGCCCAGGCCGTCAACGCGCAGGTGTTCGCGGTGCGCAACAACGAGATCTTCCTGATCAGCCAGCCGCGGCCGCTGCGCTCGGTGCACCACGCCGACGGCTGGACGCCGCAGCAGATCGCCGAGCAGGCGATGCCGGCGCTGCGGGCGTCGTTCGTGGCGATGGAGCGCTCGGGCGACGTGTTCAGCTGGGATCCCGTGTAGTGCGGCGGGCCGGCAGCGCGCGGCCACCTAGAATCCGCCCATGAGGGACATGACATCGGTGCTGCGGCCGATCGTGCTGCTGGCAGCGCTGATCGTGTGTGCGGCGATGCCGGCACGCAGCGACACGGTCGCCGCCAAGCCGGAGGTGGCGTCGCCGGTGTCGGCGCAGGGCCAGCGCATCTACGAAGCCACGCGCGCGCACCTGCTGCAGGTGCGCACGCTGCTGAAGGATCAAGACAGCCAGGCCTCGGTGGGCTCGGGCTTCGTGGTCGACGCCAGCGGGCTGGCGATCACCAACTACCACGTCGTCAGCCAGTTCGCGCTGCGGCCCGAGCGCTACCGCCTCGCCTTCACGATGGCGCAGGGCCGCATCGGCAGCGCCGAGCTGCTGGCCATCGACGTGATCCACGACCTCGCGCTGCTGCGCCTGCGCGGCGCCGAGGGCGCGCCGCCGATCGAGTTCACGCCGCTGCCGTTTCGAGCGGCCACGGCACCGCTGGCCAAGGGCGAGCGCCTGTATTCGATGGGCAACCCGCTGGACGTCGGCTTCGCGGTCGTCGAAGGCGTCTACAACGGGCCGGTGGAGCGCAGCTTCCTGCCGCAGATCTTCTTCGGCGGCTCGCTGAACCCCGGCATGAGCGGCGGGCCCGCGGTCGACGATGCCGGCCGCGTGATCGGCGTCAACGTGGCGGCGCGGCGCGATGGCGAGCAGGTGAGCTTCCTGGTGCCGGCTGCCCTGGCGAGCGCGCTTGCTGCAGCGCGGGCGCGAGGCCAAGCCGCAGACGCAGCCGATGTATGCCGAGGTGACGCGCCAGCTCAAGGCGCACCAGGCCGCGCTGGTCGACGCATTTGTCGCGCAGCCGTGGCGCAGCGCCAACCACCCGCGCTACCGCGTGCCGGTGCCGCAGGAGACATTCATGCGCTGCTGGGGCAGCGCGTCGCCCGAGACGCAGAAGTACATGCGCTTCGAGCGCAGCGATTGCGTGATGAACCACTCGGTCTTTGCGGCGGCCGCAGCTGCGCGCCGGCATGATCAACGTGCGCCACGAGAGCTACGACGGCGAGCGCCTGGGCACGCTGCGCTTCGCGCAGGAATACAGCGCGAGCTTCGCCAACGAGCACTTCGGCAGCAGCTTCGCCGCCACCGCGCCGCGCTGCAAGGAAGGCTTCACCGACCGCGACGGCCTCACGTTGCGCACCGTGGCCTGCATCTCGGCGCTCAAGCGCTTCGAGGGCCTGTACAACCTGTCGGTGCTGACCACCACCGTCGACCACCCGACACAAGGCGTGCAAGGCCGGCTCGACGCGGTGGCGGTGGACTTCGACAACGCGCTGCGCTTGACCGAGCACTACCTGCAGGGCTTCGCGTTGAACACGAAGACCGATCCCCGATGATGCCGTCCGGCTGACGCGCCCCGGCTCGCGCAAGCCGAGGTGGTCGACGCTGCGGGCCACGGTGTCCGGCTGATCGACGTGCATGCGTGGCCGCTCACCATCGGCCGCGCGCTGGACAATCACATCGTGCTGCCCGATCCGCACGTCGCGGCGCACCACGCCACGGTGGCGCCCGATGCCGATGGCCGCCTGCGCTTGACGCGTGGGCGACAGCCGCAACGGCGTGCGCATCGAGCACGGCCGCAGCCAATGGCAGCTGCACGCCAACGAACAGGCGCCCCTGCCCGCGCTGGCCCGCCTGCACCTCGGCCACAGCTCAGTTGCTGCTGCGCCTGCCGCAAGACCCGTTGCCCGCCGAGCTGCCGTTGCTGTCCGGCCCGGCCGCCGGCTCGCGTTGGCTGGTGCCCGGGCTGGCTCTGGCCGCAGTGGCCTGGCTGCTGGCGACGCGCTGGATCGGCAGCGACGCCGACACCAAGTGGAACGAGTACCTGGCGCCGCTGCTGGCCGGCGGCGCGCTGCTGTTCCTGTGGTGCGTCGGCTGGGGCCTCGCGTCCAAGCTGTTCACCGGCCGCTTCACGCTGACGCCGCACCTGCGCCTGGCGCTGATGTTCGGCCTGGCCATGCAGGCGCTCGACTTGCTGCTGATGGTGCTGGCCTACAGCCTCGACTGGCCGCTTGCTGAGCCACCTGCGGCCCGCTGTGGCCTTCGTGGTCGGCGCGGTGTGGCTGACGCAACACCTGCGCCTGGTGCTGCCCAAGCACACCCGCGCCGCCGCCGGCGTGGGTGGCGGCCTGCACAGTGCTCGGCTTCGCGGTCGCCGTGGTGAGCAGCGTGGCGCCGCCACGATCGTGTGCTCGAGGAGTTGTACGCGCCCAACCTGATGCCGCCGGCGTGGCGTCTGGCGCGCGGCGCGCCCGTGCAGCAGATGGTCAACGACCTGCGCAGCTTGGAGCAGCCGCTGCGCGAACGCGCCGCCAAGGCGCAGGCCGAGGACTTCGAGCCTTGATCGGCGCCGGCTGCCCTACCCCGCTCAGTACGACTTCGGCAGCCCCAGCACCTTCTCGGCGATGAAGCACAGGATCAGCTGCGGGCTCACCGGCGCCAAGCCGCGGGATCCAGGCTTCGCGCAGGTAGCGCTCGACGTGGTACTCGCGGGCGTAGCCCATGCCGCCGTGCGTGAGGATCGCGTTCTCGCAGGCGCGGTAGCACGGCCTCGGCGGCCAGGTACTTGGCGGCTGTTGGCCTCGGCGGCGCACGGCTGGCCCTGGTCGTACAGCCAGGCGGCCTTCTGCACCATCAGGTGCGCCGCCTCCAGCTCCATCCATGACTTGCGCCAGCGGATGCTGGATGCCCTGGTTCTGGCCGATCGGGCGGCCGAACACCTCGCGCTCGTTGGCGTACGCCGGCGCCGCGCTGCAGCGCCGCGCGGCCCAGGCCCACCGCCTCGGCGGCCACCAGGATGCGCTCGGGGTTCAGCCCGTGCAGGATGTAGCTGAAGCCCTTGCCCTCTTCGCCGATGCGATCGTCCACCGGGATGCGCAAGCCATCGATGAACACCTGGTTGGAGTCCACCGCCTTGCGGCCCATCTTCGCGATCTCGCGCACCTCGATCGTGCTGCGGTCGACGTCGGTGTAGAAAAGGCTCAAGCCGTCGGTGCCGTTGGCCTGCTCCAGCGGCGTCGTGCGCGCCAGCAGCAGCATCTTGTTGGCCACCTGCGCGGTGGAGATCCACACCTTCTGCCCGCTCACGACGTAGTGGTCGCCCTCGCGCACGGCGCGCGTCTTCGAGCTTCGAGCGTGTTCAGGCCGGTGTTGGGCTCGGTCACGGCGAAGCATGCGCGGTCGCGGCCGGCGATCAGCGGCGGCAGCCAGCGCTTCTTCTGCGCGTCGGTGCCGAACACCACCACGGGATGCAGGCCGAAGATGTTCATGTGCACCGCCGATGCACCCGACAGCCCCGCGCCGGTGGCGGCGATGGTGTGCATCATCAGCGCCGCCTCGCTGATGCCCAGGCCCGACGCCGCCGTAGGCCTCGGGCATCGCGATGCCGAGCCAGCCGGCTGGCCGCCAGCGCACGATGGAAGTCTTCCGGAAACCCGCCCTCGGAGTCCTTGCGCAGCCAGTAGTCGGCATCGAACGGCGCGCACACGCGCTCGATCGCGGCGCGAATCTGCTCCTGCTCGGGCGACCAGGCGAAATCCATGTACCCGCCACTCTAGCGTGTGGCCGGATGAAGGCGGCCGCGTGCAACGTACACAGCGCCGGTGCCGCGAAGCGATTGTTGAGTCGAGGCGACGGCTTGCCGTCGCGCTCGCAGGATGCTTCGCGCCTCGTCCACCCACTGCCGAAGGAGAGCGTTATGAAGAATCGTTCACCATGGGTGCTGCTGGGTCTCGTGATGGCCGGGAGCGTGGCGCTGGCCACAGGGCCCCGCCACCTGCGGACCGACCTGACCGGCTTCGAGGAGGTGCCGCCGGTCTCCACCACCGGCAGCGGCCACTTGCGGCTGGTGGTCTTTCCGGACAACAACGCCATCCACTACGAACTGAGCTACTCGGCGCTGGAGGCAGACGCCACTCAAGCGCACATCCACTTCGGACAGATGGGCGTCAACGGTGGGATCTCGGCATTCCTCTGCACGAACCTGGCCAATGGGCCCGCGGACACTCAAGCCTGTCCGCTGCGTCGCGGCAGGGTGACCGGCATGATCACGCCAACTCAGGTGATCGGTCCCGCGGGCCAAGGCATCACTAGCGGCGAGTTCGCCGCGCTGCTGGAAGCCCTGCGCGCGGACGTCACCTACGTCAACGTGCATAGTACGCAGTGGCCGGCAGGAGAGATCCGCGGCCAGATCGACTCGAGGCGCGGCGGGCATCGCGACTGATCACCGGTATCGACTGCAGGGCCACCGCGCCGCGCGAGCGCCGGTGGCTTGAACCGCCGTGCGCGGCCGCGCAACCCACGGTCCACCGGCCAAGTCGCCCGGCAACCCGAGGCGGCGTGCATGCGCATTTCGATCCAGCAAGCCCAGCCGAGCGTGACGGTCCACCGGGACACGCTTGCCGCCGCGGACGATGACCTCGTGAATGCCAACGAAAGCTGGCTCGCAGTGGCCGCGACGAGCGAGCGTCAGGTGCAAGCGATGTCGAACCCCGGGTCGGTGGACACTTCGCGAGTCGCCAGCAAGTTCATCGGCGAAACCGAAAAGAACCTCGATTCGGGTCTCGGGCTCGCGCAACCCTCCTGCGCGCTGCTGCTGTTGGACGAGGCCGATGCGCTGTTCGGCAAGCGCAGCGACGTGAAAGACTCGCACGACTGAGTGTCGTCGAGCGGGCGGCAACCCGGTCGCACCGTCAACCGCCGGCCCCGCATGGCTCAGGGAGCCCGCGCTGGCCAACGCTTCTGGCGAGCGACAATGCGCAGCGAGGCCGACGCGCACAAATCCGCCGATGCGCAAGAAGAAAGGGGATCGTCGTGACCGATGCCGACAAAGTCGTGCCCGTTGCTGAACCCGCCGAGCAAGCGCCAGCGCTGGTTCCGGTGATGCTGCGCGACATCACGCGCACGGTGCTCGCCGTGCTGCTGATCGTGATGCTGATGGTGGCGTCGTTCTGGGTCCTGAGCCCGTTCCTGTTGTCGCTCGTCTGGTCGATGATGATCGTGGTCGCTACCTGGCCGCTGATGCTCCAGGTGCAGGCCCGGCTGCGTCGGCGCGCGCTGGCGGTGACCGTGATGTCGGTCGCCATGCTGGTGGTGTTCATCGCACCGGTGCTGCTGATGATCCAGACCCTGGCCGAGCACGGCGACACCCTCGTCGGCTGGGCGCATTCGCTGTCCACCGAGCCGATCCCGCCGCCGCCGCAATGGGTGCAGAACATCCCGTTGGTGGGCGACAAGGTCGCCGCCGCCTGGATGGCGCTGGCCGACGCCGGCAAGGGTGCGCTTGCTGCGCGGATCACACCCTACGCCGCCGACGCGGCGAAGTGGCTGGCGCGCGCGGCAGGTGGCCTCGGCTTGCTCGGCGTGCAGCTGGTGCTGACCCTGATCATCTCGGTGATCCTGTACAGCCATGGCGAGCAGGCCAGGAACAGCCTGATCCGTTTCGGTCGCCGTCTCGCCGGCGACAGCGGCGAACGCGTGGTGCTGCTCGCCGGCGCGTCGATCCGCGCGGTGGCACTGGGTGTCATCGTGACGGCATTGGCGCAAACCGTGCTCGGCGGCCTGGGCCTGGCGATCGCGGGCATCCCGTTCGCCGGCCTTCTGACCGCGCTGATCCTGCTGTTCTGCATCGCGCAGGTCGGACCGATGATCGTGATGATCCCGGCTGTGATCTGGCTCTTCTGGGACGACCAGACCGGCTGGGGGAGTGCACTGCTGGTGTGGACGCTCATCGTCGGCACCATGGACAACGTGCTGCGCCCGTACCTCATCCGCAAAGGTGCCGACTTGCCGCTGCTGCTGATCTTCGCCGGCGTCATCGGCGGCCTGATCGCCTTCGGCATCATCGGGCTCTTCGTCGGCCCGGTGGCGCTGGCTGTGGCCTACACGCTGCTCGTGCAGTGGATGAACGAACGCGAACACCCCTGACCCGCCGTCACCGTGCGAGTGCCTTGGTGAGCGACATCACCTGCGCGATGTTGCTGTAGTCGTCGCTCCACGGCCTGCCCGGCGCGCTGGCCGGCATCGCGCGCGCACCCTCGCGGATCGGCGCGCGGTCGAGCACCGAGCGATCCCTGGCCAGCAGGATCCAGTCCGACGACGCTTTCTCGGGGCCATCGCTGTGGTAGACCGGATCCTCGATGTAGGCGAGCTGCAGGTTGAGCTCGGCCGCGATGCGGCCCACCACCGGGCGCAGGTCGAGATGGCGGTTGCTGATGTGCAGCGCGATCACGCCGTCGCGCTTGATCGGCTCACGTACAGCGCCACCGCCTCGCGCGTGAGCAGGTGCACCGGGATCGAGTCGCCCGAAAATGCGTCCACCGCCAGCACGTCGAACGTGCTGCCGCCGCGCTGCAGCAGCAGGCGGCCATCGCCCAGCAACACCTGCACGGTGGCCGCGAATCGGCCAGGAAGCTGAACTGCCGGCGTGCGACCTCGGCCACCGCGGGGTCGATCTCGAAGAACGTGTAGCTGTCGCCGTGCTTGCCATAGGCCGCGATCGTGCCCGCGCCAAGCCCCACCATGCCCACCCGCTGCGGCCGGCCGTCGAGCGCACGCAGCAGCCTCCCGATGCCCGACGCGGCACGTAGTAGCTGGTGGGCAGGCGGCGCAACTCATCATCGAGGTACTGCTGCCCGTGCATGATGCTGCCGTGCATCAGCCGGCGCTCGAGCGTGCCGGGGTCGTTGTGGCTGCCGTGCTCGCGCACGCGCAGCACGCCGTAGAAGTTGCGGCTCATCGACACCACGCCCTGGGTGGCGTCGTCGATGCGGTAGGTGGCAGTGGCCGCGGCGCCCAGCATCACCGACGCTCCGGCCGCGCCCACACGCGGAGCGCCGCGACGATCGCCACAAGATGGCCAGCGTCACCAGCACGAGGCCGATCTCGACTTCGAAGGTAGCCCGGCAGGATGGCCGGTGCACCGAGCCCGACGATGGCCCCGCCAAAGGCGCCGCCGGCGGCCACGCACAGGTAGAACTGCGTCAGCTGCTGCGGCGGCGGACGGTCGCGCGCCAGTTCGCCATGGCAGACCATGCACACCGCGAACAAGCCGAACACGAAGACGAACGCCTGCAGCACGATGTGATGCGCGACGCGCTCGTCGTCGAGCATCCAGCACATTGCGGCCACCGCCAGCAGTGTGGCGACGCGAAATTGCGCGGCCGATACCAACGATCGCCGTCGAAGCACAGCGTGAAGGTCAACAGGTAGTGCCCAGCGGCAGCACCCACGTCATCGGTATCGATGGGATGTTCTGCGTCAGGTGATTGGTCACCGCCACCAACTCGTAGCTGGCCAGTGCGGCGAGCGCTATCCAGCCGAGCAGCCGCTGCGCGCCGAGCCGGACAACGCGGGTGGCACTGCGGCCGCGCCGGGCGCGACGACGCTCGCCGGCGTACGCGCACGCCGGGCGCTGGTGAAGGCCATCCAAGGCCAGCGCGACGTAGACCACGTACAGCGCCGACCACACCAGGGCCTGCGTGCCGGTGCCCAGCCACGGCTCGATCGCCCACGGGTAAGCCGTCAGCGCGGCCAGCGACGCCAGGTTGGAGAGCACGAACAAACGATAGGGGTCGCGCGCACCCCTGTGCTGCGCGAGCCACGCCTGCAGCAGCGGACTCGTGCTGGCCAGCAGCACGAACGGCGCACCGATCGTGACCACCAGCAACACCAGCATCTGCCAGCCTGGCGCGATGCCGGCCACGCGGCCACCGCGGGAACGATCGGCAGCCCAGCAGGCTGGCGATCAACAACGCGACGTGCAGCCACCCGAGCTGCCCGTGCGGTCGTGCTGCACGAGCTGGTGCGCATAGGCGTAGCCCAGCAACAGCGTGACCTGAAAGAACACCAGGCAGGTGGCCCACACCGACGCGCCGCCACCGAACTGCGGCAGGATCAGCTTGGCGATGATCGGCTGCACCAGGAACAGCAGAAATGCGCTGAGGAAGATGGTGACGCTGGTCATCCACATTGCCGACAGGCGAGCAATGCGCGTTCCCGAATCGTCCGTGCGCCACGCGAACGTGGTGGGTGGCTACCCCAGCCGGGAGCCGCAGCAACTGCCGAACGCACCGACTGGGCGTCCGCTTTCGCACCACGTCCAATGCGATCAGCGGCCGGACGATTGAGACGCGCCGCAGCAACCCTCCAAGGAGTCTCGTCATGCATCTCGCCCTTTCCGCCGTGGCATCTCGATTGAACCTCGACGTGCTCGCCAAGCTGCCAGAACTTCAGGCCCCCAA
>CAWHBZ010000008.1:0-149807 GCA_963827645.1 uncultured beta proteobacterium | reverse complement strand
CCTCGCTTGAGGCCGAGCATGCCGACGTAGAAGTCGAGCGTCTTGTCGAGGTCTTCGGCGATGACGGTGAAGTGGTTCAGCCTTCGATCATCGGCATGCTCCGTTCAAGCCAGCAACACCAGCGCGCCGACGCTGGCGCGCGATTCGAGCCGCTCGTGCGCCTGCGCGGCGGCATCGAGCGCGTAACGTTCGATCGGGCGGCCGCTGCAACGTGCCGCCGCCGAGCGCGTCCCACACGCGCTGCGCGCGTTCGGCGAGCTGCGCTTGCGTCGCCACGTAGTGAAAGACGACCGGGCGCGAGAACGTCACCGACTTCTGCACCAGCCATTGGGGATCGATCGGCGTCAGCGGCCCGCTTGCCTGCCCGATGCTGATCCAGTGGCCGCAGGACGTCAGCGCCGCCATGTTCTCGTCGCGCGCGCGCTCTCCCAGGCCGTCGACGATCACGTCGGCGCCGCCGGCGATGCGCCGCACCGCGTCGGCGAAGCGATGGTCGCGGCTGACGATGACGTGCTCGCAGCCATGTTCGCGCGCGACACGCGCCTTCTCGTCGCTCGACACGGTGCCGATCACCGTGGCCCCAAGCTTGCGCGCCCACGAGCACAGCAGCAGCCCGACGCCGCCGGCCGCCGCGTGCACGAGCAGCCGCGTGCCGGCGCGCACGCGGCCGAGGTCGCGCAGCAGATAGTCGGCGGTCGTGCCCTTCAGCAGCAGCGCGGCCGCGGTCTCGTCGTCGATGGCCGACGGCAGGCGCACGACACGCTCGGCCGCGACCGTGCGCACGCTGCAATACGCACCCGGCTGCGGACTCAGGTACGCGACGCGATCGCCGGGCAGCAAGCCCGCCACGCCTTCACCCGCGTCGATCACCGTGCCCGCGGCTTCCATGCCGGGCACGCCGGGCAGCGGCAACATCGCCGGCATCCAGCCGCGTCGCAGGTAGACGTCGATGAAGTTGACGCCGATCGCGCGCTGGCGAATGCGCACCTCGCCGGCGCGCGGCGGCAGCGCCTCGCCGTCCACCGGCTCGAGCTGCTCGCCGCCGCCGTAGGCATGCACGCGCACCTGGCGCGACGGCAATGGCTCGCCCCAAGGCATCGCCGCGTCGTCGTTCGCGTACCGCGTGCCGCCCGCCGCGAGATGCCGCCGCAGGTTCTCGAAGCCCGCCTCGTACACGCCCTGCGCCACCATGTCGCGCAGCTCGCGCTCCCTGCCGGGCGGCGTCGCGAACGTCGACTCCCAATGCCAGAACGTCCGATTGCCGTCGGTGACCGGCTTCAGCGTCACGGTGGCGACGTAGCGCTGCAGCGGCACCGTCGCCTCGACGATGCAGTAGGTCGACTTGTGCTCGGTATCGGACAGCGCGAGCAATTGCTCGCGGATGTGGTTGCCGTCCTTCAGCGTGAAGTCGCGCACGCAGCCGACCTGGTCGCTGCGTTGTCCGCCTTCGATGCGGCTGCGATCGACGACGTCGTGCCACTGGTCGTGGCTGTTGAAGTCGCGCAGCACCGCCCACACGCGCTCGATCGGCGCGTCGATGACGGTGCTGCGAACGACCCGCTGCAGCATTCTCAGTTGCCTATGGCGCCCAGACGACACCTGCGCGCAAGCATGCGCCAGCAGCCGCCGCGGATCCGGCTCCGCCGGTCCGCTGGCGGCGCCCCCTTCGAGGGGAAGCGCCGAAAGGCGCTTCGGGGTGGTCCACTACTTGCCCTTGAACTTCAGCTTCGAGCCGTCGAAGGTCGTCACTTGCGCGGCCATCAAGCCGTCGCGTGTCACTAGGCGTCGGAGCCCTTGTACGGTTCGGCGAGGAAATCGGCTTCGGCACGCCACATCACATTCAGCGTATTGCCGACCTTGAAGGCGCTTTCGGAAGTGAACTTCAAGCCCTTCAGGCCGTCGGGCCGCGGCTTGCAGAAGCCGGCGAACAGCTCGCCGACCTTGTCGCGCCCTTTCACTACTGCGCCGTCGGGCAAATGGATCTCGACATCGTTCGGGTACTGCGCCATCAGCCGGTTCCAGTCGCACTTGTTCAGCGCGTCGAGATGCTCGTCGATCACTTTCTGCACGGTCGGCTGTTTCTTCAGCGGCGGGAGCTTGTCGGCGGCGAGCGCGGCCGGTGCCGCGACGGCGCATGCCGTCGCGACGATCAAGCGTCATGATGTGCTTCATTCGAAGTGTCTCCTCGGTCGTTGTGGAACATGCCCTGCCCGCGCGGCGTCAGCGGCCTAGCGAGACCCCAGGCGCTTCAATGCATCGAATCCCGCCTGGAACACACCCTGGCCGATGCGCTCGCTCAGCTCGCGTTCGCGCCCTTCGGCGCAATCGAACTCGGCGCTCCACTCGGCGAAGGTGCGGGCGCCGTCGGTGATCGGCGTCAGCTTCAACGTCGCGATGTAGTTCTCGACGCCCATCGGGCTTTCGAGGATCGAATAGGTGCAGCTGTAGTCGTAGTCGGACAGCGCCAGCAGGCGTTCGCGGATCAGCCCGCCGTCGCGCGTGTGGAAGTGGCGCACGCAGCCGACCTTGTCGCTCGGCTCGTCGTTCTCGATGCGGCTGTCGGCGATGACCGGGATGCCACTGCGGCAGGGCGTTGAAGTCGCGGATGCGCGACCACACCGTATCGGCGGGCGCGTCGATGACGCTCGACGTGTAGACCCGAACCATGTCAGGCCCCCTTCTGCCGCGAGCGGCAGAAGGAACCACGACCATCGTCCCGGGTCATCAGCTACTCCTTCTTGCCTTGCGCCGGCGGCAACGCCGCCGGCCCACCCGCCACACCGCCGGCGAGCCGATTGATGTCGCCGGCATCCAGCCCGATCTCGCGCAGCAGCTGATCGACGATCGGCGCCTGCGCGCGGAAGCGCAGCGCCGAATTGACGACGCTGTCGGCGATGCCGCCGCCGCTGCCATCGCCGTTCATGTGTCCGCCACTGCCGCCGAGGCCGTCGACCTGCAGGATCTTGATGCCTTCGATGCGCTCCATCGGCCGCACCGACTCGCGGATGATGCCTTCGGCCTTCTCGACGAGCTTCAGGCGCAGCGCCGACGCGCGCGCGTCCGGCGTGAGCACGTTGTGCGCCTCGTTCATCATGCGCATCGCCTCGGCCTCGATCTCGGCGCGCACGCGCATCGCCATCGACTTGATCTTGTCGGCGTCGGCATCGGCCTCGGCCTGGGCGCGGATCGCCGCGCCGCGGTCGGCGCTCGCCGCCTTCTCGGCTTGAGCCGCGCTCGTCAGCCGCAGCGCCTCGCGCTCGGCGGCCTGCGCGGCGCCGATCAGCTCGATCGCCTTCTTGCGCTCGGCCATCTCGACCTCGCGTGCGGTGAACACCTTCTCCTCGGCCGACACCGCTTCGGCGCGCGCTGCGTCGGCCGCGGCCTGCGCTTCGCTCTGCGCCTTGCTTTCGCGCGCGACCGCGATCGCGCGCTGCTGCTCGGCCAGTTCGAGCGCCTTGCGGCGCTCGATCTCGGCGGCCTGGATCGCGCGCTCCTTGCCGATGCGCTCCTGCTCGACCGACTGCTCGCTGCGGATGCGCGCCGCCTCGATCGTCTGCCGCGCGGTGATCTGCGCGCTCTCGGCGTCCTGCTCGCGCATCGCGCGCTCGGTGATCAGCTCGGCCTTCTGCCGCGCGCGCGCGATCTCGACCTCGCGCTGCTGCGTCAGGCGCGCGTACTCGCTCTCGCGGTCGATGTCGAGCGACAGCTTCTCGGCCTCGAGGTTCTTGTTGCGGATCGCGATCAGCGTGTCCTGCTCGACGTCGTTGCGCTGCTTCTTGCGGTGCTCGATCTGCTCGGTGAGCCGCGTCAGGCCCTCGGCGTCGAAAGCGTTGCTCGGGTTGAAGATACTCCATCGCGGTCTGGTCGAGCTGCGTCAGCGACGCGGCCTCGAGCTCGAGGCCGTTCTTCGTCAGGTCGCCGGCCACCGCCTCGCGCACGCGCTTGACGTAGGCGCCGCGCTTCTCGTGCAGCTCCTCCATCGTCATCTCGGCGGCGGCGGTGCGCAGCGCGTCGACGAACTTGCCTTCGACCAGCTCCTTCAGCTGCTCGGGCTCCATCGTGCGCTGGCCCAGCGTCTGCGCCGCCGCGGCCACCGCCTCCGGCAGCTGCCGCGACGCGCACGTAGAACTCGGCGATCACGTCGACGCGCATGCGGTCCTTCGTGATCAGCGCCTTGTCGCGGCCGCGCGCGACCTCGAGCCGCAGCGTGTTCATGTTCACCGGGATCACGTCGTGCACGATCGGCAGCACGAACGCGCCGCCGTCGAGCACCACCTTCTGCCCGCCCAGGCCGGTGCGCACGAACGCGCGCTCCTTGCTCGAGCGCAGGTACAGCCAGTGCAGCAGCCAGACGACGATCGCGACGACGATCGCGACGACGATCAGGCCGAGGATGAAAGTGCCGAATTGAGCGCCGGTCATGGTGCGTCTCCGTGTCTATCGTGTGATCTGCTTGAAGCGCCGAGTCGTCTCGGTGAGCGCCACCTCGGTCGGCAGCCGCTCCATCGAACTCGCGCCGTAGAAGCCGTGGCAGTCGGGGCACTGCCGCAGGATCCAGCTGCGCATCCTCGGGCGTGGCGATCGGGCCGCCGTGGCACAGCACGATCACGTCGGGGTTGACCGCGCGCGCCGCCGCGGCCCAGGCGTTGATCGGCTCGACGCAGTCGGCGAGCTTCAGCGCCGTCTCCGCGCCGATCGCGCCGCCGGTGGTCAGGCCGAGGTGGCAGACGACGATGTCGGCGCCGGCCTGCGCCATGTCGCGCGCGTTCGCTTCGCTGAACACGTACGGCGTCGTCAGCAGATCGAGCTCGCGCGCGCGCGCGATCAGTTCGACCTCGAGGCCGTAGCCCATGCCGGTCTCTTCGAGGTTGGCGCGGAACGTGCCGTCGATCAGGCCGACGGTCGGGAAGTTCTGGATGCCGGAGAAGCCGAGGTCGATGAGCGCGACGCAGGAACTCGTCGGCAATCATGAACGGATCGGTGCCGTTCACGCCGGCGAGCACCGGCGTGCGCTTGACCACCGGCAGCACCTCGCGCGCCATCTCGCAGACGATCTCGTTGGCGTTGCCGTAGGCGAGCAGCCCGGCGAGCGAGCCGCGCCCGGCCATGCGGTAGCGGCCCGAGTTGTAGATGACGATGAGGTCGATGCCGCCGGCCTCCTCGCACTTGGCCGACAGCCCGGTGCCGGCGCCGCCGCCGATGATCGGCTCGCGGCGCGCGATCTTGGCGCGCAAGGCGTCGAGGATCGCTTGGCGGGCGATGCGCGGCATGGCTGACGGTCTTCGCGTTCGTGCGCCGCCCGCGCACGGCGTCGCGGCGCGCGATCTCGTGCCACGCCGCGACCAGCGCATCGGCGAACGCTTCGTCGTTGATGTGATGCGGCAGCTGCACCAGCTTGCGGTCGGCGCCGGTGCGGAAACTGCTGCTCGATGGTGCTCGAACAGCGCGCGGTCGGCCTCGGGATCGTGGAACGGCTGGCCCGGCTTGTCGATCGCCGAGACGCCGCCTTCGGGGATCAGGAAGCGCACCGGCCCCGCCATCGCGTTCAGCTTCGCGGCGATGAACTCGCCGATCGCGCGGCACTCGTCGGCCGTCGTGCGCATCAGCGTCACGTTGGCGTTGTGCTTGTACAGCCGCCGGCCCTTGAAACGCTCGGGCACCGTGTCCCACGCGCCGAAGTTCACCATGTCGAGCGCCCCGCACGAGCCGACGTAGGGCAACGCATGGCGCGCGAACACGTCGAGCCGCGTCGGGCCGGCCGACAGCACGCCGCCGACGATCTCGTCGGCGATCTCGGTGGTGGTGACGTCGATCACGCCGGCGAGCAGGCCGGAATCGGCGAGCTTCTCCATCGACTGACCGCCGACGCCGGTGGCGTGGAACACGAGGCAATCGAAGGCGTCGCCGAGCCGCTTCGTCACCGCCTGCACGCACGGCGTCGTGACGCCGAACATCGTCAGGCCGAGCGCCGGCTTGGTCGTCGGCACCCGATGTCGCCGGGTGCGCGATCATGCCGGCCAGCGCGTGCGCCGCGTTCGCGAGCACCTTCTCGCTGATGCGGTTGATGCCCTGCACGTCGGTCACCGAATACATCATGCAGATGTCGCTCGGCCCGACGTACGGCCGCGTGTCGCCGGAGGCCATCGTCGACACCATCACCTTCGGCACGCCGACCGGCAGCGCGCGCATCGCCGTGCGTCGCCAGCGTCGTGCCGCCGGAGCCGCCGGCCGAAACGAGACCGCCGAGGTCGCGGCGCGTGCGGATGAAGTGCTCGAACGCGACCGCCATCGCGCTGACCGCGCTGCCGCGATCTTCGGTGAACACGGCACGCTCGCCGTCGGGATGGTGGCGCGCGACCTCGCGCGGATGGACGCTCGCCGGCGACGGCTTGCCCGATGTCGACAAGTCGACGGTGACGACGCGCACGCCGAGCTTGTCGAGGCACTGGCGCAGGAAGAACAGCTCGCGGCCCTTGGTATCGAAGGTGCCGGCGACGTACGCGGCGCGGCCGCTGCTGGCGGCGACCGGGAAGTCGAACACCTGCGCGACCCCGCTCCTGCTGCCCCCCTTCCGCTCGCGCAGAGGTTGGACGAAGGCCGCGGCTCCGCGCCTGCCCGCGCAGGCTCGGAGCGCGCGAACGGGCCGAGCTCTGCGAGGCCCTGGGCTGACGGCGCGGGATGGCAGAAGGCGCGACGTCCCATCGGTTCATCGCCGCGACCGGACGCGGCAGGTCGGCGAAGCTCGACACCGACGCGTCGCCGGCGCGCTTCACGGTCAGCACCTGCACCGTCGCGTCGGCAGGCGGCCCGCCTAGCGGGGCGACCGGCGCCGGCTCGTCGTCGTCGCCATTGGAGCTGCGCACGCCGAGCAGCCGCTCCTGCAACTCGCGGTCGTCCGCCAGTTCGGCGCGCCGGCATCTCGCGCGCGATGC
Organism: uncultured beta proteobacterium; assembly: GCA_963827645.1. Taxonomy (GTDB): domain Bacteria; phylum Pseudomonadota; class Gammaproteobacteria; order Burkholderiales; family Burkholderiaceae_C; genus JAEUPI01. Next base: position 142,875 of record CAWHBZ010000008.1, on the reverse strand, counting down.
GGCCGTTCATCATCACCGCCGACGCGATCGGCGACGTCCATCGCGACGCCGAGGTTCTGCTCGATCAGCAGCACCGCGATCTCGCCCTCGCCGGCCAACTCGCGCAGCGCCCGCACGACCTGCTCGACGATCACCGGCGCGAGGCCCTCGGTCGGCTCGTCCATCACGAGCAGGCGCGGCTCGAGCAGCAGCGCACGGCCGATCGCGAGCATCTGCTGCTCGCCGCCGGAGAGCTGCGCGCCGCCGTGGCCCTTGCGCTCCGCCAGGCGCGGGAACATCGCGTAGACGCGGTCGATGCTGCGCCGGTGCTTCGCGACCAGCCGCAGCGTTTCATCGACCGACAGCGACGGCCACACGCGCCGGCCCTGCGGCACGTAGCCGATGCCGCGCTTCGTGACCTCGTTGGGGCTCAGGCCGAGGATCTCCTCGCCGGCCAGCCGCACACTGCCGGTCGCCTTCACAAGCCCGGTGATGGCGTTGCACAGCGTCGTCTTGCCCATGCCGTTGCGTCCGACGATCGCGGTGGCGCCGGATTCGAGCGTGAAGCTCACGCCCTGCAGCGCATGCGCACGGCCGTAGTAGACGTCGAGGCCCGACACGGCGAGCACCGGCCCGCCGCGGCTTCGGCGCGTCGTCGCGCTCAGCGCGAGAACCGAGCGCCATCAGTGCTTGCCCCCCATGTAGATCGCCTGCACCTGCGCATCGCCCTCGATCTCGCCCGGCGTGCCTTCCTTCAGCACGCGGCCGTTGTGCATGACGGTGACGCGCTCGACGACCTTCAGCGCGATGTCGAGGTCGTGCTCGATCAGCACGAAGCTCATGTGCGCCGGCAGCGCGGTCAGCAGCGCGACCAGCTCGCGCCGCTCGGCCGGCGAAAGGCCCGCGGCCGGTTCGTCGAACAGGATCAGCCGCGGCGCGCCGGCCAGCGCCATGCCGATCTCGAGCTGGCGTTGCTGGCCGTGCGACAGCGATGACACCGGCTCGTCCCCGAGATGCGCGAGCCGCACGCGGTCGAGCAGGTCTTCGGTGGCGATGCTCGACGCGTGGCGCGGGCGCGCACGCGCGAAGCTGAAGCGCCCGTTCGCCACGCCGCGCACGGCGAGGAACAGGTTGTCGCGCACGCTCAGGTCGCGAAACAGCAGCGACGACTGGTAGGTGCGCCGCAGGCCCTTGCGGATGCGCTCGTACGGCGGCAGATCGGTGATGTCCTCGCCGAAGAAATGGATGCGCCCGGCGGTGGGCGGAAAGTCGCCGGTGACGGCGTTGAACAGCGTGGTCTTGCCCGCGCCGTTGGCGCCGAGGATCGCGCGCTTCTCGCCGGCCGCCACCGTCAGCGATACGTCGTCGACGGCACGCAAGCGCGCCGAAGCTGCGCGTCACGCCGCTCAGCACCAGCGCATCGTTGGAAGCGAGCGGCACCGAGCCTGGACGCAGACCGATCCCTGCGGACGGTCTGCGCCTGGCGCAGCGCCCGGGCCCTCGGCGGCCCGGGCGCGTCCCAACGACGTGACGGATGCCATCGGCGCTCAGTCGCCTCATGGGCAGCTCGGGCACGTCGCGCGAGCCGATCTTGAACTCCTCCTTCTTCATGCCCAGCATCTGGTCGACGTTGTCGACCTTGCGGTGCACCTTGTTGAAGAGGTTCGCCCTTCGCGTCCTTCACGACCTCGGTGACGAAGGTGGTGCCGATGGCCTGGCGGTTGGCGTCGAGCTTGACGTCGCCGGTCGGCGTCTTCAGCGTCATCTTCGACAGCGCCTCGCGGTACTTCGCCTGGCCGTCGGACAGATCGCCCTTCACCGCGTCGAGGCCGTCGAGCGCCGCCTTCATGTTCTGGTAGTACACGTAGGCGAACAGGCTCGGGCTCGGGAAGCCGCCGGCCGAGACCGGATAGTTCTTCTGGTAGTCGGCGACGAAGGCCTTCCATTCGGCGCCGTCGTAGGCGTCGGCGACGGGCCCGGCCGACAAGGTGCCGACCAGCGAGTCGCGCCGCTTGCCGCGGTAGTTCAGGATGTCCTGGCTCACCGTGATCGAGCCGCCGATGATCGGCTTGTCGCCGCCCGCCGACTCGTACTGGTTGAGGAAGTTCACCGCGTCGGCGCCGCCGAGCACGACCAGCAGCGCATCGACGTCCTTCGGGATCTTCGCGATCACCGACGAGTAGTCCTTGCCGCCCAGCGGCACCCACGCCTTCTCCGGCACCTTGCCGCCGAGGCGGCAGTACTCGGACATGAAGCCCTGCACCTGCGAGTACGGGAACGCGTAGTCCTCGGCGATCACCATCACGCGCTTGTAGCCCTTGTCGAGCGCGGCCTTGCCGAGCCCGACCATCCACTGCGCGCCTTCGGTGTTGAAGCGGAAGAAGTTCGGCGCCGGATTGACCAGCGTCGCCGCCTGCGCGCCCGACGAGCCGTTGATGAAGGTCATGTTGCGGCTGCGTCTTCGCGTAGTCCTTCACCGCGATGCCTTCGCCGCCCGACAGCGGGCCGACCATGACGTCGACCTTGTCCTGCTCGACCAGCTTGCGCGTGGCGTTGACGGCCACGTCGGGCTTGGCGTCGGACGACGCCTTGATGATCTCGATCTTGCGCCCGGCGACGACGCCGCCGCGTTGCTTGACGGCCAGTTCGGCACCGCGCATGCCGTCGGCGCCGCCGGCCGCGAACGGGCCTTCCAGCGTGGCCAGCAGGCCGATCTTCACCGGCTGCCCCTGCGCCCAGGCAGCGCCCATCAGCGCCGTCGCCGCGGCGGCGCCCAGCATCGAACGAACCCAGAGTCTCTTCGTCACTCTTCACGGTTGTCTCCTTAGGTGAGGGAAGTCAAGGTCTGGTTCGAACCGAAGCGCGAGCGAAGCTTCGCCCACAGTCCGAGCAGGCCGTCGGGGGAAAACAGCACGATGGCGAGGAACACGCCGCCGATCACGAGGTTGAAGCGCTCGCGGTCGATCAGGTCGATCGCGAAGGTCTGCAGCAGCACGAACGCGATGCGCACCGAGAAAGGCGCCGATCGGGTGGCTCATGCCGCCGAGCACGGCGATGACGAGGATGTTGATGAGCCACGAGGTGCTCACCGATCCGGGCGTGATGAGCCCGTTGTACCAGACCAGCAGGATGCCGCCGACCGCGGCGATGAGCCCCGCCAGCGCGTACGCCGCGACGCGGTGCGCGACGACGTTGAAGCCGAGCGCGTTCATGCGCCGCGGGTTGTCGCGGATGCCCTGCAACGCGATACCGAACGGCGCGCGCACGACCCAGCGCACGAGGAAGTAGCCGGCCAGCGAGCAGGCGAGCGAGAGGAAGTAGAACGGCAGCGGGTCGCGCCAGGCGATGCCGAGCACCTTCGGCGGATAGACCTCGCGCAGACCCTGGAAGCCGTTGAAGATGCTGTAGTTCTGCAGCACCAGGTAGTAGAAGGCGACGCCGATGGCGAGCGTGATCATGATCGTGTAGATGCCCTCGGTGCGCACCGACAGCCAGCCGATCAGCGTCGCCGCGAGCACGCACGACCAGCAGCGCCACCGGCAGCGCCGTCCACCATGGCCAGCCGAGGCTGATCTCGTTCGCGCTGCTGCTGCCGAGCAAGGCCACCGCATAGCCGGCGATGCCGGCCACCGTCATCTGCGCCAGCGAGACCATGCCGCCGTAGCCGCCGAGGAACGTCAGCGACAGCGCGATCAGCCCGAGCACCAGCGCCTGCGCCGCCACCTGGAACGTGAAGAACGGCGTGGCGACGAACGGGAAGACGAGCACGAAGGCGATGCACGAACACATGGCGCGGCGACAGCGTGCGCCACAGGAACTTGAGCCAGGCCGGCGCGTCGCTGGCGGCGTAGGGATCGGGCGGCGCGGAAGGCGCTTGCGGCATGCGCGGCGACAAGGCCGGCAGCGGCTTGATCGACGCTGCCGCGCCGGCGTTCATCGCGCGCCGCCACTGGGCTGCGCTCATGTCAACAGTCCTCGCGTCGCAGCTTGGCGCTGAGCGCAGCCGCGCGCCGGGTGTCGATGCTCCGCTAGCTGCGGCTCTGCGTGGCGCTGCGGGCGCACGTCTCCTGCGCTGTCGCGTCGCGGGCCCGTCGCGGCAAGTCGCTGCGGTCGCTGCGCTCTCTACGCTCGCGAGCAGCGCGAGCGCAGTCGATCAACACCGGCGTGCCGTGCCGCGCGGCCAGGCGACCGCGAATGGGGCCTGCGCCCGCAGGCGCCACCACCGCCCTGCATCCACCGTCGCAGGCAGCACGCTCTCTTTGGAGGGGTTTACGGCGCGATGCGGGCATCGAGCCCGCATCGCGCCGGCACTGCTGCAGGCTCGATGCCTGCGCAGTGCCTTCCCTCTACAAAGGCACGAGCGCCTCCCGCAAAGCCGTGGCCGGGTGGCGGGCGCAGCGCCTCTGCGGCGCCGAGCAGCGCAGCGGCGTCGTGGCCGCGCGCGCAGCGCGCCTCGTGCATCTGACTCGTCGCGAGCCTGTCCGAGCGTAGCAGAGCGCAGCGAACGCAGCGAGTTTCGCGACGGGCCACGAGACGCGAGCAGCGCAGGGGACGTGGCCCGCAGGCGCCACGCAAGAGCCGCAGTTAAGCGGAGCGCCGCCTGCCCGGCGCACGGCTTTGCGCGCGCATGACGCACCATCACCCCGCCCTCCCCATGATCCCGCGCGGCCGAAACGCCAGCACGAGGATCAGCATCGACGAAACGTGAAGACGACGCTGTAGGTCGGCGCGTAGGCCAGCCCGTAGGTTTCGGCGAGTCCGAGGATCGCCGCGCCGATGGCCGCGCCGACGACGCTGCCCATGCCGCCGACGATGACGACGATCAGCGAGGCGAGCAGCAGCCGCGTGTCCTCGCCCGGCACCATCGACAGCTCGACCGCACCGATCACGCCGCCGAGCCCGGCCAGGCCGGCGCCGAGCATGAAGGTGATCGCGAACACCAGGTTCACGTTGACGCCGGCGGCCGCGAGCATGCCGCGGTCATCGACGCCGGCGCGGATCATCATGCCCACGCGCGTGCGGTTGAGCAGCAGCCACAGCCCCACGCCGATCGCGATGCCGAAGCCCAGCAGGCTGAGCCGGTAGGCCGAATAGGCGTTGATCAGCGGGATGCCGCGGATCGGCCCCTGCAGCCATGCCGGCGCTTCCATCTGGTGCACCTGGCCGGTGAAGACCCACAGCAGCACGTCGGCGATGACGATCGACAGCCCGATCGTCACCAGCGTCTGCCGCAACTCCTGCCCCTGCATGTGACGCAGGAGCAGGACCTGGATCAGCAAACCCGCGAGCGCGGCGACGGCGAAGCCCGCGGCCACGGCGAGGAGCCACCAGCCGGTGTTCTCGGCAACGATGAAGGCGACGTAGCCGCCGAGCAGGTAAAGCGAACCGTGCGCGAGATTGACGTTGCGCATCAGGCCGAACACGAGCGTGAAGCCGCTGGCGACGATGAAGTACAGCGACGCCAAGGTGAGGCTGTTGAGCAGCGTGACGAAGTACAGGCGCGGGTTGTCGAACATCGCCCAGATCGAGAACACCGCGATCGGGCCGCCGACGAGGAGCCACAACGCAAGGTGCGCGCGTCGGCTCAAGCCGCCGCCCTCCCCCACGTCGGCGTGTAGGCGCGCTCCGACGCGATCTCCGGCGCCTTCGCGAACACGCCGTCCTTCATCACCGCGAGCATCCGCTTCGGCTCGCGCAGGATCGACAGGTTCGCGAGCGGGTCGCCGTCGACCAGCAGCAGGTCGGCGAGGAAGCCCTCCTTCACCTGGCCCAGCTCGTGGCCGCGCATCATGATCTGGCCGCCGTACACCGTCGCCGAACGGATCGCCTCCATCGGCGTGAAGCCGAGGTACTTGACGAAGAACTCGAGGTCGCGCGCGTTCTGGCAGTGCGGCGTGAACGCGAAGCCGTAGTCGCCGCCGGGCAGCACGCGCACGCCGCGCTTGTGCATCTTCGACAGCGATTCGAGCGCCGCGTCCCATTCGCGCTGGTAGCCCATCGCGACCGCCTTGTCGTGCGTGATGCCCCACGCCGACGCCTCGTGCAGCATCGCGTAGAGGATCGCGATGCCCGGCGCGACGAACACGCGGTCCTTCGCCGCCTCGAGCATGTCGAGCGTTTCCTCGTCGGTGAAGCTGGCGTGGTAGATGACGTCGATGCCGTGGCGCAGCGACTGCTTCACCGACGCCGCCGAGCGCGCGTGCGAGGTGCCGCGCTTGCCGCGCACGCGCACCTCGTCCATCGCGGCGGCGACCTCGGCATCGCTCATCCACGTCGTCTCGGCCGGCGAATCCGGCGTGAAGTTGTCGCCCGACAGGTTGAGCTTGATCGAATCGACGCCGTACTTCAGGAACATGCGCACCACCTTGCGCATCTCGTCGGCCGAGTTGACGTTGACGCCGAAGCTGAACTCGGGGAACGGCAGGTGCGGCAAGGTCTCGTCGCCGAGGCCGCCGGGCACGGTGATCTCCTGGCTCGCCGCGAGATAGCGCGGGCCGGGGATCTGGCCCGCGTTGATGGCGTTGCGGATCACCACGTCCAGCCGCGGCTTGGCGCACGCGGCGCCGACGCACGATGTGAAGCCGGCTTCGAGGTAGCGCTTGGCGACCTTCGCGCACCACAGCACGTGCTCTTCGAGCGGCATGCGCTGGATCGCGCTCAGTGTCGCCGCGTCGTTCCACGAGAAATGCGTGTGCGCCTCGCACATGCCGGGCATCAAGGTCGCGCCAGCGCCGTCGATGACGGTCGCGCCGTTGGTCGGAATCGCCGCCGTCGAGCGGCCGACCTGCCGGATGCGGTTGCCCTGCACCAGCACGCTGCCCGACCACGGCGTCTGGCCGGTGCCGTCGAGGATGCGGACGTTGGTGAACAGTATGTCGGTCATCGGATGTCTCCTTCAGCGGCGACCGATGGTGGGTGGTTGCTCCGCTTTGCGTCTATCGGTGCGCGCAAAGCCGCGGGCGGGTGCCCGTCGGCGCTTAGCTGCGGCTCGTGCGTGGCCCTGCGGGCCACGTCCCCTTGTATGTTCGTCTTTGAGTATCTTTGTCTGTGGTGGTGGCAGGCGGTGGGCAAGTGGGCCGAGGCCGGTGCGGTGGGCAACGCGCAGCGTTGTCCACGGCAAGCCGGCCGGTTCGACCGCAGGTCGAACGGTCCACTTGTCCAGCGCCTGACGGCCCCTGGGTTCGCGGTCGGTGCGCCAAACCTGTGGTCCCTCAGAGTCTTGAGCTCGTAGCGCAGCGCTCGGTCAACGCACTGGCCCGTCTTGTCCAACTCGTGTAGCCCGAACGGTTGCCAACCATGAACTTGCATCCACAAGGTAGGGTAGCGAAGCGCGACGCGCGTGCGAACGCTGGCATCGACGTGTCCAAACAGCACCTGGATGTGTGCTGCGGCGACATCGACAGACGGCTGGGCAACGACGCGCCTGGATGGGACGAGCTGATCGCCGAGCTCAGCGCCGCGAACGTGGACTTCGTGGTGCTGGAGGCCAGCGGCGGGTACGAGCGTGGCGTTGTCTGCGCGCTGCAGGCTGCCGGGTTCGCGGTGGCGCGCGTCAATCCCCGCCAGGCGCGCGACTTTGCCAAGTCGATGGGCGTGCTGGCCAAGACCGACCGCATCGACGCGCGCGGGCTGCGTGCGTTCGCCGACGTCTTGGCCCGGCACGACAAGCGCGAACAGTACATCCTGGCGCCCTCGCAACCGCAGCGCGAGAAGCTCGCTGCGCTGATGCTGCGCCGCCGCCAGTTGCTCGACATGCACGTTGCCGAGATGCAGCGCCTGCAGCAAGCCGATGCGCGCGCCGCGCGCAGCATCCGTGCCGTCATGAAAACGCTGCAGCGGCAGCTGCGCGACATCGAGCGCGACGTCGACGAGCACATCGATCGGCACTTCAAGAGCCAGCGCGAGTTGCTCAACAGCGTCAAGGGTGTCGGCGCCGTCACCACGCTGGCGCTGCTGTCGCGGCTGCCGGAGCTTGGCGAACTCGCTCGGCGTGCGATCAGCAAGCTTGCCGGGCTCGCGCCGCTGGCCAACGACTCGGGCAAGCGCAGCGGCCAGCGCCACATCTGGGGAGGCCGAGCCGCAGTGCGCCAGGCGCTGTACATGGCCACGCTGTCGGCGATGCAACACAACCCGGCCATCGCGCCGCTGTACCAGCGGCTGATTGCAGCCGGCAAGCCCAAGAAGGTGGCCATGGTCGCGTGCATGCGCAAGCTGCTGATCATCCTCAACGCCATGGTTCGCGATGGAGTGCCTTGGGATGCTTCTCGCTATGAAGCCAAGACGCGCCATGCATGACCGGGTAAACACGGTTGCTGCGCTGCTCGCGCCTCGTGGCCCGTCGCGAAACTCGCTGCGTTCGCTGCGCTCTCTACGCTCGGACAGTCGCGACGAGTTTGTCCACGAAGCGCGCTGCGCGCGCGGCCACGAGCCGCTGCGCTGCTCGGCGCCGCAGATGCGCTGCGCCCGCCGCCCGGCCACGGCTTTGCGAGAAGCGCTCGTGTCCTTTGTAGAGGGAAGGCGCAGCTCCGGCATCGAGCCGGCGCCGTGCCGGCGCGATGCGGGCTCGATGCCCACTTCGCGCCTAAACCCTCTCAAAGAGATGCGCCGGCTCGCAAAGACGTGGGCGGGTGCCCGGCGGCGCGCATCTGCGGCGCCGAGGAGCGCAGGGCTCGCGTGGCCCGCGCGCGCAGCGCGCCTCGTGAACTGACTCGTCGCAGCTGTCCGAGCGTAGAGAGCGCAGCGAACGCAGCGAGTTCTGCGACGGGCCACGCGAGCCGAGCACCGCAGGGGACGTGGCCCGCAGGGCCACGCAAGAGCCGCAGCTAAGCGGAGCCCGCTGCCCGCCCGCGGCTTTGCTCGCGCGAATGTCCGCAATGGAGCCGAAAGCAGGCACCCGGCTCATGCCGTCGACTCCGTCAGGCCGCCCAGCGCGTCGTCGTCCGCGCCGAGCGCACCGGCGGCGCGCGGTGGAACTCGCCGTCCTTCATCACCGCCAGGATGCGCGCCTTGTCCTGCAGCACGGTGATGTCGGCCAGCGGATCGCCGTCGACGAGCAGCAGGTCGGCGAGGTAGCCCTCGCGGATGTAGCCCGAGCTGATCGTCGCCCATGCGCATCATCGGCCCGCCCCAGGCGGTGGCCGACAGCAGCGCTTCCATCGTGCTCATGCCGACGACCTTGACGAAGTACTCGAGATCCTTCGCGTTGGTGCCGTGCGGCGTCCAGGCGAAGCCGTAGTCGCCGCCGGGCAGGATGCGGATGCCGCGCTTGCGCATCGCCTTCATCGATTCGATCGCCGCCTCGAGCTCGCGGTGGTAGCCCATCTTGCGCGTCACCTCGGGCGTCAGGCCCCATTCGCTGGCGTGGTGGCAGGTGTTGATCAGCCAGGCCAGGCCGGGCGCGACGAAGTGCTCGTTCTTGCGCGCCTCGAGCATGTCGAGCGCTTCCTCGTCGGTGAAGCTCGCGTGGTAGATCACCTCGATGCCCTGCTTCACGCACTGCTTGATCGACCAGGTCGAGCGCGCATGCGCGGCGACGCGCTTGCCCCAGGCCTTCGCCTCCTCGACGCAGGTCGCGATCTCGGCCTCGGTGAACTGGCTCATCTCGCTCGGCATGCCGGTGATCGACTCGCCCGACAGGTTGATCTTCAGCGAGTCGACGCCGTACTTGCAGAACATGCGCACGCAGCGGCGCATCTCCTCGCGGCCGCTGACGATCGCGCCGAACGCGAACTCCGGCTGCGGCAGGTGCGGCTGCGTCGTGTCGCCGAGGCCGCCGGGCACGGTGATCTCCTGGCTCGCGCGAGGTAGCGCGGGCCGACGATGGTGCCGTCGTTGATCGCGTTGCGGATCACCACGTCCAGCCGCGGCTTCGCGGCCGCGGCGCCGACGCAGCGAGGTCCAGCCCATGTCGAGGTAGCGCTTCGCCACCTCGGCGCACCACAGGATGTGCTCCTCCGGCGGCATGCGCTGGATCGCGTCGAGGCTCGGGCTGGTCGTTCCACGAGAAATGCGTGTGCGCCTCGACCATGCCCGGCATCAGGAACGCGCCGGCGCCGTCGACCACCGTGGCGCCGTGCACCGGCACGGCGCGCGGCCGTAGCCGGTGCGCGTGACGCGCGTGATGCGGTTGCCCTGCACCAGCACGTCGCCGGTGAACGGCTGCTCGCCGCAGCCGTCGAAGATGCGCACGTTGGTGAACAGCACGTCGGCCATGGTCGTCTCCTCGTCAGCGTTGCGCGGCGAGGAAGTCGCGCAGCTCGCGCGCGCACTCCTCGCGGCCGCTCGATCGGCGTCCAGTGGCCGCAGCGGCGGCAGCACCACGACGCGCGCGCTTCGCGCTGCATCCGCTCGGCCATCGCGCGCACCGCCTGCGGCGGCGCCACCGCGTCCTCGTCGCCGGTGACGAGCAGCGTCGGCGCCTCGATGCGCTCGACCGCCGCCGGCTGCGCGTCGGCCAGCGCCTCGCAGCTGCGCGCATAGCCCTCGGGGTCCTGGCGCATCAGGCTCTCGCGCACGAAGGCCGCGGCCACCGGCGTGCGCTGCGCGCGTGTCGGCCGAGGTCGCGGCCGTGCATCAGCGTCTGCGCGATCGTCCTGCATGCCGGCCACGCCTTCGCTGCGCGCCTTGGCGGCGCGCGCGCGGATCGTCGGCGCGCGCCGCATCGGTCGGCGCGATCAGCGGGCCGAACAGCGCCAGGCTGCGCACCAGCTTCGGCTGCGCGACCGCCAGGTGCTGGCACGACGATGGTGCCCATCGAATGGCCGACGACAGTGCGCGCGCGCGATGCCCAGCCGCGCGCAGACCGCGGCCACCGCGTCGACGTCAAGCGCTCGATCGACAGCGGCCCGCTCGACCGCGTGCGAGCGGCCGCTGCCCGGCAGGTCGATGCGCACGACGCGGTGGCGCGCGAGCAGCGCCGCATCAGCGGCGTCCAGGTGTTGCGGCTGCCGCCCAGGCCGTGCACGCACACGACGGCGTCGCCCTCGCCCTCGTCCTCGACGGCCATCTTGTCGATCAGATGCAAGCGCCATCGCGTCTCGCCCGAGCTCGAAGCGGTTCTCGATCGCGCCGATGCCGTCGATCTCGATGCGCACGACGTCGCCGGGCTGCAGCCACTTCGGCGGCTTGAAGCCCATGCCGACGCCGCGCGGCGTGCCGGTGGCGATGACGTCGCCGGGCAGCAGCGTGATGCCGCGCGAGCAGGTCTCGATCAGCGTCGGCGATGTCGAAGATCATGTCGCTGCGTGCTGGCCGTCCTGGCGCAGCTCGCCGTTCGACCCAGCCGCGCACGCGCGTGTCGCGGCCGTCGAGCTCGTCGGCGGTGACGATCCACGGCCCCATCGGGCAGAAGGTGTCGAAGCTCTTGCCGAGGTCCCACTGCTGGTGGCGCACCTGCACGTCGCGCGCGCTGACGTCGTTGACCACCGTGTAGCCGAACACATGGTCCATCGCGCGCGACTGCGGGATGTCGCGCCCGCCGCGGCCGATGACCACGGCGAGCTCGGCACTCGTAGTCGATCTGCTCGCGTGACCGCCGCGCCCGGCAGGCGCACCGCGTCGTGCGGGCCGATCGACGCATTCGGCGAACTTGGTGAACACGATCGGCCACGGCGTCTTCCGTCGGCCAGGCTGTCGCGGAACACGGTGGTCGCCAGCTCGGCGGCGTGCGCGCGGTAGTTGCGGCCGATGCAGAACAGGCTGCGCAGCGGGCGCGGCAGCGGCGCGCGCAGCGTGACCGCGCTCAGCGGCAGCCGTGCGCCGGACGGCGGCGGCAGCGGCTCGCCACGCGCCAGCGTCTGGATCAGCGGCAGCACGCCGCGCGACGCGTCGGCCAGCGCCAGCGGCGTGACCTCGCGACCGTCGGCCGACACCGCGCCCGCGTGGTGCCGTCCGCCCCAGCTCCAGCTGGCCAATGCGCATCGAGCGTCGTCTCCTGATGGCGCCGCGATGCGAGCCGGCCGAGGCGACCGCCGCGTGAGACGCTATGGCTGAATTTGAGACTTGCGTCTCAAATCGGGATCGGCGCATCATACGGGCCGGCTTGCCGACCGGCCGCAAACCAAGCGCACCGTCATCGACCCCGGAATTACCCGCATGGCCCGCCCGAAGCCCCGCGTCACCGCACCGCCCGCAGCCGCCCGCGCGCGGCGTCAAGGCCGTCGACGTGGAAGCTGCTGCTCGACACGGCATGCGGCTGATCCAGGAGCGAGGCCACATCCCGTCGGTGGCCGAGGTCGCGGTGCGCTCGAACGTCTCGCGCGCCACCGCCTACCGCTACTTCCCGAGCCGCAGCGCGCTCGTCACCGCGGTGATCGACACCTCGCTCGGCCCGGTGCGCAGCTTCCGCTCGACATCGCCCGACGGCCGCGAGCGCGCTGCACGAGCTGTTCGAGAAGACCTTCCCGCGCTTCAAGGAGTTCGAGCCGCAGCTGCGCGCGGCCGCGCAGCTGACGCTGGAGCAATGGGCGCTCGAGCGCGCCGGCCTGCTCGAGGAAGAGCCGTATCGGCGCGGCCACCGCGTGCGCATCCTCGAGCACGCGCTCGCGCCGCTGGCGCCGCGAGCTGCCGGCGGCGGTGCGCGAGCGGCTGCACCGTGCGCTGTCGGTCGTCTACGGCATCGAGCCCTACGTGATCCTGAAGGACATCTGGGGCCTGCCCGACCGCGAGGTCGAGCGCATCGCGCTGTGGATGGCCGACGCGCTGATCGACGCGGCGCTGCGCGACGCTGCCGCGCCGAAGCGCACCAGTGCAGCGCGCCGGCGCCTCAACGGCGCGAGGCTGCGGGTCTAGCGCTCGCTTGCGTCGATTGGCGGCCGGTCGGTTCGGCCGCCAATCGGGGTACGATGCACGCGGCCGCGAGGGGGTGGGGGCACCCGACCGATGGAAGACACAGACGAGGCCATCGCCGCCGATATCGAAGCCGTCTCCCGCATCGGCGCCGTTCCGCTCGTGCTGCGCGTGATCTGCCAGACGACCGGCGCAGGCTTCGCCGCCGTCGCGCGCGTCACCGACAAGACCTGGACCGCGTGCGCGGTGCGCGACGACATCCCTCTCGGGCTCCAGCCGGGCGGAAGGCTCGACATCGACACCACGTTGTGCAAGGAAGTGCGCGCCGCGCATACGACGATCGCCTTCGACGACGCCAGCACGCACCCGACGTACTGCGGGCACCCGACGCCGAAGCTGTACGGCTTCAGGAGCTACATCTCGATGCCGATCGTGCTGGCGGACGGCGAGTTCTTCGGCAACCTGTGTGCGCTCGACCCGCGGCCGCTGCCGCTGTCCGATCAGCGCACGCTCGACCTGTTCACGCTGTTCGTGCAGATGATCGGCCAGCTCGATCGCCGAGGAGCGCGGCCGCCGCGAGACCGACGCGGCGCTGCCACCGAGCGCGTCACTGCGGAGTTGCGCGAGCAGTTCATCGCCGTGCTCGGGCACGACCTGCGCGACCCGCTGGCGGCGATCATCGCGATCGGCTCGATCCTCGAGCAGCCGCGCCCACCCGCGGAGCTGCCGCTGCTCGGCCAGCGGCTGCGCAAGAGCGCGCGACGCATGTCGTCGCTGATCGAGGACGTGCTCGATGTCGCGCGCGGCCGCCTCGGCGCCGGCATGATCCTGCACATGGCCGAACACGAGCGGCTCGATGCGCTGCTCGCCGATGTGGTGTCCGATCTGCAGGCCGTCCACGACGGGCACCAGATCCGCTCGACGTTCGACATCGCGACACCGGTGTACTGCGATGGCACGCGGCTGCAGCAGCTGCTGTCCAATCTGGTCAAGAACGCATTGACGCACGGCGCAGCGGAGATTCCGGTGACCATCGATGCCGGCACCGCGGACGGCTGGTTGACGCTGTCGGTCCACAACGGCGGCGAGCCGTTGTCTGCCGAGCAGTTGCAACGCGTGTACGAGCCGTACTGGCGCCCGTCCCATGCGGGGAAAGGCCGAGGACTCGGCCTCGGGCTCTACATCTGTACCCAGATCGTGAAGGCGCACGGCGGGACGCTGGAGGCGACTTCCAGTGCCGACACCGGCACGCGCTTTCGCGTCCGCCTGCCGGTGTCCGAGCGCGCCGCCTGAGTGCGAAGTCGGCGCGCCACGCATCAGTACGTCGCGCGCCCGCCCGACAGGTCGAACACCGCGCCGGTGCTGAACGAGCAGTCCTCGCGACGCCAGCCAGGCGATCATCGCGGCGATCTCGCCGACCTCGACGAAGCGCGCCATCGGGATCTTCGACAGCATGAAGTCGATGTGCTGCTGCGTCATCGTGTCGAACATCGCCGTCTTCGCGGCCGCCGGCGCGACCGCGTTGACGAGCACGCCGCTGCGTCGCCAGTCTCCTTGGCCAGCGACTTGGTCAGCGCGATCAGCCCCGCCTTCGACGCGCTGTAGTGCGAGGCGTTCGGGTTGCCTTCCTTGCCGGCCACCGAGGCGACGTTGACGATGCGGCCGTAGCCCTGCGTCGAGCATCTGCGGCACGACCGCGCGGCAGGTCAGGTACGGGCGCGATCAGGTTGACCTCGATCGACGCGCCGCCAGACCTCGGGCGTCGAGCTCCCAGGTCGTGCGCGTTGCCGCCGGTGATGCCGGCGTTGTTGACGAGGATGTCGATGCGGCCGTGCTCGCGCGACGCACGCGCGGCGGCGGCGGCGACCGCCGCGTCGTCGGTCAGCTCGACCGCATCGCCGCTGACCCGTGCCGAGCGCCGACAGCGTGCCGCGCGCCTGCGTCGAGCGCGCGCCGCGTCGATGTCCCACAGCACGACGGTCGGCGCCCGAGCGCAGCATGCGCTCGGCGGTGGCGTAGCCGATGCCCTGCGCGCCGCCGGTGACGACGGCGACGCGGCCCTTCAGGTCGATCTGGTTCATCGCGTCCAGTCCCTTCAAGGTCTGGCCGGCGTCGGGCCGCGCCGCGCAGTCGTCGATGTACTGGCGCACGATGTCGGCGAAGCGCGGCTCGGGCTGCAGGCCGAGGCGCGCCGCGCGCGCTGCGCGTCGCGCCGGTCGGCCAGTTGGCGACGATGCCGGCGATGCGCTCGTCGCGCTCGAAGCGCACCCGCGCGCGCACCGCGCGGCCCGGCCACCGCTTCGAGCGCGTCGAGCATCTCGCCGACGCGCACGTTGAGCGCCGGCAGGTTCAGCGCGAGTGCGGCCGTTGAAGCGCGTCGCGGCTCGCCTCGTAGACCGCGATCAGTGCCGTCGACGGTGCGCGCCGGCGACGACACCGGGTGCGACACGCTCGGCGATCGACCGGGCAGATCGCCTCGACGCCCGGCCAGCGGCTCGCGGATGATGCCGCTGAAGAACGACGAGGCGGCGCCGTTCGGCCTGCCGGGCCGCACCGTCACCGTCATCAGCCGCGCGGCGCGGCCGTCGATGAAGCCCTTGCGCGTGTAGTCGGCGACCAGGTGCTCGCAGATCAGCTTCTGCGTGCCGTAGCGAGGTCTGCGGCGCCGGCAGCGTGTCGTCGGCGACGACGCGGCGGCAGCGGCACCGCCGGCGTCGGGACCGAACACCGCCACCGAGCTGGAGAACACGAGCCGTCGGCACGCTTGCCGGCGCGCGCGCAGCGCGTCGAGCAGCGCGCGCGTGCGTGTCCAGGTTGGAGCGCATGCCGAGGTCGAAGTCGAGCCTCGCATTCGCCCGACACCGCCGACGCGAGATGGAACACGCCGTCGAAGCGCTCGCTGCCGAGCGCGGCGCACTGCGTCGAGCAGGGCGCCGGTGCGCGCCTCGACGCGCGCGTCGGCGCAGCAGATCGGGCGGCGCCGCGAACTGGTCGGCGAGCACGACGCGGTCGAGTCGCGCGCCGGCGAGCGTGCCGCGCGCCAGCAGCGTGCGGGCGAGCCGCGCGCCGACGAAGCCGGCGCCGCCGGTGATGAGCAATCTTCATGAGTCGAGCCTTGTACGGGTTGAAACCAGCCGAGCCCCGCCGAGGTGCCGGCGCGCGGGCGGTATTCGCAGCCGATCCAGCCGGCATAGCCGAGCGCGTCGATCAGCGCGAACAGGTAGGGGTAGTTCAGCTTCGCCGACGTCGGGCTCGTGGCGCTCGGGCACGCCGGCGATCTGCAGGTGGCCGACGCGGCCGGTCGGCAGGTACTGGCGCATCTTCATCGCCACGTCGCCCTCGACGATCTGGCAGTGGTACAGGTCCATCTGCACCTTCAGGTTCGGCGCGCCGACTTCGGCGACGATCGCGTGCGCGTCGTCCTGCCGGTTCAGGAAGAAGCCGGGAATGTCGCGCGTGTTGATCGGCTCGATCAGCACGTCGATGCCGCGTACTCGCCGCCTGCGCTGCAGCCCATGCGAGGTTGGCGACGTAGGTGGCGCGCAGCTGCGCGCGCTCGACGCCGGCCGGCGCCAGGCCGGCCATCACGTGCACGCGCGGGCAGCGCAGCGCGTGCGCGTAGGCCAGCGCCTGCTCGATGCCGCGGCGGAATTCGTCTTCGCGGCCGGGCAAGCAGGCCAGTGCCGCGCTCGCCGGCGTCCCAGTCGCCCGGCGGCGCGTTGAACAGCACCTGCTGCAGGCCGTGCGTCGGCCAGCCGCGCGGCGAGTTCGCTGCGGTCGTGCGCGTAGGGAAACAGGTACTCGACGGCCTCGAAGCCGTCGGCCGCCGCGGCCGCGAAGCGGTCGAGGAAGGCGTGCTCGCGCGTACAGCATCGACAGGTTGGCGGCAAAGCGCGGCATGGCGCGTTTGCTACCAGACGGCGCCGAAGTGCGCGCGCAGTTCGTCGATCTGCGCTTCGCTCAGCGGCGCGGGCTTGGCGCCGTGAGCAGCCACAGCCGCGCGGTCTCTTCGAGCTCCTCGAGCACCGCCATCGCGGCGGCCGGCGATGCGTGCCAGACCACTGGGCCCAGCCGCTCGAGCATCACCGCGCGGATCGGCGTGCCGCGCGTCGCGCGCCTCGGCGATCGCCGCGCCACCGCATCGGCCGCGCGCGGGTCGCCGGGGCGGTGGTAGCGGATCAGCGGCACGTGGCCGACCTTCATCACGAAGTACGGCGTGATCGGCGGCAGCGACGTCGTCGGCGCTCCAGCACGCCGGTCAGCGTCAGCGCGACGCAGTGCGTGCTGTGGGTGTGGATCACGCAGCATGCCGCCGCGTCGTGCGGCGTAGATGCGCCGGTGCAGCGCGAGCGTCTTGCTGGCGCGGTCGCCCGAGCGCTGCTCGCCCGCCGCATCGACGATCGCCAGCCGCGCCGGGTTCGAGGAAGCCGAGGCAGGCGTCGGTCGGCGTGATCAGGAAACCGTCGTCGGCGCACGCGCGCTGATGTTGCCCGCCGTCGCATGCACGTAGCCGCGCTCGAACAGCGAGCGGCCGACGCGGCAGATCTCGTTCGCAGGGCGCATCACGCGCCTCCAATCGGTGCGCTGCGCGCGCTGCGACATTCGTCTTCGAGGCGGCCCGGCTCATGCCGCTGCCTGCTCCAACGCCTTGGCGAAGAAGTCCGCGCTGCCGAAGTTGCCCGACTTCAACGCCAGGCAGCAGCGGCGCGGCCTTCGAGCCTGCATCCACGGCACGCCGGGGTCGATCGGCGCGCCGATGCGCAACTGCGCGCACGTCGAGCGCCTGCACGACCGCGCCCGGAAGTCTCGCCGCCGGCCACGACCAGCCGGCGCACGCCGGCTCGACCAGTGCCGGCGGCGATGCCGCGAAGGCGCGCTCGACCAGCTGCCCCGGCGCGTGCCGCGCCGAGCTGCGGCCTGCACCGCCGCGACCTCCGCTGCGCGGCGCGGTGGCGTAGACCAGCACGGCCCGTCGGCCATGCGCTCGCGCGCCCAGGCGAGCGCCTGCGTCGACCGCGCGTTCGCCGGCGGCCAGCGCCAGCGGGTCGATGCGCCGTGCCGGCCGGCCCGCTGCAGCCAGTGCTGCACCTGCGCGTTGGTGGCGGCCGAGCACGACCCCGCCAGCACCGCCGGCGGCGCCGCCGACCGCGGGCAACGCGGCCGTCGCGCTATCGGGGACGACCAGCCGCGTGCCGCGTACGCTGCCGGCAGCGCCGACGCGACGCCCGAGCCGGCCGGTGACGAGCGGCAGCTCGGCACAGGCCGCAGCGAGGGCGCGCAGAGCGTCGTCGTCGATCGCATCGGCCACCGCGATGCGCACGCCGTCGGCGCGCAACGCATCGATGCGCGCACGGATCGCCGCCTCGCCGCGCGCGACCGTGTCGTGCCGCAGCAGGCCGACCATGCCGCGCATCTGCGCCTGCAGCACGCGCACGAGGTTGGCATCGCGTCATCGGCGTCAGCGGGTGGTCGCGCATGCCCGACTCCGACAGCAACTGTCGCCGACGAACAGGTGGCCGCGGAACACGCTGCGACCGTTCTCCGGCAACGCAGGGCAGGCGATGGTGAACGGCGTATCGAGCGCATCGATCAGCGCTTCGGCCACCGGGCCGATATTGCCGTCCGGCGTCGAGTCGAAGGTCGAGCAGTACTTGAAGTAGATCTGCCGCGCACCGGCGGCGCGCAGCGCAGCGCAGCCGCCGCGAGCGACTCGCGCACCGCGTCGGCTGCGGGGCTCGTGCGCGACTTCAGCGCCACGACGACCGCATCGGCGTCGGGCACCGGCGCGTCGCGTCGGCACGCCGATCAGCTGCACGCGTGCGCAGGCCGCCGCGCACCAGCATGCTGGCGATGTCGGTGGCGCCGGTGAAGTCGTCGGCGATCACGCCGAGCGCGATGCGTTTCACTTGTGCCCATCCCGGCGCGCGATGACGCCGCCGATCTCGAGCCGGCGTTGGCCGCGCCGCATGTGCTCGGCGGCGCGGCGCCGCGCCGCGACGGGATCGTGCGCGGCGATGGCGTCGACGATGGCGCGGTGTTCGGCACGCACCTGGTCCATGAAGTCGCCGCGGCGCGCCTCGTTGCCGCGCGTGATGCGCATGCCCTCGCGCAGGTACTGCTCGAGGAACGCGAGCAGCCGGCTGAACTGCGGGTTGCCGGTGGCCTCGGCGATGGCACGATGGAACGCGAGGTCTTCGGCGACGCCGTCGCGCCCTTCGACGACGGCAGCATCGATCGCGACCAGCGCGCGCTTGAGCCCGGCCACCTGCGCGCGTGTCGCGCGCTCGGCCGCCAGCGCCGCCATCTCGCTCTCGAGCACGCGGCGCACCTCGACGACATGCACGACGGCGTCGATCGAGCCAAGCACCGCAGGGTCGAACTCGAGCGGCCGGTGCGCCTCGAGGTCGGCGACGAACACGCCTGAACCCTGCCGCGAGCGCACCAGGCCGCGCGAGCGCAGCTGGTGCACCGCCTCGCGCACGACGGTGCGCGACACGCCGTGCGCCGCAGCGAGCTGCGCCTCGGTCGGCAGGCGGTCGCCCGAGCGAAGGTCGCCGGCGCCGATCTGCGACGCGAGCCGCGCGGCGAGGCGGTCCGACAGCCGCTCGGCGACCAGTCGGGCGCCGCCGTCGGCGAGGTGCGCGGAGGTGCCGATTGACATGGTGATCGGGTCATCATACAAGTTCGGCTCGATTCATCGCAAGGCTTGCACCGCTCCCGATGGCCAGCGTCTCGCTCCACTCCGTGCACAAGCGCTTCGGCGATACCGCAGTGCTGCACGGCGTCGACATCGAGATTCCCGACGGCTCGTTCACCGTGCTGGTCGGCCCGTCGGGCTGCGGCAAGTCGACGCTGCTGCGCATGATCGCCGGGCTCGAGAACATCAGCGGCGGCGAGATCGTCATCGGCGGCACCGTCGTCAACAAGATGCCGCCGAAGGAACGCGACATCGCGATGGTGTTCCAGAACTACGCGCTGTATCCGCACATGACGGTGCGCGACAACATGGCCTTCTCGCTGTCGCTGGCGAAGGCGCCGAAGGCGAGCATCGACGAGCGGGTCGGCAAGGCCGCGGCGATCCTCGGCCTGACGGCGCTGCTCGACCGTTTTCCGCGCCAGTTGTCCGGCGGGCAGCGGCAGCGCGTGGCGATGGGGCGCTGCATCGTGCGCGATCCGCAGGTGTTCCTGTTCGACGAGCCGCTGTCGAATCTCGACGCCAAGCTGCGCGTGGCGATGCGCACGGAGATCAAGGAGCTGCACCAGCGCTTGAAGACGACATCGATCTACGTCACGCACGACCAGATCGAGGCGATGACGATGGCCGACCAGATCGTCGTCATGCACGACGGCCGCATCGAGCAGATCGGCAGCCCGCTGCAGCTGTACGACCGGCCGGCGAACCGCTTCGTCGCCGGCTTCATCGGCTCGCCGTCGATGAACTTCATCGACGGCACGCTGAACGGCGGCGCGGCGCCGGCCGTCACGACCGTCGGCGGCGCGAAGCTGCCGGTGCCGGCGGCAACGTCGGCCGCGAGCGATGGCCGACCGGTGGTCTACGGCATCCGGCCGGAGCACCTCGACATCGCCCCGAATGACGATGCCGGCGGCTTCGAGGCCGACGTGATCGTGGTCGAGCCCACCGGATCGGAGACCCAGGTGTTCGTGCGCCTGGGCGCGCAGGAGATCGTCGCCATCTTCAGGGAGCGGCACGACTTCGCGCCGGGCCAGAAGATCCGGCTCAAGCCGCGCGCGCCGAGCGCGCACCTGTTCGACACGTCGAGCGGCCAACGCATCTAGGCCGCCTTTTCATCACGATCGATCCCACCACGCCCGAGGAGACAGGCATGACCGAAAGCAGCAGCAACTTCACCCGCCGCAACGTGCTGAAGACCGGCGCCGCGCTGGCCGGCGCGAGCGCCGCCGCCAACCTGACGCTGTTCGCCCAGGCCTGGGCGCAGGCCTCGCCGTTCAAGCCCGAGGCCGGCGCGGCGATCCAAGTGCTGCGCTGGAAGCGCTTCGTGCAGGCCGAGGAAGACACCTTCATGGCGACCGTCGCCGCGTTTACCAAGGCCACCGGCGTCGAGGTCAAGGTCGTCCACGAATCGCTCGACGACGTGCAGCCCAAGGCGAGCGTCGCCGCCAACACCAACCAGGGCCCGGACATGTTCTGGGGTCTGTACTCGCTGCCGCACCTGTTCCCCGACAAGGTGGCCGACGTGACCGACGTCGCCGATTACCTCGGCAAGAAGTACGGCGGCTGGGTGCCGACGGCCGAGACCTACGGCAAGAGCGGCGGCAAGTGGATCGCGATTCCGATGGCCTACAACGGCAACGTCATCAACTACCGCAGTCAGCATGATCGAGAAGGCCGGCTTCAAGGAGATCCCGAAGGACACGGCCGGCTTCCTGGAGCTGATGAAGGCGCTGAAGGCGAAGTCGGTGCCCGCGCGGTTTCGCGCTCGGCCGCGCCTCGGGCGACGGCAACGCCTGGGTCCACTGGGCACTGTGGTCGCAGGGCGCCAACCTGGTCGATGCGAAAGACCAGGTCGTCATCAATTCGCCCGAGACGGTGAAGGCGCTGGAGTTCTGCAAGGCGCTGTCCGAGACCTTCGTCGCCGGTACCGCGTCGTGGAACGACGCCTTCAACAACAAGGCGTTCCTCGAGAGCCAGGTTTCGATGACCAACAACGGCGTGTCGATCTATGCCGCCGCCAAGGCCGGCGCCGCCAAGGGCGACGCCAAGGCCAAGGAGGTGTCTGGACGACATGAGCCACTCGCTGTGGCCGATCGGCCCGGTCGGCAAGCCGACCGAGTTCCACATCTGCTACCCGATGATGGTGATGAAGTACTCGAAGGCGCCGAACGCCTGCAAGGCTCTCACGGCCTTCTTGCTCGAAGCCGAGAACTACAACAAGTGGCTGATCGATTCGGTGGCCTACCTGACGCACCCGCTCAACGCCTACGACGCCAACCCGGTATGGAGCACCGACCCGAAGCTGTCGATGCTGCGCGATGCCGCGAAGCGCACATTGACCGCCGGCGGTCTGGGTTCGGTGGGCGAGAAGGCGGCGGCGGCACTGGCCGACTTCGTGATGCTCGACATGGTGGCCTCGGTGTGCACCGAACGCGCATCGATCAAGGACGCGATCGCGGTGGCCGAGCGGCAGGCGAAGCGGATCTATCGCTGAGCCGGCGATGCGATTCGCGTTCGACTTTGGCGCGGGCAAAGCCGCGGACGGGCAGCAGTGCTCCGCTTAGCTGCGGCTCGTGCGCGGCCCTGCGGGCCACGTCCCCTCCGCTGCTCGGACTCGTGATCCGCCGCAGAACTCGCTGCGTTCGCTGCGCTCTCTTCGCTCGGACAGCTGCGCCGAGTCAGTTCACGTGGCGCGCTGCGCGCGCTGCCCGCGAAGCCCTGCGCTGCTCGGCGCCGCAGATGCGCTCCGCCCGCCGCCCGCCCGCGTCTTTGCAATCCACCGGCAGCTCTTTGGGAAGGAAGCCGAGCCCCAGGCATCGAGCCTGCGGCTCGACACGACGCGCGCCTTTGGCGCGCGGCGCGAGGCGGGCTCGACGCCCGCTTCGCGCCTAGACCTCTCACCAAGAGATGCCGGTCTTCGCAAAGCCGTGGGCGGGTGCTCGGTGGCGCGCATCTGCGGCGCCGAGCAGCGCAGGGCTTGCGGCCCGCGCGCGCAGCGCGCCTCGTGAAATCAAACTCGCCGAGACTGTCTGAGCGTAGCGAACGAAGTGAGCGCAGCGAGTTTCTCGGCGGGGCCGCAAGACCGAGCAGCGCAAGGGACGTGGCGCGAAGCGCCACGCATGAGCCGCAGCTAAGCGCCGCCGGGCACCCGCCCACGGCTTTGCGCGCCTGAGCGCCACGACGACCAGCCATGTGGAAGCAACTCGCCACCAACCGCAACTTCCTCGGCATGTTGTTCATGCTGCCGGCGGCGGCGTTCCTGATCCTGTTTCTCGTTTACCCGCTCGGCCTCGGGATCTGGCTGTCGTTCACCGACGCCAAGATCGGCCGGCCCGGCAATTTCGTCGGCCTCGAGAACTACGAGTGGATCGTCGGCGACAGCAAGTTCCAGACGGCGGTGTTCTTCACCATCTTCTACACGCTGGTGGC
Source organism: uncultured beta proteobacterium (assembly GCA_963827645.1). GTDB lineage: Bacteria > Pseudomonadota > Gammaproteobacteria > Burkholderiales > Burkholderiaceae_C > JAEUPI01. Next base: position 119,987 of record CAWHBZ010000008.1, on the reverse strand, counting down.
CAGCGTCATCAAGTTCGCGCTCGGCCTGTACCTGGCGATCCTGCTCAACGAGAAGCTGCCGTTCAAGGCCATCATTCGCGCCGTCGTGCTGATCCCGTTCATCGTGCCGACGGTGCTGTCGGCGATCGCGTTCTGGTGGATCTTCGACCCGCAGTTCTCGGTCATCTCGTGGTCGCTGAAGAAGCTGGGGCTGATCTCGACCAACATCAACTTCCTCGGCGATGTCTGGAACTCGCGCTTCTCGGTGATCTTCGCCAACATCTGGCGCGGCGTGCCGTTCATCGCCATCTCGCTGCTGGCCGGACTGCAGACGGTGCCGCCGTCGCTGTACGAGGCGGCCGTGCTCGACGGCGCGACGCGCTGGCAGATGTTCGTCAAGATCACCTACCCGCTGCTGACGCCGATCATCGCGGTGGTGATGACGTTCTCGGTGCTGTTCACCTTCACCGATTTCCAGCTCATCAAGGTGCTGACGAACGGCGGCCCGGCCGGCGCCACCGAGCTGATGGCGACGATGAGCTACAACACCGCGATCCTCGGCGGGCGCATCGGCGAGGGCTCGGCGGTCTCGACCGCGATGGTGCCTTTCCTGCTGGCCGCGATCATGGTCTCGTGGTTCGGGCTGCAGCGGCGCAAATGGCAAAGCGGTGAGAACAATGAGTAGCGCTGGCGCCGAAGGTCGAAGACGTCGCCGGCCGTCGCGGGCGACCACAGCGAGGGCATGAGCTACCTGTCCACGTTGCCGAAGCGCCTCGTCAACACCTACCTGCCGCTGTCGATCGTCGTCTTCGTGCTGCTGTTCCCGTTCTACTGGATGACGATGACGGCGATCAAGCCGAAGGAGCACCTGCTCGACCTCGACGCGCACAACCCGTTCTACACGCTGCAGCCGACCTTCGAGCACATCCGCGACCTGCTGTTCCGCACCGACTATCCGCTGTGGCTGTGGAACACGATGTTCATCGCGGTGTCGGCAACGGTGCTGTCGCTGGCCGCGAGCGTGTTCGCCGCCTACGCGATCACGCGCATCCGCTACCACGGTGCGCAATGGGTCGGCGGCGCGATCTTCCTGGCCTATCTGGTGCCGCCGTCGATCCTGTTCATTCCGCTGTCCACCGTGGTCTATCAGTACGGGCTGTTCGACACCCCGTTCGCGCTGATCCTGACCTACCCGACGATCCTGATTCCGTTCTCGACCTGGCTGCTGATGGGCTACTTCAAGACCATCCCGTACGAGCTGGAAGAGTGCGCGCTGATCGACGGCGCGAGCCGCTGGCAGATTCTGGTCAAGATCGTGCTGCCGCTGGCGGTGCCGGGCCTCATCTCGGCCGGCATCTTCTGCCTCACGCTGTGCTGGAACGAATTCATCTACGCGCTGACGTTCATCAACAGCACCGAGAAGAAGACCGTGCCGGTGGCGATCCTCTCGGCGTTCACCGACGGTGACCAGTACCGCTGGGGCTCGTTGATGGCCGGGGCTCTGGTCGGCTCGCTGCCGCTGGTCGTGCTGTATGCGTTCTTCGTCGAGCACTACGTGTCGGCGATGACGGGGGCGGTGAAGGAGTAGCTCGCCATGCGCATCGGCGTTATCGGTCTCGGCGCGATGGGGGCGCCGATGGCGGCCAATCTGTTGCGCGCCGGGCACTCGGTGCGCGGCTTCGATCTGCGGCCGCCGGCGCTCGATGCGCTGGTCGCGGCCGGCGGCGTCGCCGCAAAGTCGGCAGCCGACGCCGCGCAGGGCGCCGACGTGTTGCTGCTGATGGTCGTGAACGGCGATCAGGCCGAGGCCGCGCTGTTCGGCGCGGAGGGCGCCGCCGATGCGCTGCCGGCCGGCGCCATCGTCGTCGCGTCGTGCACGCAAGCGCCGGCGCAGGCACGCCGGCTCTACGAGCGGCTCGCCGAACACGGGCTGGCGATGCTCGACGCGCCGGTTTCCGGCGGCGTCGTCGGCGCCCGCGACGCATCGTTGACGATCATGTGCTCCGGGCCGCACGAGGTCTTCGAGCGCGCGCGGCCGGTGTTCGAAGCGGTCGGCAAGCGCGTGTTCCATGTCGGCGAGCACGCCGGCATGGGCTCGACCGCGAAGATGATCAACCAGCTGCTGTGCGGCGTGCACATCGCGGCCGCGGCCGAAGCGATGCATGTCGCGGAGCGCGCCGGCGTGCCGCTGCAGACGATGCACGACATCATCTCGGTGTCGGCGGGCATGAGCTGGATGTGGGGCGATCGCGGGCCGCGCATGATGCAGGACGATCCCGTGGTCGCCAGCGCGGTCGACATCTTCGTCAAGGACCTCGGCATCGTGCTCGATCAGGGCCGGCTCGCACGGCAGGGCCTGCCGCTGACGGCCGCGGCGCACCAGATGTTCCTGGCCGCGTCGGGGCTCGGACACGGCGCTGCGGATGACAGCCAGGTGATTCGGGCGTACCGCAGCCTCAACGGCAACCCTCGCCCTCCTCCGCGTGCCGCCGAGGAAGCCGGAGAAAAACCATGAGCAGCAAGCCGCGCATCGGCTTCATCGGCGTCGGCCTGATGGGCCACGGGATCGCGAAGAACATCGTCGAGAAGGGCTATCCGCTCGTCGTGCTGGCGCATCGCAACCGCGCGCCGGTCGACGATCTGCTCGCCCGCGGCGCGTCCGAAGCGAAGACAGCGCGCGAGGTGGCGCAGCGCTCGGACATCGTCCACCTCTGCGTGTCCGGGTCGCCGCAGGTCGAGGCGGTGATGCACGGCGCGGACGGCATCCTCGCTGCCGACCGGCCGGGGCTCGTCGTCATCGACTGCTCGACATCGAACCCGGTCTCGACGCTGGCGCTCGGCGAGGCGCTTCGCGCGCGGGGCATGACCTTCGTCGACGCGCCGTTGAACCGCACGCCGGTGGAGGCCGAGGCGGGCACGCTCGCGACGATGGTCGGCGCCGATGCCGAGACGTTCCAGACCATCGAGCCGGTGCTGCGCTGCTGGGCCAGCGACGTGAGCCATCTCGGCCCGCTCGGCCTCGGACACAAGGTCAAGCTCGTCAACAACTTCGTCGCGATGGGCTACGCCGCGTTGTACAGCGAGGCGCTGGCGATCGCGCGCAAGGCCGGGCTGTCGATCGAACAGTTCCATTCGGTGGTCGGCGGCAGCCGCATGCGCTGCCCGTTCTACGACACCTTCATGCGATGGACCGTCGACGGCGAACCGAACGCGCACCGCTTCAGCATCACCAACGCGCACAAGGACCTGCGTTACGTCGCCAGCGTCGCCAACGAGCTGGGCGTGCTCGCGCCGATCCAGGCGATGGTGAAGAACTCGTTCGCGGCGATGGAGGCCGCGGGCCTCGGCGACAAGTACGTGCCGATGCTCGCCGACTTCGTCGCGCAGCAGAACGGTTTGCCGCCCGCGGCGGAGGAGCGCAGGCAATGAGCGCCGCCGGGCCGCGCGCCAGGCGCTCACTCCCGCCCGGGGCGACGGCGCGAAGCGCAAAGGGGTCCAATGACCGCTCGTGCGCCGCACGATGTCTCGAAGGAAACGCTGCGCGAGAAGGCTCGGCTGATCCGCCTCGAGACGCTGCGCATGACCGACATCTGCGGCTCGGGGCACTACGGTTCGTCGTTCTCGATGGCCGAGCTGGTGGCCGCGCTGTACTACCGCTTCCTGCATCTGCGGCCCGGCGAGCCGCAATGGGCCGACCGCGACCGTTTCACGATGGGCAAGGGGCACGCGGCGATCGGGCTCTTTCCGGTGCTCGCCGACCTCGGCTTCTTTCCGCAGGCGTGGCTCGACACGTACACGCGCTTCGGTTCGCCGCTCGGCGACCACCCGGACATGAAGAAGGTGCCGGGCGTCGATTTCTCGTCGGGCTCGATCGGCCACAACCTGTCGGTGTCGGTCGGCATTGCGCTCGGCACCCGGCGGCGCGGCTCGCCGGCACGCACGGCATGTCTGATGGGCGACGGCGAGCAGACGGAAGGACAGATCTGGGAGGCGGCGATTTCGGCGGCGCATTGGAAGCTCGACAACCTCGTCGGCATCGTCGACATCAACGCGGCCGGCTCCGACGGACATCCGCAGCAGACGATGCAGACCGAGCCGCTGCGCGCGAAGTGGGAGGCGTTCGGCTGGCGCACGCTGGTGCTCGATGACGGACACGATCTCGGCGCGGTGTGCGCGACGCTCGACGACGCGCTGAACCGTTCCGACGGCCGGCCCGACCTGCGTGCTCGCCTACACCGTGAGCGGCAAGGGCGTGTCGTTCATGGAAGGCGGCTGGGAGTGGCACCTCGGCTTCCTCGGGCCGAAGGACCTCGAACGCGCATATCGGGAAGTTCTCGACGGGACCATCGGATAGGCCGATGGCAACGACGCAGCGAATGTCGCGACCCGGCCCGTTGCGGACGTTGCGTCCGCTTGCGGAGTGCAGCGCGAGCAAAGACGCGGGCGGGTACCCGTCGGCGCTCAGCTGCGGCTTGAGCGTGGCCCTGCGGGCCGTGTCCCCTGCGGTGCTCGTCTTCCGGGCTGTCTGCAGTAACTCGCTGCGCTCACTACGTTCGCTACGCTCGGACAGCTGCGACGAGTCAGTTCCACGAGGCGCGCTGCGCGCGCTGCCCGGAAGTCCTTGTATCTTTGTACCGCCGTTTCGCGGTCGGTGCGCCAAACCAGTTAAGTCCTGGGGCGTGGAGCTCGTAGCGCAGCAATCGGTCAACGCATCGGCCCGTTTTATCCCAACCGTCAGCCCGAACAGTTGTCCATCATGAACATGAATCCGCAAGGTGGGGCGACGCAACGCGTTGAACGCCTGAACGCTGGTATCGACGTGTCCAAGCATCATCTTGATGTGTGCTGGGGTACCGAGCAGCAGCGACTGGGCAATGACGCGTCGGGATACGACGAGTTGATCGCGAAGCTGCAGGCCGGCGATATTGACTTGGTCGTGCTCGAGGCCACCGGCGGCTACGAGCGCGGTGTGGTGCTCGCATTGCAGCACGCGGGCATCGCGGTGGCGCGCGTGAACCCACGGCAGGCGCGCGAGTTTGCCAAGTCCATGGGAGTGCTTGCCAAGACCGACAGGCTCGACGCGCGCAGTCTTCGCGACTTCGCTGACGTGCTGGCGCGTCATGAGCAGCGTCACAAGTACGTCACCCCACTGCTGCAGGAGCAGCGTGAGTACTTGGCCGCGCTGATGCTGCGCCGGCGTCAGCTGGTGGGCATGCGCGTGGCCGAGAGCAATCGGCTCGAGCACGCCGGTGCTCGTGCGGCGCGCAGCATCCGCAGTGTGCTCAAGACGTTGGACAAGCAGCTTGCCGGACATCGATCGCGATGCCGACAAGCACATCGAGGAGCACTTCAAGGCGCAACGCAAGCTGCTCGACAGCGTCAAGGGCGTCGGCGCCGTGACGACGTTGAGCTTGCTGTCGGGGCTGCCCGAGCTGGGCAGCCTGGGCCGCAAGCCGATCGCCAAGCTGGTGGGTATCGCGCCGCTGGCCGACGACTCGGGCAAGCGCAAAGGACAGCGTCGCACCTGGGGCGGCCGTGCCGAAGTGCGCGCGGCGCTGTACATGGCTACGCTGTCGGCCGCGCGCTACAACCCAGTGATCGCCGCGTTCTACCAACGATTGCTTGCCGCGGGCAAGCCCAAGAAAGTGGCGCTGGTCGCGTGCATGCGCAAGTTGTTGACCATCCTCAACGCGATGGTCCGCGACGGCGCGATGTGGGATGCCGGTAAGCATGCTCAGCCAACGGCTTGACTTATGAACACAGTTGCTGCGCTGCTCGGCGCCGCAGATGCGCGCCGCCGGGCACCCGCCCGCGTCTTTGCAATCCACCGACATCTCTTTGGGAAGGAAGCCGTCGCCCAGGCATCGAGCCTGTGCGCCGGCATGACGCGCGCCTGCGGCGCGCGGCGCGCGCGGGCTCGATGCCCGCTTCGCGCCGTAAACCCCTTCCAAAGCTCGACTGCGGTTGCCCCGCACCGACGCAGGCATGCCTGACGGCACGCCGCGATGGCGCTCGCAGTGCGGTGGTGGTGCCTGCGGGCGCAGGCCCCATTCGCGGTCGCCTGACCGGTGGTGAGGCGACGCCGGCGTTGAAGAGGCAACGCTCGCGCACCGCGGTGCGCGCCCGCGAGCGCCATCGCCGGAGCACGCAGGTACCGCCACCGCGCTGCCGCAGCCGTACACCGCACGACAGCGCAACGCAGCAAAGCGGACGATGAAGGTCAGCAACGGGCCGAGAACGGACTCTCTCGCCGCCGCGACCAACCAGGATGAGCAACATGCAGACGGATCCCTCTCGGTGGACGCCGCAGCCGCGCGCACCCGGCATGTCGTACATCAGCGCCGAGATGAAGGCGGTGATCGACCTGTCGGAAAGCCGCGTCGGCCGTACGTCGGACGAGGCGACCTGGGACATGGCCGCGTCGCTCGGCCTGTCGCGCCAGTTGACGACCGGCGCGGTGCTGGTCGATCTCGTCGAGCGCGGCCACGACATCGTCGTCTGCACGGCTGACCTCGGCCGGCCGACGCAGGTGATCGGCTTCGGCCGCAAGTACCCCGACCGCTACTTCAACTTCGGCATCGCCGAACGCAACATGATCGGCGCCGCGGCCGGGCTGGCGACGACCGGCCATATCGCCGTCATCAGCAACTACTCGTTCTTCCTCGCGCTGATGGGCATCGAGAACATCCGCAACGACATCTGCTATCCCGGACTGAACGTGCGGATGATCGGCACGCATTCCGGTCTCGCGATGGGCTTCTACGGCACTTCGCACCACTGCAACGAGGACATCGGCGCGTTGCGTGCGATCGCCGGCCTCGCGTTGATGGCGCCGTGCGACGGCAACGCGATCCGCGCCGCCTTCGAGCAGACCATCGCGCACGCCGGCCCGATCTACTTCCGCGCCGGTCGCGGCCGCGAGAAGCCGGTGTACGACTCGGCCCCCGCGTGGCGCATCGGTGGCTCGAACACGCTGCGCGAAGGCAGCCACGCGACGGTGCTCGCGATCGGCAACCTGGTGTCCGCGAGCCTCGAAGCGGCCGATCTGCTTGCGAGCGAAGGCATCGAGCTCGGCGTCGTCGACATGTACTCGATCGCGCCGATCGATCGCGATGCGATCCGCCGCGCGGCTGCGCGGCACGGCATCGTCATCACCGCCGAGGAGCACAACGTCTCGTCGGGCTTCGGCTCGGCCGTTGCCGAGGTCATCGCCGAAGAGGGCCTGCGCGCGCGGCTCGTGCGCATCGGCGTGCCGGATGAATACTCGCTGCTCGGGCCACCGACGCATCTGTACCGGCACTACGGGCTCGATGCCGAAGGCATCGCGGCCGCGGTGCGCAACGTGCTCGCGTAATGCTGTTGCAGGACAAGACGGCAATCGTCACCGGCGCCGCCAGTCCGCGCGGGCTCGGTCTGGCGACGGCGGGGCTGTTCAGCCAGCACGGCGCGCGCGTGCTGCTGCTCGATCTCGACGCCGGCGCAGCGCAAGATGCCGCGGCGTCGCTGGCCGGCTCCACCCGCCTCGACGAAGGCAACGACGAACCGCGCCACCTCGGCGCACGCTGCGACGTCACCGACAGGCGCCAGTGCGAGGCCGCCGCCGCGCTCGCGCTCGAACGCTTCGGCCGCATCGACATCCTCGTCAACATCGCCGGCATCACGTCGCCGGAGCGCCTGCTGGAGGTCACGCCGGAGAGCTACGCGCGCATCATGGACGTCAACATGCGCGGCACGCTGAACATGACGCAAGCGGTGGTGCCTGCGATGCGCCGGCAACGCGCGGGATCGATCGTCAACATGAGCAGCGTGTCGGCGCAGCGCGGCGGCGGCGTGTTCGGCGGCTCGCACTACGCCGCCGCCAAGGCGGCGGTTCTCGGCTACACGAAGGCTTGCGCGCGCGAGCTGGGCCCCGACAACGTTCGCGTCAACGCGGTGTGCCCGAGCTTCATCGACACCGACATCACCGCGGGGTCGATGACTGCCGAGCGGATGCGGCAGATCATCGCGAGCGTGCCGCTGGGCCGGCCGGGCCATGCGCACGAGGTCGCCGGCTGCGTGCTGTTCCTCGCGTCGGACCTGGCCAGCTACGTCACCGGCAGCGAACTCGATATCAACGGCGGCAGCCACATCCACTGACAGCGGATCGCGTCGCGAGGTGACTGACTGCACTCGGCCATGTGCCGACGTTGGCACGAGGTGCTCCATAGTCGACGGCCAAGGTTGCCAGCGGCCGTGCGCCATCGGCGTCACTTCGGGTAGATGGCGTTCGAAGACGAGCCCGAAGCTGCGACCGTGCGACAGCGCGTCGGCTTCCTGCTGCAGCCGTTCACGCAGCGCCGGGTCGGGGACCTGCGAGATGAGTTGATGGATGGCTGCCCGGATGACGCTCCCTCGTGATACTCGTTTCAACGCGACGACGGTTCGGTGCCGTCTTGCAGCCAGCGCGGGATGTCGCGCTTGCCGTGCAGCACGCGCCAGATCTCAATGCTTGCGGCGCGCTCGATGTAGAACACCAGGTACGGGTACCGCTTGCAGGGCCAGAAGCGCAGGCCCGGAAGGTTCAACTCGTGCGCGTAGCGCGGCGAACCGGTTGCCGACGCCCGGCGAATGTGCTCGTACACCGCTTCCAGTGCTTCGACAAGGCCCAGCGCGGCACTCGGCGACTCGGCCAGGTAGTGGTCGATGGCCTCGGCCACGTCGGCGTCTGCTCGGGCGCGACGAACCAATGGCTTGGGCGTGCGCCGGCTCACGCGCGACGCTTGGCGGGCTTGTGCGGGGCGGCGCGAGCGCGCAACGCTTGAAAGTACTCGGCGTCGGCTTCGCCGGTCACGGGAGACTCTGCGCCTTCGAGCAGCAGCGCGCGCAGGCGCAGCCGTTCCTGGTCGCGACGGATCAGCTCGCGAACATACTCGCTCGAGGTGCCGTAGTCGCCTCGGGCGACTTGCTCGTCGACGAAGTCGCGCAGCTTGTCCGGCAAGGAGATGTTCATAGTACCCATTGGTCGACTACTCCCGGCGCAAGGCGCCGACATACGTGAGTTTGCCAAATATTGGCAGCGGCGATTACCGGGGCGATGATCCTGTTGTTCGAACGTCCACTTGCGTCTGGCGCGGCCCCTGCTTCAATACGCCGACAGCGCGGTGGCGGAGAACGCCCGCTTTCACGGCCTGTGACAAGCCGCAGTGGGGTCCGAAAGCGGCCACTCGCCCGTCCCTCTATGTCACCGAGTCGCAGCCAGCCTCATCTCGAGAGCGGCCGCCTCCTGCCGTGGCCATTGGCGCTCGTAGCGCCAGGAGGCGAACCCGCCAACGTCAATAGCGCGGCCGCACCACTCGCCACGGCGGCTCCCAAGCGGCAGCACCGCGCCTCTCGCCCGCCACCACGACGATCTCGACGCTGCTCGCTCATCTCCCCGTGACGCAACGTGACCGTACGCCTGCCCGCGGCTGCGCGCGCGATGCCCGCGCGAGGACCCAGCGCAACCGGCGTCTCGTCGAGCAGCCACTCCAGCCTCTCCTCATTCCCGTCACCGTCAAGGCGCCCCCGCAGCGCGAGCCAGCCGTCGGCCGACACCTCCTCACCGGCCGCCGGGGCAAGGATGACGGGCAGCGGCGGTCGCGCCTCAAGCTCGACATGCACCGCACGCGCATCGACGCTGCGCACGCCGTCGAAGTAGCGCAGCGACAAGCGGCCAGGTTCATCGCCTTGCAGTCCGCCGCCCAGATCAAGTTCAACCGATTCACCTCGCGCGGCCGCGAGATCCACAAGGCCCAATGTCTGCGGCGGCCGGCCGGTCGCTTCCCAGACCGGGACGACGTAGGCGCCGTTGGCCGGCATCGAGCCGTCGATGCCCAACGGCATGTTGACGCGGCCGCGTCGCAGCTCCAGTCGTGGACCCGCGTCCAGCATCACGCGCACCGCCGGCTGCACCGCCCGGCGGAACACCTCTCGTTCGCCGTCGCGCACGACCACCGCTGCTGTGGCATCAGGCAGCGCGAGCACGGCGCTGAAGGCGCGCAACGGCTTGCCGGGGCAGACGTGCGCGCTCTCGATGCATGCGGCGGCGTGCGCCAGCGCTTCGTCGTTCGCCCCGAGCGCCGCGGCGGCCCACGCGTGGTCGGGAGCGGCGTCGCGCTTCATCTCGCGCAGCACGGCGGCCGACGCTGTGAACCAGCGGCCGGGCGTGAAGGTACCGTCGTCGCCGATCGTTCCGGACACATGCAGATGGCTCATCGTCATCTCCTTTACGGGCCGACTTGCAGGAACACGCGGCGCCAGCGCTCCGGGCTCATCCAGGTCGGCTCGGGGCAATAGGTGCGGGTCATGATGTCGCGGGCGTTGCGCACGACGGCGTTGTTCCACATGTCCCAGCCGGTCACCATGACGTTGCCGTTGTTCGGGAACTGCGTCGGGTCGTCGCCCGCGACGCCGCACAGCGCTAGGTGGTTCTGCGCGAACAGGTGGCACATCTCATGCGCGATCGTGCGTCCGGTCGCGTCGGCGGCGGCGGTCCACGGCATCGACGCCAGTGCGACGCCGCCTTGGCCGGCTGGGCCGATGACGAGCCAGATCTCGTCCCGCAAGGTCGTCCCCGGATTCGCGCCGGCGTTGCGCTCGGCGTAGAGATCCTCGAGCAGCGTGGTGCTGTTGCCGCGTTCGGCCGCCGCGCCCGGCAAGCGGACGATCTGCGGGTCGGGTATCGGCAGCAGGCTGCAGGCATCGCGTATCGCGATGTCGCAGACGCTGTCACCAGGCGCAGGCAGCTGCCCTGGCCCGGAGGAAGGTTGGTGGTCCAACCCCACGGGCGGTAGCGCACGATGACGCGGCGACGCCTGTGAAAGCGTGCCGTCGTGAAGGCACTCACCGTCCAGTTCGCCTGCCCCGGTGCGAAAGCCTTGATGGTCGCCGTGAGCGTGACCTCACCGCTGCAGATCTCGGCGGGGATCACGAAGTTGAAGGTAACGGGGTTGTCACCCGCCGCGACCCATTGCTGATAGTGGTTCAGCGAGGAGAACGGAGGTCCCGACGACAGCGTGACGCCGACCGCAGCGGGATCGTCGGCGGTCGACTCGTTGGGCCGCAAAGTCACGCTGGTCCACGGACCTCCGCCGCCCCGCACTTCGAGCGACGCGACGACGATCATGCTCGCGCCGATCGGCACCTGCGGCAGCGCAAGCCACCAGTCGACACGCACCACGGTGCGCTTGCCGGCCACCAACGGAATGGTAGCCCCGGTCGGCGGATTGAGGGTCTCAGTGCCGCCGACACTCGACACGTCAACGGCGCCGCCCGGCACGCCCTGCAGCACGCTGATAGCTGCCGGTTGCAGCGCCGCGCCCGTGACGACCACACGGAGCGTCCGCTCGGCGCGACAGCCGGCGGCGTTGCTGGCCGTCATCGTGAACTCGACGATCGCCGGCATCGAAGGCGCGGTGAATTGCACGCTGCCGTTGGGGTCCAGCGCGCTCTCGGCAGCGATGCCAGCATCGGCAAGCATCTGCGCCGCCAAGCCAGTTCCGCGCAGCGCCATCGCATCGGTGTTCAAGGTGCGCCAGCGCAGCAAGAACACGCGGCCGGCATCAAGGTGCGCACTCACGCTGTCCCAGCTGCGCGCCGGCACGCCGAACGGTTCGACCGCGACCTCGACCACCTTCGGCGCGCCAGCTTGGTATTGCGCGGCGGGCGGGAATGCCGGGTGAAAAGGGATTCAGTGAGCGGCCGCGCAGGCATCGGACGGTAGGGGCAGCCTGCCGCGTTCATGGCAGTCTTGATGCGCTGTACCTCATCCCGCGCCCACTCGTGATGGCTGCGCAGCCACGCGGTGTCAACGAATGCGATGCCGCCGCCCACCGCGTCGGAACCAAGTCGCACGCGCAGCTGCGCGTCTGACCACGAAAGCACGTCCGGGACGCGGCGATACACGACGAAGCCAGCCAGGTCGCGCGCGGCAGCGACGAGATCCACATCGCGCGGTGCGCTTGCGCCGAAGCCTTGCCCTCGCACCACGAGTACCGGCGATGCGTCGCACGGGTTCTCCACGATCACCTGCTCAATGCCGGTCGTCCAGGTGGCTTCCCCGCTCGGCTCCGGGGCAGGTAGGCCTTCCTCGAGCAACTGGTGCAGCAGCATTGCGCAGTTGGGCCGCGCGACTCTGGACGACTCGGCGCGGGCCCACGCATGAAGCTGCTGCCACATCGCCGGTCGCAGCGCGTCGGCGGAGAGCGCGCCTCCGTCCGGCGCGGAAGCCGCAGTGGCGGGCGGGACCGGATCGAGCCAGCGCTGCAACGCGTCGGAGCCGTTGCCGTGCAGCAGCGCGAGGTCGGCGTGGAACGCAGCATCGTGCGCGGGCTTGTTGCCCGGCAGCCATTGCTCTGCCGCCATCGCAGTCGATGCGAGTTCCAGTACGGTGCCTGCTGCCTGCTTGCCGGCAAGCCGCCAACTCGCCTCGAGTAGCGAGCACACGCCCAGCATGTCGAGCGCCCCATCGTGCGGATCCTCGGCGGCTCCCCCGCGGTGTGCGTAGGAGTAGCGCGTTGCATCGCGCTGGTCGCGCCCCAAGGTCGTACCATCAGTGACGAGCCAAGGCGCCGTCGCCATCAGCTTGTGCAAGGCCTGCACGAACGCTTGCGGCGCGCTTGACTCACCAGCCTCGGCGTCGCGCGCCAGTACCGACAACCGGTCGAGCGTCCGATGAGCGGCCAGGCGCGGGTCGTTAGTCAGCGAGCTTGCGTCGCCCTGCACCCCCGGCCGCGCAAGCACGTCCCAGCGCACCGGCCAAGGCCACTCGACACGACTGTCCTGCGCGCGCGCATTCGATCGAGATGGGTCTGCTGCTTCCACGCGATCCTCCTCATGTGCGCTCGGCACGCAACATCGCAAGTGCTCGGCGGACAGATCGAACGCCGCCAAGTCTCCCATTAGCTGCGATTGTGTTGAGTGTGGTGCGCCCCGCATCATCATCCTAGTCTACGGATCGCGGATGGCTATTGAACCGCCCCGGAAATCTCGGAGATCAAGCTGGTGGCCGAGGTGATGCTGAAGCAACGGGGCAACCCGCTGTTCGAACCGTTGCGCAGCCCGCTGCGCGAGTTCATCGGCAACCTGAGGGCCGTGAGCGGCCCCAACGGTCACGTGTAGTCCACGTCTTTGCCATGCGCGTCGAGTCTGCGGGCGTCCGACTCGCGGAGACTGGACGAGAGAGTCTACGAATGTCCGCTTCAGTTTGTCGTGGCCATCAGCATCGAGTCGAGGCGGCCACTCGCTCGACGCAACGTGCCTCAAGCCTCGCAGGCCGCCAAGAGTAGCCTCGTTCCTATTCGACGCGCCCGATGCGCTGCACCGCCTCGGTCATGACCTTCACGTCGTTGCTCCAGTAGCGCGCGAACTCGTCGGCATCGAGATAGGCCAGCGGACTGCCGGTGCGTCCGATGAGTTGCTGGAACGCCGGGTCGGTGCTCAGCCTGCGCATCGCGGCGCGCAACGTATCGAGCACCGGCTGCGGCGTGCCGGCGAGCGCGAACAGCCCCGACCACTGCGCGTACTGCACCGCGTAGCCACGCTCGCGCAATGGCGGTACGTCGGGCAGCGACTGAAGCGGCTTGTCGCCCCAATGTGCGAGCGCACGCGCCTTGCCGGCGCGGATGTGCTGCACGATGCTCGCCGGCCCGGTGGACAGCGCATCGACCTGCCCGCCGAGCAGCGCGTTCACCGCCGGTCCGGCGCCGGTGAACGGGATGTGCGTCATGCGGAAGCCGGCCGCGTTCTTCAGCATCTCCATCGGCACGTGCATCGTCCCGTAGTTGCCCGAGCTGCCGTAGTTGTACGCGCCGGGCTTGCGCTTCGCGTCGGCGACGAACTCCTCGAGTGTCTTCCACGGCGCGTCGGCGCGCACGACGAGGACCGTCGGATCGGCGGTGATGCGCGCGATCGGCACGAACTGCTCGAGCTGGTACTGCGGCTTGCGGTCGAGCAGCCGGTCGGCCGCGGGCAATACCGAGATCGACGACAGCGCGAGCAGCAACGTGTAGCCGTCGGGCGCGGCGCGGCCCGCGGTGCCGATGCCTAGCGCGCCGCCGGCGCCGCCCTTGTTCTCGATGACGATGCTCTGTCTCAGCTCCTGGCCGAGGGCTTCGGCCAGCGGCCGTGCGACGGTGTCGGCGACGCCGCCGGGCGGGAACGGCACGATCAGCGTGATCGACCGCTCGGGCCAGGCCTGCGCCTGCGCCGGCACGATCGCGCTGCCGAGCAGCGCGGCAACGACGTCGCGGCGAGTAAAGAAACCGCGCATGCGGCCGCCGCTGCTACGTGATCGTCCCTCCCCGCGTCTCCACGTACACCGCGTACAGCGACTGGCTGCCCGTCATGAACAGCCGGTTGCGCTTGCTGCCGCCGAAGCAGACGTTGGAGATGATCTCCGGCATCTTGATGTGGCCGATGCGCACGCCGTCCGGCGCGAACACATGGACGCCGTCGTAGCCTTCGCCGACCCAACCCATGCCGGCCCAGATGTTGCCGTCCTCGTCGCAGCGCACGCCGTCGGCAAAACCGGTCTTGCCGCTCCATTCCATGCTGGCGAAGGTCTTCGGGTTCTTCAGCCGCTTGCCGTCGACGTCGTAGACCCAGATCTGGCTCTTCGCCTTCGGGTAGTGCGACACGCCGGTGTCGGCGACGTAGCACTTCTTGTAGTCGGGCGAGAAGCACAGCCCGTTCGGCTTGAACGGCTCGTCGGCGATCTTCTCCACCTTGCCCGGCGCGTCGCAGCGGTAGATCGCCTCCTTGTGCAGCGGCGAAGGGTTCGAGGCGCTTTCCTTGAGCCGGTTGCCCTCGTACTCCATCAGGCTGCCGTAGCCTGGATCGGTGAAGAACAGCGAGCCGTCCGGCATCACCGCGCCGTCGTTCGGCGCATTGAACTCCTTGCCGTCGGAGGTCTTCTCGGCCATCACCGTGATGTTGCCGTCGGCCTCGTAGCGGATCACCTTGCGCGTGCCGTGGCAGAACGCGATCTGCCGGCCCTGAAAGTCGAAGGTGTTGCCGTTGGAGTTGAACGCCGGGTAGCGGAACATGCGGCCGACGTGGCCGTCTTCCTCGCACCAGCGCAGGCATTCGTTGTTCGGGATGTCGCTCCACACCAGGTAGCGCCCGACGCCGCTCCATGCCGGGCCCTCGGCCCACATCGTGCCGCGGTACAGGCGCAGGATCGGCGTGTTGCCGAGCTTGTACTTGAAGCGCTTGTCGAGGCCGATGACATCGGGCTCGGGGTAGCGCGTCGGCGGCGCATCGGCGGCGTAGCGATCGTTGGCCAGCGCATCGATCGCGGTGGCCGAGCCGGTGGCCGCGGCCGCGGCGAGCTTCGCGAAGTCGCGCCGATTGAGATGGCGAAAACGCTCCGACTGCTGCGCTTCCGGCGTGACATCGAGCAGTCGCAATGGCTGCACTCGTTCCATGCTTGTCTCCTGCAAAGGCGTTGCTGTTGGTATGGATCGCGCGGCGAGCGGCGTGGCGCTGCGGCCGCGCGAATCGATCCTACTCCGCGGCGATCGAACTACAAGCGGCGAGACGCAACAGCCGTGTCACAGCGACGCCGTCAAGCCGCCGTCGACATACAGGATCTGGCCATTGACGAAGCGAGCCGCGTCGCTGGCGAGGAACACGGCCACCGGGGCGAGATCGTCGAGCTCGCCCCAGCGCCGCGCCGGCGTGCGGGCGATCACCCAGGCGTCGAACGCCGCATCGGCGGCGAGCGGGGCCGTCAGTTCGGTCTTGAAGTAGCCGGGGCCGATGGCGTTGACGTTGACGCCGTGCGGCGCGAGGTCGACCGCCATCGCCTTGGTCAGCATCTTCGCGGCGCCCTTGCTCGTGGTGTAGGCGGCGGTGCCGGGGCGGGCCAGCTCGCTCATCACCGAGCAGATGTTGATGATGCGCCCGCGCCGGCGCTGCACCATGCGGCGCGCCACGGCCTGGCCGACGACGAACAGGCCATCGACGTTGGTGCGCATCACCGCGCGCCAGTCCTCGACATCGATATCGGTGAACGTCCCGCGGCGCGTGCCGCCGGCGTTGTTGACGAGGATGTCGATCGGCCCGACGTCGGCTTCGATGGCGGCGACGGCGTCGTGCACGGCCGCGGCATCGGCGACGTCGAACGCCGATCGATGCACGTTCGCGATGCCCGCTTCGGCCAGCCGCGCGGCAGCGTCGGCCAGGCGCGCCGGCTGGCGCCCGTTCAGCACGATGGTGGCGCCGGCTTCGCCGAGCCCGCGTGCGAGAGCGAACCCGATGCCGGTGGACGAGCCGGTGACGAGCGCGACGCGACCGTCGATGCGAAAGGTGTCGGAGCTGAGCACGGCGCGATCCTCGCGGGAGCTACGATGACGCAGTATCGCGCCACGGTATGGACGCCTGTCCGCGGCAGAGGCGGCACGAGCCATTTCGACTCGACATGCTGCCGGCGCGCAGGCCGCTCGCCGCGCTCGTCGGATCGAGGGCTACCACCCGGACGGCGCCAGCGGGGTCGCATCGCTGAGGATGCCGCGGTTGACGCGCTGTAGCAGCGCGCAGACAACGGGCTGCCGTCGGCGAAGTCCCGATGGCGAATCCGGCGCGTCGGGGTTACGGTGCCCGCCGTGTGCCCGTTCGGGCGGATGAGGAGTTGAGATGAAGCGCTTGCTGTGCACTGATCGCCGCCGCGTTGGCGGCCGCCATGCTCGCCACGCCGGCGGTGGCGCAGGACAAGAAGGTGCGCGCCCAGATGGGCTGGGCCTTCCCCAGCTCCACCGGCCTGCTCGGACCGACGCAGACCCGCCTGGTGGAGATGATCCGCACGCTCAGCGCCGGCAGCATCGATGTGAAGGGCTTCGAGCCCGGCGCACTGGTGCCGGCCAACCAGTATCTCGATGCCGTGGGCAACGGCTCGCTCGACATGGCCTGGACGGTGTCGGGCTTCTGGACCGGCAAGGACATCGCTTTTGCGATGTACGCCTCGGTGCCCTTCGGCCCCGGCGTCGGCGAATACCTGGCGTGGATGAAACACGGCGGCGGCGAAAAGCTGATGAAGGAGCTGCACGCCAAGTACGACGTCGAGGTCATGACCTGCGGCGTGATCTCGCCCGAGGCCTCGGGCTGGTTCCGCAAGGAGATCAAGACGCTGGACGACCTGAAGGGCTTGAAGATGCGTTTCTTCGGCCTCGGCGCCAACGTGATGCAGAAGCTCGGCGGTCAGCACCCAGCTGTTGCAGGCCGGCGAGATCTTCCAGGCGCTGCAACTGGGCACCATCGACGCCACCGAGTTCTCGATGCCGGTGATGGACC
This sequence comes from uncultured beta proteobacterium, assembly GCA_963827645.1. Lineage (GTDB taxonomy): Bacteria > Pseudomonadota > Gammaproteobacteria > Burkholderiales > Burkholderiaceae_C > JAEUPI01. The sequence goes on along the minus strand of CAWHBZ010000008.1, from coordinate 102,701 downwards.
TGACGCTGGGCTTCCACCAGGTGGCCAAGTTCTACTACTTCCCCGGCTGGCACCAGCAGGCCACGATCAACGAACTGATCATCAGCAAGAAGAAGTGGGCCGAATTCAGCGACACGCAAAAGGCCATCCTCCATGCCGCCTGCGATGCGATGACGCTGCAGCAGTTTGCCGAGGGCGAGGCGGTGCAGTTCAAGGCGATGAAGGAGATCCAGGCCAAGGGCGTGCAGCTGCAGAAGTGGCCGCAGAACTTCCTCGATGCCTACGAGAAGGCCTGGGTCGAAGTCGCTGCCGAGCAGGCGGCCAAGAGCCCGGAGTTCAAGAAGGCCTGGGACAGCTACAGCGCCTTTCGCAAGGACTACGCGATCTGGAAGGACATGGGCTACCTGAAGTGACGCGCCTGACGCCTACGGGGCTGTCCCCCGCAGGGGCGACGCCAGTGGACCGGCGAACCGGATCCACGGCGTCCGCTGGGTCGCCCGCTTGCATCGCATGCAAGCGCTGCTGAAGATTGCCGATGCCATCGAGGCGGTGCTGCGCCGCATCGCCGACGCCGGCGCCTGGGCCTTCATCGCCTGCATCGCCGTCATCACGCTCGACGTGGTGACGCGCAAGTTCGGCTTCCAGTTCCCGGGCATGGGCTCCACCCGCCTGCAGGAGCTCGAGTGGCACCTGCATGCGGTGCTGTTCTGCACCTGGCTCGGTTATGGGTACGTGCGCAACACGCACGTGCGCATCGATGTCTTCATCGGTGGGCTCTCGGTGCGCGGCAAGCTGTGGCTCGAGCTGTGGTGCTGCATCCTGTTCGCGCTGCCCTACCTGTGGGTGGCGCTGCCCTACGCGTTGGACTTCTTCCTCGTCTCGTTTCGCCAGGGCGAAGGTTCCGACGCGCCCACCGGGCTGCCGTCGCGCTGGGTCATCAAGGGCTTTCTCTTCCTCGGCTTCGTCACCGTGCTGGCGGCGGTGCTGGCGGTGCTGGCACGCTGCGTGGTGGCCCTTTTCGGCACGCCCGAGCAGGCCGCGCGCGCCTACATGCCGTTCGCGCACAAGGCCTGAAGGCAGGACAGCAATGGACTGGCTGGTCGACCACCTCGCCGTCGTGATGTTCTTCGGCCTCATCTTCATCATGTTCCTGGGCTACCCGGTGGCCTTCCTGCTGGGGGCGATGGGCATCGGCTTCGGCTTCCTGGGCGTGCTGACCGACATCTTCAACGTGGCGCAGTTCGCCAACCTGTTGCCGCGCGTCTACGGCCAGGCGGTACAGAACCAGGTGCTGGTGGCGGTTCCGATGTTCATCTTCATGGGCACGATGCTCGAGAAGAGCGGCGTCGCCGAAGAGCTGCTGCACGCGCTGCAGCTGATGCTCAGGCGTGTGCCCGGCGGGCTGGCCATCGCCGTCACGGTGCTGGGCACCATCATGGCCGCCACCACCGGCATCGTCGGCGCCTCGGTGATCATGCTCACTCTGATCGCGCTGCCGGTGATGCTGGCCAGGGGCTACGACAAGGCGCTGTCGGTGGGCACCATCGCCAGCGCCGGCACGCTGGGCATCCTGATCCCGCCGTCGATCATGCTGGTCATCATGGGCGACCTGGTGGGCGTGCCGGTGGGCACGCTGTTCACCGGCGCTATCCTGCCCGGGCTGTTGATGAGTGGCCTGTACATCGTCTTCATCGCCATCGCCTGCTTTGTGTGGCCGCGCCTGGCACCGCGCATGGCAGCAAGCGGCAACGTCGGCGGCGATGAGCTGACGACGAGGCTGGTGGTGCGCAGCTTCGTGCCCCCGGCGCTGTTGATCGCGCTGGTGCTGGGCAGCATCTTTGCCGGCTGGGCCACGCCCACCGAGGCGTCGGGCGTGGGCGCGCTGGGCTCCATCCTGCTGGCGATCGGCAACAAGCGTTTCAGCATGGCCGCGCTGCGCGAGCGTGATGACCTCCGCCGCGCTGACCAATGCGCTGGTGTTCTTCATCATCTTCGGCGCCACGCTGTTCAGCTACGTCTTTCGCGCGCTCGGCGGCGACGACCTGGTGGCCGAGATCCTCAAAGCCGCCGGCATCGACACCGGCTGGGAGGTCATGATCTTCGTGATGGTGCTCGTCTTCATCATGGGCTTCTTCTTCGACTGGATCGAGATCTGCCTGATCGTGCTGCCGATCTTCGCGCCCATCATTGCCAAGCTCGACTACGGCACCGCGGTGCAGGGCCAGCAGGTGATCCTGGCCTGGTTTGCGATCCTGATGGCCGTGAACATGCAGACCGCCTTCCTGACGCCGCCGTTCGGCTTCGCGCTGTTCTACATGAAGGGCACGGTGCCGCCCAGCGTGACGATGCTCGACATCTACAAGGGCATCACGCCGTTCGTGCTGGTGCAGCTGATCGCGCTGGTGCTGTGCGTCATCTTCCCGGAGATCGTGCTCGTGCTGCCCAGGCGCTTCGGGTTCATCGACTGAGCGCCTGCGCGAGCAGGCTGTGGAAGTGGTGCACGCCACGTTCGCGCTGCGGCGAATATCGCCCGTGAACATAAAAACGCGAGCGGATGCCGCGCTGCACGCTGACCACCGCCGCCTCGTCTTCGATCTGCACCGCGTCGAGCGCGCCACCGGCGCCGCGGCCGAGCTGCAAAGAGTCGGCGACATAGCTGGCGAAGACGACGCGCGTCTTGGTGGGCCCGAGTGGCAACACATGGTTCAGCGACAGTCCCCACGGGTAGAAGTTGAACATCAGATTCGGGAACACCCACCAGTAGTAGGCGGCGATGCGCTGGCCGTGTTCCGGGCAACCGGGCGGCAGCTCGAACGCGGGCTCGTCGGGGCGTGCGCGCGCCAGCTGCAGGTTGCACCAGCGGCCCTGCTCGTAGGTGTAGCCGTCGAGGTCCAGCGTCCGCGCCAGCGCGGCATGTAGGAACGGGATGTGCAGCCCTTCGAGGTAGTTCTCGACGTACAGCGCCCAGTGGGCATCGAAGACGAACGATCGTGCGCGTGACGGGTCGGGCTGCCAGCGTTGCACATCCAGCCACGGCAGACGGGCGTCGATCTCCGCGACCACGTCTGCCAGCGGGGCCACGGGGTCGAGGGCAGCAAAGCCGTGGCCGCGCCAGTGCTCGAACGGCAACTCGTGCAGATGATCCGCCTGGCACGGGAAGTCGGCCACGCCCGTCGAAGCCCGGCATGAACCAGGCCCGCCCCGCGAGGTCGAAGCGCCGGCCGTGATAGCCGCAGCGCAGGCCCTGCGGGTCGGCGCGCCCCGGCGCTTCGACGATCACCTTGCCGCGATGAGTGCAGACGTTCGACAGGCAGCGCAGCGTGCCCGCAGCGTCGCGCGCCAACAGCAACGGCTCGTCGAGGCTGCCGGGCAGCAGCTCGCGCGGCGACAGGGCCAGCGGCGCGGCGACGTCGCTCAAGTCGCCGATCCACTGCCAGCTGCGCGCGAACACGCGATCGAGCGCCAGCCGCCAGATATCGTCGTCGAGGTAGAACCTCTTGTCGATCGTGGTGGCACGCGCCGCATCGGGGTCGATCGTGAAGGGTGTCATGGCCGCCCGGGGTCGCTTGGTGCCGCGATGATGCGGGGAAACGGCAAGCTGCCGGACAATGTCTCTTGCGTCTCGCACGCAATGCCTTTTCTAGAGTCGGCCGTCCTGGCCTGCCCTCGGCTTGCGCCCTAGACTCCTTGTTTTGCCCAACGGAACAGCCATGTCTGCACTTGCCGAAGCCAACTTCTTTGCGTCACTGGTGACCCCGAGCGAGGTCATCGCGGCTTGCGAGCAATCGACTGCACTGAATGCGCTGACCCGTCAGAAGCACTCCGCCGACAGGCCGGGTCGCAAGCGCAGCAGCGAGCTCGCGACCTGGGATGCCGCCGTGGACGAAGGCAAGTCCGAAGCGGAATGGCGCAGACATAACCTGATGGCACGAACAGCGGCCCGACCGGCAACACGCGTCGGGTCGAAGTCGCTTTGGGGTAGGGCCAAACGCTTCCCGCCGCTAGCGGGAGCTTTGGACGGTTGCCGGTCTTCGCGCGGCGCGGGTGTGTTGAACATCGGCGCGCTGCTGCAGCAACCCCTGCCGTCCGCTCAGGTGTTGCAACCCGAGCGTCCGACCTAGGCGCCCGGCCCGCTCAACGGTTGTCGAGCCGGTTGTAGTCGAACAACCCGGCCTCCAGCGGCGACCACTGCCGGTAGGCCGCGGCGAGCGCGTCGCTCGCCGGCCAGAAGGCGGCGCTGGTGCGCCGGATCACGAAGCGGTCGGCGAACCTGCTGTAGTCGGCCGGCGACGCCAGAGCGCCGAGCGCTGCCGTGAGCGCGGGCAGCTCAGCCGGCGTGGCCCGCAAGATCGCGTTCGGGTAGGCGCCGATGAAGCCGGGCACCACCGTCAGCGTGTTTTCGTCCGGCGCCAGCTGGCCCTCTTCTCGCATCAGGTGCGACACGTTGCGGTGGCCGGTGTTGCGCAGCAGGCTGAAGTACTGCGGCGCATTCGGCGCCGCATCGACGCGCAGCACCACCATCTCGGGCAACCACGACAGGCTCGCGCCGCGCAGCGCGGCGAGCTTCTCTAGCTGCGCACGCAACCCGGCATCCGCAACACTGGCGAGGTCGAAGCGTGGGCCCAGCACCGGCGTGAGCCGACGGTTCAACAGGCCATAGAACTCGCTCTGGGGATCCTGGCTGCGGAAGGGGATGCCGGTCTCTGGCGAGAAGCTGTCCCTGGACCCATCGACATACGCCTTGACCTGGCGGCTCGCGCCGCGGTACCAGTGGTCGCGCGTCGGCTGGCGCGCGACCTTGGGCAGGAACATCAGGAAGTTCGATTCGCCCTCCATGCGCATGAAGTCCATGTACAGGCGGCTGTCGAGCTGGTGCGCGAGATTGCCGTACGGGTCGTAGCCGGCGACGAGCAGGTAGTAGATGCGCTCGAACAGCGGGTAGCCGAGCACCCAGGCGGTCTTCGGCGGCTCGCCGACCAAGCCTTTCACGACCGAGGCGTTGTCGAAGTGGCGAAACACCGTCAGTGCCGCATTCGGGTTGCGCCCATCGCCGTCCCAGATCAGCGACAGGTCGACCTGGCGTGCACCGCCGAACCGCTGGTTCATTTGCGCCGTCTTGGCGGCGAGCACGAGGTTCTCGCGATCGACCAGCTTGCGCCAGCTGCCGAGCAGCAGGCGCGCGTCGCTGCCATCGGCCGCAGGCAGGCGCATGTTGTCGGCCTGGCGCGCCAGCAGCTCGGCGCTCCACTCATCGGCGCCCTGCTTGGGGTCGATGAAGAAGACCCAGAAACGATCCTCGATCACGTCCACCGCCACCTGACCGCGGCAGACCGGACCCTTGATGAAATTCATGATGAAGAATTCGGCTTCGTCGAGCAGGAAGCGATAGCGCGAGTCGGGCGGGATCGCGGCGAAGCTGATGAACGGGTTGGACGCTTGCTCGAGGTCGTACGACGGCAGCGCGTCGACGCGGTAGTCGGCATCGAGGAACCAGCCACGAAACTTGGCCAAACGCGCCGGCGACAGCACGTAGGGCATGTGCGTCTTGGCGAGCACCGTCTCGCGCTCGGGCACCAGCCGGTAGTACACGCGCGCCACGCCGGGGTCGTCGTACGGGCGCCGCGTCGCCACGGGCACGGCCGGCGCTCCGGGCGCGGCGGTGGAGCGGATGATCCGGAACACGCTGTTGGCGGGGTCGCCCTCGAACACCAGGTGGCCGAGGAACAGGTGCTCGTACAGGTAGCGGCTCATCAGCTGCTCCTTGCGCGAGCCGCCGTTGAGAAATTGCTCCCACACCTGCAGCTGGCGGGCCACCTCGCTGGACGGCGGCAGCGGCGTCTCACCCGGCGCGCCGGCGGCGAGCCAGCGCGTCAGCACGCTCGTGCTCGCGCTCGTCGAGCCCGCGCAGCCCGTAGGGCATGCCGCCTTGCGGATGGTCGCGCTCGTAGGCGTCGAACTCGCCCAGGTTCGGGCACGACTGCGAGCGGTCGAGCGAAAAGTCGAAGCTGTCGGGCAGCACCTTCACGTCGGGCAGCGGGTGGGCCCGCTTGAGCGCCAGGCTGCGGTACAGCACGCTGGCAGCGAGATGGTTCTCGGGCGACGGCGTGCGCTCGTTGAGCACGGCATCGAAGCCCTTGCCGCGCCACTGCGACGGCAGTTGCGCGTCGACGAACAGCCGCGACGGCGGCGCCTCGCGCAGGCGCGTCGAGTCGTACACCAGCGCCTTGGTGGCGCCGCGGACGATGCCTTCCCAGGAGTCGAGCTTGAGCTGGCACGCGGCGTCATAACAACCGTGGCAGACGACGCAGCGGTTGTCGAGAATGGGCCGCACGTCGTCGCGGTACGACACGCCGCCCGCCGCGGCGACCGGCGCCCGGTCGAAGCGGGTGGTGTCAGCTCGCCCGTAGCGCTGGTCGAGCGAGTCCTGAGTCAGCGTGGCGCAACCGGCGACGCAGGTGACGATGAGGGCCAAGGTCGTGCTGCGCATGTCATCGCACCGCGAGTGAGGCTGCGGCCATGCTACTCGACGCGACATCGCCGATCGCACCGCGTTTCGCCGCTGCCTGTGGCGGTGCGCCGCTGGATCTGGGCAGCGGCGATCGTGCTGGTCGTGTTCTTCGTCGCGCACGCAGCGCAGCGATTCTTCGTTTTCAGTGAAGCGTCGTACCGCAACTTGTGGGCAACCGTCTGCTGCTGCCCTGTCATCGGGCGCGGTCGCTCTGCTGGCCGGGGCGCGCAGTTCTGGGCCGGCTTGCGCCAGCGCCATCGCGCGGTCCACCGCTGGACCGGACGTTCGTCTATCTGCCGGCGTGGTCGTCGGCGCGGCGTCAGCCTACGGGATGTCGTTTCGTGCGTGCTGGGCTGGCCCCTCGGCACCGCCGCCTTCGGATGGCCAGCGCATGGGTCATCGCCACTGCGATGGGCTTTGCCGCGATCCGCAGTGGCCAGGTCACCGCACATCGCGAATGGATGCTGCGCAGCTACGTTGTCGCCTTCGGCTTCGTGACGTTCCGCTTGATGTTGATCTCGCCGCTGTTCGCCGGCTTGGGCAGCGTGCCCGAACGTCTCACGGTGCTGCTGTGGCTGTGCTGGACGGTGCCGCTGCTGATCACCGAAGTGGCGCTGCAGTGGAAGCGTTCGGTCGTGCCGGCCGGCACACTCAGGAGCCGCTGGACCGCTCGGGCCACGAGCAATCCAGGTCATTGCGACGCTTGAGCTCATCTGCCTCGGCGGGTGGCTTCTTGCTCGCGAGCGCGCACGCTGTGAAGTTGCCAAAGGTTCTTCCACTCTTTTCGTCGATGTACATCCAGTCAACGACGTCAAAACGGCTGAACCTGTAGATCTGCCCGGCCTTGATCCTCTTCACCAGGCGTGGCTCATCGTTGATCTTGCCCATGAACGTGCCATCCGACCAGCTGAACTCATTGACCCAAAAGTACTCCAGGTCGCGACCTTCCTGAACTCCGACTCGCACAGCGTAGGCCTTTGTGCCGGCAGGGAGCTGCGTTGCCTTGATGAGAAAGTCGTCCAGCGTTGCCTGGGCCTTCTCAGCAGCCTGCCGCATCGCGAGCGCCTCGCTCTGCAACCTTGCCGCCTCGATGTCCTTCTCCCGCACGGGGATGGACTGCGTGCAGGCCAGAGCAGCAAGGGTGGCCAGTACGGCTGCGATGTGATGGCGTTGCATGTCATGAACCTCAAGTCAACGACTGGGCAGCAGACTGCAGAGCAAGCCACATGCCCTGTGCATCGTGGCGGACGCATAGTCCAGCCACCCGCGCCGGTCAGTCGCTTCGGCCGGGTGCGAGCACGCCGTCGACATAGCGCCAGGAGCCGTCTTCGCGCACGAAGCGACTCACCTCGTGCAGCTTCTGCGCCCGGCCGTTGACCTTGTGGTGTGCCACGAACTCCACGACACCCGCGTCGCCGCGCACCTCCTCGTGGAGGACCTCGAGACCGGTCCAGTTCAGCGGGGTCAGTTCCAATTGGCCCGGCGCGGTGGACGGATGCCAAGTCTGCACAAGGTACTCGAGGATCGCCGGCGACGTGGGTTCACGGCCCTGCGCCAGCGCATAGGCGCTGTAGCGCGAGCGCATCAGAGCCTCGGGTGTGGGGGCGTGTTCGCCGCGCACCAGCCCGTCGTGCCAACGGCCACAGCACTCGGCATACCGCGCAGGTGTGGCTTCGCGCGCACGGCAGGGGCAAGGCATGTCGCGGCGGGAGGCCATGCACAGGCCCGACTTCGACTAACCCAAGCGCGGCGCCACAAGCAGCCCGCCCAGCGCCCGCGCATCGTCGAGCACGGCCAGGTGCTCGATGGCACCGAGCAGCCGCTGCGCCTGCGCCTGCGGCAGCGCGTGCGGCGCATAGGCCAGACAGTCGTCGAAGCGGGCGCGATGTTGCGCATCGGTCAGCTCGGCACCCGGAAATCCGGGCGCGATGTCGAGCGCGGATTGCAGCACGCGGCCACTGGTGGTGGTGACCTGCAGATCCACCGCCGTGTGCCCGCGCACGTCGAGCGCGGGATCGGCGATCACGGTGATGCGATCGATCAGGCGGACCACGCTTTCGTCGGCCACCTGGGCCGGTGCGAAGTGCGCCAGCTTCGACTCGCGGCGCACCAGCGCATTGGCGACGCAATAGCCGGCGCTGAATTGCGCGTCCACGCGCGGGTTGCTGCCGATTCGAAACGCATGGCCCACCAGCTTGTGCGCATACGGCGGCAGGCGCACCTCGGCCGCAGCCACCTGCTCGGCGCGCAGATCCTCTTCGTGCACCATTGCCAGCGCCAGCTCGGTCACGCCTTGCGTCACGCCGCAGCTCGGGTACTTCTTGAACACCACACGCTGCAGACGCCACTCGCTGCCGAGCCCGCGCACCGTCGCCGCGGCATCGAAGGCATCGCGACCGTACAGGTGCGCATAGCCGTAGTGACCTTCGACGAAGTTGGGGGGCCCGGTGACGCCGCGCTGCGCGAGCTGCGCGCAGTCGACGCCGGTCTCGGCCACCCAGCCCTGCACCATGCGCACCGCCAGCGTGCCGTCGACGTTGCTCTGAAAACTGCCGCCGCAGCGGTTGAAGGCCAGCGCCAGCGCGTGCAGCGTCTGCGTGGGTGTGAGTCGCAGCACGCGCGACGCGGCCGCGGTGGCCGCGAACACCACCAGCACACCGGTGGGATCGAAGCCGTCGTACTGCGCCTCGCTCAGGTTCAGGCGCGACGCCAGCTCGGCGCCGCCCGCCAGCGCGGCGATGAATTCGGCGCCGCTGCAGCCGCCGGCCAGCTCGGCAGCGGCCAGCGCCGCGGGGAACAGCGACGAGCCGATGTGCGGGCCCGGCGCCATCGCATCGCAATAGTCGAGCGCGCGGCACAACGTGCCGTTGAAGCGCGCCGCGGCGGCCGCGGGCAGACGGTCACCGAACACGAAGGTGCTCGCCTGCGGCGCGCCGCCACGCTCACGCAGCAACTCGCGCAGCGCCGGCACGCCGTCTTCGGCGGCGCCGGCCAGCGCGGTGCCGGCCACGGCCATCAGCATGTGGCGCAACACGCGCAGCGCAGGCGGCGACAGGTCGCGCGCCTGCAGCGTGCAGACGAATTCGGCCAATTGTGTTTCGACGGTCATGGCGGCTCGGCGCGCGCAGAGTCTAAGCGCGCGGCGCGGCCGCCCCACGTGCGTGTGCAGCGGCTACCGCCGCCGATCTGCCGCGGCGGCGGTACGAACGATCAATGCTCGCGCATCAAGCCATCGTCGGCGCGCGCCACTTCGGCCACGTCGCCCCAGCGCACGCCGCCTTTGGGCAGCGGCACCTTGATCGGCGCCACCTCGACCATCGCCAGGCCCATCTTCGGCGTGATGCCGATCTGCTGCGCGGTCGCCGGCGACAGATCGACGATACGCCCGTGCACGTACGGGCCGCGGTCGCGGATCGTCACCACCGCGCTCTGCCCCGTGCTCAGGTTGGTGACGCGGGCCACGGTACCCAGCGGCAGCGTGCGGCTGGCGGCGTTGTCGCCATCGAGCCGCATCGGCGTGCCGTCGGCCATCGTGCGGCCGCCAAAGAACTTGGCGTAGAACGAGGCCTTGCCGGTGCGCGGCTTGGCCGAGAGGTCCGGCTTCGGCTTGTCGGTGGCGGGGTCGATGTAGAGGACTTCCGCGCTCGTGCTCGACCGCCGCAAGGGCGAGCATCGCGGCGCAGGCTGCGGCAAGGGTCTTGTTCATGCGGACGAGTCTGCGTTTGCGCCCGTGCGTCGCGCAGTCGGGCCACGCCGGCCGCGCATGTAGGACAACGAGCCGTCTCGCCACGTTGACGAACGCCCGTGAACACTCACTGCGCGCGCGAGGGCCGATACCATCGACCTGAACCCACCGAAGGAGGCGCCATGCTGATTGCCACCGACAGCGACGTCACCCGCGCCGTGCTGGCCGAGGCGGCGCGTGCCCCCGATGCGCGCACGCGCGAGATCCTGACGGCCGGCATCCGCCACCTGCACGGCTTCGTGCGCGACGCGCGGCTCACCGAGAACGAGTTTCGCCACCTGTGCACGGTGATCGCGCGCCTGGGCCAACTCACCCACGAGTCGCACAACGAGGTGATGCTGGCCGCCGGCTCGCTCGGTGTCTCGGCACTGGTGTGCCTGCTCAACAACGGCGGTGGCCACGAGCAGACGACGGCCAACCTGATGGGCCCGTTCTGGCGCGAAGGCGCGCCGCAGATGGCAAAGCGGCGCGTCGATCGTGCGCTCGCCGACGCCAGGACTGCCGGTGTTCGTCGACGCCTGGGTGCGTGACGACGAAGGCCGCCCGCTGGTAGACGCCCGCGTCGACGTCTGGCACGCGTCGCCCGAAGGCTTCTACGAAAACCAGGATCCGGCCAGGCGCAGATGAACCTGCGCGGCACCTTCCGCACCGACGCGTCAGGCCACATCGCCTTTCGCACCGTGAAGCCCGCGGGCTACCCGGTGCCGGTGAACGGGCCGGTGGGCGACCTGCTGCGCGCGCAGGGGCGCCACAACATGCGGCCGGCGCACCTGCACTTCATGATCCACAAGCCCGGCTACAAGACGCAGTTCTCGCAGGTGTATTCGGGCGACGACCCGAACCTCGAAACCGATTCGCAGTTCGGTGTCACGCAGGCGCTGGTGGCGCACTACGTGCCGCACGACACCGCCACCGAGCCGGCGCCGGCGGCCGACGTGAGCGGCATCTGGTATTCACTGGAACGCAGCTTCGTCGTGCAGCGGGGCGCCGCGGCGCTGCCCAAGCCGCCGATCACCGGCAAGGCCGACGGCCCGCGGCCGCAACTCGACGTGCTGACGCGGCGACCCTGAGTCCGGGGTCGGCTGGCAGGCGATCAAGGTCGCCAAGCGCACGACGGCAACGCACCTGTGGGCGCGCGACGCCGCGCGCCGCTCGCCGCGGCGCCCAGGCCGCAATTTCAGGCCGCTACAGCGACGACTTGCGCGCCGTCTCGGCAGCCGCCTTGTCGGCGACCTTGGTGGTCTGCGCCTTCTTCGACGCGACCGGCTTGGCCGCCGGCACCTTGGCTTCAGCCACCGGCTTGCTCTGCACGTTCGCCTGGGCATCCTTGACGTCGTCGGCCGGGCAGGCCAACGCACCAGCACCGACGAAGGCCAACGCGATCGACAACAGCTTCATGACAACTCCCAGCGAGGTGGCGTGAGCCGCAAGACTAGGCCGGATCGGGCCGCGGATCAAGCCCCTGCTGGCTTGTCGCCGCGCCGCGCCGAGACCGCGCCCCCGGCTGGCACCGCGTTTGCCGGTCGCCGCGCCCCGGCGCAGCCACGGCAGCTTGCGCCCCGAGGCGAGCACCCGCTCGATGTCGTCGCCCGCGCTGTCGATCAGCTTGAGGCTCGCGCGTTCGGCCTGCTCGGGCTTGTGCGCGATCACCGCATCGAGCACCGCGCGATGCAGCGGCAGCGACGACGCCGGGCCCGTCGAGCAGCGTGGTCGAGACCTCGAAGCTGGTGCGCAGCAGGGCCCCGATCGCCTTGCTCATCTGCACCATCATGCGGTTGCCGCCGGCGCGCAGCAGCCCCTGGTGGAAGCGCAGGTCGTTGGCCACGTAGTCGCCGCCCTGCTCGACGGCGTGCTTCATGCCCGCATACGCCGCTTCGATCTCGGCAATGTCCTGCGCGGTGGCGCGTTCGGCGGCCATGCGCACGGCCGCCGGCTCGATCACGCGCCGCAGCTCTTGCAGGTCGCGCAGGAAGTCGCGCGTCAGTCCGGCGCCGGTTTGCCAGGCCACGACGTCGGGGTCGAACCAGTTCCAGTTCTCGGCCGGCAGCACGCGCGTGCCGACCTTCGGGCCGGCCACCAGCAGGCCCTTGGCGGCCAGCGACTTGACGGCCTCGCGCACCACGGTGCGGCTGACGCCCAACTCGTCGCACAGCAGCGGCTCGGCGGGCAATGTCGCGCCCACCGCGTAGCGCCCGGCGACGATGGCGCCACCGATGCGATCGACGGCCTGGCCGTGCGCGTTCTTGATCACGGCCGCGACACGCATCGGGGAGCGCGCCGCGCGCGGCGGATCACGTTGCATGAGGGTGACCAAGCCAGACCAGCACGTCTTGCACGATCGCCTGCGGCGCTCGCGCGATGTCGAGCGTCAGCGCGTGCTCGTCGGCCTGTGGCGGCTCGAGCGTCGCCAGCTGGCTGGCCAGCAGCGACGGCGGCATGTAGTGACCGCTGCGCCCGGCCATGCGCTGCGACAGCAGCTCGGGCGTGCCGGCCAGGTACACCAGCGCGAGATCGCTCGCCTGCTGGCGCAGCGTGTCGCGGTAGCTGCGCTTGAGCGCCGAGCACGACAACACCACCGCCCGCTGTTCGCGCCTGGCGCTGCCCAGTTGTGCGCCGAGGGCCTGCAACCAGCCCTGGCGATCGCCGTCGGTGAGTGCGATGCCCGCCGCCATGCGCGCCACGTTGTCGGGCGGATGGAACTCGTCGCCTTCGAGGAAGGTGGCATTCAGGTTCAGCGCGATCGCCGCCCCGACCGTGCTCTTGCCGCTGCCGCAGACACCCATCACGACCACGGGGCGCACGCCTGGGGCCTAGCTCAATCGCCGGCCGCTGGCCTGGTCGAACACGTGCGCGTGCGCCGCCTCGATCGCCAGATGCACGGTGTCGTCGGGCTGCGCCGTGGTGCGGCCGTGCATCACCAGCGTCAGCTGCGCATCACCCACCTGCAGCAGCAGCTCGGTCTCGGCACCGGTGGGCTCGACGACGAACACCTTGGCGGCGACGCCGGCGTCGGCCGAGGCTCAGAGTCGCCGGGGCGGATGCCGTAGCTGACGGCCTGGCCGTCGTTGCCGCTCACCGTGCTCGGCACCGGCCAGCGCGAGCCGAGCGCCTCGACATACGCACCATCGGCGCCGCGGCGCAAGCGTGCCCGCCAGCACGTTCATCGCCGGCGAGCCGATGAACTGGGCGACGAACAGGTTGCCCGGCTTGTCGAACAGCTCCAGCGGCGTGCCGATCTGCTCGACGATGCCGTCGTGCATCACCACGATGCGGTCGGCCATCGTCATCGCCTCGATCTGGTCGTGCGTGACGTAGACGGTGGTGGTCTTCAGCCGCTGGTGCAGCGCCTTGATCTCGGCGCGCATCGCCACGCGCAGCTTGGCGTCGAGGTTGGACAGCGGCTCGTCGAACAGGAACACCTTGGGGTCGCGCACGATCGCGCGGCCCATCGCCACGCGCTGGCGCTGGCCGCCGGACAGCTCGCGCGGATAGCGCTCGAGCAGCTGGTCGAGGTTGAGGATCTTGCGCCGCGCGCATCACGCGCTCGTCGATCATGCGACTTCTGCTCGTTGCGCAGCCGCAGCGAGAAGCCCATGTTGTCGCGCACCGTCATGTGCGGGTACAGCGCATAGCTCTGGAACACCATCGCGATGTCGCGGTCCTTCGATTCGAGGTCGTTGACCACGCGGCCGTCGATCACGATCTCGCCGCCGGTGATGTCTTCCAGCCCGGCCAGCATGCGCAGCAGCGTGCTCTTGCCGCAGCCCGACGGCCCGACCAGCACGACGAACTCGCCGTCGGCGATGTCGAAGCCGATGCCGTGGATGACCTTGACCTTGCCGAAGGACTTTCTGGATGTCGCGGAAGGTGACGGAGGCCATCTTGTTTCTCTTTGTTCAGCTCTTCACCGCGCCGGCCGTGAGGCCCGACACCATGTAGCGCTTGAACGCGTAGTAGATCGCCGCCGGCGGCAGCGCGTAGACCAGGCCGGTGGCCATCAGCAGCTCCCACGGCGAGTCGTCGGCGGCGAGGAAGTTGCCCAGCGCCACCGCCAGCGTGAGGTCGGTCTCCTTGCGACAGCAGCAGGAAGCCGTAGAGGTACTCGTTCCACGCCAGCAGCAGCGCGTAGGTGCCCACCGCCACCAGCGAGGGCACCATCAGCGGCAGGTAGACCAGGCGGAACAGCTGCAGCGGCGTGGCGCCGTCGATGCGCGCCGCCTCGTCGAGCTCCCACGGCAGCTTGTCGGAGGCCTGCTTGAGCACCCAGATGCAGTACGGCGAGGCGATCGTCACCATCGCGAGCACCAGCGACCAGCGGTTGTTGAGCAGGCCGTAGTTGGCCATCGTCTTGTACATCGGCACGGCGAGGAACGCCGCCGGGATGAAGTAGGTGAACAGCGCCATGTTCATCACCGCGCGGCCGCCGCGCACCTTGCAGGCGGCTGATCGCGAAGGCCGCGGTGGTGGCGACGAACAGCGTGATCAGCGCCGACCGCCACCGCGATCATCAGCGAGTTGCCGAGCTGCAGCCAGAAGTGGTTGCAGGTAGAAGTGCTTCTGCTCGAACACGATCTCGAAGTTCTGCAGCGTCGGGTTCTTCGGCCACAGCCGCCCCGAGGTGGCCGAGTCGCGCTCGGAGATCGCGAACAGGAACATGTGGTAGACCGGGATCAGCGTCCACAGCAGCACCGGGATGCCGATCAGCAGCAGCGCGCGCCTCGTTGGTGACGGCCTTCCACTTCATTTGCCGAGCCTCTTCATCATGAAGTAGACGAGCGGCAGCACGAACGGCAGCGCGACCACGATCGACGCCATCGCCAGGTCGACCTGGTCCAGCCGCAGGTAGCGGATGCCCAGCGTGGCCAGCACGTGCGTCAGGTCGGCCGGGCCGCCGCCGGTGAGCAGGTAGACGCTGTTGAAGTCGCCGAGCGTCCAGATCATCGACAGGATGGTCGAGGTGAAGTACAGCGCGCGCATCGACGGCCAGGTGATGAAGCGGAACTTCTGCCAGCGCGACGCGCCGTCGACGCTCGCCGCCTCGTACTGCTCGCCGGGAATCGCCAGGCGCCCGGCGATCAGGATCAGCGTCCAGAACGGCAGCGACTTCCAGATGTGCATCAGCATCGAGAAGCCGAGCGCCAGCGTCGGGTCGTTGAGCCAGTTCGGGCCGTCCAGCCCGGTGAGGCGGAAGATGGTGCTGTTGATCACGCCCCACTCGGGGTTGAGCATGAAGCGCACCGACAGGATGGTCGGGATCGACGGCACCGCCCACGGCAGGATGAAGATCGCCGCCAGCACGCTGATCCACCAGCGCGTCTGCACGAAGAAGCCCGACAGCGCCAGCGCGAGCACCATCTTCAGGTTGACCGCGACGACCAGGAAGATCGACCGTGTTGACGGCGGTGCGAAAGAAGATCGGGTCGTCGAACAGCTTGACGTAGCTCTGCGGGCTGCGCGCCAGCCACAGGCCGTAGCCCACCGGGTAGAGCACGAAGACGACGAACACCAGCAGGTAGGGCAGCACCAGCATGCGGCCCCAGAACTCCCAGCGCGTTGCGCGCCGCTGCGGTGCGGCGGCGGCGGCGGTGACGGTCGCGGCTGGCTCATGACGGCGGCGCGATGGCTCAGCGGCAGGTAGATGCCAGGCACGGTCGGCCGGCGGCCGCCGACCGCTCGGGATGGTCGTCAGTTCGGCGACCGCCTTGATGCGCGCGATCATCTCGTCCACCGCCTTGTCCACCGGCACCTTCTCGCTGAGCACGCGGTTCGCCGCCTTGGCCCAGACGTTCTCGTTGTTCAGCACCGTGAACTTGTAGTTCTTGGTGAATTCGAACGGCGTCGTGCCGGCCATGAACTGGTTGTACACGGCCAGGCGGTGCGGGTCGCTCTTCCAGAAGGCGCTTTGCTGCGCGTTCTTGGTCACCGGGAACCAGCGGCCGAGCGAGCCTTCGACATACGGCGTGAGGTTGGCCTCGTCGAGCATGAAGGCGACGAAGTCCTTGGCCATCGGCCTTGTTCTTCGCGTCCTTGAAGATCACGCCGGTCTTGACCGCCGCGCGGTAGGTCATCTTGCTGCCGTCGGGCTTGTTCGGGAAAGCCGGCGGTGGCGATCAGCTCGGTGTAGTTCTTCTTCGCGGTGGCGCGCTGCGCCTCGGTGAGCGTGGCGTTGTTCGATGTCGTCGAGCCACTTGGCGGCGATCGAGATCGTCGCGTTGTGGGTCAGCACCGTGGTCTTGTTGTGGAAGGCGACGTTGTTGTCCGGGTCCTTCCAGTTGGTCGACGAGGGCGGCGTGCAGCCCTTGGCGTAGACCGCGGTGTAGTCGGTCACCGCGTTGATCAGGCCCTGGCGCACCGCCGGGTCGTCGACCAGCAGCTTGCCGCTGTCGTTGACCAGCTTGACGTTGTAGGCGTCCATGAAGGTGAGGAACGAGTAGAACGAGTCGCTCGAATCCACGCCCAGCGGCTGGCCGATGCCGAACGCGCGGTTGCCGGTCTTCTGGCGGTAGCCGGCCTGCACCTTGTCGCACCAGAAGCTCCAGTAGTCCTTCCAGTCTGTCGGGATGTCGCTTTCCTTGAAGCCCGCTTCAGCCAGCATGTCCTTCCAGTACTGGATGTGCATGGTCTGCTGCTTGATCGGGTAGGCGTAGTAGGCCCGCGCTCTTGGTCGGCGTCGTTGTAGAGGAAGGTGGTCGACAGCGCCGACGGCTCGAACTTGGCGCGGATCGGGTCGATGATGCTCGACACGTCTTCGAGCTTGCCGTCGTAGCGCCCACTTGGCGGTGACCTGGAAGTCGAACACGTCGCCGTAGGCCACGTCGGGCGGATTGCCGGCATCGAGCGCGGCCACCGTCTTCGGGATCATCTCCTGCGGCGCGTACAGCGACAGGTCGACCTTGACCTTCGGGTACTTGGCCTCGAACTTCTTGATCGCCGCGAACAGCGCGTCGTCCTCGGCCTTGTAGAAGCCCTTGCCCCACCAGACGGTGAGCTTTTCCTGCGCGAAGGCCGGCGCAGCGGCAACCAGCGCAGCGCCCAACAGCGCGCGCGCGAACAACGAGGGAATCTGCATGTCTTGTCGTCTCCGTCGAAAAAGGGCTCGCACCGGCGCTGTGGCCGGTGCACGAGGGTTCGGCCCCAATCGTATGATGATTGCGAGGCGACGCCCTTCGGGACAAACCCGTCCCGCGATCTCAGCCTTTGGGCCGCTCGACGTGACCGCCGAACTGCCGCCGCAGCGCCGACAACATCTTCTCGGCGAAGGTGTGGTCCTGCCGCGACCTGAAGCGCGCATACAGCGCCGCGGTCAGCACCTCGGCCGGCACCGCCTCGTCGACCGCGGCCTGCACGGTCCAGCGGCCCTCGCCCGAATCTTCGACGACGCCGGTGTAGCCCGACAGTTGCGCATCCTGGGCCAGCGCCTGCGCCGCGAGGTCGAGCAGCCACGACGACACCACGCTGCCGCGGCGCCACACCTCGGCGATGTCGGCGAGGTCGAAGCGGTACTGGTGGTCCGGCCCGAACGACGACTTGTCGGCGTTGCGCAGGATGTCGAAGCCCTCGGCCAGCGCCTGCATCATTCCGTACTCGATGCCGTTGTGGATCATCTTGACGAAGTGGCCGGCGCCGGCCGGGCCGCAGTGCAGCCAACCGCGCTCGACATTGCCCGCCTCGCCCTCGCGCGTCGGCGTGCGCGGCTGCATGGCCACGCCGGGCGCCAGCGCCTCGAACAGCGGCGCCAGGCGCTGCACGCTGGCGGCCGGCCCGCCGATCATCAGGCAATAACCGCGCTGCAGGCCCCACACGCCGCCGCTGGTGCCGATGTCGAGGTAGTCGATGCCGCGCTGCGCGAGCTCGCGCGCGCGCCGCACGTCGTCGTGGTGGTGGCTGTTGCCGCCGTCGATCACCACGTCGCCGGCGTGTGAGGTGCTGCGCCAACTCGGCGATGGTCGACTCGGTGGCCGCGCCGTGCGGCAGCATCACCCACACCGCGCGCGGCGCGCGCAGGCAGGCCACCAGCTCCTGCAGCCCGCGCGCGGGCCGTGCACCTTCGGCCGCCAACGCGTCGACTGCCGCGTCGTCGCGGTCGTGCACCACGCACTCGTGACCGGCGCGCATCAAGCGCCGCACCAGGTTGGCCCCCATGCGACCCAAGCCCACCATCGCCAGTTGCATCGTCTCGCCCTCTCGTCGTTGGAGCGTTGTATGCCGCGGCCGGTCGCCATGAATGGATTTCGCACCGGGACTTTCCCGCAGTGGTGGCGCGAAACGCCGGACGCCATTGCATCATTGCCGCCGAACTGCGGCTCTCGTCGCATCACGCGAGCTCACGCCGCACCACAGGAGACACACGATGCGCGCCCTCTTTCAATCCACCGTCGGCAAGTCGATCGCAGCGCTGTGCGCGGCGCTGTTCATGTTGTGGCCCCATGCCGCGCTGGCGGCGTATCCCGAGCGTCCGATCACGCTGATCGTGCCGTGGGGCGCCGGCGGCGGCACCGATGCGGTGGCGCGCATCCTGGCCGCGCTGATGGAAAAGGACCTCGGCCAACCGGTCAACGTGGTCAACCGCACCGGCGGCTCGGGCGTCGTCGGCCACCAGGCGATCTCGGCGGCGGCGCCCGATGGCTACACGATCGGCATCATCACGGTCGAGATCGGCATGATGCACCACCAGGGTCTCACCGACCTGAAGGGCAGTTCGTACACGCCGATCGCGTTGGTCAATGCCGATCCGGCCGGCGTGCAGGTGCGTGCCGACGCGCCGTACAAGAACCTCAACGACCTGCTCGCCGCGATCAAGGCCAACCCCGGCAAGTTCAAGGCCTCGGGCACCGGCCAGGGCGGCATCTGGCACCTGGCGATCGCCGGCCTGCTGCGCGACCAGAAGATCGATCCGGCGTCGCTGCCGTGGGTGCCGTCGCAACGGCGCCGCGCCGGGCCTGAACGACCTGGTGGCCGGCGGCGTCGAAGTGGTGCCGTGTTCGTTGCCCGAAGCGCGCGCGCTGATCGAAGCCGGCAAGGTCAAGAGCCTGGCGGTGATGGACCCGAACCCGGCGTCGCTGTTTCCGAAGGTGCCCACGCTGAAGGCCGAGATCAACAGCACCTGGACGATGGCGGCGTGGCGCGGCATCGCGGCGCCCAAGGGCATTCCGGCCGACGTGCAGGCCAAGCTGCTGGCCTCGCTGCAGAAGGCGCACCAGTCCAACGAGTTCAAGGAGTTCATGACCAACCGCGGCTTCGGCGTGCTGTGGGCGCCGCCGGCGGAGTTCGCCTCCTTCATGACCAAATCGGACGCCGACCTCGGCGCGACGATGAAGGCCGTGGGCATCGCCAAGTAACCTTCAGGCGCGGGCGCACGTCCCAAAGGCCGACCCGCGCCACCGCGATGAAGATCAACGACGCCGTCTTCGGCGCCCTGTTCGGCGTGTTGTCGCTGCTGGTGCTGTGGACCATCCAGAGCTACCCGCGCATCCCAGGCCAGAACTTCGGACCTGCCGCGTTCCCGGGCATGGCCGCGTTCGGGCTGGCCGTGTGTTCGCTGCTGCTGGTCGTGCAGGGGCTGCGCGCGCGCGCCCAGGCGCCGTGGTTCACCGCCGGTGACTGGATGCGACGGCCAGCTCAGCTGATCGCCTTCATCGTCACGGTGGCCGGGCTGGCGCTGTACGTGGTGGCGTCGGAGAAAGTGGGCTTCCTGATCATCGGCACGCTGATCGTCGCGGCGCTGATGCTGGCGCTGCGCGTGCGCGTGATCGTGGCGTTGCCGATGGCGCTCGTCGCCACGCTGGGCATCCACATCGCGTTCTACAAGGGCTTGCGCGTGCCGCTGCCGTGGGGCGTGTTGCCCGTGCTGTACTGATCTGATGCAGGCCCGCTGATGACCTGGGCCGTTCTCAGCCAGGCCTTCGCGCTGGTATTCGACCCCTACGTGCTGTGGGTCGTGCTCGCGTCGGCGTTGTTCGGCCTGTTCGTCGGCGCGGTGCCCGGGCTCACCGCGACCATGGCCACCGCGCTGCTGGTGCCGGTGACGTTCTTCATCCCGCCGGTGCCGGCGGTGGCGGCGATCGTCAGCTGCACCGCGATGGCGATCTTCGCCGGCGACATCCCCGGCGCGCTGCTGCGCATCCCCGGCACGCCGGCGTCGGCCGCCTACACCGACGAGGCGTACGCGATGACCAAGAAAGGCCAGGCCGAGCTCGCGCTCGGCGCCGGCCTGGTGTTCTCGGTGATCGGCGGCCTGTTCGGCACCGCGGTGCTGATCGCCGCCGCGCCGTCGCTGGCCGAGGTGGCGATCAAGTTCTCGTCGTTCGAATACTTCTGGCTGGTGGTGCTCGGCTTGTCGAGCGCGGTGTTCATCGGCTCGTCGAGCAAGCTCAAGGCGATGACGTCGCTGATGCTCGGCCTGCTGGTGGCCAGCATCGGCCTGGACAACCCCGGCGCGCACCCGCGCTTCACGTTCGGCAACGCCGAGCTCACCGGCGGCGTGTCGCTGATCCCGATGATGGTGGGCATGTTCGCGGTCTCGGAGATCCTGCGCCACATGACGTCGCTGCTGCCGCCCGGCACGCTGGCGGTCGAGCGCATCGGCAACGTGTTTCGCGGCATGTGGGGGCTGACCAAGCGCTACAAGTGGCAGGTCGTGCGCGGCAGCGCGGTCGGCACCGCGATCGGCATCCAGCCCGGCGCCGGCGCCGACATCGCGGCGTGGATCACCTACGCGATGAGCAAGCGCTTCTCCAAGGAGCCGGAGAAGTTCGGCACCGGCCACGTCGAGGGCCTCGTCGAGTCGGGCGCGGCCAACAACTCGGCGCTCGCCGGTGCGTGGGTGCCGGCGCTGGTGTTCGGCATTCCGGGCGACTCGATCACCGCGATCGCGATCGGCGTGCTGTACCTGAAGAACCTCAACCCGGGGCCGACGCTGTTCACCACCAACCCGCAGAGCGTGTACGCGATCTTCCTGATCTTCGTGCTCGCCAACCTGCTCATGCTGCCGCTCGGCTGGCTGGCGATCAAGGTCGCCAAGCGCGTGCTGCGCGTGCCGCGCGACCTGCTGATGCCGGTGATCCTGCTGTTCTGCGTGGTCGGCGCGTTCGCGATCAACAACACGGTGTTCGGCGTGCTGCTGATCCTGATCTTCGGCCTGGCGGCGTTCGTGCTCGAGGAGAACGGCTTTCCCACCGCACCGGCGGTGCTCGGCGTGGTGCTCGGCGGCATGCTCGAGGAGAACCTGATCACCTCGCTGATCAAGTCCGACGGCGACCCGCTGGTGTTCTTCACGCGGCCGATCGCCGGCGGGCTGGCAGTGGGCACGTTCGTGATCCTGGCGTGGCCGTTGATCGCGCGGCTGTGGCGGCGCCCAGCGGCTCGAGCGCTGCGCCATGCGCACACCCGTCCGACGACGCGCTCGGCTCGCCTGCGCGCAGCGCGGGCTGCTGCTCGCGGCGCTGATCGCGCCGGCGTGGGCCGCCACCGGCAACGTCACGCCGCACGGCTTCATCAGCATCCATCGCGACGAGGTGAACGCGCGCGCCTGCAAAGGTGTGGCAGGCGCTCGTGCAGTTGCCGCGCTGGTGGAGCGGAGCGCACACCTACTCGGGCGACGCCGCGAACCTGAGCCTCGATGCGCAGGCCGGCGGTTGCTGGTGCGAGCGCTGGGGCGACGGCAACTCGGTGCAGCACGGCCAGGTGGTGCTGGTGCAGCCGGGCCGCACGCTGCGCGTCGTTGCCAACCTGGGACCGTTGCAGGAACTGCCGGTGAACGGCGTGCTCACCTTCACCATCGCCATGCAGGAGACCAAGACCATCCTGCGTTTGACCTACCGCGTCAGCGGCGCACCCGACGCCGGGCTCGACAAGCTGGCGCCGGCTGGTCGACCAGGTGATCGGGCAGCAGTTCAAGCGCCTGAAGTCGCTCGCCGAGACCGGCAAACCCGAGTAAGCGCCGCGCGCCGCGTGACGAACTGCCGTCGCGCCGGGCACATGTAACGCGCACGCGCCGACACAATGGTTCGCACGATGAACTCGATCACCTCGATCGCCCTGTCGGGCCTGCAAGGCGCGCAACTGCGCGTCGGCAGCGCCGGGCACAACATCGCCAACGCGCTGACGCCGGGCTTTCGCCGCCAGGTGGTAGCGCAGCAGGCGGTCGAGGGCGGCGGCGTGGCGACCACGATCGAGCGCTCACCGGTGGTCGGCGACGCGCTGGCCGACGACCTGGTGGCACTGAAGCTCGGCGAGCACCTGTTCAAGGCCAACCTGCAGGTCTTGCGCACGCGCGACCGTTTGCTCGGCACGCTGCTCGACGAAACCGCCTGACGCCGCGGGCGCGGCGGCGCCCGCGCAACCACGCAGCAGATCAAGCCAGCAGCGGCTGCACCACCAGCTGCACCGATTGACCCACGCGCAGCCCGAGCGCGTGCGCCGCGTCGTTTCGATCGATCGATCACGATCGCGCGGCCGTGCAGCCGCGCCGGACCTCATCCTTGCGCATCGCGATTGTGGCGCGCCGGTGAGGCGCGCCACTCGCGTCACAACGACTTCAGGTACTCGGTCAGATCGCTCATCTGCGCGGCCGTCAGCCCGAGCGCGCGCTTGCTGTTGTAGACCTGCACGACATCGGCCAGCGTCGCCGCCGAGCCATCGTGGAAGTACGGCGCGTGCTGCCACACGCCCTTCAGCGGCGCGGTGCGGTACTGCTTGGTGGCCGAGCGCGCGGCATAACTCGGCGACTCGGGCTCGGCCATCGAATCGGCCGGCGGATGCAGCCGCGTATTGCCATCGCTGAACAACTCGCCGCTGTGGCAGCTGGCGCAGGTGCCGGCGCCGTCGAACACCAGCTTGCCGCGCGCCGCCGCAGCCGCATCGAAGCTGCCGGCCGGCGCAGCCGGCGCGGGCAACGACAACTGGTACGCCTGCAGCGCCGGCAGCTTGTCGGTCACCAGGTCCTGGGTGCCGTTGGTGATGTTCAGGTTCAGCCGCGGTTCGCTCATCGTGCCCTGGCCGCCCATCTGCGTGACGGCGACGTAGCGGTTCCAGTACGCGAGTTCGTTGCCGTCGCCGGTGGCGGTGACGCTGTGCAGGCCATCGAGCCCGTAGGCCGGCGGAATCACCGACGGCTTGTTGAGGCCGTCGATGTTGAAGCGCGGGTCGTACTTGCCCTTGCCCCATGAGTTGAAGACCTGCTTGGCGGCCGCGTCGAGCGCCGGCGACAACGCGATGATGGCGCCGGGGTTCAAGTCGCGATTGGGCCAGCCGTCGAGCCGCTTGCCGATGCCGGGCGCGAACGAATTGTCGACCGTCGAGTGGCACAGCGCGCAGGTGACGCCCAGCCGCGTCAGCGTGTCCTGTCCGTTGACTGTTTCCACCGTGCCCTTGAGGCCGACCACGGCGTTGAGCTTGAGCAGCGCCACGGTGGTGGCCGGGCTCGTGAGGGAGATGCTGCCGTTCTGGATGCCTGCCACCACCGCGGCCGGCAACGCTTCGGAGTCGACCTTCAGACCCACTGCCAGCGCGGTGGTGGGGTCGACCGCGCTGCGCACCGCCTCGTGCAGGCGCAGCGTGTCGGTCCACTTCGCCTCGTCGCCGAAGGTGTCGTAGCGGAAGATCTCCTTGCCCTGCGCCACCAGCGCAGCCTGTCGTGCCGCGTCGTCATCGTCGTCGCCGCCGCAGGCGCTGGTCAGCGCCGCGGCGGCTGCGATGGCGCTCCACAGCGGCCAGGCCCGCGGGCCCAGGCGCCTGGCACGCGCGTGCACGCTCGCGCCGCACGCGCGCCTTGCCAGTCGTTTGCTTGTTCATGATGGATCTCCGAGTCGTGGTGGTGCCCGCGCTTGACCATTCGATGCAGCGGCAGCAAGCCACGTTCCTGACCCGCCCGGGTGATGCCGGCACACGGGTTGCAGGACGCCGGTCCCGCTGAACCGAGACGTGGTGCAATACGGCTCCGCCGCCGCTTCCTGGCTGAACGATGTCGCCACTGCCCCGCTCCGTGTCGCTGCTGCTCAACGTGGCGCACGCGCTCGATCACCTGTTCCTGCTGGTGTTCGCCACTGCGGTGAGCACGATCGCCGCCGAGTTCGGCTTCGCGCGCTGGGAAGACCTGATGCCCTACAGCGTGGGTGCGTTCCTGATGTTCGGCTTGGGCTCGCTGCCGGCCGGCCGGCTGGGCGACCTGTGGGGGCGGCGCCAGATGATGCTGGTGTTCTTCTTCGGCATGGGTGCGTCGGCGCTGCTGGTGGCGCTGACGCAAGGCCCGTGGTCGATCGCGCTGGCGTTGGCTTTGCTCGGCACGTTCGCGTCGATCTATCACCCGGTGGGCATTCCGATGCTGGTGCAGCACGCCAGTCGCCCGGGCGCGACGATCGGCATCAACGGGCTGGCCGGCAACCTCGGCATCGCGGCGGCCGCGCTGGTGACCGCGTTCCTCGTCCAGTGGTTCGGCTGGCGCTGGGCCTTCGTGGTGCCCGGGCTGGTGTGCATCGGCTGCGGCATCGTGTTCTGGCGTCTCGCGCCGCGCGAGACCGAGCCGCCGGCGTCGCGCTCGCGCAAGGCCAGCGTGTCGTTGCCGGCGGCGCAGCTGGCACGGGCGTTCGCGGTGATGACGGTGGCCGCCACCGCCAACAGCCTGTCGTTCAACATGACGACCAACGGCAACGCGCAGTTGCTGGCCGAGCGCATGCGCGCGATCGTCGAAGACCCGGCCACGCTCGGCGTGATGCTGGCGGCGGTCTACGCGCTGGCCTCGCTGGCGCAGGTGGTGGTGGGCCGCCTGATCGACCGCATCTCGCTGAAGCGCGCTGTACCTGACGATCATGCTGGCGCAGGTGCCGCTGTTCGTGCTGGCCGCGCAGGCACAGGGCTGGTGGCTCTACGCCGCGCTCGCCGCCGTGATGCTGATGGTGTTCGGCGCCATCCCGTTCACCGACGCGATGGTGGTGCGCTATGTCGACGACCGCATGCGCTCGCGCGTGGCGGGCATGCGGCTGACGGTATCGATCGGCTTGAGCTCGCTCGCGGTGTGGCTGCTCGGCCCGGTGGTCAAGGCCGCCGGCTTCGACGCCTTGCTGTTCGCGATGGCCGGCATCGCCGTCTTCACGGTCGCCATCGTGAACCTGCTGCCCGGCGAAACCGGCGCCGCGCCGCTGCCGGCGCCGCTGACGCGCTGATCCGCCGCGGCGTCAAAGGCTCTTCAGGTACAGGTGCAGCGCCCGCAGGTCGGTGTCGCTCATCTTCGAGAACGATCCGAACGGCATCACCTTGATCTCGCTGCCGTCGGCGCGTTTGCCGCTGCGGAACATCGCCACCCACGCGTCTGGCTTGGGGTAGCGCGCCATCGCGTTGTCGGCGCCCTTGTTGTTCAGGCGCGCGGCCGGTGGCCAGTCGGGTGGGCCGCCGGGCACCGGGCCGCCGGAGAAGTCGGCGCCATGGCAACCCAGGCAGGTGTTGGCGACGTAGCGCCCGTGCGCCACCGTCACGCCCTCGGGCACCGGTTGCTGCACCGGCAATGCATGGTCGATCTTGGCCGCCGCGTCCTCGATGAAGCCGACGCCGTACAGCGCACGCACCGGCAGCGGCAACTCCACGATGCCGGCGCCGCCACCGGCTGCTGGCAGCACGCGCACGTACGACACCAGCGCGGCGAGATCGGCGTCGGTGAAGCGGTTGTAGTCTTCGCTCGGCATCACCATCGCCGGGTGTCCGTCGCGCTTGACGCCGTGACGCACGATGCGGTCCCAGTCCTGCGGCACATAGCCGGCCGTCACGCTGCCGGGGCCGGAGTGAATGGCCGGGCCCTTGATCTTGAGCCCCTTGCCATCGTCGACGAAGACGCGGCCCGCACCATCGGCGCCGTGGCAATCGGCGCAGCCGCGCGAGGCATACAGGTAGGCGCCGCGTTCGCGCGCCGCCGCATCTTCAGTGAACGCCGGCGCCTTCAACGCCGGCAACTGCACCACGCGCTCGCGCTTGCGCTCGCCATTCCACACCGCAGCGGCCACAACGACGGCAGCCAGCACCAGCAACGACACCAGCGTTATCAACGCGCGGCGTATCCAGATCATCATCACGTCTCCATCTCGAAGGTCACGCATCCCACGGCGTTGCATGCACGGGCCGATGCGCGCCCGCGCGCCGTTGCCCAACTCAGTTCATACCGTCGCCAGTGCCTGCGCGAGGTCGGCGCGCAGGTCGTCGACGCCTTCGACGCCAACCGACAGCCGCACCGCGTTGGGCGCGATGCCTGCCACGCGCATCTGCTCGTCGTTCATCGTGCCGCGCCACATCGCCGCCGCGTGCACGACCAGGCTCTCGACGCCGCCCAGGCTCACCGCCTGGCACGGCAGCTCGAGTGCGTGCACGAAACGGCTGGTCTCCTCGTAGCCGCCGCGGATGACGATGTTCATGACGCCGCCGAAGCCCTGCATCTGCCGCTTGGCCAACGCGTGCTGCGGATGCGACGGCAGGCCCGGATAGAACACGCGCTCGACCTGCGGCTGCTGCTCGAGCCAGCGCGCCAGCTCGAGCGCGCTGGCGTTGTGCTGGCGCACGCGCAACGCCAGCGTGCGCAGGCCGCGCAGCAGCAGCCAGGCGTCCATCGGGCTCAACGTGGCACCCAGGCAGATCTGCGTCGGCCACAGCGCATCGATCAGCGCGCGCGCGCCGACCACCGCGCCGGCGGTGAGGTCGTGGTGGCCGCCGAGGTACTTGGTGGCGCTGTGCACCACCAGGTCGATGCCCAACGCCAGCGGCTGCTGGTTCAGCGGGCTGGCGAAGGTGTTGTCGCAGACGCTGACGGCGCCGTGGGCACGCGCCAGGCGAGCGACCGCGGCCAGATCGGTGAGCGCGCAGGTCGGGTTGACCGGCGTCTCGGTCATCACCAGCCGCGTGCCGGGCGTGATGGCACGTTCCCACTGCGCGAGGTCAGTCTGGTCGACCAGCGTGCAGCGCACGCCGAAACGCGGCAGCAGCTCGGAAAAGTGCTTGGCGCTGGCCATGTAGTGATTGGTCTGCGCGACCACGTGGTCGCCCGCCTTCAGCAGGCCGAGCAGCACCAGCGAGATCGCGCCCATGCCGGACGCGGTGAGCAGCGCGTCGTGCGTGTCGGCGCTGGCTCCCTCGAGCGCCACCAGTTGCGCCGCCACCTGCTCGTGCAGTGGGTTGCCGTAGCGCGTGTAGTAGCGCGCGTGCCGCGGCTGGCTCGCCATCGCGGCGAACTCCTGCGCGTCGCGCGCCGCGAAGGTGGCGCTGTAGACGATCGGCGGCACCAGCGCCGAATCGTGCGCCCGCGCGGTCCCGCCTTGGGCGCACAACGTGTCGGGGCTGGGCTTGGGGGTCAACATGTCAGCCGGCGCTGGGCCGCTCCCGAGCCGGCTGAGCGCCCCCTCGGGGGGCAGCGACAACCGAAGGTTGCGGCGAAGGCTCACATCGCGCAGCGATGTGAAGGCGCGAAGCGCCGGCCGCAGCCAAGAAGAGAGCGTGGGGGTCAACATGTTCTTGCCGCGGGCTGATCCACCGCGCATCATGCCGCGAGACGCGCGCGATTCGGCGCTGCCGCACAATGCGCCGGCATTTCAGATGCAACGCCCGCGGCCATGACCACCGCTGCCCTCGCCCACCCGCTGTCGGCGCGCAGCCGCGCCGGCTGGCTGCTCGCGTGGGCGCTGTTCTGGCTGCTGATGCTGACGGTGCAGGTGCAGGACTACGCGCGCGACGGCGGCGGCGACTGGTGGAAGCCGGTGCTGTGGGAGGGCAGCGCGTGCCTGGTGGCCACCTTGATGCTGGCCTGGCTGTGGCGCAACGCACCGCGACACGACGGCTGGCTGACGCAACCGGCACGCTGGTTCTGGCTGCAGTTGCGTTGGTTGCCGCTGTTCGCGCCGGCTTTCGTGACCGCGATCTATGCGCTGCGCCATGCGGTCTACGCGCTGCTGGGCGAGACCTACCAGCCATCCAGCCTGGGGATCGGTGTACCTGTACGAGTGCACCAAGTTCGCCCTCTTCTTCATGCTGTTCACCGCGATCGTGTTCGGCGTGCGCACGCACGCGGCGCTGTCGGAGCAGCGGCTGCGCACGCAGGCGGCGCAACTGGCGCAACTGACGCAGCAGCTGGAGCCGCACTTCCTGTTCAACGCGCTGAACACGATCGCCTCGACGATCCACGACAAGCCCGACCTGGCCGATTCGCTGCTCACGCGGTTGGCCGCCTTGCTGCGCGCCACCACCGACCTGACGCGGCGGCCGAGCTGCACGCTCGACGAGGAGTTGAAGCTGGTCGACGGCTACGCGGCCATCATGTGCGAACGTTTCGCCGACCGCGTGACCCTGCGCATCGAGGTCGACCCCGCTGCGCGGGCCTGCCGCGTGCCGACGCTGGCGATCCAGCCGCTGCTCGAGAACGCGTTTCGCCACGGCGTCGAGCGGTCCAGCGAACTGACGACGTTGACGTTGCGCGCGCGGCGCCTGGGCGATCGGCTGCGCGTCGAGGTCGAGCAGGATCGCGGCACGGTGCCAGACGAACCTGCCACGGGCGTGGGGCTGGGCACGTTGCGCGAGCGCCTGACCGCGTTGCACGGCGATCGTGCACAGGTCAGGTTGGTGGCGCGTGTGGGCGGCGGCGCGATCGCGTGGTTCGATCTGCCGGCGCAGACGTGAGTCGCGCCAGCCGTGAGAGGCCGTCGACGACGATGAGCGTTCCCGCGCTGCGCGTGCTGATCGTCGACGACGAGGCGCCGGCGCGCGCGCGCTTGCGCCGGCTGCTGCTGGCGCATCCGCAGGTCGAGGTGGTGGCCGAGGCGCGCAACGGCCGCGAGGCGCTCGAATTGCACGCCGCGCACGCGCCCGATGCGCTGTTTCTCGACGTGCAGATGCCCGAGGTCGACGGCTTGAGCGTCGCCGCGTCGCTGCCCGATCCGGCGCCGGCGGTGGTGTTCGTGACCGCGTTCGACCACTATGCACTGCCCGCCTTCGACGCCGCGGCGCTGGACTATCTGCTCAAGCCCGCCGACGCCGAGCACGTGGCGCGCGCGGTGCAACGGCTGTTGTCGCGCCGCGCGGCTGCGCCCGCGCCACGCCCGGCGCCGAGCCAGCTGGTGATCCCCGACCGTGGCCGCACCTGGGTGGTCGCGGTCGGCGAGATCGAGTGGCTGGAGGCCGCCGACAACTACGTGGTGGTGCACGCGGGCCCGCGCGCACCGCTGCTGCGCCGCACGCTGACCGCGCTGTTGGCCGACCTGGGCGATGCCTTCGTACGCACGCAGCGCGGCGCCGCGGTGGCGCTGGCGCACGTGGCCGGCGTGCAGGCGCTGGCCAAGGGCGATGCGCAGGTGCTGCTGCGCAGCGGCGCGTCGGTGCCGTGCTCGCGCCAGTTCCGCAGCCAGCTGACGCAACGGCTGAAGCCCGGCGCCTGACGCCCGCTTCGCCCCACCAGGCCCCCACTTCGCCCCAAGGCGCTGGCGCGGGGCGGGCGCCGTGCGTACGGTGGCGTGGTCATCACCATCGCGCCGGAGGTCCTCACCCGTGCCCACGCCTGCAGCCACCGCCCGCGTCATCGCGCCTGCTGTTCCTCGATTGGCTGCGCATCGGCGCGTTCGCGCTGCTGGTGCTCTACCACGTGGGCATGTACTACGTGAGCTGGCCCTGGCACGTCAAGAGCCTCGACGCCAGCACCGCGCTCGAGCCGTGGATGCGCTTGTCGTCGCCGTGGCGGCTGTCGTTGTTGTTCCTGATCTCGGGTGCGGCCACGTCGTTCATGCTGCAGCGCGACGGCACCAGCGCGGCGCTGCTCGGCTCGCGCACGAAGCGGTTGCTGTGGCCGCTGCTGTTCGGCATGGCGGTGATCGTGCCGCCGCAGTCGTACTTCGAGGTCGTGCAGCAGCACGGCTACGCGGGCAGCTACCTCGATTTCATGCGGCTGTACGTCACCGGCTACGGCGGCTTCTGCAAGAGCGCCGGCTCGTGCCTGATCCTGCCGACCTGGAACCACCTGTGGTTCGTGGCCTACCTGTTCGTCTACACGCTGGCGCTGTGGCTGCTGCTGCGTGCGTGGCCGCGCGCGCTCGAGCGCATCGCGCAGGGGCTCAACCGCGCGCTGGGCGGGGCCGCGTTCCTGTGGCTGCCGGTCGCCGTGCTGGCCCTGCTGCGCATCACCTTGATCGATCGTTTTCCGGCCACGCACGCGTTGGTCGGCGACTGGTACCTGCACGCCATCTATCTCGGCGTGTTCGTGGTCGGCGCGGCGTGGGCGCGTGATGCGGCCGCATGGCAGCGCTGCGCCGAGCTGCGTTGGCCGGCGCTGGTGCTGGCAGGGGTCGCCTGGGCCGTGATGGTGGGCCTGTCGAGCGCCGCGCTGCCGGCCACGGCGGTGAAGGCGAACTGGCTGTGGCTGGGACGCACGGCGTTCGCCGCGATGCAGTGGTCAGCCATCGTGGCCGCGGTGGGCTTCGCCCGGGTGCACCTGAATCGCGATCACCGCTGGCGCGCGACGCTCGCCGACAGCGTGTTCCCGGTGTACATCGTGCACCAGACGCTGATCGTCGGGTTGGCGATGGCGTTGGCGCCCCTGCGTTGGGCGCCGGCGCTCGAGGGGCCGCTGCTGGCGGCGCTGACGCTGGCTGCCAGCTTCGGGGTCTACCTGGCCGTGCGTCGCCTGCGCTGGCTGCGACCGCTGTTCGGCCTGGGCCCGCAAGCGCGGCGCACCAAGGACGAGCGTCAGGCCGGCGCCTCGTGGTTCTCGATGAATTCCTCCAGCGGCGGCGGCCCCCAGACGTAGAACGAGTCCTCCGGCGGGTGGTCGGCCGCCGGCCAGTCGAGGTCGTGCGGCACGAAGTCGATGTCGAACGAATACTCGGCGAAGCTGCCCCACGGGTCTTTGACGTAGTAGAAGTAGTTGGAGCCGAGCACGTGGCGGCCGACACCCCAGCCGCGCGCGTAGCCGGCGTTGCGCATCTGCTCCGAACCGAGGCCGACCTCGTTGGCGCTGCCGACGTCCCAGCTCGAGTGGTGCAGGCCCGGTGCGTGCGACTTGGCGAACGCCACCAGGTGGTGATCGCTGCCGTGCACGCCGTGCACGAACGCGATGCCGTCGCCGGAGTGGTCCGACAGGCGCAGGCCGAGCACGTCGCGGCAGAACCCCACCATGCGCAGCACGTCGGGGCTGAACAACAGGATGTGCGACAGGCGGCGCGGGTGCACCGGTTTCACACGGCTGCGGCCGGGTGCGGCGCCGGCACCGGGCGCCACCGGGTCGAGCGCGGTCGGCACCGATTTGCGTGACGGCGAGGCTTTGTCGGCCACCACCAGCTGCAGCGGCACGCCGTCGGGGCTGCGCAGCCACAGGCCCTCGCGGTCGGCCAGCGGGTGCGGCTCGCAGCCCAGGCCCAGCTTCTGGATGCGCTCGCGAAACGCTGCCACGTCGTCGGCGAAGATGCCGAAGCTGAGGTACTGCAGCTTCTTGGCGCTGCCCGCCGCGAACACCGAGCCCCACCGCTGCGGATGGCCGAAGGTGTGCAGGTCGAGCCGCTGGCCGCTGCGCCGCACGTCGAGGCCGAAGGCCCGGTAGAACGCTTCAGCGGCGTCGAGCTCGGGCACGGTGAACACGAAGCGGTCGAGCGAGTGCACGCCGAGCGCTCCGGCGCGGCGGGTCGTCGAGGGGGCGGCGGTGTCGGCCATCGAACGGCTCCTCAAGTCAGCGAAACAGCGCCGCCGAGTGTAGAACCCGTGCGCTCGCGTGGGCAGACCCGGGTTCGCCCCAATGCCAAGCGATAGCGGGTTGCTACGCTGCGGCGTCGCAGTCGTCAGACCAGAAAGAGGAGACCCGATGAGCCCGATCTCAGCCTGGCGCCATGTGGTGGCGCTCGCGTCGTTGGCGCTGCTCGCAGCGTTCGCGCATGCCCAACCCACGCCGGTGCGCATCGGCAGCACGCTGGCGTTGACCGGCCCGTTGTCGGCCACCGCGCAGGTGCACAAGCTGGTGGGCGAGATCTACGTCGAGCAGCTCAACAAGCGCGGCGGCCTGCTCGGCCGCCAGGTGGAGTGGATCGTCAAGGACGACCAGTCCAAGCCCGACGTGGCGCGCACGCTGTACGAGCAGTTGATCACCGCCGACAAGGTGGACCTGCTGATGGGCCCCTACGCCACCGGCGCGATCCTGTCGGCGATGGGCGTGGCGCAGCGCTACGACAAGGTGCTGATCCATCACACGTTCGGCATTCCGAGCATGGCCAAGTACGAGCGGCAGTTCCCGGCCTGGTCGCTCGGCCCCGACCCCGGCGCGACGGTGCCCGCCACGGTGTTCAGTGCGCTCGCCGCCGCCGGCAAGGCGCCCAAGACGATCGCCGTGGTGACCAGCAAGTTCCCGTCGCTGCACTTCATTTCGCTGGGCGCGCGCGAGGTCGCCAAGAAGCGCGGCATCGAGGAAGTGCTGTTCCTCGAGTGGGAGTTCGGCAACCGCGACTTCGGGCCGATCGCCGCCCGCATCAAGGACGCCAAGCCCGACTTCGTGTGGGTCGGCGCGATCGGGCTGGACGGCAACCTGCTGATCGACGCGATGAAGAAGCTCGACTACACGCCGCCGCTGCACTTCTACGTCTATCCGGCGCCCGGGCCGATGGTGAAGTCGCCCGACGCCGACGGCGCGTTGAGCGTCAGCATCTTCGAGGACCACGCGCCGATGAACGCGTCGCCGGTGGCTGCCGAATTCACCAAGACCTTCCGCGAGCGCGCGACCAAGGCCAACCTGCCGGAGACCAACGTCGAGGTGCAGGCCGCGGCGTCGTACACCGCGTGGCAGCTGCTGGAGGCCGCCGTCGTCGGCACCAAGAGCCTCGACGACAAGGCGATGGCGACCTGGCTCAAGGCCAACAAGGTCGACACCATCCAGGGCAAGCTGCGCTTCGACGGGCCCAACAACTACGGCGACGACCTGATGCACGTGAAGCAGGTGCAAAACGGCCGTTGGCTGATCGTCTATCCGGCCAACGTGGCCGCGCCCGGCGCGAAGATGATCGTCAAGTGACGGCGCCGCTGTCCGCCGGGCGGTGGCGATGACGCTGCCGGATCGACGATGACGTTGCCGAGTGCGACCCTGCTCGCGCAGTCGGCGCTGTCGGGCCTGTTCGTCGGCGCGCTGTACGGGCTGATCGGCCTCGGGCTGGGCCTGTCGTGGGGCCTGCTGCGCACGATCAACCTGGCGCACTTCGCGTTCACCTTCGCGGCGGCGTATCTGTGCTACCAGCTGGTGGCCAGCACCGGCGTCGACCCGCTGCTGACGCTGGCGGTGCTGGCGCCGTTGTTCTTCGTGCTGGGCATGGCGTTGCACTGGCTGGTGCAGCGCTTCGACGTGTCGCCGCTGAACTCGCTGCTGGTCACCTTCGGGGTCACGGCGATCATCGAGGCGGGCATCCAGGGCATCTGGAGTGCCGACTTCCGACGCCTGGAGTCGCACTACAACCAGGCCAAGTTCAAGGTCGGCGCCCTCTTCGTGCCGGTGCCCGAGCTGATCACGCTCGGCGCCGCGCTCGTGCTGTCGTTCGCCATCTGGGCGCTGCTGAAGCACACCGACCTCGGCAAGGCACTGCGCGCTGCCGCGCAGGATGCACCGATCGCCGCCGCGTTCGGCGTCAACCAGCGTGCGCTGGCGCTGCTGCTGGCCGGCACCTGCGCGGCGCTGGCCGCGGTGGCCGGCGTCTGCCTGTCGTTGAGCTTCACGCTGGCGCCGTCGCAGATCTACGCCTGGATCGGCGTCGTCTTCGCGGCCGTGATGATGGGAGGCCTGGGCAGCGCGCTCGGGCCGCTGGTGGCCGGCGTGGTGATCGGCGTCAGCGAAGCCTTGACGATGGCCATCACCGCGCCGTCGTGGGCGCCGATCGTGTCGTTCACGCTGCTGATCGCGCTGCTGTTGCTGAAACCATGACTCCCCCCCGATGCGGCCTGGCGGCCGCCTCCCCCTCGAGGGGGGCGAGCCCGCACCGAGCGAGCGCCTGCGCGCTCGCGAGTGGCTGGCGAGCGCCATGCGCCTTGCAAGGCGCGTGGCGACACCGACGGACCGGCAAAGCGCTTGCGCTTCAGCGAAGGCTCATATCGCGCGAGCGATGTGACGCCGGAGCTAAAGCCGGATCCGTGGTGTCCGCTTGGGGATGCGCCGCTGGAGCGGCGCAACATGCACGAGTTCCTCGATGAAGCGGTCCGTCGTCGCCGGCATCCTGTTCGCGGGCGCCGCGCTGGCCTGCGTGCCGCTGCTGCGGCTGCCGGCGTTCTACGAGTCGATCCTCTACCTGGTGCTGCACTGGGTGCTGCTGGCCACCTCGTGGAACATCCTGTCGGGCTACTCGGGCTACTTCTCGTTCGGCCACGGCGCGTTCTTCGGCGCCGGTGTCTACACCACCGCGGTGCTGACGGGCAAGTTCGACTGGCCGTTCCTGGCCACGCTGCCGGTGGCGGCGTTGGTGGCCATCACGCTCGGCGTCGCGCTCGGTGCGGTGGTGTTCCGCGTGCGCTCGGTGCGCGGCGAGCTGTTCGCGCTGCTGACCTTGGCCGTGACCTTCGTGCTGGCCACCATCGTGCTCAACACCCCGATCGACGGCGGGCCCGGCATCTACCTGAGCGCGGTGCCGGTGCCCAGGCTGGCACCGACCCAGCCCGGCACGTTCTACCTGCTGGCGCTGATGGGCGCGGTGGCAGCGCTGCTGATCGCCTACGCGGTGCAGCAGTCGCGGCTGGGCGTCGGCCTGTTCGCGATCCACGACGACGAGGACGCCGCCGAGGTGATGGGCGTGCCGACCTATCGCTACAAGCTGCTGGCCCTGGCCATCTCGTGTGCGCTGGCCGGCATCGCCGGCGGCGTGCACGCCCTCTTCATCTCGTACGTCACCACCGCCGAGGTGTTCTCGATCAACGTGCCGCTGACCGTCATCCTGATGAGCGTGCTCGGCGGCACGCGCCATTGGGCCGGGCCGGCGGTCGGCGCCACCGTGATCACCGCGCTGCTGTACGCGTTCACCAAGGGCGACCTCGCGCTGGCCGGCAAGGCCACCACCGGCGCGGTGTTGATCGCGGCGATCTTGTTCATGCCGCAGGGCATCGTGCCGCGGCTGCTGCAGCGGCGTGCCGCCGCGCCATCGGCCGCCGCGCCGCCGGCGAGTGCCGCGCCGGTGCCCGCCACCGAGCCGTTGCAGGCGAGAGCACATGCAGCCGCGGCAGCGCGCGCCGGCGACACGCTGCTGCGCGCCAGCGGACTGGCCAAGTCGTTCTTCGGCGTGCAGGCGCTGGCCGGTATCGACGTCGAGATCCGCCGCGGCGAGATCCTGGGCCTGATCGGCCCCAACGGCTCGGGCAAGTCGACCTTCATCAACGTGGTCAGCGGGCACTTTGCGGCCAGCGCCGGCCGCATTCAATTCGAAGGGCGCGAGATCGTGCACCTGGCGGCGCATCGCATCGCGCATGCGGGCATCGCGCGCACCTACCAGATCCCGCGCCCGTTCGCGCACCTGAGCGTGCGCGACAACGTGGCCGCGGCAGCGATGTTCGGCGGCGCGGCGCTGTCGGCGGCGCAGGCGCGGCGCGAGGCCGACCATTGGCTCGGCTTCACCGGCCTGTCCGCGAAGGCCGAGGCCCTGCCCGACGCGCTGAACCTGCACCAGCGCAAGTTCCTCGAGCTGACTCGGGCGCTGGCGTCGCGGCCGCGGCTGGTGTTGCTCGACGAGGTGCTGTGCGGCCTCAACCCGGCGGAGATCGACGACGCGATCGCTTTGATCCGGCGCATCCGCGACGACGGCACCACGGTCGTGTTCGTCGAGCACGTGATGCGCGCGGTGCTGGCGCTGAGCGATCGCCTGGTGGTGTTGAACCACGGCCAGTTGCTGGCCGAAGGCCCGGCCGGCAGAAGTGATGCAGGCGGCCCGACGTGATGGCCGCCTACTCTGGGAACGGCGCATGCTGCGGGTCACTGAGCTCGAAGTGGCCTACGGCGCCGCGCCCGCGTTGTGGGGCGTGTCGATCGAGATGCATCGCGGCGAGCTGCTCAGCGTCGTCGGACCCAACAGCGCCGGCAAGTCGACGCTGATCAACACCCTCGCCGGGCTGTTGCGCGCACGCGCCGGCACGATTCAGTTCGACGGCCGCGACATCACGCGGCTGCCGCCGCACCGCTTCTGCGCCGAGGGCATCGCCATCGTGCCCGAAGGCCGGCGGCTGTTCGCGACCATGAGCGTGCTCGAGAACCTCGAACTCGGCAGCCTGCTGCCGGGCGCACGCGCGCAGCGCTCGAGCTCGCTGGAGCACGCGCTCGCGTTGTTCCCGGCATTGAAGGCCAAGCTGAAGGCTGCGGCGGCGTCGCTGTCCGGAGGCCAGCAGCAGATGGTGGCAGTCGCGCGCGCGCTGATGTCGCGGCCGAAGCTGCTGTTGCTGGACGAACCGTCGCTCGGCCTGTCGCCGCTGGTGGTGCAAGACCTGTTCGCGGCGTTTCGGCGCATCAGCGCCGAAGGCATGACGATGCTGCTGGTCGAGCAAAACGTGGCCATCGCGATGCAGATCGCGCAGCGCGTCTACGTGCTCGAGGAAGGGCGCATCGTCGCCGAAGGGACCCCGGAGTCGCTGATGTCGCGCCCCGAGATCCGACGCGCCTACCTCGGCAGCGGCGACAGCGCCTAGCGCACCGTGAACGGCGCCTGATAGGGCCGGCCGAACACCACGCCGCCGGCCACCGTGGCCGATGGCTTGAGGTAGACCTTGCCGTCGCGCTTGTTGTTGCGCGTGTCGACGAACGACACCGGACCCTCGACCAACTCGAACAACGACAGGTCGGCCGGTGCGCCCGGCTGCAGCGTGCCGAGCTTGGGCACGCGGCCGATCACACGCGCCGGGTTGGCCGTGGCCATGGTGATCACCTGCTCGAGCGTGAAGCCCATGTTGAGGAACTTGCTCATCACCCACGGCAAATACGGCATTCCGGGTGTGTTGCCCGAGAACACGTGGATGTCCGACGAGATCGTGTCAGGCGGGCAGCCCTGCGCGATGGCGGCCTCGGCGACGGTGTAGTCGAAGCTGCCGCCGCCGTGGCCGACGTCGAACACCACGCCACGCCGCTTGGCGGCCAGCGCGGCGGGCAGCAGCTTGCCGTCCTGCACGATGTTGGTCCCCTCGCCCGCGACATTCGGTGCGCCCGAGTAGCAGTGCGTCAGCACGTCGCCGGCGCGCAGCAAATCGAGAATCTGCGACATCAGCTCGCGCGACTGCACGCCGCCGATGTGGCACATCACCTTGGCCGGCACGCCCGACTTCTCGCAGGCAGCGATCGCACGCTTCAACGGCTCCAGGCCGTGGCGCGCGATCACGTTTTCGCTCATGCGCACCTTGATGCCGAGCACGAAGTCGGCGTTCTCGGCCACTGCGCGCGCCGCGACATCGACCTGCGCATAGTCGATGTTGAACAGCTCGGGCACCGGGAAGCCCGCGAGCCCGGCGACCGCGATGTGCACGAACGCGAACTGCCGCGTGCGCGTGGCCGGCATGGCCAGGCGCCGGAAGGCCGCGATGTTGTTGGCGCCCGCGTCGCCCGCCGACACCACGGTGGTCGTGCACTGGTGCGCCACCAGCTCGTCGGCCGGAATGCCGATCGCCGAGCCATACGGAAACGTGTGCGCGTGCAGATCGATCAGGCCCGGCGTCACCAGGCGCCCGGCGGCATCCATCACGCGCTCGGCACGCTCGGGCGCGATGCTGGCGGCGATGCTCTCGATCTGGCCGTAGCGGATGCCGATGTCGCGCGTGCCCTTGAGGTTCTGGCTCGGATCGAGCACGTTGGCGTTGCGCACCAGCAAGTCGAACTTGTCGTTGGGGCCCATCGCAGCACTCGCAACGGCTGGCATCAGTGCGCCCAGCGCGGTGTAGGCACCGGCAGCCAACCACTCGCGCCGTGTGTGATTTGTCATGTCTCCTCCAGCAGCTTCGGGGGCGGCGCATTCAAGCATGGTCGCCGGCGCTGCGCAATGTCGTCATATGACGCCTGCGCCGTGCAGTATTTCGCTCGGCGTCACGCAAGGAAACACTGTGTCCAAGTCGCTCCGCTATGGTTGTCCGGGTCATCCGCCGCACTGTGGGGCGGTGGAGTTTCTGGAGTGGACATGAGCTTGAACAAGACACGCAATTTGTGGATCGGCACGCTGGTCGTGGCCGCCGTCGGCGCAGGAGTCAGTGCCTGCGGGCCGCAGGACGGCAGCAGCGCGACCAAGACCGCACAGGCTCCGGCCGCCACCGTGGCCGCCGCACCGCCACCGGCACCGGTGGTCGTCGCGGAGCCGACGCCGGTGCCCCCTGCGGCGCCAGCGGAGAAGCCGGCTCCCGTGCAGGTGGCCAAGCCGGTGGCGAAACCGGTTGCCAAGCCGATGCCGGTGAAGGCGGAACCTGCGCCTGTGGTCAGAGTCGCCGCCGCACCGCCGTCGAACACGGTCGGCGCGATCAGGCAGATCGACTCGATCACCGAAGCCAATGCCAGCGGCGTCGGCGCGGTGGCGGGCGGCGTGCTCGGCGGCGTGGTCGGCCATCAGTTTGGCAAGGGGGACGGCAAGAAGGCGATGACGTTGCTGGGCGCCGTCGGTGGCGCCGTGGCGGGCCACCAGGTCGAGAAGGCCACCAACACCAAAGTGGTGGGCTACCGCGTGCAGGTACAGCTCGACAACGGCGAGACACGCACTTTCGAGCCCACGCAGCTCGACGGCCTGAAGGTCGGCGACCGCGTGCGCATCGAGCAAGGGCAACTGCGTCGCGTGTGACGCCGAAACAAACCAAATCAAGTGAGGGAACCATGACGATCCACAGTCCGACCGTTCGAACCCTGGTAACGCTCGCCGCAGTGGCCGCGCTGGCCGCCTGCGAGAACATGTCCGAGCGCGAGAAGGGCACCGCCACCGGCGCCGGCATCGGTGCCATCCTCGGCGCCGCCATCGGCTCCAACAGCGGCAACGCCGGCAAGGGTGCGGCGATCGGTGCCGTCGGCGGCGCGGTGGCCGGCAACCTGTGGTCCAAGCACATGGAAGACAAGCGCAAGGCGATGGAGAAGGCCTCGCAAGGCACCGGCATCGCCGTCACCCGCACCGACGACAACCAGCTCAAGGTCAACGTGCCGAGCGACTTCTCGTTCGATGTGGGCCGCTCCGACGTCAAGGGCAACATGCGCCCGGTGCTCGACGAGTTCGCCAAGGGGCTCGACCCGAACATGCAGGTGCGCGTGGTCGGCCACACCGACGCCACCGGCAGCGACACGATCAACAACCCGCTGTCGGTGCGCCGCGCCGAAGCCGTGCGCGACTACATGGCCACCAAGGGCGTGACCGGCGGCCGCGTGATCACCGAAGGCCAGGGTGCACGCGCGCCGGTGGCGGCCAACGACTCGGTCAGCTGGGCGCGCGCAGAACCGCCGCGTCGAGATCTTCCTGCGCGAACCGGCCGCGAAGGGCGGCAGCTGACGAGGCGCGCGCAGGCGCGAACCCAAACGGCCGCGTCAGCGGCCGTTTGCTGTTGTGCTCAGACGAAACGGAACGCCACGCTGCCGAGCGGGCCGTAGTCGGCGTGCAGTGTGTCGCCGGCCTGGGCGAACACCGGCCGCGTGAACGAGCCGGCGAGCACGATCTGGCCGGCGCTCGAGCGACTCGCCGTAGGGCGCGATCTTGTTGGCCAGCCAGGCCACGCCGTTGGCCGGGTGGTTGAGCACGCCGGCGGCCAGGCCGGTCTCTTCGACCACGCCGTTCTTGTGCAGCAGCGCGCCGACCCAGCGCAGATCGACGTCGTGCGGGCGCACCGGCCGGCCGCCCATCACGATGCCGGCGTTGGCCGCGAAATCCGAGATGGTGTCGAACACCTTGCGCATCTGCCTGGTCTCGCGATCGAGCTGCTCGATGCGCGCGTCGATGATCTCGATCGCCGGTGTCACCACCTCGGTGGCGGCCAGCACGTCGAACAGCGTGGCGCCGGGGCCTTTGAGCGGCTTGCCGAGGATGAACGCCAGCTCGACCTCGATGCGCGGCGCGATGAAGCGCTCGATCGGGATGTCG
Source organism: uncultured beta proteobacterium (assembly GCA_963827645.1). Taxonomy (GTDB): domain Bacteria; phylum Pseudomonadota; class Gammaproteobacteria; order Burkholderiales; family Burkholderiaceae_C; genus JAEUPI01. Next base: position 62,437 of record CAWHBZ010000008.1, on the reverse strand, counting down.
CCGCCCGGCGTTGAACACCATGTCGCTCATCAGCGGCGCGAAGTCGGGCTCGTTGATCTGGCTCGATTGCTGCATCGCGCGCGACGTGAGGCCGATCTTGCGGCCGACGATGCGGTGGCCATCGGCCTGCTCGAGCTTCACCCACGCGCGCTGGATCGCATAGCCGTCGTCGATCGTCATCGACGGGTGCTGCTTGCGAGAAGTGGCGCAACTGCGTGCGCGACTTGCGCGCGTCGTAGAGCTGTCTGGCCAACGACGAGATCGTGTGGTCGTCGAGCGTCGTCGTCATGACTTGCCGGCGAACAGCGCGTGCAGGTTGCCGAACTTGCCGTCGAAGGCTTCCTGTCCTTCGTCGACCTGCAAGGTCAAGCCAACGGTCGTCGCTCGAGCACCGGCGCCAGGTGTTCGCGCGCCACCGCGACCAAGGCTTCGCCGGCGGCCTTCTTCACCGCATCGCTGCGGCCGCGGCCCATGCGCAGGTTGAAGTAGGCGAACGCGCAGTCCTGACCCTTGCCCTGCGCGCGCGCGGCGACGCCGCCGTCGGCCACCGCGTGGTGCGCCGCGGGGTAAGCCAGCACACGCGTGCCGCCGATCGGAAACACCGCTTTGCCGGCTTCGTCCTTCAAGCCGATCATCGTGTCGGCCAGCTTGCGGCACAGGCCCGTCATGTCGGTGTCGCGGTCGAGCTGCGGGGTGTAGAGGATCACGAGGTGCGGCATGCGGTCGCTCCGAAGGGTGCCTGGGTGCATTGTTCCTCAATGCGCGCCCACCGCGCCGGGCAGCGGGCTCTGGCCAACGCCGGCTGTTGTGTAGCAAGTGGTACAGATCGCCGGCGATCGGATCGATACCGTGCGGCTCGCTGTGCTGTTGCAGCGTGCTGTCACGAGAGAACGATGTCCACCCCCACTATGAAGCTGTACCGATTTGCACTGTCCGGTCACTCGCACCGCGCCGAGTTGGCGCTGTCGCTGATGCGCCTGCCGCACGCGCTGGTCGATGTCGACTTGATGAAAAACGCCCACAAGGCACCGGCGTTCCTGAAGATGAACCCGTTCGGCCAGGTGCCGGTGCTCGACGACGACGGCACGATCGTGTTCGACTCCAACGCCATCCTCGTCTACCTCGCCACGAAGTACGACAACACCGCTCGCTGGCTGCCGCGCGAGCCCAAGGCACTGGCGGCCGTGCAAGGCTGGTTGTCGGTGGCGGCTGGCACGTTGGTCTACGGCCCCGCTGCTGCGCGGCTGATCAGTTTGTTTGGCAGCAACACCGTGTTTGGCAGCACTTTCGACGCGCAAGACGTGATCGGCCGAGCGCACGCGCTGCTCAAGGTGATGGACGCCGCACTCGCGTCGCGCGCGTTCCTCGCCGGCGACGGCGCGACGTTGGCCGACGTGGCGATGTACAGCTACACCGTGAGCGCGCCCGAGGGCAACGTGGACCTGGCGCCCTACCAGCAAGTGCGCAACTGGCTGGCGCGCGTCGAAGGCCTGGCGGGTTTCGTGCCGTTTCAGAAGACGCCGGTCGGCTTGGCGGCCTGACGCGCCATGCGACACATCGTGATCGCCGGGGGCGGTGGGGTGCTCGGACACGCCCTCAGTCAGGAGTTTGCTGATGCCGGGTTTGCCGTCACCTCGCTGCGCCGGCAGCCGGGCGTTGGCGATACGCGCCAGGCGGTGCACACCGTGGCCTGCGACCTGCGCGATGGCGCAGCCACGCGCGCGGCCGTGGAGCGCGCAGCGCACGAGCGCGGGCCCGTGGACGTGCTGATCTGCAACACCGCGCACCTGGTGATTGCGCCGGTCGCCGAACTGACGACGAGCGACTTCGACGAGAGTCTGCGCATCGGCGTGGGCACCGCCTTCCGCTGCGTGCAGGCGGTGCTGCCGACCATGCAGTCGCGCGGCAGTGGCACGATCTTGTGCTCGGGCGCCACTGCATCGATGCGCGGCAGTGCGCGCTTCGCGGCGTTGGCGGCTGCCAAGTTCGCGCTGCGCGGGTTCACACAGGCGTTGGCGCGCGAGCTGCAGCCGCAAGGCATCCACGTGGCTCACGTGGTGATCGACGGACTGTTGCTCGACTCGCCGTCCATGCAGCGCTTCGGCGGCGCCGCGAGTCGAGCCATCGATCCGGCCGAGGCGGCGCGCAACTACCGCTGGCTGACGGAGCAGAATCGCTCGGCCTGGACCCACGAGCTCGACCTGCGTCCACACAGCGAACGCTTCTGACGCATGACTGCCACCGCGACAACGCTGCTGAACGCCGACCGCACGCACACGGCCATCGTGCACGGCGCCATGGCGCCTTGGGTGCGCTCGCCCGAGCCGGGCGTCGAGCGCCGGCTGCTCGAACGTGCGGGCGGCGAGGTGGCGCTGGCCACTTCGATCGTGCGCTACGCACCGCGCAGCCGCTTTGCCGCTCACGGGCACGCACTGGGCGAGGAGTTCCTCGTGCTCGAAGGCACGTTCGCCGACGAGCACGGCCGCTACCCAGCGGGCACCTACGTGCGCAATCCACCTGGCTCGCAGCATGCGCCGTTCAGCGACTCCGGCTGTGTGATCTTCGTCAAGTTGCGCCAGATGCATCCCACCGACCGACACGCTGTGCACGCGTTCGCGCACGCACGCGTGTGGCAACCGACATCTGCGGCGCGTGACGTGTGCGAGTTGCACCAGGCCGAGGGATTGGTGGTGCAACTCGAACGGCTCGCGCCTGGGGGTGAACTGGCGCTCGGTGGCACCGACGATGCGCAGGAGTTGTTCGTCGTCGATGGCGCTGCGGTGCTGCACGAACATGGCGCAGCCATCACGCTGCAGCGTTGGAGCTGGCTGCGTCGCGCGCAGGGTGCGGCCGCACGCATCACCAGCGCCACCGGTGCACTGCTTTGGACACAGCGCGGCCACCTGCCGCGCGCCGCGCCGCGTTGAGACACCGTGGCCCCGATCGATGACCTCGAGCGCTTCGAGCCGTTTCGCCACCTGAGCGCCGCGGGCAGGGCCTTGCTGCGCCAAGGTGTCGTGCGCAAGCGGGTGGCGAACGGGGCGGCGGTCGTGCACAAGGGCCAGGCGGTGTCGGGCGCGTACATCGCCCTCGAAGGGCGATTGCGCGTGTTCACCATCGCGCCCAACGGCACCGAGGCCACGCTGTACTTCGTCGACCCCGGCGAGACCTGCGTGCTGGCGCTGAACTGCCTGTTCAACGACCTTTTGTATCCGGCATGGGTGCAGGCCGAAACGCCGGCCTCGATCGCGGTGATCGCCGGGCCGGTGTACCGGCGGCTGTTCGAATCCGAACCGGCGATCCAGAACCTCACGGTGACCACGCTGTCCACGCTGGTCTACCGGTTGATGGCCGAACTGGAGCAGGTGCACTCCAGCCAGCACAAGGTGCGGCTGGCGCAGTTCATCCTGACGCACGCCGCCTCCGACGGCACGCTGCAGATGACGCAGCAGCAGTTGGCCCGCCACCTCGGCACCACGCGCGAGGTGGTGGCGCGCATCGTCGGCGAGTTCGTGAACGCCGAGCTGTTGCGGACACGACGCGGCTCGCTGGCAATCCGTGATCCGTACGGGTTGCGCCGAGTGGTGTCGCCCGATCCGGACGGGAGGCGATGAGCAGCGCTCGAACGTCAGGCGCCGCTCAATCCACGCGCACCGGCCAGCCGCCGCGCTGCAAGTCGCCATCGTGTTCACCCAGGCGCGGCGCGGCGTGCGCGAGCGCACCCGGCGTGGCGCTCAGCTTGGGCACGATGCCCGGCACCTTGAGCGGCTGTCCATCGGCGGCCGTGATCTGCACGATCATCTCGCGCGCCCGGTATTGCGGATCACTGGCGATGTCGGCCACCGAGTAGATCTGGCCCGCCGGCACCTGGGCTTCGGCGAGCACGGCGAGCACCTCGTCGCGCGCGCGCTGCGAGGTCCAGGCGCCGATCGCCGCGTCGAGCTCGTCGCTGGCCGCGGCGCGGCCGTCGTTGTGCTTGAAGCGCGGATCGTTCGCGAGGTCGTCGCGACCGATCGCGTGCATCAGCCGGCGGAAGATGCTGTCGCCGTTGCCGGCCACCAGCACGTACGAGCCGTCGCGGCAGGGGTAGGCGTTGGTCGGCGCGATGCCGGGCAGCGCACTGCCGGCGCGCTCGCGCACGACGCCGAACGCGTCGTATTCGGGCAACAGGCTTTCCATCACGTTGAACACCGACTCGTACAACGCGACGTCGACCACCTGGCCCTCGCCGCCGTGGCTGTCGCGGTGACGCAGCGCCATCAGCACGCCGATCACGCCGTGCAATGACGCCAGCGTGTCGCCGATCGATACGCCCACGCGCACCGGCACGCGGCCTGGCTCGCCGGTGAGGTGGCGCATGCCGCCCATCGCCTCGGCGATGACGCCGAAGCCCGGCTTGTCGTGGTACGGCCCGGTCTGCCCGTAGCCCGAGATGCGCAGCATGATCAGCCGCGGATTGAGCGCGTGCAGCGCGTCCCAGCCGAGGCCCCAGCTTTCGAGCGTGCCGGGCTTGAAGTTCTCGATCAGCACATCGGCCTCGGCGGCCAGCGTGCGCACAGCGTCCTGCCCCTCGCGCGTGCGCAGGTCGAGGCACACCGAACGTTTGTTGCGCGACTGCACCTCCCACCACACCGACGTGCCGTCGCGCAGCAGGCGCCATTTGCGCAGCGGGTCGCCCAGGCCCGGTGGCTCGACCTTGATCACGTCGGCGCCGAAGTCGGCCAATGTCTTGCCGGCGAAAGGCCCGGCGATCAATTGCCCGAGCTCGAGCACCTTCAGGCCGTGCAGTGCTTGCATCGCCAGAGTCCCCATGAGAGTGCTGCCGACCGGCAGCATGCCATGATGCCGCGCCGCGCTTGGCGGCGACCACACAACCGACCCGATGTCTGCCTCTGCCAGCGCCGCCACCGTTGCGCGACCCGCACCCGAACAGCGCCCGGCAGCGCTGCGCGTGCTCGGAGCGGTCAGCGCATCGCACTTGATCAACGACATGATGCAGTCGTTGATCCTCGCGATCTACCCGCTGCTGCAGGGCCGCTTCAGCCTGACCTTTGCGCAGATCGGCATCATCACGTTGACCTTCCAGCTCACCGCATCGCTGTTCCAGCCGGTGGTGGGCCTGTTCACCGACCACAAGCCGCGGCCGTATCTGCTGCCGCTGGGCATGACGTCGACGTTGTGCGGCTTGCTGCTGCTCGCCTACGCACCGACCTATGCCGCGGTGCTGCTGGCGGCAGCGCTGGTGGGCCTGGGATCGGCGGTGTTCCATCCGGAGTCGTCGCGCGTCGCGCGGCTGGCGTCGGGCGGGCGACATGGATTCGCACAATCGATCTTCCAGGTCGGCGGCAACACCGGCAGCGCGATCGGCCCGCTGGTCGCGGCCGCGGTGATCGTGCCGTACGGCCAGCACAGCGTGGCCTGGTTCGGCCTGCCGGCGCTGCTGGGCATCGTGCTGCTGCTGCAGGTGAGCCGGTGGCACACGCACCACCATACCGCCGCGGCGCGGCGCGGACCTGTGGCTGCCGTCGTCTCCCCCTACCCCCAGCGCATGGTGCTCGGTGCGATCGCCGTGCTGCTGGTGCTGATTTTCTCGAAGTACTTCTACGTCGCCGGGATCAGCACCTTCTACACCTTCTACTTGATCGACAAGTTCGGCCTGTCGGTGCAAAGCGCTCAGGTGCACTTGTTCATCTTCTTGTTCGCGTCAGCGCTCGGCACGCTGGTCGGCGGCCCGCTGGGCGACCGCATCGGGCGCAAACCGGTGATCTGGTTCTCGATCCTCGGCGTCGCGCCGTTCGCGCTGCTGTTGCCGCACGCCAACCTGTTCTGGACCACGGCGCTGACCATCGTGATCGGCCTCGTGCTGTCGTCGGCGTTCTCGGCGATCGTGGTCTATGCGCAGGAGCTGGTGCCCGGCAAGGTCGGCATGGTGTCGGGCCTGTTCTTCGGTTTTGCGTTCGGCATGGGCGGCCTCGGCGCCGCGGTGCTCGGCGTGCTCGCCGACCATACAAGCATCGATTTCGTCTACCGGACCATCGCCTACCTGCCGCTGTTGGGTGTGGTCGCGGCGTTGCTGCCCAAGGCCCGAGACAAGTTCAGCGCGGTGTGACGCGCAGGTTGGCGAAGTAGCCTTCCGCGCCGATACCCACCCAAAGGCCGATGCCGCCAGGCGCGGGTGTCGCCTTGGTCTCGGCCAGCGCGAGTTCCACCTTGCCGTCCACCGAGACCGTGACGCGTGTGCCATCGATGTCGAGCTTCAGCCGGATCCATTCGTCATCGCCAATGTCGGCGCCGGCTTCGTATCGTCCGTCGGGATACTGCTCGCGCAGGCGCGGGAACTTCCAATCGGGATAGGCGAAGTACTGCACGGCACGCCGGTCACGCGGCGCGGGCGGGCTCTTCTTGCGACCATTGAGCGGCCGCAGGTACACAGACTCGAAGCGCGCATCGGGATCGACCACCCGGTACCCGAGGCCCACGAACGCCCGCGCATCCGCAGGGCCCTCGCCGTTCAGGCGCCCGAGCAGGTCAACCTCGATCGTGCCGTCCTGGAAGCGTCCCGGGATCAGCACGAAGGTCGGGTTGTCCACCGAGACGCCGCGCTCAGCGCTCATCGCAGCTTCGGTGAATTCGACCTTGATCGCGTGGCGGCCGCGATAGGCGACGGGCACCGCAGTCACCTTGTGCAGCGTGGCGCCCGGGGGCAGCGCGCGTAGCTCATCGGTCAGAGTGTCGGCCTGCGCCCTGCCCAGGATCGGCACGCCGGACAATGCCGGCGGCAGCAAGGCCGCGGTAAGCCATTGGTGGACGGTTCGTCGACGCATCGTGTTCATCCCTTCAAGAACCCAATCCCGCTCCCGATGCGGCCACAGGCTGGCCGCACGATGTGCCGATCGTTCGCAGGGCGTGCCACCGCCGCCGCGCCCGACAGACACACAGAATACCCTGCGCGGTACGGACTGCGTCTATCGCGCGCAGAGCGAGGAAGCGGTGCGTAGAAACACGCCGAGGCCGGCTTCCCGGCGAATCGCGTCTCGCGCGTGACGACGGTGGTCGATCCGACCACCGCGCGGTAGCGGGTCTCGGACGCTGCCCACCGCGACCCGGGCGCGGCGATCGGCAATGTCCGAGAATCCGCTCGATGAAACTGCACGTGCTGTCCGACCTCCATCTCAGCATGGCCGGGATGGACGTCGCGCAGACGGACGCGGACCTGGTGATCCTGGCGGGCGACATCGCACGCCCGGACAAAGCGGCGGCGTGGGCGCACCAGATCGGCAAGCCGGTGCTCTACGTGGCCGGCAACCATGAGTTCTACAACGGCGATCTTCAGGGCACGCAGCGCGAGCTGCGCCGCCACTTTGCCGGCAGCACCGTGCACGTGTTGGAGTGCGAGACCTGGTTCTTTGGGGGTGTGAGGTTTCTCGGCGCCACCTTGTGGAGCGACTTTCGGGTGTTCGAGGATGAGGAGACTCGCACGCGGTCGATGGCGGGCGCGACAGGCCTCATCCGAGACTTTCAACGCATCGCCGTCGACGCCGAAACGCGCCGCCTCTTCACGCCGCAAGACAGCCGGGCATTGTTCGACCGCGCGGCAACGTGGCTCGAAATGGAACTGCGGCAGCCGTTCGACGGCTCGACAGTGGTCGTCACGCACCACGCACCGTCGCCTCAGAGCATTCACCCGCGTTTCGCCGGATCGTTGCTCAACGGGTGCTTCGTGTCCGATCTCGAGCGCCTGATGGGCGCCGAGCGCGTGCAGTTGTGGATCCACGGGCACACGCACGACAGCTTCGACTACACCGTGCGCGGCACGCGCGTGCTGTGCAATCCGCGCGGCTACGTGATGAAGGGCATCGGCGAGAACCCGGCGTTCGATCCGGCCCTCGTGGTCGAGGTGTAGCAGCGAGCGCGTCGGCGCTACGCCAGCGCCGTCACCGGAAAGATCGCGTTGATCTGCCCGGTGCCCGAGCTGCCGAAGTACGGCGTGATGATCTCGACGCCGGCGTCGTAGCGGTCCCAGCCGAGCGCGCCGAGCAGCATCGCGGTGTCGTGCATGCCGCCTTCGCCGAAGCACTTGTCGTTGTACATCGGCAGCATCTCGCAGAAGGTCTTCCAGTCGCCCTGCTTCCACATCTCGACCACGCTTGCGGTCGGTCTGCTCGAGGAACGGGTCCCACACCTTGTGCATGAACTCCGGCGCGGTGCCGTTCTGCGCGAAGCGGTGGCTCAGCGAGCCGCTGGCGAAGATCGCCACCGTGCCGTCGTAGCGCTGCTCGATGGCCTTGCGCACCGCCGCGCCGAAGCGGCCGCTTTCGTGCAGGTCGTGCCACATGCACCAGCCCGACACCGACACCACCTTGAAGTGCTGGTCGGCGTTCATGTAGCGCATCGGCACCAGCGTGCCGTATTCGATCTCGAGCGTGGTGTTGCTGTGGGCCCGGCTCTTCACGCCCATCGCGTTGGCCGTCTCGGCGATCAGCTGGCCGAGCTGGGGGTTGCCCGGGTACTCGTAGGCCATGTTGCTGATGAAGTGCGGCAGCTCGTTGCTGGTGTAGACGCCCTTGAAGTGCGGCGCGCAGTTGATGTGGTACTCGCTGTTCACGAGCCAATGCACGTCGAACACCACGATGGTGTCGACGCCGAGCTCGCGGCAGCGGCGCCCGATCTCCTTGTGGCCATCGATCGCCGCCTGCCGGCAGCCCTTGTGCGGACCGTCGAGCTCGCTCAGGTAGAGCGACGGCACGTGCGTGATCTTGGCGGCCAGAGCGCAGCTTGCCCATGTCATACGCCCCAGTGCGGAATGTGGTGGCTGCCGAGCGACACGCGCGACGTTCTTCGGCTCGAGGAACACCTCGTAGCTCCACGTGCCGCCCTCGCGGCCGGTGCCGCTGGCCTTGGTGCCGCCGAACGGCTGGCGCAGGTCGCGCACGTTCTGGCTGTTGACGAAGCACATGCCGGCTTCGATGGCCGCCGCCACGCGGTGCGCGCGGCCGAGGTTCTCGCTCCACACGTAGCTGCGACAGGCCGTACGGGATGTCGTTGGCGATGCGGATCGCATCGGCTTCGTCGGTGAACGGGATCAGGCACGCCACCGGGCCGAAGATCTCGTCCTGCGCGATCTTCATGCGGTTGTCGACGTCGGCGAACACCGTGGGCATGCACGTAGTTGCCCTTGCGCAGGTGCGCGGGCAGCTGGCGGCGCATCGAGCCCGCCGCACAGCAGCGTGGCGCCTTCGCTGGGGCCGAGTTCGATGTAGCGGCGCACCTTGGCGAGGTGCTGCGGGCTGATCATCGGGCCGACGATGGTCTTCTCGTCGAGCGGGTCGCCGACCGTGATGCGCCTGGCGCGCTCGGCGAACTTCGGCCGCGAAGTCGGCGTAGATCGACTTGCTGCACCAGGATGCGGCTGCCGGCGGTGCAGCGCTCGCCGTTGTTGGAGAAGATCATGAACAGCGCGGCGTCGAGCGCGCGCGTCCAGGTCGGCGTCGTCGAACACGACGAACGGGCTCTTGCCGCCGAGCTCCATGCTGAACTTCTTCAGCCCCGCGGTCTGCACGATGCGGTTGCCGGTCGTCGTGCTGCCGGTGAACGAGATCGCGCGCACGTCGGGGTGGCGCGCACAGCGGCTCGCCGGCGCTCTTGCCCGTAGCCGTGCACGACGTTCAGCACGCCCTTCGGGCACGCCGGCTTCGAGCACCAGCTCGCCCAGCCGCGCCGCGGTCATCGGCGACAGCTCGCTCATCTTCAGCACCGCGGTGTTGCCGAACGCCAGGCACGGCGCGGTCTTCCACGTGGCCGTCATGAACGGCACGTTCCACGGGCTGATCAGCGCGCACACGCCCACCGGGTGGTACAGCGTGTAGTTCAGGTGCGTCGGCGTCGGGTAGGTGTGGCCGTCGACGCGCGTGCACATCTCGGCGAAGTAGTAGAAGTTGTCGGCCGCGCGCGGCACCAGCTGCTTGCCGGTCTGCGCGATCACCTGGCCGGTGTCCATCGTCTCGGTGCGCGAAGTCTCGGGCACGTGCTTGGCGATCAGGTCGCCGACCTTGCGCATCAGCGCGGCGCGTTCGCTGGCGGGCGCGCGCGGCCCAGGCGGGAAACGCGGCCTTCGCGGCGGCGACCGCGGCGTTGACCTCCTGCGGCGCCGCCGTCGGCCACCTCGGCCAGCACCTCTTGCGTGGCAGGGTTGATCGTCTCGAAGGTCGCGCGGCTGTCCACCGGCTTGCCGTCGATCAGGTGCTGGATGCGCATGTGCGTGGTTCCTCCCTGTTCGCTTCAACGCCCGAAAGCCGCATCGTCGACGATGGTGTTGACCAGGCGGCCGATGCCGTCGATCTCGGTGACCACCTCGTCGCCGACGTTGACGTTGACCACGCCCTCGGGCGTGCCGGTGAGGATCACGTCGCCGGCGCCGAGCGTCATGAAGCCGCTCAGGTATTCGATCAGCGACGGGATGTCGTGCACCAGGTCGCGCGTGTTGCCCTGCTGGGTCACCTTGCCGTTGACCAGCGTGCGCAGGCTCAGCTGCACCGGTGTCGGCGATGTCGGCCGCGTCGACGAACCACGGCCCGAGCACCGTGCCGCCGTCGCGGTTCTTCACGCGCGCGTTGGGCCGGTACCAGTTCTCCAGGTAGTCGCGGATCGCGTAGTCGTTGGCCACCGTGTAGCCGGCCACGTGCTGCATGGCGTCGGCTTTGCGGATCGCCGCGACCGCCGGCGCCGATCACCACCGCGAGCTCGCACTCGTAGTGCATGAAGGTCGCGTCCTTCGGCCGGCGCGTTGACGCCGCGGTGGCCGACCACCGAGCCCGGCCCCTTGAGGAACACCAGCGGCTCCTCCTGCTTGCCGAACGACAGCTCCTTCGCGTGGTCGGCGTAGTTCAGGCCGAGCGCGATGATCGTGCCGACCTCGAACGGCGCCAGCCACACGACCGCGTCTTCGGCGACGACGCGGCCGTCGGCCAGGCGCAGGCCCTGCGCATGCGGCGTCGCCTCGTGGATCGCGCCGGCGTAGGCGACACGCGCGCGCTTCATGCGCGCGCCCTCGTGTGGTCGTCGCGCTTCATGCGTGCGGCTCCGTCGCGTGAGCGTGCCGCGACTCGCCTCGGCGACCAGCGTGTGCTCCAGACGCCCCAGGCCATCGATCTCGATGGCCACGCGCTGCCCGGCGCGTGCGGTCGGCGCGCCCGCCGAGGTGCCGAGCATCAGCATGTCGCCGGCGACAGCGTCATGAAATCGGTGACGTCGGCCAGCAGCCTGGCCAGCGGGCGGACGCGTTGGCCGGTGTCGGTGCTGTGCACCAGACGGCCGTCGACGAACACACGCACCGCCAGCGCATTCGGGATCACGCACCCGCTCGGCAGCCACGGCGCGCCGATCACGCAACTGCCGTCGCGCGCGTTGTGCCGCACCGAGGGGCGGTAGAAGCTCGGTGTGCGCCACGCTCAGGTCGTCGACGATCACGTAGCCCGCGACGAACGACAGCGCATCGGGCTCGGCGACGCGGCAAGCCGCACGCGCGATCACCACGCCGAGGTTGGCGCCGATCAGCAAGGCGCCGCCGTCGGCGGGCACCGGCGTCGACGGCGCCGGCGCCAGCCAACGTGTTGCGCGGCTTGACGTACAGCACAGGCGCCTTCGGCGGCGCCTTGTACGGCGGCTCGTTCACCTGCGCACCCAACGCCGCCAGCGCCGGCGCATGGTTGAGCAGCACGCCGTACACCGTGCCGCTCAGGCGGTACGGCGCGAAGTCGAAAGTGCTTGGGCTGGAGTGCATCCGAGGCGGCCGGTCGCTGCGGCCGCTCGGATGTTAGCGCCGCCCGCTCAGGACGGCAGGAAGTCCACCGGCCAGGACACGACCATGATGTCGACGTCCTTGGCGCCGAAGTCGAACTGCCTTGATGCGCGCGAGCAGCTTGCTTTCGAGTTCGGAGGCCTTCAGTTCGCTCGACAGCACCCTGACGTCGACCACTTCGCCCGACGGCGCGATCTTCAGCTCCACCACCACCTTGCCCTGCAGCGACGGGTCTTCGCGCAGCGCGCGGTTGTAGATCGCGTAGATCGCGCCCTTGTTGCGCTCGAAGACGAGCTTGATCTCCTCGATCGAGCGCGACGCCTTGCCGCTGCCGCCCTTGCTGCAGCGTGCCGCCGCGGCCGGCGCCGCTGCCGTCGCCCTTGACGCCGCCACCGCCCGCGCCGCCGCCACCGCCGCCACCGGCCACGCCTTCGACCAGCGTGGTGGCGCGGCCGGCGAGGCCGCCGCCGCCGGTGTTGCGGCTGTAGGCCGCGGTGTTGATGCCGCCGGAGCCGCCGGTGGCGTTGCTGGTGATCATCGAGCGCACCGGGATGCCGAGCTCGTTGCCCGCGCCGACGCCGACGCCGGTGCCCGATGCCGACGCCCTTGCCTTGCTTGATTTCCTGGTTGAGCTGCACGGCGACCGGCGCGCCGCGGATCTCGGCGATCTGGTCCTTCATCGCCAGCAGGCCCACACCGGCCGCCTTGCGGCGCGCGCCGCTCGACTTCACCCGGCGGCTTGTTGGGCACCGGCTGCCGCGCCTCGGGCACCGGCTGCTTCACCGTCTCGGGCTTCGGATCGTCGGGCTTCTTCGGGTGCGCGGCGGCGGGCTGCTCTTCCTTCTTCTCCACCTTCACCGGCGCCGGCGGGGGCGGTGGCGGTGCCGGCGTCTCGCGCTCGAGCACGATCTTGGCCAGCTGCGGCGGCAGCTCGGCGACCTGCGTGCGGTCTTCCTTCGGCTTGGGCAGGAACAGGAACAGCAGGCACAGCAGCGTGCAGATGATCAGCACGCGGTTGCGGATGCGCTTGAAGCGCGCCTCGTCGGCGATCGCCGTCGCCCACGGCAGCACCGACGCGCGAAACGAGATCGCGTAGGACGCAGCCGCGGCGCTCATGCAGCCCCCTTGGCCCTGCGGGCCGTCCCCCCGAGGGGGAGCGAGCACCTTCGGAGCGGCCGTGCGGTGCTCATACGTCAATCCTCTGCCGCACCGCGAACGACACGTCGGTGAAGTTGGCGCGCGCGCTGGTGACCATCACCTTGCGCAGCAGGCGGTACGGGATGTCCTTGTCGCCCATGATCGTGACGGCGGTCTTGCTGGCCTGGTTCTTCTCGCGGATGACCTGGCGCTTGGACAGCAGCTCGAGCTCGGCCTTCAGCGGCGCGATCACGTCGTCGGAGCCTTCATCACGTCGGCCACATCGGCCACCTTGCGGCCGTCGACCACGATCTCGGTGCCGCTGACCACCACCACGATGGTCTCCTTCGGCTGCGTGTCGGCGGTCGACTCCGGCAGCTTGACGGCGCTGGAAGCTCGGCAGCGTCTCGACTTCGGTGGCGCGACGACAGCAGGAAGAAGATCAGGATCGTGAAGATGTCGATCAACGCCACCAGGTTCATGTCGAGCGCGTGGCTGTTGCGCGCCCTGCGCGCGGCGCGCTTCTGAATCGGCGTGAGGTTCATGACGAACCCGCCTTGCGTGCGCACCGGCGCGTCGCCGACCGAGATGTCGGGGAACAGCTCCACCGCGCACGAGCTTGGTGCCGCCGTTGGCGCTGCGGCCGGCGCGCACCGCGTCCATCACCTGCACCAGCGTCTCGTACGACGTGTCGGGCTCCGCCAGCACGCTGGCCGTCTTGGTGTCGGGAAACTTCTGCTTGACGTTCTGCATCAGCGTGTTCAACGCCTTCAGGTCGTGGTGGCCGTCCTTCTTGTCGATGCGCTGGATCAGGCCGCCGATGCGGTCGCCGACCTCGAGCGCCTCGGGGCGGATCACGACCTCGAGCTTCAGGTCGTTGGCCTTGAGCTGCTCGAGCTTCTGGCTCGACTGCGCGGGCAGCGACAGGTCCATCACCGCCAGCCGCGTGAACACCGCGGTCGACAGCAGGAACGGCACCAGCACCACGATCAGGTTGATGAACGCAGTGACCTCGAGCGCGGCCACTTCCTTGCGCAGGCGTCTGACTCGCATGGCGGTCTCGGCTGAAGCTGCGGGCGACGAGTGGATCAGCGCGCCGCGGGCGCGGCTTCCGACTTGATGCGCTGCACCAGGTTCAGGAAGCTGATCTTCGCGGCTTCGAGGCCGTCGACGATCTCGGCTGGTGCGCGCCTGCAGGAAGGCGTGGATCAGCAGGAACGGAATCGCCACCATCAGCGCGAACGCGGTGTTGTTCATCGCGATCGAGATCGACGCCGACAGCATCTCGGCCTTCTCGGCCGGGTTGACGCTGGCCACTGCGGTGAAGCCCTTGATCAGGCCGATGATGGTGCCGAGCAGGCCGACCAGCGTGATCACGTTGGCGAAGGTGGCGATGTAGTGGGTGCGCTTCTCGAGGCGCGGCACGATCTCCATCATGCCCTCCTCCATCGCGGCGTCGATGTCTTCGCGGCGCGCGCGGGCTCTGCATGCGCTGCAGGCCGTTGGTGACGATCTTGCCGATCGCCGCGTCGGACTTGCCCGACACGCTGCTGCACTTCCTTGAACTTGCCGTTCTGCAGCATCGGCAGCATGTGCTCCCACAGCTTGCGGTTCTCGGCGCGCGCGCGGTTGAGGAAGACGAAGCGCTCGATGGCGATCGTCAGGCCGAGCGCCATGATCAGGATGCTGGGGTAGATGAACAGGCCGCTGTCCTGAAAGAACTTCACGGCGGTGTCGAACGTACTCATCACTCACTCTCCTGTCGCTTGATCGGACTGCTGGGCAGTTGGAATTCGAGAGTCACTTCGGCGGCAGCCGCTGCCGGGCTGCGTCATGCGCGTCGTAGCGCACCTGGCGGCGGAACACGTCGCGGTCGACCGGCGCCAGCACCTCGTCGAGCACGCCGCCGGGCGGCCGGCCGGACAGGTCGCCCGGCAGCGGCTTCTTCCACGGCACGATGTACAGCACCTTGGGCAGCTCGCGGTTGCCGATGATCTGCGTGCGGTCGATGTCGGCACGGTCCTGCGCGAGCGCGGGCATGGCGGCGACCACGGCCAGGGCAACCAGCACGCAGCGTCGGCGTCATGGCTTCTCCTTCAGGCTCAGCGCCACGTGGTCGTGCCTTGCGGTTCTTCAGGTCGGCCACCCACTTGGTGACCGCCGCGTCGCCGCCGGCGATCGCGAGGTAGCTGGTCGTACAGCACCAGCGCACGCTTGCGGTCGCTGCAGGTACAGATCGTGCAGGATGCCGAGGTTGAGCACCGGCGACGCATAGCTGGCGTCGATCGCGATCGCCTTTTCGTAGGCGTCGCGCGCCTTGGCGAACTGGCCTTGCAGGCGGTAGGCGATGCCCAGCTGGTTGTGGAACACCGCCTGCCGCGGGCTCGCCTGGACGGCCTTCTCGAGCGCCGCGCCGCTCGGGCAGCTTGCCGGCCTGGCGGTACAGCAGCCCGAGGTTGGCGTGCGGGCCGCCGAGCTCGGGGTCCGATGGCGCAAGCGCTTTCAGCTGGCGCTCGGCTTCGTCGTTGCGGCCGGCGCGCAGCGCGCGGCGTGCGGTGTCGAAGGCGGCTTGCGCACGCGGGTCGACCGGCACTTCGGGCTCGGCCTGAGCTGGCGGGGTCGCGGCCGGCGACGACACCGCCTTCTCGGCTGCAGCCGCGCGTTCAGCCGGCGTGGCAGCCGCGGCGTGCAGCGGCGTCGGCCTCTGCGGGCTTGCTCGTCGCTGCCCGCGACTTGCTTGACCGCGGCCATCGGATCGGGCATCGACGCGCAGCCGGACAACGCCGCAACCAAGGCCGCGGGCAGCGCCAGCGCGACGAGTGGCTTGAGCGTCTCAACGAATCGCATCGATCACGCCTTCACTGCGCTCCAATTTGCCGTAGCGCACCGGCCGCAACGCGGCCAGCGCCTTGAAGCTTTCCTGCACCCACTCGTCGTAGATGCCCGAGGCCGCGCGCTTGGCGTTGACCTCGTGCAGCTCGATCGCCTTCTCCTCGAACGGGAAGGCCTGCTCCTCGAGCATCACGTTGTACTGCTCGAGCTCGGCCTTGTTCAGCTTCTTCGGCCGCTGCGAGGTGAGCATCGCTTTGCCGAAGTCCTGGTACAGCGACGCAGTGTGGTAAGTCGCTGCGGTCGTGACGTCGGCCACGCCGTAGTCGGCCGCTGCCGCATAGGCCTTCAGCACCTCTTCCATCTTTGTCTTCTTCAGTTTCAGGTTCTTCGCCAGCGGCTCGACGAGCGCGACCTTTCGGTACGCGTCGGCCACCGGCTCGGCCATCGCCAGCGCGGCCGTCGCGCCGAGGTAGCGCGTGCGGTCGGTGCGCCGCGCGCCGCCGGCGAGATCGGCCTGATGGATCTCTTTCATCAGCGCGAACTCGCGCGCCGCGTTGCCGTCGGCCTTCGCGATCAGCGCGAGTCGATGGCGCGCCTCGATGCTGGCTCCAGCGGATCGGGGTACAGCTTCAGGTAGCGCTCGTAGGCCTTGGCGGCGCGCCGCGCGCGAGCCGCCTTCTCGTACAGCTCGGCGGCCTGCCACAGCGACGATCGCGCCAGCTTGCGGGTCCTTGCTCGTCGCGGCCAGGCGCTCGAACTCGCCCGCGGCCTGCGCCCACTGCCCCTTCTCCATGTACGCCACCGCGAGCTTGGCGCCGACCTCGGCGGCCAGCGGGTGGTTGGGGTAGCGCGGCGGAAGTCCTCCAGCGACGCGCGTCGCAGCGTCCCAGTCCTTCAGCGCGATCAGCGCCGCCGCGGCGTCGTACTGCGCGTTGGCGCGGATGCTCGATGTCGGCGCGACGACCGCCACGCGCTCGAAGTGGCCCACCGCCTCGCGCAGGTTGCCGGCGGCGCGCGCCTGCTCGCCCTGCTTGTAGATCGACGCGGCCAGGCGTTCGACCAGCTCGTTGCGCTTGGCGTCCTTCTCCGGCGTCAACGCCAGCACCTCGCCGTAGCCCTTCTCGGCGTCGGCGAAGGCGCCCTTTCGAACGCGCTGTGCGAGATCACGGTCCAGGCCACGCGACGCTGCGCGGCCGCGGCCGGCGGATCGAGCGCGAGCACCTGCTGCGCGACTTCGGCGGCGCGCTCGCTGTCGCGCAGCGCGTACAGCTTCTCGGCCGCGTTGGTCAGCACCGTGCCGGCGCGCGGGTCGGCCGGGAAGGCCTTGGCGAAGCGCAGCGCGCTGTCGACGCTGGCGCGCTGCAGCGCTGGCAGCTCGTTGGCCGCGGCGCGCCTTCTCGAGGCCGGCGTAGCCGAGCAGCGCCGCGTAGCCGGCATCGGCGCTCTTGGCGTGCGCGGGATAGCCGTAGGCGACCTTCTCGTACTCGGTGGCCGCGTCGAACAACTGCTTGTCCTCGAACAGCAGCTCGGCGAGCAGGAAGTTGTTCTGCGCCGTGTCGGGATCGTCGGGGAACGAGCCGATGTAGGCGCGGTACCAGCGCACCGCCTCCTGGTAGTCGGCGCTGGCCTTGGTCTTCTGCGCGCAGCGCGTGGTAGTGGCGCGCCAGCTCGGTCAGGTGGGTCTTGACCAGCGGCTGCGCGCGCTCCCAGCCGTCGGGGTTGGCCTGGCGGAACTCGCTGTCGATGCCGTAGCGCGAGACGTAGTCCTTCTTCGCGTCGAGCGCCAGGGTGGCGAAGCCGTTGGCCTGGTAGATCTCGATCACGCGCGCCTGCAGCTGCGGCGCCTGCGCATGCAGCGGCTGCTGCTCGCGAACGCGCCGAAGGTGTCGGCGGCGTCCTTGACGCGGTCCTGCTTGATGTAGAGCTCGCCGAGCTGCTGGTAGACGCGGAACTCGTAGCCGCGCCGCTCGGGGTCGTTGTCGATGTAGGGCGGGATCGACTCGGCGCCCTGCAGGTTCTGCAGGCAGAGGCTCGTGACGCGGAAGGTGTCTTCGACCAGCTCGCGGTCGGCGCGCGTCAGGCTCCGATCAGGTCGGCGAGGTCGGCCTCGTCGTCGCTCAGCGCCGGCTTGCGGTCGAGCACGCCGAAGAACGACTGCAGCGCGTCCTCGAGCCGGCCCTGCTTGAAGAGCGACCAGCCCTGCATGTACAGCGCGCGCTCGCTGGAACGGGTTGCCCGAGTCGCCCTTCAGCACGGCGTCGTAAGCGGCTTCGGCCTTCGCGTAGTCGCGCGTCGTGAACAGCAGCTCGCCGCGGCGGAACTGCGCCTCGTCGAAGTGCTGCGGTCTTCGGGTATTCGGCGACCAGCCGGTCGAGCGTCTTGCAGCGCCGCCTCGAGCTCGCCGCCCTGCTCGTGCGCGCGCGCCAGCTGGTAGAGCACGCGGTCGTTGCCGGGATCCTTCGGGTGCTCCTTGAGGAACTCCTGGTAGCGCGCGATCGCCGCTTGTAGTCGGGTGCGCCGGCGTGCGGCGCCGCTGCAGCGCTGCGGTTGTCGGCGCGTCCATCTCGAGGTCGCCCAGGCGGCGCATCGCCTCGGCGCGCTGCGGCGCCTTCGGCGCGGCCTCGAGGAACTTGCGGTAGGCGGCGATCGCCTTCGCCTCGTCGGCCTTGATGCCCTTGTCTTCGGGCGACGTCGACCTCGCGGCCCGCCAGCGTCTTCAGCGTCGGGCTTGTCGTCGTCCGGCGGCGCGCTTGCTCGCGCAGCCAGCCAGGCCAGCGCCGCCGACAGCGCCAGCAGCTGCAACGCGCGCGACGTCGGATCAGGCTTGCTGGCATCGTCGGGCTTCCGGGCCATGGCGGCGCGGTCGTAGAGCTGCGCGACCGCGAAGCGCGCCTGCGTCGTGTAGGCGACGAGGCGCTCCTTCTGGCGCTGCAGTTCGGCCACGGCCAGCTCCTGCACCTGGCCCTGCTGCTCGCGCGTCAGCGCCGCCACGCGCGGGATCAGCGCCGCGCACGCTGGCTTCGAGCTCGGCGATGCGCGCGGCGAACTGCTCGAAGCGCGCCGGCTCGTCGCGCTGCGCCTGCGCCAGCGCCGCGTCGCGCGCGCGCGCCAGCTCGAGCTCGGCGTCGATCGTCGCGCAGCGCCTTCTGCGCCTCCCACAGCCGATCGGGATGCTCCTGCGCGAGCTGCCAGGTCAGCGCGCCGGCCACGCGACGCACACGCTCGCGGCAGCGCGCGATCTCCGGGTCGTTGCCCGAGCGCTCGACGTCGCGCGCATGTCGGCCAGCGGTGCGAGCAGGTCGCGCTGCGCCGCGTCGGCGAACGCCGCGTGCGTCGGCCTCGGCCTGCGCCTTGTCGACCTCGGCGGCAACGTCGTCGCGGCGCTTGGTCATCGCTTCGATGCCGATGCTGCCCCTGCGTCGCCTGCTCGCGCACCTTGCGGCAGCCGTTCGGCGTAGGCCTGGCGGCGGTTGGCCAGCATGTCGCTTGTAGACGACCAGCGCTGTCGGCCCAGCCCTGCAGGTTCTTGGTCAGGAAGCGCAGGTCGCGGTAGTTCTTGAACGCCTCCTGGAACTCGTGCCGCGCCAGCACCTGCGTCAGGTGGCCGGCGTGCGGCAGCTCGGGCAGCTCGCGCGATGTTCCAGAACCAGCCCATCTCGTCGCCGGGGTTCTGCGCGAGCAGGCCGTCGACCAGCTTGCCGGCGCGGATCGCGGCGATCGACTCGTCGAGCGCGCGTTCTCGCGCTCGAACGCGCCGATCGCGTCTTGTAGCGCTCGAGCGCCTGGCCGTAGGCGCCGAGCTCGGCGTAGGCGTACGGCACCGCGATGCGCGCTTCGAGCACCGCCGCGTCGCTGGCGTCGCGGCTGCCGGCCAGCTCGGTCCACGGCACCAGCGCCTGCTTCGGCTCCTTCAGCGCCGCCGCGGCCCAGCCGAAGCCGAGCAGCGCCTTGTTGGCGTGCATGCTCGACAGGCGCACGCGCTCGAGCAAGGCGCGCGCCTCCTCGGGCTTGTCGTCGCAGCGCGGCGAAGCCGAGCGCGACGTTGGCCTTGTCGCGCAGGCCTGCGCAGCTCTTCGTTCGGCGCCGGCGCTCTTGCCGAGCTCGTCGAGCATCGCGATGCCGCGCGGCGCGTCGCCGCTGCGCACCAGCGCGACGCCGAGGTTGTAGCGCGCGTACAGGCCCGCGGTGCTGCTCTTGGTCAGCGTCTCCAGCACCTTGGCGGCGCCGGCGTAGTCGTCGCGCGCCATCAGCAGTTGGCCTGCAGCAGCACGCGCTCCTCCTCGAGCTCGGGCGGCAGGTTGTTCTCGATGCGGCCATCGCGTCCTCGGCCTGCGCGAGGAAGCCGCGCTGGTAGCGGATCTTGGCCAGGTAGTACCAGGCGCGGTCGCGCACCGGCGGCGCGGCGCCCTTCTCGATCAGCTGCGCGAAGATCTCGCCGGCTTCGCTGTGCATGCCGTACGACAGCAGCATGCCGCCGCGCAGCACCTCGGCCTCGTCGGCATGCTGCGCGACGCGGTTGAAGTGCTGCGACACCATCAGGCCGGTGACCGACGTGAAGTAGTGGTCCTGGAAGAAGTGGAACAGCGTGTCGCCGTAGTGCGGATCTGACGATCACGCGCGGCTTGGGCGCCTCGGCGGCGTGCGCCGCCAGCGCCGTGGCCACGGCAGGCCAACGCGGCGCTCGTGCGCCGCGTCATGCGGGCCGATGCGAATCGCGCAACGCGCATCGCTGCGTCACTGCCAGACCTTGACGTCGAACTCGGGCTGCAGCTTGCCGGTCGAATCCTTGATGCGCAGCTCGATGTACTTCGGGCTCGGTGCCCTTGTCGAACTTGACCGTCGTGCCGCGCTTGTAGTCGCGCTCGTGCGGGCCCTTGCCGGTGAAGAACGCGACGATCTCGTGCGTGCCGGCCTTCAGGTTGCCGAGGTAGACGCGCTGCACGCCGCCGCGGTGCAGCGCCTGCACCTCGAGCGGCGTGTACAGGTAGTTGGCGACGACCTTGTCGTCGAGCTTGATCTGCACCGAGTCGAGCTCGAACAGCTTGCCCACGTCCATCGACACGAACAGCGCCACCTGCGTGTTGGCCGGGAACAGCAGCTCCTCCTCGAGCACCAGCAGGTCGCGGTTGAGGCGGATGACGTCGCCCTTGAGCTCCTGGATGCGGGTGTCGAGGCCGGCGCCGCAGCGGGCGCCACGGCAGCGGTGACCGAATCCTTGGCACCCAGCGGTGCGCTGGCGGCCGCATCCGGCGCCGGCGCGGCTGTCGGGGCGGCAGTCGCCGGCATCGCCGCCGGGGCGGCATTTGCTGTGCGGTGGCGCCGGGCGCGATGGCTGCCGGGGTCACGGGCGGCGCCGCGGTCACGGCCGCTGGGGTCGCCGGTGTCGTGGCGGCGTCGGCGCCCAACGCGGCGGCGTGCGCCAGCAGCACGAACACGGCGGTGGCGATCGACGGATCGAACGTGCAGACATGATGCGCTCTCTTGTCATGAGGCTCGAAGTCAGAACGTGGCCGTCACGAGCAGCTGCAGCACGTGGGCGCCGTACGAATACAGCTGGCCGCTGCGCATGTCGGTGAAGTCCTTGTATTTGTAGCGCTGGAACTCGTAGTTCAGGTTGCCCTTGATCTCGTACTTGCCGGGCACCTGCTTGTACGCGTAGGTACGCTGCGCGCCCGGCGCGATGCTGTCGAAGGTGCTCGAGCTGGCGGTTGCGCGAGATGTAGGTGGTCTCGCCGTGCGCGTTGTCGCTGTAGAACAGCGCCTCGCTCTGCGTGTAGTAGCGCACGAAGGCGTCGATCAGCCACGACTCGCCGAAGTAGCGGCTGTAGCCGACCTCGACGGTGTGCGCCTTGATGTCCCAGGTGTCCCAGAAATAGCGGTACTCGGCGCGCACCGACGTGCGCGGCCGAGGTCGCCGATCGCGCGCAGCTTGATCGCGCGGCTCGAGCGCGTGCGCGGCATTGCGCTCGGGCACCGCAGGCGCCGAACACGAGCGCGGCGCGGTAGGGGCTGCCGAGGAAGCCGTCGTCGGACATCGCCTCGAAGTTCGCGCTGGCCAGCCAGGTCGGCGTCAGGATCTGCGTCACGCCGAGCCGGTACCGCCAGTGCTTGGCGTAGTCGAAGAAGCCCTCGCCCGTCTTGCCGACCTTGTCGTGGCCGCGCGTGAAGCCCAGGTTGACCGTCGTCATGCCGCCGAACACTTCCTGCGCCACGTCGATGCCCAGACGCCTGCGGCCTTGTAGTCGGGCTCCTTGCTGTTGCTATAGCGCAAGCGTGAGCAGCGAGTCGCGGTACGACGTAGTCGGGGCCGAGCCGTACTCGTTGCGCTTCTCCTTGTACGGGCTGGCGGTCGTGACGACGTCGATCGACGCGTTGCTGACCATGTCGACGTAGTACGTGCCCGCAGCGACACCTTGTCGGCAGGCTCTTGCGCACCAGCAGCGCCGGGCCCGACGCGGTGAGGCCGCCGCCGTCGTAGAGGTGGTACATCGCCTCGGCGCGGTCTTCGGGCAGGGTGACGGCCGCCGCCGGCGCCGACGGCAGCACGCCGCCGAGCAGGCCGGCCAGCGGCGCCGCCAGGCGGCGCGCAGCGCGCACGCGCGGCCACGCCCAAGCCGCGGCCGAGGCCGCGCAGCGCCGCCAGCAGGCGGCTAGTTGCAGCCACAGCCGCCCCCCTGCACGCCGGTGGCGCCGCGCGCGCCCTCGCGCACGTCGTGCACGTGCTCGCGGTGCTTGGCGGCCAGCGCCTCGCGCGACACCTTCATGATCGGGTCGGCCAGCCGCTCGCGCTCGTAGGGCTTGACCCACGGCTCGATGAAACGCGCAGCCGGCGAGCATCGCCACGGCGCCGACCCCTGCGAGCGCCAGCGCGCGCTGAATCCACATGGGCGTCGCGTTCATTCCTTCAGCAACTCCCGGATCTGCTGCTCGTAGATGGTCTCGTAGCCGTCCTGGTAGCCGCGGTGCAGGTAGCGCACGCGGCCGTCGCGGTCGATCAGCACGGTCGACGGCATCGCGTTCAGGTCGTACTGGCGGCTGACGCGCTTGTCGCTGTCGAGCAGCACCGGGAACTTGACGCCCAGCTTGGTGGCCACGCCGGCCGCCTGCGCGGTGTCGTCGTCGACGTTGACGCCCAGCAGCACGAAGCCCGAGCGCGTGTACTTCTCGTACAGCCTGTTCAGGTGCGGCATCTCCTGGCGGCACGGCCCGCACCAGGTGGCCCAGAAGTTGACCAGCACGACCTGGCCGCGCTGCTCGCCCAGCCGCAGGTTCTGGCCGTCGAGCGTGCGCAGCGTGAAGTCGGGCGCCGGTGCGGCCGGCGCCAGCGGGGCCGCCGAGGTCAGCGCGGCAGTCGCGGCCAGCAGCAGCGCCCAAAGCCGCGCGCCAGCCAGGCAAGCCGTGCAATCGATGTGCGATGGATCATGGGGTTTGCCGTGTCGTCAGAAATAGAAGCTCAGGCCGCCGGTCAACTCGAGGTTCTGGGTGCTCTCGTTCTTGCCGAGCAGGTCGAGCGTCGAACAGGTGGTCGCGCATGTCGACCTGCAGCGAGAACCGATCGTGCAACAGCACGCGCATGCCCAAGCCGAAGTTGATGGTCTGGCGGTTGCGGTGGTTGACCTTGTCGCTGGCGATGAAGTTGGTGCTGCCGATGCCGCCGATCAGGTACAGCTGCGACGCCAACGCGGTGTTGCGGCCCCAGAACACCTCGCCGGGCAGGACGTTGTAGCCGGCCGAGAGGTTGTAGTACTTCAGCGTCTCCTCGGGCTGCGCGAAGATGCCGCCGGGCAGGATCTGGCGGAAGGTCTCGTCGCTGACCTTGGTCTGCGCGTACACCGCCTGCACGAAGATGTCTTCGCTGATGTGGTAGCCCAGGCGCACGCCGCCGACCAGGCTCGAGCCGAAGTTCTGCGTCGCGTAGGTGCCGACGAACAGCCCGATCTCGAAGTCCTTCGACGGGTACTTCGGCAGCTTGACCTCGCGCCGGTCGACCTGCGGCTGGATCACCTGCTCGTTGGCCGGCTGCTGCGGCGTCGTGGTCTGCGCGGCGCACCAGGCCGAAGCGGCCGAGGAGCATGAAGGCGATCAACGTGCGCATGGTTGGGCTCGAGGCAATCAGAAGAAGAAGGCCAGGCCGAGCGTCCAGGCCCGGTACTCGCCGGTGCGCGTGTCGCCGACGAACGCGGTGTACAGCGTGTAGTCGGCGCGCGCGATGAAGCGGTCGGTGAGGTAGTAGCGCACGCCCACGCGCGGCGTTGGACAGCTTGGCGTCGGTGGGCAGCGCACCCACCAGGGTCGGTGTTGGGCAGGTTCTTGAACTTGCCCACGCCGAGCCGAGAAGAACGGCGACAGCCGCTGGTCGGCCAGCGGCTCGGCCACCAGATTGACGTGCCAGATGTCGGTGCCGGAGAACGTGCCCTGCACCTGCCCGATCGTGCCCTCGACGTGCAGCGTGTCCGACAGCCGGTAGCTGGTCCACAGCTTGAGCATCGGCTCCTTCTTGAACTGGCCCCAGGCCGCGCCCATCTGCAGCCGCCGCGCCAGGTAGTCGTCGAGCGCGACGTCGCGAAAGGTCTTCTGCACGCCGGCCTCGGTGAAGGTGTTCGCGAGCTGCGAGCGGTGCACCCAGCCTTCCTTGCCGCCGTCGGTGCGCACCTTGTACCAATCGGTGGAGCGCAACTGGATCTCGATCCATTCGTCGCGCGCCACCACGAAGAAGACCGGAAAGCCCCTTCCGGGGCCTGTGTGCAGTTCGAGGTAGGGATCGGCCACGCGCAAGCGCTCGGGCACGTCGGCCGCCTGCGCGGGCGGCGCCCCCAACAGGCTCAGCACGACGATGGCCAGGCATGCGGTGATGAAGGTCGCAAGCTCCCGGCACCCCAGGGCCCGGTTCGCCAGGAGCAGATTCATTGGGTATTGCAGTCCGTGTGCGGGTCTGCCGGCGTGAACATGCCGAACGTGGAATCGCTGAACTCGTCCGCGCCGCTGGGCGCGGGGTTGCTGATCCAGTACTGGATCAGCCGCGCGTTGGCATCCTGCGCGTTCTCGAACACCAATCCGCCACCGTGCAGCACGCCGTTGACCATCGGCTTGGCGAGGATGCGCGACCGCATCGGGTTGCCGAACACCACCTCACCCTGCGCCGAATAGAAGTTCTTGTACATGTCGCTGGCCCGGATGATGTCCGCTGTGTTGGCCGGATTGGTGAGGTCGATCGGCTGCGCGTTGCCTATGACACGAAATGCGCCGCCGGTGCCGTTGGCGTTGTCGTGGCAACCCGACGCCGCGCAGGTGTTGACCGCCGTCGCGCCGTTGGCAAACTGAATCGGCAGCTGCGTCAGGAACACCGGGAACACGCAGCGTCTGGAAGTACGCGAACGCTCAGCCGCTGGTTGCCCGTGAGCGTGGGGTTCTGCAAGGAGTTGGGGTTGTCCAGCGGGTTGTCGCCGCCGCCGCCACAGGAGGCCAGCCCCAAAACGGCGACGGCCGCTGCGACGGTGCCGCGCACCGTCGCAGCGGACCGCGGGGTCCGCTGCGTTTGTTCCGTCATCGTCTGTTCGTCCTCGCGTTGGCGGTCTGCGCGCTGCAGCCGGCAGCGATCCAGCTGCTGATGGTGTTGTAGTTGGCGCTGCCCACCGGCAACGGCACCGGGGCCGACGCGGCACCGGAGGGGTGCGGCGCCGTCGACGGACGCGACAGCAGGTAGTTCGACGCCGCGTTGCAGGTGTCGGAGATCATCGACAGCGTGACGTTGAAGTCACCCTCCGGGCTGCCGGTCAGCACGAAGCGGTTGCCGCGGAACGAGGTGCCCGGTGCCACCGGCGAGCCCACGCCTCCCGCCTGGTGGCAGCTTGCCGCGCAGGTGCTGCTGAGGATCGGCAGGACCTGCGAGTTGAAGGTCGCCTCGCTCAGCGGGTTGGCCGCCATCGCCGTGCTGTCGAACGGGTTGTTGAAGTACTGGCCACCCAGGTCCATCCACTCGGTCACCAGTCGCCTCTCGGCCTTGGTGAGCATCGTCGAGTGATCGACTCGGCGGGTTCGGATGCGCGGCCAGCGCTTCGGCACCGGCCTTCAGCGTCTCGCCGTAGATGATCTCGCCCAGTCGGCTCGCGCGCGTCATGCCCACCGCGTTGCCGGCCATCGTCTCGACCAGCGGCACGCCGCGAACGATCTCGGGCACGCCTTCGCGGATCTGGATCTGCGGCAGGCCGGTGACGCTGTCGATCACCGGGTCGCCGACCAGCAGCTCCTCGTACGAGGTGACGCGGCCGGTGCCGGAGGTGGTGGCGCGCAGGTCGAGCGCGGCCGGATCGCTGTGGCAGCTGATGCAGGTGGCGTCGCCGCCGTTGGCGGTGCGCGAACGCGTCCAGATCGGCGCGACGTGCTGCACGTAGTTGATGATGCCGTTGGTCGGAGCCGGTGTGCCCTGCAGGTCATCAGCCGGGTTGGCGTTGCCGGTGTACCTGATTTCCAGCGGCGCGCGCGCCACGCCACCCGCGGCCGGGTTGGCCCAGACGTCGGTGGAGACCATGTCGGGCCTCAACTGCAGCGCCGTGGGATCCAGGCGCGTGCGCGTGCTGGCCATCGTCTCGCCCTGCCCCTGGCGCGAGCAGCCACGAGCCGGGTTGGTTGGCCGGGTTCACCAGCGCGCCGGAGTTCAACGACGCGCCACGGCGCGGGCTGTGGCAGCCGTCGCAGGTGCGGCGCTCGCCGGGTCGCACCTGGATCCAGTTCAGGTGCGTCTGGATCGCGCGCCCCTTGGCGTCGACGATCGCCAGGCCGAGCGGCGTGTCGGCCGGCACGTGCAGCTTGAACGAGCCGTCAGGCTCCACCGGCGCGTAGCCGAGGATCTGCTGCTGCTCGAACTCGGTCTCGCCGATCGCCTCGCGGCCGCCCATCATGTTGGACGGCGGCGCCACCGCGCGGATCGCCCGCACGAAACGCGCCGGCGCGCACTGGTAGGCGACATCGGCCGGGTTCCTGATGCGGCCCAGGTCGGCCACCGATTGGCGGGTTTCCGATCGGTTCCGCCGGCGGCGTGGTCTGCGCGATGCCCACGCCATTGCAGACCGGCCGGCTTGTCGGCAGCGGACAGCATGCCCTCGCCCATGCGGCCGAGGCCGTCGGTGTCGTAGACGCTGCGCACTTCGATCAGCGCCCTGTTCTGCGCCGCCAGCGTGGCGTCGACCAGCGTCGGCGTGGCCACCTGCGGCAGCGCCCGCGCCTGCAGCGCGACCGGGTCGACGTACATGAAGCCGGCCGGCGGCGCGGCAACGATCTGCTGCGTCTGGTTCTGCGGGTCGTACATGTAGACGGCGTAGGAGGCCGGCACGTTGTCCTGCAGCGAAACACCGTTGACCACGGCCGGCGCACCGCGCATGCGGTTTTCCCGGTCGCCCAGCGCGGCGATCTCGGCCGCAGAAAGAATGGCGCACGACACCACCACCGTCGGCTTGCCCGCCTCGGTGCGCGTCACCTCGCAGGGGCGATACGACACCAGCACGCGGTTGGTGCCGTCGAACAGCGGATACGGCGTGGTCACGCGGCCGAACTGCGAGAAGCCGCGCCCGGCGTTGAGCGCCTGCTGCGTCACCTGGCGTTGCCCGCCCGTGCGCGGCACGCTCGTGGTGGCCGGCGTGTTCTGCTCGGAGTAGTTGGCCGCGTCCATCATCATCAGGGCGCCGCCCTCCTGGGTGCCCGACAGCGACATCAGCGACGATGCGAGCTGCCCCTTGTAGGGCCCGGACGGGTCCATCTCGCGCGGATGCAGGAAGCTGTTGCCGCCGCTCAGCGCGCCGTAGAACACGAACATGTCGGTGCCGTCGGGCTTGACCTGGAACACCGCGAAGCGGTTCTTCGGGCCCACGTGTTCCCAGCGCGAGAACATGATGTTGCCGTTGGCGCGCACCACCGGGTTGCGGTCGTGGCTCTGGTTGCTCGAGATCTGCGTGATCGCGCCGCCGTCGTTGTCCATCGTGTGCAGGTTGAGCACCCGCTCGCGCTCGTACTCGTCGAGCGCGAAGTACGGCTGCGTGCCCACCGCCTGCGTGGTCTTGGTCTTGGTCTGGCGGTTCGATGCGAACACGAAGCCGCCACCGGGCAGGTAGTACGGATCGACGTCGTCGTCGGTGGTCGAGCTGGTGATGCGGCGCATGGCGCCGCCGGCGTAGCCGCCGTCGGGCAGCGTGTACTCCCAGATGTTCCAGCGGCCCGTGCAGCCGGCCGATGCCGATCGCGGCGTTGTTGCCGGTCGGGCAGTTCATCGCGAAGACGACCTTCTTGCCGTCGTACGACACCTCGGGGTCGGACACGTCGCCGCGGCCTTGCGTGTAGGCGCGCGTCACGTTGTGCTCGGGCGCGCTCGGCGACGACTTCTCGCGGATGATCAGGTCGCCGCCGGCCGCGAACGTTGCGCCGTCGGTCGGGTTCATGCTCAGCGTGTTGACCCGCTGCGCGTAGGCGATCGCCACGTCGCCGTTGACGGCCACCGTGTCGTCGCTGTCGCCCGAGCCCGAGCAGCCGGCTAGCGCCGCTGCCAGCAGCGCTGCCAGGGTGCCGAGCGCCGGTGTCGATCGGTTGAAGTTGCGCGATGTCATGACCGCCTCCTTGAGTGTTGTCAGGCTTCTTGTCGAACTCATTGCCGGGTAGCGCCACCGGGCTGGCCGCCAGCGGCCGCCAATCCGGAGGAGAAATGCAAGGTTCCTGTGGCATCAACAACAACAGCGTCGACGCCAGGCTGCGACTCGACCAGCCGCATGCCACGCGCAAGGCCCATCACGAACACGCACTTCGAGAGGGCTTCGCTGGTCAGTCCATCAGCGGCGAGGATCGTCACGCTGCGCAGCGCGCTCGGCGACGTCCCCGTCTTGGGGTCGATCAGGTGGTGGTGGCGCACGCCGTCGCGCTCGAAGTAGCGCTCGTAGTCGCCTGAAGTCGAAATCGAGGTGTCCTGCAGCGGCAGCACCGCCACCACACGCTTGGCGGTCGCGCGGATCGCGGATGGCGATCGACCACGGGCGGCCGCGACGGTCGCCCATCACATGGCTGTCGCCGCCGGCGGCCACCACCGCATGATCGATGCCCATGCGCTTGAGGATCGTGATGCTGTTGTCGACCACGTGGCCCTTGGCGAAGCCGCCGAGGTCGATGCGCACGCCTTCGCGCGCAAAGCGGACCGTGCGCGCCTTGGCGTCGAGCACCAGGTGCTGCCAGCCCACCGCCTGGCGCGCGCGCTGCAAGCGTGGCCGCGTCGGGCGCGACGCCTTGCCGGTAGTCGTACAGGTGCCCGACGCCGGCATACGTGATGTCGAACGCGCCGTCGGACAGCCGCGAGAACTCGAGCGAGCGCTCGATCAGGCCGAACATCTCGGCGCACACCGGCACGCAGGCGTGGGCCGCTTCGCGGTTGACGCGCGACAGTTCCGAATCGGGCTTGAACGGGCTCATCAGGCGGTCGATGCGGTGCATCTCCGCCATCACCGCGTCGATCGCCCGCTGGGCCACCTTCGGATCGTCGCTCCACAACTCGACGTGGATCGCGGTGCCCATGATGGCCTCGTCGCGACTGAACCACTGGCCGCGCTCAGCCATGGCCACGGCCGCCGGCAAGCCGGCAGACCGGCGGGTGCACGTGAACGCAGCGTTGGCACAGTCAATCGCATGGCGAGGGCTCGGTCGTGATTTCTCTTCGCCTGCGCCGCACGGGCACACACGCCCGCACAGCACGAGGCGAGGGCATCTTCGCTGAGCCCCTCGCGGCAATTGCGTCAAGAAGTTGGCAAAGCGCTGCCACCTTACGAGCGGACGCACAAGAAACCGCGCGCCCCCGCGTATGCAGGGGGCGCGCTACACGCGCGACCAAATGCGTCAGGTCTGTGAGCGGAGGTTCGAACCGTGCACTTCACCCGCCTCAATTGGTGCGCGGCACGCGTCAGCGCTCGAGCTCGCCACCGGCCAGCCAGGCGGCGCCGCGCCGGTACAGCGCCTCGACCGCGGCGCCCTTGAGCATCGGCATGTCGAGCTTGACCTGGTAGCCGATGCGCTGCTGGATGTAGGCCAGGTGCCGGTAGCCCTCGGGCAGCGCCGCCAGCGCCTGCGCATCCAGCCGCAGCGTGGCCGCCGGGTCGACCGGGTCGATGCGGTCCTTCTCGTAGATCGGCTGGCGGTGCAGCAGCTTCCATTGGCCCTGGTGGCGCACGACGAAGTCGTAGAAGCGGCCGGTGCACACCACGTCGCACAGCACGCCGTCGACCGGGCCGCGCTGCGAGATCGTCATCTTGGTCTGCGCGATCGCGCGGTCGCCGGCCACCTCGATGGCCGAGCCGCCGAGGAAGTGCAGGATGCTGACGCCCTTGGCCCAGCCCTCCTGCGTGACGCGGATGAACTCGGCGAACGGGCCCTGGAACCAGGTCGCCATCATCACGCCGTCGGGGTGCCAGCACGGTGGCGAAACGCTCCCAGTCGCCGGCGTCGCGCCACACCGCCCAGCGCTCGATCAGGCGGCGGATTTCCAGCTCGTCGGCATGCATCGCTGGCCCTTCGGCCGCTCCGGCACGCACGCCGTCAATCGCCTCAGTCGGCATACTGCCCGGCGGCGCGGATCAGCGCGCCCCACTTGTCGATCTCGGGCTTGAGCCAGCTGCGCAGGCCTTCGGGGGTCTGCTTGGCCTCGGGCACGATGTCGCCACCGAGCTCAGCCATGCGGGCGGCCACCGCCGGATCCTTCAGCGCGGCGCGCAACGCGGCACCGACCTTGTCGAGTCGCCGCCGCCGGCGTGCCCTTGGGCGCGTAGATGCCGTGCCAGACCTTGACCTCGAAGCCCTTCAGCCCACCTTCGTCGAGCGTGGGCGCGTCGGGCAGCGACTTGATGCGCGACTGGGTCGTCACGCCGTACAGCTTGACGCGTGCCGGCCTTGATGTGCGGCAGCGTCTGCGTGGTCTGGTCGCACAGGATGTCGACCTGTCCACCGAGCAGCGCATTGAGCGCGGGCGCCGTGCCCTGGAAGGGCACCGCGTCAGCTCGATGCCGATGGTGTTCTGGAACAGCATGCCGCACAGCTGCGACACGGCGCCCAGGCCCGCGTGGCCAGGGTCAGCTTGCGAGGCATTGGCCTTGACGTAGGCCACCAGCTCCTGCGTGTTGTTGGGCGGCGAGGTCCTTGCGGCCGAGCAGCGTCATCGGCACGTCGACCACCTGGCCGACGTACTCGAAATCGGTCAGCGGGTTGTACGGCAGCTTGCGGTACAGGCCGGCGCGGTGGCCATGCCGTTGTGGTGGATCAGGAAGGTGTAGCCGTCGGGTGCCGCCTTGGCCACGAAGTTGGCGGCCAGTGTGCCGCCGGCGCCGGTCTTGTTCTCCACCACCACCGTCTGGCCGAGCGTCTTGGCCATCGCAGCGCCGACACGTGCGCGCCACCACGTCGGTGGGCCCGCCGGCAGCGAACGGCACCACCAGCGTGATCGTTTCGCGACGGATACGGCCTGCGCGACAGCGGCCAGCGGCAGCGCGGCGAGCAGCGTGGCGCCGAGCACGCGCGCAAGCGTTCGGTCATGCATGGCGGTCTCCTCGAAGTCGTTCGGCAGGCAGCAGTTCGGAAATCTCGATCAGGTTCAGGTCGGGGTCGCGCACGTAGACCGAGCGCAACTTGTGCGTGGCACCGGTGCGCGGCACCGGCCCTTCGACTAGCGCCACGCCCGCTGAGCGCAGCCGTTCGATCACCTGATCCAGCGGCCGGTCGGCGATGAAGCACAGGTCCAGCGCGCCCGGCACCGGCAAGTGCGCCTTCGGCTCGTACTCGTGGCCGCGACTGTGGATGTTGATCTTCTGGTTGCCGAAGCACAGCGCCTGGCGCTCGCCGGCAAATGTCTCCAGCCGCATGCCGAGCACGCGGGTGTAGAAGTGAATGCAGGCCGGGGCATCGATGGTGGTCAGCACCAGATGGTCGAGCATGGTCGATCACCGACACGGTGGTTTGGCGGCCATCGTGCCATCGACCGCGGCGGCGGCGCCTACGGCCGAACCCGCAGCCGCGGCGTCGCCCGCACCCTGCCCGGCCAGGCGGTCAGTCGAGCAGGCGCGTCACGATGGGCGCATCGGCGATGGCCCACACGCGCGCGGCCAGCGATCGCATCTCGGCGGCGCTGGCCGCACCGCCGTAGGCGGCCAGCCGCAGCGCCTTGTCCTCGAGCTCGGGGCGGCTCAGCGTGTTGCCGGGGTCGCCTTTCGGCTCGTCGACGCGGGCCTCCAAGCGGCGGCCGTCGCGCGTGGCCACGCTGACCTTGCCGATCCAGCGCGCCGGGTAGGCCGCGTCGACCTCCGGGTCGAGCACCATCTGCACGCGGTCGCGGAAGCGACAACGTGGCCGGATCGCGAAAGTGGGCGTCGAACTCGGCCAGCCCGGCGCGGCCGTGCTGCGCCACCATCGCGAGCACGGTGCCCATCGAGAACTTCGATTGGTGCACCGTCTGCGGATCGGTCGACCGGCCCCAGCACGTCGATCGCGCCCTGGTGCACCTTGGCGGTGACGTCCGCGATGTCGGACGCCGCGAGGCGCTGCTCGCGCATCAGCTGCAGCAGCGCGTCGGCCGCCGGGTGCGTGTGGCGGCACGACGCGTGGAACTTGAACGAGGTCTCGGCGGTCGCCCAGCGGGTGCCGAGCCGATCGGTCAGGCGCGCCGGGTCGGCGTCGCTGGACATGCCGGCGGCCATGCCGCGCTCGCCCTCGAGGATGCGGCTCGCGCCGGTGAAGCCATCGGCCGCCAGGTAGGCCGCGCTCAAGCCCGCCGCGGCGGCGTGTGCGGTGTGCAGCTGCTTGGAGTCGGCCGCCTCGCGCAGGAACTCCCACAGCCCGGCCGACTGCGTGCCGGCCGACCCGAACGCATGCGTCATCTGCTCGGGCGTCAGTCGCAGCAGATGGCCGGCCGCCGCGGCCGCCGCCAGCGTGCCGGCCGTGCCGGTGGTGTGGAAGACCTTGTAGTGCGAGCGGCCGAGAAACTCGCCGACCCGGATGCCGACTTCGTAGCCGGCCACCGCGGCCGTGAGCAACTCGCGCCCCGAGCGCTGCAAGGCCTGCGCCACTGCCAGCGCCGGCGGAAACACCACCGCCGCCGGATGGAACACCGAGCCGTTGTGCACGTCGTCCTGCTCGGCCACGTGCGACGCCGCGGCGTTGATGGCCGCCGCCACCAGCGGGCTCGAGCCGCGGCGGTGGATCAGCACCTCGCTCGGGCCGTCACCCGGCCCTTGCGCCAGCATGAACGCGTGCGATCGATTCCACCGGCCGCGCACCCTTGCCGGCCAGCGTCGAGCCGATCCAGTCGAGCAGCAGGTCTTGCGTGCGCGCGATCACCGCGGCGGGGATCGCCTCGAAACGCAGCGTGGCGGCAAAACGAGCGAGCGCGACGCCGGGGGAATCGTGTGCCATCTGCAGCTCCTCGCGGTCACACCATGCCGTCGCGGTGCCAACGCGCGACCGTGGAGTCGTCGAATCCGAGCTCGGCGAGCAGCGCGTCGGTGTGCTGGCCGAGCGCCGGAATCGCATCCATGCGCGCCTCGAACGACGGCGGCAATGCCGGCGGCTTGAGCGCGGCAATCATGCCCACCGGTGAGGCCACCTCGGTCCAGCGCTGGCGCGCGGCCAGCTGCGGATGCGCCCACACCTCCGGCATGCCGTTGACGTGCGCATTGGCGATCTGCGCCTGCTCCAGGCGCTGCACGACCTGCTCGCCGCTCAGCTGGGAGAACACCTCGTCGATGATCGCCGCCAGCGTGTCGCGGGCGACGACCCGTCGCGCATTGCTGTCGAAGCGCGGGTCGCCGGCCAGTTCCGGCCGCTGCAGCACCTTGGCGCAAAACGCCTGCCACTCGCGCTCGTTCTGCACGCCGAGCATCACCGACTTGCCGTCGCCGGCCGCAAAGGGCCCGTACGGAAAGATGGTGGCGTGCGCGGCGCCGGCGCGCGGCGGCGCCGGTGCGCCGGCGTAGGCGTAGTACAGCGGAAAGTTCATCCACTCGACCATCGACTCGAGCATCGACACGTCCAGCCGCACGCCCTGGCCGCTGCGCTCGCGCTCGAGCAGCGCAGCGAGGATGGCGCTGTAGGCATACATGCCCGCCGCGATGTCGGCGATCGAGCAGCCCGCCTTGGCCGGCTGCTCGGGCGTGCCAGTCACCGACAGGAAGCCGGCTTCGCTCTGGATCAGCAGGTCGTACGCCTTCTTGTCGCGGTAGGGTCCGGGGCGCGCCGGGTCGTCGCCATAACCCGAGATGTCGCACACGATCAGGCGCGGCCACTCGGCGTGCAACGTGTCGAATCCGAGGCCGAGCCGGGCCGCGGCACCCGGCGCGAGGTTTTGCACCAGCACGTCGGCGCGCGCCAGCAACGCCTGCAGGACGGCGCCGGCCTGCGGATGCTTGACGTCGAGCGTCAGGCTCTCCTTGGAGCGATTGGTCCAGACGAAATGCGACGCCAGGCCGTTGACGCGCTCGTCGTAGCTGCGCGCAAAGTCGCCCACTCCTGGTCGCTCGACCTTGATGATGCGCGCGCCGAGGTCGGCCAGATGCCGCGTGCATAGCGGCGCGGCGATCGCGTGCTCGAGCGTGACGACGGTGATGCCTTTGAGCGGCTGCATGTCAGTGGCGCCCGGCCGTCCGAAGCCGCTGACGCGCCCCGTCGGGGGGCAGCGAGCGGAGCGAGCGTGGGGGCTGTCTCATCCTAGGCCATCGGATCAGAACGATCGCGGCAAGCCGAGGATGTGTTCGGCCACGTAACTCAGGATCAGGTTGGTCGAGATCGGCGCCACCTGGTACAGCCGCGTCTCGCGAAACTTGCGCTCGACGTCGTATTCGCAAGCGAAGCCGAAACCGCCGTGGAACTGGATGCAGGCGTTGGCCGCCTCCCACGACGCCTTGGCGGCCAGGTACTTGGCCATGTTGGCCTGCGCGCCGCACGGCTCGTGCGCATCGAAGAGCCGACAGGCTTCGTAGCGCATCAGGTCGGCCGCCTCGACCTCGATCAGGCTTTCGGCGATCGGGAACTGCACACCCTGGTTCTGGCCGATCGGGCGGCCGAACACGACACGGTCTTTCACGTAGGCGGTGACGCGGTCGATGAACCAGCGACCGTCGCCGATGCACTCGGCGGCGATCAGCGTGCGCTCGGCATTCAAGCCGTCGAGGATGTACTTGAAGCCCTGCCCCTCGCGGCCGATCAGGTTTTCGGCCGGGATCTCCAGGTTCTCGAAGAACAGCTCGTTGGTCTCGTGGTTGACCATGTTGGCGATCGGCCGCACGGTCATGCCGTGCTTCACCGCGTGGTGCAGGTCGACGATGAAGATCGACAAGCCTTCGCTCTTCTTGGCCACGTCGGCCAGTGGCGTGGTACGCGCCAGCAGGATCATCAGATCGGAATGCTGGATGCGCGAGATCCACACCTTCTGGCCGTTGACGACGTAGCGGTCGCCGCGGCGCACGGCGGTGGTCTTGATCTTGGTGGTGTCGGTGCCGGTCGACGGCTCAGTCACGCCCATCGACTGCAGGCGCAACTCACCGCTGGCGACCTTGGGCAGGTAGCGCTGCTTCTGCTCGGCCGAGCCATGGCGCAGCAAGGTGCCCATGTTGTACATCTGGCCGTGGCAGGCGCCGGAGTTGCCGCCCGAGCGGTTGATCTCCTCCATGATCACCGACGCTTCGGTGAGGCCCAGCCCCGACCCGCCGTATTCGTGCGGGATCAACGCGGCCATCCAGCCGGCCTTGGTCAACGCGTCGACGAAGGCTTCGGGATAGGCGCGCTGCGCATCAACCTGGCGGTGGTACTCGTCGGGGAACTGCGCGCACAAAGCGCGCACGGCGTCGCGAATCTCCTGGTGGGCCTGCGCGGCATGGCTCATGGCATTGGTGATTGTGCGGCGGGCACTGGCGCGATCGTGCTCATGTCCACGACGCGCTGGCCCGCATCGCCAGGTGGCCTTGGTGGTCCAGCGCCCACAGCCGCGTGCGCCGCTCGCCGCCCGCGCCGTCATCGTCCCGACCGCAGACGCTGAACGGGTGGATGTCGAACAACGGCCGCACCGCGGTGAACTCGAACTGTCGCAGCACGGCGCGCGGCTCACGCCGGCGCAACAGGTCCACCAGCAGGGTGGCGATCAGCGGGCCGTGCACGATCAGCCCCGGATAACCCTCTACTTCGGTGACGTAGCTGCGGTCGTAGTGGATGCGGTGGCCGTTGAAGGTGAGCGCGGAGTACCGGAACAGCAGCACCGGGTCGGGCGTGATGTCACGCGAGAACTGAGCGTCGGCCGGTGCGGGTTGCGGCGGCGCCACCTGGACTCCCGGTTGCGGTGCCTCGCGGTAGACGATGTCGTGCTGCTCGGTGATCGCCACGCCGCGCGGGCTGGCGATCTCATGCTGCACAGTCACGAAGGCGAGGACCCCGCTGCGCCCGCTCTTGGCGTCGATGCTGGCGATGCGCGAGGTTCGCGTGGCCACGTCGCCCACCTGCAGCGCATGGTGAAACTGCAGCCGACTGCCTGCCCACATGCGGCGCGGCAGCGGAATCGGCGGCAGGAAGGCGCCGCGCGCCGGATGGCCATCCGGGCCCAACGCGTTATGGCGCGCCGCAGGTGCGAAGAGCATCCAATGCGCCAGCGGCGGCACCTCGCTGCCTGGCCCGGCTTCGGGATCGTCACGGTCCAGTGTGGCGCTCCACGCGTTCAGTGGTGATGCGCAGACGAGATCGTTGCGCTGCTCGTTGCGCCCGAGCCAGCTGCGCCAGTGCGCCAGTTGCGCCGGATCGACGGCTGCTTGCGGGGTGGTCGGGTCCATCGCTGCTTGGGCACTCCCAGCCGGCAGCGTAGCAGGACGTTGCGCACGGTGCCGCGTCGGCCTCGCTTGCCCCAGTCGCCCTCGGCGTGCCGCGCGGCCGACGCGAGCCCACGCCTGCACAATGGCAAAACTCGTCAACCCCCTAGGCGACGCTGGTTTCGAGCACTAGACTGCCGCGCTCGACCCGAAGCAACCAAGAGGAGACTTTGATGAGAACCTCAACGAGCATCCTGGCCATCGGTCTGGCGCTGTCGGTCTCGGCCTGCGCACAGACCCCGATCCAGTCGTGCCACAAATCCAAGTGGGGCCCCAACGACCAGGTCGGAGCCATCAACAACATCACCGCCGCCAACGTGACGGAAGCCGCCAAGCTGATCAAGCGTGGCAAGTCGATCCGCATGGGCATCGAGACCAACAGCAAGACGCCGGCGTTCCCACCGCGCACGTTTTCGATCACCGTGCTCACGCCGGGCCAGGAGTACGGCGGCTCGCTCGGCGAGACCAAGACCAACTACCACGACGACATCATCGCCGGCTGGGTGGGCATCGGCTCGCAGCTCGACGGGCTCGGCCACATCGGCATCGACAGCGTCTATTACAACTGCCTGGCGGGCAAGGATGTCGTCAGCGCCGCCGGCCTGAAGAAGCTCGGCATCGAAAACGTGCCGGCCATCGCCACGCGCGGCGTCATCCTCGACATGGTGGGGCTCACCGGCAAGGATCCGGTCCCCGAGGGCACGGCGTTCAACAAGAAGGAGATCGACGCCGCGCTGCAGCGCCAGGGCAACATGAAGATCAACAAGGGTGACGCGGTGATCTTCTACACCGGCTGGACCAAGCTGATCGGCAAGGACGACAAGCGCTACGGCTCGGTGGAGCCGGGCCTGGGCATCGAGGGCGCGCAATACCTCGCCTCGCTCAACATCTCGATGGTCGGCGCCGACACCTGGGGCCTGGAGGTGCTGCCGTTCGAAGACCCGAAGAAGGTCTTCTACGTGCACCAGATCCTGCTGCCGATGAACGGCATCTACATCCTCGAGAACGTCAACGCCGAGGAAGCCGTCAAGGACAAGGTCTATGAAGGCCTGTTCACGCTGGGCCCGTCGCGCATCACCGGCGCAGTGCAGGCGATCATCAATCCGATCTTCGTCTACTGAACGAACAGTCACGCGCACGGACAAACGGGCCCGATGGGCCCGTTTTTCGTGGGGCCGTCGCGGCTTCACACCGTGCGACCGCCGTCGACCGGAAACTCCACGCCAGTGATGAACTCGGCGTCGTCGCTGGCCAGATAGACCGCGGCGCGCGCGATGTCCAGCGGCGTCGACAGCCGCCCCATCGGAATCGTGGCGACGAACTTCTTGCGGTTCTCCGGCGTGTCTGGCATGCCCATGAACTGCTCGAGCAGGCCGGTGGCGCCCATCACCGGGCAGATCGCGTTGACGCGGATGTTGTCGCCGCCGAGCTCGACCGCCAGCGACTTGCTCATCAGGTTGACCGCACCCTTGCTGCTGTTGTACCAGGTGAGGCCGGGGCGAGGACGGATGCCGGCGGTGGAGCCGACGTTGAGGATGACGCCGCTCTTTTGCTTGCGCAGGATCGGCACCACCGCATGGGTCATGTGGAAGATCGACTTGACGTTGATCGCGTAGAGCTTGTCGAATGTGGCCTCGTCGACGTCGAGCAGCGGGCCGTTCTTGTGCGACCAGCCGGCGTTGTTGACCACGATGTCGAGCCTGCCGCCGAACGCCTTGAGCGTGGCGGCGACCAGCGCGTCGATGTCGGCGCGCTGCGTGACGTCGCACTTCACCGCCAGCGCGCCGGCACCGAGCGGCCCGGCGACGTCTTTGGCCCCCGCCTCGTTGATGTCGGCCAGCGCCACCTTGGCGCCTTCCATGACGTATTGGCGTGCGATCTCGGCGCCGAAGCCGCTGGCCGCGCCGGTGACGATGGCGACCTTGCCTTGCAGTCTCATGGGTGTCTCCTTTGCGGGCCGTCCCGAGGCGGCTGGCCGTGAAGGCGGTGATGGTATTGCAGGCCAGCCGCCTGTGTGCGCCTGGTCCGACTGGGGTGCGCTTCTGTTAAGTTCCGCCCCGCGCAGGCGCGCGGCGAGGGATCATCGAATGCTGCAAATCATCGATCCGGCGGTTGTCGGAAGCGTCGTCGCGGCGACCGTGTTCATCGGCATCATCGGGTTTCTGGCCGCCGGCCGGCGCTTCGGGCTGCGGGCCATCACGCGCCATGGCCAAACCGGCCTGGCCAGCTCGGGCTCGATCGAGGCCGCGGTGTTCGCGCTGCTGGGGCTGCTGATCGCGTTCACGTTCTCGGGCGCGCTCACCCGCTTCGACGAGCGACGCGGCCAGGTGGTGGCCGAGGCCAACGCGATCGGCACCGCGTACCTGCGCATCGACGTGCTGGCGCCGTCGACGCAACCGCGCCTGCGCGAGGCCTTCCGCCAGTACCTGGACTCGCGCCTCGCCACCTACCGCAAGCTGTCCGACCTGCAGGCTGCCGAGCGCGAGCTGCAGCAATCGCAGCAGCTCCAGTCCGAGATCTGGGCGCAAGCGGTGGCCGCCGTGCGTTTGCCCGACAGCCACGCCTCGGCAGGCATGCTGGTGCTGCCCGCGCTCAACGAGATGTTCGACATCACGACCGTGCGAGTGGCGGCCACGCAGATGCATCCGCCGACCATCATCTTCGTGATGCTGGTTGCGTTGGGATTCGCCGCTGCACTGCTGGCCGGCTATCAGACCGCCGGCGAGAAAGACCAGGACTGGCTGCACAAGGTCGGATTCGCCGGCATCGTCGCCTGCACGATCTACGTGATCCTCGACATCGAGTACCCGCGGCTGGGGCTGATCCGAGTCGATGCGATCGATCAGGTGCTGGCGAACGTGCGCGCCGGCATGAAGTAGCCACCACCGCGTTCAGGGCCGGCACATGTTGCCGTGCCCGAACTCCGTGAGCAACGCTCCCGACACGGGCCCGCCTTCGCGGGGCCGCTGCGGATGGGACACCTCAGTGCTAATGCTCGCTGTCGCTGAGCGGCTGGTAGATGGAGGGGTCTGCCTTGCCCTGGACTTCGAGTGTGGCCACCAGCCCCTTGCCGACCCGCGACAGGGCATGGTCGACGAGCAGGTACTTCCCTGGATAGTTCACCTTGAAGTCGACCATGGTCGCGCCGCCCGGCGCCACCAGCGTGGTCTGCACATCCTTCTTCACCGTCGACAGCGAGCCTTCGCTGTAGACCTTGTCGAAGATCTCGCCGATGACGTGGAACGACGACACCTTGTTGGGCCCTCCGACGCCGAAGTAGATGCGCACCGTCTCGCCGACGTTGGCCGTCAGCTTGAACTCCTTGGTCAATGAACCGACCGCGCCGTTGAAGGTGTAGTAAGTCGGCAGTTCATCGGACGCGCGCTCGTGGCTGAACTCCTGGTGGCCCTTGGTTCCGGCTGCATGCGTCGTGTAGAGGTCGCCTTGCATGACGTAGAACTCGCGGTCCACCTTTGGCAGGCCCTCCTCGGGCTCGACCAGGATGAGTCCGTACATTCCTGCCGAGATGTGGTGCGGCACCGATGCGGTCGCGCAGTGGTAGACGTACAGGCCCGGATTCAGCGCCCGGAACCGAATGGTCTTGGACTGGCCGGGGGCCACCTGGGTATCCGCTCCACCGCCGTGTCCGCCGGTGACGGCGTGCAAGTCGATCGAGTGCACGGCCTTGCTGCTCTTGGCGTTCGCCAGGGTCAGTTCGACGGTGTCCCCCTTCTTGACGCGCAGCATCGGGCCGGGCACCTTGCTGCCAAAGGTCCAGTAGGTGAAGGTGGTGCCGTCGTCGAGCTTGCCATTGAGTTCGACGGTCTCGATGTGGTACTTGACGAGCTGCGGCGCGCGCGCGCCTAGGGGCTTGGGTACTGCGGTCGGATCCAGCGACACGCTGACCGCGTCCGCTGCTGCAGGGGCAAGTGCGGCAAGCGGCACGGGGCCCGCAGCGGCAGGCTTGGCCGCGGTCTTGGGCGCGAGCGCCATCGCATCGCCTGGGCCAGAGACTTCCAGCGTGCCTTCCATGCCGATTTGGCGGTGCCCTGAGATGGAGCAGTAGTACGTGAACTTGCCCGACTGGGTCACCTTGAAGCGCACTTTCACCGGTCCGCTGGCGGCATTGAAGTGCTTCGATTGCACCTTCAGGTCTGGGATCACGAAGTCGTGCTCCGCGCCCTCGCCGCTTTTCAGCGTGAGTTCGACCGTGTCCCCGACGCTGACACGCAGCACGGGATTGGGCTTGCCTTGGGTGTCGAGGTAGACCATCTTGCCGTCGACGACACCGGTGGACAGCTGGACTTGACGAACCGCCTCCTTCTGCGCGGTGGCTGGGGCCTCACTCGGAGGGGTGGCCATCAATCCTCCTGCCGATGCGCCCAGCAAAATGGCGATGGCCATCGGAACAGGGGCCAGGACTCGGGCAAACATGTCAGTACTTCCTTGAAGTGGCGCGGGGCTGGGCCCCCGCGGGCCGACCAGCTCACTGAACTGTCAATTCACTGTAGTCGCATCGCAGATATACCTTTTGCGCTTGCTCAAGCTTGCTCAAGACAGGTTGACGGCAAGAGTCCAGGACCCGAAGAAACGACGAAGCCCGCTCGAGGCGGGCTTCGCAAGTGCTTGTGAGCACGAATGAATTTTGGTTGCGGGGGCAAGATTTGAACTTGCGACCTTTGGGTTATGAGCCCAACGAGCTACCAGGCTGCTCCACCCCGCGTCTGGAGCCGTAGATTCTATCACCGCGGGCGGGCCCGCTCGGGCGGCGCGCCCCAGGGCAGACCCGGCACCGCCGGGGTGGCGGCG
Source organism: uncultured beta proteobacterium (assembly GCA_963827645.1). Lineage (GTDB taxonomy): Bacteria > Pseudomonadota > Gammaproteobacteria > Burkholderiales > Burkholderiaceae_C > JAEUPI01. The sequence continues at coordinate 21,007 of CAWHBZ010000008.1, read as the reverse complement.
CTGGTGTCCAATGTGCCGCACGATCACGCGCCGCTGCACGGAGACCCGCATGAGCTATCGATCGATCTTTCGCCCCGGCCTGTTCGACGGCCGGGTGGTCGTCGTCACGGGCGGCGGCTCGGGCATCGGCCGCTGCATAGCGCACGAACTGGTCAACCTGGGCGCCGCGGTGGCCATCGTCGGGCGCTCGGTCGACAAGCTCGAGCGCGTCACCGGTGAGTTGCGCGAGCAGGGTGGCCGCGTCAGTCTGCACGCCTGCGACATCCGCGAGGAGGCCACGGTGCGCGACACGGTGTCGGCGATCCTCGGCGAGCACGGCCACATCGACGGCCTGGTCAACAACGCGGGTGGGCAGTTTCCGGCGCCGCTGGAGACCATCACCGGCAAGGGTTGGGACGCGGTGGTGCGCAACAACCTGTCGGGCGGGTTCCTGTTCTCGCGCGAGTGCTACACGCAGTGGATGGCCAAGCACGTGGCGCAAACGACGTGCGGCATCGTCAACATCATCGCCGACATGTGGCACGGCATGCCGGGCATGGCGCACTCGGGCGCGGCGCGCGCCGGCATGCTCAACCTCACCGAGACCGCCTCTCTGGAGTGGGCGCCGCTGCGCGTCAACGCCGTGGCGCCGGGCGTCATCGCCTCCAGCGGCATGGACCGTTATCCGCCCGAACACAAGCCCATCATCCTGGCCGCAGCCAAGACCATTCCGGCACAGCGGCTCGGCACCGAGAGCGAGGTCTCGGCGGCGGTGGTGTTCCTGCTGTCGCCGGCGGCGGCGTTCATCTCCGGCGCCTGCATGAAGGTCGATGGCGCCGGACCCAACGCGCGGCGCATGTGGCCGCGCGTGGGCGACAAACCCAACGAAGCCTTCAACGGCTTTCACCTCGCCGAGCTGCCCGCGATCCTGCGCGACGCTTGAGCTGCGCAGCCCCGCAGCGCTCGCTCGACGACGAACCCCGCAGCCGATTTCACCGCGACGCCATGGCTCACATCGAATCCACCGTTTCCCCGCACAGCGAGGCCTACCTCAACAACCGCGACGGCGCGCTGGCACTGATCGAACGGGTACGGCTGTACCAGCGGCGCGCGGTCGAGCGCTCCGCGGCATCGCGCGAGCGCTTCGAGAAGCGCGGCCAGCTGCTGCCGCGCGAGCGACTGGCGTTGCTGCTCGACGCCGGCACGCCGTTCCTCGAGATCGCTCCGCTGGCCGGTCTCGGCCTCGACAACCCGGACCTCGACAAGAGCGTGCCGGGCGGTGGCGTGATCGGCGGCATCGGCTACGTCTCGGGCGTGCGTTGCATGATCACTGCGTCGGACTCGGGCATCGACGCCGGTGCGCTGCAGGCGATGGGGCTGGAGAAGTCGCTGCGCATCCAGGAGCTCGCGCTCGAGAACAAGCTGCCGTTCGTGCAGCTGGTCGAGAGCGCGGGCGCCAACCTGATGCTGTACCGCGTCGAACACTTCGTGCGCGGCGGCAATCTGTTTCGCAACCTGGCGCGGCTGTCGGCCGCCGGCCTGCCGGTGGTCACCATCACGCACGGCTCGTCCACCGCCGGCGGCGCCTACCAGACGGGGTTGTCCGACTACATCGTGATGGTGCGCGGGCGTTCGCGCGCCTTTCTCGCCGGACCGCCGCTGCTGATGGCCGCCACCGGCGAGGTGGCCAGCGAGGAGGAGCTCGGCGGCGCCGAGATGCACACCACGATTTCGGGCCTCGGCGACTACCTGGCCGAAGACGACCGCGACGCGATCCGCGTGGCACGCGATATCCTCGCGAAGATTCGACTGGCCGGACGGCGCCGCGGCTTCGCGCCCCTTCAAGCCGCCGCGCCTGGACCCCGAAGAGCTGCTCGGCATCATGCCGCTCGACCACAAGCGGCCGGTCGACATGAAGCAGGTGATCGCGCGTTTCGCCGATGACTCCGACTTCCTGGAGTTCGGCGAAAACTACGGCGCCGCCACCGTGTGCGGCCACATCAAGCTCGAAGGCTGGCCCTTGGGCGTGATCACCAACAACGGCCCGATCGATGTGCCAGGCGCCAACAAAGCGACGCACTTCATCCAGAGCTGCTGCCAGTCGCGCACGCCGATCGTCTACCTGCAGAACACCACCGGCTACATGGTGGGCCGCGCGCACGAGGAAGCGGGCATGATCAAGCACGGCTCCAAGATGATCCAGGCGGTGACCAATGCCACGGTGCCGCAGATCACGATCCACTGCGGCGCTTCGTTCGGCGCCGGCAACTACGGCATGTGCGGCCGCGGCTTTCACCCGCGGTTCTGCTTTTCGTGGCCCAACGCCAAGACCGCGGTGATGGGCGGCGAGCAGGCGGCGCGCACGATGGCGATCGTCAGCGAGGCAGCGATGGCACGCAAAGGCGGCACCGTCGACCGCGCGCAGATCGAGGCGATGCAGCGCGGCATCATCGAACGGTTCGAGCGCCAGATGAGCGTGTTCGTGACCAGCGCGCACTTGCTTGACGACGGCGTGATCGACCCTCGCGACACCCGCGCCGTGCTGGCGCAGGTGCTCGCGGTGTGCCGCGACGGCGATGCGCGGCAGCCGCAGCGCATGCAGTTTTCGGTGGCGCGGCCGTGATGACTGCAGCCACAACCGCCACGCCGTTCACGAAGATTCTCATCGCCAACCGCGGCGAGATCGCGTTGCGGGTGATGCGCAGCGCCCGCGACGCCGGCTATCGCACGGTGGCGGTGTACTCCGGCGCCGACGCCGGCTCGCTGCACGTGCGCGAGGCCGACCAGGCGGTGTACATCGGCGAGCCGGCGCCCGCCAGGTCGTACCTGAACATCGCGGCGATCATCGACGCAGCCCGCAGGACCGGCGCCGATGCGGTGCACCCGGGCTACGGCTTCCTCGCCGAAAACGCCGACTTCGCGCGTGCCTGCCGTGATGCCCGGCTGGTGTTCATCGGCCCGTCGCCCGAAGCGATCGACGCGATGGGCCACAAGGCCGCGGCCAAGCGGCTGATGGCGGCGGCCGGCGTGCCGTGCGTGCCCGGCTACGACGGCGACGACCAGAGCCCCGAGCGGCTGGGCGCCGAGGCGGGACGCGTCGGCTACCCGGTGATGATCAAGGCGGTGGCCGGTGGCGGCGGCCGCGGCATGCGGCTGGTGGCCTCGGCTGCTGAGTTTGCGCAAGCGCTGGCCAGCGCGCAGTCGGAGGCGTTGCACGCATTCGGCGACGCTGCGGTCATCGTCGAGCGCGCGATCGTCGAGCCGCGGCACATCGAGATCCAGGTCTTCGCCGATCGCCATGGCCACGCGATCCACCTCGGCGAGCGCGACTGCTCGGTGCAGCGGCGCCACCAGAAGCTGATCGAGGAGGCACCGTCGCCCGCGGTGAGCGCCGAGTTGCGCGAGCGCATGGGTGCGGCCGCGGTGGCTGCGGCCCGCGCGATCCGCTACGAAGGCGCGGGCACGCTGGAGTTCCTGCTCGACCGCGACGGGCACTTCTACTTCATGGAGATGAACACGCGGCTGCAGGTCGAGCACCCGGTCACCGAGGCGATCACCGGGCTCGACCTGGTCGCGCTGCAGTTGCAGGTGGCCGCCGGCGAGCCGCTGTCGCTGCAGCAGCACCAGGTGCGCCGCGAAGGCCACGCGATCGAGGTGCGGCTGTGTGCCGAAGACGCCGAGCAGGCGTTCATGCCGCAAAGTGGCACGCTGGGCCTGTGGCAGCCGCCACCTCGGCTGCGGGTGGAGCACGCGCTGCATTCGGGCGCCGAGATCCCGCCGCATTACGACTCGATGATCGCCAAGATCGTCAGCCACGGTGCCACGCGCGACGAGGCGCGGCGCAAGCTGATCGCTGGCCTCGCCAACACGGTGGCGCTGGGCGTCAAGACCAACCAGGCGTTGTTGGCGCGCTGCCTGGCCCACCCGGTGTTCGCGGCCGGTGGTGCCACCACGGCGTTCATCGGGCAGCATGCCGACACGTTGCTGCGCCGGGACGAGGCCGCCGACCTGCGTGCTCATGCGCTGGCCGCCGCGTTGCTGCTCGAGACGTCGCCGGGGGCGCGACACGACGCCGGCCGCGGCTTGCTGTCGCCCGCGCTGCCGATCGCATTGCGCTGCGAGATCGACGGCCGCGGATTGACCGCCACGCTGACACGGCTGGACGAGCGGCGCCACCAGGTGATGCTGGGCGGGCAACGCCACGAGATCGAGGTGCTCGAGCTGACTGCCGGGCGCGTGCGCTTCGTCTGCGAGGGCGTGCTGGAGAGCGCCGCCTGGCATCGCGATGGCGATCACCTGTGGCTCGGCCGTGGCGACACCGTGTTCGAGGTCGTCGACACCACGCGCGAGCCGACCGTTCGTCACGCGGGCGCTGCGGGCGACGGCCAGCTGCGTGCGTCGATGAACGGCCGTGTCGTCGCGGTGCAGGTCGCTGTCGGCCAGCGTGTCAGCGCCGGGCAGCCGATGATCACGCTGGAAGCGATGAAGATGGAACACGTGCACGCCGCGCCGATCGCGGGTACCGTGAAGGCGCTGCACGTCGCCGCGGGCGACCAGGTGGCGGCGCGCCGCGTCGTCGCGGAGATCGACGCGGCGCCCGCGGCAGCGCACGCCGCGCCCGCCTGACGCCGGCCTCAACACGCCGAGGAGACCGCTCGATGAGCGACACCGCTGCCCCCGTGCTGCACGACAAGCGCGGCCATGCCTTCTGGATCACGATCAACCGCCCGGACAAGCGCAACGCGATCAACGCCGAGGTGATCGCGGGCATCCGCGCCGGCTACGCGGCAGCGCATGCCGATGCCGACGTGCGCGTCATCGTGCTCACCGGTGCCGGCGACAAGGCGTTTTGCGCCGGCGCCGACCTGCAGCCCGGCAAGGGCTTCGCGTTCGACACGGCCAGGCCCAACCTCGACTATGCGGACATGCTGCGCGACGCGCAGAACGCCACCCTGCCGGCGATCGCGCGTGTCAACGGCGTGTGCATGGCCGGCGGCATGGGCCTGCTTTGCATGACCGACCTGGCGGTGGCGGCCGACCCCGTGGTGTTCGGCCTGCCCGAGGTCAAGGTCGGTGTCTTTCCGATGCAGGTGCTGAGCCTGCTGCAGCAGATCGCACCGCGCCGCCTGGTGCGTGAATGGGCGCTCAGCGGGGAGCCGTTCGATGCGGCGCAGGCGCTGGCCGCCGGCCTGCTGAACCACGTCGCGCCGGCGAGCGAGCTCGACGCCAAAGTCGACTGGCTGGTGCAGCGCATCGTCGACAAGTCACCCACCGCGACCCGACGCGGCAAGTACGCGATGCGGGCGATCGAGGCGATGTCGTTCGACCAGGCGATCGCCTACACCGAGAGCCAGATCGCGCTGCTGGCGCTGACCGAAGACGCCAAGGAAGGCCTGGCGTCGTTCAACGAAAAACGCAAGCCCCGGTGGACCGGGCGCTGAGCGCCGGGCCGCTGCAATCGCTGCCGCCGCGTCGCCGCAGCGGCGTCAGAGCCGCGCAGCCAGCGACGCCGGCACGGCCACCGGCATGTCGAGCAGCATCTGCGCCATGCCTTTGCCGAGCGGATCGAAGCGCGCCGAGGCCGGCCCGCCACCGGCCAATGCGTCGTGCAGCATGAGATTCATCGCGTCGATGCCGGGCAACAGAAAGCGCTCGACGGGGCCCTCCACGAGGTGCGCGAAGTGGCGCTGCACCGCCTCGGGCGTGACGCGATGCCACAGCAGCGGCAGCCATTCGGGGCGCCGCGCGATGACGCCGATGTTGGAGATGTTGCCCTTGTCGCCGCTGCGCGCGAACGCCAGCTTGACGAGCGGCACGTCGATCAGCGTCTCGTCGGGCGGATCGACCCAGGTTGCGGGCTCGCGGGTCGGCGCGGGCGCCAGCGGCGCGGCGGCGTCGCCGGCCGGCACAGTCGACCGCCACACGCTCGTGGCCGATCGACACGCTGGCCGGCGCCAGGCCCTTGTCGAGCAGGAACGAAAACGGCTTGATCAGCGGCGACGGTGACGGGCCGGCCGCCACCCGAGGGCATGGTCGTGCCCGGCGACCACGACGTGCCCGCGGGCGCGATCTCGCGCGCGAACATCTCGAGCGCCTGCCTCGACGGATGGTCGACCACCACGCGCACCATCGCCTCGCGGCTGGCGCGCGTGCGCGCATGCGGGCCGTACAACGCCTCCGCACCGAACAGCTCGATGCGCACCGCGCTGTAGTCGGGCAGGCCCATCTGCTCGAGGATGTCGCGCGTGCGCTCGACGATCGCCTCGCCGGTGCGTTGCGCCTTGGCCGCCGCATCGATGCCGACGATGGCCATCATGCCGGCGCAGCGAAAGCCGTCGAGCTGCGTGGCCGACACCTTGTAGGTGGCGGTCGGCGCACGCCCGCGCGCGCCGCTGACGCGCACATGCTCCGCATGTCGACCTGCTCGATGCGCACGTCGCGGAAGTCGCAGCTGACGTCGGGCAGCAGGTAGGCCGCGGGGTCGCCGATCTCGTAGAGCAGCTGCTCGGCCACGCAGGCGCAACGCACGATGCCGCCGCTGCCGGGCACCTTGTGGAGCACGAAGCTGCCGTCGTCGGCGCAGTCGACGATGGGATAGCCGATGTGCGCCCAATCGGGCACCTCCTGCCAATCGGTGAACAGGCCGCCGGTGGCCTGGCAGCCGCACTCGATGATGTGGCCGGCCAGGCTGCCGCCGGCCAGCCGATCGTAGTCGCCGGGCGACCAGCCGAACTCGTGAATCAGTGCACCGAGCGTCACCGCGCTGTCGACGCAGCGGCCGGTGATCACGATGTCGGCGCCGGCCGCCAGTGCCGCGCGCGATCGGCAAGGCGCCGAAGTAGGCGTTGGCGCTCAGCACCTTGGTGGGCAGCGCCTCGCCGGTGTACATGTCGCGCGTGCCGGCCTCGCGCAGGGCCGGCATCAGCGCGCTGACGTCGTCGCCCTCGACCACCGCGATGCGCGGTGCGAGGCCCATCGTGGCCGCGAGCGCCTGCAACGCGTCGGCGCAGCCGCGCGGGTTGATGCCGCCGGCGTTGGCGATCACCTTGATGCCGCGCCGCATCACCTCGGGCAACACCAGCTTCATCGCGCTGTCGACGAAGTCGGTGGCGTAGCCGAGCTCGGGCTTCTTGGCGCGCGCCGCCGCCAGGATGGCCATCGTCGTCTCGGCCAGGTAGTCGAACACCAGGTAGTCGATCAGCCCCGAGTTCACCAGCTGCGGCGCGCCGACCATGCTGTCGCCCCAGAAGCCCGATGCGCCGCCGATGCGCACCGGCGCATCGGCACGCCGGCGGCCGGTGGATGAAGCGGTCGACGGGTTCGGCATGATCGGATCTCCGTGCACGGATTGCTGGCGGCGCCCGAGCGAAGTGTGCAGCGGATTTGATCGCGCCACGCGAGCGGCGCGCGGCGATGCACTTCAGGGACAGGTGGCCCAGCCTCGCGACGCCTGCCGCGACGCGCTGCGGCCTTCAGAAACCGGCGGCTCTTAGTGTGCGTGCAAAACGCTCAGCGTTCTGAAAGCCGATCACGCGCAGCCCGTCGAGCTCACGCCCCTGGGCGTCGAAGAAGATCGTACCGGGTGGCCCGAAGAGATGAAACCGCTTGAGCAGCTCGCGATCGTCGTTGTTGTTGGCGGTGACGTCGGCCTTCAGAAGCAGCGCACGCGACATCAGCTCAGCCACCGCCGGATCGGTGAACGTGAAGCGCTCCATTTCCTTGCACGAGACGCACCAGTCGGCATAGAAGTCGAGCATCACCGGGCGGTCGGCCGATGCGAGCACGCGGTCGAGCTCGGCATTGCTGCGCACGAGTTGGAACCGCACGGCTTCGTGGCCTGCCGCGACTGCGCCACGCGTCAGGTTGGCCAGCGGCCGCAACGGATCGCTGCCGCCCGCGGCGGCGCCGACGATCTGCAGGGCCCCGAGGATCAGCGCGATCACGCCAAGCGCCTGTTGCAGCCAGGTGCGCGGGGCATGCGCGTGCGACGTGCGCACCGAACGGGCGCAGCATGAAACCGGTCACCAGCAGCAGCAGACCCCAGGCGCCGAGCACGGCCCAGGCCGGCAGCACGGGCTGCACGATCCAGATCGCCACCGCGAACAGCAAGACACCGAACGCGCGCTTGACTGCGGTCATCCAGGGCCCCGACCTGGGCAGCCATTGGCCGGCCGAGCCGCCCACGATCATCAGCGGCACGCTCATGCCGGCCGCCAACGAGAACAACGCGGTGCCGCCGAGCGCCACGTCCCGCGTCTGGCTGATGAACAGCAGTGCGCCGGCCAGCGGCGCGCTGACGCACGGGCTGACGATCAACGCGGACACCGCTCCCATCGCAAGGACGCCGGCCGTCTGGCCGGCCGGCAAGCGCTGCGAGCCCGCGGTCATGCGCGTCGCCCACGCGGCGGGCAGGCGCAGCTCGTAGACATCGAACATCGACAGTGCGAACGCACCGAGCATCAGGGCGAACAGTGCCAGCACCGGGGGCGACTGCAGGCGCGCAGCCAGGCCCTCGCCGGCCAGGCCGGCCGCGATGCCGAGGCCGGCGTAGACCAGGGCCATGCCCAACGAATAGCTGGCCGCCAGCGCCAACGCGCGGGCGCGCGACACGGGCGACGCGCTGCCGGCGATGATCGACGACAGGATCGGCACCATCGGCAGCACGCATGGCGTGAACGACAGAGCCAGACCCATCACGAAGAACGCGGCCACCACCAGCCAGAAGCGACCGCTCTTCAACACGCTGTCGACTGCACTGCCATCGAACCAGGAGCCGGCGCCGCCATCGCTGCCGGTGGCTACGGCGGGTAGGCCCGCCGCAGGCCCCGCGTCGGCGGCAGCGACCTGCACACGTGCGCTGCCGTCACCGCCGAAGGCGACAAGGCTGACCGTCGCGGTGCTCGTCATCGGCGGGTAGCACAAGCCGGCATCGGCACAGCCCTGCGACACCACGTTCAACACGAAGCTGGCCGGCGCCTTGTCGACCGGCACGCGCACGCGCAACTCGCCGCGATAGGTTTCGACGTCCTTCTGAAAGGTCTCGTCGTACTTCACCTTGCCCGGCGGCAACGCAACGGCACCCAGCGTGGCCTGCGGCGCCGCGGCGCTGAAGCGCTCGCGGTACATGTAATAGCCGGGGGTGATCTGGAACAACACCTCGACGTGCCGATCGTCGGCCGCGCGCGCGGAAAAGCGGAACGCCTTTTCGGGCTCCAGGAACTGGTCTTCGGCCGCCGCCGCGAGATGGCCACACAGCACGACCAGCAGCCCGAGCGCCACCAGCAGCCATGCCGGCGGCCCTTGCACAGTGGAGATCGAACGCGGCGTCATGGTCTGCTTAGGGGCGTGCGCCCCACGCGGGGTTCCTTCGCTGGCATTGTGGCGCAGCCACAAAAGCACGAAAGGCCGGTGTTGCCGGCCTTTCATGAACTCTGGCGCAGGGCCTGTCGCCGGGTCAGTCGACCTTGGCGGCACCCTTGGCCTTGGCATCGTCGGCGGCCACCGGTTCGGGCCGGTCAACCAGTTCCACATACGCCATCGGCGCGGCGTCGCCGACGCGAAACCCCATCTTCAGGATGCGCGTGTAGCCGCCCGGGCGCTTTTCGTAGCGCGGGCCCAATTCGCCGAACAGCTTGACCACCGCGTCACGATCGCGCAGGCGCGAGAACGCGAGGCGTTTGTTGGCCAGGCTCGGCGCCTTGCCCAGCGTGATCAGCGGCTCGACCACGCGGCGCAGCTCTTTGGCCTTGGGCAGCGTGGTCTTGATCGCTTCGTGAGTGAGCAGCGAGACGCACATGTTGCGCAGCATCGCCAGGCGATGCTCGCTGGTGCGGTTGAGTTTGCGAAGTCCGTGACGGTGGCGCATGTCGGTTCCTTTGGTTGTCGAGCCTCGGCCGGATCAGGTACCGAGGTCTGCAAGCCGGCCCCTCTTGGAGGGCCTCAGGTGATGGCTTGTCGGTTCTTGCTTATCGCTTGTCCAGGCCCTGCGGCGGCCAGTTCTCCAGGCGTGCGCCCAGAGTCAGCCCCCGCGAGGCCAGCACTTCCTTGATTTCGTTCAGGCTCTTGCGGCCGAGGTTCGGCGTCTTCAGCAGCTCGGTCTCGGTGCGCTGGATCAGGTCGCCGATGTAGTAGATGTTCTCGGCCTTCAGGCAGTTGGCCGAACGCACCGTGAGCTCGAGCTCGTCGACCGGGCGCAGCAGGATCGGATCGAACTGCGTCTGGCGCTGTGCCGGCTGGTCGAAGGCTGCGATCTCGCTGCCTTCGAGCTGCGCGAACACCGCGAGCTGCTCGACCAGGATCTTGGCCGATGCGCGGATCGCCTCTTCGGGGCTGATGGCGCCGTTGGTCTCGATCTCCATCACCAGCTTGTCGAGGTCGGTGCGCTGCTCGACGCGGGCGTTCTCCACCGCGTAGCTGACGCGCTTGACCGGCGAGAACGACGCGTCGAGCACGATGCGACCGATGCTCTTGGTGGGCTCGTCGCCGAATCGGCGCAGGTTGCCCGGCACGTAGCCGCGGCCCTTCTCGACCTTGATCTGCATGTCGAGCTTGCCGCCTTGGGCCAGGTGCGCGATCACGTGATCGGGGTTGATGATTTCCACGTCGTGCGGGGTCTGGATGTCGCGCGCGGTGACCGGGCCTTCGCCTTCTTTGCGCAGCACCAGGGTGACCTCGTCGCGGTTGTGCAGGCGGAACACCACGCCCTTCAGGTTGAGCATGATGCTGACCACGTCTTCGGCCACGCCGTCAACAGTGCTGTACTCGTGCAGCACACCGGCGATCGTGACTTCGGTCGGCGCATAACCCACCATCGACGACAGCAGCACGCGGCGCAGGGCATTGCCCAGCGTGTGACCATAGCCGCGCTCGAACGGTTCGAGCGTGACCTTGGCACGGTGGCCGCCGAGCGGCTCGACATTGATGGCTTTGGGTTTCAGTAGATTGGTTTGCATTGCAGTCCTGTTCCTCTCAATACCCTCGGCTCGTTACACCGATAAGGCTGATGGACCATGCCGGGATGTGAACAACAAGCGCCTCGCACCCGGGAAGCGAAGCACAGCTGGAAAGGGTTGGCGGCGGCAACGCCGATCAACCCGCCTTCCGTCTTATCTCGAATACAGCTCGACGATCAACGCTTCTTTGATGTCGGCGCCGAACTGGTCGCGGTCGGGCAGTTGCTTGAAGACGCCCTCGAACTTGGTGGCATCCACCTGCACCCAGGCCGGCAAGCCCACCGACTCGGCGAGCTTGAGCGCGTCGACGACGCGCAGCTGTTTCTTGGCCTTGTCGCGCAGCGTGATCTTGTCACCGGTCTTCACCTGGTACGACGAGATGTCGACCACCTTTTCGTTCACCATCACGGCCTGGTGCGACACCAGCTGGCGCGCCTCGGCACGAGTGGAGCCGAAGCCCATGCGATAGACCACGTTGTCCAGCCGCGATTCGAGAATCGCGAGCAGATTCGAACCGGTGTTGCCCTTGCGGCGCTCGGCCTCGGCGAAGTAGCGGCGGAATTGCCGCTCCAGCACGCCGTACATGCGCTTGACCTTCTGCTTCTCGCGCAGCTGCAGCCCGAAGTCGGACGTGCGCGAGCCCGAGGTGCGGCCATGCTGGCCGGGCTTGCTGTCGAACTTGGCCTTGTCGCTGATCGCGCGGCGTGCGCTCTTCAGGTAGAGGTCGGTGCCTTCACGGCGGGAGAGTTTGGCCTTGGGGCCGAGATAACGTGCCACTTGATTTCCTTCGATCGTCTTGCTGACGCGAGCCCGAAGTCAATTCGGTTCGCGCGAGTCTGGCGGGATGTTCTTGGAATGCGCTCAGACAGTGGGCTCACACGGACACGGTTGCCGAAGGCAAACCGTGTTCTCCTGTTGTGCTCTTAAATCCTTCTGCGCTTTTGGGGACGGCAGCCGTTGTGCGGGATCGGCGTGACATCGCTGATCGAGTTGATGCGGATGCCCAGCGACGCCAGCGCGCGCACCGACGACTCGCGGCCCGGGCCCGGCCCCTTGATGCGCACGTCGAGGTTCTTGATGCCTTGCTCCTGCGCGGCGCGGCCCGCGGTCTCGGCCGCCACCTGCGCCGCGAACGGCGTGGACTTGCGCGAGCCCTTGAAGCCCTGGCCGCCCGAGGACGCCCAGGCCAACGCGCTGCCCTGGCGGTCGGTGATCGTGATGATGGTGTTGTTGAACGACGCGTGCACGTGCGCAATGCCGTCGGCCACGTTCTTGCGGACCTTCTTGCTGACGCGGCGTGCTGCGGTGTTGACTGGGGGTTTGGCCATTGTTCAGTGCCTTCGAATGCTGGACCGGATCAGGACTTCTTCAGCGCTGCGGCGCCCTTCTTGGGGCCCTTGCGCGTGCGCGCGTTGGTGCGCGTGCGTTGGCCGCGCACCGGCAGGCCGCGGCGATGCCGCATGCCGCGGTAGGTGCCCAGGTCCATCAGTCGCTTGATGTTGATCGAGATCTCGCGGCGCAGGTCGCCCTCGATGCTCAGGCGCCCGATCTCCTCGCGGATCTTTTCGAGCTCCTGGTCGGTCAGGTCCTTGATCTTCTTGGAGTAGGCGATGCCCACCGTGTCGCAGATCTTCTGCGCGGTGGGGCGGCCGATGCCGAAGATCGAAGTCAGACCGATCTCGGCGTGCTTGTGCACGGGGATGTTGATGCCGGCGATGCGTGCCATGGTGTGTCCTTAATCAGCCTTGACGCTGCTTGTGACGCGGGTCGGTGCAAATCACGCGCACGACGCCCTTGCGCCGGATGATCTTGCAGTTGCGGCACATCTTCTTCACCGATGCTGCGACTTTCATGCTTGGCTCTCCATCTCGCTCACTTCGCGCGGAACACGATGCGTGCGCGCGTCAAATCGTAGGGCGTCAACTCCACGGTCACTTTGTCGCCCGGCAGGATGCGGATGTAGTGCATGCGCATCTTTCCGGAGATGTGGCCCAAAACAACGTGCCCGTTTTCCAGCTTCACTCGGAAGGTGGCGTTGGGCAAGTTCTCGAGGATCTCGCCCTGCATCTGGATGACGTCGTCTTTGGACATGAGTGTTCGTGTCGGTGTCCTTCTTGTGTCAGCTGGTTTTGAAGTTCGCCTTCTTCAACAGCGACTCGTACTGCTGGCTCATCACGTAACTTTGCACCTGGGCCCAGAAGTCCATCGTCACCACGACGATGATCAGGAGCGACGTGCCACCGAAATAGAACGGCACGTTGTACTTCAGCACCAGGAACTCCGGCAGCAGGCACACCGCGGTGATGTAGATCGCACCGGCCAGCGTGAGGCGCGACAGGATGCGGTCGATGTGCTTGGCGGTCTGCTCGCCCGGCCGGATGCCGGGAATGAAGGCGCCGCTCTTCTTCAGGTTGTCGGCCGTCTCGCGGCTGTTGAAGACCAGCGCCGTGTAGAAGAAACAGAAGAAAATGATCATGCCGGCGTACAGCAGCACGTAGATCGGCTGGCCCGGCGACAGCGCCTGAGAGATGTCCTTCAGCCAACGCAGGCCATCGCCGGTGGCGAACCAGCCGACGATCGTGGCCGGCAGCAGGATGATCGAGCTGGCGAAGATCGGCGGGATCACCCCCGACATGTTGAGCTTGAGCGGCAGGTGCGACGACTGCCCGCCATAGACCTTGTTGCCGACCTGCCGCTTGGCGTAGTTGACCAGGATCTTGCGTTGGCCGCGCTCGACGAACACCACCGCGAAGGTAACCAAGCCGACGACCACGATGATCAGGATGGCGACGATGATGCTCATCGCGCCGGTGCGCACCAACTCCGCCAGGCCGCCGATCGCACTGGGCAGCCCGGCGGCGATGCCCGCGAAGATCAGGATCGAGATGCCGTTGCCCAGGCCGCGCTCGGTGACCTGCTCGCCGAGCCACATCAGGAACATCGTGCCGGCCGTCAGGCTCACCACCGCAGTCATGCGAAAGCCGAAGCCCGGCGCCAGCACGAGGCCGGGCGAGCCTTCGAGCGCCAGCGCGATGCCCAGCGACTGGAACAGCGCCAGGCCCAGCGTGCCGTAGCGCGTGTACTGCGTGATCTTGCGGCGGCCCGACTCGCCTTCTTTCTTGAGCGCCTCCAGCGTCGGGACCACGTAGGTCATCAGCTGCATGATGATCGACGCGCTGATGTAGGGCATGATGCCCAGCGCGAACACGGTGAAGCGCGACAGCGCACCGCCCGAGAACATGTTGAACAGGCTCAGGATGCCGCCCTGCTGCGACTTGAACAGCTCCTGCAACTGTTCCGGGTCGATGCCGGGCACCGGGATGTGCGCGCCGACGCGGTAGACCACCAGCGCGAGCAGCAAGAAGACCAGCCGGCGACGCAGATCGCCGAACTTGCCGCTCTTGGCCAGTTGATTCGCTGAGGTGACCACGGTCGGGTTGCCTGTCTTGGTGCTGCTGTGCGGTTGCTAGCGGGCCGTCACTCGGCCGCGGGCACCGCCTCGACGGTGCCGCCGGCGGCTTCGATGGCCGCCTTCGCGCCAACGGTGGCGCCGATGCCCTTCAAGCTGACCTTGCGCTTGAGCTCGCCGCTCTTGATGACCTTGACCGTCTTGACCAGCTCACGCACCAGGCCCGCGGCCTTCAGCGTGAGCAGGTCGACCTCGTCCTTGCCGAGGCGCTCGAGCTCGCCGAGCGTGATCTCGGCGGCGTACTTCTTGAGCGCCGACTTGAAGCCACGCTTGGGCAGACGGCGTTGCAGCGGCATCTGGCCGCCTTCGAAGCCGACTTTGTGAAAACCGCCGGCCCGCGACTTCTGGCCCTTGTGGCCGCGGCCCGCGGTCTTGCCCAGGCCCGAGCCCATGCCGCGGCCGACTCTGCGGCGCGCCTTCTTGCTGCCCGCGGCGGGTTTGATCGAATTGAGTTGCATGTGCTGTCCTCGCGCGTGCTCGCTTCAGAGCACCAGAACCAGGTACGCGACCTTGTTGACCATGCCGCGCACGGCCGGCGTGTCTTGCAGTTCGCTCACGCTGTTCAGCCGGCGCAGCCCGAGGCCGCGCACGGTGTCGCGGTGCGACTGCTTGCAGCCGATCGGGCTCTTGACCAGCTTGACCTTGATCGTTTTGTTGTCTGCCATGACGACTCCTGAGCCGTGTGCCTTCAGCCGAAGATTTCTTCGACGGTCTTGCCGCGCTTGGCAGCGATCTCGGCCGGCGTGGAGGTGTGCTTCAGCGCATCGAGCGTGGCACGCACCAGGTTGTAGGGGTTGGTCGAGCCCAGGCTCTTGGCCACGATGTCGGTGACGCCCATCACCTCGAACACCGCGCGCATCGGGCCGCCGGCGATGATGCCGTCACCGGCCTTGGCCGGCGCCATCAGCACCTTCGCCGCGCCGTGTTGGCCACGCAGGTTGTGATGGACGGTACCGTTCTTCAGCGCCACCTTGAACATGTTGCGGCGGGCCTCGTCCATCGCCTTTTGCACCGCCACCGGTACCTCACGCGCCTTGCCCTTGCCCATGCCGATGCGGCCGTCGCCGTCACCGACCACGGTGAGTGCGGCAAAACCGAGGATGCGACCGCCCTTGACCACCTTGGTCACGCGGTTCACCGAGATCATCTTTTCCTTCAGGCCGTCGTCGCGGCCTTCGTCCTGAACACGTGGTTGGAATCTCGCCATGTTGTTTCCTTGCTTGCTTGCGCTCAGAACTGCAGACCGGCTTCGCGCGCCGCCTCGGCCAGCGCCTTGACGCGGCCGTGGTAAGCAAAGCCCGAACGATCGAACGCCACTTGCTCGATACCGGCGGCCTTGGCGCGCTCGGCGATGCGCTTGCCGACGATCACCGCCGCGGCCGAGTTGCCGCCCTTGCCGGCAGCGCCCAGCTGGCTGCGCAGATCCTTCTCCACGGTGGAGGCGGCAGCCAGCACGCGCGCGCCATCGTCGGAGATGATCTGCGCGTAGATGTGCAGGTTGGAGCGGAACACCGTCAGGCGTGCCACGTCCTGCTTGGCGATGCGCGCGCGCGTTTGTCGCGCACGGCGCTGACGTTGGTCTTGCTTGTTCAGCATGGTCTTGGCCGCTCCTTACTTCTTCTTGGTTTCCTTGAGGGAAACACGTTCGTCGGCATAGCGGATGCCCTTGCCCTTGTACGGCTCGGGCGGGCGGATCGCCCGCACTTCGGCGGCCACCTGGCCCACCACCTGGCGGTCGGCGCCTTTGATGACGATCTCGGTCTGCGTCGGCGTCTCGACCTTGATGCCGGCGGGCATGTCCTTGACCACCGGATGCGAGAAGCCGATCTGCAGATTGAGCTTGGCGCCTTGGGCCTGCGCGCGAAAGCCCACGCCCACCAGAGTGAGCTTCTTCTCGAAGCCCTTGGACACGCCATTGACCATGTTGTTGACCAGCGCGCGCATCGTGCCGCTCATCGCATTGGCGGCCACGCTCTCGTTGGCCGGCGCGAACGCGACCTTGCCGTTTTCATGGGTGACCTTCACCAGGCCCGTGGTGGCGCGCGTCAGCGTGCCATTGCTGCCCTTGACGGTGATCTTGTCGGCGCTCACCTGCACGTCGACACCCTTGGGCACGTCGATCGGCATCTTTCCTACGCGGGACATCGCATCTCTCCTGAAGCTCGCAGCTCGATCAGGCCACGTAGACCAGCACTTCGCCGCCCACGCCCGAGGCACGCGCCTTGCGATCGGTCATCACGCCCTTGGGCGTGGTGATGATGGCCACACCCAGGCCGTTCATCACCTGCGGGATCGCGTCGCGGCCCTTGTAGACCCGCAGGCCCGGGCGACTGACGCGCTCGATGCGTTCGATCACCGGGCGGCCGGCGTAGTACTTGAGCGCGATCTCGAGCTCGTTCTTGCCGGTGTCGCTCTTGATGGCGAAGCCGTCGATGTAGCCCTCGTCCTTCAGCACCTGCGCGATCGCCACCTTCAGCTTGGACGACGGCATCGACACCACGGTCTTCTCGACGCCCTGCGCATTGCGGATGCGCGTCAGCATGTCGGCGATCGGGTCACTCATGCTCATATGTGATCTCCTGCAACCAGCGGCTTACCAGCTGGCCTTGACGACGCCGGGGATGTCGCCCTTGAACGCGAGCTCGCGGATCTTGCTGCGCCCCAGGCCGAACTTGCGGAACGTGCCGCGCGGACGACCGGTCAGGCTGCAGCGGTTGCGCAGGCGCGTGGGGTTGGCGTTGCGCGGCAGCTGCTGCAGCTGCAGCCGCGCGGCGTAGCGCTCTTCGTCGGACCTCTTGGCGTCGTTGGCGACCGCCTTCAGTTCGGCAAACTTCTTGGCGTACTTGGCGACCAGCTTCTCGCGCTTGTCTTGACGCTGCATGAGGGACGTTTTCGACACTGGAGCAACCCCTTAGTTCTTGAACGGGAAGCGGAAGGCACCGAGCAGGGCCCGGCACTCGTCGTCGTTCTTCGCGCTGGTCGTGATGCTGATGTTCAACCCGCGGATCGCGTCGATCTTGTCGTACTCGACCTCGGGGAAGATGATCTGTTCCTTGACGCCCACGTTGTAGTTGCCGCGGCCGTCGAACGAGCGCCCCGAGATGCCCCGGAAATCGCGCACGCGCGGCAGCGCGATGGTGACGAAGCGGTCGAGGAACTCGTACATGCGCACGCCGCGCAGCGTGACCATCGTGCCGATGGGCACGTTCTCGCGGATCTTGAACGCGGCGATCGCCTTGCGGCTCTTGGTGACCACGGGCTTCTGGCCCGAGATCTTGGTGAGGTCGGCCACCGCGTGGTCCATCACCTTCTTGTCGGCCACCGCCTCGCTGACGCCCATGTTGAGCGTGATCTTTTCCAGGCGCGGCACCTGCATCCGGGTCTTGAAGCCGAACTTTTGCATCAGGTCTGGCACGACCTTTTCGCGGTAGAACGTCTGCAGGCGCGGCGGCTGCGTGGGCTTGGTCTCGCCCGCGGTCGAAACCTTGGGCGCCGCCTTTTCCTTCGGCGACTTTTTTTCCTTGGGTGCCGCTTTGCTGTCCTTGGGCGCGGCCTTTTCCTTGGCTGCTGCTTTCTCTTTCGTGGCCATGCTTGCCCCTTACGCCTTGATCTCTTGGCCGCTGGACTTGAAGACGCGGGTGCGGGTCACCTTGTTGGTCTTCGGGTCCTTGCCGAGCTTGATGCCGACGCGGTCGGCCTTGCCGGTGGCGGCGTTCCAGATCGCCACGTTGGACTGCTGGATCGGCAGCGTCTTGTCGACCACGCCGCCGGTGGTGCCCTTCAGCGGGTTGGGCTTGACGTGCTTCTTCACCACGTTGACGCCCTCGACGACGATACGGTCGTCATCGACGCGGCGGGTCACGGTGCCGCGCTTGCCCTTGTCACGACCGGTGGTCACGATGACCTGGTCGCCCTTGCGAATCTTGTTCATGGCCAATCCTTGCGGGGCAGTGCCTTACAGCACCTCGGGTGCCAGCGACACGATCTTCATGAAGCGCTCGGTGCGCAGCTCGCGCGTCACCGGGCCGAAGATGCGCGTGCCGATGGGCTCGAGCTTCGGGTTCAGCAGCACGGCGGCATTGGCGTCGAACTTGATCAGCGAGCCGTCGGGGCGGCGCACACCCTTGGCGGTGCGCACGACCACGGCGCTGTAGATCTCGCCCTTCTTGACGCGGCCGCGCGGCGCGCACTCCTTGATCGACACCTTGATGATGTCGCCGATGCCTGCATAACGGCGCTTGGAACCACCAAGCACCTTGATGCACATGACGGACTTGGCGCCCGTGTTGTCCGCGACGTCGAGCCGCGTTTGCATTTGGATCATTGCTGTCCCCAACTTGTCCCGGTGGCGCCCGAAAGGGCATCAACCAGTCAGTCTTGGGCCCGTTGACCGCTTGGGATCGGCGCCTGGTGGCGCCCACCCGCACGATGGGTTTGGGCTTAAAAGCCGCACGCACCGACTTTAGGCGCGCTTGGCGAAGCTATGGATTATGCCCTGCCGGCGGCCAGGGCGTCAACGCGTGCTAGCGAAGTTCCTTGGCCTGGCGCAGCAAGGTGTCGGCGTCGCTGACCTCGAACTTGCCGGGTGCCTCGACGTTCAGCGACTTGACCACGCCGTCTTTGACCAGCATCGAGTAGCGGTTCGAGCGCAGGCCCATGCCGCGGGTGGTGAGGTCGAGCGTCAGGCCGGTGGCCTTGGAAAAGTCGGCGCTGCCGTCGGCCATCATGCGCACCAAGCCGGCCGACTTCTGGTCGCGGCCCCAGGCACCCATCACGAAGGCGTCGTTGACCGACACGCACCAGATCTCGTCGACGCCGGCGGACTTGAGGTCAGCGGCCTTGGCCACGTAGCCGGGCACGTGCTTGGCCGAGCAGGTGGGCGTGAAGGCGCCAGGCAGGCCGAACACGGCCACGGTCTTGCCCGCGGTGGACTTCTGGATGTCGAAGCTGTTGGGGCCGACCGAACAACCGTTGCCCTCGACCTCGACGAACTCCTGCAGCGTGCCCGCGGGCAGCTTGTCGCCAACCTTGATCATGGTGCGTCTCCTTGGAAACAATCAGGCCGGGCGCCAGTATTCCAGCGCTCGGCCCGCGGGTAAGTGCACGGCGGGAATGGCCCCACCCTGCGCTTGGCTTGCATTCAGACGATGCGGGCCTTTTGCACCAGGCGCGTGACCACCCAGCTCTTGGTCTTGGAGATCGGGCGCGACTCGGCGATCTCGACCATGTCGCCCATCTTGAATTCGCCCTTCTCGTCGTGGGCGTGGTACTTGCGCGACTTGCCGACGATCTTGCCGTAGAGGTCGTGCGTGACCCGGCGCTCGACCAGCACGGTCACCGTCTTGGCACGCTTGTCGCTGACCACACGGCCCACCAGCGTGCGCTGCGACTTCGCAACGGTTTGAGCTTCGCTCATTTGGCGGCTCCCTTTTTCTTCTCAGCCAGGATGGTCTTGGCGCGCGCGATGTCGCGGCGCGTGCGGCCCATCTGTGCGGTGTTGGTCAATTGCTGGGTGGCCTTTTGCATGCGCAGCCCGAAGTGGGCCTTCAGCAGCTCGGAGACTTCCTTCTCGAGCGCCGCGACGTCCTTGGCGCGCAGTTCGGATGCTTTCATCGATTGAATCCTTCCAGCGCTCACGTACCGACGTGACGCGACACGAACGTGCAGCGCAGCGGCAGCTTGGCTGCGGCCAACGTGAACGCCTCGCGCGCCAGCGCCTCGGGCACGCCGTTGAGCTCGTACAGCACCTTGCCCGGCGTGATCTCGGCCACGTAGTACTCCGGGTTGCCCTTGCCGTTGCCCATGCGCACCTCGGCGGGCTTCTGCGAGATCGGCTTGTCCGGAAAAATGCGGATGAACACGCGGCCACCGCGCTTGATGTGGCGCGTGATGGCGCGGCGCGCGGCCTCGATCTGGCGTGCCGTCAGGCGCCCGCGCTCGGTGGCCTTGAGGCCGTACTCGCCGAACGAGACAGCAGCGCCGCGCGTGGCGACGCCGGTGTTGCGCCCCTTCTGCTCCTTGCGGAACTTGCGACGGGTCGGTTGCAGCATGCTTATTCTCCTTTGCCCTCGCCGGCCTTGGGCGCGACGACCTTGCGCACGCGCTTGACGGCGGGCTTGGCCGCCGTCGCTTCTGGCGTGACAGCTGCGACGGTCTCGACCGGCTTGGCCACTTCAGGCGCTTCGGCGCGCGGCGCGCGCTCGCCCGGGCGGCCACGGCCCGGCGCGCCCGGGGGCGCACCGCGCGGGCCGCGACGGCCGCGACGGTCTTCTTCCTGCTGCGTTTCGGGTTTGGCGGCGGCACCAGGCGCATCGGCGCGGCCCAGGTTGTCACCACGATAGACCCACACCTTGACGCCGATCACGCCATAGGTGGTCTTGGCTTCCGAGAAGCCGTAGTCGATGTCGGCACGCAGCGTGTGCAGCGGCACGCGGCCCTCGCGATACCACTCGCAGCGCGCGATCTCGATGCCGTTCAAGCGGCCCGAGCTCATGATCTTGATGCCCTGCGCGCCCAGGCGCATCGCGTTTTGCATCGCGCGTTTCATCGCGCGGCGGAACATGATGCGTTTCTCGAGCTGCTGGGTGATCGAGACTATCCTTGTCGC
>CAWHBZ010000007.1:0-145248 GCA_963827645.1 uncultured beta proteobacterium | reverse complement strand
AGCGGCGTGTGCGCGTGCCCACGACTTCGATCTCGACGCGGCGGTTCTTGGCCTTGCCTTCCTTGGTCTTGTTGTCGGCCACGGGCTGCTTCTCGCCCTTGCCTTCGGTGTAGACCCGGTTCTTCTCGACGTTCTTGCTGACCAGATACGCCTTCACGGCCTCGGCGCGTGACACCGACAGCTTTTGGTTGTAGGCATCGGAGCCGTCGGAGTCGGTGTGGCCGACCGCGATGATGACTTCGAGATTCACACCAGCCGTCTTGGCCACCAGATCGTCGAGCTTGGCCCGAGCTTCGGGCTTCAACACCGACTTGCCGGTATCGAAGAACGCGTCCGCGGCGAACGTCACCTTCTCGCTGGTGGGCGCCGGCGGCGGCGGCGGCGGCGGCGGCGGCGCAACCGGGGCCACGGCAGGCGGGGGCGGCGGGGGCGGCGGCGGGGGCGGGGCCGGGGCAGGCGCGGGGGCCGGCTTCAGCGCACCGTCACAAATATCGGCCGCAGTGGCAGGCGTCCAGCTGGCATCGCGCCAGCAGTTGTCGCCGGCGCCAGACTTCCAAGGGGTACCGTCGGAGTTGCGCCAGTTATCGCCACCGGTCTTGGCCTGCGCGAATACCGTGACCGGCACAGCCAAAGCAGCGGAAGCAAACAGCGCCGCCACCTTGTTGAGTTTCTTCATGATTCTCCTCTCAGGGGGATAGTCGCAGCTGCCTGCGAGATGTTCACGTCGGAAGCGAGAAAACCCGGCAAACACCCGGTTCTACGAGCGCTCACCACCGGCCTCGAAGATTCTGCCATAGGGTTCATGACCGGCAGTATTGTGATCTGCGCGAGCGCAAGCCAACGCCCGTTGTTGCGAAGGTGCGACACGGGGTAGCCCCTTAGAATTGCGCCTTGCCCGCATAGCGGCTAGGCCGCCCTGGCCTTTCTTACAGGTGGCGCGTGAGCCGCCCCACCCCCCGCATGACTCAGTTCGCCAAGGAAACCCTGGCCGTCAGTCTCGAAGAAGAGATGCGGCGCTCGTACCTCGACTACGCGATGAGCGTGATCGTGGGGCGGGCATTGCCCGATGCGCGCGACGGCCTGAAGCCGGTGCATCGGCGCGTGCTGTTCGCGATGCACGAGCAGAACAACGACTGGAACCGGCCGTTCAAGAAGAGTGCCCGCATCGTCGGCGACGTGATGGGCAAGTACCACCCGCACGGCGACACCGCGATCTACGACACCATCGTGCGCATGGCGCAGCCGTTCTCGCTGCGCCACATGCTGGTCGATGGCCAGGGCAATTTCGGCTCGGTCGACGGCGACAACGCCGCCGCGATGCGTTACACGGAAATCCGGCTGGCCAAGATCGCGCACGAGATGCTGGCCGACATCGACAAGGAGACGGTCGACTTCGGCCCCAACTACGACGGCTCGGAAAAAGAGCCGCTGGTGCTGCCCTCGCGGCTGCCCAATCTGCTGGTCAACGGGTCGGCCGGCATCGCGGTGGGCATGGCCACCAACATCCCGCCGCACAACCTGAACGAGATCGTCGATGCGTGCCTGCACCTGCTGAAGAACCCTGCGGCCGGCATCGACGAGTTGATGGAGATCGTGCCGGCGCCCGACTTCCCGACCGCCGGGATCATCTACGGCCTGGCCGGCGTGCGCGAGGGTTACCGCAGCGGGCGCGGCAAGGTGGTGATGCGCGCCAAGTGCCACTTCGAAGACATCGATCGCGGGCAGCGCCAGGCGATCATCGTCGACGAGATCCCGTACCAGGTGAACAAGAAGACGCTGCTCGAGCGCATCGCCGAGCTCGTCAACGAAAAGAAGCTCGAGGGCATCAGCCACATCCAGGACGAGAGCGACAAGTCCGGCATGCGTGTGGTGATCGAGCTCAAGCGCGGCGAAGTGCCCGAGGTGGTGCTCAACAACCTGTACAAGCAGACCCAGCTGCAGGACACCTTCGGCATCAACATGGTCGCGTTGATCGACGGCCAGCCCAAGTTGTGCAACCTGCGCGAGCTGGTCGAGATCTTCCTCGACCACCGTCGCGAGGTGGTGACGCGGCGCACGGCATACGAGCTGCGCCGCGCCCGCGAACGCGGCCACCTGCTCGAAGGCCTGGCGGTGGCGCTGGCCAACATCGACGAGTTCATCGCGACCATCAAGACCTCGCCGACGCCGCCGGTGGCCAAGGCCGCGCTGATGAGCAAGGGCTGGGACAGCTCGCTGGTGCGCGAGATGCTCGCGCGCGCGCAAGACCAGACGCCGGGTGGCCGCGAGGCCTATCGCCCGGACGGGCTGCCCGCGCACTACGGCCTGCAGTTCGACGGCCTGTACCGCCTGTCGGACGACCAGGCCGGCGAGATCCTGCAGATGCGGCTGCAGCGCCTCACGGGGCTGGAGCAGGACAAGATCATCAGCGAGTACCGGGAGGTGATGGAGCGCATCGCCGACCTGCTCGACATCCTGGTCAAGCCCGAGCGCGTGGTGCGCATCATCGGCGACGAGTTGCTGGCGCTGCGCGAGGAATTCGGCCAGACCAAGGTCGGTGCGCGGCGCAGCGTGATCGAGCGCAACGTGCAGGAGCTGCTGACCGAAGACCTGATCACGCCGCAGGACATGGTGGTCACGCTCAGCCACACCGGCTACGTCAAGAGCCAGGCGCTGTCGGACTACCGCGCGCAGCGCCGCGGCGGCCGCGGCAAGCAGGCCGCGATGACCAAGGAAGACGACTGGATCGACCAGCTCTTCATCGCCAACACGCACGACTGGATCCTGTGCTTCAGCAACCGCGGCCGCGTGTATTGGCTCAAGGTGTGGGAGGTGCCGCAAGGCTCGCGCGCGAGCCGCGGCAAGCCGATCGTCAACATGTTCCCGCTGACGCCCGACGAGAAGATCACCGTCGTGCTGCCGCTGACCGGCGAGTTCCGCAGCTTCCCGGCCGATCACTACGTGTTCATGGCCACGGCGCTCGGCACGGTGAAGAAGACCGCGCTCGACGACTTCAGCAACCCGCGCAAGGCCGGCATCATCGCGGTCGACCTCGACCCAGGCGACTACCTGATCGGCGCGGCGCTGACCGACGGCAAGCACGACGTGATGCTGTTCTCCGACGGCGGCAAGGCGGTGCGCTTCGACGAGGACGACGTGCGCCCGATGGGCCGCCAGGCGCGCGGCGTGCGCGGCATGATGCTCGACGACGGCCAGCGCGTGATCGCGATGCTGGTGGCCGAGGACGAGACGCCTGAGCGTGTTGACGGCCACCGAAAACGGCTTCGGCAAGCGCACACCGATCGCCGAGTACACGCGCCACGGCCGCGGCACCAAGGGCATGATCGCGATCCAGCAAAGCGAGCGCAACGGCCGCGTGGTGGCCGCCACGCTGGTGCGCCCCGACGACGAGATCATGCTGATCACCGACCGCGGCGTGCTGGTGCGCACCCGGGTGGCCGAGATCCGCGCGCTCGGCCGCGCCACCCAGGGTGTGACGTTGATCGCGCTGGACGACGGCACCAAGCTGTCGGGCCTGCAGCGCATCGTCGAGAACGACGCCAATGGCGACGGCGACGAGCCCGAAGTCGACCCACGGCGGCGATCCGCCCGGCCTAGAACTGCCGCGCAACCGAGGCATCAGCACGCCGCGTCGGCCGCGCGGCGTGCAAGAATTGGATACATCCCATGGCCGAGGCCGCGACCAACCCTCAACTGCAAGCATTGCGCGATCGCATCGATGCGATCGACCGCGAATTGCTGGGCGCGCTGAATCGCCGCGCCACGCTGGCCCAGCAGGTGGGCGAACTCAAGAAGCACGAGGGCTCGGTGGTGTTTCGCCCCGAGCGCGAAGCCCAGGTGATCGACGGGCTCAAGGCCGCCAACTCGGGCCCGCTGGCTGGCGACAGCATCGCGCCGATCTGGCGCGAAATCATGTCGGCCTGCCGCGCGCTGGAGACACCCACACGCGTGGCCTACCTCGGGCCGGCCGGCACCTTCAGCGAAGAGGCCGCGCTCGGTTACTTCGGCAACTCGATCGTTCGTGTGCCCTGCGTCAACTTCGACGAGGTGGTGCGCGCCACCAGCGCAGGCGCGGCCGACTTCGGCGTGGTGCCGGTGGAGAACAACACCGAAGGCGTGGTGGCACGCTCGCTCGATCTGTTCCTCACGATGCCGCTGTTCATCATCGGCGAAACCAGCCTGCTGGTGCGCCACAACCTGCTGCGCAAGGAGAACTCGCGCCAGGGCATCGCCGCGGTGCTGGCCCACCCGCAGGCGCTGGCGCAATGCCACGGCTGGCTGAGCCTGAACCTGCCCGACGCCGAGCGGCGCCCGGTGACGAGCAATGCCGAAGGCGCACGCCTGGCCGCGCACGACCCGGCGCTGGCCGCCATCGCCAGCACCCGTGCGGCCGGCGAATTCGGCCTGCACGTGGTCGCCCCGGCGATCCAGGACGAGGCCCACAACCGCACGCGCTTCGCGATCCTCACGCATCCCGAGCGCCATCCGGCACCCAGGCCGTCGGGTCACGACTGCACGAGCCTGGTGGTCTCGGTGCCCAACAAGCCGGGCGCCGTGCACGACATGCTGGTGCCGTTGAAGCGGCACGGCGTGTCGATGAGCCGCTTCGAGTCGCGCCCGGCGCGTTCCGGCCAGTGGGAGTACTACTTCTACATCGACGTCGAGGGCCACCCCGACGATCCGAAGGTCGGCGTCGCGCTGCGCGAGCTGCGCGAGGCCTGCGCGTTCTTCAAGATCCTCGGCGCCTACCCGATCGACGTGCACTAGCCGGCAGCATGACCCCACGCACTACGCTCGCCGGCGCTTCGCGCCATCACTTCGCTGCGCGAAGTGAGCCTCGCCGCAACGGCCTTTCGGCGTTGTCGCTGCCCCCGCGGGGGCTCAGTCGGCTTGGGAGCGGCCCAGCGCCGACTGAAGCATGTTCAACCAACTCGGCCTGATCGGATGCGGCCTGATGGGCGGCTCGTTCGCGCTCGCGCTCAAGCGCGGCGGGCTGGTCAAGCGCGTGGTCGGCTACAGCAAGTCGCCCTCGACCACCGAGCGCGCCAAGCGCATGGGTGTGATCGACGTGGCCGCCGAATCGGCGCTGCTGGCGGTCAGCGGCGCCGACATCGTGCTGCTGGCGGTGCCGGTGTCGGCCACCGAGGTCACGTTCAAGGCCATCCGCCATCTGGTCGAACCCGGCGTGTTGTTCATGGACGTGGGCTCGACCAAGCGCGACGTGGTCGATGCCGCGCGGCGCGTGCTGAAGGAGCGTGTGCCCTCGTTCGTGCCGGCGCATCCGATCACCGGCAAGGAGGTAGCCGGCGTGCACAACGCCGACGCCGCGCTGTACGCCGGCCGCCAGGTGATCCTGACGCCGCTGCCGCAGACCTTGCCCGAGCTGGTGCAAAAGGCCACCGACGTGTGGGCCGCCATCGGCGCGCAGGTGCTGCGCATGACGCCGGAAAACCACGATGCGGCGTTTGCCTCGGTGAGCCACCTGCCGCACCTGCTGGCGTTCGCCTACTTCAGCGCGGTCGTCAACCAGCCGGCGGGCCGCGACTTCCTGTCGCTGGCCGGGCCGGGCTTTCGCGACTTCACCCGCATCGCGGCCAGCGATCCGACGATCTGGCGCGACATCCTGATGGCCAACCGCGAAGAGATCCTCAAGCAGTCGGCGCGCTTTCGGCACACGCTCGACGCCATGGAGCACGTCATCAAGAGCGGCAACACCGACGCGCTGGAAGACCTGATCAAGGCCGCCTCCGAGGCACGCGCCGGCTGGCAGCTCGGCAGTCCGCGCGGCGGCAGCGGCAAGAGCTGACGCTCGCACGGCGGCACGCCGGGCCTCGGTGCCATGTACGACATCGCGCAGCTCGACTTGCCGCCGTTGCGCCGCGTCGCGGGCACGGTGCGCCTGCCCGGCTCGAAGAGCATCTCGAACCGCGTGCTGCTGCTGGCTGGCCTGAGCGAAGGCCGCACCGAGATCCACGACCTGCTCGACTCCGACGACACCCGCGTGATGCTCGAGGCGCTGCGGCGCTTGGGCTGCGGCACTCAGACCAGCGGGCCGGTGACCACCGTGGTCGGCATCGGCGGCTCGCTGCGTGGCCTGCACACGCCGCTGTCACTCGCGCTCGGCAACGCCGGCACCGCGATGCGGCCGCTGGCCGCGGCGCTGGCGCTGCTGGTCACGCGCGACGGCGGCGACATCGAACTGAGCGGCGTCGCGCGCATGCACGAGCGACCGATCGGCGACCTGGTCGACGCGTTGCGTCAGCTGGGTGCCCAGGTCGACTACCTGCGACACGACGGGTATCCCCCGTTACGGCTGCGTGGCAGCGCGGGCGGCGTGTTGCGGCTCGAGCAGCCGATCCGCGTGCGCGGCGACGTGTCGAGCCAGTTCCTCACCGCGCTGCTGCTGGCGCTGCCATTGGTGAGCAGCCCCAGCGCCGGGCAGCCGATCGTCGTCGAGGTGGAAGGCGAGCTGATCTCCAAGCCGTACGTGGAGATCACGCTGGCGCTGCTGCAGCGCTTCGGCATCGTGGTGCACAACGACCGCTTGCAGCGATTCACGATCCCGGCGGGCAGCCGCTATCGAGCGCCCGAGCGCATCCATGTCGAAGGCGACGCGTCGTCGGCCTCGTACTTCATCGCCGCCGGCGCGATCGCCGCTGTCGAGGCGCCGCTGCGCATCGAGGGCGTCGGGCTCGACTCGATCCAGGGCGACATCCGCTTCGTCGACGCGGCGCAGGCGATGGGCGCGCGCGTCAGCGGTGGCGCCGGCTGGATCGAGGTGCGGCGTGGCGAGTGGCCGTTGAAGGCGGTGACGCTGAATTGCAACCACATGCCCGATGCCGCGATGACGCTGGCCACGATGGCGTTGTTTGCCGACGGCCGCACGCGGCTCACCGACATCGGCAGCTGGCGCGTCAAGGAGACCGACCGCATCGCGGCGATGGCCACCGAGTTGCGCAGGCTCGGCGCCACCGTCCACGACGGCGCCGATTTCATCGAAGTCGAGCCACCCGCCTCACCCGCTCACTGGCGTCGCGCGACGCTGCACACCTACGACGATCACCGCATGGCGATGTGCCTGTCGCTGGCCGCTTTCAATCCGCTGGCCGGCGGCCGCGTGCCGGTGCGCGTGCTCGATCCGCGCTGCGTGGCCAAGACCTTTCCGGAGTACTTCGAGACGTTGTTCGACGTCGTGCAGACCGACGCCAGCGACATTCCGGTGATCACGGTCGACGGCCCCACCGCATCGGGCAAGGGCACGCTGGCCGCCACGGTGGCGGCGCGCCTGGGCTGGCGCCAGCTCGACTCGGGCGCGCTGTACCGGGCCACCGCGCTGGCGGCCATGAAACACGATGTCGAAATCGCCGACGCGGCTGCACTGGCGCGTTTGGCGGCCACGTTGCCGCTGCGCTTCGAGGCCGACAAAGTCTGGCTCGACGGCATCGATGTCACCGTGGCATTGCGCCACGAGGCGGTGGGTGCGCTGGCCTCGCACGTATCGGCCTTGCCTGAGGTGCGGCAGGCGCTGCACGACCTGCAGCTGTCTTTTCGCCGCGTGCCCGGCCTGGTGGCCGACGGGCGCGACATGGGCACTGTCGTGTTCCCCGGTGCGCCGCTCAAGGTGTTCCTCACCGCGAGCGCCGCGATGCGCGCCGAGCGGCGGCATAAGCAATTGATATCAAAGGGCATTTCGGCTAAACTTGCCGACCTTCGCGCCGACCTCGAGGCGCGTGACATGCGCGATATACAACGCGCCGTCTCGCCCCTGAAGCCCGCGCAAGACGCGCTCTTACTCGACAACTCGTCGCTCACGATCGAGCAATCGGCCGATCGCGTGCTGCAGTGGTGGAGCGAGCGTTGCGCCTTCGATTGAGTCGCCGAGTTTGAAGTTTCAGTTCGGCGCCTCCATCGGGGCACAGGCCCGCAAGGGGCTGCCGGGTCGCGCAAAGCGTCGGGCACCTCGAGCGGTTCGAAACCCTAACCGCAACTTCGGTTGCCTGGCCGGCCCACACCAATAGTCGTCCCTGCCCGGCCGCAAGGAAATCCCACATGCCACAAGCTCAAACCGCCACAACGGGCGGCGAATCGTTTGCCGCCCTGTTCGAAGAGTCGCTCAAGCGCAGCGAGATGCGCGCCGGCGAGGTCATCACCGCCGAGGTGGTGCGCATCGACTTCAACTACGTGGTGGTCAACGCCGGCCTCAAGAGCGAGGCCTACGTTCCGATCGATGAATTCAAGAACGACCAGGGCGAGGTCGAGGTCGCCGTCGGCGACTACGTCTCGGTGGCGATCGACGCCATCGAAAACGGCTACGGCGACACCATCCTGTCGCGCGACAAGGCCAAACGCCTGGCCTCGTGGCTGGCGCTGGAAACTTCGCTGGAATCGGGCAACTTCGTCAGCGGCACCGTCTCCGGCAAGGTCAAGGGCGGCCTCACCGTGCTGGTCAACGGCATCCGCGCCTTCCTGCCGGGCTCGCTGATCGACACCCGTCCGGTCAAGGACCTGACACCGTTCGAAGGCAAGACGCTCGAGTTCAAGGTCATCAAGCTCGACCGCAAGCGCAACAACGTGGTGTTGAGCCGCCGCGCGGTGGTCGAGGCCAGTCATGGGTGAAGAGCGCGCCAAGCTGCTCGAGACGCTGACCGAAGGCGCCATCGTGCATGGCGTGGTCAAGAACATCACCGAGTACGGAGCGTTCGTCGACCTGGGCGGTATCGATGGCCTGCTGCACATCACCGACATGGCGTGGCGCCGCGTGCGCCACCCGAGCGAGGTGGTGCAGGTCGGACAGGAGCTCACCGCCAAGGTGCTCAAGTTCGACGCCGAGAAGAACCGTGTCTCGCTCGGCCTCAAGCAACTGGGCGACGACCCGTGGCACGGCGTGTCGCGCCGCTACCCGAGCGGCACGCGCCTGTTCGGCAAGGTCACCAACATCGCCGACTACGGCGCCTTCGTCGAGATCGAGCCGGGCATCGAAGGCCTGGTGCACGTCTCCGAGATGGACTGGACCAACAAGAACGTCGCGCCCAGCAAGGTGGTGTCGCTCGGCGACGAGGTCGAGGTGATGGTGCTCGAGATCGACGAAGACAAGCGCCGCATCAGCCTGGGCATGAAGCAGTGCAAGGCCAACCCGTGGGAAGAATTCGCCGGCAACGTCAAGCGCGGCGACAAGGTCAAGGGCCCGATCAAGTCGATCACCGACTTCGGCGTCTTCGTCGGCCTGGCGCAAGGCATCGACGGCCTGGTGCACCTGTCGGACCTGAGCTGGAACGAGCCCGGCGAAACCGCGGTGCGCAACTACAAGAAGGGCCAGGAGGTCGAGGCCGTCGTGCTCGGCATCGACATCGAGCGCGAGCGCATCAGCCTCGGGATCAAGCAGCTCGACCAGGATCCGTTCACCAGCTTCGTGTCGCTCAACGACCGCGGCGCCCTGGTCACCGGCAAGGTCAAGACGGTCGACCCGCGCGGCGCGGAGATCCAGCTCAGCGCCGAGGTCACCGGCTACCTGCGCGCCAGCGAGATCAGCCGCGACCGCGTCGAAGACGCGCGCAACGTGCTGAAGGAAGGCGACGAGGTCAACGCCATCATCGTCAACGTCGACCGCAAGGCGCGTTCGATCCAGTTGTCGATCAAGGCCAAGGACGCCGTCGACCAGCAAGAGGCGATGCAGCGGCTGGCGCAGAGCAACGAGCGCGAAACCGCCGGCACCACCAGCCTGGGCGCGCTGCTGCGCGCCAAGCTGGACAACCGCGACAACCCCAACGGTTGACGCGTTGAAGCCGCGGCCGGCGATGTGCACTCATTCGCCGGCCGTGCCACGCCCCGGTCCGGCGCTTAGCCGGCCCTCGCCAACGCCGCACGTTTGCTCCTGCCCGCTGATGCCATGACCCGATCGGACCTGGTGGCCCAACTCGCGGAGCGGTTCGCCCAGCTGACGCAGCGCGACACCGAGTTCGCCGTCAAGACGATCCTCGACGCGATGTCCGACGCGCTGGCGCGCGGGCACCGCATCGAGATCCGCGGCTTCGGCAGTTTTTCGATCAACCGCCGGCCGCCGCGTGTGGGGCGCAACCCGCGCAGCGGCGAGCAGGTGACGATTCCCGAGAAGCTGGTGCCGCACTTCAAGCCGGGCAAGGCGCTGCGCGAGGCGGTGGACCAGCAACTGCCTGCCAACACCCAGACCCGGCGACCTCTGAGCCGCCGCGCGGGCGGTGGCCGAGGCGGGTCCTAGAATGCGCCCTCGATGCGCATCCTGACCTGGCTGATCCGCGGGTTCATCTTCTTCACGCTGTTCGCGTTCGCGCTCAACAACCAGCACGACACGATCGTGCACTGGTTCTTCGGTGTGCAGTGGCGCGCACCGCTGGTGATCGTCGTGCTGGCCGCGTTCGGCGTCGGGCTGGCGCTGGGCGTGCTCGCGATGGTGCCGCGCTGGTGGCGCCACCGCCGCATGTCGCAACGCCAGGCGCGCACGCCTCCGGCGCCGACGCCGGCCGTGGCCGAGCCGGCCACCACCATGCCGTCGGACATCGCTTTCGCGCAGCCGCCGCGCGAAGGGCTGTAGCGCCCGGCCCGCGCCGCGATGGACTTCGACCTGCAATGGCTGTTGATCGGCTTGCCGATCGCCTTCGGATTCGGCTGGATCGCGTCGCGGCTGGACATCGGCCAATGGAAGCGCGCTCAGCGCGAGGCGCCGAAGGCGTACTTCCACGGCCTCAACCTGCTGCTCAACGAGCAGCACGACAAGGCCATCGACGCCTTCATCGAGGCGGTGCAGCGCGACCCCGACACCACCGAGTTGCACTTCGCGCTCGGCAACATGTTTCGCCGGCGCGGCGAGTTCGAGCGCGCGGTGCGCGTTCACCAGCACCTGCTGCAACGCGCCGACCTCGGCGCTGCCGACCGCGCCCGGGCACAGCACGCGCTGGCCCAGGACTTCGTCAAGGCCGGCCTGCTCGACCGCGCCGAAGAGGCTTACCGCGCACTCGAAGGCACCGGCTACGACATCGAGGCCAAGCTGGCGCGGCTGTCGCTGGCGCGAGCGGGCCCGCGACTGGCGAAGCGCGGCCGAGATGGCGCAACGCCTGGAGACCAGCGGCACCGGGTCGTACGCCACCCGTCTCGCCCACCACTGGTGCGAGTTGTCGCAGCAGGCCGATGACAGCGGCGACCCGGCGGCCGCCGCCGACGCGCTGCGCCGCGCGCGCGAAGCCGCGCCGCACGCGCCGCGGCCGCTGATCATCGCGGCACGGCGTGCCGCACAAGCCGGCGATGCCGCGGCGGCGCTCGGCCTGTACACCGAATTGCTGCAGCACGCGCCGGCGTTGTTTCCGCTGATCGCCAGCGACTACGCCACCACGGCCATCCAGGCCGGTCAGGCCGAGGCCGCGCGTGCCACTGTGGTGCGCCGCATGAAAGAGCAGCCCAGCGTCGACCTGCTGCAGGCGATGCGGCTGCTCGACGGTGCCGCGCCGGCACAAGCTGGCCTGCCCGATGCCGGCGAGCGGGCGCAGGCCCTGCTGCACGCGCAGCCCACGCTGTCGGCTGCGCTGGCCGTGCTCGACGCGCCGCTGGACGTGCACGACGAGTCGGCGTTGCGCGACGTGCGCGAGGCCGTGGCCCGGGCAGCGCGGGCTCAGCAGCGCTACCGCTGCGCCGCCTGCGGGTTCGAGGCCCCGCAGCACTTCTGGCAATGCCCTGGCTGCCTGAGCTGGGACACCTTCCCGGCGCAACGCATCGAAGAGCTCTCGACCTTCGCCTCGCGGCGAAGCCTAGCCGCCGAGCGGTTGCATGCCAGGCCGACCTGCTGCGCCACTGCCTCGAGGACTTCGCGGCGGCGGCCGATCTGCACCTCGGGCGCATACCAACGCCGCGTGAGCGCCTGTCCGGCGCGTGCGATCGATGCCACCCGCCCGGGCTCGCGCAGCAGACCGCGCAGCGCTTGGACCATCGCGTCGGCCTCAGGCGGCACGATCAGGATCGATTCGCCCGAGCGGTAGCCCGGGTTTTGTTCGAGTGCATCGCTGGCCATCACCGCCACGCCGCACAGGAAGCTTCGACGCAAGCGCCGGTCGGAAAACCGTCGAAGTTGCCCGCATGCAGCAGGAACGGCTTGTTCGGCGACACGACGAGGTCCATGCCGTAAAAGAAGGTGGGCAGGTCGGTGGTCTCGATGCGGCCGGTGAAGCGGATGCGCTTGTCGAGCGTCACGACGTCCACATCATCGGCCGTGAAGCTGCCGACCACATGAAAGCGAAGCGCCGGTTCGTCGCGCAAGGCATGCGCCATCGCGATGAACTCCGGATAGCCCTTGTTTTCGCCGCGTGCCATGTACTTCTCGGCGACGAAGCAGATGTCGAATGACGCCTTGGCTTCGCCGAAGTAGGGGCCGTGGGGCTGCAGCCCCGCAGAGAAGTACATCGGGTTGACCACGACGCCTGGCACCAGGCGCAGCGGCGGCAGAAGCAGGCCGTGCTTCGCCGCGAATTCGATGACGTAGCGCTCGGTGACAGGCTGCGTGACGGTGAGCGAGCGCAGCAGCGGCGACGAGAGGACCTGCAGCAACTTGCTGTCGCTTGGCGCCTCATGCAAGCCGAGGCCGCCGCCGGGATACAGCGTGAGCGCAAACGGAAGGCCCCGTTCTTGCAGGTGCGGCAGGAACAGGGCCGCGTTGTTGAGGAAGTTGATGTAGGCGAGCTTGGCACGGCGCAGATCGCGGCCCGAAAACCGCTCGACGCGCGACGCGAACTGCGGATACCGTGCGGCATAACGCGCATGTTCGGTCGTGAAGTCGGGCAGGGCCGACAGCACGCGCAGGTTGGCGAAGGCGCCGAGGTAGGCGTTGTACTCGGCGACGCGAAAGCCGGTCAGCAGGTTCGGGAAGAAGTCGTCGAGCACGACGAGCTCGTCGCCCTTGCGCGACCATGGCCAGGCCCAGCTCATCGCAGCGCACGCCGGCGAGGGGCGCCGTCGCGCCGGGCCATCACATGCGGGCCACGAGGCGCAGCCGAAGGCCCAGCGCCATCGCGCCGGCGCCACCGGGCTTGCGCAGCACCGCGTAGTCGTCGGTCTTGTCGGCCGACACGCGGCGCATCAGCAGCTCGGCGTGCCTCTGGACCTCGCGCACCGCGGGCTCCACCGACGGCCACGACACGTCATCCATCACGAGGAAGCCGCCGGGCTGCAGCAAGGGCATGTAGGCGCGCACGTCGCGCAGCACGGGTTCGGTGTCGTGGTTGCCGTCGATGTGAATGAGCCCGAAGGTCACACCGTCGGCGGCGAACTGCCTGGCCGCCTGGGCAGAAGTGGTGCGCACGATGCGCGTGTGCTCGGCAACGCCGAACTCGTCGACGCGTCGCGTCACGTCGCGATCGAGCAGCTCGAAATCGGTGTTGGCGACGAAGGCCTTGATCTGCTCGCGCTGCGCCACGTGATCGTTCTCGTCGGCCTCGGCCGCGGACCACGGATCGACTCCGTAGGCCACGCCTCGCCCGGCGAGCTTGTGAGCCACGGCCTGCGGAAAGAGCGATCGGCCGCGGTACACGCCGATGTCCAGCGAGCATTCGAGCTTGAAGCGCTCGATGAGCCATGCCATCACATAGGCTTTGCGGACACTGCATCCGCCGCCAAAATCGATGGGAACCTTGCCGAGGACTTGCTCGACCTCGTGGCGCAGCCTGTTGGGCATGTTCGTTCCTCCGGTCCCTGCAAGAGCGTGCGTTGGCACGCGAGTGGCGCCGCATCGCCCGGCAATCGTAAGGGCAGTTCAGAAGTGCTCTGGGCGGCCTAGGCTTGGGCCTGCGGCACGCGCTGCCGCTCCACCAGCGCCAGCACCTCGGCCAACGCCGGCACCTGGCCCTTGCCGCCGATGCTGGCCACGCCGCCGGTGCCGACGATGCCCGCCAGCCCCGGCTCATGGTCGCAGTAGATGCCGATGGTCGGCAGGCCGAGCGCCGCAGCCAAATGCGAGAACCCGGTGTCCAACCCAATGGCGCGTTTCGTCTGCGCCAGCAGCGCCGCCATGTCGTGCACGTTGAGGAACGGCGGCACCTCGCCCTCGCAGCCCGCCGCGATGCGCTCGGCACGCACCTGCTCCTCCTCGGTGCCCCAGATCACCACCGGAGACAGCCCCATCGACTTCAGGCGCTTGCCCACGGTGATCCAGCGCTGCTCGGGCCAGATCTTTTCCGGCCGGCTGGCGCACGGGATCAACGCGGCGCTGGCCGGACTGCGCAACTTCCAGCTCCCCTTGCCGGGCACGATGCCGAACACCGGTTCGCCTCGCCGGCTCGGGTAACCCAGGTGTGCGGCAGCCAGGCGGCGGCAGCGATCGACCGCGTGCAGCTCCAGCGACACCGCCGCCTTGCGCGCATACAGCAACGGCGCCAACGGGTCGCGGCCGCTGTGAAGTCGTAGCCCACCAGCGGTCCGTCGGCCTGGCGGCGCCCACATCGCGCTCTTCGTCAGGCCCTGCAGGTCGAGCACGCAGTCGTAACGCTGCTCGCGCAGTTGCGCACGCACTTCACGCATCGCGCGCCAGGTGTCGCGCTCGAACAGCTTCTTGCGCCAGCGCCGCCACGCCAGCGGATGCACACGACTGACGCCGGGATGCATGCGGCGGGATGGCCGCGTACGTGGACTCGACCAGCCACTCGATCTGCGCGCCGGGCATGGCCTGCCGGATGTCGTGCACGACGGGCAGCGCATGCACCACGTCGCCCATCGACGACGTCTTGACGATCAGGATCCGCATCTCACCGATGCGTCGTTGGTTCCGACACCAGCGCCGGGTTGAAGCGCGGGTCGTTGTACATCTTGAACTGGCGGTAGACCTTGAAATGCGCGCGGCCGGCACGGCAGTCGGCCAGCAGCGCGTCGAGGCAAGCGGACAGATCGGCGCGCTGCTGTTGCAGCCGCTCGAGCTTGGCGGCGCTCGTGCTGCGGTGCGCCTCGTCGACGTCGCGCCGCTCGGTCTGGGCGCGCATCGCGTGCACCTTCAGCGCCATGATCGACAGCCGGTCGATCATGCTGCCGGCAGTCTCGCTGTTCAGGCGCGAACCAGCGCGCACCGTCGACAGCGGCGCGTCGGTGCGTGCCGACGCCGGGTCGACCAGGCCGAGCTCGATGAGCAGCAACTCGTCGACACGCTCGGTGGCGTCGTTGCGCGCCTGGTTGTAGCGGTCGATCGCGCGCTTGTTGGCGGCGATCTCGGCATCGGCCACCTGCGTGCGCCGCGCCAGGTCTTCCTCGCGCCCACAAGAGGCAGTTGTAGCGGTGGTTGGTCTGGATCCACAGCCACAGCCCGGCGTCGCGGGCGGCGGGCTCTTCGGCCGGCCAGCCGGGCGCAGCGATCAGCCGGTCATGCAGCTGAGTCAGGTCGGCGGCGAGATTCATGGTGGACGGACTGTGCTGATAGCATCGACGCTGGCATTATCCGCGCGCTCCCCGTCCAGCGGCATGAACGATCTGCAGACCTTCGTCATCAACCTCGATCGCTCGGCGGATCGGCTGGCCCGCGTTGGGAGCGCGCTCGACAGCCTCGGACTGCCCTGGACCCGCGTGCCCGCTGTCGACGGCGCGGCGATGCCGGAAGAAGAGCGAACTGCCTATCTCGACGAGCCGGCCTTTCAGCGGCAACACGGCATGCCCTCGGTGCCCGGCGAACTGGGTTGCTACCTGTCGCACGTGCGGGCGATGCAGCGCTTCCTCGAAGGCACGGCGCAGATGGCGCTGATCCTGGAGGACGACGTGCGGCTGCTGCCTTCGCTGCCGCAGGTGCTGCAGGCGCTGCAGGCATGCGCCGCGCACTGGGATATGGTGAAGGTGTCCGGCGTGCACTCGGGCACGCCGGTACGCGTGCGTCGCCTCACCGATGAACACTGGCTCGCGGTGATGCTGACCCGGTGCACCGGCGCGAGCGCCACGCTGATCAATCGGCACGCTGCGCGGCGCTATGTGGATCAGCTGCTGCCGATGTCGTTGCCCTACGACCATGCCTACGACAAGGGCTGGCGATTCGGCCTGAAGGTTCGCATGGTCACGCCCTGGCCTGCAATCCACGACAACAAGGTCCCCACGACGATCGCACAAGTGCAGCTGCCCGCCGGCCGAACGACACGCAAGTTCCACTGGACGCGCCGCCTGCCGGCCTACATGACCCGCGCCCGAAACGAGATCCGGCGCATCTTCTACGGCATCGGACAGATCATCGCCGAGCGCGGGGTTCGATGATCCCGGGAATGCGAGTCGGAAGGCGATCGCGCGGGCCCGGCTGATGGCGCCGCAACCGCTGCTGGTACGACTGCGGCCGTGGGTGGGTGACGTGGTGCTCGGCGTGCCCGCGCTGCGGCTGCTGCAGGAACGGGGCTACCGGCTGCAACTTCTCGGCAAGCCATGGGCTCGTGCGTTGCTGGCCGGCGAAGGCTGGGACGTGATGCCACTGCCGGTTGTGCGCAGCGACCGCGTCGCACTGCTGCGACGGCTCCGTCATGAGGCACAGGCTGCCGATCCGAGCTTCGGCCGGCGCATCAATTCGCTGCTGCTGCCGTTCTCGTTCTCGAGCGCGCTCGAGTCGCGGCTGGCGGGGCTGCGCAGCATGGGTTATGCGCACGAAGGACGGCGCCTGCTGCTGCATCGCAGCCTGCCACGGCCGCGCGGCGTGCACGAACTGCAGACCTACTGGCAGCTCGCCTGCGAGTTGGCGGGAACGCGCGAGCGATACCCCCCACGATCGATCGAGCTGGCAGTCGACCCGTCGGCCGCGGCCGCCGCGCGCAGGCGCCTCGACGATGCGAGGCGTCGGACCCGGCTTCGTCATGCTGTGCCCCTTTGCGGGCGGTACCTTCGAAGGGCGCGACAAGCGCTGGCCGCTGTTCGCCGAGTTCGCCCGCACCGCGGCCCGCGCATGGCAGCGGCCGCTGGTGTTGTGCCCGGGCCCGAAAGAGGTCGACGGCGCGCGCCACGAGTTTCCGCACGCGATGACCTTCGAAGGTGTGGATCTCGGCGAGTACGCGGCGCTGCTGCAGGCCAGTGCGCTGATGGTCTCCAACGACACCGGCCCGGCGCACCTGGCCGCGGCGGTGGGTACACCGCTGCTCAGCGTGCTCGGGCCCACCGACGCGGCGCAATGGGGCCCATGGGGAACCGACGTGCACATCTGCCAGCGGCCCGAGCCCGGCCAGTGGCCCTCGGTCGACGACGTGCTGGACGCCGGGCGCGGCGTCCTGCAGCGCGACGTTTGACGCCTGTCAACGCTACAGCGGCGGCAGGCCGAGCAGCCGCCGGTACAGCGCCAGGTAGGCGGCCGCCGCGGCGTCCCAATCGAAGCGCGCCGCGTGCGCACGCGCCGACTGCGCACGGCCGGCCTGCGCATGGTCGGCCAGCCCGGCCTCGACCACACGGCGCATCTGCTGCGAATCGAAGACGTCGAAGTAGTACGCGGCATCGCCGCCGATCTCCGGCAGGCAGGTCAGGCGCGAGAGAAACACCGGCTTGCCGAAGTACATGGCCTCGATCGGCGGCAGGCCGAAGCCCTCGGCCAGCGACGGGAAGACGAATCCCGCGCAGTGCGCGAAGGCCCAGGCCTTCTGCTGGTCGCTGATGCCGAGGTGGAACGTCACGTTCGGCGGATGAGGCTGCGCCCGCAGCGCCTTCGCATCGCCACTCAGCGGGCCGCAGAGTACGAAGTCCATCTCGGGCCATGCCGCCGCGAGACCGAGAATCGCCTGCGGGTTTTTCGACGGCGACATGCGGCTCAAGTGGAACAGGAAGGGCCTGCCGTCGCCGCCGCGCCCGGGCAATGGCTCCTGGGCATCGTGAGAGAGGTCGCGCGCACCGTTGTGGATGACATCCAGCGGTCCGCTCCAGCCGAGCTGGCGACGCACGTCCTGCGCGGTATAGGCGCTGATCGCCACGATGTGGTCCGTGCGCTGCAGCAGCGAGCGTGTGCGCCGGTCGTGCCGCCAGCGCGAGAATGCCAGCGGGTGGTAGAGGTAGTTCAGGTCGTGCACGG
Organism: uncultured beta proteobacterium; assembly: GCA_963827645.1. Lineage (GTDB taxonomy): Bacteria > Pseudomonadota > Gammaproteobacteria > Burkholderiales > Burkholderiaceae_C > JAEUPI01. The sequence continues at coordinate 127,235 of CAWHBZ010000007.1, read as the reverse complement.
TGACCAGCCGCACGGCGGCATCGCGCGGCGGCCGGTTCTTGTTGAGCTGATGCAGCGAATGCCAAAGCGCGTAGCGCTGCGGCTGCAGGTGAACCCAGCGTTGCCATCGATGCACGGTGAGATAACCCACGTCGGCGCCGAACAGGCCGACCAGCGCCTCGCGAAGATGGAAGTCGAAGCTGATGCCATCACGCTCGCGCCACAACGGCGCCACCGCCGCGATGCGGCGCCGAGCTGCAGCGAGAATTCGCCGAGACCATCGTGCAGCGAACCGATGTTGCCGAGGCTGATGCCGATCCGCGCGCTGATTCGAGAGCCCACCGGCGAACAGTCTAGCCGCAGTTGAGCGACCGTCACGCGGGGCCGGCGGCGTTGCGTCGATCACGCGACGTGGTCATCGAACAGGCACAATCGCCCCATGGGTGACCTCCACCTGCCACAGGTGACGCTGTGTGCCATCGACACCCGCTGCCCCGCGCTGGCAGCCACAGCGCTGTCACGATCCATGGCGCAGGCCCGGTTCGGGCGCGTGGTGCTGTGCACCGACGTGCGAATGCCCTGGCCCGCGGGCATCGAGACCTTCGAGATCCCGCCGATTCGCTCGGGTCTCGAGTACTCGCGCTTCGTGCTGCGCGAGTTGCCCGTCATCGTGACAACACCTTTTGTCCTGGTCGCACAGTGGGACGGCTTCGTCATCGACGGCGGGAGTTGGACAGATGCCTTTCTTGACTACGACTACATCGGTGCGGCCTGGGACGATCAGCCCGCGGCGCTTGCGGTCGGCAACGGCGGCTTCTCATTGCGCTCGCGACGCCTGTTGGAAGCAGGAGCCGACGCACGCATCACCGACCTGCACCCCGAGGATGCTGCGCTGTGTCGAACCTATCGCGAGCTGGTGGCGTCGGACTATGGCGTCCGGTTCGCGCCGCTGGCGCTTGCCAGGCGGTTTGCCTACGAGAACGAGCCGCCGTCCGACCGGACGTTCGGTTTCCATGGACCGAAGAACCTGCCTGCGGTGCTCGACGCACAAACGCTCGCAGAGTGGATCCACGCATTGCCCGATGCGTTCTTCACCGGCCGCGATTCGCGGCGCCTGGCACGCTCGCTGCTGCGACACCGACTGCCGAAACTGGCACAGCTCGTGATCGAACGGCGCCGGGCCGCAGGCAGAGCCGACCCGCACACCCGAATGCTGGGTCTTGCTGCGAGGGCGATGTCGCGGCTGGCCTAGGACGGCCTCCACGCGTCGTCATCGCACACCCCAAAGACGAATCGATTTGCGCGGTGTATCGCAGCGCTCGATGGAACAACGACGTGAGTGCAGCGTCACCGAACTTGTCGTGGCTGCAGCGCGCCGGCGCCTGGGTGCGGCGCGTCAACCGAAAGAGATTGGCACGCCGCAAGCTGCGCAAACAGCGCGTTTTCGAGCGGGCCTGGCTCGAGGCCGACGATCCGCGGCGACCCGAGGTGGCGCGCGCCTTGCAGGAACGGCTCGCGATCTGCGGCAGCGACGTCAAGCTGTCGGTGATGCTCTGGCCCGGCGGCGAATCGGCCGCGCGCGATCGCGCGCTGGGCGCGCTGGCGCGGTTGTTGCACTCGAACTGGGAGCTGTTGCTGACCTCAGGGCGCGCCACCGCCGAGCGGCACCGATGCGCGCCTGCGAACCTATGACGCTCGAGGCGCGACCGGATCGGACCTCGTGGACATCGCGCTGCGCAGCGCAACGGGCAGCCACGTCGCCCTGATCCCCGCCCACTGGGCCATCGCACCTCACGCGCTGATGCTGGTCGCCGAGGCGATCGGCCGATTCCCGCACGCCCGGTTGATCTACGGCGACGACGATTGCATCGACTCGCACGGCAGGCGCCACAGCCCGTGCATGCGCTGCGACTGGAACCTGGAGCTGCTGCGCGCGACGCCGTACGTGGACGGCCTGGTCACGGTGCGGCGCGACACGTGGCGATCGCTCAATTCAGTGCCTGCGCAAGGGCGTGCCGACTGGTGGGCGACGTTGCTGCAATTGACCGAGACGCTGCAGCCGCATGAAGTGCTGCATGTGCCGCACGTGCTCGGCCACCGATTCGCCGATGCCAGAGCCAATCACGAGCCGCCGCTGCCCGATGGCGATGAACTGGCGGCGGTGCAGGCGCACCTATCGGTGTGCGCCGGGTGCCGTCGCCGGGCCTGGCACCGAGGGCGGGGTGCATGTGCGCTACCCGGTTCCTGAACCACCGCGCTGGTGTCGTTGATCATCCCCACGCGCAACGGCCTGCGGCTGTTGCGCCAGTGCGTGCAGGGCATCCTCGACAAGACCGACTACCCGCACTACGAGATCGTCATCGTCGACAACGGCTCCGACGAGGCCGCGACGCTCGAATACCTGCAATCGTTGCGCGGCCAGCCGCGCATCCGTATCCATCGCGACGATCGGCCGTTCAACTTCTCCGCGTTGAACAACGCTGCGGCACGCCTGTGCCGGGGTGAACTGCTGGGGCTGGTCAACAACGACATCGAAGTCATCGACGGCGGTTGGCTGCGCGAGATGGTGGGCCTGGCGCTGCGGCGCGACGTCGGCGCGGTGGGGGCGCGCCTTTGGTTTACCGACGGCACGCTGCAGCACGCAGGGGTGGTGCTTGGCATCGGCGGCGTTGCCGGCCATGTGCATCACAAGTTGCCACGCACGCAACCGGGTTACCAGGGACGCGCGCGCCTGACGCAGGAGTTCAGCGCGGTGACCGCCGCCTGCATGGTGTTGCGCCGCGAGGTGTTCGACACGGTAGGTGGGCTCGATGAGGCGAACCTGGCGGTCGACTACAACGACATCGATTTCTGCCTGCGCATCCGGCGCGCAGGCTACCGCGTGGTCTGGACCCCGCACGCGCAGCTGTACCACCACGAGTCGGCCACGCGCGGTCGCCAACGCCCGGCTTCACAGCAGCAGCGCTACGACAGAGAAGTGGCCTTCATGCAAGCGACGTGGGGCCCTTGGTTGCGAAACGATCCTGCGTACAACCCCAACTTGACGCTGCGCGGCACACGCTTCGAGCTAGCGGAGCAACCGCCCATCAACCTGATCGAGCCCTGGTACGGTGCCCAGCGGCCCCTACCCACGGCAACTCCCCCAGCCGGCCCCGGGTCAACCGCAGGGTTGGGGCCTAAGACCCTTTTGAAATGGGTGTGTAGCATGACGTCTAGCGCTCACGGGGTTCTGGATTGGGTGCTGCCCGGCGCCCTGCTGACTAGCGTCAGGGTTTGGACACCATGCGTGCCCAACCGCCCGCGGCCGCTGCCCGCGTCAGTTGAGCCAGCCTCCTGATGGTGTTTGTCGGATCGAACCGGCGCGGCTCGGCCTGCCAGGAGCATCGCAGGGCATCGGCGACTTCGGCGAGAATTCCCCCCGCCTCAGGGCGGCGCGGGCGGCCGCGAACTGGTTCTTCGAGATGAGGCTTCTGAGCTCAGCCAGAGCCTGCTGGCAGCGCAGGCATTCAGGACGCGCGCGCGGCGTTATGGCTTGCGCAAAACGCCAATGGTCATGCCAGAAGCGGAAAACGTTGCTGCTGCGTTGTGCAACCTGGAAGCCCTCGGGATGCAGACGGTAGTCGGCCAGTATGTCGTTCATGGCCACGACTTGCGCATGCCGCGCAACTGAAATCCAGAGGTACCAATCGCCCAGGGCGACCGACTCGTGAGGCAGCCCCATCTTCGGCAGCAGCGACCTGCGAAACATGCCCGAGGACACGTAGTATCGATTGGCACTCAACAGCAGATGCAGAACGTCCCCCTCCGGCAGCGGGCTCGCCTGCTCGCCTTGAGACACGCCCTGCGCATCGATGAACCTGACGCGACAAAAGACGGCACCCATCAAGTCGCGCTGCGACACCGCGGCCAACTGGCACTGCAATTTCTCCGGCGCCCAGCGATCATCCTGATCCAGAGGGGCAATCCAGTCGCCGCGCGCAGAAGCATTGCGTGATTGCGCGCGCCGATCCCCATGGTGCCGTCGTTCGGCTGGTAGACGTAGTGCAACCGTGCATCCTTGAAACTCGCACACACCTCGCGCGTCTGGTCGGTCGAGCCATCGTCCACGACGATGACCTCGAGATCCGGCATCGACTGCGCGAGCGCGGACGCCAACGCCTCGGCGAGGTAGCCACTCTGATTGAAAGCCGGCAGACGACGCTGACCTGGGGCGCGTTCAATGGCGAGCGTGCAAAGAGGCAACCAATCCCGGGCCGGCACCCACCGCCACGCTGATCACGCTCGCGATGGCAGCAATGTCCGGCATCGTGATGCTCGCCCCTGTTGGCAGGACCAGCAGGCGATCAGCTACCGCCTCGGTCACCGGCAGCCTGCGTCCGGCGTCTGGATAGAGGCTCCGGTACGGCTCCATCCGATGACAACCGGGATAGAAGTATCGGCGCGCAATGACGTTCTCGGCCCACAGCACCTCGATCAACTCGTCGCGAGTCAGGCACCCCGGCGGCGGCTGGTACTCGGCAACGACATACTGAAAGTTGCTGCGTTCACCGCCCGGGTCCTGCAGGAATCGCAAGACCAGCAATGTCGTGGAGCGCGGCGGCATAGGCCGCATGGTTGCGCCGATCGACTTCGACGACATCGTCCAACGAACGCATCGAGGCCAGACCCATGGCGGCGCAGACCTCGTTCATCTTGCCGTTGGTGCCGATGTGAACCACGTTGTCAAAACCCGCGAAGCCGAAATTCACCATCAGCCGCAGCCGCTTGGCGAGCTCGTCATCGTTGGTGGTGATGGCCCCACCTTCGAACGTGTTGAAGAACTTGGTCGCGTGAAAGCTGAACACCTCGGCACGCCCGAAACACCCGACCATGCGGCCGCCCAACGAGCAGCCGAACGCGTGCGCGGCATCGAACAGCAATGCCAGACGGTGTTGCTTCGCCAGCGCAGACAGGCGCTCGACGTCGCACACTCGACCCACAGTGGACACCCATGATCCCGGTCGTGCGGGGCGTGATCAGTTCCTCGATCCGCTGCACATCGATCAGGTGGGTGTCTGCCTCGATGTCGCAGAAGACGGTGTGATCTGCTGCCATTGCAGCGCATGAGCCGATGCGACGAACGTCATCGAAGGGACGATGACCTCGCCATGCAAGTCGAGTCCGCGAATGGCGATCTCCAATCCGATGGTCGCATTGCAAACCATGATGCAATGGCGCACCCCCAGCCATTGCGAAATCCAGCCTTCCAGTTCCTGCACGCAGGCGCCGTTGTTGGTCAGCCACTTCGAATCGAGCACGGACTCCAGTTTGGAGAGGAAGTAGGCGCGATCTCCCAAGTTGGGTCGCCCGACGTGAACCTTGTCCGCGAACAGGGGGCGGCCACCCAGAACGGCCAGTTCTTCGGCTCGATGCTTCACCGCGAGATCCTTTGCATGGGCTTTGCGGGGCAGCCCACCACCACGGCACGGGGCGGCACAGACCGCGTGACCACTGCACCCATGCCAACCATCGCATGGTCCCCGATCGCGACCTTGTCGCGCACGACGGCGCCTGCGCCGATCCACGCGCAGTCGCCCACTGAAGCCGCACCTGCCAGGCACGCGCCGGGGCCGACGTGAACCGCCTGTCCCAAGACGACCTCATGCTCGACGATGGCCGCGCTGTTGACGATCGCCTGCTTACCCAAGCGTGCATCGGCGTTGATGATCGCCCCGGGGCCGACGAAGACACCCGATTCCAAGCGAACGTCCTCCGCGATCACCGCGGCAGGATGGACCAGCGAAGGAAACACGAACCCCTCGCCCTCCAACTCCGCAGCGAGGTCTCGCCGAGCGGCATTGCTGCCGAAGCCGAGAAAGAGGTGGCGGACTCCGCGGCGGCGCAATGCATCCAGCGCGTCACGCCCACCCAACACGGGGGCGCCGCAGAACTGGGTGCCCCAGCGGTCTTTGTAGACGTCGTCGAGATGACCCACGATGTCCCAGCATCTGTGCAATCGAGCCAGCGCCGCCACCACGCGCGCATGGCCGGCTGTTCCCCAGATCGCCAACGCGGTCATCGGCATCGGGCAATTGTAGGGTCGGCGTGAGGCGGTTCTGGATGCCTCGCAGGCAAGCGTCACTGCAATAGGCTCGGCGGCGCAGCGATGGACGTCTCGCGTGCATTCCTCGCCCTCCACCCGAAGAACGCCACCACCTCGTCGCGCCGCGCCATCGCATCGGCCTCGCCGAGCGCCATCAGCGCGCGCGTGTACGGCGCCTCGAACAGCAGGTAGCTGGCCAGCGCGGCACCGCGCGCGTCGCGGCCCTTGCCGGTGACGCCCATGCCGCGCAGCATCGCGCGCACCGGCACCGGCAGTTCGTTCTGGTGGTCGCGCCGCGATGTCGTCCAGGCGCTGGCTGGGTGCGATCACCAGCACGTCGATCGGCCGCAGCGTCGTCTGCGCACGCGCCGCCTCGGGCAGCAGCGACAGCGTGTGGTTGATGCGCCGCATGCGCTCGACGTCGACCGCCAGCGCGTCGAGGAAGATGTTCGACAGCGCGTGGCCGGCGATCTGCGCCAGGCTCGGGTAGCCGGTGGCCTCGACGCGCCGGCCCGGCGGCTCGTGCATGCGGCCGGCGCCGATCACCAGCAGCCTTTGCGCGCCCAGATGCACGGCCGGCGAAATCGGCGCCGTCTGGCGCATCGAGCCGTCGCCGAACCATTGGCTGACGCCGTCGAGCTCGATCGAAGCGGCCGGAAACACGAACGGAATCGCCGACGACGCCAGCAGGTGCGCATGATGGATGCGCCCCTGCACCGCGATGCGCTGCGAGCGCGCCCACGGCTCGATCGGCGCCGACGCGTCGTAGAACGTGACGTGCAAGCCCGAGCTGTAGCTCGACGCGCTGACCGCCAGTCCGTGCACGTGGCGTGCGCGCAGCATCAAGCGCAGTCGGGCCAGCGGCACCAAGCGCTTGAGCAGCTCGGCCAGTGGCTCGTTGTCGAGCAGCGAGCGCGGCCGCGCGCGGCGCCAGCGCGCGATCACCCAACCGATCGACAGCATCGTCAGCCATTGCGCGCCGCTGCGAATCACGCCCAGCGAATCGGCGCGGTACACCTGCTCGGCATGAAAGTCGCGCCACACCTGGCACACACGCTCCACCGCCGCTTCGAAGTCGTCGGCGCCGCAGGCCAGCGCCGCTGCGTTGATGGCACCCGCCGAGGTGCCGACGATCACGCCGAACGGGTTGCGCGCCAGGTCGGCACCGGACTCGCGGCGCAGCCGCATCACGCGCACGCAACACGCCCACCTGATAGGCCGCGCGGGCGCCGCCTCCGGTGAGGATCAGGCCGGTCAGCGGGGTCTCATACATGCCCGGCAACTGTAGCCATGGCGCGCCGATCGATCAGCCGCAATGGCGCGAGGCCGGCGGCGTCAAGTCGCCGTGGCCCTTGCCCTTGCCGCCGCCTTTGCCTTTGCCCTTGCCGTTGCCGTGTCCGCCCTGGCCGTGGCTTTCATTGGTCGCCACCATCACGTGCTCGTGGTACCAGTCGTGGCGCACGAAGTACACCGGCACGCCACAGGCGTTGTAGTCGTGGCAGTGCTTGCTCCAGTGCTTGCGGTGGCCCTGCGGCACCCACACGTACACCGGCTGCACCGGCCGCGCCACCACCACGGGCGGCGCCGCCACCACCACCGGCTGCGCCACGACCACCTGCGGCTGCGGAAAGCGACCGATGTCGATGCGCCCGTAGACGCCCGGCTGACTGATCTGCACCGACACGCCGACGTCGGTCGCGCCAGCGGCACCGGCCGTCGCGGCCAACACGGCGGCGCACAACAAATGGTTCCTGAGCTTCATAGGCAGATCCTTGCTTGACAACACGATGTCCAGCCTAACGGACACCGAGGCGCATTCGGCGACGCCACCGGCCCGTGTTTACGGTCGATTACAACGACGGCGCAGCAGTCGAAGCGATCGTCTACTCGTACACGATCGCGGCCTGCCCGCCGTGGGCCACCGCCCTCCAGCGCGACAACGCGTCGTCGCTCGGCCAGAAGCGCCCTTCGTCGCCGAGGTCGAGCTCGGCCATGGCGTCGCTCGCGTTCGATGCACAGCCGCACCGGCAAACCCAATGTCGTGCTGCCCTCGCTCGCTGGCGACGCGGCGCACCGGCCACTGGCGCAGCAACTCTTGCAGCGGCGGCACGGTGCCGTTGACGCTCACCGCCAGGTAACGGCCGAAGCGGGCGCGCGCGCCGGCGAGGTCCCACACCTGATGCACGTTCAAGCGCAGGCCGCCCGAGAAACGATCGGGTTGCGCACGCCCCTGCACCACCAGCAACTCGTCTTCGCGCAGCAGGTCGCGCGTGGTCTCGAGCACGTCTTCGTTGACCACCGCTTCGATGCGCTCGCTCATGTCGTCGAGCTTGAAGATCGCCACCCGACCGCGCTGGTTGTTGACCAGCCGCAGGTCGGTCACCACGCCGGCCAGCAGCACCGGCTCGCGCGAGTCGACCAGATCCGCGATGCGCCGCTTGGCGATGCGCCGCACCTCGGCCACGTAGAGCTCGAACAGGTGGCCCGAGTAGTAGAAGCCGAGCGCCGCCTTCTCGAACGACAGCCGCTCGCGCACGCCCAGCGGCTCGGCCGCCATCAATGCGGGCTCGTGGGTCGACGCAGCATGCGAGTCGCCGAAGTCGAACAGGCCGCCCTGCGACTGGTTGACCTCTTGCGTGTCGGCCCAATCGAACGCCAGCGACACGCTGGCCAGCAGCGCCGCACGGTCGGCATGCAGCGCGTCGAAGGCGCCGGCCTTGACCAGCGCCTCGACAGCCCGCTTGTTGACGCGCTGGCGATCGATCCTCGCGCAGAAGTCGAACAGGCTGCGAAACGGCCCACCGCCCGCAGCGCCAGCCACGCCGTCGCGCGCCGCGACGATGGCCTCGATCGCGCCCTGCCCGGTGCCCTTGACAGCCCCGAGCCCATAGCGCACGCGCTTGGCGTCGATCGGCTCGAAGCGGTAGCTGCCGCGGTTGACGTCGGGCGGCTCGAAGGCGACGTCGAACTGCTTGGCGTCGTCGATCAACACCTTCAGCTTGTCGGTGTTGTCGATTTCGACGCTCATGTTGGCGGCGTAGAACTCGGCCGGGAAGTGCACCTTGAGCCAACCGGTGTGGTAGGCGAGCAGTGCGTAGGCCGCGGCGTGGCTCTTGTTGAAGCCGTAGCCGGCGAACTTCTCCATCAGGTCGAAGATCTCGTCGGCCTGCTCGCCGTCGATGCCCTTGCCCGCCGCGCCGTCGCGGAAGATGGTGCGCTGCTTGGCCATCTCCTCGGGCTTCTTCTTGCCCATGGCCTTGCGCAGGATGTCGGCCGAACCGAGCGAATAGCCCGCCAGCACCTGCGCGGCGATCATCACCTGCTCCTGGTAGACGAAGATGCCGTAGGTCTCGGCGAGCACCGGCTCGAGCAACGGGTGCGGGTACGTCACTGCCTCGCGGCCATGCTTGCGCGCGCAAAAGCTCGGGATGTTGTCCATCGGCCCGGGCCGGAACATCGCGTTCAATGCGGTCAGGTCTTGCAGCCGGTTGGGCCGCGCGTCGCGCAACATGCCCTGCATGCCGCGCGATTCGAACTGGAACACCGCCTCGGTCTGCCCCTGCGCGAACAGCCGGTACACGGCCGGGTCGTCGAGCGGGATGCGCTCGTAGCTGAACTCGGCGTGCTGCGGATGGCGTGCGACGATCAAGTCCTTGGCGAGTTCCAGGATCGTCAACGTGGCCAGGCCGAGGAAGTCGAATTTCACGAGGCCGATCGCCTCGACGTCGTCCTTGTCGAACTGGCTCACGGCGGCATCGCTGCCCGGCTGCTGGTACAGCGGGCAGAAGTCGGTGATGCGGCCTGGCGCGATCAACACGCCTCCGGCATGCATGCCGATGTTGCGCACCAGCCCTTCGACCTGCGTGGCCAGCGCGAGCAGCTCGGCCACTTCTTCTTCCGCCGCCTCGCGCTGGTTGAGCTCGGGCGCCTCCTTGCGCGCATAGATCAAGCCGGGGTCCGGCTTGTCGGGCACCTTGGCCAGCGTGACCGTCTTGCCCGGAGGCGCTGGAATCAGCTTGGCGATCGAATCGACGTGGCCGTAGCCCATGCCGAGCACGCGGCCGACGTCGCGCAGCGCCGCCTTCGCGGCCATGGTGCCGAAGGTGGCGATCTGGCTCACCGCGTCACGGCCATAACGCTGCTTGACGTAGTCGATCACGCGCTCGCGGTTGGCCTGGCAGAAGTCGATGTCGAAGTCTGGCATCGACACCCGCTCGGGATTCAGGAAGCGCTCGAACAGCAACTGGTAGTGCAGCGGGTCGAGGTCGGTGATGTTCAGCGAATACGCCACCAGCGAACCGGCGCCCGAGCCGCGCCCCGGCCCCACCGGGCAGCCGTGGCTACGCGCCCAGTTGATGAAATCGGCCACGATCAGGAAGTAACCCGCGAAGCCCATCTTGCCGATGGTGGCGATCTCGTAGTCGAGCCGTTCGGCGTAGCGGGGGCGTTGCGCGTCGCGCTTGCCGGGATCCGGATACAGCGCGCACAGCCGACGCTCCAATCCTTCGTGGCTGGTGCGGTGGAAGAACTGTTCCAACGAGGTGCCGTCGGGGGTCGGAAAGTCGGGCAGCCGAGCCACGCCGAGTGTGAGCTGCAGGTTGCAGCGTTGTGCGATGCGCTCGCTGTTGGCCAGCGCCGACGGCACGTCGGCGAACAACTCGCGCATCTGGGCCTGGGTCTTGAAGTACTGCTCGCGCGAGAAGTGCTTGATGCGTCGCGGGTTGGCCAGCGTCTCGCCTTCGGCCACGCACACCCGCGCCTCGTGCGCGTCGAACTCCTCCGGCGTTGCAAACTGCACCGGCTGTGTGGCCACCACCGGCAGCTTCAACTCGGCGGCCAACGCCACCGCGGCACGCACGTGGGCTTCGTGCGTCGGCAGTCCCGCGCGCTGCAGCTCGATGTAGAAACGCCCCGGATACAGCGCGGCCAACCGCTGTGCCAACGTGATCGCGCGCTCGCGATCTCCCGCCAGCAGCGCCGCGCCCACCGCCCCGGCGTCGGCGCCCGACAGCGCGATCAGCCCTTCGGCACACTCGGCCAGCCACTGCCACTGGACCCACGCCTGCGCACGCTGCACGTTGCTGGTCCACGCACGCGACAACAGGTCGCACAGGTTGTGATAGCCCGCGGCGTTGCACGTCAGCAGCAGCAGCCTCGAGGCCTGCTTGTCGCCGCTGCCGGCGGAAGGCTCGATCCACAGATCGACGCCGATGATCGGCTTGATGCCTTCGGCTCGACAGGCCTTGTAGAACTTGACCGCGCCGAATAGGTTGCCAAGGTCGGTGATGGCCAATGCCCCCTGCGCATCGTCGCGCGCGGCACGCACGGCATCGGCCACCCGCAACGTGCTGTCGACCACCGAGTACTCGGTATGTGTGCGCAGGTGGACGAAGGCCATGCGGTCGATTGTAGGCAGCGCCGTCACTGTCGCAGCTTCTACAATTGCCGCATGTCCGGGTCGCGACACGGCACTGCGCTCGCGCGCTCCATGCCCTGATGGGCCGCTGGCTGCCGCGGATCGTCGGTCTGCTGTTGATGGCCAGCGCGCTGGCGCTCGCGCTGTCGCGTGCGCCCGACCTGCCCGTGCAATCGCTGGTCGCACGCTGGGCACCGCCGCCGTCGGAGTTCATCGACTTGAACGGCCAGCTCGTTCACCTGCGCGACGTCGGCCCGCGCAGCGACGCCACGCCGCTGGTGCTGCTGCACGGCACGTCGGCCAGCCTGCACACCTGGGAAGGCTGGAGCCGTGCGCTGCAAGCGCAGCACCGCATCATCAGCTTCGATCTGCCGGGCTTCGGCTTGACGGGGCCGTGGAGCGGCCGCTACGCGTCGTGGTCGTACCGTGGCGACGACCTCGCGCGCTTCGTGCTCGAGCTGCTCGATCATTTGCAGGTGCGGCGCTTCGCGATCGCCGGCAATTCGTTGGGCGGCGAGGTGGCGTGGCGCGTGGCCTCGTTGGCGCCCGAGCGCGTGCAACGCCTGGTGCTGGTCGACGCAGCCGGCTATGAACTGAAGCCCGAGTCGATGCCGATCGGGTTCCGTCTGGCTGCGCTGCCGGGCGTGAACCATCTCTTCGAGTGGCTGCTGCCGCGTGGCGTGGTCGAGGCCAGCGTGCGCAACGTGTACGGCGACCCGGCCAAGGTGACGCCGCAGCTGGTCGACCGCTACTTCGAGATCACGTTGCGCACCGGCAACCGGGCCGCGCTGGTGCAGCGGTTTCAAGCGCAGACGCTCGATCAACGAGACGTCGCAGCCAGCGTGGCGCGCATCCGTGCGCTCAAGGTGCCGACGCTGGTGATGTGGGGTGGCCGCGATCGCCTGATCCCGCCGCCGCTGGCGCAGCGCTTCCACGCCGACATCGCCGGCAGTCGGTTGGTGGTGTTCGACGCGTTGGGCCACGTGCCGCAGGAGGAGGATCCGGTCGCGACGGCAGCCGCTGTCCAGCGCTTCTGGAAGGAGGTACCGTGATCCGCCGCGGCGCATCATTGGCCCTGGCGCAACGCCTCCAGCACCTCGGAGTGGAATTCGCGCCGGTACAGCACCCACACCACCAGCGTGGTGGCGGCGATGAATGCCCAGGCCGAGAAGAACCAGGCCACCAGCGCAAAGGCCAGGTAGTAGGCACGCAAGCCGTCGGTGAACGCCTCCGCCGCCAGGCCGAGCACGCGGCCGGCGCGGGCGGCGAAGGCTTCACGCTGCGCCGCATCGGCCACGTCCTTGGCATCGGGTGCCGCGCCCACCAAGATGGCGCCGAAGGTGTATTGGCGCAGGCTCCAGGTGAAACGAAAGAAGGCGAACACGAACACGGCGGTGAGCAGCGCCACCTTCAGATCGAACACCAGCACCGATGTTCGCGCCGCGAAAGGCAGCTCGCTCACCAGTTCGCTCGCCTTGCCGGTGGTGCCCAGCGCCGCCAGCAGACCGCCGATGATCAGGATCGTGGTCGACGCGAAGAACGACGGGCTGCTCGCCAGCGTCTGCAGCACCGCCGCATCGACGATGCGGTTTTCGCGCATGGTGGCCTGCAGCATCCATTGGCGACGCCACTGGTTGGTGCTGGCCAGCACCGAGGGCCGCACGTCGGCGCGGCGTTTGGCGAACTGCGTGTAGCCGAACCAGGCGGCGAAGAAGAACAGCACCGCGAGCCAGTCGATCAGCGGCAACACGGCGAGCATGCGCGTCATGGCGTCCATGCCGCACTTTAGCGGGCCGGTTGGACGCGAGCCGAAGCGTGCGTCGCCGAACGGGGCCGCGACCCCGGGCTCAAGGCGCCAGATCGAACACCAGCACGTCGGCGTCGCGGCCACGTGCCAGTGCGACCCGCGATTCGCCACGCAGCAGCACCGCGTCGCCCGCAGACAGCGCCTGCCCGTTGACTTGCAGCGTGCCGCGCGCCACATGCACGTAACCGAGCCGCCCCGGCGCCAATGCCAGCGTGGCCTGCTCATCGCCGTCGAACAACCCCGCATGCAGGTTCGCGTCGGCATGCACGGTGAGCGACCCGTCGTCGCCCGTCGGGCGAGGCCACCAGGCGCAGGCGGCCGCGTTTCTCGGCGTCGGCAAACGCCTTCTGCTCATAGCCCGGCTCGATGCCTTGCTTCGACGGCAGGATCCAGATCTGCAGGAAGTGCGTGTCGGCATCACGCGCGGCGTTGAACTCGCTGTGCATCACGCCGCGCCCGGCGCTCATGCGCTGCAGCTCGCCCGGCACCACGGTGGCGCCGGTGCCCATGTTGTCGCGGTGCGCCAGCGCGCCTTCGAGCACGTAGCTGAGGATCTCCATGTCGCGGTGGCCATGGGTGCCGAAGCCGGTGCCCGGCGCGATGCGGTCCTCATTGATGACGCGCAGGTTGCCGAACCCCATGTGGGCCGGGTCGTAGTAGTCGGCGAACGAAAAGCTGTGCCGGCTCTTCAGCCAGCCGTGGTCGGCAAAACCACGGTCGGCCGACTTGCGCAACATGATCATCAGAGACCCCCGATCTGCATGTCCTAACTGTAGAAGTGGTTACCAGAGGCGAAGCGAATGCCGTTCGCAGCCGCCATTCAAATATGATGAACCCTCGAATGTGCGACCCTCTCTCGACCCGCGCTCATCGACTCCGCAGCGTCCGTCGGGCTCGCCGAAGCGCCGGAGTGACTCGGCCGTCGCCACGCGGCGTCACGCTCGCCGCAGCGGCAACTCGCACGACGCGGTGCCCGACGCTGTCATGAACAAAGCTCGCCGCAACGCGTTGACGCCCGAGGCGCTGGGAATGGTCGACGCCATTGCGCGCAGCGGCAGCTTTGCCGCCGCTGCGCGCGAACTGGGCAAGGTGCCGTCCGCGCTGACCTACAGCGTGCGCCAGCTCGAAGACGCACTCGACGTGCTGTTGTTCGACCGCAGTTCACGCCAGGCCAAGCTCACCGCCGCCGGCGAGGAGTTGCTCGAGCACGGCCGCCGCGTGCTCGGCGCGGTCGACGCGCTGGCCAATCGCGTGCAGCGCGTGGCCACCGGCTGGGAAGCCAGCCTGACGATCGCCGCCGACGGCGTCGTCTCGCGCCTGACGCTGTTCGAGTTGGTCGAGAGCTTCTATGCCGAGCGCGGCACCGGCGCCAGCACGCAGCTGCGCTTGCGCACCGAGGTGCTCACCGGCGTGTGGGAGGCGCTGGTCACCGGGCATGCCGACCTGGCGATCGGCCTCAGCGGCGACACCGGCGGCCATGTCGGCATCGAGGTGCGCCCGCTGGGTGAGGTGCCCTTCGTTTTTGCCGTCGCGCCGCATCACCCGCTGGCGGCGCGGCCCGAGCCGCTGGCCGACGACGAGATCCAACGACATCGTGCGGTCGCGGTCGCCGATTCGGCGCAGCGCCTGGCCCCGGCCACCCACAACCTGCTCGGCGGACAGGACGTTCTCACCGTCTCCTCGATGCAGGCCAAGATCGAGGCGCAGGTGCGCTGCCTGGGCTGCGGCTTCATTCCCGAGCCGCTGGCGCGCACGCACATCCGCAGCGGCGTGCTGGTGGTCAAGCGCGTGCAGCGCGGCGATCCGCTGGCGCGCCTGAGCTATGCGTGGCGTGCCGACGCCGTCGGGCAGCCGCACAAGGCGCCCCAGGGCCTGGCCCTGCAGTGGTGGTTGCGCCAGCTCGACAGCAGCACCACGCGCCAGGCCTTGCTCGAGAGCCACCACCACGTCATGGCCGACGTCGACTGACATGAGCAGCTACACCGGCCGTTTCGCACCCACCCCGTCGGGCCCGCTGCACGAGGGCTCGCTGGTGGCCGCGCTGGCCAGCTGGCTCGACGCGCGCGCGCACGGTGGACGCTGGCTGGTGCGCATCGAGGACATCGACACGCCGCGCAACGAAGAAGGCGCCGACCAGATCATCCTCGGGCAGCTGGCGATCTGCGGCCTGGTGAGCGATGAGGAGCCGCTGCTGCAGTCGCGGCGCATTGCCGCCTATGACGAGGCCCTGCTGCAGCTCGCCGATTCGGGCCAGGTCTACCCGTGCGGCTGCAGCCGCCGCGAAGTCGAGCAGGTGCTGATCACGCTGGGCTACCTGCAGGAGCCCGACGAGGAACGTGTCTATCCGGGCACCTGCCGCGGCGGCCTGCGCGGCAAGCCGGCGCGCGCGATGCGCGTGCTGACCACGCTCGGCGGCGAGGACATCCCGATCCGCTGGATGGACCGGCGGCTCGGGCGCCAGCGCCAGAACCTCACGCGCGAGGTGGGCGACTTCATCGTCAAGCGCGCCGACGGCATGTTCGCCTACCAGCTCGCGGTGGTGGTCGACG
The DNA here is from genome assembly GCA_963827645.1 of uncultured beta proteobacterium. Taxonomy (GTDB): domain Bacteria; phylum Pseudomonadota; class Gammaproteobacteria; order Burkholderiales; family Burkholderiaceae_C; genus JAEUPI01. Next base: position 111,402 of record CAWHBZ010000007.1, on the reverse strand, counting down.
ATGCACACCAGGGCATCACGCACGTCGTGCGCGGCGAAGACCTGGCCGACAACACGCCGCGGCAGATCCACCTGCAGCGGCTGATGGGGTTGCCCGAACCGTTGTACCTGCACACGCCGCTGGTGATGGGCATCGATGGCCACAAGCTGTCCAAGCAAAACGGCGCCGCGCCGCTGGACGTCAGCGACCCGGTGGCGACGTTGCAGCAGGCCGCTCGTGTGCTGGAGTTGCCGCGCATCGAGGCGCTGTCGGTGTCGGAGTGGCTGACCGCGGCCACCCGCTCGTGGGCCACACGCTGGGTCGCCTGACTCGGGCGCATTCACGCCGGCGCGCGACGCGCTACACTGCGCGCCCGGTCGGCAGTTCACCCAGGCGTTGCCGCGCGAACCGTTCGCGAGCTGAACCTGCCTTTCGACGCCTCGTTCACCCGAAGTCGAAACCCGCACGCGCACGTCGCGGCAAGTCGGCAACCCCCGCCAGCCCGACCAGGGCTTTCAGTGCCGTGCCGCGTGGAGATTTCGATGACCCGATCCGTCATCCCGTTGAACGCGCCCGACCTGTCGGGCTTCGCGCGCCAGCTGCGCCGCACGCTGGCCGAGCACATCGCCGAACACGCCGACTCTGCCGGGGCATCAGGCGATGCTCAACCACATCGCGCGCGCCGCGGGCCACCGCAACCTGCAGGCGCTGCAGGCGTCATCGCCAAGCACGCGAACCTGCGCCGGCGCGACACGGCGGCTGCCGCGCCGGCGCTGAGCACGGCCGCCACCAAGGCGCTGGGCTCGTTCGACCGCTGGGGCCGCATGAGCCGCTGGCCGCACAAGTATTCGGTGCAGCGGCTGGCGCTGTGGGTGATGTGGATGCAGTTCGAGTCGCGTCGCGTCTACACCGAGCGCGAGGTCAACGCCGTGCTGAAAGCCTGGCACACCTGGGGCGACCACGTCACGCTGCGGCGCGAGCTGATCAACGATCGACTGCTGACGCGCAAGAGCGATGGCTCGCAGTACCGCAAGGTGGCGGCACGGCCGGATGACGAGGCCCGCTCGCTGATGGCGGCCTGGCGTGGCCGCCTGGACGAGGCACCGCGTCCGACGACCGACGCGGCGCAGTCGCGGCCGCGCAGCCGCGGCCTGCCGCAAGCGGTCACGCGGTGAGCCAGTGCGTGCGGTAGTACAGCAACTCGTCGATCGACTCGTGCACGTCGGCCAGCGCCGTGTGCGCCTGGTTCTTCTTCACGTTGTCGAGCAACGTCGGCCGCCAGCGACGGGCCAGCTCCTTGAGCGTGCTGACGTCGAGGTTGCGATAGTGAAAGAAAGATTCAAGCCGCGGCATGTGGTTGGCCAGGAAGCGGCGATCCTGACAGATGGTGTTGCCGCACATCGGGCTCTTGCCGGCGCCGACGTAGCGGCGCAGCCACGCGATCACCGTGTCTTGCGCCGCTGCCTCGTCGATGGTGGAGGCGCGCACCCGATCGACCAGGCCGCTCTTGCCGTGCGTGCTCTTGTTCCAGGCGTCCATCGCGTCGAGCGTGGCAGCGCTCTGGTGGATCGCCAGCACCGGGCCCTCGACGCGCCGCGTCACCTGCGCATCGGTGACCACGACCGCCAGTTCGATGATGCGGTCGCGCTCGGGCGACAGCCCGGTCATCTCGAGGTCGATCCAGATCAGGTTCTGGTCGTTCGATGCGATCGTGTCGGCAGGGTTTTCGGCAGCGGCGTTCATGGCGGCATTGTGGCTCAGCCTACACTTCGGTCATGTCACTGCACCCGTTGACCTGGCTGTTTGCCGTCGCGCTGCTGGCCGCGCTGGCCACCCGACTGTGGCTGGCCACGCGCCAGATGCGCCATGTGTCGGCGCATCGCCGCGCGGTGCCGCCAGCGTTCGCATCGCGCGTTTCGCTCGAAGCCCATCAACGCGCGGCCGACTACACGGTGGCCAAGACACGCTTCGGCCTGCTGACCACCGCGTTCGGCAGCGCACTGCTGCTCGGCTGGACGCTGCTCGGCGGGCTGGACGTGCTCAACGAGTGGGTGCGCGAGGCAGTGCTGCCGCGTTGGGGTGCCTTGCCCTACGAGCTGGCGCTGCTCAGCGCTTTCGTGCTGATCGGCGCCGTGCTCGACCTGCCGTTCGAATGGTGGCGCACCTTCCGCATCGAACAACGTTTCGGCTTCAACCGCAGCACCTGGCGGCTGTTCGTCGCCGACCTGCTCAAGAGTGCGCTGGTGGCCGCCGTGCTCGGGCTGCCGCTGGCGGCGCTGGTGTTGTGGCTCATGGCCAGCACCGGCGGCTGGTGGTGGCTGTGGGTATGGGCCGCCTGGACGGCGTTCAACCTGCTGATCCTGGTGATCTATCCGACACTGATCGCGCCGTTGTTCAACAAGTTCGAGCCGCTGCGCGACGAGACGCTCGCCGCACGCGTGCAGACGCTGATGCAGCGCTGCGGCTTCGCCGCCAAGGGCCTGTTCGTGATGGACGGCAGCCGCCGCTCGGCGCACGGCAACGCTTACTTCACGGGCATGGGCGCCGCCAAGCGCGTGGTGTTCTTCGACACCTTGCTGGCTGCCCTCACGCCGGGCGAGGTGGAGGCCGTGCTGGCGCACGAGCTCGGGCACTTCAAGCGCCGCCACGTGCTCAAGCGCATGGTGGCGATGTTCGCGCTCAGTCTGGCCGGCCTGGCGTTGCTCGGCTGGCTGGCCTCGCGCAGCTGGTTCTACACCGCACTGGGCGTCTCGCCCAACCTGGCCGCGCCCAACGATGCGCTCGCGCTGCTGCTGTTCACGTTGGCGTTGCCCGTGTTCGGCTTTTTCGTCTCGCCGTTGGCGGCGCTGCTGTCGCGCCGCCATGAGTTCGAGGCCGACGCCTACGCCTGTGCGCAAGCCAGCGGCGCCGACCTGGCCAGCGCGCTGATCAAGCTGCATCAAGACAACGCGTCGACCTTGACGCCAGACCCGGTGTACGTGCGCTTCTACTACTCGCACCCGCCAGCGGGCGAGCGCCTGGCGGCGTTGTCGGTGAATCCGGCGTGACACAGGCGCCGACCGCGCAACGCCCGCTGCGCCGCGATGCCGGCTGATCTCAATTGGAGCTGAACGCCGGCCTGGTGGTGGGCGCGCACGGCCGGCACTTCGTGGTCGAAACCGCCGAGCGGCAGCGTGTGCTGTGCCACCGTCGCGGCAAGAAGGTCGACTGCGTCGTCGGCGATCGTGTGCAATGGTGTGTCACCGGCGACGGCGGCGTGATCGAAGCGGTGTCGCCGCGCCGCAGCCTGCTGTGGCGACAAGACCGCTGGCGCAGCAAGTCATTCGCGGCCAACATCGACCGGCTGCTGGTCATCGTTGCCGCGTCACCACCGATGGCGGAATCGCTGCTCGCGCGCGCGCTGATTGCCGCCGCGCACGCGGGCATTCACGCCCAGGTGTTGCTCAACAAGGCCGACCTGCCCGAGGCCGACGCTGCACGCGAGCGGCTGCAGCCCTATCGCCGCATGGGCGTGCCGGTGCTCGAGGCGTCGATCAAGCACGACGCCGCGACGGCTCGCAAGTTGCTCGCGCCGCTGCTGGCCGGCCAGGTGACCTTGTTGTTGGGCGCCAGCGGCGTCGGCAAGAGCACGCTGATCAACATGATCGTTCCCGATGCAGCAGCGCAGGTGGGCGACATCTCGCAGGCGCTGAACGCGGGGCGCCACACCACCACCACCACGTCGTGGTATTGGCTCGACGGCGGCCACGACGCCGCGGTGCTCGATTCGCCGGGCTTTCAAGAGTTCGGACTGCAGCAGATCGAAGCGGCCGACCTCGCCCGCTGGCTGCCCGATGTCGCCGCGCATGCGGCGTCTTGCCGCTTCGCCAACTGCACGCACCGCAGCGAGCCCGATTGCGCAGTGCGCGCAGCCAGCGAGCGCGGCGAGGTCGCGGCCAGCCGCTTGCGCCTGTACGAGCAGTTGTACGAGGAGTTGGCGCGGCCGCGTTACTGACCTCACCGTTTCGGCAAGTCAGCCGATGAGATTGGCCAGCGTCAGCAACGCCAGCAACAACATCCACAACACGACCGAGCGCCACACCAGACCGACCACGCTGTCGAGGTGACCGATCTGCGGGTCGGCGCCGGGTGTCGACCCGGCGGCGCTGGCCATGCCCGGAGCGGCGCCGCTCTCGAAGGTCTTGGAGCGATCGGGCGTCACCCCCGGCGCGGCCGCGCCGCCCAGGCTGCACGCCCACCGCTCCCGCGGCGGCAGACAGGATGACGCCTTCGTTGGCGTGCAGCCACAGGCCGGCGTCGCGCCGCCAGCCGTTGACGGCCTCTTCGAAGTTGCCCACCACCGCGAAGCCGAACGCGGTCAGCCGCGCCGGCAGATGATCGATCGCTGCGAAAAGACGTTGCGACAGCTCCATCGACTTGTCGTTGGCCGGCGCGCCGAGCGCCTTGCTCTTGAAGGTCCAGTAGCGTCCAGCGAACTCGGCCATCCGGTACAACACTGCACCGGCCGGGCCCAGGCCGAGGGCCGCGAGCACGACGAACCAGAAGAACACGCCGAACACATGGCGGTGCGCGGCCAGCAGCGAGTGTTCGATCACGTGGCGCAGCAGTTCGGTGCGCGGCAACTCGCTGGCGTCGAGGTGGCACCACTGCGCGAGCTGGCGGCGCGCCTGCTCTTCGTCACCCTGGTCGAGCGCCTTGCGGATGTCGGTGAAGTAGTGGCTGAACTGGCGAAAACCCAACGTCAGGTACAGCACCACGACGTCGAAGGCCAGCGCCGCCAGCACATGGATCCAGGCGAGCCAGACATGCATCGCCGCGGCGGCCATGGCCGGCGCCACCACCGAGACGAACCACACCACCCAGGCATGTCGATCGCGGCCGGCGTCGAAGTGGCGCCCGGTCCAGCCGACCCACGAGATGAGGCCGTCGTGCACCCAGTTGTCGCGCGGCAGCGGGCGCAACTGCTCGAACATCAGCGCGAACAGGACGGCGAAGAAGCTCATCGGCCGCCGATGATAGCGAGGCGCGTCGGGCGTCGCCTTCAGCGCAGGAAGCTGTACAGGTTGCGCAGCATCGCCGCGGTGGCGCCCCAGATGAAGTACTCGCGCGGCGTTCCCTGCGCGTCGACACCCTGCCACGGCATCGACAGGAACTGCCGCTTCACGCCGCCGAACTCGGCCGCATGGCGGTGGTGGTGCGCCGGCGTCATCAAGAACTGCAGCGGCACCTCGAACGCCTCGGCCACTTCGAAGGCATCGAGCGCCAGCTCGAACGGCGGGCGCACCAGCGCGACGATCGGCGTGACGACGTAGCTGGTGACCGTCGAGTAGGTGTTGAGCGGGCCCAGCACGTGCACGCGGTCGCGCGGCAGGCCGACCTCTTCTTCGGTTTCGCGCAGCGCGGTGTCGACCAGGTCGAGGTCGCCCGGATCCACGCGGCCGCCGGGAAAGCTGACCTGCCCTGCGTGGTCGTGCAAGTGATCGGTGCGCCGCGTCAGCAGCACGTTCAGCCCCTGCTCGCGCTCGATCAGCGGCACCAGCACCGATGCCGGAGTCGGCTCGCGCTCGAGCGCAAACAGTCGCGCGTCGCCGTGGAACTCAGGCGTCCATGCGCGCGCGTCGGCAAAACGTTGGCGCAGTGCCGCCGGCGTCAGCGCATCAGCAGGCAGCGGCGGCAGGTGGTCGTCGATGCCGACCACCGGGTAACCCTTGGGGTCGCGGATGCGAGGCGGTCTGACGCCCATGGCGACGGCCGCGGGCCGCAGCGCCGGCACGCGAGCAGCGTGCGGGCGCTGCAGGCCGATCAGGCCAGCTTCTCTTTGATGCGCGCCGACTTGCCCGAGCGTTCGCGCAGGTAGTACAGCTTGGCGCGGCGCACATCGCCGTGGCGCTTGACGTCGATCGACGCAATCAGCGGGCTGTAGGTCTGGAACGTGCGCTCCACGCCTTCGCCGCTGGAGATCTTGCGCACGATGAAGCTCGAGTTGAGCCCGCGGTTGCGCTTGGCGATCACCACGCCTTCGTAGGCCTGCACGCGCTTGCGGGTGCCCTCGACGACGTTGACGTTGACGATCACGGTGTCGCCGGCGGCGAAATCGGGGATCTTCTTGCCGAGCCGGGTGATTTCTTCCTGCTCGAGGGTGCGGATCAGGTCCACTTCAGGTCTCCTGGCGATCGTGCCGGCCCGCTGGTGTTGACTTGTGCGGCCGCAGAGGATCGAAAAGCTGCGGATTATAAGCCGAGGGTGCGCAGCAACGCCTCGTCGGCGGCGTCGAGCAGGCCTGCGGCACGCGCCTTGGCGATCAGATCGGGCCGACGTCGTGCAGTGGTGCGCACAGCCTGCTCGCGGCGCCAGCGTGCGATCTCTGCATGGTGGCCGGAAAGCAGCACCTTGGGCACGGCCAGCGCGCCGTCCGGCGTGTCGAGCACCTCGGGCCGGCTGTACTGCGGACCCTCGAGCAGCCCATCGGAAAAGCTGTCGGCCTGGTGCGACGGCTCGCTCAGCACGCCCGGCAGCAGTCGCGCCACCGCATCGAGCAGCACCAGCGCCGGCAATTCGCCGCCCGACAACACATAGTCGCCCAGGCTCACTTCGAGATCGACGTGGGCGTCGATGAAGCGCTGGTCGACGCCTTCGTAGCGTGCACACAGCAGCACCGCGCCCTCGCCTTGCGCGAACCGCTGCACCTGCGCCTGAGTCAGTGGCTCACCGGTGGGCGTGAAGTGCAACAACGGCGCCTTGTCGCCGCGTGCGGCACGCACGGCCACCAGCGCGCGCTGCAACGGCTCGGCCAGCATCACCATTCCCGGCCCGCCGCCGAACGGTCGGTCGTCGACCCGTCGATACGGATCGTCGGCATGCTCGCGCAGCGGCCACAGTTGCAACTCGATGGCGCCGCTGTCGTAGGCGCGCCGCGTCACGCCGCTCGCCTGATGCGCTGCGAACAACTCCGGGAACAGCGTGATGACGTCGAAGCGCACTAGTGGGCCGTAACGATTGAATCGGGAGTGATGCGCCGTGTGGGATCGAAGTACTTCCACTTCACGGGCTTTGGTTGTTCGTTGTACTTGCGGATGTAGCGCATGAGTTTTCTCTTGAGGTCCGGCACCGAGGTGAACACGCCGCGCGCGATCACGTCACGCTCGACCTTGGCGAACCACAGCTCCACCTGGTTGAGCCAGGACGAGTAGGTGGGAGTGAAGTGCATATGAACCCGCGGATGCTCGGTCAGGAACGCATCGACCTGTTTGGTCTTGTGAGCCGAGAGGTTGTCGGCGATGACGTGTATCTCCTTGCCACGAGGCTGGTTGGCCACGATGTCGGTGAGGAAGGCCACGAACTCCGCCGAGGTGTGGCGGGTCGCGGTCTTGCCGAGGACTTCGCCGGTCTTGGTGTTGAAGGCAGCGTAGAGCGACAGCGTGCCGTGCCTGAAGTATTCGAACCCATGACGCTCGGCGCGTCCGGGCGACAACGGGAGCACAGGATCCTTGCGGTCCAGCGCCTGGATCGCAGTCTTCTCATCGACACTGAAGACCGCGGCATGTTGCGGCGGGTTGAGGTACAGCCCGATGACGTCGGTGGCCTTGGCTTCGAACTCCGGGTCGTTGGAGGCGAGATAGCCCTCGAGCCGATGCGGCTTGATGCCATGCTTGGCCCAGATGCGTGCCACGGTCATATGCGAGATGTCGCCGCCCAGTTCTGCGGCAAGCTTGCGCGTGGACCAGTGCGTCGAGCCGTCGGCGGGCTTGTGCTTGGTCGTACGGGCGAGCACGCGCGCCTCGATGCGATCGGTCACCTTGTAGCGCTCGCGCCCAGCATGACGAGCAAACAGTCCAGCGAGCCGATCGGCGGTAAAGCGCTTGCTCCAGCGATCGATGTAGCTATCGCTGCAATCGAGCTTGGCGCGAATCTCGGCCCACGTCCGCCCCTCAGACAACAACAGGATCAGTCGCGCGTGTCGTGCCGCATCGGCTCGACCGTTTCTCGCACCGGCTTGTCGCTGCAGTTCCATCAGCTCGGTCTCGGACAGTTCCATCGCGCCCTCCACAGGCTCGATGATACTTCCTATTTAAACGTTACAGTCACAGTAGTCCAGCGCCCAATCGACCTGGATTCGCCGCGCCGCCATGTCCACCTCATCGACGTAGGCGGCGACGAACGGAATCAGCCGCTCGGCCTGCGTATCGGGCACCTCGGGGCCGGCATCGGGCCGGCGCACGCACAACACGCTGTGCGGCCCGGTGTCGATCATTGCGCTCACCTGGCCCAATGCATCGCCCTGGCGGTTGAACACCTGCGCACCGATCAGATCGACCCAGTAGTACTCGTCGTCGCCTGCGGTCGGGAAGCTGCTGCGCGCCACGAACACGCCCGCACCGCGCAGCGCATGCGCCGCATCACGATCGGTCAGCTCGCGAGCAGCGGCGACCACGGAGTCGCCGTGGATCTTGGCTTGCGTGACGTGCAGCATTGCTGGAATCGCAGCCGCGGTCGCCGCATGGGCCGGCGCCCTCAGGTGCCAGCGCCGCGACGAGAACAGCGCCTTGGGGTCGGCAGCGAACGGCTGCAGCTTGATCCAGCCCTTGACGCCCCAGGCGTCGATGACGCGGGCCACTTCCACCGCGTCGACCGGCCAGCCATCGGTGTCCGCGTCGGCTGCTGGCTGCGGGTCCATCGCCGGCCAGGCGCCTCGAGCGGGAGCTTGCCCGACGCGGCGCGGCGCGTTCAGGCAGCCGCGGGCGCGGTCTGCTTCTGCGCCTGGCCGACCAGGCGCTTCACGGTGGGCGACAACTGCGCGCCGACACCGGCCCAATAGGTGATGCGATCGAGCGCCAGGCGCAGCGGCTGCTCACCGCCGGCGGCCATCGGGTTGTAGAAGCCCAGCCGCTCGATGAAGCGGCCGTCGCGGCGATTGTGCGAGTCGGTGACCACGATGTTGTAGAAGGGGCGCTTGTTGGCACCGCCGCGCGCCAGTCGAATGACGACCATGATGCTTGAATCCCAGTGAATCTTGACTGCTGGCTGGCGAAGGCTCGTTCGCCACCAGCGGTCGGGTTGAACCGTCGCTTGCGTGTTGGGCGCCGGATGTCGGCAACGCCCGGTCATTGGGCGGCCCGCGCCGAAAACCGGGCATTATAAGGCGCGGCCGGCTTTGGCCGCTCGGACCGCCCGATGGAACCTGCTGCCCTGCTCATCCGGCCGAGCGTTGACGCCGACCTGGCCGCGATCACCGAAATCTACGGCCAGGCGGTGCGTACCGGCACCGCGAGCTTCGAACTGGAGCCGCCCGACCAGCCCGAGATGGCGCGCCGTCGGCAGGCCGTGGTGCAGGCGGGGCTTGCCCTGGCTGACGGCCGAGCGCGACGGCCGGGTGCTGGGCTACGCCTACGCCGGGCCCTTCAGGCCGCGGCCGGCTTACCGCTTTTGCCTGGAGAACTCGATCTACGTCGATGCGCAGGCCCGCGGCCAGGGCGTCGGGGCGTGGCTGCTGGCCGAGCTGGTGGCCCGCTGCGAAGCCTGGGGGGCACGGCAGATGGTGGCGGTGATCGGCGACTCGGCCAACACGCCGTCGATCAACCTGCACGCGAGGCTGGGGTTTCGCCATGCCGGCCGGGTCGAGCACGTCGGCTGGAAGTTCGGCCGCTGGCTCGACGTGGTGTTCATGCAGCGCACGTTGGGCCAGGGCGGGTCGGCCGCGGCCGATTGAAAGCACCGCTGGCGATGCGTTATCGGTCCAAGACGATCGCCACCTGGCTTGGCGTGATCGCCGGCGCCCTCGGAGCGCAGCGCTTCTACCTGCACGGCGCCCGCGACGCGCTCGCCTGGCTGCACCTGCCGCCCACCGCGGCCGGCCTGTGGGGCGCGTGGCGCATGCACACGCTGGGGCAGGACGACCGGCTGTCGTGGCTGCTGATTCCGTTGCTGGGCGTGATGCTGAGCATCAGCATGCTGGCAGCCATCGTCAGCGCCCTGACGCCCGATGGCCGCTGGGACGCGCGCTACAACCCGGGCCAGCCGCCGCGGCAGACCCGCTGGGGGCCGGTGCTGGGCGCCGTGCTGGCGTTGATGATCGGCGGCATCGTGCTGATGGGCACGATCGCCTTTGCCGGCCAGCGCTTCTTCGAGTGGCAGATGCAGGCCGGGCTGGCCGCCGCGGTCAGAACAGGTTGAGGCCCGCCCAGTAGGCCACCGCGGCGACGAAAGCCGACGCCGGGATCGTGAAGATCCAGGCCCAGACGATGTTGCCCGCCACGCCCCAGCGCACCGCGACGGCGCGCCGCACCGAGCCGACGCCGACGATGGCGCCGGTGATGGTGTGCGTGGTCGACACCGGAATGCCCAGGCCGGTGGCGAGGAACAGCGTCAGCGCGCCGCCGGTCTCGGCGCAGAAGCCGCCCACCGGCTTGAGCTTGGTGATCTTCTGGCCCATCGTCTTGACGATGCGCCAGCCGCCGAACATGGTGCCCAGGCCGATGGCGAGGTAGCAGCTCCAGATCACCCAGGCTGGCGGACAGCGCGTCGCTCGCCGCCACGTAGCCGGTCGGCGATCAGCAGCATCCAGATGATGCCGATGGTCTTTTGCGCGTCGTTGCCGCCGTGGCCGAGGCTGATACAGGCCCGGCCGAGACCAGCTGCAGGCGGCGGAACCAGCTGTCCACCCGCGAGCGGCGAAGCGCGCCGGCAGATCCACGACACCAGCACCATCATCAGCGAGCCGAGCAGGAAGCCGAGCAGCGGCGACACGAAGATGAAGGCCACCGTCTTGCAGATGCCGCCGCCGATCAGGTGGCCGGCACCCGCCTTGGCCATCACCGCGCCGACGATGCCGCCGATCAGCGCATGCGACGAGCTCGACGGGATGCCGTACCACCAGGTCAGCACGTTCCAGGTGATGGCGCCCACCAGCGCGCCGAACACCACGTGGTGGTCGACGACGCCGGGCTGGACGATGCCCTTGCCGACGGTGGCCGCCACGCTAGGTGGAAGACGAAGATGGCGATGAAGTTGAAGAACGCCGCGAACACCACGGCCTGGCTGCGGCTTCAGCACGCCGGTGGAGACGACGGTGGCGATCGAGTTCGCCGCGTCGTGGAAGCCGTTCATGAAGTCGAACGCCAGCGCCAGCGCCACCAGCAGCGCGACCACCCAGAAGCGCGATCTGCGACGGCTTGCATCAGCGAAGCCCGATCGGCCGGATCAGGAGTTCTCGAGGACGATGCCCTCGATCACGTTGGCCACGTCCTCGCACCGGTCGGTGATCGTCTCCAGCAGCTCGTAGATCGCCTTGAGCTTGATCACTTCGCGCACGTCGGGCTCTCTCGCGAAACAGCCGCGCATGGCCGATGCGCATCACGCGGTCGGCGTCGGACTCGAGCCGGTCGATCTCCTCGCAGGTCTTGAGCGCCGCCTCGGCCATCGACGCCTCGCTGATCTTGGCCAGCAGGCTCACCGCGTGCTGCACGCGCTCGCAGCACTTGACGCGACAGCTCGGCCAGGCGCATCACGTCGTCGGTCATCTGCGCGCACGTCGTACAGCGACATGCGTCTCGGCCGAGTCCTGGATCAGGTCGAGCACGTCGTCCATGCGCGTTGATCAGGCCGTGGATCTGCTCGCGGTCGATCGGCGTGATGAAGGTCTTGTGCAGCAGCGCGGTTGACCTCGGCGGTGACCTTGTCGGCCGCGCGCTCGGCGTTGTCGACCTCGGCGGCGTACTTCTCGCGCAGCGTGGCATCGTCGTAGTTGCGCGACCAGCTGCCATGAACGAGCGCGCGCCGCCTGACGATCAGGTCGCCGTGCTGGTTGAACATCTCGAAGAAGTTGCCTTCGCGCGGCAGCAGCTTGCCGAACAGCATCGTGTGATCCCCTATGGCGTCGCCGGCGGTGCATGCAGGCGCACCTTGCAGGCGACCCAGCCCCTCAGCCGGCGATTGTAGGCGGCGCGCGCAACGACTCGCGCGGCCCTTCGAACGCCGCGATGCGCTCGATCAGGTACTGCAGGTCGGCGGGCTTGCGCAGCGGATCGAAGCGATCGATGTCCACCACCAGCACGGGCAACTCGGGGTGCGCATCGAAGAAGGCGCCATAGGCATCGGCCACCGCGCGCAGGTACTCGCCCTCGATGCCGCGCTCCATCGGGCGGCCGCGCCGCCGGATGCGATCGCGCAGCACCACCATCGGGCCGTCGAGCCAGATCACCAGGTCGGGTGTCGGCAGCTTCGGCGCCACCTGCTCGTGGATCATCGAGTACAGGCGGTACTCCTCGTCCGACAACGTCAGGCGGGCGAACAGCCGGTCCTTCTCGAGCGTGAAATCGCTGACGATCAACGGCGCAAACATGCCCGGCTGCGCCAGCGAGCGCGTCAGCTCGACCCGCTGGAACAGGAAGAACAGCTGCGTCTGGAACGCGTAACGCCCGCCGTCGACGTAGAAGTCCTTCAAGAACGGGTTGTCGTGCGGCCGCTCGAGCAGCAGCTCGGCACCCAACGGCGGCGCCAGCAGCGACGCCAGCGTGCTCTTGCCGGCCCCGATCGGGCCTTCGATGGCAATGTGGCGCAGGCGCTTCACGTCACGAACGAAAGATGAAGTACACGGCACCCACCAGGCACAGTCCGGCCCACAGGTAGTCGAGCTTCAGCGGCTGGTGCATGTGCAGCACGGCGAACGGCACGAACACCGACAGCGTGATCACCTCCTGCATGATCTTCAGTTGCGCCAGGCTCAGCCCGGCCGCGAACCCCATGCGGTTGGCCGGCACCTGCAGCAGGTACTCGAACAGCGCAATGCCCCAGCTCACCAGCGCGGCGACGAGCCAGCTGCGATGATTCAGATGCTTCAGGTGGCCGTACCAGGCGATAGGTCATGAACACGTTGGACGCCAGCAGCAGCAATGCCGCGGTGGCAACGGGCGGATTCATTGCGGGGCCTCCTTCGCGTCGAGCAGGCCGGTGCGCTGCTCGCGCACGCGCTGCAGCCACTGCGCCAGCGGTCCCAATCCTGGCGCCTCGATCGCCGGCGCGATCTCCAGCAGCGGCTTGAGCACGAAGGCGCGCAGGTGCAGCCGCGGATGCGGCAGGGCCAAGCGCGGGTCGTCGCTGCGCTCGTCGCCGTACAGCAGCAGATCGAGGTCGAGCGTGCGCGGCGCGTTGGGGGTCGATCGCTCGCGGCCGTGCCGTGCCTCGATCGCATGCAACGCGCGCAGCAAGGCGTCGGCCGCCAGTGCGGTGTCGAGCTCGACCACGGCGTTGACGTAGTCAGGCCCCGGCGCGTCCAGCGGCGCCGATGCATACAGGCTCGAGCAGGTCGCCACCCGAGTGCCCGGCAACTCGCGCAGCGCGGCGATGCCGGCCAGCACCTGAGCCGCGCGCGTCGCCCAGGTTGGCACCGACGCCGACGAAGGCGCGCACCGATGCGACCGGGTTCATGGCGCCGCCGGGGCCGGCGCGGCGCCGCCCTCGCCGCGGGCGCCGCCCGAACGGCGGCGCCGACGCCGCCTCTTCGGCCGGCGCACCCGCCGCGGCCGGCTCGGGCTGACGGCGATTGCGCTCGGCATCACGCGCGAGTTGCAGCAGTGCCTCGCGCTCGTCGGCGTCGCCGAGCGAAAAGTCTTCCCACCAGTCGGCCAGTTCGCTGTCGACTTCGCCGCGCATCGGCGCGCAGCCGCAGGAAGTCGTAGCCGGCACGGAAACGCGGCTGCGCGACCAGCGCGCCGGCCGAGTTGGCCTGGCGGCGCTCGAAGCGCGGCTGCATCATCCAGATCTCGCGCATGTCGGCGGCCAGCCTGCCGCGGCCCGAGACGTCGCCGATGCGCGCATCGAACACGGCATCGATCGCCTGCTGCAGCGCCGGCATCGGCATGCTCGCCGCGCTGGCGCAGCTCGTGCCAGCGCGCCTGCACGTCGTGCCACAGCAGGCAGGCCAGCAGGAAGCTCGGCGCCACGGCGCGGCCCTCGGCCACGCGGCGGTCGGTGTCGGCCAGCGCCAGCTCGATGAAGCGCTTGCGCAGCGGGCTGCTGCGCTGCTCGTCGTAGCACCGCCTCGAGCAGCGGGAACACGCCGCGGTGCAGCCCGTGCGTGCGCAGCTGCCTCGATGCTGGCCAGCGCGTGGCCTGTCTGCAGCAGCTTGATCATCTCGTCGAACAGGCGCGAGACGCGGCACGTTGGCCAGCAGCGCGCACCGCCTCGGCCATCGGCGGCGGCGGTCTTCGGCTCGATGCTGAAGCCCAGCTTGGCGGCGAAGCGCACCACGCGCACGATGCGCACCGGGTCTTCGCGGTAGCGCGTGGCCGGGTCGCCGATCATGCGCAGCACGCGCCGCTTGGCGTCGGCGATGCCGTGGTGGTAGTCGACCACGATCCGCGTCTCGCGGGTCGTAGTACATCGCGTTGACGGTGAAGTCGCGGCGCGCCGCATCCTCGATCTGCGGGCCCCAGACGTTGTCGCGCAGCACGCGGCCGCTGGCGTCGACCACGTGGGTCTTGCCGGCCAGCTCGGCCTTCGACGTGCGTCTCGTTGCCTTGCACCGTGTCGGCCTCGCTGGCGTCGCGGTAGGCGCGGAAGGTCGAGACCTCGATCACCTCGTGCTCGCGGCCGCGCCCGAACACCACGTGCACGAGGCGGAAGCGCCGGCCGATGATGAAGGCGCGGCGGAACAGCTGCCTTCACCTGCTCGGGCGTGGCGTTGGTGGCGACGTCGAAGTCCTTCGGCCGCCGCCCCACCAGCAGGTCGCGCACCGCGCCGCCGACGATGTAGGCCTCGTGGCCCGCCTGCTGCAGCGTGCTGACCACGCGCACCGCGTGTTCGTCGACCAGCGCATGGTCGATGCCGTGGACGGATGCCGCCACGTCGACGCGCTTGCCCAGCGGCACCGCGCTGCGGCGGGCTTGCCGAGCAGCTTGTCGATGAATCTTTGATCATTCGAAGAGACGCAGGATACGCCAGCCCCGCTCGCGCGCGATCGCCTCCAGCGCCGGGCTCGGATTGGTGGCCACCGGCTCGCGCACCGCTTCCAGCAGCGGCAGGTCGTTGGTGGAATCGCTGTAGCACACGCTGGATGCAAAGTCGGCGAGGCCGCGCCGCTGCTCGGCCAGCCATTGCTCGACACGCCGCAGCTTGCCCTCGCGCAGTGCCGGCACGCCGCGGATGCGCCCGGTGACGCAGCCCGCGGCGTCGCGCTCGAGTTCGGTGGCGATCAGCGCATTCGACGCCGAACGCGCTGGCGATCGGCCGCGTGATGAACTCGTTGGTCGAGGTGGCGATGGCCACGCAGTCGCCGGCGTCGAGGTGCGAGCGCACCAGCGAACGCGCGCTTGCGCCGATCGCCGGCAGCATCTGCTCGCGCATGAAGCGTTCGATGCACCGCGGCGAGCTCGGCCGCGGGGCGGCGCGCGCCACGGGCGCGTCGCGAAGTCGACGTAGGCGTCGACGTCCAGGCAGCCGGCCTGGTATTGCGCGGTAGAAGCGGTCGTTCTCGCTGGCGAACTCGGCCGCGTCCGCCCAGCCGAGCGCGACCATGAACTCGCCGAACGCGTGGTCGGAATCCTTGGCGATCAACGTGCCGTCGAGATCGAACAGCGACGAGCTTCATGCCTGCTCGAGCAGCATCTTCTTCAGCAACGGCACGGTGACGCCTCGATGCTCGGCCAGCGCGAAGCCGTCGAGCCGGTCGAGCAGCGCCATCAGGTGCGACAGGTCGCGCGCGAAGCGCGTCAGCAGGTAGTCCATCACCTCGTCGGACAGGAAGATGCCGCGGCGGTCGGACTCGCGGCGCAGCACCGCGCGCGCCTGCTCCTCGGGCAGGCAGCTGCAGCCCGAACACCGGGCCCCAGCCCAGGCGCGTGCGCAGGTCTTCGCGCACGGCCAGGTCCACCGGCGGCACGCCGCGCCGCCGCCACCCAGGGCACGCCGTGCGTTGCGCCTGGATCGAACAGGGCGAACGCGCTGCGCTGCTGCGCGTCGTCGTAGCGCATCGCAGCCGTCGAGCAGCAACACGGCGCAGGCAGGCTCCATCGTCCACGGCGGCCGCGCCGACGGGTCGAACCAGCCGACGCGCTCGCCGCGCTCGTGCCGCTGGTGCGCCATCGCCTGCAGCAGATGCGTCTTGCCGCTGCCCGGGGGGCCCCACAGGAACACCGGCGTCGGCCCGGCGCCCATCTGCTCCAGGTGCTGCAGCGCCGCTGCGTTGGCACCGGCCACGAAGGTGTCGAAGCGCGCCGAGGCCGGCGCCACGATCGGCAAGGGGAGTCTGCTTCAATGCAGGCGCGGCGTGCGGCGCAGCTCGTCGAGCCGCTCGGCCATCGCGAGCGCGTCGTCGGCATCGGGGCGATTGGCGCAGGTAGGCCTCGAGTTCGGCGATCGGCGGCGTCCCGTCGGCGGCCCACGCTCGATGAGCGCCAGCGCGCGGTCGCGCCGCTCGTCCCAGTTCTGCGGCAGCAGCACCACCAGACGCTCCTGCACGGCAAGCCAGCGCTCGCCGTCGCGGCCGCTGCGATGGATCTCCTTCAAGTTGCGCAACATGCGCGCCAGCACGTCGCGCGGCTGCGCGGCCTGCAGGAACAGGCCCAGCGGCGCCTCGAAATCGCCCACCAGCCCCTGGCGGCGGCGGTACGGCGCCAGCCGCTCGTCGAGCTCTTCGCGCGACAGCGAGCGGCCGTTGAACGGGTCGAGCACCACCTCGCCCTGCGGCATGCGCAGCTTGATCAGGAAGTGCCCCGGGAACGAGACGCCGCGCGCCGTGAGGCCGAGCTGGCCGGCCAGCTCGATGTACAGCAGCGCCAGCGTCAACGGGATGCCGCGCCGCGTGCGCCAGCACGTCGTTGATGAAGCTGTTGCGGCGGTCGTAGTAGTCGTTGACGTTGCCGGCGAAGCCGAGCTCGCGGAAGAAGTAGCGGTTCAGCAAGCGCAGCCGCTGCACCGGCGCGGCATCGGCCGGCACGCGCGCCTTGAGCTTGGCGGCCAGCGTGTCGATCTGCGACAGCACTGTCTGCACGTCGAGCTCGGGATACTCGTCCTGCGCGATCGACGACCGCCGCCTCGAGCAACGCCAGGCCCGAGTCTTCGGCCACCAGGGCGGCGAAGTACTGCAACGGGGTCGGCGCACTGAACAGCGACTTGGGCGACATCGATCGGCGATGGACCTTGGGGAACCAGCCCCGCCAGTGTAGAGGTTCGCTGCAGCCGAGCCGACTGCCCCGGCGCATACGGTCTCAAGCCCGGCGCATGAATTCGCGCAAACGCACGCCGCATGCGGCCAGCACGCCGAAGTACAGCAGCGCCACCGCGCCCAGCACGCCGGCCAGCACGCCGGCACGCCACCAGGGCCGCGCCTGCGGCATCGATCCAGTCGATGGCGCCGGCAGCCCAGAACAGCCCCGCGCCCAGCACCGCGCAGCCCAGCAGCACGCTGAGCGCGAAGCGCGCCCAGCCGGGGCGCGGCCGGTACACGCCAGCGCGCAGCAGGCCGCGCAGCAGCCAGCCCGCGTTGACCAGGGCGCCCAGGCCGATGCTCAAGGTCAGCGCCGCATGGGCCAGCCACGGCACCAGCACCAGGTTCATCAACTGCGTGAGCACGCAGCACCGCGATGGCGATGCGCACCGGCGTGCGCATGTCCTGGCGCGCGTAGTAGCCCGGCGCCAGCACCTTGACCGCCACGAGGCCCAACAGGCCGACGCCGTAGGCCGCCAGCGGCCCCGCGCTCTGCGCCACGTCGCGGCCGGTGAAGTGGCCGTAGTGGAACAGCACCGCCAGCATCGGCTGCGGAAACACCACCAGCGCCACCGCGCACGGCAGCGCCAGCAGCAGCACCAGCCGCAGGCCCCAGTCGAGCATCGCCGAATAGCCCGCCTGGTCGTCGCGCGCCTGCGCCGCAGACAAGCTGCGGCAGCAGCACCACGCCCATGCGCCACGCCGAGCAGCGCGGTGGGCAACTCCATCAGGCGGTCGGCCAGGTTCAGCCACGACACCGATCCGACCGCCAGCCGCGACGCGATGTGGGTGTTGATCAGCAGCGAGATCTGCGCCACCGACACGCCCAGCACGCGCCGGCGCCATCTGTGCGAGCACGCGCCGCACGCCCGGGTGGCGCCACGCCGCCGCGATCGACGCCGGCACGCAGCCCAGCCGCGGCAGGCAGCCGACCGCGCGCAGCGCGGGCATCTGCATCGCCAGCTGCACGACGCCGCCCGAGCATCGCTGCCGCAGGCCAGCGCATAGATCGGCTCGATGCCGCAGCGCCGCGAACCACGGCGCGCCCCACAACGTGGCCGCGATCACGCACAGGTTGAGCAGCACCGGCGTCGCGGCGGGCACCGCGAAGCGGCGCCAGGTGTTGAGGATGCCGGCGGCCAGCGACACCATCGACATGAAGCGCGATGTAGGGGAACATCACGCGCGTCATCCACACCGCGTCGTCGAAGCGCTGCAGGCCCGAGGCCACCAGCCACACCACCACCGGCGCCGCGGCCACACCCACCACCACGGTGGCCAGCAGGCTCCACGCACAGCACGGTGGCCACCGCGTCGACCAGCCGGTGCGTGGCCTCGTCGCCGTCGCGCTCGCGCGTGGCCGCCAGAATCGGCACGAAGGCCTGCGCAAACGCACCTTCGGCAAACAGGCGGCGCAGCAGATTGGGAATTCGCCACGCCACGTTGAAGGCGTCGGTCAGCGCGCTGGCGCCGAAGGCGCTGGCGATCAGCGCTTCGCGCACCAGCCCCGTCACCCGCGACGCCAGCGTCAACACCGAAACGGTGGATGCGGCCTTGAGCAGGTTCATCGGGCGCGCGGATTATAGGCAGCCCTCCCCGGGCGCCCGTCGCGCGGCGGGCTGTCGCGGGGCTGCGGTGTATACTGCCCGGCTTCGCACGCGGCACTGGCCGCCTCCTTGCAGCCACCGCAGCACACCATGGCCACCGCCACCAAAGCCAAGAAGAAGACCGTTCGCCTCGCCTCGGGCCGCAAGCGCGCCCGCCAGGACGTCGAGCTCAACGCACAGCAACACCGCGCTGCGTTCGCGCTTTCGCACGGTGATCAAGAACGTGCAAAAGGCCGTGACCGGCGGCGACAAGGCCAAGGCCACCGAGCTGTTCAAGAGCGCCCAGGTGGTGATCGACTCGGTGGCCGACAAGGGCATCTTCCACAAGAACAAGGCCGCTCGCCACAAGAGCCGCCTGGCGGCCAAGGTCAAGGGCATGGCGGCCAAGAGCGCCTGACGACGCGCTGGCAACGCACGAAGGGCCTGCTGCTGCAGGCCCTTGTCGTTTGTGGCGGGCACCGACCTGCCTCGCGGGCGCCGACTCGTCGCGCAGCGCGCTACGTCAGGTCTTCCCCGGCTGCGATCTCGCTGATCACGAGGTTGTTGTCGCGCGCGAAGTTCATCACGAAGTCCCAGGCCATCGGCTCGAGCGCGCGCAACGCCTCGTTGACGATCACGCACTTCACGCCGCCCACCACCCGCGGCACGCAGTACGGCGAGTAGCCGATGTGGGCGTCGATGCCCGAGCCGCCGCCGGGCCGGAACGACGACATGCGCGCCGGCCAGGCGCTCGGCCCAGTCGCTGGGGCGAAACGCCTTGCCCTCACGGGTGATGCCCTGGATCTTGAACAGGCGTGGCGTGGCGGCTGGCATGGAGTCGGCGGCGCTCGCCGTCACGCCGCACGGCGCCGCGCGGATGCGCGACGGTACGGCCGCGTGCGGCACGGCGCCTGTCAAGGCGACGATTGTGCCCTGACGTTTTTGCGTTGCAGCATGCATGATCGAAACGGCGCGCACTCCCGACTGCATGTCGGCTCGCGAGACCCCGCCTTTAGAATCAATCGCAGTCCGGCGTGTGGTTCTTGCTGCCGCCGGTGACTTTGTCTCGCTGGAGCCGCTGTCATGCCCGCCGCCTCGCACCTGATGAACACCTACGGCCGCCTGCCCTTTGCGCTGTCGCACGGGCGAGGCTGCCGCGTGTGGGACACCAACGGCAGCGAGTACCTCGACGCGCTGGCCGGCATCGCGGTCAACACGCTGGGCCACGAGCCACCCCAAGCTGGTGCCGGCGCTGCAGGACCAGGTGGCCAAGCTGATCCACTGCTCCAACTACTACCAGGTGCCGCTGCAGGAGCAACTGGCCGCGGCAGCTGTGCGAGCTGTCGGGCCTGTCGGCGGTGTTCTTCTGCAACACCGGGCTGGAAGCCAACGAGGCGCGCGATCAAGATCGCGCGCAAGTTCGGCCACGACCGCGGCATCGAGCGCCCCGAGATCATCGTCTACGAGAAGGCCTTCCACGGCCGCTCGATCGCCACGCTGTCGGCCACCGGCAACCCCAAGGTGCAGAAGGGCTTCGAGCCGCTGGTCGAGGGCTTCGTCCGCGTGCCGCTGAACGACATCGGCGCCGTGCGCGAGGTGGCACGCAGCAACCCCAACGTGGTGGCGGTGTTCCTCGAGACCATCCAGGGCGAAGGCGGCATCAACCCGACGCGCTGGGAGTACCTGCAGCGAGCTGCGCAAGCTGTGCGACGAGCAAGAACTGGCTGCTGATGCTCGACGAGGTGCAGTGCGGCATGGGCCGCACCGGCAAGTGGTTCGCGCACCAGTGGGCCGGCATCGTGCCCGACGTGATGCCGCTGGCCAAGGGCCTGGGCTCCGGCGTGCCGGTCGGCGCGGTCGTCGTCGGGCCGCGGGCCGAAGACGTGCTGGGCCCCGGCAACCACGGCACCACCTTCGGCGGCAACCCGCTGGCCATGCGCGCCGGCGTCGAGACGCATGCGCATCATGCGACGAAGACGGGCTGCTGGACAACGCCGCGCTCGGTCGGCGCGCGCATGCAAGAGCGGCCTGCAGCGCGAGCTGGGCGGGCATCACGGGCGTGGTCGAGATCCGCGGCCAGGGCCTGATGATCGGCATCGAACTCGACCGCCCCTGCGGCGCGCTGCTCAGCCAGCGCCGCCGACGCCGGCCTGCTGATCAGCGTGACCGCCGACACGCGTGATCCGCCTGCTGCCGCCGCTGATCATGACGCCGGCCGAAGGCCGACGCAGCTGGTCGCGCATCCTGGCGCCGCTGGTGCGCGAGTTCCTGGCCGAGCGAAGGCATGAAGCCCGGCGACGCGCCTGATGAAGCACTTCCTGCAGTTCAAGGACCTGCGCGCCGAGGAATACGCCTACCTGTTCGAGCGCGCCGCGCATCATCAAGACGCGCTTCAAGAACTACGAGAAGTACCAGCCGCTGGTCGACCGCACGCTGGCGATGATCTTCGAGAAGGCCAGCACGCGCACGCGCGTCAGCTTCGAGGCCGGCATGTACCAGATGGGCGGCTCGGTGGTGCACCTGACCACCGGCGACAGCCAGCTCGGCCGCGCCGAGCCGATCGAAGACACCGCCCGCGTGATCAGCCGCATGGTCGACATCGTGATGATCCGCACCTACGAGCAGACCAAGATCGAGCCCTTCGCCGCGCACTCGCGGGTGCCGGTGATCAACGGCCTGACCAACGAATACCACCCGTGCCAGATCCTGGCCGACATCTTCACCTTCATCGAGCACCGCGGCTCCATCCAGGGCAAGGTGGTGGCCTGGGTCGGCGACGGCAACAACATGGCCAACACCTGGCTGCAGGCGGCCGACATCCTGGGCTTCACGCTGCACGTCAGCACGCCCAGCGGCTACGAGGTCGACCCGCAGCGTGGCCGGCGTCGCGCAACGCCGGCTGCGTGAAGGTCTTCAAGAACCCGTTGGAGGCCTGCGAGGGCGCCCACCTGGTCACCACCGACGTCTGGACCAGCATGGGCTACGAGGCCGAGAACGAGGCGCGCCGGAAGGCCTTCGCCGACTGGTGCGTCGACGCGGAGATGATGCAGCTGGCGCAGCGCGACGCCCTGTTCATGCACTGCCTGCCGGCGCACCGCGGCGAGGAAGTCGCCGCCGAGGTGATCGACGGCCCGCAGTCGGTGGTCTGGGACGAGGCGGAGAACCGCATGCACGTGCAGAAGGCGCTGATGGAGTACCTGCTGCTCGGGCGCATCGGGTGATACCCGCTGCTTGATCGATGCGTGGCGTCCATCTCACGGCCGATCTGCTTGGCTGCCGCGATCCCGCCAACCTGTTGCGCGACGGCGCGTCGCTGGCGGCGCTGTGCGAGCAGTTGGCGACGCAGGCGGGCCTGACGGTCGTCGCGCGCCAGTTCCACGCCTTCTCGCCAGCCGGCGACGCCGGCCACACCGGCGTGCTGCTGTTGGCCGAGTCACACCTGGCCGTGCACACCTGGCCCGAGTTGCGCGCAGTGACGCTCGACGTCTTCGTCTGCAACGTCGCCAGCGACAACACCGACAAGGCGCAGCGCCTGCTCGATGCCCTGGTGGCGCGCTTCGACGCCTCGCGCGTCAACCGCCAGCAACTGGCGCGCGGGCTGTGAAAACTGCCCCCACGCTCACTTCGTTCGCTGCCCCCCGAGAGGGCGCGTCAGTGGCTTCGGGCGGCCGGGCGCCACTGACGTGAAAACCGCGCTCGTCACCGACCTGCACGCCAACCGCGAGGCCGTCGAAACCGTGATGGCCCATGCGCGCGAGCAAGGCGCGCAAGCATGGGCCTTTCTCGGCGACTTCGTCGGCTACGGCGCCGACCCGGCCTGGGTGATCGACCTGGTGCGCGAACACGTCGCGCAGGGTGCCGTGGCCGTGCAGGGCAACCATGACCTGGCCACCGTGCTCGGCGCCAACCCGATGATGCGCATCGAGGCGCGCGCGGTGATCGAGTGGACCCGCGCGCAGCTCGACGAGTCGCAGCTGGAGTTCCTGCGCACGCTGCCGATGAGCCAGCGACGCGACGACCATCTCTACGTGCATGCCAATGCGTACGCGCCCGATCAGTGGGAGTACCTGCTGAACGCCAACCTGGCGCTGCGCAGCATGCTGGCCACCGAATGCCGCTACACGTTCTGCGGCCACTTGCACGAGCAGCGCCTGTTCCATGCCGGCGAGACCGGCCGCGCCGGCGAATACCTGCCCAGGCCGGGCGCGCCGATCATGCTGCGCAACGACCGCCGCTGGCTGGTCATTCCCGGCTCCGCCGGGCAGCCGCGCGACGGCAACCCGGCGGCCGCCTATGCGCTGTTCGACGATGCCGAGAACAGCATCACCTACCACCGCGTGGCCTACGACCACGCGCTGGCGGCCGACAAGATCCGCGGCGCCGGGCTGCCGCTGCGGCTGGCCGCGCGACTGTTGACCGGGCATTGACGCTCGACCGGCATTCGCGCGTCAGCGCAAGGCTTTGCGCACCATCAGCTTCAGCCCCGACCACGTGGCGTCGACCGCGCACACCTTGACGTCGACATAACCGATCGGCAGCGCGATGCGGCGCACCGCGTTCTCGTCGACGTCGCTGGCCACGTCGGAGCTCTTCTTCGGCCACGAAACCCAGACCACGGCGTCGGCCGACAGCCGCGCGCGCAGCGTCGTCAAGGTTTTCTCGAGCTTCGCCGCATCGGTGCAGAACAGGTGGACGAGCTGCGTGCCCGCCGTCGTGCGCGCGACGAATTGCAGATCGGCCGGCAGCTGCTCGACGATCCGTTCGTACGGCAGCGGCGCATCGATCACCTGCACCGTCATGCCGGGCTGGATGCCGAGTTTCTTGACCAGTGGCGTGCCGGAGTAACCGGCGCTCGTTGACGCCATCGCGACGCGAGCCTTTCAAGCCACCGATTGCCGCAACCGAAAGCGCTGCAGCTTGCCGGTCTCGGTGCGCGGCAGTTCGCTCGCGAAACTCGATCGCGCGCGGGTACTTGTACGGCGCGATGGTCTGCTTGACGAAATCCTGCAGCGCCTTGGCCAGCGCCTCGTCGGCCGCGTGGCCGGCGTGCAGCACGACGAAGGCCTTGACGATCTGGCCGCGCTGCTCGTCGTCGGCACCGATCACCGCGCACTCGGCCACCGCCGGGTGCAGCAGCAGCGCCGACTCCACCTCGGGGCCGGCGATGTTGTAGCCGCCGCTGACGATCATGTCGTCGGTGCGCGCCTGGTATTCGAACTGGCCGTCGTCGCCGATGCGGTAGGCGTCGCCCGTCAGGTTCCAGCCGTCTTGCACGTAGCTGGTCTGCCGCTCGTCGGCCAGATAGCGGCAGCCGGTGGGGCCCTTCACCGCCAGCCGCCCGACCTGGCCGCGCGGCAGCTCGCGCCCCTGCTCGTCGAGCACGCAGGCGCGATAGCCGGGCACCACCAGGCCGGTGGCGCCGCCGCGCGCCTGTGCTTCGGTGGCGGAGATGAAGATGTGCAGCAGCTCGGTCGAGCCGATGCCGTCGATCATCTCGATGCCGGTGGCCTGCTGCCACAGCGCGCGGGTGGCCGCCGGCAGCGCCTCGCCGGCCGATACGCACTTGCGCAGGCTCGACAGGTCGTGCGCCGCCACCTGCGCGGCCATCGCGCGGTACGACGTGGGCGCGGTGAAGCACACGCTGGCGCGCCACTGCGCGATCGCCGCCAGCAGCACATCGGGCGTGGCCTTCTCCAGCAACACCGTGCTGGCGCCGATCGCCAACGGAAACAACAACAGGCCACCGAGCCCGAACGTGAAGGCCAGCGGCGGACTGCCGATGAAGCGGTCTTCGGCGCTGGCTCGCAGCACGTGCGGCGGCCAGCAGGCGCAGGCCGCCATCACGTCGCGATGGAAGTGCATCGTGCCCTTGGGCTGGCCGGTGGTGCCCGACGTGAACGCGATCAGGCAGACGTCGTCGAGCGCGGTGTCGACGGCGGCGAAGTGGCTCGGCTTGCTCTTGGCGCGCGCTGCCAGCCCCGTGTCCGCTGCGTCGCCGTAGTGCAGCACCTGCTGCAATGCCGGGCACGCCGGCCGCGCCAGCTCCAGCTCGTGCGCCAGCCTGGCATCGCACAACGCATGCGTGACCTGCGCCTTGTGCACGATGGTGGTCAGCTCGCGCGCGCGCAGCAACGGCATCGTGCCCACCGCGATGCCGCCCGCCTTGACCACGCCGAACCAGCAGGCCGCCAGCCACGGCGAGTTGGCACCGCGCAGCAGCACGCGGTTGCCGCTGACCAGGCCCAGATCCTCCACCAGCACGCGGGCGATGCGGTTGGCCTGCGCCAGCAACTCGGCATAGCTCCAGCGCACGCCGTCGCCGAGCACGCAATCGCGCTCACCCCACCCGCGCTCGATCGCGCGGTCGAGCAGCTCGACCGCGCAGTTCAGGCGCGGTGCGAATTGCAGCTCGGGCAACTCGAACAGGAACTCGGGCCACTGCTCGCGCGGTGGCAGGTTGTCGCGCGCAAAGGTGTCGACGAGGCCGCTGCGGTTCATGGTGGTCGGGTGGTGCGGCAGCGACTTTACCGCTGGTGGCACGGCAGGGTGCTCGTATCATCGTGCGCATGAATTTCCCGCAGCGGGTGATCTACGAATCGCCCGACGACGCCACGCTGCTCGGTCGCATCGAGGGGCAGCACGACGGGCGCGCGCGTCACGTCGACTTTCCGATGAAGCGCGTGCCCTGCCCCGGCGGCGCACGCTGAAGGCGACTGCCGTGACCGCTCGGCGCTGTGGGACATCTCGCCGCCGGTGCACGAGCACGCGCCGGTGTTTCCCGGCGACACGCCGTATCGCCAGCGCTGGCAAGCCACGATCGGCGACGACTGCCCGGTCAACGTGAGCGCGATCGAGTTGTCGCCGCACGTGGGCGCGCACGCCGACGCACCGTTGCACTACGACCCGAGCGGCGCCACGGTGGGCAGCCTGCCGCTGGAGCCCTACCTCGGCCGCTGCCGCGTCATCCACGCCATCGGTTGCGGGCCGTTGATCGAATGGCGGCATCTCGAACACGCGCTGGCCGGGTTGCCGGCCCGCGTGCTGGTGCGCACCTACGCGCGCGCACCGCTCGAACGCTTCGACGAGGCATTGACCGGTTACGCCGCCGCCACCATCGAACGCCTGGCCACGCTCGGCGTGACGCTGGTGGGCATCGACACCGCGAGCATCGATCCGGCGAACAGCAAATCGCTGCCCAGCCACCAGGTGGTGCGGCGGCTGGGGCTGCGCGTGCTCGAGAACCTGGTGCTCGACGAGGTGCCCGAGGGCGATTACGAGCTGATTGCGTTGCCGCTCAAGCTGATGCAGGCCGATGCATCGCCGGTGCGCGCGGTGTTGCGGAGCCGTGGATGACGGCCCAGGCCCGTACATGAACGCCCCTCGCTCCACCCGTTCAGCGCCGACCCGCGAGCAGTTCGCCGCGCTCGACGCGGCCGACCGGCTGGCGCCACTGCGCCAGTTGTTCGAGCTGCCGCCCGAGGTGATCTACCTCGACGGCAATTCGCTGGGCGCGCTGCCCAAGGCCACCGCCGACCGCGTGCAGCGCACCGTGCGCGACGAGTGGGGCCGCGGGCTGATCACCAGCTGGAATCATGCTGGCTGGATCGACCTGCCGCGCCGCCTGGGCGACAAGATCGCCCGCCTGGTGGGCGCCGCGCCGGGCGAGTTGGCGGTGGCCGACTCGACCTCGATCAACCTGTTCAAGGTGCTGTGGGCCGCGCTGTCGCTGCAGCGCCAGCGCGCGCCGCAGCGCCGCGTGATCCTGAGCGAGCGCAGCAACTTTCCGACCGACCTGTACATCGCGCAGTCGCATCGCCGCGACGCACCGCTGCGAACTGCGCCTGGTCGACGCCGAACAGCTGGCCGCCGCGCTCGACGACACGGTGGCCGTGCTGATGCTCACGCACGTGAACTACCGCACCGGCCAGATGCACGACATGGCCGCGCTCACCGGCGCAGCGCACGCAGCCGGCGCGCTGACGGTGTGGGACCTCGCGCATTCGGCCGGCGCGGTGCCGGTGGACCTCAATCGCAGCGCAGCGCCGACTTCGCGATCGGCTGCGGCTACAAGTACCTCAACGGCGGCCCCGGCGCGCCGGCCTTCGTGTGGGTGCATGCGCGGCACGCCGCCGGCTTCGAGCAGCCGCTCACCGGCTGGATGGGCCACGCGGCGCCGTTCGAGTTCGGCCCCGAATACCGGGCCGCCAGCCGGCATCACGCGCTGCGCTGTGCGGCACGCCGCCGGTGTTGTCGATGGCCGCGCTCGAGTGCGGCATCGACACGCTGCTGGCGGCCGAACCGTATGGCGGCATGGCAGCACTGCGCGACAAGTCGCTCGCGCTGACGCGCGGCTTCACCGAGCTGGTCGACGCGCGCTGCGCGGATCACGGCTTCGTCGTGGTCTCGCCGAGAGTCGACGCGTAACGCGGCAGCCAGGTGTGCCTCACGCGCGACGACGGCGCCCATGCCATCGTGCAGGCGCTGATCGCCGCGGCGTGATCGGTGACTTCCGCGCCGGTGGCCTCGGGCCTGCCCGACATCCTGCGCTTCGGTTTCACGCCGCTGACGCTGCGCTTCGTCGACCTGTGGGACGCGGTGGAGCACCTGCGCCAGGTGATGCAAAGCGGTGAATGGCGGCAGCCGAGATTCAACCAGCGCCAGGCAGTGACGTGATGCGCAACAACGCACGGCCCCGCGGCGCGGCCAAGGCCACACCGCGGGGTGCCACTCGGACCGCCACCTAAAATCCACCATCGCGCCCGCGACGTCGACGGGCCGCAACGGGAGTGCAGCATGGACAGCCGGATCAGCGTGCGGCGCGAGCGCATCGAACGGGTTCGCGAGGCGCTGGCGCGGCACAACGCCCATGCGCTGCTGGTGCCGTCGGCCGACCCGCACCTGTCGGAGTACCTGCCGGCGCGCTGGCAGGGCCGGCAATGGCTGTCGGGCTTCACCGGCTCGATGGGCACGCTGATCGTCACGCTCGACCAGGCGGCGCTGTTCGCCGACAGCCGCTATTGGGTGCAAGCCGAGGCCGAGCTCACCGGCAGCGGCATCGCCCTCGAAAAGATCCCCACCGGCGCGGCGACTCACCACATCGATTGGATCGTGCGCGCGCTCGCCGAGGGACAGACGTTTGATGGTCGACGGCGAGGTGCTCGGCCTGGCGGCCGCACAACAGCTGCGCGCGGCGCTCGACAAGGCCGGCATCGCGCTGCGCACCGATGCCGACGTGCTGGCCGAAGCCTGGCCCGGGCGCCCCGAATTGCCGGCGCGCAGCGTGTACGAACACCAGGCGCCGCAAGCGGTGGAAACGCGCGCGCAGCGGCTCGTGCGCGTGCGCGAGGCGATGGCACGCCACGGCGCGACGCACCACTTCGTCTCCACCGTCGACGACATCGCGTGGATCACCAACCTGCGCGGCGGCGACGTCGAGTACAACCCGGTGTTCCTGGCGCACCTGCTGCTCGATGCGCAGCAAGCCACGTTGTTCGTCGGCGCCGGCAAGATCGACGCCGCACTCGCCGCGCGCCTGCAAGCCGACGGCATCACGCTGGCCGACTATGCCGGCGCGCCCGACGCGCTGCACGTTTTGCCCGCCGACACCACGCTGCTGATCGACCCGCGGCGCATCACGTTGGGCTTTCGGCAGCGGGTGCCTGAAGGCGTGCGCGTGATCGAGGCGATCAATCCGAGCACCTTGTTCAAGAGCCGCAAGAGCGAGCCCGAGGCGCAGTTCGTGCGGCAGGCCATGGCGCACGACGGCGCGGCGATGTGCGCGTTCTACGCCTGGTTCGAGCAGGCGCTGGCTGCCGGCGAACGCATCACCGAGCTGACGATCGACGAACGCCTGAGCGCCGAGCGCGCCAGGCAGCCCGGTTTCATCGGCTTGAGCTTTTCCACCATCGCCGCCTTCAACGCCAACGGCGCGCTGCCGCACTACCGCGCCACCGAGGCTTCGCATGCCACCATCGCGGGCGACGGCCTGCTGCTGATCGACTCCGGCGCGCAGTACGTCGGCGGCACCACCGACATCACGCGCGTGTGGCCGATCGGCCGCGTCAGCGACGCACAGCGGCGCGACTACACGCTGGTGCTCAAGGCGATGATGAGCCTGTCGCGCACCCGCTTCCCGCGCGGCATCCTGTCGCCGATGATCGATGCGATCGCGCGCGCGCCGCTGTGGGAGCACGGCATCGACTACGGCCACGGCACCGGCCACGGCGTGGGCTACTTCCTCAACGTGCACGAGGGCCCGCAGACCATCAGCCAGGCACTGCCCGAGCCGCACATGGCCATGCAGCCCGGCATGATCACGTCGATCGAGCCCGGCGTCTACCGGCCCGGCCGCTGGGGCGTGCGCATCGAGAACCTGGCGCTCGCGGTGCCGGTGGACACCCCCGAGGCCGGCGCCTTCGGCGAGATGCTGGCGTTCGAGGCGCTGACGCTGTGCCCGATCGACACCCGCTGCATCGACAAGGCATTGCTGCGCGCCGATGAATGCGAGTGGCTCGACCGCTACCACGTGCAGGTGCGCGAACGCCTGCTGCCGCTGGTCAGCGGCGACGCGCGCGCCTGGCTGCTGCAGCGCACCGAGCCGCTGGCGGCGGCGCGCTGAGCCTCATGGTGGACGGCGCCTCCTGCGCCATCGGTGTCGACGTCGGCGGCACCAAGATCGAAGCCATCCTGCTCGATGCCACCGGGCACGAGCGCTGGCGCGAGCGCGTCGCGTCGCCGCGCGGCAGCTACGACGAGTCGTTGCAGGCCATCGCCGGCGTGGTGGCGCGCGCCAAGCAGGCTGCCGGTGGCGCGCCGTGCACGATCGGTATTGGTGCGCCCGGCAACGTGACCGAACGCGGCGTGATGAAGAATTGCAACTCCACGCAGCTCAACAACCGCCCGCTGCCGCGTGACCTCGAGGCGGTGCTCGGCCAGCCGGTGCGTGTCACCAACGATGCCAATTGCCTGGCGTTGTCGGAGGCCACCGATGGTGCCGGCGCAGGTGGCGACGTGGTGTTCGCCGCCATCCTCGGCACCGGCGTCGGTGCCGGCATCGTGGTGCACGGCCACCTGCTCAACGGGCCCAACGGATTGGCCGGCGAATGGGGCCACAACCCGCTGCCGTGGGCGCGCGACGACGAGCCGCGCCATCTTTGCTTCTGCGGCCAGCACGGTTGCATCGAAACCCACGTCAGCGGCCCTTGGCTGGAACGTGATCACGCCGAGCGCTACGGCGGCACCCTGAGGGCACCCGAGATCGCCGAACGCGCGGCGCACGGCGACCGCGCCTGCGACGACACACTGGCGCGATGGGAGACGCGACTGGCGCGCGCGCTGGCGCACGTGATCAACCTGCTCGATCCGAATGTGATCGTGCTGGGCGGCGGACTGTCGCGCATCGAGCGCATCTACAGCAACGTGCCGAAGCTGCTGCCGCAATGGGTGTCCGCCGGCGGCGTGCGCGACGAACCGGTGCGCACCCGCCTCGTGCAGAGCGTGCATGGCGATTCGTCGGGCGTGCGGGGTGCGGCGTGGTTGTGGAGACAGTGAGTCGGCGGTTCGTCTGGGTGACCGTCACGACTGGGCGTCGGCTTGCCGACCCATAGGCGAAGCCCAACACCTCGTGGTGCGGTACTCGAAAGCAGACCCTGATAGCGACTACACGCAACTGCCTTGGCTACTGACTAGGCTGATAAGTCGAGGAAGTGCTGCACCGCCTCGAACCGCTGCATGCGGTTTCTCTCCATGAAGACGGCGTGCTTGTCCACAGCGTGCCGGTGCCGCTGGACGCAGCGCGCCACGTCAGCGGGCGAGCCGAACGACTGACGGGGCCAGACGCAATCAGCCGAGGATCGGGTCGAGCACGTCGGCCCACAGCGCCGTGCACTTGTCGTAGCCGGCTGGCGTGAGGTGGATCTCGTTGGCCCAATCGCCCGACGTGCCGGCGACCGGCTCGGCCACCATGATGCCCGCCTGGCCGCGCGTGTCCACCAGGTGCAGGTTGCACTGAGGGTTGGCAGCGAGGCGTTCGTCGATCAGCTGCTGCAGCAGCGCGCTCATGCGGTGCGTCAGCGCGTCCGACACCGCCAGCCTGTCGCCCGCCGGCACTGCGTACGCATCAAGCGCCGAGTGCAGCCACGGCCCCTGCCCCGGCCCGGCCGACGCCGGCCGCGGCATCAGCCGCGCGTAGTTGTGCATCACCATGGGCACGAGCCGGTTGGTGCTGCTGTCGCGCAGGTCGACCAGCGAGTTGAACACTGCGCGCATGTGCGTCGCGAAGGTCTGCCAGCCCGGCTCGCTGATGTAGCCGGCTCCCGGCAGCGGCCCGGCCGAGCGCTCGGCGGGTGTGCGCAGCAGCCGGCGCTCCGGCGGCTCACTGGGTGACGAGCCCACCGCCTCGATCAGGTCGTTGCCGGCGCCGGAGATCAGGATCGCGTCCCAGCGCTCGGCCAGCGGGCCCTTGATCATGCGCAGGAAGTCCTTCTCGCGCATGGTGTCGGTGAAGCGGCGCAGCACTTTGCCCGGCCGCGCGCACTGCACGATCACAGTGCGCCGCACGAACTGCATCTCGATGATCAGGTTGGTCGTGAACTGCGGCGGCAGCGCGCCGATCGAGAACCACGAGTCGCCCTGCGCCAGGCAGCGCCGCTCGAACATGTCGAACGCGAAGGCACCGAACTCACCCTGGCCGAGCGCGGTGGACACGTCGATCATCTTGATGGGTTGGCGCAGCGGCATGGTCCCTCTCCTGGCAGCGGGCGCGACAGGATGCCTGCAAGCGAAGCGACAGGCAACACCTAGGCTGGCCGGCAGGGGAGGATCTCGCAGTCTCGGATCTCGGGCAGTTCCCGAGAGGGCTTCACTTGCGGGTTGCGCTGGCCGCGGGCGCGGCATAGGTTACCTTGGCAGCAGTCCCTGATGCTTCGTTCGCCACCGCACAGAGCACAACGACGCATACGCACGAAAGCACCATAGACAGGATGGTCCCCGCGAGGACCATCAGGTCCGATCGAGACGAGCTTGCGAGTTTGGCTCTCTCCATGATTCCCCCTGTCGGACCCAATACTGGCGCCCTGTGCTGCGCATTGAACTCCCGGCGCCAATCCGGGAGAAGTTGGGACGCGTGCGATTGGGACGGCTACTAACTAGCGGCACCGGCACAGCCGTGGCTTCGGCCCATCGCGCAGCGGAACGGCTGCTATTCGCCATTGCCCTCGATGCCTGCTTCCGGTCGTGTCCTGCCGGCCGTGCGCGCCCGCTCGTGACACCAGCGCTTGCACAGTGGCATCATTAGTGGCCATTTGACCGGAGGCCGCGATGCCAGATGACAAACAGGCCGCGATCGTCGCCGTCCTGAATCGGCTGCTCGAAGCCGAACTCGCAGGAGTCGTGCGCTACACCCACTACTCGTTCCTGGTCTTCGGCTTCGGTCGCATTCCCATCGTTTCCTGGCTGCGCGCGCAAGCAGAAGAGTCGCTCCTGCACGCCCAGCAGATCGGTGAGTGGATCACTGCCCTCGGCGCGTATCCGTCACTGGCGATCGGCGCCCTGCTCGACTCGCACGTCCACGATACGGGGACCATGCTGCGCGAGTCGCTCGATTCGGAACGGCAAGCCCTGGCGCTGTACCGCGAGCTGCTTGGGCTCGCCGAGGGTCAATCGGTGTCGCTGGAGGAATTCGCGCGCGAGATGATCCAGGCCGAGGAGTTGCATGCCGCCGAGGTCGACAAGATGCTGCGCAAGCCTGGTGACTTGGCTGCCTTCAAGGCCGGTGCCGGCTGAAACGAGCCCTGTGGCGATCGTGCGGCCCGCGTGACTGCTTGTGCCGACGTTGCGAGTAGCCTGTCGACCCAGAAAGCTGCCCATCCGCTTCGGAGTTGATCATCCCGGCATATACAGTTGGGTAAGGCCGCCTTCAACGCCCACTGCCGCAGCGTCCGATCAAAGAATGCCGCGATCTTGTCGAACGCCGCCTGGCGCAGTCTCGGATCGAAGCCAGGCTCGGGAAGACCGCCACGGACTTGCGTGGTGCCAACACGCTGCGCCACGTCCGCCGGCCAGGGTGCCAGCAGGTCGAAGTGGCCGGCGCCGCGAAGCTCGTCGAGAGCCGCGCAGGAACCGCAGACCTTCAGCACGCGCTGGCTGTGGAAGGCGGGCAGCAGGTTCTGGTCGCGGCTGGCACCGACGATGGCGACCGGGATGCGGATCGCGGCAAGACTTTCGGGCGTGAAGATCGCCGCCAACGGCACTGCAGCGCTGACCGCAGCCACGCGTGGGTCGGGACGCGGGTCCGGCCCCTCGCGTCCACCGTGCACGTCGGTCACGTTGCTTGGCAGATAGGCTTCGGGTGTGCCGCGGGCACGTTCGAAGCTGGCTTTGCGCTCCGCTCGGGCGGCAAGGCTCCCCGTGCCGTTGAAGCAGAAGCCCATGTCTTCGTCGGCGTGCTCGGCACAGTGGCGCACCAGCTCCAGCACGCGCCAGCGCGCACCAGCCATCACGAGCGCCGTGCCACCACCGGCCGACATGCCATGCACGCCCACCTTGTCCAGTTGCAGCAGTGGCCGCCAGGTCGGGCTTGCGCCCAGCGCATCGATCACCGCGCTGATTTCGCGCGGCCTCGTGACCCACGATGCAGGCCCAGCCTTGGAGGCGTCGGCATGGTTGTCGCCGGCATGCCGCGGCTGCGCGACGATGAAGCCTGCGCGCGCCAGCGTGGCGGCCATCGTGTGGTCCGCCAGCGCGTTTCCGCCAGTGCCGTGCGACATCACCACCAACCGGTGCAGGCCAGGCGTGGGCGCCGCATCAACGGCCACGCCTGAGCCGGCTCACTGGTTCAGCGGCAGTGCGAGATCGATCACGCGCGTGTTGAACTCGCCCAGGAGCCTGGCTTGGCCGGTGAGCAGGTTAACGATGTACAGCCCGCTCTGGCCACCGGCCGTCAGCGTCGCGAAGCCCGTGTTGCGCACCGCCAGGCCGTTGCGCACGGTCGAATAAATGTCGAAGCCGACCGGCGCATCGGCATCGACGCCGAGTGCACCGGCAGTCACCAGCACGCCACCTGCGGGCGGCGACTGAATCGCGACCACGTTGTTGACCGGGTCGATGTCGAACAGCGTCGTTGCGGTTGAGCCGTCGAGATCGTTGTTCACGTACGCGGCGCCGGTCACGGCGAAGGCGGTGCGGCCCGGGAATGTCAGCGCCGTTTGTGGCGTGGTCGTGTTGGCGTCGATGCTGTGCGACAGGTTCTGGCCCGCATCGCTGACGATGCGCAGCGCGTTGGCCGCGGGGTTGAAGTCGACACCGAACAGCGCGCCGTTCAGCGGCACGGTCAGTTGGGAGACGCGGGTGGCGATCGCGGACTCGGTGTCGATGGTGTAGATGCCGCCGGCATTTCCGGCCCCGTAGAGCTTGCCGTCCTGCACGCGAAAGTCGATGCCAACGATCGCAGTGTCCGCATTCAGCCCTGAGATCGTACCGACCACACGATGGTGCCCCGGATGAGCTACCCGAAAGCGCACGAGCTGTTGATCTGCGGTGAGCCCAAACGCGGTCAGACGTTTGCTGGTGGCGATTTCCACGATGCTGACGGAGTCGAGCGCCCCGCCGAATTCGGCGCGGGCAGGCAGCGGCTGCACGGCCAAGGCAGCCGCGGCGCCGGCGGCGGCGAAGAGCAGACGCATCGGGCGGCGCTGTTGCATGGGGGATCCGCAACGGGTGGTGACAAATGACATTTGCAACTCCTCAGGCAGTGGTGTGGCAGGGGCCGCCGGGGCTCGGCAGCCGAAGGTGGCGACCCGCCGGTGGCGGTGGTCGTCGACGGCGCGCGCGCGCCGTCCTCATACGCAGCAGTCGCGTTCGTGGATGCGTGTGCGTCAGGCGCGCTCTGCGTGTGGCTCTTCCATTGGCTATCGACCTCGGATCGACAACGATGGGTTCCCAGTTGCCACAGTCACAAAGAGCTATTCCCGGGGTGGGTTACGGACGCCGTGTTTCGAATCCGTTGAATAGACCGCTTTGGTCGCAGGAACCGAGTGACCGCTTGTGGCCGGCACTGTGAATTCGCAAGCAGACCCGTAAGCCGTCGCTCGCGCAGAGGCGGCTTGTCCCATCAGGGTCGCTCCTAGCTGGCGTCTGTGCTGTCTTGGCAATCGTTGTGCAGACGTCTTCAATGCGGGCAGCGACACGGACAATGCAAGCAGGAGCAAATCATGAACGCCATCCGATCCGCGCAAGAGGCCACTACCTACGAGATGCGCTTCCGCTCACTTTTCCACGAGGGCAGAGCGTTTGCGTTTCCCTGCGACGCCGATGGCCGTGTCGACATCGACTCGCTGAGCGACAGCGCGCGCAACAACTACTTCTATGCGCGCACGGTCATCGGTCGCGAGTTGTCGATGCCGGCAGTGCATCTGATTTCGTTGAATTGAGGCGCACGGAGCGCATTCCCAAGCGTCTCGGCTTGACGAACGCCCGGGCGAAGCGGTCATGCGCGCTGGCACCCACCGGTGATGCGGACGAGAAGGTAACCGAGCAGCCGCTTCCAAAGAGTACGAACTGTGCTCGCGACCCCAAGCAGTCGTTGCCGACCAGCTTAGTGAAGGTCCGCTGCGCGACTGGCGGCGTAGCGCCCCGGCGGCTGACCGACGTGGCGGCTGAAAGCCGTGCTGAAGGTGCCCGCCGAGCCGTAGCCTACGCGCTCGGCGACCTCGGCGATCCCGAGCGCCTGGCTGCGCAGCAGGTCCTTCGCAAGGGCCATGCGCCAAGCCAACAGATACTCCATCGGCGGCAGGCCCACCGTGCGCGTGAAGCGCTCATAGAAGGCCGAGCGCGAGAGCGCCGCCTTCGTCGCCAGCTGCGCCACCGTCCAGGCGCGCGCAGGATCGTCATGCAGGTGCCGCATCGCCCGCGCAATGCGCGCATCGGCCAGGCCACGCAACAGCCCCGGCGGCGCATCGTCTCCCGAGGTCGAGCGCAGGGCTTCGATGAGCAGCACCTCGACGAGCCGGGAGAGGACGAGGTCACGCCCCGACCGCTGCGCGCTCGACTCTACGTCAATCAGCCGCACCAGCACCGAGAGCCGTTCGACGCCGCGCACGTGCATCAACGCCGGCAGCAGCGACACGAGCAGTGCGGCGTCGGGTGAGTCGAAGACGAACCAGCCGCCGAGCAGTCGCACGTCGGGCGGGCCATGGCGCGTGCCGTGGCGGACGTCGCCCGTTGCCGCTGCGGCCACTTTCGGATCCATGCGCACCGGCGTCACCGGCTCGAAGCCCGACAGCGTGAAGCCGGGCGTCGCCGGCATCAGCACGAAGTCGCCGGCTTCGAGCGTGATGGGTTTCTGGCGGTCCACCGCGAGTCGGCAACTGCCCTCGAGCACGACGCAGAAGCTCGGCTGCCCGAAGTCCGAGTAGCGCACTGCCCAGCGGCCGGCAGCGCTGATGCCCTTCGACAGCACGGTGCGCGGCCTCAGCAGCGCGATGACTTGCGCGAGCGGATCGCTCATGGCAGGACGATTGCAAATGAACTACGGACTCCGAATTGTAGATCGTCCTGCCGTTGCTCTCTATCGTGCAGCCCACTGCCAACCAACCATGGATCCACTCAATGAAGACCGTCCTGATCACCGGCTGCTCCTCCGGCTATGGCCTGGAGACCGCACGCCACTTCCACGCGCAAGGCTGGAACGTCGTGGCCACCATGCGAAGCCCGCGCGAAGACCTGTTGCCCAGCTCCGAGCGGATGCGCGTGCTGCCGCTCGACGTGACGAGCCCGCTGAGCATCGCCGCGGCGCTGGAGATGAGCGGCCCGCTCGACGTGCTCGTCAACAACGCCGGCATCGGCCTCTTCGGTGCGTTCGAGGCCACGCCGCTGGCCACGGTGCGCGAGATCTTCGACACCAACACCTTCGGCGTGATGGCGATGACGCAGGCGGTGCTGCCTCAGTTCCGAGCGCGGCGCGCGGGCGTCGTGGTCAACGTGACCTCGAGCACGACGCTGGCGCCGATGCCGCTGGTCGCCGCGTACACCGCCAGCAAGACGGCGGTCGAAGGCTTCACCACCTCGCTCGCCCTCGAACTCGAGGCCTTCGACGTCAGCGTCAAGCTGGTCGAGCCGGGCTACGCACCGACCACGCGCTTCACGAGCAACGGCAGCGAGCGCATGCACGGCCTGATCCCAGAAGCTTACGCGCCGTTCGCCCAGCGCGTCTTCGCGTCGTTCGCGCGGACCAGCGCGGTGACCACCGAGGCCGATGTGGCCGCGGCGGTCTGGCGCGCGGCCACCGACCGCACCGGACAACTCCGTTTCCCGGCGGGCGCCGACGCGGTGGCGCTGGCCGGGGCGCGTCAGGAAGCGCGGACATCATGAGACTGCTGAACACCAAACGCGCCACCCTTGTTGGCGCGGCGCTGCTCGCGACGGCGATCGCCGGATGCGCCGGCAGACCAGCGAACACGCCTGCGCCCTTGAGCCCGCGCTCGTTCGCCGAGGTCCAGCGCTTGGCACCGAGCCATGCGGCCGAAGCGCGGCCTCCGACCGTCGCGCTGGCTCTGGGCGGCGGTGGGCTGCGCGGCTTTGCGCATCTGGGCGTGCTGCGCGCACTCGACGAAGCCGGCATCCGCCCCGACATCGTCGTCGGCACGTCGGCAGGCGCTGTCGTCGGTGCGGCCTATGCGAGCGGCATGACGCCCGAAGAACTGGCATCGACGGCGCGCCAGGTCAAGCTGTCCTCGCTGATCGACCTGAGCCTCAGCGCCGGCGGCATCATGCGCGGCCGGCACTTGGCGACCTGGATCGATGCCCTGACCGCCGGTGTGCCGATCCAGGCATTCCCGATCCGCTTCGCCGCCGTCGCGAGCGACCTGCACAGTGGCACGCCAGTGCTGCTCGACAACGGCCCGGCAGGCGCTGCCATCCAGGCATCGGCGGCAGTGCCTGGCGTCACCGTGCCGGTGCGCTACGAGGGCGGTCATCTGATCGACGGTGGCGTCAGCAGCCTGGTGCCGGTGCGCGCGGCGCGCGCGATGGGCGCGGACCTGGTGATCGCGGTGGACATCTACTGTCAGGGTCCGCGTGCCCAGGGCCTGGGCGCGCTCGCGGTCGTTGGCAGGGTCATGCAGACGCAGAACTGCCTTGTCGCCGCGCCCGAAATGGCGGAGGCCGACGTGCTGATCGCGCCCGGGGTTCGGGTGTCGGGCATGTCGGCCAAGGACGAGCAGGAGGCTGCGATCCTGGCCGGCTACGAAGCGGCCCGTGCGGCGATCCCCGCCATCAAGAGCAAAGCACCGTGGCTGGCTGCTGGTTCCGCGCACTACGCATCGAGAGCTCCGATCGCCGCCGCCACTCCGGCACCGTAGGCCGGGTCGGCCCTTGCGCAGTTGGCCACGTGGCGATCCTTGATTGCGCGCGACGCGCCCTGGATGGACCGCGCGGTGTTCTCGAACAGCACCTGACGCTGCGCCGGCGTCATCAGACGGAACAGCGCCCCAGGCTGCGAGTAGTAGTCCTCGTCGATCCGGTGATCCCAATGGGTTGCCGCGCCCTCCAGCGGCAATGGCGGGTCTTTGACCCTGGGTGAGTCGGCCCACTCACCAAGGCTGTTCGGTGCATAGCCAATCGTGCCCCCGGCGTTGTCATCGACGCGCATGGCACCGTCGCGGTGGTAGCTGTGGAACGGGCACTTCGGCGCGTTCACTGGGATCTGGTTGAAGTTCACGCCGAGCCGATAGCGCTGCGCATCACCGTAGCTGAACAAGCGCGCCTGGAGCATCTTGTCGGGCGAGAACCCGATGCCGGGCACGACGTTGGCTGGCGAGAACGCCGCCTGCTCCACCTCGGCGAAGTAGTTGCGCGGGTTGCGGTTCAGTTCCAGCACACCCACCTCGACCAGCGGGTAGTCGCGGTGCGGCCAGACCTTGGTCAGGTCGAATGGGTTGAACGGGCAGGCGTGCGCTTCGGCCTCGGTCATCACCTGGATCGCGAGCGCCCATCGCGGGAAGTTGGC
This sequence comes from uncultured beta proteobacterium, assembly GCA_963827645.1. Classification (GTDB taxonomy): domain Bacteria; phylum Pseudomonadota; class Gammaproteobacteria; order Burkholderiales; family Burkholderiaceae_C; genus JAEUPI01. The sequence continues at coordinate 72,633 of CAWHBZ010000007.1, read as the reverse complement.
GGCCGCGATCGCATCGAACAGGTCACGCTGCGCACTCTCGCGGTCTTTCGCGATCACGGCCTCGGCGTGCTCGTCGCTCAGGCAACGAGTGCCCTGCAGGCTGCGAAAGTGGAACTTGACCCAATGTCGCTGCCCGCGCGCATTGATCAGGCTGAAGGTGTGGCTGCCAAAGCCATGCATGAAGCGGTAGCCATCGGGCAGTCCGCGGTCGCTCATCACGATCGTTACCTGGTGCAGCGCTTCGGGCAGCAGCGTCCAGAAGTCCCAGTTGTTCTGCGCGCTGCGCAGGTTGCTGCGCGGGTCGCGCTTGACAGCGTGGTTCAGGTCCGGAAAGCGCAGTGGATCGCGCAGGAAGAACACCGGCGTGTTGTTGCCCACCACGTCCCAGTTGCCCTCCTCGGTGTAGAACTTGACCGCGAAGCCACGGATGTCCCGCTCGGCGTCGGCAGCACCGCGCTCGCCCGCGACGGTGGAGAAGCGCACGAACACCTCGGTCTTCTTGCCGAGCTCGGCGAACAGACACGCCTTGCTGTAGCGACTGATGTCGTTGATGACAGTGAAGTGGCCGTAGGCACCCGACCCCTTGGCGTGCATGCGCCGCTCAGGAATCACTTCGCGGTCGAAGTGGGCGAGCTTCTCGAGGAGCCAGATGTCCTGCAGCAGCGCCGGCCCGCGCGGGCCGGCGGTCTGTATGTTCAGGTTGTCGGCCACCGGCGCGCCGGTGGCATGGGTCATGGCAGACATGGCGACGATGTCCTTCACGGCGACAGTGGTTGCGCGGCCCCAGACGGTGCCTGCTCCCTGTGTTGCTTCAACTCTTGTCGGCGACCCAATCTCCGTGGAAACCGAAGGGCACACGCACAGGAAGCTCAACGACCGCCAAAGGTGCACTGCCGAAGTCCTGCGCCGACAGAACCACGACGTCGCTGGCGTTGCGATGCGCGTTGTGGACGTAGGCCATCAGATAGCCATCGTCCTCGCCGGTAGCGCCCGCGCGGGGGACGAACACCGGCTCCATGCAGGCATAGCCGGGCCCGAAGTCATGCACTTCGGTGCGACCCGTGCGCACGTCGTGCTTGTAGAGCGGCCCCGAGCTCACCTTGTCGCCCCACCAGTGCGTGGAGTAGGCGCATCGATAATTCTGTCCGCCGAGGCGGTCGTCAAAACGCGGAAACTCGCCGCCGTGGTCATCGAGCAGGCTCTCCGTCAACCGGTTGCGCGCGCGATCCAGAGTCCAGCGCACGAGCACCGGGGTGCCCTCGTTCGGGCCCTGCCGATCGCGATCGTGGGTCCGCGGATGGCGCACCACGTCCACGATCACTTGGCCGCCTTCGGCCTCGTAAGCGTTGACGATATGGAAAACGTAGCAAACGGGAGCGTCGAACCAAACAAGCTTCTTGAGATCGCCGTCACGCGGCAGAAGGCCGATGCGAGGGGCCTGCTCGTTGTTCCAGAAATAGGGGAACATGTGCCCCGGGACGCGCTGCGGCTGAAAGGTGACCGGGAGGTCGAGCGCGATGATGAAGTTGCGAGTGAAGCCCACGTCATGCACCATCGGCTGATGCGGCGCAGGGATGTCGGCTCGCGTCTTTGCGCGCCCCGCAGCATCGATTGCGACATAGCGCAGCGTCGGCCGACCTGGCTCGTACGTCATGGCGACGACTTCGCCCGTCAGGGGATCCCGCTTGGGATGCGCGGTGAACCCGCCCTCGAGGGAACCAGCGAAGTTCGAGCGGGCGACGCTCTCCAAGTTGTAGTCCAACTCGATCGGCAGCTGACCGCCCTCGACGATCGCGACGACGTGGCCACCGATCATCGTGACGTTGGTGTTCACCGCAGTCTGACCATCTCCGGGCCCGGGGATTGGCGTCTTTCCCAACGCCGCGGCCGCGTCCGCGCTCATCGTGAACCGGCTGCGATACCACTGCGCACGGCCGCCGCTCAAGCGCACGCCGTGCACCAGACCCGTCCCGGTGAACCAGTGGTAGAAGGCGCGATCCACAGGGCCGATCGGGCTCGGGCCGATGCGCAAGAGCCTGCCTTCCAGTTCGTGCGGGATGCGGCCGGAGGTCTTGAGGTTGAAGGCGGTCGTCTCGCTGGTCATCGGGGCGAAGTTGCCGCTGAGGTACGCGATGTCGTCGGCACCGTGCGAAGGTGTGGACTTGGCGGCGGACCTGCCGAGCGCCCGCGGTGTCTGTAGCGTGGTTCGTGGGGCGATCCATCTGAAAATCTCCTGTCGGGTGACGTGAAGGGCGCGCGCGACGAATGCCGACGCGTCAGAAGCGCAGAAACTCAAGCAGGTCGGCGTTGAGCTTGTCCTTGTCGGTGTCGCCCAGGCTGTGCGAGCCACCGCGGTAGACCTTCAGCACCGAGCGCTTGACCAGCTTGGCCGCCAGCAGCGCCGAGCCGGCGATCGGCACGATCTGGTCGTCGTCGCCGTGCACGATCAGCGTCGGCACGTCGAACTTCTTCAGGTCCTCGGTGAAGTCGGTTTCCGAGAAGGCCTTGATGCAGTCGTAGGCGTTCTTGTGCCCAGACATCATACCTTGCGACAACCAGGACAGGATCAGCCCCTGTGAGGCCTTGACCCCTGGACGGTTGAAGTTGAAGAACGGGCCGCCGGCGACGTCGAGGAAGAACTGCGAACGATCGGCCAGATAGGCCTTGCGAAAGCCGTCGAACACTTCCATCGGCAGGCCGCCGGGGTTGTTGGCGGTCTTCAGCATGATCGGCGGTCACGGCGCCCATCAGCACCGCGCGTGCCACGCGCTTGCTGCCGTGCCGGCCGATGTAGCGCGCCACCTCGCCGCCGCCGGTCGAGTGGCCGACCATCGTCACACCCTTCAGGTCCAGCGCGGTGAACAGCTCGTTGAGATCGTCGGCGTAGGTGTCCATGTCGTTGCCGTGCCAGGGCTGGCTCGAGCGCCCGTGGCCGCGCCTGTCATGCGCGATGCAGCGGTAGCCGCTCGACGCCAGGTGGAACATCTGCGACTCCCACGCGTCGGAACTCAGTGGCCAGCCGTGGCTGAAGCTGACGACGGGGCCGGAGCCCCAGTCCTTGTAGTAGATCTGGGTGCCGTCCTTGGTCGTGAAGGTGCTCATGGTTCGCCTTTCGTGGTGAGGAAGTGCGAGCACGCTCGCGTGGCCGATCGGGATGCGGTTGGAGGGCTCAACGGCAGTTGCCGACAGTGGCAAGCCGAGCGTCGCTGCGGCAGCGGCGCCGCCAGCAAGCAGTCGGCGACGGGTAGTTGACCGAGCCGATCCAGGATCACGATCGTTCATCGAGGGTCTCCTTCGAGGGTCGACCCCGCTGCGCGCAGACCGCGACGTCGACAGGCAAAGCGTGCCGCCCGCCGCGTGCCGGCGCATCGCCCAGAGGTCCAGGCTCGGACCTCGTACCTTGAGGCATCGGCAGCACGTGCGCGGAGCGCTTCGTCTGCCCGGCGACCTCAGTGGCTGACTCAGCGCGTACCGCACCGCCTCATCGAAGGTCCACGACCGGCCCTCGTTCTGCGCGATCTGAACGCCGCATCGTCGTGCAGCGCGCTGCGCGCAGCGGCCACCAGGCGCTCCTGCCGCGCACGCTCCGGCGTGGACATCGGAGAACCAATCTCCTCTCGCAGACGCTGCGCGCAGCCCCACAGGCGTGCCGCACAATGTCGCGACTCGCGAACGCCAGTGACAGTCCGGCGAAAGCATCCAGCCATGTCACGTGGGAAAGTGCGTCGCCGGTTGGCACGATGTCCAGCGCTTCCTTGAGGTAGGTTCTTCGCGGCGGAGGTGTCGCCGCTATCGTGAGAGACGGTCGCGAGCCCGATCAGGGTCTTTGCGATGCCGGGCCTGTCCCCCAACGCGCGCTGCCCTTTCAGGCCTTCCAGCAGCAGGCGAACGAGCTGCTTCGAGGTCACCCTGTGCCTGCCTGACGTCGCCCAACTCCGACAGCGCCACCGCCGCCCTCCAGGCCCCGATGTCGCGGCTGACGGAGACACATTCCTCCAGCAGCGCCTGTGCCGCGGCGTAGTCGCCCGCATCGTGGGCAACCGTGCCCGAGGCAATGCAGGTCCATGGAGATGCTGCGCCGATCGCCGATCTCGCGCGCGATGGACAGAGCTTCTTCATAAAGCCCGCGAGCAGCCGAAAGCTCGCCACGGGAATTGGCGATACTCCCCAGGCTGTTGAGCGAGCGGGCGATTCCTCGGCGGTTGCCCAGTTGTCTCCAGATGGCGAGCGCTTCCCGATGTCGGACTTCGGCCGTCGCGTAGTCGCCCTGCAGGTAGGCCAGCGCGCCGGCCGCATGGAACGCGCTGGCGTGAGCGTCCTCCCGCTCGGCGTCGGGTGCGATGGCCAGGAGTCGGGCAATCCAGCCGCGCCCTTCGCTGTAGTGGCCGCGCATTCTCCAGAACCAGTGGAGCTCTCCTGCGAGCCCCAGTCCTTTCACCGAACGCGCCGGCGCGGCTTCGCACCACGCCAGCGCGGCACGCACGTTGTCGTGCTCGTGGTCGAGCCGCAGCAGCTTCGCCTGAAGTTCGGAATCGCTCTGCATCTGGTCGAGCAGCCTGCCGGCCATATCCAGGAAGTACTCGACGTGGCGATCACGCACCGGCTCTTCCTCGCCGCTCTCGCGCAGCCGGTCCTGCGCGTAGTGGCGCACGGTCTCGAGCATGCCGAAGCGCGTTTCGTCGTCGTGCGTCTCGGCCACGACGAGGTTCTTGTCGGCCAGCGAGGTCAGGAGATCCAGCACGCTCGGCGCGATCGACGCCGTCGCCGCTGCACACGTGCTCGGCAGCTTCGCAGCGTCCAGCCGCCGGCAAACACCGAGGCTCGCCGCAGCACTGCCTTCTCGGCATCGCCCAGCAGCTCGTGGCTCCAGTCGATCAGCGAACGCAGCGTGCGGTGGCGCGGCAGCGCCGTGCGCGATCCACCGGTCAGCACGCCGAAGCGGTCGTCGAGCCGCTTGCTCAACTCCTCCAGCGACATCACGCGCACCCGCGGCGCCGCCAGCTCGATGGCCAGCGCGATGCCGTCCAGGCGGCGGCAGATCGACGCCAGCGCCGCAGCATCCTTCGTCCGTCACCTCGAAGTCCGGCGCTGCAACCTGGCGCGCTCGATGAACAGGCGCGCCGCCTCGCAGGCCAGGACTTCGTCGCCGTCGTGTCCTGCCGCGCTTCGGGCACCGACAGCGACGGCACCCGATAGGTCAGCTCGCCGGCGATGCCCAGGCGCTCCCGGCTGGTCACGAGGATCACCAGCCCGGCGAACAACGGCGCAGCAGGCAGTCGGCGAGCTGGGCGCACGCCTCGAGCAGGTGCTCGGCGTTGTCCAGCAGCAGCAGCAGCCGCCGCGACCCGAGCCACTCGGCCAACGTCTCCACGAGGTCCTTGCCCGCCTGCTCCTTGACCGCCGAGGGCTTTCGCCACGGCCTGGGCAATGAGCGTCGAGTCGCCCAACGGGGCCAGCTCGACGAGCCAGACGCCATCCGGATACTCGTCGAGCATCGTGCCCGCCACCTGCAGCGCCAGCCGCGTCTTGCCGCAGCCGCCGGCGCCGGTCAGCGTCAGCAGCCGCGTGGTGGCCAGCCATTGCTTGATCTGCACGATCTCCCTGCTCGCGGCCGATGAAGCTCGTCAACGGCTGCGGCAGGTTGTGCGTGCGGTGTCGGCGAGTCGCCGGTCTGCCGGCACCGGCGTCACGTCGAGGGTGAAGCGATAGCCTTGCCCGGAGACCGTCGCGATCGCCTCCGCGCCCGAGCACCCTGCGCAGCGCCGAGACATGGGCCTGCAAGGTGTTCTCTTCGACGATCACCTTGCCCCAGACCGCTGCAGCAACTCGTCCTTGGTGACGAGGTGGCCGGCTTTGTCGACCAGCGCGACCAGCAGGTCGAAGGCATGGGGGCGAAGGTGATACCGGCTTCACCGCTCGCGAGCAAGCGGCGCTCGTCGGGCTGCAGCTCGAAGCGCGCAAACCGGTAACGGACCGATGCCGCTGTGGCGGTCATGGAAGCGATGCCAAGCGTCAGTGCGGTGCCCAGTCTAAGGTAAGCCGCTGACGCCCGACCTTCAGGAAATCTTCAGCCCGGCGACCAAAGACATTGGCCATGGCAAGCGCGAAGCTCTGTCCACGATGTTCGACCACGGCCGTCAGCCAGACGGAGAACCTCATGAACCACGTTGCGCCTCGCCGCTCGACCCTCCTGGTCATGCACCCCGATCCGCTCCTTCGCGCAGGACTCGTGGCCGCCCTGCGTCAGCATGCGGCCTTCGAGACCTTCGTCGACGGCTGTTGACGACATCGATCCGCGGACCGACCCCGGATCGACGTCGTCATCACCGACTATGACCACGCTATGCATCTTGCCGGTTCCGTCGACGGCGGCCCACGACACGCTCTCAGCGGCCAGGATCCTCGTCGCTCACGGCCAACGATCGCGAGGCGGACATCCGGCGCGCCATCGAGGCTGGCATCCACGGCTACATCATGCTGGGCGGTCCGCTGGCCGAACTGATCGAAGGCGCGACGACGGTGGCCAACGGCCTGCGCTACGTGTCCCGCTCCGTCGCGCAGCGCATGGCCGACAGCCTGACCCACACGTCGCTGACGTCGCGCGAGATTCGAGGTGCTGAGCCTCGTCGCAGCGGGTGAGTCCAACAAGGCGATCGCCCGGGAGCTCCGGATCGAGGTGGGGACGGTCAAGTCGCACATGACGGCGATCATGAGTCAAGCTCGGCGCGACCTCGCGCACCCAGGCCGCGGGCATCGCAGCCACGCGCGGGCTCGTCGACCACGTGCCGCATTGCGGCGCACGTCGGCCCAGCGCTTCCATCGCCGACACGCAGCATGCGGCAGCGTAGCCTGCTGGCTCGGTGCGGCTTGCGCGCCGGAAGAGTCGACGCTCGCGTCAATTGTCGCTTACGTTGGCCGCTCCTGGCCGAAAGCCGCCACTCAACTCGCTACATCTGCCTGAACAGGTGCAGGTAGCTGCGGCTCACCGGCAGCGTGTCGGGCGGCCGCGCAGGTGCACCTCGGCGGTTTCGTTGGCGCCGCGCGTGACCTGGGCCACCTGGCGCAGGTTGACGATCACCGAACGGTGCACTTGAACGAACTGCTCGGGATCGAGTTCGTCGATCAGCTCGCGGATCGGCTTGCGGATCAGCGCTTCGCCGCCTTCCCACACCACCAGCGTGTACTTCTCGTCCGATCGCAGGTAGGCCACCTGGTCCACCGGGATCAGCTTGACCGTGCTGCCCACCGAGGCGCGGATCCACTGCAGCCGCGGCAACCCGGCCGGATGGCGGCTCAGGCGTCGCGCCAGTTGCTCGAGCGCCGCGTCGAGCTGGGCGTCGTCGCCGCGCCGCGCGTCGCGGTCGGCCAGGCGCTCCTTCAGCCGCGACACGGTGGCGGCCAGCCGGATGTCGTCGAGCGGCTTGACCACGTAGTCGATCGCGCCTTGCTCGAACGCCTGCACCGCGTACTGCTCGAACGCGGTCACGAACACGATCTGCGCCAGCGGGCCGATCGTGCGCGCCGCATCGACGCCGCTCATGCCCGGCATGTGCACGTCGAGGAACACCACATCGGGGCGCAAGCTGGTCGAACATCTCCACCGCCTCACGGCCGTTGCGCGCCTCGCCCACGATCTGCAGCTCGGGCCACTGGCGCGCCAGGTGCGTGGCCAGGTGCTCGCGCAGCAGCGGCTCGTCGTCGGCGATCAGCGCGCGGTGAGCTCGTCATGTCGAGGGCGCCGTGAAGCTCAGTTCGGCGCGCACGCCGTGCGGCTCGATCGGCTTCAGCTCCAGTTGCGAGTCGGCGCCGAACACGCCGCGCAGGCGCTCGCGGGCATTGTCCAGGCCGGTGCCGGCAGTGGGCGCGCCGCGCAGGCCCAGCCCGGTGTCGGCCACCCACAGCTGCACGCGCCGCGTCGTGGCGTCGAAGCGGCCACCGACCTCGATGCGGCCACCCTGCTCGCTCGGGTCGATGCCGTGGCGCACGGCGTTCTCCACCAGCGTCAGCAGCAGCCATCGGCGGAAAGCGCAACCCCAGCAGCGCCGGGTCGACGTCGATGTGCACCTGCAGCCGGTCGGGCATGCGCAGGTGCATCAGATCGAGGTACGCACGCACCAGCTCGACCTCGTCGCGCAGTGCCGACAGGCCGCCCTCCTGCAGCTTGCGGCATCGCCGCCCGCAGGTAGGCGATCAGGCTCCTCAGCACCGGCGCGGCGCGCGGCGAGCCGCTGTCGACCAGCGCCTGCACGTTGGCCAGCGTGTTGAACAGGAAGTGCGGCTCGATCTGCGCCGTCAGCACCGCCAGCCGCGCGTCGAGCGCCTGGCGCTCCAGGCGGCCGCGCTCGACCTCGAACTGCAGCGCCTGCGAGCGCGCCAGCGCATCGCGCTCGCGCACCAGCGCGCCCAGCGTCACGATGAGACCGACACCCAGTGCGCAGCCGGCGATCCACAGGAAGCCGCTGACGCGGTACGGGTTGCCGACGAACGCCTGCACGTCGCCGCTGGTGGCCACCAGGTAGACGATCGCGGTGGCCAGCGGTGCCGTCAACGCCACCGCCACCGCTTGTGCCAGCCAGCGCGGCAGCAAGGTCTGGCGCAGCAACCCGACGCCGTGGAACACCAGCACCAGCATCAACGCGACGAACAGCGTGCGCCCCAGCAGCACCGGCAGCGGCGTCACGAAGATCGGGTTCAGCGCCAGCGCCGCGCGCCACCGCCAGCCCGAGCGCCCAGCCGACGCTGCCGAAGCGCAACTCGCGCAGCGGCGCGAGCGACGATCGACCGTTTGGGGTCGCCGGGCGATTGCACGGTGGGGGTCATGGCGGCACGATAGCGCCCCACGTGGCGCCGACCAAGCCATCGAGGCCCCCCATGCGACGAACGACGGCCGGCGCAGTGCAGGCGCCGACCGGACGCGCCTGCAGCGGTGCCCATGCTTTCCGCGGGAGCCGGCCGAGCCGCTTGCCGCGGGGTGTCGTCAGGCGCCCTGCCGCATCAGCGGCGCAGTCAGCGCCTGGCGCAGCGTGTCGGCGCTGTCCTGCAGGTGCGCGCGCGCCTCGCCGCTCAGGCCTTTGCGCTGCGCAGCCTTCTGGATGCCCGCGAGCAGCTCTTGCGCCTGCACGCGCACCAGGCGAGCGCGCGTCGGCCCGGCTCAGTGCGCCGGGCCGCAGCAGCAGGCCCGCCAGCGCGGTTGACGTGCTCGCGCTGCAGCTCGCGGCGCATCGACGGGATGTCGCCGCTGCCGGCGCGCAGCTCGCTCCAGACCTCGCCGTTCAGGCGCTGCATCAGCTCCGACAGGCGCAAGCGCCGGGCCGTTGGCGTCGACCTTGCCTTCGCTGTCGAGCAGGCGCTGTGCGACACCGTCGTTCATCAGCGAGCCGAGCAGCGCGCGCTGCAGCTCGAGCACCGCCGACGGCCAGCGAATAGTCGGTGGCCACCGGGCCGTCGCCAGCAAACATGCGCATCGCGTCGCTCGGCGAAGTCGGGCGCCATGCGCCGCTGCAGCGCCGGCGACAGCACGAAGCTGTCGGCCGCCAGCACGCCGCTGGCCAGCAGGTCGAGCGCCTGGCGCTGCGCCGCGGCGCTCACCGGCAGCAGCGGGTCGCGGCCGCTGCCCGGGATAGTCGCGCAACGTGCGCACGCCGCCGATCTGGCGCGCCAGGATGCCCGATGCACGCGCCGACGTCGCGCAGCGCAAAGTTGATCGAGCGGCGCAGCACCGAGTAGTCCTCGTCGGGCTTCAGCTCGCGCATCTCCTGGCGGCGGATCAGGTCGCGCGCGATGTCGAAGCGCTTCTTGGCGAAGGCGATCGGGTCGTTGCCGAGGTCGAAGCTGCAGCGACTCCGGGATCGATGCCGAGGAAGTTGTCCTCGTCGGTGCCGTAGGCCAGCTGCGGCTCGTTGCTGCGCGCGGCGATGCGCTGCAGCTCGGCGGCCTCGTGCTCGGGCGCGATCGGCTTGTAGGCGTACTCGATGGCCCAGTAGTCGTAGGGCCCGAGCGCCGACCTGCCACGGCAGTGGCGGCCGGCTCGCCGGGGCGGGCGAGGTTGATCGGCGCGTACTCCATCACCGAGCCGGCGAGGCCGTTCTTGCGCGGTGAACTCGGGGTCGGACAGTTGCGCTTCGGTGTAGATGCGCGAGGTGCGAAAGTTGTGGCGCAGGCCCAGCGTGTGGCCGACCTCGTGGATCGTCACGTCGGTGAGGTAGTCGAGCACGCATTGCTGGGCCTCGGGGCTGGCGGGGTCGAGCTCGCCGCGCGCCTCGAGCACGTCCAGCGCATAGCCCAGCTGCTCGGCGGCCATGTCGGCATGCTGGCACTGATCGGCGGCATGGCCGGCACCCGCGGCGCTGCGCGCCGTCAGCTCGGCCACCCGCTCGGGCGCGCTCGACTGCATCAGCGCCGGCCAGTCGACCGCCACCCGCGACGCGAGCACCTGCGAGCGCAAGGCGCGCACGCTGCGCGACGACAGGCTCTCGAAGCCGATGTCGGCGTCGAGGATCTCGCCGGTGCGCGGGTCGATCTGGCTCGGCCCGATGGCGCCGAACGTCGGCGACGCGTTGGTCATCCAGCGCATCGACGCCACGCCGACGTCCAGCGTGTCGAAGTCGGCGTCGTCGGGCTGCATCTTCACGACGATCGCGTTCTTGAAGCCGATGCGCTCGAACGCGCTCGTTCCACACCAGGATGCCGCGTGGCGATGGCGTCGCGGTACTTCAGCGGCATCGTGCGGTCGAGCCAGAAGGTGATCGGCTTGACCGGCTCCGACAACGTCGGCGCCGGATCCTTCTTCTCCAGGCGCCAGCGGTTGATGCTGGCGCTGGCGCGGCGTGCGCGCCAGGTCGTCGCCGAAGTCCTGCGTCACGGTGTCGAAGTAGCCCACCCGCGGGTCGGACTTGCGCGGCGCATCGGCTGCGCCGGCAGCGTGGCGAGCGAGTAGTACATGCCCAGGAACATGCTGCGCGCATCGGGCAGCGAGCTGGGCGTCGACGGCGCGGGTCCCGGCGGCCCGCCGGGCACCTGCTGGGCGATGCCCGCGGTGGCGTAGTGCGCCGCGACCTCGATCACCACCTGATCGGGCTTGCCGCGCACCGCCGTGATGGCCGAGTTGCGGCCGTCGAACGCGTAGCCCTGGCGGTAGGTGCGCTGCAGTGCAATGGCGATGCCCAGCATATCGTTGACGAAGATGCCGTTGGCCTCGATCAGCACGGCCTTGCTGTCGGGGTGCGGCTGGCTCGCCACCGCCGCGCTGCCCACCAGGCTCGGCGAGAAGGCGGCCTGCACCGCGCGGCCCTCGGGCGTGCGCTCCGGCGCACGGAACTCGGTGTTGCGCGCCAGCAGCTGCACCTGGTTGTGCACGCGACGAAACTCCACCAGTTGCTGGCGGCCGTAGCGGCCATAGGGGCCGATCATCGTGCCGCCGAACAAGCCGGCTTCGCCGATGCCCTGCGCAATCTTCGGCGCAAACAGCATCGGCTTGCCGAAGTCTCCCGGCGCGAGTTCGATCCAGACCTTGTCGTCCTTCTGCCACAGCGTCAGCGCGCCGTCGATCTTCTTGGCGTCCTTGATCACCGTGGCAAAGGCGGGCGGCTGCCCGGGCTGCGGCGGCGGGCGGCCGGCACCGGAAGCGGCGGCGCGCCGGGCCGGCGCGCCGCGGCTGGGGCCGCAGCAGGCGCTGCTGTCGCACGCTTGCGCGCCCGGCGGTGCCTGCCGGCGGCAGTGGCACAGCCCGCCGCCACCAACACCCACACCGCCGGCGCAGACGAGACACAGCCGAACGCAACAACGTCTTGCTCATCGACAAACACCACAAAGGGCCGTCGCAGGTCGCGGCCGCGTCACCCGGCAGGGCTGTTGCCCGCAGGAACGAATTGTGGAGCAACGGGTCGCCATCGCCAGCGCGCACTTGCCCCGATGCGCGCGCCATGCGTCACACCCCGGCGAACAGCGGATCCAGTGTTGCAGGGCCGCTGCGGGCGCAGCTACTTCAGCGCCTTGAAGCGCAGCCGGTGCGGCCGCGCGCCCTCTTCGCCCAGGCGCTTGACCTTGTCGGCTTCGTACTCGTGGAAGTTGCCGGTGAAGAACACCCACTTGCCATCGTCTTCGCAGGCCAGGATGTGGGTGGCGATGCGGTCGAGGAACCAGCGGTCGTGGCTGATCACCATGATCGAGCCGGCGAACTCGAGCAGCGCATCTTCCAGCGCGCGCAAGGTCTCCACGTCGAGGTCGTTGCTCGGCTCGTCGAGCAGCAGCACGTTGCCGCCCTGGGACAGCGTCTTGGCCAGGTGCAGCCGGCCGCGCTCGCCGCCTGAGAGCTGGCCGACGCGCTTTTGCTGGTCGTTGCCCTTGAAGTTGAAGCGGCCGAGGTAGGCGCGGCTCGGCATCACGAACTTGCCCACGGTGATGTTGTCGAGGCCGCCGGAGACGTCTTCCCACACCGTCTTGTCGTTGGCCAGGCTCTCGCGGCGTCTGGTCCACGAACGCCAGCTTCGCGGTGTGGCCGACCACGATCTCGCCGGCGTCGGGCTTTTCCTTGCCCTGGATCATGCGAAACAGCGTCGACTTGCCGGCGCCGTTGGGGCCGATGATGCCGACGATCGCCCCGGCCGGCACCTTGAACGACAGGTCGTCGATCAACACGCGGTCGCCGAAGCCCTTGTTGACGTTCTTGAACTCGATCACCTCGTTGCCCAGGCGCTCGCCCACCGGGATGAAGATCTCGTTGGTCTCGTTGCGCTTCTGGTATTCGACGTCGCTCAGCTCCTCGAATCGCGCCAGCCGCGCCTTGCTCTTGGCCTGGCGGCCCTTGGGGTTCTGGCGCACCCACTCGAGCTCCTTCTTCATCGCCTTCATGCGCGCGTCTTCGGTCTTCTGCTCCTGCTCCAGGCGCTGCTCCTTCTGGTCGAGCCAGTTGGAGTAGTTGCCCTTCCACGGGATGCCCATGCCGCGGTCGAGCTCGAGAATCCACTCGGCCGCGTTGTCGAGGAAGTAGCGGTCGTGCGTGATCGCCACCACGGTGCCCGGAAAGCGCTTGAGGAAGATCTCGAGCCACTCCACCGATTCGGCATCGAGGTGGTTGGTCGGCTCGTCGAGCAGCAGCATGTCGGGCTTGCTCAGCAGCAGGCGGCACAACGCGACGCGGCGCTTCTCGCCGCCCGACAGCTTGCCGATCTGCGCGTCCCACGGCGGCAGGCGCAGCGCATCGGCGGCGATCTCGAGCTGATGTTCGGTGTTCTCGCTGCCGGCCGTGGCGATCACTGCTTCGAGTTCGGCCTGCTCGGCGGCGAGCTTGTCGAAGTCGGCGTCGGGCTCGGCGTAGGCGGCATACACCTCGTCGAGCCGCTTCTTGGCCTCGAGCACGCCGCCGATGCCCTGCTCCACGGCCTCGCGCACCGATTGCGTGGCGTCGAGCTGCGGCTCCTGCGGCAGGTAGCCGATCTTCAGGTTGGGCATCGGCACGGCCTCGCCCTCGATCTCGTTGTCGAGGCCGGCCATGATCTTCAGCAGCGTGCTCTTGCCCGAGCCGTTGATGCCGAGCACGCCGATCTTGGCGCCGGGGAAGAACGACAGCGAGATGTTCTTCAGGATCTGCCGCTTCGGCGGCACGATCTTGCCGACGCGGTTCATCGTGTAGACGTATTGAGCCATGGTGTTGTGTGCGGTACTGCAGGTCAGTGAAGCCTGCTATTGTCGCCGCAGCGGGATGCGCGGCCCTCGTCGGGTACAATGCGCCGGTCGATCGCGCCACCAGTCACGCGATCGCAGTCGATCCCGACTCTCAGTCATCCCGTCTGCCTTCACGACTGGTGCCCGTGCCACGCACGCGGCAGCAGGCCGATCGATCAGCGCCAGCGCGTGACCGCGCGGCGTTCAAATCAAATGAACTTCCAGGACTTCGGCTTGGCCGAGCCGATTTTGCGTGCCGTGCGCGAGCAGGGCTACGAAACCCCCACCCCGATCCAGGTGCAGGCCATTCCTGCCGTGCTCGAGGGCGGCGATCTGCTGGCCGGCGCCCAGACCGGCACCGGCAAGACCGCCGGCTTCGTGCTGCCGATGCTGCAGCGCCTGTCTGCACAACCCGCAGTGCGAGATGCGCGCGGCCGCGTCGCGATCCGCTGCCTGATCCTCACGCCGACGCGCGAACTCGCCGCGCAGGTGGAAGAAAGCGTGCGCACCTACGGCAAGCACCTGCAGCTCAAGAGCATGGTGATGTTCGGCGGTGTCGGCATGCAGCCGCAGCTCGACAAGCTTGAAGCGCGGCGTCGACATCCTGGTGGCCACGCCGGGCCGCCTGCTCGACCACCACGGCCAGCGCACGCTCGACCTGAGCCACGTGCAGATCTTCGTGCTCGACGAGGCCGACCGCATGCTCGACATGGGCTTCATCCACGACATCAAGAAGGTGCTGGCCGCGCTGCCGAAGAAGAAGCAGAGCCTGCTGTTCTCGGCCACCTTCAGCGACGAGATCAAGGATCTGGCCGACCGCCTGCTGAACCAACCCGCGCTGATCGAAGTGGCGCGCCGCAACGCGCCGGCCGAGCTGGTGGCGCAGCGCGTGCATCCGGTGAGCCGCGACCGCAAGAAAGAGCTGCTGGCCCACCTGATCCTGCAAGGCGACTGGCACCAGGTGCTGGTGTTCACGCGCACCAAGCACGGCGCCAACAAGCTGACCGAGTACCTCGACCGCAATCACATCAGCGCGATGGCGATCCACGGCAACAAGAGCCAGGGCGCGCGCACCAAGGCGCTGGCCGACTTCAAGAGCGGCGAGCTGCGCGTGCTGGTGGCCACCGACATCGCGGCGCGCGGCATCGACATCGACCAGTTGCCGCACGTGGTGAACTACGAGCTGCCCAACGTGCCCGAGGACTACGTGCACCGCATCGGCCGCACCGGCCGCGCCGGCGCCAGCGGCGAGGCGATCTCGCTGGCCTGCGTCGACGAAGAGATCTTCCTGCGCGACATCCAGCGGCTGATCCGCAAGGAAATCCCGCGCGAGGTGGTCAAGGGCTTCGAGCCCGATCCCACCGAACGCGCCGAGCCGATCCTGCTCGGTCGCATGACGATCGGCGTCGGCGGCAACCGGCGCAACGGCAACGGTGGCCGGCCCGCGCGGCCGCCGCAAGGGCGCGCACCGACGCCGTTGCACCCTTCGCGCAGCGCCAACCCGCTGCAGGGCACGCACGCGCCGCGCGACGCTCGCGCGCCGCAAGGCCAGAAGCCGGCCCAGGGTCCGCGCCCCGGCGCCCGTTCGGGCAGGCAGCCCGCATGGCGGGCCGGCAGGCGCCAGGCCGCACCGCGGCGGCCGCGGCCGCTGAGCCGACCGCCACACGCCAATGCAAGTGGGCGCCCAACGGCGCCCTTTTCATCGCATGCCAACGCCGTCCCACGCCCGGGCCTGCATGCCCGGGCGGTTCGGCAGGCGTTCGCCAGTGCGCAGGCACTGGCTCACGTCCAGCCTCACCCTTTGCCGTGCTTGGCGATCAGCTCCTTGGCGGTGGCCAGCAGCTTCTTGCCGTCGAAGTTGCGCTTGTTCATGTCGGCCACCCACTCCTCCTCGACCGAGGCCGACAGCTTGATGAACTCCTGACGCTCCGACGCCGGGAAGGTGTACAGCGTGTTGCCACGATCCACCGCCGGCTTGCGGCCTGCCGGGTCGTTGCCCTGCTGCACCTTGCCGAGCCACGCCGACGTGGCGAGGCCGGAGTTGGCATCGATCACCTTCTTCAGGTCGGGCGCGAGGCCGTCGTACTTGGGCTTGTTCATCGCCATCACGAAGGTGGT
Source organism: uncultured beta proteobacterium (assembly GCA_963827645.1). Lineage (GTDB taxonomy): Bacteria > Pseudomonadota > Gammaproteobacteria > Burkholderiales > Burkholderiaceae_C > JAEUPI01. The sequence continues at coordinate 56,853 of CAWHBZ010000007.1, read as the reverse complement.
GGTGTACAGCGCCGGGCCGTTGGAATCGAACTCGCTGTGGAACTTGGTCAGCTCGTGCACCTTGACCGACGGCACCACCTCCCACGGGATCACGCAGGCGTCGATGGTGCCCTTGGACAACGCGTCAGGGATCTGCGGCAGCGGCATGCCCACCGGCGTGGCGCCCACCGAGGCCAGCAGCTTGGTGATCTGGCGCGTCGGGCCGCGCACCTTCATGCCCTTCAAGTCGGCATGCGTCTTGATCTGCTTGTTGGCCGAATGAAACATGCCCGGGCCGTGCACGTGCAGCGCGATCACCTGCGTTTCCTTGAATTCGTCGGGCGCCATGGTCTGCACGTATTCCCAGTAGGCCTTCGACGTGGCCTCGGCGTTGTTCATCACGAAGGGCAGCTCGAACACCTCGACGCGAGGAAAGCGCCCTGCCGTGGTGCCGGGCAGCGTCCACACGATGTCGACCACGCCGTCGCGCGCCTGGTCGTAAAGCTGCGCCGGCGTGCCGCCGAGCTGCATCGCCGGATAGGCCTCGAACTTGATGCGCCCCGCCGGAATCCTTCTCCACCTTCTCCATCCACGGCTTGTGCATCGTGAGCCACACGTTGCTCATCGGCGCCATGAAGGTGTGGAACTTCAGCGTGACGCTCTGCTGGGCCAGGCCCGACAGGTGCGGCGCGCCGAGCGCCGCAGCCGCGGCGGCGCCTTGAACGAAGGTGCGGCGTTTCATGGTTGGACTCTCCACGGTAGGAACGACACTCAACGGTAACGGCGCGGCCGGCGCTGCGAGGACGCGGTTTTCCCTATGGCCTGGGCAGGCCCTCAGCCGATGAAGCGCACCAGCCACAGCGGAATGATCGGGAAGAACAGGAACAGCACGGTGCGGATGCACGTCGCTGATCAGGAACGGCATCACGCCGCGGTAGGTCTCGCCCATCGGCACGCCCTTGGCCAGCCCGTTGACGATGTAGACGTTCAGGCCCACCGGCGGCGCGATCAGCCCGAAGCCCACCGTCATCAGCACCATGATGCCGAACCAGATCGCCACCGACTCCTTGGGCATGCCGAAGTCCAGCCCCATCACGATCGGAAAGAAGATCGGGATCGTCAGCAGCAGCATCGACAGCTCGTCCATCACCGCGCCGAGCAGCACGTAGAACAGCAGGATCGCCACCACCACCACCAGCGGCGCCAGCCCCCAGCCGCCGACCACCGAGGCGAGCTGGTTCGGCACCTGGGTCAGCGCCAGTGCCGAGTTCATCAGGTCGGCGCCGAGGAAGATGAAGAAGATCATCGCCGCGCTGGCCGCCGTGCCATAGAAGCACTCCTTGAACTTGGCGAACGATCATCTCGCCCTTGCCGAGCGCGGTGAGAAAGGTGGTGGTGGCGCCGACCGCGGCGCCTTCAGTGGGCGTGAACAGGCCGCCGTAGATGCCGCCGAACACCAGCACGAAGATCACCACGATCGGCAGCACGCCGAGCACAGCGTGCCAGGTCATCGGCGGCGGCGCGTCCTCGACTTCGGGCGAGTGGCCGTGCACCAGGCGCACGTAGATCGCCACCGCGATCATGTAGCCGACCATCGCGATCAGGCCCGGCACGATCGCCGCGGCGAACAGCTTGCTGATGTTCTGCTCGGTCAGGATGGCGTAGATCACCAGCACGATCGACGGCGGCAACTGGATGCCGAGCGTGCCGCCGGCGGCCAGCGTGCCGGTGGCGATGCGGCCCGAGTAGCCGTGGCGCCGCATCTCGGGCAGCGCCACGCTGGTGATGGTGGCCGCGGTGGCCACCGACGAGCCGCTGATGGCGCCGAACGCCGCGCACGCCAGCAGCGAGGCCATCGCCAGCCCGCCCTTGAAGCGGCCCATCACCGCCGCGGCGAACTCGAACAGCGACTTGCTGATGCCGCCCTTGGTGGCGAAGTTGCCCATCAGGATGAACAGCGGGATCACCGACAGGTCGTAGCTGGCGAAACGCGCGAACGCCTGCGTGTTGAGAAAATTCGCGAACGGCAGCCAGCCGGTCTGCGTGACATAACCGAGCGCGCCGGCGGCGAACATGCTGACCGCGATCGGCACGCGGATCGCCATCAGCGCCAGCATGCTGCCGAAGATCAGCGCGGTCAGTGCGAGCGGGCTCATGCCCTGCCCTCCACCATCTGCGGCTCGTGCGTCTGAAAGCCTCGCACCGCCTGCGCCAGCGCGATCACCGCGGTCAGCACCAGCGGCGGCACCATGCCGACATAGACGATCCACTCGGGCACGCCCATGATCATCGAGCCGGCCTGCGACTTCCAGGCGTTGAGGCCGCCGATCGTCGTGCGCCAGGCCATCAGGCCCATCGCCGCGGCCAGCAGCAGCGCACCGAAGCGGTCGAGCACGTCCTGCTTGGCCGGCGCGAGATGCGCGGTGAAGAAGTCGACGATGATGTTGCCGCGCCGAAACTGGCACCACGGCATGAACAGCGCGATCGCCGCGCCGGCCGCGTAGCCCGACAGCTCGAACGCGCCGACGATGCTCCAGCCGGTGGTGTTGCGGCCGATCAGGCTGACGCACGTCATCAGCGTGATGACGATCAGCAGCACGCCGGCGACGACGGCGCACAGCTTGGCCAGGAACTCCAGGATCTTCAAGGTGACTCTCCCTCCGGAGCGCAGGCGGGTCAGTACTGCGTCGCCGGCAATTGGACCACCAGTCCGTCCAGGCTGGCGTCGAGCGGAATCTGGCAGCTCAGTCGGCTGGTCGGCTGTTGCGGCGAAGCGGTCATCTCCAGCATGTAGCCCTCGTCGTCCGACGGCGGCCCCACACGATCGGCCCACGCCGGGTCGACGATCACATGGCAGGTGGCGCAGTTCAGGCAGCCGCCGCAGTCGGCCGCGATGCCCTCCTCGCCGGCATCGACCGCGGCGCGCATCAGGCTCTGGCCGACACGGGCGCTGATCGTGCGCCGCGCGCCGTCGGGAGCGATCAAGTGGATCTCGATCGTCGCTTGCATCGGTGTGGTGGTCAGAAGCGGCTGAAGTATTCGCGGCGCTGCCATTCGTCCTTGTCGGCAGCCTGCTCGAAGCGCGCCAGCTCGGCGCGCTTGACGCGCGTGAAGCACTCGATCAGCGGCGCGCCGAAGGCCGTCGACCAGCGCGCTGATCGTGCGCCAGCGCATCGAGCGCCTCGCCCAGCGACGTCGGCAACGGCGTGGCAGCTCCGGCGCATAAGGCGGGTCGGTGGCGGCCGGCGCGCTCAAGCTGCGCCGGATGCCGTCGAGCCCGGCGTGGATCTGCGCGGCGATGTAGAGGTACGGGTTGGCGCTCGGCTCGCCGATGCGGTTTTCGATGCGCGTGGCGGCGTCGCCGCAGCGCCCGAGCACGCGCAGCATCGCGCCGCGGTTGTCGCGGCCCCACAGCACCGACTGCGGCGCCAGCGCGTGCGGGCCGAAAGCGGCCGAAGCCGTTGATGGTGGGCGTGCACAGCGCCGCCATGCCGCGACCGTGCGCCAGCAGCCCCGCCAGGTACTGCTCGCCGACCGCCGACAGCGTGAACGCCGCATCGCCGGCGCGCGCACCGGCTGCCGGCGCATCGCGGCGCATCACGCTGGCGCCCGTGTCGCGATCCACCAGCGACTGGTGCAGGTGCCAGCCGCTGGCCATCACGTTGGCGAACGGCGGCATGCACACGAAGCTGGCGTGGTAGCCGTGGCGGCGCAGCGCCTGGCGCACGCCATTGCGAAACAGCACCATGTGGTCGGCCGCGGTCAGCGCGTCGGTGGCGTCGAACACCGCCTCGACCTGGCTCGGGCCCGAGCTCGATCTCCAGCGAACGCAACGGCAGGCCGAGGCCCTGCGCGGTGCGCTGCACGATCTGCAGCGCCTCGTCGGCCATGTCGGACCAGCCCTCGGCCAGCAGGTTGTAGCCCGGATGGATCATCGACACGCGCGGCGGCTCGCCGGGCCACGCGGCGCGATCGGGATCGAGCCGCTCGTCGTCGATGCGGTAGATGTGGAACTCGACTTCCAGGCCGCAGCGCAGTCCGAAGCCCGCGTCCGACAGCCGGCCCAGCGCGCGCCTGCAACACGCGGCGCGTGTCGAGCTGCACCGGCTCGCCATCGGCGAACCACGGCTGCGCCTGCATCCAGCCGGTGCGATGGCGCCCACGGCAGCAGCGCGAAAGCTCGCCGGGTCCGGCAGCAGCAGCAGGTTGTTGGCCTGCACCGAAGCCCGGCAGTTCGTCGGCCGAGCCCAGGCTCGAACACCTTGAACGCCGTGCGGTCGGAGGTGTCCTTCAGCATCAGGGTGCTGACCAGGCCCAGCCCATCGTGCAGCGCGTCGGCCACCGCGTGCGCCATCAGCGTCTTGCCGCGCAGCACGCCGTGCAGGTCGCACCAGCCGATGCGCACGCGCTCGATGCGCTGCTCGGCAATCGCCTGCAGCACCTGCTCGCACGCCGCCGCGCGCGGCATGTCGTGGATGCCGCAGCGCTGGGCGAACGAGGTCATGGGCGCGCCTCGCTGGGCGATCGTTCGGGCACCACGTTCGACGCGGCGAGCCAAGGCGCGCCAGCGCGCTTGGCCGCAGCGGCTTGCCGCCAGAACGCCTCCCAGCGGTCGGCCGGCGCGATGCAGTCGATCGTGTCGGGCCCGGTCAGCGCCGCCGCTTCGCCGGCATCGAGCGCCATCGGCGGGCGCTCGCCACGCTGCACCTGCTCGATCGCCTTCAGCAGCACGCGGCGGTTGGCCATGATCACCTTGTCGCTGGTGCCCAGGTGCTCGCGCGTGCGGTCCTGGATCGCGCCCATGCTCTCCACCGCCCACTGGTCGTGGCGGTTGATGTCTTCCTCGCCCATGCCGAGGTAGGTGCGCGTGCGCTGCTCGTCGGGGTCGAACCCCCAGTCGTCGAGCGCGCCGTGCAGCGGCAGGTAGTCGGGCAGCGAGACGCCGCGCAGCCGCTGCGCGCGCATCGTGGCCTTGTCCAGCGGCGCGCCGAAGCTGGTGAAGAACGAATACCAGTAGGTGTGCGTGTCGTCCACCGGCACGTGCATCTGCGTGATCGTCACGTCTCCGACAGCGGGATCACGAAGGTGTAGGGGAACATCGCGTGCGTCACGCGCACGTGCGTGCGCTGCTCGTCGATGATGCGCAGCGCCGTGATGCGGGTCAGCCCGGGCATCACCTCTTCGTGGCGGATCTCGGGCGAGGTGCGCTCGCGCATCACGCGCGTCATCGGCCAGCGCTCGCCGTCGACGTCGCCCGACGCTGGCGGCGCGAAACTGCCGGCCGTAGGCGTTGCCGCCCTGCTCGTCTTGCAGGTAGCGGTGCAGGAACGACGGATGCGCCGGATCGATGCCGACCTCGAACGCCTGCAGCCAGTTGCAGCGCCACAGGCCCTTGAAGGCGAAGCTGTGCGACGCCGGCGCCTTGAAGGCGTCGAACGCGGGCAACTGCGGCGGCGGTGCATCCTCGGGGCCGAGCCACGCGAACAGCACGCCTGATTGCTCGCGCACCGGATAGCTGCGCTGCCGCACGCGCGTGCACAGCGTCGAGCCTGCCGGTTCGGCCGGCGTCTCGAGACAGCGGCCGTCGACTGCGAACTTCCAGCCATGGAACGGACAGCGCAAACCGTCGGCCTCGTGACGCCCGAACGCCAGATCGGCACCGCGATGCGGGCAGTCGCGATCGAGCAGACCCCAGCGGCCTTGCGCATCGCGGAACAGCACCAGATCCTGCCCCAGCACGCGCACCGCTTGACCGGCCGCGTGGCCATGCGCGGGTCGAGCGCCGGATCGAACTCGTCGCGCAGCGCCACCGGCTGCCAGTAGCACCGCATCAGCGCGCCGCAGGCTGTGCCCGGCCCGATGCGGGTGATCAATTCGTTGTGTGCTGCCTGCATGGTCGCGCCGGCAGTCTAGCAACCCACACTGCTGCCGTCCCGCCCCCACCCACTCAAGCACAATCGCGCCCCATGAACCCACCCAGCTTCGCGATCGGCAAGCGCCGCCGCTCGGCCGTCGTGGCGGGCGCCACCGGCCTGGTGGGTCACGCGCTGGTCGAGATGCTGCTGGCCGACAGCGCGGTCGGCACCGTGCACGTGCTGGTGCGGGCCGAACGACCGTAATGGCACCAGCGCAACGGGCTGGCGCAGCACCTGGTCGACTACCGCCGCCGGCCTGCCGCCGTTGCCCGCGGTCGACGACGCGTACTGCTGCCTGGGCACGACGATCAAGGCCGCCGGCTCGCAGCAGGCGTTCCGCGCGGTCGACTTCGACGCCGCGTTGGGGTTCGCGCGGGCCGCGCAGGCGGCCGGCGCCACCCGCTTCGGCTTGGTGTCCGCTTTGGGCGCCGACCCGAAGTCGAGCGTGTTCTACAACCGTGTCAAGGGTGACGCCGAGCACGCGATCGCCGCGCTCGGCTTCGAGAGCATGGTGATCGCGCGCCCGTCGCTGCTGCTGGGCGACCGCGCCGCTCTCGGGCAACCCACGCGGCGCGGCGAACGTGTTGCCGCCGCGTTGTCTGCGCCGCTGGGCTGGCTGATGCCGCGCGGCGTGCGGCCGATCGAGGCCGCCACGGTGGCGCGCGCGTTGATGCGCTCGCTGCAACGCGGCGAGCCGGGCCTGTTTGCGTTGTCGTCGGGCACGCTGCAGGTGCTCGGCGCCTGACGACGACGCCGCTGCGGTACCGCTGCGCACGACATCGCGCCGTGCCACAGCAAGGCGAGGTGGTCGACGTCTGAGCCTGTGCGGTTTTTCACGGCCACCGCACTGTACATCCAGGCACGGTTGCACCTGGTCGCCGCTGGTCACACTGTTGTCGCGGTAACGCCGCTACCGTGCGGCCATGAAGCCGCAGTTGCACACCCGCTGGCAGGCGATGGAGCTGATCGTCGCACGCGACGGTCACGAAATCGACCGTGTCGGTGCGTGCGACATCGAGCGCGTGATCATGGTCTACCGCGACCGCGGCGACACGCCGGGCGACCTCGCCTTCGCGGTGCTGCAGACGCACGAGCACGATCTGTTGTTGCCGGCGGAAAGCGGCATCGCCGGCCGCGTGCACTTCGAGCGGCAGCTGTTCTGGAGCGAGCGCCGCTGCGTGTACTGGGCGCCGCTGGCCAAGACCGCACTGCCGCCCAAGCTGTGCACCGGTTTTTGGATCCTGCGCCAGTACAAGCCGGCGTTCCTGCGGCTGCCGCGCGAGGAGTTGCGCGCGCTGATCGCAGCGTGGCCGCTCGAAGGCCCGCAGTCGTGGGACGAACGCAAGGTCGCGCGCATCGCGCGTGCGCGACCGTTCCCCGCGATGCGCCCGGCGCATCAGCCCCAACAGCACGCTGTAGGTTCGGCACCGCGCGCCGCGCATGGCACGCGATCGACAGTCGAACGGGGTCGGATCAGCGAAACTCGCGTTCCCGCAGCCACTTGGTGGCGACCCACTTCTCGCCTTCGAGCACCGGCAGCGCCGGCGTGCAGGGTGCGCGTCACGAGTGCGGCCGGTCGTAGCTGAAGAACACGGCGTTGCCGCGCATCGGGCCGACCTCGACCCCGACGTCGGGGAACCCGGTGCCGCCGCCGCGCTGCGGCGTGTTGAGGTACATCACGATCGAGGCCACGCGCTGGCCGCCGCGCTGCAGGATGGTGGGCGTGCCGGGCTGCGGCCGGATCGAAGTAGTCGTGGTGCGGCTTGTATTCGGCGCCCGGCCGATAGCGCAGGATCTGCAGGCCCTCGCCGTTTTCGACCGGCCAGTTCGAGCAGCGCGGCGAGGCGCGCGCTCGATGCGCTCGACGAGCCGCGTTGTTCGCCGCGCTCGAAGAACATGCCGTCGCTGGTGCGCGCCTCGTGGACCTCGCTAGCCGCCGCTGGGGTTGTGCACGGTCTCCGAGCGCGCCAGGCGAGGCTCGGCCAGCTCGATCATCTGCTCGCACTCGTCGTCGGACAGCAGGCCGCCGAACACGACCAGCCGCGGGCTGCGCATCGCCATCAGCACCTCGACCTGGCGGTCGCGGCGCCTGCAGCACGCTCGGCGCTGCCGACAGGTCGGGCGCCGGGCACCGGCACCGGCGCCGGCAGCACCTGCTGCTGGCGGGCTGCGCGGCCAGGTATTCGCTGCAGCGTGGTCTCCAGCGCGTCCGAGCGCGGTGTCTTCGTCCCAGCCGCTGGTGCGCATCGACTGCAGCACGTCTTCGGGCCGGCAACCGGCCCGCGCCTGCGCGACGATCCACTCGCGCAGTTCCGGGGTGATGGCTTGACTGCTCATGGGCCGAATTCTCGCAGTTTGAATCGGCGTTGCCGGCGCGCCGAACGTTAACCAGATGTGTCGGCGCGGCGCCGGCAGGCTCTGCCTGGCAGGCGCGATTCTCGTTGCAGGCTCAGTGGAAGTTGCGGCTCGCGCGCTCACCAGCCCTGCAGCAGCGCCGAGTGGTCGACCAGCCTGCGCGCGATCAGGTGGCGCACCTCGCCTTCGCACTGCCACACGCCGTACACGGTGAGCAGCGTCGAGGCGAGCAGCGGCTTGCGCTGGCTCTCGGCCACCTGCGGCCAGACGATCACGTTGACCGCGCCGGTCTCGTCTTCCAGCGTGACGAAGATCACGCCCTTGGCGGTCTCGGGGCGCTGGCGGTGCGTGACCAGGCCGCTGGCGCGCGCCAGCCGGCCGCTGCGGATAGCCGTCGCAGCACGCGCGGCCGGCTGCACGCGGAACGCGGCCAGCTGCTCGCGCAGCAGCGCCAGCGGATGGCTGGTGAGCGTCAGGCCGAGTGCGCGGTAGTCGGCCAGCATGCTCTTCGGCCGGCGCTCGGCGCCTGCAGCAGCGCCGGCGCTTCGTGCGTGCGCGTGTTGCGCCAGCATCGGGGTCGGCGCGGGTGTCGATGCCGGCGACCGCCCACGCGGCCTGGTGGCGGTGGCCGGTGAGCGGCCTGCAGCGCATCGGCCTGGCGACAGCAGCTGCAGCGTCGTGCGCGTCGAGCGGGCGCGGCGCGCCAGGTCTTCGACGCTGTCGAACGGGCCCTGCGCCGCGCGCGGCGCACGCAGGCGCTTCGGCGGCCTCTTGCTGAAAGCCCAGCGAGCCGGTCGAAGCCCAGGCGCACCGGCCACAAGCGCATCGGTGCTGCATCCGGCTCGTGCTTCGAGCACGCGTCGTCCCAGCCGCTGCTCGAGCACGTCGACCGGCAGCACCTCACGCCGTGCGCGCGCGCGTCGCGCACCAGTTGCGCCGGCGCGTAGAAGCCCATCGGCTGGCTGTTCAGCAGCGCGGCGAGGAAGGCGTCGGGATGGTGGCGCTTGATCCAGCGCTCACGTAGGCCAGCAGCGCAAAGCTGGCGGCGTGGCTCTCCGGGAAGCCGTATTCGCCGAAGCCCTCGATCTGCTTGAAGATGCGCTCGGCGTACTCGGGCGTCGTAGCCCTTCTCGACCATGCGGCCGACCAGCCGCGTCGTGGAACGGCCCGAGGCCGCCCTTGCGCTTCCAGGCCGCCATCGCGCGGCGCAGCGCGTCGGCCTCGCCGGGCGTGAAGTCGGCGGCCAGGATGGCGATCTGCATCACCTGCTCCTGGAAGATCGGCACGCCGAGCGTGCGCTCGAGCGCCTGCTTCACCTCGGCGCTCGGGTAGTCCACCGGCTCCTCGCCGTAGCGCGCGGTTCTTCAGGTACGGATGGACCATGCCGCCCTGGATCGGCCCGGGCCGCACGATCGCGACCTCGACCACCAGGTCGTAGAAGTTGCGCGGCTTCAGGCGCGGCAGCATGCTCATCTGCGCGCGGCTCTCGATCTGGAACACGCCGACGCGTGTCGGCGCGGCAGATCATGTCGTAGGTCGGCCGTCGTCTTCGGCGGGCACGTCCTGCATGCTGAACGTCGCGCCCGCCGCTTCTTGCTGCGCGATGAACACGAGCGCGCGCCGGATCGCGCTCAGCATGCCCAGCGCCAGCACGTCGACCTTGATCAGGCCCAGCGTGTCGAGGTCGTCCTTGTCCCACTGGATCACGCTGCGGTCGTCCATCGCGGCGTTCTCCACCGGCACCAGCTGCGACACGTCGTCGCGCGCGATCACGAAGCCGCCCGGGTGCTGGCTCAGGTGGCGCGGAAAGCCGATCAGCTGCTGCGTCAGCTCGACCCACAGCTTGCAGATCGGCGAATCGGGGTCGAAGCCGTTCTCGCGCAGCCGCTCGGCGTCGATGCGCGCGGCCGTCGAACCAGTGCTGGCCTCGCGCCACCGCGGCGATGCGCTGCGAGGTCGATGCCCAGCGCGCGGCCCATGTCGCGCAGCGCCGAGCGCGGCCGGTAGCTGATCACCACCGCGGTCAGCGCGGCGCGGTGGCGGCCGTACTTGCTGTAGATGTACTGGATGACCTCCTCGCGGCGCTGGTGCTCGAAGTCGACGTCGATGTCGGGCGGCTCGTTGCGCTCGGCGCTGATGAAGCGCTCGAACAGCAGCGTCGGTGCGCTCCGGGTCGACCTCGGTGACGCCCAGGCAATAGCAGACGGTCGAGTTGGCCGCGCTGCCGCGGCCCTGGCACAGGATGCCCTGCTCGCGCGCCCAGCTGCACGATGTCGGCCACGGTGAGGAAGAACGGCTCGTACTGCAGCCGCGCGATCAGCGCCAGCTCGTGCTCGATCTGCCGTTGCGCACCTTGAGCGGCACGCCGGCGGGAAACCGCCTGCGCGCGCCGGCCTCGGTGAGCGTGCGCAGCCAGCTCGCCGGCGTGTGGCCCTCGGGCACGATCTCCTCGCGGGTACTCGTAGCGCAGTTCGTCGAGCGAGAAGCGGCACGCGCCGGCGATGCGCAGCGTGGCGTGCCAGCCACTCGGCCGGGTACAGCGCCGCCAGCCGCTGGCGCGAACGCAGGTGCGCTTCGGCGTTGGGCTCGAGCGCGAAGCCGCACTCGGCCACCGGCTTGGCCAGGCGCGTCGCGGTGAGCGCGTCCTGCAGCGGCTTGCGCGAGCGCACGTGCATCAGCACGTCGCCGGCGGCCACCAGCGGCAGCCCGGTGAGCGCGGCCAGCGCGCTCGGCGCTCTCGACGCAGAAGCGTCGTCGCGCACGGTGCAGCAGCTCCACCGCGAGCGCCGCACGGTCGACGCCGAACCAGGTCTTGAGCCACATCGCGTGCGCGAACGACGTTCTCGAACGGCTGCGCCGCGTCGACCACCAGCAGCGCCAGGCAATCGGGCAGGCCGGCCAGGTAGGCGCGTGCGGCACCCGGCCTTCGACGTCGCTGGCCATGCGCGAGTGTAGCTGCCCTTGGCGGCACGGCGGCGCGCCACGGTGATCCACTGCGAGAGGTTGCCGTAGCCGCGGCGCGTCTGCGCCAGCAGCACCAGCCGCGGCCCGTTGCAGCCGCCTGCGGCGCCGGGCGCCAGCCGCATCTCGGTGCCGACGATCAGGTGCAGGCCGAGCCGCTTGGCCTGGCCATGCGCGCGCACCACGCCGGCCAGCGAACACTCGTCGGTGATGGCCAGCGCCGTGTAGCCGAGCTCGTGCGCGCGCGCGACCAGCTCCTCCGGGTGCGAGGCCCCGGTGAGGAAGCTGAAGTTGCTGCGGCAATGCAGCTCGGCGTAGGCGGGCAGGCCCGACGCGCTCGGCGCGAGCCCGGGCGCCACGCCGCCGACGGCGACGCTGGCCATGGCGAGTCAAAGTTGAACGGCTTGATGACCTGTATTTGCATACAGTATTCATCCATGGGATCAACATCGTCAAGGCCCTGCGGCGGTAACGGGCGGCGTCACAATCGTCCGCCCACTTCTCGGCCACCGAGGAGACCGCCATGTTCAACCTCACCCGACGCCATGCCGCCATCGGCACGCTGACCCTGACGCTCGGCCTCGCCGCCATCGTGGCCGGCCTGAGCGCGCCGTCGCGCACGGCGCAGGCGCAACCCACGTCGCTGCTGGCGCAACAACCGCCGGCCTCGTGCGTGTGCGCGCCGGCGATCGCCGTGTTCGGCGGCAGCGCCGGCGGGCCGCAGATCGCCCACTGCCAATGCGGCGCACTCAATTGCGCCGCAGCCACGTCAGCCGGCGGCGTCGCGCTGCAATGCGCGCGCTGACCGCGGGCGGTCAGCGCCGCGCCGCCCAAAACGCGAGCACCGCGACCACGCCGAGCGCGGCGAGCACCAGCATCAGTCGCGGTAGCCGCCCAGCGCCAGCAGCAGCGCGGCCGCGGCCACCGGCGCCGCCGCCCGCGCCAGCAGGCCGATCGCCGTCATCGCGCCGCCGATGCGGCCCACCTGCGCGCGGCCGAACGTCTCGGGGATCAGACCGCCGCGCACGATGGTGACCAGCCCGTTGACCGCACCGAACAAAGCGGCGAACAGCCACAGCCCCCACAGCGACTGCGCCAGCGCGAACAGCGTCAGCGCCAGCGGCAGGCCGATCAGCACCACCGCGCCCAACGCACGCAGCGACCAGGCGCGGCCGATCGCCGCGTAGAGCAGGCGCCCGGCCACCTGCGCCGGGCCGATCCACACCACCACCGCCAGCGCGTCGCCCTGGCTCAGGCCCTTGGCGGCGAACGCCGGCATCAGGTGCGCCCACAGCGCGGCCGCCGCGAACGCGTACAGCGTGAAGGCCAGTGCCAGCAGCCAGAACGTGCGCTGGCGCAAGGCCGCGCGCAGCGTGGTGTCCGCCGCGGCGCTCGCGTGCGCTGGCGCAACGGCTTGCTCGCTCGGCCCGCGCAGCGCCCACCAGTGCAGCGGCACCACCACCGCCAGCAGCGTGATGCCCATCGCCACCAGCGTGCCGCGCCAGCCGAGCGACGGCATCAACCAGGCCACTGCCGGAAACGACACCGTGCTGGCAAAACCGCCGACCAGCGTGAGCGCGGTGATGCCCTGGCGGTAGCGTTGCGGATAACGCTTGGTCAGCACGACGAACGCCGGGTCGTACAGCAGCATCGCCATCGACGCGCCGAGCACGACCCACACCGCATAGAACATCCACGGCTCGCGCACTGCGGCCCAGGCGAACAGGCCGAGCGCGGCCAGCGCCGCGCCGCCGGCCAGCACCCATCGGCCATGGCCGCGGTCGATCGCCGCACCCACCGCATACGAGGCACCTCCCCAGGCGGCCAGCCCGACGCTGAAGGCACCCATCAGCGTGGCCTCGCTCCAGCGCAGGTCGTCACGCATCGGCAGCACGAACGACGAAAAGCCGTAGTACAGCGTCGCCCAGACCAGCACCTGGCCGAGCGCCAGCGCCGTCACCACCCAGGCGAAGCTCGGGTGGCGTGGCGCGTCGTTCATCGGTCGGCATTGTCACCGGCGTGTTTGTCGCAGCAGGGACAAACCGGCGCCGCGCACGCGTGCTACAACTGCCGGCTCGAGAGTCGACTCGCCAGGAGACACGCGCCATGGACCTGAACTTCACCGCCGAGGAACTGGCGTTCCGGCAAGAGGTGCGGCAGTGGGTCGCCGACAACCTGCCCAAGGACATCAGCCACAAGGTGCACCACGCGCTGCGGCTGTCGCGCGACGACATGCAGCGCTGGGCCAAGATCCTCGGCAAGAAGGGCTGGCTGGCGTCGGGCTGGCCCAAGCCCTTCGGCGGCCCCGGCTGGACCGCGGTGCAAAAGCACCTGTTCGAAGAGGAATGCGCGCGCGCCGGCTCGCCGCGCATCGTGCCGTTCGGCCCGGTGATGGTGGCGCCGGTGATCATGGCCTTCGGCTCGCCCGAGCAGCAGCAACGCTTCTTGCCCGGCATCGCGTCGGGCGAGGTGTGGTGGAGCCAGGGCTACAGCGAGCCGGGCGCCGGCTCGGACCTCGCATCGCTGAAGACCCGCGCCGAACGGCGCGGCGACAAGTACATCGTCAACGGCCAGAAGACCTGGACCACGCTCGGCCAGTTCGGCGAATGGATCTTCTGCCTGGTGCGCACCAGCACCGAAGGCAAGCCGCAGACCGGCATCAGCTTCCTGCTGATCGACATGAAGTCGCCCGGCGTCACGGTGCGGCCGATCGTCATGCTCGACGGCGAGCCCGAGGTCAACGAGGTGTTCTTCGACAACGTCGAGGTGCCGGCGGAAAACCTGATCGGCGAAGAAAACAAGGGCTGGACCTACGCCAAGCACCTGCTGGCGCACGAGCGCACCAACATCGCCGACGTCAACCGCGCCAAGCGCGAGATCGAGCGCCTCAAGCGCATCGCCCGCGCCGAGGGCGTGTACGACGACGGGCGATTCCGCGACCAGATCGCGCTGCTCGAGGTCGACATCGTGGCGCTCGAGATGCTGGTGCTGCGCGTGCTGTCGGCCGAGAAGAGCGGCAAGCAGAGCCTCGACATCGCCGGCCTGCTCAAGATCAAGGGCAGCGAGATCCAGCAGCGCTACGCCGAGCTGATGATGCTGGCCGCGGGCCCCTTCACGCAGCCCTATGTGCGCGAGGCGATGGAGGCCGGCTGGCAAGGCGACTGGTTCGCCCGCTTCGGCGACTGCGCGCCGCTGGCCGGCAACTACTTCAACTTCCGCAAGACCACGATCTACGGCGGATCGAACGAAGTGCAACGCAACATCGTCGCGCAAACCGTGCTGGGCTGAAGAGAGACGATCATGGACTTCGAATTCACCGACGACCAACTGTCGCTGCGCGACGCGGTGGCCCGCTGGGTCGACAAAGGCTTCAGCTTCGAGCGCCGCCACGGCATCGCCAAGAAAGGCGGCCTCACGCGCGACGTCTACGGCGAACTCGCCGAGCTCGGCCTCACCGGCCTGGCAGTGCACGAGTCGCACGGCGGCATGGGCTTCGGCGCCATCGAAGCGATGGTGGTGATGGAGGAGCTCGGCCGCGGCCTGGTCAATGCGCCGTACGCGGCGGGCGCGCTGGTCGCACCCGGCGTGCTCGCGCAGGCGCCGGCCGCGCTGCAGTCGACCTGGCAGCCGCGCATCGCATCCGGCGAGGCATTGGTCGTGCTGGCGCATCAGGAGCGGGCGTCGCGCTACCAGCTCGCTCGAGTGGCCACCAGCGCCAGGCGCGCCGGCGACGGCTGGCAGCTGAGCGGCCACAAGAGCGTGGTACCGGCGGCCGACGAGGCCGACGCATTCATCGTGCCGGCGCGCGTCAGCGGTGACGTGGACGACCCGAAGGGCATCGCGCTGTTGCTGGTCGACAAGGGCGCCAAGGGCTCGCACATCCAGGCGCTATGCCACGCAAGATGGCGCACGCGCCGGCGAGTTGACCCTCGCCGACACGCCCGCCGCGCTGATCCAGGAAGACGGCTTCGCAACGCTCGAACAGGCGATCGACATCGGCATCGCCGCCGCCTGCGCCGAGGGTGTCGGCGTGATGGACAAGCTGGTCGCGCTGACCGTCGAGTACATGAACACGCGCAAGCAGTTCGGCGCCACGCTGGCCACCTTCCAGGCGCTGCGCCACCGCATCGCCGACGTCAAGATGCAGCTCGAGCTCGGCCGCTCGATGAGCTACTTCGCGAGCCTGAAGCTCGGCGAACCGGCTGCCGCCCGGCGGCGTGCGCTGTCGCAGGCCAAGGTGCAACTGGGCCACTCGATGCGCTTCGTCGGCCAGCAGTGCACGCAGCTGCACGGCGGCATCGGCGTCACCGACGAGTACATCGGCAGCCACTACTTCAAACGCCTGACGATGCTCGAGATGACTTTCGGCGACACGCTGCACCACCTGGGCGAAGTGTCCGCGCGCATGACCGACTCGACCGGCGTGTTCGCCTGACGACCCTCGCGCAATGCGCCTGGAAGCGGCGAACCGGCTGCGCCACCGCGTCGGCTCGCCGGACGGGCACTACGAGAGCTACTTCATCCGCGCCAACCACGCCACGAGTGCGCTGGCGTTCTGGATCCGCTACACCATGTTCAGCCCGGCCGGCCACCCCGAGCAAGCCCAGGGCGAGTTGTGGGCGATCGTGTTCGACGGCCTGCGCAACCACCACGTCGCGGTCAAGCAGGCCTGGCCGCTCGCCTGCGTGCCGCTTCGACCCCGACACGCTGGCGATCGATCTGCCCGCTGCGCACTTGAGCCGGCAGCCACGCGCAGGGTTCGTGCCACGCGCAGGACCATCGCATCGTGTGGGACCTTCGTATTCGCGGGCGGCCAATCGACCTTGCTGTTGTTGCCCGAGCGTCTGTACGACGGCGGCTTCCCCAAAGCCAAGAGCCTGGTCAGCCGCCCGCTGGCGCGCTTCGACGGCACGATCAGCGTCGACGGCGAACGCATCGACGTGCACGGCTGGGCCGGCAGCCAGAACCACAACTGGGGGCGCCAGCACACCGACCGCTACGCCTGGGGCCAGGTGGCCGGCTTCGACGGCGGACACGACGAGAGCTTTCTCGAGGTGGCGTCGGCCAAGCTGAAGGTCGGGCCGTTGTGGACGCCGTGGATCACGCCGATCGTGCTGCGCCACCGCGGCCACGAGCACCGGCTCAACGCGACTGGGCCGCTCGCTGCGCGCGCGGGCATCGGTGGACGGTTTCGACTGGCACTTCGAGTCGCATGGCGACGGCATCCGGTGCGCGGCCGCATCCATGCCGAACGCGCCGATTTCGTCGGCCTGCGCTATGCCAATCCGCCCGGCGGCAGCAAGCAGTGCCTGAACAGCAAGATCGCGCACGCGCAGATGACGTTGCAACACGCCGACGGCTCGAGTGAAACACTGAGCAGTCAGCGACGTGCCGCGTTCGAATTGCTCGGTGACGACAGTGGCCATGGCGTGCCGATGGCGTGCTGAGATGTCGCCCCCATCAGGTAGGCTTCGACGCATGACGCTGTTCCCCGGCTCGATCACCGATGTGCAAGGACTGAAGGTCGGCCACTACACCGACCCGCGCCGGCCCACCGGCTGCACCGTCGTGCTTGTGCGAACAAGGCGTTGCCTGCGGCGTCGACGTGCGTGGCGCGGCGCCTGGCACCCGCGAGACCGATCTGCTCGCGCCGGGCAATCTGGTCGACAATGTGCATGCGCTGCTGCTCGCGGGCGGCAGCGCGTTCGGGCTCGATGCCGCCGGCGGCGTGATGCGCTGGCTCGACGAACACGGCCACGGCTTCACGGTCGGCCCGGCACGGGTGCCGATCGTGCCGGCGGCGGTGTTGTTCGACCTGTGGCTGGGCGACACCCGCATCCGCCCCGATGCGCAGGCGGGCTTTGCGGCGTGCGAGGCCGCGCCGCACCAGCCACCGGCGCAAGGCAACGTTGGCGCCGGCGCCGGTGCCACCGTGGGCAAGCTGTTCGGCATCGCGCATGCGATGAAGGGCGGCATCGGCAGCGCCAGCCTCGAGGTCAACGGCGTGCGCATCGCCGCACTCGTCGCGGTCAACGCCGCCGGCGACGTGATCGACCCGGCCAGCGCGCGTGTGGTCGCCGGCAGCCGCCAGCTCGACGGCCGCACGCCGCGCCGCATCACCGCGGCGCTGGCGCGCGGCTTGATGCCGCCCAACATCCTGGCCGGCGCCGCCACCACGATCGGCATCGTCGCCACCGACGCCGCGCTCGACAAGGCGTCATGCGCGCGCCTGGCGACGATGTCGCACGACGGCCTGGCGCGCTGCATCGACCCGGTGCACACCGCCAGCGATGGCGACACGATGTTCGCGCTGGCCACTGGCGGCAACCGGCGCACGCTGCCGCTCACCGTGCTGGGCGCGCTGGCCGCCGAGGTGACACAGCGCGCGGTGCTCAACGGCGTGCGCGCCGCCGCCGGCGTGCGCGAGCCGCCGCTGCCGAGCGCACAGGACCTCGGCTGGGCCTGACACCCAGCACCCTCGGAGAACGCCTTGCATTTGTTTCGTCGCGTCCTTCTCGCGCTGATCGCCGCGACGGCACTGGTCTCGTGCGCCAGCCTCGCACGCCGACCAGCCATCCGCCGATCGTCTTCGTGCACGGCAACGGCGATTCCGCCGCGTTGTGGCTGACCACGCTGTGGCGCTTCGAGAGCAACGGCTGGCCGCGCGATCGCCTGGTGGCGCTCAACATGCCCTACCCCAGCGCGCGCGACGACGACACCAAGCCGCAGCCAGGCCGCAGCTCCGCCGACGACCAGATGCGCACGCTGGCCGCCGAGGTGGCGCGCGTGCTCGAGGCCACCGGCGCGCAGAAGGTGGTGCTGATGGGCAACTCGCGCGGCGGCAACGCGATCCGCGCCTACATCCAGAACGGCGGCGGCGCCAACACGGTGTCGCACGCCATCCTCGGCGGCACACCCAACCACGGCGTGTGGGCCATAACGGGCTTTCGGCCCAACAACGAGTTCAACGGCACCGCGCCGTTCCTGACCGCGCTCAATGCACCCAAGGGCGCCAACGGCGACGAGGCGACGCCGGGCGTGCGCTGGATGACGATCCGCTCGGACAACAACGACAAGTTCGCGCAACCCGACGGCGTGTGGATCGGCGCCAAAGGCACGCCCACCCACGTCACCTTCGACGGGCCGGCGCTGAAGGGCGCCAGCAACGTGGTGCTGCCCGGCCGCGACCACCGCGAGGTGTCGTACCACGCCGAGGCCTTTGCGCAGGCCTACCGCTTCATCACCGGGCGCGAGCCGGCGACGACAGCGATCACGCCCGAGTCGCGCGTGGTGCTCGACGGCGTGGTCACCGCCAGCGGCCCCGGCGGGCCGACCAACCTGCCGCTCGAAGGTGCTGGCGTCCAGGTCTACATGACCCACGCGGCCACCGGCGAGCGCCTTGGCCTGCCGCTGGTCAACGTCACGGTCGGTGCCGATGGCCGCTGGGGGCCGCTCACCACCGATGCCGGCACGCCGCTGGAGTTCGTGGTCAGCGCCGGCGGTTACGCGACGCATCACGTGTACCGCTCGCCGTTCGCGCGCTCGTCGAACATCGTGCACCTGCGGCCCGAGCGGCTGCAGGACGCCGACCGCGGTGCGGGCGCGGTGGTCACCTTCGTGCGACCGCGCGGCTACTTCGGCCTGCCGCGCGACCAGATCGTGTTCGACGACCAGAACCCGGCGCCGGGCATCCCCAGCGGTGTGGCCGGTGTCGCATCGAGCAAGATGACGCTGAGCAGCGCCAGCGGCCGCACGGTGATCGGCGACTACAAGTCCGGCGCCATCGCCGAACGGGTGGTCGGCCGCAGTTGGCCGGCAGCCGACAACCAGCTGACCACGCTGGAACTGCACCACTAGAGGCCACGCGCGCCGTATGCAGGTCTTCCGCGGTTTTCGCCACCCCGGCCTGGCGCCGCAATGCGCGCTGACGATCGGCAACTTCGACGGCGTGCACCGCGGCCACCAGGCGATGCTGGCGCTGCTCACCAACGAGGCGCGTCATCGCGGCCTCGCCTCGTGCGTGATGACCTTCGAGCCGCACCCGCGCGACTATTTCGCCGGGCTGGCCGGCAAACCAGAGAGCGCCCCGCGGCGCATCGCGACGCTGCGCGACAAGCTCTCCGAGCTCGAACGCTGCGGCGTCGACCAGGTCGTGGTGCTGCGCTTCGGGCGGCAGCTGTCGAGCCTGTCGCCGCAAGCGTTCATCGACGATGTGCTGGTGAGCGGCCTGCACACGCGCTACGTGCTGGTCGGCGACGACTTCCGTTTCGGCGCCAAACGCGCCGGCGACTACGCCATGCTCGATGCGGCCGGCGATGCGCGCGGTTTCGACGTCGCACGCATGATGAGCTACGAGGTGCACGGCACACGCGTGTCGAGTTCGGCGGTGCGCTCGGCGCTGGCGTCGGGCGACATGGACCTTGCTGCCGCGCTGCTCGGCCGGCCCTACAGCATCAGCGGCCACGTGCTGCACGGCAAGAAGCTCGGGCGCGAGCTCGGCTTTCCGACCATGAACCTGCGCTTCACGCACCCGCGGCCGGCCGCGATGGGCATCTTCGTCGTGCGCGTGCACGGCCTCACCGAGGCGCCGCTGGCGGGCGTGGCCAACCTCGGCGTGCGCCCCACCGTCGACGATGCCGGCCGCGTGCTGCTCGAGGTGTACTGCCTCGATTGGCCGGCGCAGCTCGGCAACGACACCGCGTACGGCCGCGTCGTGCGCGTCGACCTGCTGGCCAAGCTGCACGACGAACTGCGCTACCCGTCGATGCAGGCGCTGCGCGACGGCATCGCGGCCGACGTGACACAGGCGCGGCAATGGTTTGCTGCGCACGGCGCCTAGCAGCCGCCCACGGGACCGTTCAGTAGAATGCCGCCCATGCTTCCGTGCATGGCCCATCTCGATCCGTTGCGTGCGCACGCGGCCACGCGCCGGCAGACCACACGCGACCGAATTCGCGCCGGTTCACGCTAAAGCGCCGCCGCCGGGCCGCGAGCGCGCATCGCTGCGCCCGCCCATCCAGCCGAACCCCGCCCGCGTTCCATCGCGCCACGTTGCCATGACACCAGCCCAGACCACCGACTACCGCAGCACGCTCAACCTGCCCGACACGCCGTTTCCGATGCGCGGCGACCTGCCCAAGCGCGAACCGGGCTGGGTCAAAGCGTGGAACGAGCAGGGCCTGTACAGGAAGCTGCGACTGGCGCGCCACGGCTCGCCGCTGTTCGTGCTGCACGACGGCCCGCCGTACGCCAACAACGTGATCCACCTCGGCCACGCAGTCAACAAGACGCTGAAGGACATGGTGGTCAAGTGCCGGCAACTCGCCGGCTTCGATTCGCAGTACATCCCGGGCTGGGATTGCCACGGCCTGCCGATCGAAAACGCGATCGAAAAGAAGTTCGGCCGCAACCTGTCGCGCGACGAGATGCAGGCCAAGAGCCGCGCCTACGCCACCGAGCAGATCGCGCTGCAGATGGCCGACTTCCAGCGCCTGGGCGTGCTCGGCGACTGGACGCACCGCTACGCGACGATGGATGCGCCCAACGAGGCCGGCGAGATCCGCGCCTTCAAGCGCGTGATCGAACGCGGCTTCGTCTATCGCGGCCTGAAGCCGGTGTACTGGTGCTTCGACTGCGGCAGCTCGTTGGCCGAGTTCGAGATCGAGTACGCCGACAAGAAGAGCCAGACGGTGGACGTCGGCTTCCTGTGCGCTGAAGGCGACAAGCTGGCGGCGGCGTTCGGATTGCCCAAGCTCGGCAAGGACGCCTTCGCAGTGATCTGGACCACCACCGCGTGGACGATCCCCGCCAACCAGGCGCTCAATCTGAACCCCGCGCTCGACTACGCGCTGGTCGACACCGACCGCGGGCTGCTGCTGCTGGCGGCCACGCTGGTCGAGCGCTGCCTGGCGCGCTACAAGCTGCAAGGCACGGTGGTCGCCACCGTCAAGGGCGAGAAGCTCGACGGCATCAACTTCCACCATCCGCTGGCTCGAGTGGACAAAGGCTACGACCGCCTGAGCCCGATCTACCTGGCCGACTACGCCACCGCCGAAGACGGCACCGGCATCGTGCACTCGTCGCCGGCCTACGGCCTGGACGACTTCAACTCCTGCGTCGCACACGGGCTGAAGGTCGACGACATCCTCAATCCGGTGCAAAGCAACGGCAAGTACGCGGCCGACTTTCCGCTGTTCGGCGGCCTCGACATCTGGAAGGCGCAGCCGGTGATCACCGAGGCGCTGCACAAGGCCGGCCGCCTGTTCGCCACCGACACGCTGGTGCACAGCTACCCGCACTGCTGGCGCCACAAGACGCCGGTGATCTACCGCGCCGCCGCGCAGTGGTTCGTGCGCATGGACGAAGGCGACGGCGTCTTCACCAAGGACAAGGCCAAGCAAGACGTTGCGCCAGCTGGCGCTGGAGGCCATCGACGCCACCGACTTCTTTCCCGACAACGGCCGCGCGCGGCTGCGCGACATGATCGCCAACCGGCCCGACTGGTGCATCAGCCGCCAGCGCAGCTGGGGCGTGCCGCTGCCGTTCTTTTTGCACAAGGAGAGCGGCGAGGCGCACCCGCGCACGATGGAGATCCTCGACCAGGCCGCCGACATCGTCGAGCAAGGCGGCATCGAGGCCTGGAGCCGCGTCACGGCTGAGGCCATCCTCGGCGCCGAGGAGGCCAAGCTCTATTCCAAGAGCAGTGACATCCTCGAGGTCTGGTTCGACTCGGGCACCACGTTCTGGCACGTGCTGCGCGGCACGCATGCCACCACCGGCGACGGCCAGCCGACGCACCACTTGCAGGGCCCCGAGGCCGACCTGTATCTGGAAGGCCACGACCAGCACCGCGGCTGGTTCCACTCGTCGCTGCTGCTGGCCTGTGCGATCTTCGACCGCGCGCCGTATCGCGGCCTGCTGACGCACGGCTTCACGGTCGACGCCCAGGGCCGCAAGATGAGCAAGAGCCTCGGCAACGGCATCGAGCCGCAGGTGGTGAGCAACAAGCTCGGCGCCGAGATCCTGCGCCTGTGGGTGGCGGCCAGCGACTACTCGGGCGACATCGCCGGCGACGACAAGATCCTGGCGCGCGTCGTCGACGCCTACCGGCGCATCCGCAACACGCTGCGCTTCCTGCTCGCCAACACCAGCGACTTCGATCCCAAGCAAGACGCGGTGCCGCACGCGCAGATGCTCGAGATCGACCGCTGGGCGCTGGCGCGTGCGGCGCAGGTGCAGGCCGAGTTCGTCGGCACCTTCGATGCCGCGCGCGGCGTGTTCGACGGCGGTCACTACAAGGTCTACGAGTTCCACCCGGTGGTGGCCAAGCTGCAGCTGTTCTGCTCCGAAGACTTGGGCGCGTTCTACCTCGACGTGCTGAAGGACCGCCTGTACACGACGGCGCCGAAGTCGCTGGCGCGCCGCTCGGCGCAGACCGCGTTGTGGCAGATCACGCACGCGATGCTGCGCTGGATGGCGCCGTTCCTGAGCTTCACCGCTGAAGAAGCCTGGGGCGTGCTCGACGGCAGCTGGCGGCTCGATCTTCACGCAGGTGTACTGGAAGTTCGACGAGCCCGATGCGCCGTTGCTGGCCAAGTGGGCGCGCATCCGCGAGATCCGCGACCAGGCGAACAAGGAGATCGAGAACCTGCGTACCGCGGGCCAGGTGGGCTCGTCGCTGCAGGCGACGCTGACCTTGCACGCGCCGCCGGCCGACCAGGCCCTGCTGGCGTCGCTCGGCGACGCGCTGAAGTTCGTGTTCATCACGTCGGCGGCACAGCTGAAGGCGGCCGATGCGCTGCGCGTCGAGGTGGCCCCGTCGTCTTCACCGAAGTGCGAGCGCTGCTGGCACTACCGCGACGACGTCGGCGTGGTGGCCGCGCACCCGACGATCTGCGGCCGCTGCGCCAGCAACCTCGATGGCGCCGGCGAGGCGCGCAGCATCGCATGAGCAGCAGTTCGCGCACCAGCCTGTGGGTGTGGCTCGGCCTGGCGCTGCTCGTCATCGTCGCCGACCAGGTCACCAAGACGCTGATCATCGGCCGCTTCGCGCTGCACGACACCTATGTCGTGACGTCGTTCTTCAACATCGTGCGCGCACACAATCCGGGCGCTGCGTTTTCGTTCCTCGCCAGCGCGGCGGGTTGGCAACGCTGGTTCTTCGTCGCGCTGGGCATCGTGGCGTCGGCGTTCATCGTCTGGATGCTGCGCAAGCACCCCGACCAGAAACTGTTTTGCTTCGCGGTCAGCCTGATCCTCGGCGGCGCGCTCGGCAACGTGATCGATCGCCTGCTGCACGGCCACGTGGTCGACTTTCTCGACTTTCACTTCCGCTTTCTGCAGCCGCTGTTCCCGCAGGGCCACTTTCCGAGCTTCAACGTCGCCGACAGCGCCATCACCGTCGGCGCCGCCTGCTTGATCCTCGACGAACTGCGCCGCGTGCGTCGCACCTGACGCGACTGGCATCGACACCGCCATGAATGCGCCTTCGTCGGCCCATCGGCCGCCGGGCCCCGCGGCGCCGGCGGTGCACCTGCGCCGATTGTCGTGGCGTGATCCGGCACGCTGGCTGATCCTCGGTTGGCGCGACTTCCTGCGTTGCCCGGGCATCGGCTTGTTCTACGGCGCGTGCTTTACCGGCATGGGCTGGGCGCTGATGACGGTGTACGAGGCCGCACCGGCCTACGTGCTGGCGTTGTCGGCGGGCTTTCTGCTGGTTGGGCCCTTCCTCTGCCTGGGGCTGTACCAGGTGAGCCGACGGCTCGGGCAGGGACAACGCCCGACGCTGATCGACTCGCTCACCGCCTGGCGCGAGCGCACCGGCACGCTGGCGATCTTCGGCCTGGTGCTGCTGGTGCTCGAGATGCTGTGGGGTCGCGCGTCACTGGTGGTGTTCGCGTTGAGCTTCGACGGCATGCCGGATTTCAAGGGTTCGTTGCTCGCCCTGCTGGACCCGGCCAACGTGCAGTTCATCGTCGCCTACCTGCTGGTCGGTGGTGTCTTCGCCGGCCTGATCTACGCCGTCAGCGTGGTGTCGATCCCGATGATCCTCGACAGCCCGGTGGACGCCATCACCGCCGGCATCACCAGCATGCGTCTGGTGCTCACGCAGACCGGCGTGTGCCTGTGGTGGGGCGCGCTGCTCACCGTGTGCGTCGTGCTCGCGATGTTGCCGTGGTTCGCCGGCCTGCTGGTCGTCGGGCCGGTGCTCGGCCATGCCTCGTGGCACGCCTACCGCGCGGCGGTGGCCATCGACCCCGCAAACGCCGTGCCCGCCGCGTAGCAGGGCCAAGCGCAGCGGCCAGCGGCAAGCGGCGGCAGCGCCCGCGACAATGCCCCACAACTGCCGAACCATTTCTCGACGATGCAAATGACCTGGCTGCGCCGCATCGCCATCGTGCTGGGCGTGCTGGTGGCGCTCATCATCGCTGCGGCCGCAGTGCTGGTGGCCACCTTCGACGCCAACCGCTACAAGGGGCTGGCGATCGACTGGATGAAGAGCGAGCGCCAGCGCACGCTCGCGATCGACGGGCCGATCGAGCTGTCGCTGTTTCCGCGGCTGGCGATCGAGGTGTCGAAGGTGCGGCTGTCGGAGCACGGCCGTGCCGACGAGTTCCTGGCCATCGATGAGGCCGCGCTCGCGGTGGCGGTGCTGCCGCTGCTGCGCAAGCAGGTGGTGGTCGACCGCATCAGCGCGCGCGGCGTGCGCGCCGTGTACACGCGCGATGCCAAGGGCGTGCGCAACATCGACGACCTCGTCGGCGCGGCGGCGCACCGCAACGCCCGCAACGCCCGAGCCCGCCTGCAGGCAGCGGCACCGTCGTGCGTTTCGACGTCAGCGCGGTCAAGCTCGAAGACGTGCAGCTGCGCGTGCGCGATGCGATGGCCAAGGAATCGACGGCACGTCGCGCTGCAGTCGTTGAGCTCGGGCCGGCTGGCCTGGGACGGTGCCGCGCTGCACGCCGGCGCGCTGAAGCTCGCACTGAAGAGCGCCACCCTCGGCGCCGACACGCTGGGTGCGTCGACGCTCGCGGTCAAGCAACTCGTGTTCGACACCGGCGGCCAGCGGCTCGCGCTCGATGCGCTCCAGGTCGCACTGTCCGGGCGCCGTGGCGCCGACATGCCGTTCGAGGCGACGCTCGACTGGCCGCAACTGGCGGTCGACGCGCATTCGCTGAAGGGCAGTGCCCTGTCGGGCAAGGTCAAGACGACCGGCCCGATCGCGCTGGCAGGCGACTTTCGCTCGGGTGCACCGAGCGGCAGCTTCGACGCGATGCGGCTGCCGGGCGTGACGTTGACGTTGCAGGGCCAAGCGCAGCAGCGCAAGGTCGACGGCACATGGAAGTCCGACGTGGTCGTCCACGCCGGCCGCGGCGCGGTCGCGCTCGATGCGATCGACCTCAAGGCCAACGCTCAGCGACCCCGGCTTGCAGCCGCTGGCGCTCACCGTGCGCGGCAAGGCCCATGCCGATGCCAAGGCCGCGTCGTGGGCACTCGACGGCGCTCTCAGCGGCAACCGCTTCGAGAGCACCGGGCAGGCGGCGCTCGGTGGCACGGTGCCGAACATCAAGGCCAACGCGCGCTTCGACAGCCTCGATCTCAACAAGGTGCTCGCCCCCGACAAGCCCGCGGCCACGCCGGCGCCCAGCGGCCCGGCGCCGGCCGACACGCCGGTGGCGCTCGACGGCCTGAAGGCGGTCAACGGCCAGTTCCACTTCACGGCCGGCGCACTGGCGTTTCGCCAATATCGCGTCAGCGACGTCAAGGTCGACGCCACGCTCGACAACGGCACGCTGCGCATCGGCAAGCTCGCCGGCCGTGCCTGGGGCGGCACGGTCGACGGCAGCGGCAGCGCCGAATCCAGCAGCCGCCGCGTGGCGGTCAAGCTCGCGGCCGACGGCGTCGACGTCAACGCGTTGCTGAAGAACGTGGCCGGCAAGGACCTGCTCGAAGGCACGGGCCGCGTCACCGCCGACGTCAACACCGCGGGCGCCACGGTGGGTGCGCTGCGCAGCGCGCTCGCCGGCCAGGTGGCGCTGCAGGTGCGCGACGGTGCCGTCAAGGGCATCAACCTCGCGCGCATGCTGCGTCAGACCAAGGCCGCGCTGGCGCTGAAGGGCGACGCGCTCAGCCAGGCCGCCACCACCGAGAAGACCGACTTCTCCGAACTCACTGCCAGCGCGCGCATCGCGGGCGGCGTGGCGCACAGCGACGACCTCGACATGAAGAGCCCGTTCCTGCGCATCGGCGGCGCCGGCCGCTTCGACATCGGCCGCGGCACGGTCGACTACACAGCGCGTGCGACGGTGGTCGAAACCTCCAAGGGCCAGGAAGGCGCCGACCTCGCCGCATTGAAGGGTCTGACGGTGCCGGTGCAACTCAGTGGTCCGTTCGACGCGATCGACTGGAAGATCCAGTGGTCGGCCGTGGCCGGCAAGGCGCTCGAGAGCCAGCTCAAGGACAAGCTCTCCGAGCGGCTGGGGATCAAGCCGGTGCCGCAGCCCGCAGGCACCGCAGCGGCCGGCGGCGTCAGCGCCACCGCGCTCGGACAAGGACAAGCTGCGCGACAAGCTCAAGGGCCTGCTCAAGTAGCCGCGTCAGGCTGAACGCGCGGGCCGGCCGACGCGGATCACGTTCCATGACGCCGGCGCGAGCGTGGCGCGCACGCGGTCGGTGCTCGTGGTGACCGACTTCAGCACCGTGGGCGCGACGCGGTTCGGCTGCTGACGGGTGTTCACGGCTTTCAGGTTGGCGTGGCACAGCTGCTGGGCCTCGATCGGCACCGGTGTGCCGTAGCCGCGCAGCGTCACCTCCAGCGGCATCTCCTCGCTGAGATGCGCGGTTCAGCGCGAACAGCGTGATGGCGCCGCTCGACGGATCTTCGACGGCCGCCAGCTTGAGGTACGGCACCGTGGGCAACGGGAAGCGCAGCTCGGTCGCGCCGCGCGGGTCGTAGTAGTTGGCGGCATAGGTCGGCGAGTCGACCTCGGCGCGCAACACGCGGCCGCGGCCATGGCGGCTCATCTGCGCGAACGGGTGGAAGATCGTCTGCCGCCACGCCGGGCCGCCGGTCTCGGTCATGATCGGCGCGATCACGTTGACCAGTTGCGCCAGGCAGGCCACCTTCACGCGGTCGGCGTGGTTGAGCAGCGAGATGCACATGCCGCCGAACGACAGCGCGTCTTCCATCGAGTAGATCTCTTCCAGGATCTCGGGTGCCACCGGCCAGCCCGGCTTGACGCGCACGTCTTTCGAGCGGCGCGTGCGGTACCAGACGTTCCACTCGTCAAAGCTCAGCATGATGCGTTTGCTCGACTTCGCCCGCGCGGCCACCGAGTCGGCGATCGCCACCACCTCTTCGATGAAGCTGTCCATCAGGTCGGGCGCGGCCAGCAGCGCCGCGGTGTCGCCGGCGTAGTTGTTGACGTAGGTGTGCAGCGAGATGTACTCGACGTGGTCGAAGGTGTGCCTGAGCACGGTGTCTTCCCAGGCGCCGAAGGTCGGCATGTTGCGGCCCGACGAGCCGCAGGCGGCCAGTTCGATGCCGGGGTCGATCCACTTCATCATCTTGGCCGCCTCGACGGCGATGCGGCCGTATTCGTCGGCCGTCTTCATCTCCATCTGCCAGGGGCCGTCCATCTCGTTGCCCAGGCACCAGAACTTCACGCCGTGCGGCTCCTTCCAGCCGTGCTGGCGCCGCAGGTCAGACAGCGCGGTGCCCTGCGGGTGGTTGCAGTACTCGAGCAGATTGCGCGCGGCATCGCCGTCGCGCGTGCCGAGGTTGACCGCCAGCATCGGCTCGATGTTCGCCAGCCGGCACCAGTCGATGAACTCGTTGGTGCCGAAGGTGTTGGGCTCGGTCGACATCCAGGCCAGGTCGAGCCGGCGCGGCCGATCCTTCAGCGGCCCGACGCCGTCTTCCCAGTTGTAGCCGCTGACGAAGTTGCCGCCGGGGTAGCGCATGATGGTCGGCGCCAGCTCGCGCACCAGCGCCAGCACGTCGTGGCGAAAGCCGTGCTTGTCGGCCGTCTTGTGCCCCGGCTCGTAGATGCCGCCGTAGACGCAGCGCCCGAGGTGCTCGACGAAGGCACCGAACAGCCGCGGGTCGGTGTCACCGATCACCGCATCGTGCTGCAGAACCACCGAGACCTTGCGCATCGTGTTCACTCCGTGAGGGATGGGGCGCCGATGTCGGGCGACAACACGGCGTTCTTCAGTTCGATCGAATACGGGTGACGCGGGTTGTCGAGCGTGGCGCGCGCGTCGCCCGCCTCGACCACCGACCCCTTGCGCATGATGACGACGCGGTCGCTGATCGAATACGCGGTCGCCAGGTCGTGCGTGATGTAGATGATCGACACGCCGAGTCGAATCGCGCAGCGTGCAGAACAGGTTGACGATCGCCGTGCGCAGCGACGCGTCGACCATCGACACCGGCTCGTCGGCCACCAGCAGCGCGGGCTTGGCGATCAGTGCGCGCGCGATCGCCACCCGTTGCAACTGGCCGCCCGACATCTCGTGCGGGAAGCGGCCCTGCACCTCGGCCAGCGACAGGCCCACCTGGACGCAGCGCGGCATCGGCGGCGCTGCGCGCGGCCGCATCGTCGGCCGCGCCGGCGACTTCGCGCGCGGTCAGGAACAGGTAACGTTCGAGCCGCTTCATCGGATTGAAGGCCTCGAACGGGTTCTGGAAGATCGGCTGCACCTGGCGCATGAAGTCCAGGCGCTGCCGGCGCCCGTGCAGGCCGGCGACGTCGGGCCCTTGAAGAGGATGCGGCCGGCGCTCGGCCGCACGGTGGCCAGGATCATGCGGGCCAGCGTGGTCTTGCCGCTGCCCGACTCGCCGATGATCGCCAGGATCTCGGGCCGTTGGGCCGCCAGCTCGAAGCTGACGTCGTCCACGGCGCGCGTGCTGCGGCCGAACAAGCCGCCCTTGGCGTAGCTGCGCACCACGTGCTGAAGTTGCAGCAGCGGCGATGCTCATGGCGCGGCCACCGGGTGAACGGCGAAACACGCCACACGATGCCCCTGCTCCACCGCCGTCAGCACCGGCACCTGCCGCTTGCAGACCTCCATCGCCAGCGGGCAGCGCGGGTGGAAGCGGCAGCCGCTCGGCGGATCGGCGAGGTTCGGCGGCACGCCCTCCAGCGGCGCCACCGCCGTCGTGCGGCCGATGCGCGGCAGGCTGGCGATCAGGTGCGCCGTGTAGGGATGGCGCGGACGGCTGAACACGTCTCTCGTCGGCGCCCTCTTCGACCAGGCGCCCGGCGTACATCACGCCGAGCCGGTCGCACAGGTTCGCGTGCACCGCCATGTCGTGGGTGACGAAGATCAGCGACGACTGCAGCTCGCGCTGCACCTCGCGGATCATGCCGAGCACGCCCTTCTGCACGATCACGTCGAGCGCGGTGGTCGGCTCGTCGGCGATGATCAGCTCGGGCTTGCAGACGGTGGCCAGCGCGATCGTCACGCGCTGGCGCATGCCGCCCGACAGCTCGTGCGGGTAAGCCTCGAGCACCTCGGGGCCCAGGTGCACACGCTGCAAGTGGCCGCGCACGGTGTCCATGAAGGCGTCCATCGGCTGGCCGAGGTGGCGAAATGCGAAGTCGACGAACGAATGCCGCACCCGCCGCACCGGGTTGAGCACGCCCATCGAGCCCTGCATCACGTACGACAGGTGGCGCCAGCGGATGTCGGCCAGCACCTGCGGCCCCGCCGCGTAGAGATCGGTCGTGCGGCCGCCGAAGTGGAACTTCACCTGGCCGCCCACCACGCTCAGCGGCGGCCTGATCGCGCCGGCGATGGTCTTGATCAGCGTGCTCTTGCCGCAGCTCGACTCGCCGGCCAGGCCGTAGATCTCATTGCGCTGCACCTGCAGGCTGACGTCGTCGACCGCGCGCACGTCGCGTTGCACGCCGAACTGATGCGTCTGGTAGTAGGCGCGAAGGTTGACGACCTCGACCACCGGCGTCATGGCGAGCCCCGCCCGAGGCGGCTGCGCGGGTCGATGAACTCGTTCATCGACACCGCGAGCAGGAACAGGCCGATGAAGGTGAGCACCACCAGCGCGACCGGAAAGGCGATCCACCACCAGACGCCGGCCACCAGCGCGGTGTGCTGGTTGGCCCAGTAGATCATCGAGCCGATGGTCGGCGTGTTGATGTCGGTGAAGCCGAGCACCGACAGCGTCACCTCCAGCCCGATCGACCAGTTGATGTTGTTCATCGTGGTCGAGAACACGATCGGCATCACGTACGGCAGGTGCTCTTGCACCAGGATGCGCGGCATGCTCATGCCCGAGAAGATGCTGGTCTCGGTGAACTCGCGCGTGCGCAGGCTCATCGCCACCGAGCGGATCAGCCGCGCGTCGTAGGCCCAGCCCAGGCACGCCATCACGCCGGCCAGCGCGAACCACGACATGCGGTCGCGCATCACGAAATAGAACAGCACCAGGATCGGGAACAGCGGGATCACGATGAAGGTGTCGTTGATCGACATCAGCACGCGGTCGATCCAGCCGCCGGCATAGCCCGCGACCAGCCCGATCAGCAGCGACAGCAGCCGGCTGATCAGCGCCACCAGCACGCCGAACGCCAGCGTGTTGCGGATCGCGAAGGTCAGCAGCCAGAACACGTCCTGCCCGCGCGAGGTGGTGCCCAGCACGTGCGGCCAGCCCGGCGGCATGTCCGGCGGCACGACGTAGCTGTCGAGCGGCGAGTGCGGCGACACGAACGACAGCGCCGCCATCGAGCAGCACCAGACCCAGCAGCGCCACGCCCACCGCGAAGCCACGGTTGTGGCGCAGCAGGTCGCGCACGATGGTCCACATGTCAGGCGACCTTCACCCGCGGGTCGAGCAGCGGGTACAGCACATCGATCAGCAGCACCGCCACCGACACCGCGACGATCGACACCGACGCCAGGCCCAGCACCAGGCTGTAGTCGCCGGCGTGCACCGCGTCGACCAGCAACGCGCCGATGCCGGGGTAGCCGAACACCTGCTCGGTGATGATGGCGCCGTTGAAGATGCCGCCCAGCGACATCGCCAGCCCCGTGACCTGCGGCACCAGCGCATTGCGCATCACGTAGGAGCGCAGGATGCGCCCGCGCGCGACGCCGCCGAGCTCGGCGTACACCACGTAGTCTTCGTTGACGATGTTGGAGACCAGCGCGCGCATGCCCATGAACCAGCCGCCCAGCCCCACCAGCACGAGCGACAGCACCGGCAGCACCGAATGCCGGATCACGCTGAGTGCGAAGTCGAGGTTCCAGCCGCGCACCATGTTCATCTGCGCGCCGCCGGTGATCGGCAGCACCGGCCACAGGTAGCCGAACACGATCACCAGCACGAAGGCGACGATGTAGTACGGGATCGGGTGGAAGCCCATCACCAGCAGGCCGGTGAGCCGCAACGTGCGGTTGTCGCGCAGGTAGCCGGCCAGGCCACCGAGCAGGTTGCCCAATACCCAGGTGAGGGTGGTGGAGACGACCAGCAGCCCCGCCGTCCACGGCAGCGCGCGCCAGATCAACGTCGACACCGGCGTCGGGAAGGCCGACAGCGACGGCCCGAAGTCGAGCGCGATCACGCGCTTCCAGAAGGCCAGGTACTGTTCCCACAGGTTGCCCTGCAGCCCGTAGAGCTCGCGCAACGACTGGCGCATCATCGCGATCGCCTCCGGGCTGGTGCTGCCGAAGGCGGTGGTCGCCGAAATCGTCTGTTCGACCGGATCTATCGGCGTCGCATGCGTGACGACGAACGCGATGTTGATGCCGATGAACACCACCAGCACGAACTGGCCGAAGCGGCGCAGCAGGTACGCCGCATAGCTGCGCATACCGTTCGGCGTCGTCTTACGGCTGCTGGCGCGGCTTGAGCTTGACCATCATGTACTTGGTGTTGCCCCAGTTGGGCACCGGGTCGGTGTAGGGCGCGGTGGTGGCGTTGGGGTAGCCGGTCCAGTAGGTCTCGTCCATCACCGTGAACACGTTGTACGACATCAGCGGGATGCTCGGCATCTCGCGCACCGCGAGCTTGACGTATTCGTGGCCGAGTTCGACGCCCTTCGGATCGTCGAAGCCCACCGTGCGCACCTGCTCGATGATCTTGTCGAGCTCGGGGTTCGACCAGCGTTGCCAGTTGCGCGGCGGCTGCGGCTTGCCCGGCTCGGCCACGAACTGCGAATGCCAGCTGTCGAGGAAGTACGACAGGTCGGGGTGGCCACCCCAGGTCTCGACGCTCCAGCTGATGATGGCGTCGTAGTCGCCGGCGCCGCGGCGGTCGGCCAGCGTGCCCTGCGCCACCACCGTGCTGGCGTCGATGCCGAACTGGCGCCACTGCTGCGCCACCATCGAGCCGGCGCGTGTCATCACCGGCCGCCCTTCGCCTTCGACGGTGATCTTGATCACGAACGGCTTGCCGTCGGGCGTCATCCACTGATTGCCGACCTTCTTGAAGCCGGCCTTCTGCAGCAGCTCGGTGGCCGCTTGCGGGTCGGGCTTCCACCAGCCCATGCCGAAGGCCTTGGCCACGTCTTCGGCCTTTTCAGGGATCTGCACGCCCAGGCTCGGGCGCAGTGAATCGGCGATCTGCTTGCCGATGGTCGGGTCATACGGCTTGATCTTGCGCTTGCCGGTGTCGACCTCGAAGTTCTTCAACCAGGGCTCGATCGGCCGGTGATAGAAGTCGGCATGCGTGCCGGTGGGCGGCACGCCGATCGCCGAGATGGTGGCCGCGCCGCGGTACGAGGCCATCGACACCGCCTTGATGTCGATCAGCAGCGCCAGCGCCCAGCGCACGTCGCGGTTCTTCAGCAGTTCGTTCTGCTGGTTGAGGATCACCGCCGCCAGCGTGGGATCGGGGTGCGCGTACGGGAAGCCGCTGAACCAGGCGCGCGACAGGCGCGACTGCTTGGCCAGCGTGAACATGCCCTCGGGCGAGGTGTCGTGGATGATGTCGAGCTGGTGGTTCATCTGCGCGATCACGCGCTTGTCGGGCGGGCCGGCGTCGATGTAGGCCACGTACTTCGGGCCCGGCTGGCCGAAGCGCGCCAGCGTGGTCTTCTGCCAGTCTTCGCGACGCTGCCAGATGAACCACTTGCCGTTCGGGATCGAAGCTGTTCAGCGTGTAGGGCCCGAGCCCGACCGGCGGGTTGAAGGCGAACTTCAGCGGATCGCCGGCCTTCTCGAAGATGTGCTTGGGCATGATCCACATCGCGTTCCAGCGCACCGTGTACAGGGCATGGAAGCGCGAGTTCGCCTTCTTCAGCTTGTAGACCACGGTGTAGCGGTCGGGCGCCGAGATGCTGGCGACGTTGACCTGGATCGGCGCGCTCCAGCGCAAGCCCTCGGTGTTGAGGTGCGTCTCGACCGTGTACACCACGTCGGCCGAAGTGAACTCGACGCCGTCGCTCCAGTGGATGCCCTTGCGCAACTTCACCGTCATCTCGGTGAAGTCCTTGTTGTAGATGGGCTTCTCGGCGGCCAGCGAGTTGTCCCACACGCCGTCGATACCGCGGTTGGGGTCGATGTACCAGAAGGTGTCCATCGCCAACTGGTGCAGCCCGGTCGATTGACCGCCGGCATTGATGGCCCAGATGTTGAACCAGCCCGCGTTCTTGATCGTGCCCTCGGGGTTCTCGACGATCAGCGTCTGGTTGCGCGGCAGGTTGGAGATCATGTCCTGCGCCAGCGCTGCGCCGAGCGACAGCAGGGCCAAGGCGGCGAACAACAGGCTTCTCATCATGTGCATTGGATTCACCTCGTCATCGTGACTCGAACGGTGTGTACACCAGCACGGTGGCGCGCGCCACCGGCAAATCCATCAGAGTCGCCGCTGTTGGCTGCCGCCACTGCGATGGGACGCTAGGGCCTCGGCGGGCCGGCGTCGGTGAGTGCCTCGCCGAAGATCATGCGCGCCACCTGCGCCTGGGCAGCCGCCAGCTCGCACTGACGACACGGCCTGGACGTCGAGTAGAGGACGCTGCCGGCCAGGCTCTGGCGCCCCAGTGCACGCTGCGCGTCGCGGATCGCTTCGCGTTCGGCGTGGGCCGCGGCGTCGCCTCGCGTGATCACCCGGCTCGGGCCTTGGCCGATGATCGCGCCGTTGGCCACCAGCACCGCGCCGTACGGCTGGTCGCCCGCCGACTCGGCCAGGCGCTTCATCGCAGCGGCCGCTTCATACCAGCGCCGCTCCGGCTTGACGAGGTCATTCGATGGGTCGGCCGACCAGGCACTGCGGCCAGTGAGCACGAGCCCGGCGCACGAGAGCGCCTGCATCAGCGCAGTGCGACGCGCCTAGAAACTTCAAACCCAGCCGCCGTCGACGATGAAGTCCTGCGCGGTGCACATCGCGCTGTCGTCGGCCGCCAGGAACAGCGTCATGCTGGCGATGTGGATCGGCATCAGGTCGCGGTTGATGCACTGGCCGCGCGCCATGTCGGCCTTGCCGGCCTCGTCGAGCCACAGGGTCTTCTGCTTCTCGGTCATCACCCAGCCGGGCACGATGGTGTTGACGCGGATGTTGAACGGCCCGAAGTCGCGCGCCAGGCTGCGCGTCAGGCCCTGCACCGCCGACTTGGCGGTGGTGTAGACCGGCATGCCGCCTTGCTTGAGCTTCCAGCTCACCGAGCCGAAGTTGACGATCGAGCCGCCGCCGGCGGCCTTCATGTCGCCGCTCACCTTCTTGGCGGCGAAGAACTGGTGCTTCAGGTTCACCGCGATGCCGGCGTCCCAGCTCTCCGACGTGGTGGCCTCGATCTTGTGGCGCTCGGTCGTTGGCCGCGTTGTTGAGCAGCACGGTGATCGGCCCCAGGCGTTCGCGCACGACGTCGATCGCGGCTTCGAGTTTGGCCACGTCGCTGATGTCGGCTCGCACGAACAGCGGTGGCGTCCTGGCGCGCCGGCGTCAGCTGCTTCGACCAGTGCCTCGGCGTTGGGCACGTCGATGTCGATGAAGCCGACGCGCGCGCCTTGCTCGACGAACTGCTCGACCAGGGTCGCGCCGATGCCGGTGGAGCCGCCGGTGATCGAGCACGACGCGGTCGACCAGGCTGGGGTAACGAGCAAGCGATGCCATGGCTGCCTTCCGTGGGTACTGAAACGGTTCTGGAACATAGACTGCAGTTCATTGTCCGACGGGCCTGCGCGTACTGCGCTGGCCCTGCCCGGCGCAGCCGGCGCCGCCTTCAGGAGCCACGGCATGCCTTCGAGCGCCCGCTACCGCGGCGTCTTTCCGGTCGCCCCGACCACCTTCGACGAGGCCGGCGAGCTCGACCTCGCGAGCCAGAAACGCTGCATCGACTTCATGATCGATGCCGGCTCGCAAGGCATCTGCATCCTGGCCAACTTCTCCGAGCAGTTCGTGCTGGCCGACGACGAGCGCGAGCTGCTGGCGCGCACGATCATCGAGCACGTCGCCGGCCGCGTGCCGGTGATCGTGACCACCACCCACTTCAGCTCGCGGCTCACCATCGAGCGCTCGCGGCGCGCGCAGGCGCTGGGTGCCGCGATGGTGATGGTGATGCCGCCCTACCACGGCGCCACCATCCGCGTGCCCGAGGGCGCGATCGTCGAGTTCTTCGCAGCGCCTGTCCGATGCGCATCTCGATCCCGATCATGATCCAGGACGCGCCGGTCAGCGGCACCGTGCTGCCGGCCCCGCTGCTGGCGCGCATGGCGCGCGAGATCGAGCAGGTGTCTTACTTCAAGATCGAGACCGCGGGCGCGGCCAGCAAGCTGCGCGAGCTGCATCCGCCTGGGCGGCGACGCCATCGAGGGGCCGTGGGACGGCGAAGAAGGCATCACGCTGCTGCCCGACCTCGAGGCCGGCGCCACCGGCGCGATGACCGGCGCCGGCTACCCCGACGGCATCCGCCGCATCGTCGACGCCTTCGCCGCCGGCCACCGCGACGAGGCGTTCGACCACTACCAGCGCTGGCTGCCGCTGATCAACGTCGAGAACCGCCAGTGCGGCCTGCTGGCCGCCAAGGCTCTGATGAAGGAAGGCGGCGTGATCGCCTGCGACGCGCCGCGCCACCCGTTCCCGCCGCATGTAGCCCGCCGTGCGCGACGGGCTGCTGCGCACCGCGCGCAGGCTCGATCCGCTGGTGTTGCGCTGGGGTGCCTAGGCCCCGCCGCTCGAGGCGGGCCTCGACCTGCGCTGACCCGTTCACGCAATTGGTGCAAACCGCGCCGGGGGCTCCAAGCGCCGGGGCGGCAGCCTGCCTATGATCGCGGTGGCCGCAACCGGGGAAGCTGCTTCGATGTCCATGGTCAAGCTGGCGCTCCAGCGCCCGTACACCTTCATCGTGATGGCGATGCTGATCGTGCTCGGCACGCCGTTCACGCTGCTGTCGATGGCCACCGACATCTTCCCGGAGATCGACATCCCGGTGGTCAGCATCATCTGGAACTACCAGGGCCTGCCGGCGCAGGAGATGGGCCAGCGCATCGCCGGCCAGAGCGAGCGCAGCCTCACCACCACGGTGAGCGACATCGAGCACATCGAGTCGACCTCGCTGACCGGCATCACGGTGATCAAGGTCTTCTTCCAGCCCGACGCCAACATCCAGACCGCGCTGGCGCAGGTGGTGGCGGTGATGCAGACGCAGGTGCGCCAGCTGCCGCCGGGCATCACGCCGCCGCTGATCATCAAGTACTCGGCCTCCAGCATCCCGGTGGTGCAGCTCGGCCTGGCCAGCCCGACGCTGCCCGAGCAGACGGTGTTCGACAACGCGATCAACGTGCTGCGGCCGCAGCTCATCACCATCCCCGGCGTCGCGATCCCGTTCCCCTACGGCGGCAAGAACCGGCTGATCTCGGTGGACCTCGACATGCCGGCGCTGCAGGCGCGCGGCCTGTCGCCGGCCGACGTGGTCAACGCGATCAACCTGCAGAACCTGATCCTGCCGTCGGGCACCGCCAAGTTCGGCACCACCGAGTACACGGTGCGCATGAACAGCTCGCCCGACGCGATCGCGGGCCTGGGCGAGCTGCCGGTGCGCACGGTGGGCGGCAACACCACCTACCTGCGCGACGTGGCGCAGGTGCGCGACGGCTTCCAGACGCAGACCAACATCGTGCGCCAGGACGGCGCACGCGGCGTGCTGCTGTCGGTGCTCAAGAACGGCGGCGCCTCGACGCTCGACATCGTGGCCAACCTGAAGGCGATGCTGCCGCGCGTCACCGAGGTGCTGCCGCAGGACATCAAGGTGACGCCGCTGTTCGACCAGTCGGTGTTCGTCAAGGCCGCCGTCAAGGGCGTGGTGATCGAGGCGCTGATCGCCGCCGCGCTGACCGCGGCGATGGTGCTGCTGTTCCTCGGCAACTGGCGCAGCACGCTGATCATCGCGCTGACGATCCCGCTGTCGATCCTGACATCGATCATCGTGCTCAAGCTGCTGGGCCAGACGCTCAACCTGATGACGCTTGGGCGGCCTCGCGCTCTCGGTGGGCATCCTGGTCGACCAGGCGATCGTGACGATCGAGAACATCGAGCGCCACCTGCACATGAACAAGCCGATCGAAGAAGCGATCGAGGTCGGCGCCGGCGAGATCGGCGCCGCCGCGTTCGTGTCGACGCTGTGCATCTGCATCGTGTTCGTGCCGATGTTCTTCCTGTCGGGCGTGGCGCGCTACCTGTTCGTGCCGCTGGCCGAGGCGGTGGTGCTGGCGATGATCGCGTCGTACATCCTGTCGCGCACCTTCGTGCCGACGATGGTGCTGTTGCTGATGAAGCACCAGCGCGTCGACACCGTCGGCGCCCGCGCGCAGCGCCCTGCAGCGTGTGTACCGTGCGTTCGACAGCCGCTTCGAGCGCATGCGCCGCGGCTACACGCTGGTGCTCGGTGCGCTGCTCACCCAGCGGCGCGCCTTCGCGCTGCTGTTCGGCGCCTTCTGCGTCGCATCGTGCTTCCTGGTGCCGTCGCTCGGGCGCGACTTCTTCCCCACCGTCGACGCCGGGCAGATCCGGCTGCACTTCCGCGCCCCCACCGGCACGCGGATCGAAGAGACCGCGCGCATCGCCGACGCGGTGGAGGCGGCGATCCGCGAGCTGATCCCCAAGGAGC
The DNA here is from genome assembly GCA_963827645.1 of uncultured beta proteobacterium. Classification (GTDB taxonomy): domain Bacteria; phylum Pseudomonadota; class Gammaproteobacteria; order Burkholderiales; family Burkholderiaceae_C; genus JAEUPI01. The sequence continues at coordinate 18,578 of CAWHBZ010000007.1, read as the reverse complement.
AGCTCGAGACGATCCTCGACAACCTGGGCGTGCCCAACAGCGGCATCAACCTGAGCTACAGCAACGCCGGCACCTTCGGCACGCTCGACGGCGAGATCCTGCTGTCGCTGCGCAAGGGGCACGAGCCCACCGAAGAGCACATCAGCCGGCTGCGCAGCGAGCTGCCCAGGCGCTTTCCCGGCATCGAGTTCTTCTTCCAGCCGGCCGACATCGTGACGCAGATCCTCAACTTCGGCCTGCCGGCGGCGATCGACGTGCAGTTCAGCGGCAACAACATCGCCGCCAACGCCGCGCTGGCCGCCGAGCTGACGCAACAGATCCGCCGCATTCCCGGCGCCGTCGACGCCCACGTGCACCAGCGGCTCGACCAGCCGGCGGTCAACCTGCAGATGGACCGCACGCGGCTGCAGCAGCTCGGGCTGTCGGCGGCCAACCTCGGCCAGAACCTGCTGATCTCGCTGTCGGGCAGCTCGCAGACGGCGCCGGCGTTCTGGCTCAACCCGCAAAACGGCGTCGTCTACAACATCCAGGTGCAGGCGCCGCAGTACAACGTCGACTCGCTCGACGCGCTGCTCAACATGCCGGTGGGCAGCGGCGCCGGCGCGGCCGGCAACACCAGCGGCAGCACGCAGCTGCTCGGCAACCTGGTCGAGGCCAGCGCGGCGGCGCAAACGGCGGTGGTCTCGCGCTACAACATCATGCCGGCGATCGACGTCTACGTCGGCGTGCAGGGCACCGACCTGGCCAGCGTCGCCACGCAGGTCGAGGCGCTGGTCGAGCAGATCAAGCCGAAGCTGCCGCGCGGCAGCCAGGTGGTGCTGCGCGGCCAGGTCGAGACGATGCAGGCCTCGTTCATCGGCCTGGGCGTCGGGCTGGCGATGGCGATCGTGCTGGTGTACCTGCTGATCGTCGTCAACTTCCAGAGCTGGCTCGACGCGCTGATCATCATCGCGGCGCTGCCGGCGGCGCTGGCCGGCATCGTGTGGATGCTGTTCATCACCGGCACCACGCTGAGCGTGCCGGCGCTGACCGGCGCGATCATGACGATGGGCGTGGCCACCGCCAACAGCATCCTGCTGATCTCGTTCGCGCGCCAGCGCCGCGACGAGGGCGCGAGCCCGCTGCAGGCCGCGCTCGACGCCGGCGCGACGCGCATCCGCCCGGTGCTGATGACCGCGCTGGCGATGATCATCGGCATGATCCCGATGGCGCTGGGCATCGGCGAAGGCGGCGAGCAGAACGCGCCGCTCGGCCGTGCGGTGATCGGCGGCCTGCTTTTTGCAACGGTGTCGACGTTGCTGTTCGTGCCGGTGGTGTTCGCCTCGCTGCACGAGCGGCTGGTGCGGCGGCAGGCCACGCGCCACGCGCCACCGATGTCTGCCCACCCGCAGGAGACCTGAAACGATGACCGAGCCACGACCCGCAGCCTCCGCCGGCGCACGACGCCGGCGAGTTCGAGCAGCGGCGCCGCGCGATGCGGCGCATCAAGATCGCCGCGCTGGTGGTGCTGGCGCTGCTGGCGGTGGGCGCCGCGCGCACGGTGGTCAGCCGCATCTCGAACGCGCGCACCCTCGAGGCCGCCGTCGCGGAGGGCAGCAAGCTCTACGTGCGCACCACGCAGCCGCAGCGCGGCGGCGACGGCAACCGGCTCTCGCTGCCCGGCACGCTGCAGGGCAACGTGCAGGCGCCGATCGCGGCACGCGCCAACGGCTACCTGAAGCGCTGGACCAAGGACATCGGCAGCAAGGTCGAGCGCGGCGAGCTGCTGGCCGAGATCGAGACGCCCGAGATCGACCAGCAGCTGAGCCAGGCGATCGCCGCGCGCGACCAGGCGGCCGCCAGCCTGGCGCTGAGCAAGAGCACGGTCGAGCGCTGGGAAGGCCTGCGCAAGAAGGACGTGGTGTCGCAGCAGGATCTCGACGAGCGCCGCAGCGCGGTGGCGCAGCAGCAGGCCAGCCTGGCAGCCGCCGAGGCCAACGTGCAGCGGCTGCGCCAGCTCGAGAGCTTCAAGCGCGTGGTGGCGCCGTTTGCCGGCGTCATCACGCGGCGCAACGTCGACGTCGGCGACCTCATCGACGGCTCGGGCTCGCGCCCGCTGTTCGTGATGGCGCAGACCGATCCGCTGCGCGTCACCGTCAACGTGCCGCAGGCCTACGCGCAACTGGTCAAGGCCGGGCAGCCGGTGGTGGTCACCCAGGCCGAGCTGCGCGGCGTCACCTTCCAGGGCGTGGTGGCGCGCACCTCGGCGTCGATCGACGCCGGCACGCGCACGATGCAGGTCGAGATCGCGCTGCCCAACTCCGGCGGCCGGCTGCTGCCCGGCGCCTACGTGCAGGTGGCGTTGCCGCTGGCCGCCAGCGGCGCGCTGACCTTGGCCACCAACACGCTGATCTTCCGCGGCGCCGGCACGCTGGTGGCGGTGGTCGACGCGCAAGGCAAGGTGGAGTTGCGCAAGGTGGCGGTCGGCCGCAACTACGGCGAGAGCTTCGAGGTGCTCGACGGCGTCGCCGAATCCGACCGCGTGGTGCTGAACCCGCCCGACTGGCTGGCCGACGGCCAGATCGTCGCGCTGGTGCCGGCCGCCGCGCCGGCGTCGGCGCCGCTCGGCAAGGACAGCCCCGCCAAGGACCGTCTGTGACCCGGCGGCGCGGGAGCCCGCCGGCGGCGGCCACAGTCGCCGCCGCGCTGATGCTGTTGACGGCGTGCGTGGCGGGCCCCGACTACCGCAAGCCGCCCGTCGAGTTGCCGGTGACGTGGAAAGTCGAGGCGCCGTGGCGCGAGAGCCGGCCCGACGACGCCGCGCCCAAGGGGCCGTGGTGGCAGCGCTTCGGCGACGCCAGCTCGACGCGCTTGCCCAGCAGGCGCTGGCCAACAGCCCGAGCATGGCGCTGGCCGAAGCGCGCCTCGCGCAATCGCGCGCGGTGCTGGCCGCCACGTCGGCGGCGGTGCTGCCGCAGGTCGGCATCGGCGCGCGCGCATCGCGGCAGCAGAGCTCGGCCAACCGGCCGTTGTCGAACTACGCGAGCCCGAACTTCTCGACCGTGCAGAACGACCTCGTGCTGGCGATGTCGGTCAGCTACGAGTTCGACCTCGCCGGCCGCGTGCAGCGTTCGATCGAGAGCGCCAGCGCGTCGCTCGAGCAGTCGGCTGCCGACTTCGAGAACATCCGCCTGCTGCTGACCGCCGACCTGGCGACCCAGTACTACAACCTGCGGGCCATCGACATCGAGCTCGACGTGCTCGAGCGCGCCATCGCGCTGCTCGGCCGCGCACTCGAGCTGGTGAAGGCGCGCCACGAGCTCGGCGCCGCCACCGGCCTCGACGTGGCGCAGCAGCAAGCCCTGCTCGACTCGACGCTGGTGCAGGTTGACCTGCTGCAGCGCCAGCGCGGCATCTTCGAGCACGCGATCGCCACGCTGGTGGGCACGCCGGCGCCGAGCTTCGCGCTGGCGCGCGACGTGCGCGAGCTGACGCCGCCGACGGTGCCGCTGGGCGTGCCGTCCGACGTGCTGGAGCGGCGGCCCGACATCGCATCGGCCGAGCGCGCGATGGCGGCGGCCAACGCGCAGATCGGTGTCGCCACCGCCGCGTTCTATCCCAGCGTGACCTTGAGCCCCACGCTCTACGGCGTCGAGAGCCGGTCGCTGTCGACGCTGTTCGATGCGTCGAGCGTGCTGTGGGCGTTCGGCCTGTCGGCCACGCAGGTGCTGTTCGACAACGGGCGCCTGCAGGCCAACGTCGACTTCACACGTGCCGGGCACGCGGCGACGGTCGCCAACTACCGGCGCGTGGTGCTGATCGCGATGCAGGAGGCCGAAGACGGCATCACCGGGCTGGCCGCGCTCGAGCGCGCGGCGACGCAGGCGCGGGTGGCGGTGACCACCGCGCGCCGCGTGCTCGACATGGCCACTGCGCGCTACGAAGGCGGCGCCTCGGGCTACCTCGACGTCATCACCGCGCAGCAGGCGCTGCTCAACGGCACGCGGCTGGTGGCGCAGCTCGATGGCCAGCGCATGCTGACCTCGGTGTTCCTGATCAAGGCGCTCGGCGGTGACTGGCAGCGCGAGTTGCCGAGCCAAGCCGTGCGCAGCGGCGAATGATGCTGCGCTGACGCGCTAACGCGGCGTGGCTGTCGCAGCCGTTTCCTTGGCATCGCCTCGGCGAGACGGACGACAGCAATGCAGCGGTTACGGTCAGTGACCGCCGCGCCGTGAATTCACGGTCTCGGCCACATTGTGGTCATCAAGGCGCATCCGTGCGAGCGGTCCCGATGACCGCCTTTGAAGGTACTGCGGACCTAGTGTGTTCCGACGTGATCGAGGACGGCCGAGCGTCGGCTTGCCGATGGTTCGCTCCGCTCACTCGTATGTCCAGGCACGGTAGTGATGCGACAGGAACTTGACGACCGTTTTGCGGTAGCAACCGCGCCACCCTCTGCACAGGTGCGGACGCCCTGACAGGCGCCCGCTTCCCCCTGCACTGTCGCGCGCTGTCAGTAGATCGCGATCGGATTTCCGGGTGAGCCCGTGCCGCCGACAATCTTGAGCGGCGCCCAGATGAATGCAAACTCGTAGACCTTTGCGTCGACCAGCGGCTTCAGGTCGAGGTTCTCCAGGTTCCAGATGCCGCGCCGGGTTTGCATCTCGGTATGGCAGTGGACAGCGTACGCCGTGCCCTTTTCACCGGATGGCTGAGCGTCGTTGGCTGACGTATCGCCGCCCATGAGGGCGATGTCGCGCGAAGCCATGTACTCGCACCCGCTGATGCCGAATCCGGGCTCGCCGGCGCCAAAATCCACGCGCGCCTTGGCGCGTTCTTCGGGGCTCATCTTCTTGTAGATGCTATTGCCCCAGATGTTGCCGTGGCCGGTGTGCAGGAACACGCAGTCACCGGGTTGCGGCTCTGCGATGCCCTGCCGCTTGATGATGGCCTTGATGTCATCCGCCGTCACGATTCCGATGTCTCCCGGCTTCGTCGGAATTGGAAGACGCTCGACGCCGCGATAGCCGGCGGCATCCAGCACGATGCCGCGGCAGATGAAACCCGCCTCGCCTACGAACTCCACACCGTTCGGTCCCATCCCTTCGGCGCGCCCGGCGGGCCCTCGCTCGTAGGATTCGGGATACATGCGGCCGTTGTAGAGGAACATGCCCTTGGAGGTGTTGACGCCGATGTGGCCGGGGCCGTCGAATTGCGTGCCGATCTGCCCGATCTCGGTGGCGATGAACTCGTCGTGATAGACCATCGCGTTCTCGCCGAACGGGCCGGCATTGGGCGTGCCGGTCAGTGTGAAATTCCAATGACGCGTGCCGACGGCGGGAATATCTCGGTGGTAGTACTTGCCCAGGGTCACGGACTTGTACTGCTTGATCATGCTGAGAGCGCGTTTCACGTTCTCCGGGTTCTTGGTGTGGTTGGCCGATCCTGCCGAGTCGTCCTTGCCCCATTTGCTGGGCGCCCATTTCTCCTGAAATGGTTTTTCGCTGACTTGTGCCGCAGCGATGGTCGCGTACAGCGCACAAACGGCCACCGCCGCTCGCGCAATTGTGGAAGCCTTCATGTCGAGTGTCTCCTTACGCATCTGTTCTTCGGATGACCGCGCGTTCGCCTGCGCGCGTCACGTGGGGCCGCGTCGAGCGAGCACGAATCTCTTGCAAGAAACGCGAGGTCGAGCGGTCGGCGGATCACACCACGGATGAATTCTCGTGACAAGAGCGAACATTCAAGCGGCCAGCGCGGCGTCGATGCGCTGCGTGGTACCGCGAGCCGCGCCGCTGGTGACCGCGACCGACACGCCGGCCTCGATCATCTGCGCGAATGCGTCGGTCCTTGTCTCGATGACCTGATTCCGACTGCGGTCGACCAACTGCTTGGGGGAGGCAGCACCCCGTGGCCGACCAACCCATACTTTGTATGATGGAATCAATGACGCTCACAGCACAACAAGTCGCGCAATACAAACGTGACGGTTACGTCTACCCCGTTCCGGTGATGCCGGCGGTGGAAGCGCTTGGGCTGCGACGTCAACTCGAGGCGGTCGAGGCCCGCCAGGGCGGGAAGCTCGAGGCCGTGCAGCGTAGCCGGGCTTACTTGCTGTTCAAGTGGCTCGATGAACTGATCCGCGATTCGCGCGTCCTGGACCCGGTCGAACAACTCATCGGGCCTGACATACTGTGCTGGAGCACCATCTTTTGGATCAAGGACGCCGGCTCGAAGAGCTTCGTATCCTGGCACCAGGACAACACCTACTGGGGATTGTCTTCGCGTAACGTCATCACGGCTTGGTTCGCCATTTCCGATGCCAGCGTCGAGGCGGGGTGCATGAAGGTCATGCCGGGGACTCACGTAGGCGAAACGTTGTCGCACCAGGATACCTACGACGAGGACAACATGCTGACGCGCGGCCAGTCGATTTCCGGGCTGGATGAGTCGCGCGCCGCTTTCATGCCTTTGCGGTCCGGGCAAATGTCTTTGCACAACTATTGCCTGGCACATGGTTCGGGGCCGAATCTGTCTTCGGATCGGCGCATCGGCGTGTCGATGCATTTCATGCCGCCTACGACCAAACAGGTGGTGGGAAGTTGGGATTGCGCGGCGTTGGTGCGGGGTGAGGACCGGTACGGGCACTTTGAGCGCACGCCCGTGCCGGCCCGAGATTTCGATCCCACAGCGGTTGCTTTCCACGCGCGCGCCTCCGCGGCGATGCGAGAAGTGCTCTACGCGGGTGCTGCACGCAAACTGCAACGACTCTAAGTCAGCTTCCGGGTTGCGAACCCGGGCCGAGCGAGTGTCAGCAGTGGGTGGTGAGCCCCAGTTCGCATGCCGCGAGAGCAGCCAGTGGCAGACCCCAATCGCGGTGGCAAATGACCGCCATCCACTCGAAAGATGATGCGCAAGATGAAGGCCGACTCATTTGCCGACCTCGGACGCATGGCGTCGAGGTTGTGTCTCACTCCGGTTCTGAAAAGTTGACGGGCGACCTCTTTCAGGTGCGCGAGTCAGCCTAACCCGGCGTTGCACTTCATTACTGGCGCCACGCTGCGTGTCGACTCGAGTTTCCTCGCACGCTGACCCCGTCGTCGTGGTGCGCGAGCCGTGGCGCGCGCACCCGCTCGCCTGGATCCACCGCGCCGAGGCGCGCAGCATCGCCCGAGAGCTAGGCGCGCAGCTGATTTCAGGCAAGGCTCCGCCCGGTTCGCTGCTGCGGTTGTCCGATCCGGTGATGCGCGAAGTGGTGCGCACGCTGCGGGTTCCGTACTTCGGACCGGGAAGCGCCGCGCTCGAGCGCTGCTACGACAAGTACGAAGCCTGCCGGCGGATCGCCGGTACGCCGCGCACGTTCCTCGCGAGCGAGGCGCATTCGCTGCCGGCGCCGTTCGTGCTCAAGCCGCGCCGTGGTTCCGACTCGATCGGGGTACGGCTGGTCGGCGACGTTCCGCCGGGCAAAAGGGACGAGGACCACCTGGTGCAGGAGCGCATCGTCGGCGACGAGGTGACGGTGGCGCTGTTCCGCGAACGCGTCGGCATGCCGCTGCGCATCCTGCTGCCGCCGGGTACGCCGTATTCTTTCCTGCGCAAATACCTCTGGCGGCCGGCGCGCGAGGTGCTGCGCGACGAGGCGATCCGCGATGCGGCGCTCGCCGCCGGCCGTGTGTTCGGCGTCGACTGGGCCGCGCGCGTCGACTTCATCGTGCGGGACGGCAGGCCGCTCTTTCTGGAATGCGACGCCGCGCCGCTCGTGGGTCCCGACTCGGCGTTCGCCGCGAGCTTCGCCGCGGCCGGCATCAAGCGGGCTACCCAGCTTGCCTGGCTGACTTCGTAGAACGGTGAATAGGAGTTTCGAACCACGCGGTGGCGGGCTTCGCGCCCGCTCAGACGCCGAGCTGGCGCGCCGCCAGGTCTTTCATGATCTCCTCGGAGCCGCCGCCGATCATCATCACCTTGGCCTCGCGGTACAGGCGCTCGCTCTTGCTGCCGCGCATGAAGCCCATGCCGCCGAGGATCTGCACCGCCTGATCGGCGCAGAACTGCATCGCCTGCGTGGCCAGCACCTTGGCCATGCAGGTGCGCGCCACCAGCTCGCTGCGTGCGCCCAGGCCGTGCTCGACGCGGTATGCGAGGTCGTACACCAGCGCCCGCGCGGCCTCGACGCGCGCCACCATGTCGACCAGCTTGTGGCGGATCACCTGGCGCTCGGACAGCGGCGCGCCGAAGGTGCGGCGGTCGCGCGCCCAGGCCAGCGCCTCGTCGGTGCAGGCCTCGCCGTAGCTGCACGCCATCGCGGCCATCATCAGCCGCTCGCTGTTGAAGTTGTGCATGATGGCCTTGAAGCCCTCGCCTTCGGCGCCGACACGGTTGGCCACCGGCACGCGGCAGCGCTCGAAGTGCAGGTGCGCGGTGTCGCTGCACCACCAGCCCATCTTCTTCAGTTCGTGTCGCGTCAGGCCCGGCGTGTCGCCGTCGATCACCAGCAGCGACACGCCGCCCGGGCCCTTGTTGGCCGGATCGGTGCGCACCGCGACGGTCAGGAAGTCGGCGCGCATGCCGGAGGTGATGAAGGTCTTCTCGCCGCTCACGACGTAGTGGTCGCCGTCGCGCAGCGCGCTGGTCTTCAGCGCCGCCACGTCGGAGCCGCCGCCGGGCTCGGTGATGCACAACGCGGCGATCTTGTCGCCGGCCAGCACCGGCGGCACGACACGGCGCTTGCAGCGCATCGCTGCCGTGCGCGACGATCGGCGGCAGCGCGATGCCGTGCGAGCCCAGGCTCGCCTGCACGCCGCCGCAGCCGGCGCGGGCGATCTCCTCCGCGGCCGCGATGGCAAAGAAGAGGTCCGCCGGCGTGCCGCCCAGTGCCTCGGGGTAGCCGATGCCGGTGATGCCCACCGCGGCGGCGCGCCGGTACAGCTCGCGCGGGAACGTGCCGGCCTCGTCCCAGGCGCCGGCGTGCGGCGCGATCTCGGCCTCGACGAAGCGGCGCACGCTGGCCCGAAAGGCCTCGTGCGCGGCGCTGAAATACTCCGGCCTCGGTGGCAGCTGAAACATGGCCCTCCCAAGCGTCGCCGGCCAGGTTGGGTATTCTTGCGCCCTTTGGTCGATGCGGCCGCTTTCGGCGGCGGAGAATCAGCAGATGACGCGCGTGTTCAATTTCAGCCCCGGGCCCGCGGCCCTGCCCGAACCGGTGCTGCGCCAGGCCGCCGACGAGATGCTCGACTGGCACGGCTCGGGCATGTCGGTGATGGAGATGAGCCACCGCGGCAAGGAATTCATCTCGATCCACGCCGAGGCCGAAGCGCTGCTGCGCGAGCTGCTGGGCGTGCCGGCGAACTACAAGGTGCTGTTCATGCAGGGCGGCGCCATCGGCGAGAACGCCATCGTGCCGCTGAACATGCTGCGCGGCAAGACAGCGGCCGACTACATCGACACCGGCGAGTGGAGCAAGAAGTCGATCAAGGAGGCGCAGAAGTACTGCAAGGTCAACGTCGCCGCATCGGGCAAGGACAGCGGCTACACCGCGCATCCCGCCGCGCGCGAGCTGGAAGCTCGATCCGAACGCCGCCTACGTGCACATCTACCGGCAACGAAACCATCGGCGGCGTCGAGTTCCACTACACGCCCGAGATCGGCAGCGTGCCGCTGGTGGCCGACATGTCGTCCAACATCCTGTCGCGGCCGCTCGACGTGTCGAAGTACGGCCTGATCTACGCCGGCGCGCAGAAGAACATCGGCCCCTCGGGCGTGACGATCGTGATCGTGCGCGACGACCTGATCGGCCAGGCGCTGCCGATGTGCCCGACGGCGTTCGACTACAAGCTGCAGGCCGACAACGACTCGATGTACAACACGCCGCCCACCTATGCGATCTACATCGCCGGGCTGGTGCTCAAGTGGATCAACGCGCAGGGCGGCGTGACGGCGATGGAGGCGCACAACCGCAAGAAGGCCGCGGTGCTGTACGACTACCTCGACAGCAGCGTCGTTCTACCGCAATGCCCGGTGGCGCGCGAAGACCGCTCGCTGATGAACGTGCCGTTCCGGCTGAACGACGAGAAGCTCGACGAGCCGTTCCTCAAGGGCGCGCAGGCGCGCGGGCATGGTGCAGCTCAAGGGCCACCGCTCGGTGGGCGGCATGCGCGCGTCGATCTACAACGCGATGCCGATCGAAGGCGTGCAGCGCGCTGGTGGTGTACATGAAGGAGTTCGAGGCGCAGCATGGCTGACGGCCGATGCTCAAGATCCTGGTGCTGAACCAGATCTCGGCCAGCGGCCTGTAGCGGCTGCCGGCCGAGCGCTACCGCGTCGGCAAGGACGTCGCCGACCCGGTGGCGATGCTGGTGCGCTCGGCCGACCTGCACAAGGCTGGACGATCGCGCCCAGCGTGCAGGCCATCGCCCGCGCCGGCGCCGGCACCAACAACATCCCGGTCGAGGCAGATGAGCGCGCGCGGCGTGCCGGTGTTCAACGCGCCGGGCGCCAACGCCAATGCGGTGAAGGAGCTGGTGCTGGCCGGCATGCTGATGGCGGCGCGCAACCTGCGCCGGCGCTGCGCTTCGTCGACGCGCTCGACGCCCAGGCGCAGCGACCTGGACAGCCACCGTCGAAGACGGCAAGAAGGCGTTCGCCGGCATCGAGCTGGCCGGCCAGACGCTGGGCGTGATCGGCCTGGGCAAGATCGGCTGCCTGGTGGCCGACGCCGCCATCAAGCTGGGCATGCAGGTGCTGGGCCACGACCCCGACATCACGGTCGACGCCGCCTGGAGCCTGCCGTCGCAGGTGAAGCGCGCCGCCAGCGTCAACGAGGTGCTGAAGGACGCCAACTTCGTGACGCCTGCACGTGCCGCTGGTGGCGGCCACGCGCAACCTGGTCAACGCAGACGAACATCGGCCTGCTGCGCCCGGACGCGGTGCTGCTCAATTTCTCGCGCGAAGGCGTGGTCGACGAAGCCGCCGTGCTCGGCGCGCTCGATGCCAGGCAGCTCGGCTGCTACGTCTGCGATTTCCCCAGCGCGGCGCTGCTGCGCCACCCCGGTGTCATCGCGCTGCCGCACCTGGGCGCCTGCACGCGCGAGGCCGAGGACAACTGCGCCGTCATGGTGGCCGACCAGCTGCGCGACTACCTGGAGCACGGCAACGTCGCCAACGCGGTCAACTTCCCCGAACGTGTCGATGGCGCGCGAGTCGGCGCTATCGCGCTGGCCATCGCCAATGCCAACGTGCCCAACATGCTGGGCCAGATCTCCACCGCCATGGCGCATGCCGGCCTGAACATCCACAACATGGTCAACAAGTCGCGCGGCGACATGGCCTACACGCTGGTCGACGTCGACAGCGCCGTCGGCGACGCGGTGCTGGCCGACATCGCGCGCATCGAAGGCGTGCTGGCGGTGCGCTACCTGCCGGCGACCAGGCTGAGCGGCACCGCGGGCGGCGACGCGGCCGCGCACCGCGCTCATGGCACGCAGCCTGCGAACCCTGCAAAATGCGCGGCCACGCAACAGACGCCGGAGCGCGCCATGACCCAACGCCTTCGCCAACACGCTGCAGACCTTCACGATCGGCTCGCAGCGGCAGCGGCACAGTTCTTTTCGCTGCCCGCGCTGGCCAAGCAGTACCCCAACGTCGACGCGCCTGCCGGTGTCGCTGCGCATCGTGCTGGAGTCGGTGCTGCGCAACTGCGACGGCAAGAAGGTCACCGCCGAGCACGTGCGGCAGCTCGCCAACTGGCAGCCCAACGCCGAGCGCACCGACGAGATCCCGTTCGTCGTGGCGCGCGTGGTGCTGCAGGACTTCACCGGCGTGCCGCTGCTGGCCGACCTGGCCGCGATGCGCAACGTCGCCGCCGCGGCTGGGCAAGACCCCGAGGCGCATCGAGCCGCTGGTGCCGGTGGACCTGGTGGTCGACCACTCGATCATGGTCGACCACTACGGCACGCAAGAACGCGCTCGACCTGAACATGAAGCTGGAGTTCCAGCGCAACCGCGAGCGCTACGAGTTCATGAAGTGGGGCATGCAGGCCTTCGACACCTTCGGCGTGGTGCCGCCGGGCTTCGGCATCGTGCACCAGGTCAACCTGGAGTACCTGGCGCGCGGCGTGCACAAGACGCGCCGACGGCGTCTACTACCCCGACTCGCTGGTCGGCACCGACAGCCACACCACGATGATCAACGGCATCGGCGTGGTCGGCTGGGGCGTCGGCGGCATCGAGGCCGAGGCCGGCATGCTGGGCCAGCCGGTGTACTTCCTGACGCCCGACGTGGTGGGCTTCGAGCTCACCGGCCGCCTGCGCGAAGGCGTGCACCGCCACCGACCTGGTGCTCACCGTCACCGAGATGCTGCGCAAGCACAAGGTGGTGGGCAAGTTCGTCGAGTTCTTCGGCGAGGGCACGCGCAGCCTGGCGGTGCCCGACCGCGCGACCATCGCCAACATGGCGCCCGAGTACGGCGCGACGATGGGCTTCTTCCCGGTCGACGAGACGACCATCGACTACTTCGAGGGCACCGGCCGCACCAAGGACGAGATCGAGGCCTTCGAGGCCTACTTCAGGGCGCAGGGGCTGTTCGGCGTGCCGCGCGCCGGCGAGATCGACTACTCGCAGGTCGTCAAGCTCGACCTGGGACCGTGGCGCCCAGCCTGGCGGGCCCCAAGCGGCCGCAGGACCGCATCGAGCTCAGCACCTGGCGAGCCAGTTCGGGTCGCTGTTCAGCAAGCCGGTCGGCCGAGAACGGCTTCAACCAGCCGGCCGACAAGCTGGCGCGCAGCCTTCACCGCGCGCCAACGGCCTGCAGCTTGCGCAACGGCGACGTGCTGATCGCCGCCATCACCAGCTGCACCAACACCTGCAACCCGGGCGTGCTGCTGGCCGCCGGCCTGCTGGCCAAGAAGGCGGTGCGAAGCCGGCCTGACGGTGCAAGCCGCACATCAAGACCTCGCTGGCGCCGGGCTCGCGCATCGTCACCGAGTACCTGCACGAAGGCCGGCCTGCTGCCCTACCTGGAGAAGCTCGGCTTCGCGCGTGGCCGGCTACGGCTGCACCACCTGCATCGGCAACGCCGGCGACCTGACGCCCGAGATCAACGAGGCCGATCACCAAGAACGACCTGGTCTGCGCCGCGGTGCTGTCGGGCAACCGCAACTTCGAGGCGCGCATCCACCCCAACCTGAAGGCCAACTTCCTGGCCAGCCCGCCGCTGGTGGTGGCCTATGCGATCGCCGGCACGGTGCTGCGCGACCTGATGACCGAGCCGGTGGGCAAGGGCAAGGACGGCAAGCGACGTCTACCTGGGCGACATCTGGCCGACCAGCGACGAGATCCACGCGCTGATGAAGTACGCGATGAACGCCAAGGCCTTCCGCGACGAACTACGGCAAGGTCAAGAGCGAGCCCGGCGAGCTGTGGGAGCGAGATCAAGGGCGTCACGGGCCAGGTCTACGACTGGCCGACCAGCACCTACATCGCCGAGCCGCCGTTCTTCGACGACTTCACGATGGCAGCCGCCGGTGCGCGCCGTCGGCAGCAGCCGGGCGTCGCAGGGCGCGCGCATCATGGCGCTGTTCGGCGACTCGATCACCACCGACCACATCTCGCCGGCCGGCTCGATCAAGGACACCTCGCCGGCCGGCCAGTACCTGCTGGCGCAACGGCGTGCTGAAGGCCGACTTCAACAGCTACGGCTCGCGCCGCGGCAACCACGAGGTGATGATGCGCGGCACCTTCGCCAACGTGCGCATCAAGAACCTGATGATCCCGGCCGGGGCCGACGGCTCGCGCGAGGAAGGCGGCGTCACGCTGCTACCGAGCCGTGCGGGCCGAGAAGATGTTCATCTACGACGCCGCGATGAAGTACATCGCCGAGGGCACGCCCACGGTGATCTTCGCCGGCGAGGAATACGGCACCGGCTCGTCGCGCGACTGGGCGGCCAAGGGCACGCAGCTGCTGGGCATCAAGGCCGTGGTGGCGCAGAGCTTCGAGCGCATCCACCGCAGCAACCTGGTCGGCATGGGCGTGCTGCCGCTGCAGTTCAAGGCCGGCGACTCGACTGGCAGTCGCTGGGCCTGAACGGCGACGAAGTGATCGACATCGTGCTCGGCGCCGAAGCTGCAAGCCGCAGAGCGACGCCACGCTGGTCATCACGCGCGGCCGACGGCAGCCGCCAGGAGGTGCCGCTGACGCTGCGCATCGACACGCCGATCGAGGTCGACTACTACCAGCACGGCGGCATCCTGCCGTTCGTGCTCAGGCAGCTGCTGGCTGCCTGAGCCCGCAGGCAGGCCTGCCGACATGACAACCGCCACGCGATCGCGTGGCGGGGTGCTCGGCAGCTGCTGGCCGCCTGAGCGGCTCCAGGCCGATCTCGCTTGTCACACAAGCGCCACGTGTCGGCGCGACGTGCGCCCGTGTGTCGAGCAAGTTTTTCCGATGACAGCGGCCGCTGCGGTTACATCTCGCCGCAATCGGCGGGCCATCGCCTAGGTAATAGCCCTGTCCCTACCTCGAAGGCTCGACACCAGATTGCGGACCCGACCATTGGAATTTCATTTCCGTTACGCAAGGAGGCGATTCCATGTCCCACATCCGCAATCGGGCCGCCCAACAGGTGGCCTTGCCGTTGGCTGCCTGCGCAGTCGCGGCACTGAGCGCACTCGCCGCGCCATCCGCGTTTGCGCAGTCGCTGGAGGCGCACCGCATCGTGATCGATCCCTACACGGGTCGCGCGCGCATGCCGGAGCACGACGAACTGGCCGCCGCGAAGGCCAAGGCGCAAGCCGCTCGTGCAGCAGCGCGTGCGGCCGCGCCCGAAGGCAACGCGGTGCAGTCCGCCCTGCGCTCGCACCCGGCGGCTCAGTTGATGACGGCCCAGCCGCTGAACGCGCAGCTCGGTGCAAAGGGCTCCCGCGTCGATGCCAGTAGGCTGTCGTTCTCGGTGGCGCGGCGCAACGCTGATGGCACGCTGTCGACGCAGTGCGTGACCGGTGACGACACCGCGTCCAAGGCCATGCGCGGCGCGTTGGTGGGAGAACAACATGATGACCACTGAGCGACTGAAGGGTTTGCGCCGCGCCGGTGCGGCGATCGCACTGTCCGCCGCCGGCTTGATGGCCGCCCATGCGGCGACGATCCAGGTGATCAACATCGATGGCCCGGGTGTCGGCTTCAACGAGACGACACCGGCCGCCGGTGGGCGGCAACCCCGGCACCACGGTCGGCGAGCAGCGCCAGATCGTGTTTGCCTTCGTCGCCGATTTCTGGGGGCGCCGGCTGAGGTCGGACATTCCGATCCAGGTGCTGGCCACCTTTGCCCCGCTGGACTGCGATGCAACCAGCGGCGTGCTGGGCGCGGCGGGGGCCTACAACATCTTCGCTGACTTCCCCAACGGCAAGCCGGGCACCTGGTACCCAGGCGCGTTGGCCAACAAGCTGTCGGGCGTGAAGTTGGAGCCCAACCCCGATCCGTTCGTCAGCGCCGACATCATTTCATTCTTCAACGGCGATCTGGGCAAGCCGGGCTGTCTCGAAGGCTTGAGCTTCTACCTTGGCCTGGACGGCAAGCCCGACAACGCGACCCAGATCGATCTGGTCACCACGGTGCTGCACGAGTTCGGTCACGGGCTGGGCGTCCAGACCTTCACCGACGATGGCAACGGCCAGCCCTTCCTGGGCCTGCCGTCGATCTTCGACGACTTCCTGTTCGATCCCCAACAGCGCAAGACGTGGACGCAGATGACCGATGCCGAGCGGGTCACGTCGGCCATCACGCCGCGCAACCTGGTGTGGAACGGCAAACAGGTGACCAAGAGCGCGCACAAGGTGCTCAACCACGGCACACCCGAGCTGTTTGTCGCCGGCGGCGGCCTGAACAAGTTCTACGCCAACGGGCCTGCCGAGTTCGGCCCTGAGATCGACAAGCGCACGTCGGTCGCCAGCGAGCTCGTGCACGTGGTCGACCAGGCCAACGGCAGTGGACTCGCCTGTGCGCCGCTGGACGCCGCCAACGCCAAGTTGGTGGAGGGCAAGGTGGCGGTGATCGACCGCGGTTTCTGCGCCTTCACCGTCAAGGTGAAGAACGCGCAGCTGGCCGGGGCCAAGGCGGTGGTGATCGCCGACAACGCCCCGGGCACGCCGCCGCAGCCGTTGGCCGGGATCGATCCGACGATCACGATTCCGTCGCTGCGCGTTTCGCTGGCCGACGGCACCGAGATCAAGAACGCGATCGCCAGCACGCCGCCCAACGCATCGGCCCGATCGGCGTGCTGTTCGAGAACCAGCTCAAGCTGCAGGGCGCGGACTATCTGCAGCGGGTGTTCATGTTCACGCCGAACCCCAACCAGCCAGGCTCGTCGGTATCGCACTACGACACGCTGGCCAAGCCCAACCTGCTGATGGAGCCGTTCCTGACTCCCAATCAGCCGATCGCGGTGGCGCCGCCCGACGACCTGACCTTGCCGCTGCTGCTCGACATCGGTTGGGGCAACTAAGAAGAAGCATTGATCTCCTGGTCTTGAGGCGCGGCGGCCCGATCGGTCGCCGCCTTTTTTCTTCTGGGCGCGCACGGTGCACACTGCGCTGCACATCCCAGCAGGAGCAGCCGATGAGCCCACAAGCCGCCGTGCGTTGCACGGTCGAAGGCCCCGTGATGACGGTGACGCTGTCGCGCCCCGCGCAGCGCAACGCGGTCGATGGCCCTACCGCCGCGCTGCTGCGCGAGGCGTTCGCATCGTTCGAGCGCGACGAGTCGTTGCGGGTGGCGGTGTTCACCGGCGACGGTGGCCAGTTCTGCGCCGGCGCCGACCTCACGGCACTCGGCGACCCCGCGCGCGCCAACGCGATCGAGCCCACCGGCACCGCGGCCGGCCCGATGGGACCGACGCGCACGCAGTTCAGCAAGCCGGTGATTGCCGCGGTCGAGGGCTACGCGGTGGCCGGCGGCCTGGAGCTGGCGCTGATGTGCGACCTGCGCGTCGCCGCGCGCAGCGCCGTGTTCGGCGTGTTCTGCCGCCGCTGGGGCGTGCCGCTGATCGACGGCGGCACGGTGCGGCTGCCGCGGCTCATCGGCATGGGCCGTGCGCTCGACCTCATCCTCACCGGCCGCGCGGTCAGCGCCGACGAAGCGCTGCAGATGGGCCTGGCCAATCGGGTGGTCGACGACGGCCAGGCGTTGGCCGCAGCGCAGGCGCTTGGCGGCACAGATCGCGGCGTTCCCGCAGCGCTGCATGCTGGCCGACCGCGCATCGGCCTTTGCGCAGTGGGACCTGCCGCTGAGCGACGCGCTGCGCCAAGAGGGCGCGGGCGGCTACCCGGTGGTGTTCGAAGAAGGGGTCGCCGGCGCCGCGCGCTTTGCCGCCGGCGCCGGACGCCACGGCCGATAGACTGCAGCCGATGCAAACCCCCGCCGCGCCGCCGGCGATCGACGGCTTCACGCTCGCCGATCCGCCGCCCGGCTTCATCGACGACCCCTACCCGTTCTACGCGCGGCTGCGCGCGCACGATCCGGTGCACGCGCTCGGCGACGGCAGTGGCTGCTGACGCGCTATGACGACGTGGCCGCTGCTCTACCGCAACGCGGCCGCCAGTTCGGACAAGCAGCGCGAGTTCGCGCCCAAGTTCGGCGCCGGCACGCCGCTGTACGAGCACCACACCACGAGCCTGGTGTTCAACGATCCGCCGCTGCACACGCGGGTGCGCCGCCTGCTGATGGGCGCGCTGAATCAGCGCGCCATCACGCGCATGGAGCCCGGCGTCGTGGCGCTGGTCGATGGCTTGCTCGACGCGCTGGACCGGGCGCGCGCAGGCCGACCTGATCGAGGATTTCGCGGCGCAGATCCCGGTGGAGGTGATCGGCAACCTGCTCGACGTGCCGCGCGACGAGCGCGCGCCGCTGCGCGCCTGGTCGCTGGCCATCCTGTCGGCGCTCGAGCCGGTGCCCGCGCCCGAGGTGCTGGCGCGCGGCAACGCCGCGGTGAGCGACTTCGTGGCCTACCTGCGCGCGCCTGGTGGCCGAGCGCCGCCGCCACCCCGGCGACCCCGAGGCCGACGTGCTGACGCGCTTGATCCAAGGCGAGCACGACGGCGAACGGCTCAGCGAGACCGAGTTGCTGCACAACTGCATCTTCCTGCTCAACGCCGGCCACGAGACCACCACCAACCTGATCGGCAACGGCATGCATGCGCTGCTGACGCACCGCGACCAGCTCGAGCGCCTGCAGCGCGAGCCGGCGCTGATCACCACCGCCGTCGAAGAGCTGCTGCGCTTCGAGAGCCCGCTGCAGCTGAACAACCGCCTGCTGACGGCGCCGGTGGCCCTCAGCACGCGCGAGTTGCCGGCCGGCGCGTTCGTCACGCTGGGCATCGGCGCCGCCAACCGCGACCCGGCGCAGTTCGAGTCGCCCGATCGGCTCGACATCGCGCGCAAGCCCAACCTGCACGTCGCCTTCGGCCATGGCGCCCACGCCTGCAGCGGCATGAACGTGGCGCGGCTGGAAGCGCGCATCGCGATCGGCGCGCTGGTGCGGCGCTTCCCGCACATCGCGCCGGCCGGTGCGCCGCGCCGCGACCGGCGCGTGCGCTTTCGCGGCCTCGTCG
>CAWHBZ010000006.1:0-33819 GCA_963827645.1 uncultured beta proteobacterium | reverse complement strand
GGCCGCACTCTCGCCGACCCGCCCCGCCCCCAGGATCACGATCTTCATGCGCGGATTGTGGCGCCGGAACGCGCGGCCGCATCGCCACGCCGCCACACCGCTTGCGAGTCGAGGCAGACCGCAGCGTGATCGTGCTGCGGGGTCAACGAGTTCTGTCGGTAGCGCGCCCGCGCGGCGGCACGCTGGCGGCCGCCCGAGCGGTGGCGGCATCACGCCGCGGGCTGGCGGCGGCCGGTCGCGGCAGCGCGCGTTCCACCGCGGTCCGCGCAGGTGCGCCGAGCACGCCGGGGCCGCCCAGGCACTTGAGCGCCGCCGCGGTGGCGGCAAATGCCACCGCCGTGCGCTCGGCGCGGCCCTCGCCGATGGCCAGCGCCAGCGCGGCGTGGAACACGTCGCCGGCACCGGTGGTGTCGATCGCCGCCACCTGCGGCACCGCGAGCCGCTGCAGCGTGCCGCCGCGGCGCAACCACCACACCGGCCGATCGCCGTGCGTGACCATCGCGACCTCGCAGCCGCTGGCCAACGCCCGCTGCAGCGCGGCCCGTGGCGGCTGGCCGGGCGCGTACGCAGCCAGGCCGGCCGCAGAGAACACGGCCCATTGCGCCAGCGCCACCAGTTGTTGCAGGTCGGCCGCTGGCGCGACGTCGACGTCGAGCATCGCGATCACGCCGTGCCCGCGGGCCCAGCGCAACGCCGCCGCGGCGCCGGCCACCCAGCGCGGGTCGGCCAGCACCACGTCGGCACCGTGCAGCAGGCGTGTGTCCAACGCGTGCGCGCGCACGATCGCGTCGCCGCGGTGGTTGAAGATCTGCCTCTCGCCGCGAGCATCGACCACGATGGCCGACACCGAGGTGGTGGCACCGGGCACGCTCTCGAGCCCGCGCGCATCGACACCCTCGGCGACCAAGCGATCGCGCAGCGTCTGCGCGCCGGGCTCGCCGCCGACACGCCCGATCATGCGCACCGCGGCACCCAGCCGCGCGGCGGCGATCGCCGCATTGAATGCCATGCCGCCGGTGCCGGGCCGATAGCTCGATGCCGGCGTCTTGGTCGGCCGCGCCGGGAAGGCGTCGACCTCGAACACGTGGTCGAGTGCAGCGTGGCCGACGCAGGCGATGCGCAGAGCGGTCATGGGGCGACAGTATCGCCGCAGCGGCAACCGCTGTGCCCGGCGGGTGCCCGCACATCCGCAAGACCGCCGGCCCGAAACCGCGCGCCGCGGATCAGCGTTCGCGGGCGCGATAGATCATGTCGAGCGTGATGTGGCGCACTTCGAGCTTGCTCTGCTCGATGTGCGCCGCCAGCAGGCGTGTGGCCTCCTCGGCACGGCGGCGCGTCACGGCGCGCAGGATGCGCGCGTGTTCGTCATAGGTGGCCGCCACGCGCGGGCGCTTGGTGAAGTCCAGGCGCCGCACGATGCGGATGCGCTCGGTGATCTCCTGATGAACGCGCGCCATCTCGGCATTGCCGCTGGCGCGCACCAGCTCGTTGTGGAACGACTCGTCGAGCACCCTCACCTCGTCGGGCTCCATGCAGCGCTCGCCCGGCGGCACCAGCCACACGTCGGCCAGTGCACGCAACTGCGGGCGTTCTTCGATCTGGCACAAGCGATCGGCAGCATGGCATTCGAGCAGCACGCGCAGGTCGTAGAGCTGATCGAAGACGTCGAAGTCCAGCGGCGCGACGCGCCAGCCCATCTTGGGAAAGACCTGCACGAAGCCTTCGCGCTGCAACTGCTGCAGCGCCTGGCGCAGCGGCGTGCGGCTGACGCCGGTGGCATGTGACACCTCGGCCTCGGAGAAACGGTCGCCGGGCATCAGGTCAAAGTCGAAGATCGCCTGCTTCACGAGACCGTAAGCCTGATCGGCCAGCGTGGCCGAGGGCAAGGTCAGCACGCTGGCGCTCTTGCGCAGCGGCGAGGCACGATCGGCCGTGGCGGCGACTATCTTGGACAGGCTCGTCTTGGCCATGGTTGGATCATAGGTGCGCCGCTTCAACGCGTGACCGCGGCGCGGGCAACCGTCACGCCGCCAGAACCCATTGCGGCGGCGGACGCAGCGCGGCGCTCATGCTGCCTGCCTCTGTGCCACTGGCATCACATCGGGTGGCGCGGCGTCGTGCACCGCGTGCGCCCTGCCGCCCATGTGGGCGCCGAGCGTGCGGCGGTCGGCGCCGGCAGCCGAGGTCTCGTGCACGATGCGGCCCTCGCTGATGACGACGATGCGGTCCGACAACTCCAGCAGTTCGTCCAGGTCTTCGCTGATCAGCAGCACGGCGGCGCCGCCGTTGCGCGCCGCCATCAGGCGCGCATGGATCTCGGCGACGGCGGCAAAGTCGAGCCCGAACACCGGGTTGGCCACCAACAGCAAGCGTGCCTGGCCCGACAGCTCGCGCGCCAGTACCGCACGTTGCACGTTGCCACCCGACAGCGTGCGAATCGCCGCGTTCTCGCCTTGCGTCTTGACGCCATACTCGGCGATCAATTCGCGCGCGCGCGTCGCCACGCGGCCCCAGCGCATCCAGCCCGAGCGCGACAAGGGCGCACGGTCGAAGCCGCGCAGGGCCATGTTGCTGCCCACCCCGAGTTCACCGACACAGGCGTTGCCCAGCGGCTCCTCCGGCAAGCTGCGCACCGCGTGATGATGATTCTGCGAGCGCGTGGCGTGATAGGGTCGCCCGTCGACTCGCACCGCTCCATCCTCGCGCACACGCTGCCCGGTGAGCGACTGCATCAGCTCGCGCTGGCCGTTGCCCGAGACGCCGGCCACGCCGACGATCTCGCCAGCGCGCACGGTGAGGCTCAGCTCGTGCAGCGCCAGCTCGCCACGATCGCCGCGCACCGACAGCTGCTCGATCTGCAGCACCGGTGTGCCGATGCCGTTGGGCAGGCGTTGCCAAGCCACCGGGTCGCGCGCCGCCGCACGCTCGCCCACCATCGCGTCGGCCAGGGCCTCGGCGCCGGTCTCGGCCACGCGCGCACTCATCACCATGCGGCCGCGGCGCAGCACACTCACGTCGTCCGCATAGGCATTGACCTCGCGGAACTTGTGCGTGATCAGCACGATGCTGCAGGCGCCGGAGTGCGCGCGCTCGCGCAAGGCGCCCAACACCTCGTCGGCTTCCTGCGGCGTCAGCACCGAGGTGGGTTCGTCGAGGATCAGCAGCCGCGGCTGCAGGAACAGCTGCTTCAGGATTTCGAGCTTCTGCTTTTGGCCGGCCGACAAGTCCATCGGCGTGGCATCGAGCGGCAACTGAAACGGCGTGGTGCGCAAGAACGCTTCAAGCTCGGCCCGCGCAGCCCGCCAGTCGAGCACCAACGGCAGCCGACCGCGCGCGAGCAACAGGTTTTCGGCCACGCTGAGACCCGGCACCACGGTGAAGTGCTGGTACACCATGCCGATGCCCAACGCGCGGGCGACGGTGGGTGAAACGATGTCGTGTTCGCGGCCGTCGAGCAGCACGGCGCCGTCGTCGGGCTTGTGGTAGCCGACCACGCATTTCACCAGCGTGCTCTTGCCGGCACCGTTTTCGCCGAGCAAGGCATGCACGCTGCCCGGCCGCACCGCGAGCGACACGCCGTCGAACGCGGTGAACGCGCCGAAGCGCTTGGTCAGGTTGTAGGTGTCGAGGGCCAGTGCGGCCATGTCACGCGTTCATCTCGCGCCGGAATACCTCGAGCGCGTGCGCCTTGACGCGCACGAAGTCGGGATCGGCCACTGCCTCGGGCGGACGCGGGCGCGGCATGTCGAAGCTCACCAGCTCGGCGATGCGGGTAGGCCGTCGCGTCAGCAGCAGGATGCGGTCGGCCAGGAACACAGCGTCCTCGAGATCGTGCGACACGATCACCATCGTGGTGCCGGTGGCCATGTGCGCATCCTGCAGCTTGGCGCGGATGAACAACGTCATCTCGAAGTCGAGTGCCGAAAACGGCTCGTCGAGAAACAGCACTTCGGGCTCGGTGGCCAGCGAGCGCATGATGCACACGGTTTGCATCTGGCCGCCCGACAGCTCGTAGGGATAACGCGCGAGGTCGAAGCGGATCTCGAACAGCTTGATCAACGCCTCGACCCGCGCGCGCACGTCGGCCTCCTTCATGCCGCCACGGCGCAGCGGGTAGGCGATGTTGTCCCACGCGGTGATCCACGGAAACAGCGCGTCGCGATAGTTCTGGAACACGTAGCCGATCTTGGTGTCCTTCAACGACTTGCCGTCGAACAGGATCTCGCCGGCATCGGGCGGTACCAGGCCGGCGATCATGTTCATCAGCGTCGACTTGCCGCAGCCGTTGGGCCCGAAGATCGAGACGATCTTGCTGCGCGGCAGGTCGAGGTTGAAGTTGGTGTACAGCGGCTTGCCGGCAAAGCTCTTGCTCAAGCCGCGCACCGTGACGTGCGTCTTCGGTGCGGCGCGCAGAGTGAGCAGCGAGTCGGGTTCTGCGGATAGTGCTTGTGGCGGGACCGCAGCCAGTGGAAGTGCGCCGCTCATGTCAATTGCTGCCTCATGCCTTGCCACTCCAGTGAATCAGCTTCTTCTCGATCAGCAGGAACAGCAGGTTCAGCAGATAACCCAACGCGCCGGTCACCAGGATCGAGCAATACATCTCCTTGACGTTGAACACCTGCTGCGCGTCGATGATGCGATGGCCGAGGCCGCTTTCCGAGCCGATGAACATCTCGGCGACGATCACGATGACGAGTGCCATCGACACCGCGCTGCGCAGGCCGACGAAGGTCTGCGCCAGGCTCTCCATCAGCATCACGTCCTTGAAGACGTGCCACTTCGACACGCCCATGATCTGCGCGGCCATCACGCGTGTCTTCTTGGCGTTCATCACGCCGTAGGCGCTGTTGAACAGCACGATCAGCATGGCGCCGAAGCTGGCGATCGCGATCTTGTTGACGTCGGTGATGCCGAAGATCAACAGGAACAGCGGGATCAGCGCCGAGCTCGGCGTCGAGCGGAAGAAGTCGATCAGGAACTCGACGCTGCGGTAGGCCGCCACCGAGCTGCCGAGCAGCACACCGAGCGGCACGCCGATCACGACCGCGATGCCGAACGAACACAGCGTGCGGAAGATCGTGGCCCACAGGTCGCCGAAGATCGCGCCGCTGGCGAACACGCTGGCCATGTGCGCCAGCGTCTCGCCCGGCGGCGGCAGCAGCACCGCCTTGACGAACTGGGCGCTGATCAGCAGCTGCCACAACGCGAACAGCAGCAGCGGCCCCAGCAGCGGCAACCAGCGCCGATTCAACACCTGGTTCATCGCGGCCTGCATCACGCTCAACCCGTGTACAGCAGCGACTTCACGTCCAGGCGCTTGCTGAAGATCTTGCGCTCGGTGAAGACGTCGAAGAACTTCTGGAAGTACTCCACGTCGCTGGCCTTGAATTCGTTGTACAGCGTGAAGCCCGACAGCGGCACCTCCTTGACCAGTGCCTCTTCGATGGCAGTGAAACCGTCCATGTGCTTGCGCGCCTCGTCGGGGTTCTTGCGCACCCAGTCCACCGCCTTCGCATAGGCTGCGACGTACCTTTTCGCCAGCTCGGGCTTGTCTTTGATGAGCGCGGTGGTGATGCTGGCCGAGCCACCGAACCACGGCGCGTCCGGGTCGCCGAGCACATACTTGGCGATCACGCCGGGCTCCAACACCCGCGTCAACCCTTTCAAGCGCCCCGCGGTGCCGGTGGGCTCGAGCGTGTAGGCCGCATCGACCTGGCCGGCGGCGAGGGCTGGCACGTGCTGGCCGATCGGCAGCTCGGTGACCGTCGGATTGGCGATGCCGTTCTTCTCCAGAATGATCTTGGCCAGCGTGACGTTCTGGATGCCGGGGCCCGAGCAGACCTTCTTGCCGACCAGCTCGGCGATGCTCTTGACGGTCGAATCCTTCGGCACCACGAACTCGTCGAGCACCAGCGTGCGGTTGCTCGGATTGCTGCAGATGATCTTGAGGAGATTGGGGCTCGTGATTTCTGCCAGTGCCAATGCCGCAGACGCCGTGCCGTTGGCCGAGCCGTGGATGCGGCCCGAGATCATCGCCTCGGCCACCTGCTGTGCGCTGGCGAACTTGGCGCCTTCGACTTGCAGCCCTGCCTCCTTGAAGAACCCTCGCTCCAAGCCGGCGTACAACGGCAGGCCGGAGGCGATCGGCCAGTAGCCGATCAGGATCTTGTCGTCGGCCCCGAGCGACTTGCGCGGCAAGCCCACCAGTGCGGCACTGGCCAGGCCGGCGTGCAGCAGGCGGCGGCGGTGGATCAATCGTTTGCTGGCGGCATTCATGCGACGGCTCCTTGGATGGACGGGAAGGCCCTGAGGGCCTCGATCACTTGCTTGGAATCGGACACCGCGCCGAACACGCCGCCTTGCATCTGGATCATCTTGAAAGCGGCAGCGTGGTTGCCGGGGTCGGTGGCGCCGGTGCAGTCGGTCAACATCACGCACTCGAAGCCGCGGTCGTTGGCCTCGCGCATCGTGGTGTGCACGCACACGTCGGTGGTGATGCCGGTGAGGATCAGGTTGCGGATCCCGCGGGTGTGCAGGATCAGCTCCAGATCGGTGGCGCAGAACGAGCCCTTGCCGGGCTTGTCGATGATCGGTTCCCCGGCGAGCGGATAGAGCTCGGGAATGATGTCCCACCCCGGCTCGCCGCGCACGAGGATGCGGCCGCAGGGCCCAGGGTCGCCGATGCCGGCACCGATCTGCCGCGAGCGCCAGCGCTTGTTGGCCGGCAGGTCCGACAGGTCGGGCCGATGGCCTTCGCGCGTGTGGATCACGTGCATGCCGACGCGCCGCGCCTGGCCGAGCAGCGACTTGATCGGCACGATCGGGGCGCGCGTCAACGACAGGTCGTAGCCCATCTTGTCGACATAACCACCGACGCCGCAGAAGTCGGTCTGCATGTCGATGATCACCAGCGCCGTGTTTTGCGGCTTCAGATCGCCGTCGTACGGCCAGGCGTAGGGCACGGAGCCGATCGTCGCCATCACGCCACCTTCTTGATTGCCGGCGCAGGCATCTCAACGCCGGCGTAGTGCCGCGTCGGAGGCGCGAAGCCGCACGACGCGCCATCGGTCACCTGCACCTGGTGCTCCCACGGCAGCGCGTAGCAGCCGGCCACCATGTCGTGCATGAAGGTGTAGGGGCAATCCATCGCACCGCCCTTCACTGCCACGTAGCCGCGGTGGTAGAGCTGATAGATGTTGTTCTCGACACCCCAACCCGCCCGCGCCTCGCGCACGAGGTCGGGCCGGATCTCCGCGGTGATGATCTCGTCGGGGCGGCCGCCGCCTTCGACCAGCACGGTGCCGTCGAACGAGCAGAACATGCCCTCACCCATCGAATCGAACGTGCCGTCCGCTCCGCACAGGCACACGTTCGCCGTGTAGGCCAGGTTCTGGAACGCGTTGGCCTGGTTGGTGATCTTCCACGCGTGGCGGATCGGCGCCGTGTAGCCCGCCGTGCGCACGATCAGCTCGGCGCCCTTGTACGCAGCCTCGCGCGCCATCTCGGGAAACATGCCGTCGTGGCAGATGATCAGCGCGAGCTTGACGCCGCGCGGGCCCTCGCACACCGGGATGCCGAGGTTGCCCGGCTCCCACGGCTCCACCGGCACCCACGGATGCAGCTTGCGGTAGTAGAGCTGGATCGCGCCGCGGTCGTCGATGATCGAGGCCGCTGTTGTACGGGTTGCCCCTCGGGGTTCTTCTCCATGATCGAGAAGCAGCCCCAGATCCTGTGCTCGACGCACGCCGCCTTGAACGCTGCGACCTCGGGGCCGTCGAGCGACACCATCAACTCCGGCGCGTGCTCATCGACAGGCCGTGCAGCGCGTACTCCGGGAACACGACGAGATCCATCGTGTTGAGGTTGCGCCGCGCCTTGCCCACCAGTTCGCAGATGCGCTTCGTCTGCATTGCGAGTTGTTCGGGCGTTTCGACGACTGGCAGTTGCAACTGCACCAGGCCGACGACGACACCGTTGTTCGACTTGTTGAGACCTCCGAGTCCGCTCATGTGCGTTGCTCCTTCTTGCTGGGTTGTCGTGGCTCGAACAATCGCGGCGAGTCAGACGCACGAAGCGCGCTGCGCGCGCCCTCGCCCTGCGCTGCTCGCCGCCCCACAAGTCGCCCCCACCGGGCACCGCCCGCCGCGCCGCGAAGACACTTCGCATGCAACGATCGGCATCGTCACCGCGACACCCCCAACTCCAACGGCGCGCCCTTCAGCGCGCGCCGCGGCGAGCAGGTGATCACCAGGATCGCGAGCGTCAGCACGTACGGCATCGCGTTGAACAGGTAGTAGCCGCCGCTCACGCCGACCGATTGCAGCGCCGGGCCGATGGCTCCGGCGCCGCCGAACAGCAACGCCGCCCACAGGCAGCGCACCGGGCTCCAGCGCGCGAAGATCACCAGCGCCACCGCGATCAGGCCCTGCCCCGACGACAACCCTTCGTTCCAGCTGCCGGGGTAGTACAGCGACAGCGACGCCCCACCCAACCCGGCGATGAAGCCGCCGGCGGTGGTGGCCGCGATGCGCACGCCGCTGGCCGAGTAGCCCAGCGCCTTGGCGGCGTCGCTGGAGTCGCCGGCCATGCGCACGACCAGGCCCCAGCGGGTGTTCTTCAGCCCCCACGCGATCAGCACCGCGAGCGCGCACGCCGAGCGGGAACAGCGCGTTGATCGACAGCGCGGCCTGCACCTGCGACGAATCGCTCCAGGCACCGAGCGGGATCGACGGGATCTGCGGCGCCTGCGGCTGGATCAGCGGCTTGCCGAGGTAGAACGCCAGCCCCGAGCCGAGCAACATCAGCGCGATGCCGGTGGCGATGTCGCTGACGCGCGGCAGCGAGCACAGCAGGCCGTGCAGCAGCGCGAGCAGCGCACCGCTCGCGCCGGCGGCGACCACGCCGATCCACGGCGAGCCGCTGAGATACGACGCGCCGAAACCGCACATCGCCGAAAACACCAGCACGCCTTCCAGCCCGAGGTTGATGCGGCCGGATTTTTCGGTGACGCATTCGCCGAGGCTGACGAACAGGAACGGCGTGCCCACGCGCACCGCGCCGCCGAGGATGGCCAGCATCACGTCGAACCAGGCGCCGCTGTCAGAGCCCCCTGGCGCATGCGGCGCTTCCCCCCGAGCCGGCCATCGGGGCGGCCGGCGATGGCTCAGGGGCTGCCGGCCACGGCCGGCCGCATCAATCGCGGCCACGTGGCCACAACAAGTCGAACAGGCGGCCGCGCAGCGCCTCGGCCGCCAGGATCAGCACGAACGCGAAGCCTTGCAGCACCAGCACCGACGCATCGGGCAGGCCGAGCCGCCGCTGCAGCAGGCTGCCGGCCGCGGCGAAGCCGCCGAACAACAGCGCCACCGGGGAATCGCCCAGCGGGTTGTGGCGTGCCACGAACGACACCAGGATGCCGGTGTAGCCCAGGCCCGCGATCACCGACGCATTGGCCGACGTGTGCACGGCCGCGACTTCGATCGCGCCGGCCAGGCCGGCGCAGGCGCCGCCGAGCGCGCAGGCCAGCACGATCAGGCGGTTGGTCGGCAGCCCGACGAGCCGCGCCGTGCGCGCGTTGCCGCCGACCACGCGCAACGCGAAACCGGCGCTCGTGAAGCTCAGCCACACGCCGGCGACGAGGCAGGCCACGAGCCGAAGATCAGCCCCAATGCACCTCGCCCAACAGGCCATCGGATGCGATGGCGCCGATGCGCAGGCTCTCGTCGAGCGCGTGCGTCGACGGCTTGTTCAGGCTCGCCGGGTCGCGCATCGGGCCTTCGACGAAATGCTTGAACAGCGCGATCGCGATGTAGCCGAGCAGCAGGCTCGAGATCGTTTCGTTGACGCCGCGCCACTGCCGCAGCACGCCGGCCAGCGCCAGCCAGGCGCCACCCAGCACTGCGCCGGCGAGCAACACCATCACGCGGCCGGCGCGCCCTGAGGCAGGGCCAGGCATACGGCAAGCGCGGCGCAGCCCAGTGCACCGAGCACCAACGCGCCCTCGCCGCCGATCACCACCAGCCCGGCGCGCGCCGGCAGCGCCACGCACAGCGCGGTGAGCATCAGCGGCGCGGCGCGCTGCAGCGTGTTCTGCCACGAGAACGTGTCGCCGAACGCGCCCTTGAACAGCAGCACCCAGGCGTCGAGCGCACTGACGCCGCCGAACTGCACCAACACGCCGAACAGCAGCAGCGCGCCGGCCAACGCCAGCAGCGGCAGCAGCGATGGCTTCGATCATCGAGCGCATGGCCGCTGCGCGCCGCTTGGTCAGACCTTGCCGATGACGCCTTCGACCAGGTAGTTCATCGACTCGAGTTCGACATCGGTCTGCTTGAACCCTTGCCGGCCGGCGATCACCACCTTGCCGGTGTTGTCCTTCAGCTCGCCCTTGAAGATGTCGAAGCTGCCCTTCAGCATCGCGGCCTTGCACGTCCTCGGCGTTCTTCTTGGCCGCGTCGGTGACCATCGCGCCGTAGGGCGAGCTCTTGACGAAGCCGTCCTTCAAGCCGCCGCGCACGAAGTTCGGATGCGGCTTGCCGGTCTGCGCCGCCTCGATGATGGTCTTGTAGGCGGTGATCCAGTTCCACTCGGCGCCGGTGAGGTAGGCGTTGGGCGCCAGCTTGGCCTGGCTGGCGTGGTAGCCGCACACCATCTTGCCGCGCTTGGCCGCCGTCTCGACCACCACCTTCGGGCCGTCGACGTGCATCGTGAAGACGTCGACACCCTGGTCGGCGAGGCTGTTGGTGGCCTCGGCCTCCTTGACCGGCATGCTCCAGTCGCCGGTGAAGATCACCGTCGTCGTGATGTCGGGCTTCACCGACTTCGCGCCCATCGTGAACGCGTTGATGTTGCGCAGCACCTGCGGAATCGGCTTGGCGGCCACGAAGCCGAGCTTCTTGCTCTTGGTCATGTGGCCGGCGACCACGCCGTTGAGGTACTGCGCCTCGTCGATGTAGCCGAAGTAGCTGCCCACGCTCTTGGGATGCTTGGCTTCGTTCCACAGGCCACCGCAATGCGCGAAGCGCACGTTCGGGTTCTTCGGCGCCACCGCCAGGATGTGCGGGTCGAAGTAGCCGAACGAGGTGGGAAACACCAGCGCCGCGCCGTCCTGCGCGATCATGCCCTGCATGGTCTTCTGCACGGCGGCGGTCTCGGGCACGTTCTCTTCCTCGACGACCTTCACGCCCTCCAGCTTCTTGACCTGCGCGGCGGCCTCGGCCTGCGCCTGGTTGTAGCCGTAGTCGTCGCGCGGGCCGACGTAGATGAAGCCCACGGTCATGGCCTTCTGCGCGTGTGCGCGCAGGCCCCACGATGCGGCCACGGTGGCGACGCCGCCGGCGCCGAGCAACTGGATCCAATCACGGCGATTGCGTGCTGCGAAGCTCATGCACTCTCTCCTGGTTCGATGCGGACACGAAACGGGCCGACCCGTCGGTTGCGCGGCGCACACCGGCGGGCTGATCTGATGTACGGACTGGTATACAAGCAAGGCATGGGCCAAGCGTCGCCGTGCGCCGCCTGCCCACCAGGCACCTTCAGGTGGCACGCCGCCGGCGCGAACCCGACGCGGCGCCCCGAAGCGATGCGCGTGCTGCGCTAGGCTGGTGCTGCCGTGGCGGCGGCGTTCGAACGGCACCGCCGCCGGGCCGCTCAGCGCCGCAGGGCGCCCAGGTGCACAGCGTCGACAGCGCCGACATCACGATGCAGCCCCAGGTCACCGCGGCGTAGCTGCCCGTGCGCATCGAAGATGCGGCCGGCCAGCCACGGCCCCGCGAGGTTGCCGATCGCCGCCGCGCTGTAGAGCGCGCCGATGATCGACGACACCGCGCGCGCGCCGAAACGGTCCATGCACAACGCCGGCATCAGCGAGACGATGCCGCCGTAGCTGGTGCCCATCCACAGCGCGAACACCGCCAACGCGAGGTAACCGTCGGCCAGCGCCCAGACGATGAACGACGCGCCCAGCGAGGCCTGCGCGAGGATCAGCGTCTGCGGCCGGCCGACACGATCGGCCAGCGCGCCGATCGCAAAGCGGCCGGTCAGGCTGCCGATGCCGATCAGCCCGACCAGCCCCACGGCGCGTGCATCGGGCACGCCGAGGTCGCGCGCCGCTGCGGACAAGTGCGCAAACGGAATGAACATGCCGAAGGCGCCGAAGCCGCACATCGCATACAGCCACAGAACTGCGGCTGGTCAGCGCCTCGTTGAGCGACGTGCCCGCCACCGTGCCGTCGGAGCGCTTGGCCGCAGCCGGCGCGCGCCGCAGCAGCAGCGCCGCAGCAAGGCCGAGCAGTAGGGTGCCGATGGCCAGCGCCGTCATCGCACCGCGCCACTGCCAGGCGGCGATCGCCGCCGTTGCCAGCAGCGGCACCACCAGCGTGCCGGCGCCGATGCCGGCGCTGGCAATGCCGGCCGCCAGGCCGCGGCGGCGCGTGAACCACGGCTGCACGGTGCCGATGGCCGGCGTGTAGACCAGCGCGATGCCCAGGCCCACGCCGAAGCCGTAGGCGAGCGTCACCTCGGTCATCGAGCGTGCGACCCCGGCGCCCAGCAGGCCGGCTGCGATGCACACCATGCCGGCGCCGACCACCACACGCGGGCCCAGGCGATCGGACAGCATGCCGCCGAAAGCACCGAGCACGAAGTAGACAAGGCCGCACAGGCCGAACACCAGCGACACGTCGGCGCGCTGGGCCTTGAACTCGCCGACGAAGGGTTCGAAGAAGGCGGCGAACGAATACGCCACGCCGAAGATCACCGCCAACGCCACGAACGTGGCCCAGACGACGACCCAGCCGTAGCGTGGTTCTTCAGCGTCGACGAGCGCCGCGGCCGCCAGGTCGGCGCTCAAGCGGCGCACCCGCGCCGGGGGGTGTTCGGTGGCATCGCTGAGCAGTCTCGCACAGCCGCCGGCGCTGTAAGCTGCCGGGGCCTCATTGTCTTCAGGCAGCACGAATGAAAAAGCGCCATCGGCTCCGAGCACGCAACTTCCCCACCGCCGAGCAAGAGGCGCGGGCCGCCAAACCGGTGTCGCGCTACGGCGGCCCCGAGAGCAGCTACCGGCTGGCGTTCACCGACGAGCGCTTTCTGTTGCGCGAGGAGTTGCGCCCGGTGCGCATGCAGCTCGAGCTGCTGAAGCCCGAGATGATCCAGCAGGAGCAGCGCATCGAGTCGACGATCGTGCTGTTCGGCAGCGCGCGCATCGTGCCGCCCGACGTGGCGCGGCTGCAGATGCAAGCCGCCGACGCCGGCGGCGACGCGGCGGCGGTGCGGCGCGCCGCGGTGGCGCTCGAGATGAGCCAGTACTACGACGAGGCGCGGCGTTTCTCGTCGATGGTGACCGAGCGCTCGCGCACGCTGGACACGCCGATCTACGTGGTCACCGGCGGCGGCCCCGGCATCATGGAAGCGGGCAACCGCGGCGCCCACGACGTCGGCGGCCGCAGCATCGGGCTGAACATCGTGCTGCCGCACGAGCAGGCGCCCAACCCGTACATCACGCCGGAGCTGTGCTTCCAGTTCCACTACTTCGCGATGCGCAAGATGCACTTCGTGATGCGCTCGATCGCGCTGGTGTGTTTTCCCGGCGGCTTCGGCACGCTCGACGAGCTGTTCGAGACGATGACGCTGGTGCAGACCGGCAAGAGCCGCGCGCGCCCGATCCTGCTGTTCGGCCGGGCGTTCTGGGAGAAGCTGATCAACTTTCAGCATCTCGTCGACAGCGGCATGATCAGCCCCGAGGATCTCGGGCTGTTCCACTATGTCGAGACGGCCGAGCAAGCCTGGGCGCGGCTGGCCGAGCACTACGGGTTCGATCTGCCGGGCACGGTGGCGGGAGACTACTCCGACGACGCGTGACGGCGCCGGTCTGCTCAGCGCCCGCTGCACCGAACGCTCAACCGCCGGCCAGCCCTTCGCTCAGCCGGCGCATGAAGCCCGGCGTGTGCGCCGGGTCCATCCAGCGCACCACCACCACCGCCTCGTGCGCGGGTTCGATCCACACCAGGTGGCCGCCGGCACCGAGCATGCAGTACGACTGCGTCGTCGCGCCGGGAAATGTGCGGCCATCGAGGTTGAGCCACAGCAGCCAGCCGTAGAACGGCGCGATCAGACACGGCTCGCGCATGTGCTGCGCCCAGGCCGATGGAATCAGCTGGCGCCCGGCGTGGCGGCCGTCGTCGAGCAGCAACTGTCCGAGGCGCGCCTGGTCGCGCGCCGAGATCGAGACGCCGCCGCCCCAGTGCGTGCCGCCCGGCACCGACTGCACCTGGCGCCCGCCGACGTCGACCCAGGCATCGTCGTAGCCGCGCCAGCGCCAGGTGGCGCTGCACTCGAGCGGCTGCATCAGCGCCTCGTCGAACACCTCGGGCAGCGGGCGGCTGAACAGATGCAGCAACGCCAGCGACAGCTGGTTGATGCGCACGTCGTTGTATTCCCAGAAGGCACCCGGCGCCTGCAGCGGCCGCGCATCGCCGCTGCGACCGGTCGGCGGATGCGGGTCGTGCGACACGTGGCGGTAACGATCCACGGTGTCGGGGATGCCGAAGCTGCTGCCCTCCCACTCGCTGGTTTGTTCGAGCAGATGGCGCCAGGTGATCGTGCGGTTGTGCGGCGAGTCGAAGCCGATGCCCGGCAAGCGCGCCACCACCGGCTCGTCGACGTCGGGCAGCAACCCCTGGCCGTGTGCCACGCCGGCCAGCATGGCCAGGTAGGTCTTGGCGATGCTGAACGTGAGGTCGGCGCGTTCGGGCTCGCCCCATGCAGTGGCCACGCGGCCGTGCTGCAGCACGATGCCCGACACGCCGCCACGCGCGTGCACCGGGCCGCGCAACGTGTCGTACGGCGGCGGGTCGTCATGGTGAATGCCCCAGCGCTGCGGCTCGGCCAACGGATCGCGCGGCCAGCCGATCTCGTGCGCCACCGAAAATTCGATCGCCTCACGGAAGCGTTGCTGCGGATTCATGGCCCGCACTTTACGCAACTGTGCTTAGCCCCGGTCACAATCGGCATCCATGAATCGCCAGATCAGCCTCGTGGGCGCGCCCACCGACATCGGCGCGGGCGCCCGCGGCGCCAGCATGGGACCCGAAGCCTTGCGCGTGGCGCTGCTGCAGCCCACGCTCGAGGGCCACGGCCTGGAGGTGGTGGATCGCGGCAACTTGAATGGACCCGCCAATCCCTGGCAGCCGCCGGTCAACGGCTATCGCCACCTCACCGAAGTGGTGCAATGGAGCCGCACCGTGCACGAGGCCGTGCACAGCGAGCTCAGGCAGTCGCGACTGCCGATTCTGCTGGGCGGCGACCACAGCCTGGCGATCGGCTCGATCAGCGCGGTGGCACGCCACTGCCGCGAGGCCGGCAAGAAGCTGCGCGTGTTATGGCTCGATGCGCACGCCGACTTCAACACGAACACGCTGACGCCGAGCGGCAACATCCACGGCATGCCGGTGGCCTGCTTGTGCGGCCAGGGCCCGCAGGAACTGATCGAAATCGGCGGCAAGGTGCCGGCGCTGAACCCCAAGCACATCCGCCAGATCGGCATCCGCAGCGTCGACTCCGGCGAGAAAAAGCTGGTGCACCAAACCGGACTGGAAGTGTTCGACATGCGCTACATCGACGAGATGGGCATGCGCCAGGCGATGGAGCTGGCTTTGGCCACCATCGACGCCCACACGCACCTGCACGTCAGCTTCGACGTCGACTTCCTCGATCCCGAGATCGCGCCCGGCGTCGACACCACGGTGCCCGGCGGCCCCACCTACCGCGAAGCGCAGTTATGCATGGAGATGATCGCCGACACCGGCGCGCTGGCCTCGCTCGACGTGATGGAGCTCAACCCGGCCTGCGACGTGCGCAACAAGACCGCCGAGCTGGCGGTCGACCTGATCGAGAGCCTGTTCGGCAAGAGCACGCTGATGCGCGCGCCCAACGGCGCGCGCTGATGCCTGCCGTGGGCCGGTGAGGTCGCTTTGACAGATGACCGACACCGAGGTCGACGCCGCCGTCGTCGGTGCCGGCATCGCCGGCGCGTCGTTCGCCTACACGCTGGCGCCGCACGCACGCGTGCTGCTGCTCGAGCGCGAGTCGCAACCGGGCATGCACAGCACCGGCCGCAGCGCCGCCATGTTCATGGAGAGCTACGGCCCGCCGCAGGTGCGCGCGCTGACACGCGCCAGCCGCGCGTTCTACACGCGGCCGCCGCCGGGCTTTGCCGATGTGCCGATCCTGAGCGCACGCGGCGCGCTCTACGTGGCGCGCGGCGACCAGCAGGGCGCACTCGATGCACTGCTGCACGAACTGTCGGCCGGCGGCCACGGCGTGCAGCGCATCAGTGCCGCAGAATGCCTGCGCCGCGTGCCGGTGTTGCGCGAAGCCGGGCTGCTGGGCGGGGTGTTCGAGGCCGACGCGATGGACATCGACGTGCACGCGCTGCACCAGGGCTTCCTGCGCGGCTTCAAGCACCAGGGCGGCACGCTGTGGTGCGATGCCGAGGTGACGCAGGGCATCGCCGCGGGCGGCCAATGGACCCTCGAGCTGGCCGACGGCCGCCGTGTGCGCTGCCGCACGGTGGTCAATGCCGCCGGCGCCTGGGCCGACGAGCTGGCCAAGCGCTGCGGCGCGCTGCCGCTGTACGTGCAGCCCAAGCGGCGCAGCGCCTTCACGTTCCCGGCGCCGGCCGGGGTGGACGTGCGCACCTGGCCGGTAGTGGCCGACGTGGAGGAACGCTGGTACTTCAAGCCCGATGCCGGACAGTTGCTCGGCTCACCCGCCAACGCCGACCCGGTGGCCGCGCACGACGTGGTGCCCGAAGAGATCGACATCGCCACCGGCATCGCAGCTATCGAGGCCGCGACCACGCTGACGATCCGCCGCCCGTCGCGCACCTGGGCAGGCTTGCGCAGCTTCGCACCCGACGGCGAACTGGTGGTCGGCTGGGACCCCACCCGCACCGCGCTGTTCTGGCTCGCCGGTCAGGGTGGTTACGGCATCCAGAGCGCGGCCGGCGCGGCGCAGCTGGCCACCGCACTGTGGTTGGGCGCGCAACTGCCCGAAGCCCTGCGGACGCAAGGCGTGCAAGCGCACGCGCTCGAGCCGGCGCGCTTTCAGTTTCTGATGCCCGACGCGACGTTGTTTTGACCTGCTTGGGGATGAGGCCGCCGGGCATGGTTTGCCACGACTGCGCTAGGATGGCCGCCCGATCCGAGGAGAGCCGACCATGAGACCTCGCGCCCTCGTTGCCGCGGCGATCACCGCCAGCCTCATGTGGACCCCGGCCGCATCGATCGCGCAGGCCGACTACCCCAACAAGACGATCAAGCTGATCGTCGGGTTCGCCCCCGGCGGCTCGACCGACATCGTCGGCCGCATCGTGGCGCAGCGTCTTGGCGAGCGGCTGGGCCAGACGGTCGCGGTGGAAAACAAGGCGGGCGCCGGCGGCACGATCGGCGCCGACCTTGCCGCCAAGGCGGCCCCCGATGGCTACACGCTCACGCTCGGCACCACCAGCACCCACGCCATCGCGGCGGGCGCCTACTCCAAGCTGCCCTACGACCCGGTCGCCGACTTCACGCAGATCTCGTTGGTGGCGATCACGCCGTATCTGCTGGTCGTCAATCCGCAGGTGAAGGCGTCGAGCCTGGCCGAATTTGTCACCCTCGCCAAGAGTCAGCCGGGCAAGCTCAACTATGCCTCTGCGGGCAACGGCACTGCGACGCACCTGGCGATGGAGATGCTCAAGGACGCCGCCGGCATCGATCTGGTCCACATTCCGTACAAAGGCAACGCGCCGGCCGACGCCGCCATCCTTGGCGGCGAAGTGCAGGCCGTGTTCGGCTCGATGCCGGCGCTGCTGCAAAACACCAAGGCCAACAAGGTGCGAC
This sequence comes from uncultured beta proteobacterium, assembly GCA_963827645.1. Taxonomy (GTDB): domain Bacteria; phylum Pseudomonadota; class Gammaproteobacteria; order Burkholderiales; family Burkholderiaceae_C; genus JAEUPI01. Next base: position 15,940 of record CAWHBZ010000006.1, on the reverse strand, counting down.
CGCTTGCTGTCGGCACCACTGCGCGCTCACCGGCGCTGCCCGATGTGCCCACCGTGGCCGAGCAGGGTTACGCCGGGTTCGAGGCGGCGCTCTGGCTGGGCGTCATGGGCCCGGCCAACATGCCGCGCAGCGTGGTCGACCGCCTGCACAAGGAGATCGCAGCCGTGGTCGCAACGCCCGAATTCAAGGCCGCAATGGACGCCAACGGGGCCGAGCCGCTCGCCAGCAAGTCGGCCGACGAGTTCCGCGAGATGTTGCGCGGCCAGGTCGACAAGTACGTGAAGATCACCAAGGCCATCGGAATCAAACTGGACTGAGCACTGACCACGAAAGCAAGCCATGGAAAAGTACGTCATCGAGATCGCACCCCAACCTTCGTTGCCCGTCGCCGGCAGCGACGCGCGGTTCCCGGTTGGCCGCATCTACTGCGTGGGGCGCAACTACGCCGACCATGCGCGCGAGATGGGTCATGACCCCGACCGCGAACCCCCGTTCTTCTTCATGAAGGCGGCCAATTCGATCGTGCAGAACAACTCCACGATCGCCTACCCGGTGGGCACCAAGGATGTCCATCACGAGATCGAGATGGTGGTGGCGATCGGCAAAGGCGGCAAGAACATCGCCGTCGACAAGGCGCTGGAACACGTGTGGGGCTACGGCGTCGGGCTCGACATGACACGCCGCGACATCCAGGGCGAGGCCAAGAAGTTGGGGCGTCCGTGGGAGATGGGCAAGAGCTTCGACGAGTCGGCACCGGTCACGGCGCTGCGGCCGGCCAGCGAGGTCGGCCACCCCGCCAAAGGCGCCATCACGCTGAAGGTGAACGGCCAGCTCAAGCAGCAGGGTGACCTGGCAATGCAGATCTGGGACGTCGCCGAGCAGATTGCCTATCTGTCGAACCTGATCACGCTGCAGCCCGGCGACCTGATCTTCTCCGGCACACCAGCAGGCGTCGGCCCCATCAAGCCGGGTGACAAGCTCGAGGGCCACGTCGACGGTGTCGGCGATCTGACCGTGAGCTACAAGAGCTGATGCAACGTGACGATTCCATGAGCGGCGCACTCAAGCGCCGGCGACTGCTGCAAGGGCTGGCGTCGTTGCCGCTTGGCGTCGCGTTGCATGCGCGCGCCGCCGAGCCGATGCCGATCTTCGACGCCCACGTGCACTACAGCCACGACGCTGTCGAGCTGGTGCCGCCCAAGCAGGCGGTGCAGATCCTGCGGCAGGCGGGCTTGAAAGGCGTGTTCGTGTCGTCGTCTGACGACGAGGGCACGCAGAAGCTGCTGGCCGAAGCGCCCGACCTGGTGGTGCCGGAGCTGCGGCCCTATCGCACGCGCGGCGACGTCAGCGGCTGGGTGCGCGACGACGGCATCGTGCGCTACCTCGAGCAGCGGCTGGCCAAGTATCGCTACGCCGGCATCGGCGAGTTCCACCTCTACGGCTCCGACGCCGACCTGGCCGTGCCGCAGCGTTTGGTGGCGCTGGCGCGCGAGCGCGACCTGCTGCTGCACGCACACAGCGACGCCGATGCGGTGGAGCGCCTGTTCAAGAGCTGGCCGCAGGCACGCATCCTGTGGGCGCACTCGGGATTCGACCGGCCAGAAGCGGTGCGCACGATGCTGCGCAAGCACAAGCAACTGTGGTGCGACCTCGCCTACCGCACCGACCAGGCGTCGGGCAACAAAGTCGACGCCGCGTGGCGTGAGGCATTCACCGAGTTCCCAGATCGCTTCATGGTCGGCACCGACACCTTCACGCCGGAGCGCTGGCACTACATCGGGCCGCACGCCGACTTCTCGCGCGGCTGGCTGGCCGACATGCCGCCACCGCTGGCCGAGCGCATCGGCTGGCGCAACGCCGAGGCCGTGCTGCGCGGCGCGTGGCTGAAGAAGGCGTGAGCCGTGTCGCGTTGGGGGCGCTGGTGGCGCTGGCGCTGTCGGCCGCCTGGCCTGCGCGCGCCGCCGATGATTGCGGCGCGGCGCTGAAGGTGGCCCAACCCTGGATCGCCGCAGCCGATGGTGCACGCATTGCCTTCGTGGCGCGGCCGGCGCCGCCGCCGGTGGGCCAGCACTTCGACCTCGATTTCGTCGTCTGCACGGCAGCGGTGGTGCGCGCTGACGCGGCCATCCAGGTCGATGCCGACATGCCGGCGCATCGCCACGGCATGAATTACCGCGCCACGGTCTCGACGCTGAGTCCCGGCGTCTATCGCGCCAGTGGCATGTTGTTCCACATGCCCGGCCGCTGGCGAGTGACCTTCGATCTGCCGCTCGAAGGCCGCACGCTGCGACTGGCGCGCGAGATCGACGTGCAGTGAGCGGCGTGCTGTGAGCCGCCTCGCTCGCACGGCTCTGGCGACAAGCGTCGCCGCACTGCTGGCGCTGTCGCCGGTCGGCGCGGCGTCGCCGGCGCTGCTCGACTTCAGCGGCGACGAGGTGGCGCGCATCGTGAGCCACGGTCCGTGGCCACCCGTGCCGGCCCACGACCCCGGCAACGCGGCAGCCGCCCGTGCCGACGCCATCGCGTTCGGCGCACGCCTGTTCTTCGACGCACGGCTGTCGAGCGACGGCAAGATGTCGTGCGACAGCTGCCACCACCCGCAGCTCGCGTTCGCTGATGGCCACCAACGCGGCATCGGCCGTGTGCCGCTCGAGCGCAACACGCCCTCGCTGTGGAACAGCGTGCACGAGCGCTGGTACGGCTGGGACGGTGCCGCCGACAGCCTGTGGTCGCAGGCCATCCGCGCGATCGTCGACCCGCGCGAGATGGCCGCCTCAGCGGCGCAGGTGTCGGTCACGATCGCTGGCGACACCGAGCTGGCGTGCCGCTACACGCGCGCGTTTGGCCGCATCGAAGCCAACGACGAGGCCGTGCTCGTCAACACCGCCAAAGCGATCGGCGCCTTCGTCGGCACGCTGCGCTCGGGGCGCACCCCGTTCGACGACTTCCGCGACGCGCTCGCGCGCGGCGACACCCAGGCAGCGGCGCTGTACCCGCTCGATGCGCAGCGCGGCGCACGCCTGTTCGTCGGCCGCGGCCGCTGCCAGCTGTGCCATCTCGGCCCGATGTTCAGCAACGGCGAGTTCGGCGACACCGGACTCAGCTTCTTCGTGCGCCCGGGCGAGGTCGATCCCGGCCGCCACGGCGGCATCGCGACGCTGCGAGCGAGCCCGTACAACTTGCTCGGCCGCTTCAGCGACGCGCGTGCCGACAGCGCCGTCGCGACGAAGACCCGCCACGTGCAGCCTCAGCACCGCAACTTCGGCGAGTTCAAGGTGCCCGGCCTGCGCAACGCGGCGCTGACCGCGCCCTACATGCACGACGGCCAGCTGGCAACGCTGGCCGACGTGGTGAACCACTACTCGGAGCTCAACCTCGATCGCCTGCACGCCGACGGCGAGCGCATCCTCGAGCCGCTGCATCTGAGCGCCGGCGAGCGCGGCGACCTGATCGCGTTTCTCCAGACGCTGAGCGACCCGCGTGCCACGGCTTGGCAGCCGCAGCCGGCCGCCTCGCCCTGCAGACCGTGATCGGCGGCGCTGGCGCCGCGCGCCGCAAGGCCCGCCCATTGCGGCCCTGTAGAGCAACCGCGACAGCCTCGTCCCCGGATCGTCGACGCGCCGCCGTGAGACGGTGACGTGCGAATCCAGATCGTCCGATGGCGGGGCGCGGCGACGCGTGCCTAGCATCAGCGCAGGTTCTCTCGACGATGGGGCGGGCTCATGGACGGCACGATTCTGGTGTTGGAGCGACGCGCTCGACGCGCCCCGGTGCACGTTGTCGTACTCCGGGGCGAGCGCGACGAGCAAGGCTAGGGCTTGTTCGTCGTGTGCGCGCTGGTGAGCCGAGATCGTGATCCAGGCCTACAACGGCAAGGACGGCATCGAGATGCGAGCACGACGCCGAAGGTCGATGTGGTGCTCATCGACGCGACGCCCAGCCTGGACGGCTTCGAACGATGACGATGATCCGTCAGATCGAGAAGTACCGGTCGCTTCCGATCATTGCGCTGACGGCCAAGGCGATGGTGGGCGACCGCGAGAAGTGCCTGCGCGCGGGGGCCACCGACTACATCGCCAAGCCGGTGAGCCTGAGCGACCTGGTGACGATGTTGTCGCGCCACCTGCCACACCCGAGCACCGAGGAGGTGCCGCAACAGGTCGGCTGAAGCGAGCGCTTCGGGTCGTTCGACTGCGACGCCGGCATCAAACGTTCGCGCGCAGCCATTCCAGCAGGTCGCCGCGATGCGCCGGTTCGATCTTGCGCGCCAGGTCGGCCGCAGGTTCGCACCAGCTCGGGTTGCGCAGGCCGCGCTGACCGAGAGCGCCCAGGCGCTCCAGCAACAGGTCGGCCTTGGACTGCGCCGACATCGCGTCGTCAACCAGTGCACGCTGCAGCCAGCTGTCGGCCAGCTGCAGCGCGGTCTCGCGGCCCGCCGAATCGGCGATCTTGCCGAGCAGACGCGCGACCCCTGGAGCATCGGCGCCGCGCCGGCGCCCGCGCTCGTCCTCGTACCAGCCGTGTTCCATCGCGCAGGCGAACTCGCGTTCGAGCGCAGCCGTCGTCAGCAGTGCCTTGCGGTCGGGTTCGTCCTCCCCGCCGCGGTCGAACACATTGCCACCGAGCGCCTGCCGTGCATGGTCGGTGAACGCGGTGTCACTCTCATGCGTCGTCAGCGTGAAGAGGAACTGCCTCACCCGCGGATCCTCTTTGTGCGCACCGAGCCTCTCGAGCCAGTCGCCGCCGACCTGCGCGCACGCCGCTGACGTCCCAGATGCCCATCAGGCGCCGCGCATCGGCGGCCGGTTCGCCGCCGCGGTACATCGCGTCGAGCAGCGTGTCGGCGCGCTCGCGGCCCAGTGTGTTCACGAGCCCCCAGGCCATCGATCGCACGGCGGCACCTTTGTCCTGCCGGCCATCGTGCACGTCAGCGGGCAGGTCGAGCACCGGCCGCAGCAGCGCCAGCACCGCGTCGGCCTGGCCTCGCCGGGCCAGCGACTCGACGACGTCGTGCGGCCAGTTCTTGTACTTGTGGTCGAAGTGCCGCAGCAACTCGAGCAACGCCGGCACCGCTAGCGCATCGTCGCTCTCGCCACAGATCGCCTGCACCGCCGCTGTCGAGGCTCGAGCCGTCGAGCCAGTAGCCGTACGGCAGCGACAGGCCCTTGATGACGAAGTCCTTCAGGCAGGTGATCGCCTGCGCCGCATGGCTGCGCAGCACCTTCAGCACGTGCGGCCCGACGCGCCAGACGAGCAGCCGGTGCGGCAGCGACGCGACCAGCAGCGCCCGCCCGGCTTCGAGCGCCGCGCCGTCGACCAGATCGATCGCGGCTTCGACCACCGCCCAGCTTTCGCTCGACACCTGCTGCGTCGCGTCGTCAGGATCGATCGCGTCGAGCTCAGCGGTCGCGCGCTCGAACATCCGCGTCCATGCCGGCGCATCGTCGGCGAGCACGCGGCGCTCGCGCGCGAGCCGCGCCTGGGCTGTGGTCGGCACGCCGGCGTCGAGCAGCGCGGTGAGCCAGCCGTTGAAGCGCTCGCCCTCGCCGACCTCGTCCATCGCCTCGGCAACGAACGCGCGTTCGACCTCGTCGACGACACCGTCGAACAACTGCTTCAGATCACGGCGCGCAGCGTCGACATCGCCGAGCCGCCAGCGTGACTTGGCCAATTCGAGCGCAGTGCGCAGGCCGCTGGCCTGCAGCGGCTGCAGCAGCGCGAGCGCCGCAGCGTTGCCACGCGCCGGCGCCAGCGCCTCGATGGCGCGCAGCCGCCAGCGCAGCGGCTGCCAGCGTCGATAGTCCTCGTTGCTCTCCTCGGCGTGCTCGGCGAATGCCAGCGCTGCACCGCCGCCCAGCGCGAAGCGCTCGATCGCCGGCAGCGCCGGTGCATGCCGCCGCAGGTCGAGCAGTGCCTGCGCGGCGGCGTCTCGCAACGCCGGCTCGTTGATCGCGGTCCGCTCGAGGCAGGCCGCGACATCGCCAACGATCGCCGCGTCGGCCTGCGGCAGGCGGGTGAGCAGTTGCGCGACGAGGAACTCGGGCCGGCGCAAGAGATCGCGGTACGGGTCAGGCGCCGCCAGTGCAGCGCGCAACAGCGCATCGCGCCGTGCCGGCCGCGACTCGACGCTGGCGACAGCGAAGCGCAGCACGTCGAGCCAGCGGGTGTCGAGCCAGTGCGGCGCCACCGCTGCCGCCGCAGCGACGGCGTCGAGCGCGAACTGCTCGGCCAGGTGCGCGCCCGCCAGGTACTCGCGGAACTGCGGGTGCGAGAAGCGCAGCCGCAGCAGTTCGAACGACCCGTCGCCGGCGGTCTCGGCACGCAGCAGCAGGTTGCGCCGCGCCAGCCCGGTCGAGCACGCGCTTCGGCGCGTGCGGCCACGTCGCGGTCGGGCGAGCGCGCGATCGCGGCGCGCGCCGCGTCGGCGTCGAGTTCGTCGCCGCCCGCCGCCTGCGCGGCCCAACCGAGGCGCCGCAGCACGTCGAGCCGCTGCGTCGCGTCGAGCCCGTCGGGCGGCGGCTGTGCGCCCTTGGCCGCCTCCCAGGTCTCGCAGCACGGTGTCCAGGCAGCGCGCGAACAGCGGGGTGCGCGTGGCCGGCAGTCCCTTGGGCGTGCGCGCGACCAGGCCGACCAGGGTCAAGCGTCAGCGGCGTCGCCGTGCAGTGCCTCGATGCCGGTGCGGTTCAGCAAGCGTCGCGGCCAGCCTTGTCGCCGTCGTCGAAGCGCGACGCGCAGGAAAGACGCGATGTCGTCGCGCGTGAACGGGCGCGGCGTGAGGCCGCGGAACTCGCTCGTCCTTCGGGGCTGCGCTGGCGTGATCAGCGGCAGCGGCGTGTCGTGCAGCGCCTCGGGGCGCGAGGTCACGATCACCTGGCAGCGCTTCCACTCGCGGGCCACCTCTTCGATCAGCGCGCGCACACGCTGCCGCTGCGGCAGCGAGCCGCATTCGTCGAGCGCGTCGAAGCCGATCGCCAGCCGGCCGTCGCGCCACCAGAGCCTCGAAGAACGCGCGGTTCACCTCACCGACGCCGAGCCGCCGCGTGCGCCTCGCGCACGAGACTGGTCGAGCAACACGGCGATCGTCAGCGGCGCCGTCGGCCGGCAAGTGCGCAAGCGACACCCAGCACAGGTACGTTGCCCGCGGTCGCGGCGCGCGCCAGCAGTCTGCTTGAGCAAGGTCGATTTGCCGGCGCCGCCTTCGCCGACGATCAGCACGCGCGGCAGCGTCGCCACCAGATCGGCCGACAGCCGGCCCTGGCGCAGCCAGCAGCCTCGCAGCATGCCGCGCGAGCACAAACTCCCTGACTGCGCCGACGAGGCCGGACCAGAAGCTGACGCAGCTCCCATGGCGCGTCAGCGCGTGGGCCGGCCCCTCGTCCGGCCACGCCGCGAAGCGCTGCGCGGTGAAGGCAGCCAGCGCCGGCGTGCGGCGCTCGGCGACACCGCCGACCGCGAGGCCGACATCGATCGATGCGGCACAACGTCGTCACCACCGCGCGTGCATAACGCTCGCGCACGCCGCCCCAGTGGCCGGCGCGCGGCAGTGCATCGACATACGCGGCATCGACCACACGATCGGCGCAGCTCGCACCTCCGCGTCGCCGAGCAAGCGTTGGCCGCGTCGTCGTCGAACAGCAGGTCGGCGCGGGCGGCGCGCAACGTGCCGTTAGCGAGGTCTGCGGGCACTGCCTCGACCACGCCGACCAGCCGGTCGCCAGCGAACACGCGCCGCGCCCGACATGCCCTTCCAGCCGTCTGGCGCGCGCGGCCGAGCCGTCTTCACGTCGAGCACCAGCGATGCGCCGCGCACGCCGGTCCAGGCGCTGACGAGCGCCTCGATGTGCAGCGTGTCGTCGTGTGCCGGCGTCTCGAGCTGCGCGCGGAAAGCCGAGCGCATCGACGCGGATCGCCGCGCGCTCGGCCAGGCGCCCGATCCTGATCGGCGGAGTTCCTGCGCGGAACGGCGGCGCGCCCGCGGCCGGCACCAGCAGCGCGAGGTCGTGGTTGCGGCCGCGCCACGCGACGCTTGCCGGCGACATGTTCCCCGATGGCTCCGGGCAACTGATCCTCGTCGGGCATCAAGCAGCCGCGCCCGCGTCTCGGCAAGGCCCTGCACGACGTGCGCCGCTGTCAGCACCAGCCCCGGCGCCAGCAGATAGCCGCTGCCGAAGCACCCGCCGTCGCGCTGGTGCAGCTCGACGATGCGTTGCCACTCCACGCGCGTGCCCTGGGTCAGCCCTTGTCGGCGCGCTGGTCGCTGACCGCGACATCGGCGCGCCCGTCGAACTTGCGGCTTCAGCGTCAGCTTGACCTTGTGCGCTTGCGTGCGCTCGGCACCCGCTTCGGCGCCGAACGACACCACCACCCACTTGGCCTCGGCCTTGGCACCGCCCTTCAGCGCGAGCTGCACCTGCAGCTCCAGCTCGACCGGGCCGAGCAGGAATTGCAGCGGCTCGCCCTTGGCGTCTGACCATCGCCTGACCGATCTCGCGGCGCAGTTGGCCAATCGCGTCGGCCAGACCCAGTTCGTTCATGGTTTGCTCCCTCCGGGCAACAGTCAGGCAGAGCGGCGACCGTAGCAGGTGCCCCGGTGGCACGCAATCCCACGCCGCCGGCAGCAGTGTTCAGACAGCAAGAGCAATGCGGGCCGCTTCTTCGTCGATCAATGCAGCGCCTTGTGGAAGCAAACGCTCCAACTCAGGTCCATTGAAGACTTCCTGCAGTTCACATCGCCAACGTGGATGCCGATGCGAAACCATAGGCGACGGTCGTCGGGCACATCGAGGGCCCGCGCACCAAGCTGTCGCTGCACGGCCAACGCCGCATTCATTGCCCCGGTGGCGGTGTCGAACACCGAGAGCACCGAGTCGCCGCCATATCGATCACCCGCCCGCCGTGGTCTCGATTTGCTCTCGGAAGGCCTTCCTCCCGGCGTCTAGCGCGGCCACCGTCGCATGCTCGTCGAGCGACATCAGCCGCGAATACCCGACCACATCGGCGGCCAGAATGGCGAGCAGACGGCTGCGCAGGTCGAGCGCGGGCATGCCCGTATTGTTGTCGATCGCCTGTCCCCCCGGCGGAAGGAATCCGGTGCGCCAGCAACTGCTTCGTCGTCGTACGTTGCCTCGAACCGATCCGTGTCATCCGCTGCGACGCGCTCGACGCACCGCGGTGCACGTTGTCGTACTCCGGAGCCAACGCGGCAAGCAGCTCGATCAGCTCGCGCGGCACCTGCGTGCTCGCGGCGTTGTTGGTGACGCACCGGCCGGTCTGCGCGAAGACGAACCGCGAGCGGATCGCTTCGCTGTCCCAGCCGGCCGGAGTCGTCACTTCACCGCCGCGTGGTTCAGGGAGCGGAGCCTGGTTTCACTCGAAGTCCTTGTACGAGTCCTTGTGGGCGTCGCCTGCGGCGATCACGTGGTGGTAGGTGTCGCTGTCCTGGCACGTGCCGCTGTGAGTGGTGGGCTTCGACCAGCCAGCCTGGCCGTAGCCGCCGCCGGCGCCGCTGTTGTCTCTCCTTGTACTGGATGGTGATCTCGGTCAGCGCCTGACCCTCGGCCAGTTTCCCCAGCTTTTGGGTATTCCACGTGTGCTCGCTGTCCTGGCCGGTGTCCTTCGCCAGCTTGCGGTTGTCCAGCCCTTCTTCGAGCCACCCCTTGTCGGTCTTGGTAGGCGACCTTCAGCACCTTGATCGCGATCGGCTTGTCGTTGTTGACGAAGAAGTTGGGTTGCAGGTGGTGTCGGCCGCTTCGGCGTGGGCATGGCGCCGAAGACGGCGGCCGTTGCAATCGTGAGGCTCGTGAGGAGGCGAGGCGAGGTCGCCGGGAAAAATCGATTCATGACTAGCTCCTGAGGTTGAAGTTCGCGGCCACCGGTTGGGGCCACGATGCAAGACTAGGCAGCGCCACGATCTTTCGAAACCCACCGCGGGGGGTGATCTGGGCTCAGCCGAGCCCGGCGGCGTCGGCCCCGAGCCGCTGCAGCAGCTCGTGGCGGCTGCCGATCTCGAGACGCAGGTAGATGTCTTTGAAGTAGTCCTTCACCGTCTGCGGCGTCAGATTCAGCTGGCGTGCGATCTGCGCACGTGCCAGTCCCTTCGCCGACAGCAGCGCCACCTCCTTCTGCCGCATCGACAGTGCGGTGGCATTGACCCGCTCGAGCAGATGCGCCTCGAAGGGAACGCCCTGCTCGATCAACACACCGAGGCGCGGCACCGCGCCTTCGGCCGCACCGAGGCGATAACCGCGGAACGTGAACTCGCCCCAGCCGTTGCGGCGCACGATCGATGGCATCGGCGCGGCGTCGTCGTCGAGCCGCGCGTGCAGTTCGGTCGCGATCTCGCGCAGCGAGCGCCGCACTTCGACGAAAAATCCGGCCTCGTCGATGTGTGCGTCGAGGTCGATCGCATCGATCGTCGCGAGCAGCGCGAGCTGCTGCGCACGCGTCGACCATTCGATCACCTCGCCCGCCGCGTCGCAGACGACCAGCGCCGAGTGGCCGCTGCGAACGAAGCGCCGCGGCGTCGCGGCTTCGACGCGCATCGCATGCGCGACGTACGGCAAGGCGCGTGCGAGCAGGTCTTCCTCGGCGGCGCTGAAGTCGGGGGCGTCGCGCGAGCGGATCAACCCGAAACAGCCGTAGGGTCGCCTCGTGTCGCGCACGACGCCGTCGAGAAACCAGTGGAAGCGGTAGGGCGCGAACGCTGCCGCGTAGGTGGTGCTCGCCTCGAAGCCGCGGCTCCAGATCTGCCGCATGTTGCCGGTGGGCGCGCCGAAGAGGACGAGCTCGCGAAACGTGATGCCAGCGTCGACCTCGTAGCGCTTGTGGTGCAGGACGATCCACGCCGCGCGGCGCGGCATCAGCGTGTCGGACCAGAAGTTGACGATGCGCCCGCCTTCGCTCGACCAAGTGAACTGGCAACACGCGCTGGGGATCGCGGCGCGCAGTTCGGCGATCACCATCGGGATGAACGATCGGCTCGGCAGCCCGAGACAGCAGATCTGGCGGATCTTCGCAAGCGCGGCGGATTGTTTGCACGACGACATGGGCGAAGCCTAAGGACCGGGCTTGCTGCGCCACAGCGCAGCAGTACCCGACTCTTGGCGTCGCGCCACCTATTTTTTTGCGCTCGCGTGCAAACCGCTTGACCGGGCCAGTGGCCGGTTCCTCGCTAGGCACGAAAGGTCCACTGGACCTTTCATGTCCAACCTCAGCCCCGCTTTTAGGGGGAGCGACCGCTACGCCACTTCGTGCGTGGCCTGATCCGCCAGCTTGAAGCGCTTGGCCAGCGCCTGCAGTTCGCGAGCCTGCAAGCGCAAGCCGTCGGCCGAGGCCGCACTTTGCTGCACCAGCGCGGCGTTCTGCTGCGTCATCTCGTCGAGGCGGGTCACCGATTGATTGACTTCGCCCAGGCCCTGGCTCTGCGACGTGGCGGCCTTGCAGATCTCGTCGACCATCGAGGTCGCGCGCGCGACGCCGTCGACGATGTCGTTCATCGTGGCGCCGGCATCCTTGACCAGGCGCTCGCCCGACTCCACCGTCTTGGCGCTGGCGCCGATGAGCTCCTTGATCTCGCGCGCCGCCTGCGTGGAGCGCTGCGCCAGCGCACGCACCTCGGTGGCCACCACCGCGAAGCCCTTGCCGTGCGGGCCGGCACGTGCCGCCTCGACGGCGGCGTTCAACGCCAGGATGTTCGTTTGGAACGCGATGCCGTCGATCACGCCGGTGATGTCGGCAATGCGGCCGCTGGCGGCGGCGATCTCGCCCATGCGCTGCACGACCTCTTTGACCGCCTGGCCGCCGCGCTGCGCGGTCGAAGCGGTGCTGTTGACCATCTGGTTGGCGGTGCGGGCCGCCTCGACGCTGCGCTGCACGGTGGCCGACAGCTGAGCGATCGCGCCTGCCGTCTGCTGCAGCGAGCCCGCGGTCTCTTCGGTGCGCTGGCTCAGGTGCAGGCTGCCGTCGGCGATCTCGCCGCTGGCGGTGGCCAGCTGGTCGGCCAGGCGACAGATGCCGCCTGCGAGTTCGTTCAACTGACGCTGCATCGCGAGCACCGCCAATTGCAGGCGGCCCAGCTCGTCGTCGCGTTCGACCACCAGCGATGCCGTCAGGTCTCCGGCCGCGATGGCCTCGGCCATGCGCACCGTGTCGTCCACCGGCCGCGTGATGCTGCGCGTGATGCGCCAGGCCATCAGGCCCGAGATCAGCAGCGCCGCCACCACCATCGCCACCGTCACCCAGCGCGCCATCACCGAGAACGCGGCCGATTGCGAGCGGGTGTCGGCCAGCCCGGCGATCTGCGCCGACTGCGCCTTGTCGATGCCCTTGGCGAAGGCGTCCATCTTGGGCACCAGGGCGCCGAACAGCAGCGCCTTGGCGGCCTCGCCCTGCTGCGCGCGCTGCAGCCGGCTCAACTTGAGCAACACCACCAGCACGCCGCTGCTGTGGTTGCCGAGTTCCTCGGCCAGCTCCTTGTTCTGTGCACCGAGCTGCGTCTGCAGCTTTTCGATGGCGTCGCCGATGCGGCCGCGGCCGGCTTCGATGCGCTCCAGCGCGGCCTGCGCGGCGGCGGGTTCGACCGCGAGGATCGAGTCGCGCGCCGCCAGGTTGACGCCGCTCACTTCGCTGCTCAGCGCCTGCAGTTGCGTCAGCACCGTGACGCGGCCGTCCAGCGCCTGGGCGAACTGCCCCTGCATGCTGATGGCTTGCCAGATCGCGTTGCCGGCCATCGCCACCAGCAGCAGGCACACCAGGCCGAAGCCCAATCCGAGCCGCGCGCCGACGCCGAGGTGGCGGCGCCGGGCGGGCGATGCAACAGGTGCCGCCGCGGTGTCCATCGGGGTCAGGCCGAGACGGCGCTCAGGCGGCGGATGTCCGCCACCAGCGCGGGCGCCGGCGTGTTGTGGGGGCAGACGCGCCGCACGCGCGCGGCACCGTCGAGCAGATAGAACATCGAGCTGTGCTCGATCGTGTTGGCCGCCCCGCGCAGGGCCACGCCGTAGCGCTCGGCCGCCTGCTCGATCTGCTGCGGGCTGCCGGTCAGGCCGATGATGCGGGGATCCAGCCGCTGCACGAAGCTGCGCAGCTGCTCGGGCCCGTCGTTCAACGGGTCGAGCGTCACGAACAACACCGCAGTGTCCACCGACTGCAGGGTGTGCAGCACCTCGCGAGCAGTGGCCAGCGCCTGCGGGCAGGTGGAGCCGCAATGCGTGAAGCCGAAGAACACCAGCACCGGGCGCCCGGCCACGCGCGACAGTGCGAAGCGGCGGCCTTCGTGGTCGACCAGGTCGAGCGCACCGCCGACTTGCGCCGGCGCTTCGCGGCCATGCCAGGCCACGGGGCCCGCGAGCGCGGCGGGGCCGGCCGCCAGACAGACGAGGCAGGCGCGGCGCGACAGCCGGGTCGGTGAGCGTGCGGGCGCCATGGCGTGCGAAGGCAGCAATGCGTCAGGGCGCGACGTTGATCATCATGCGCATCTCCGGATGGATCGCGCATTCGATCTCGAACTTGCCCGCCTTGGCGAAAGTCACCGCCTTCATCTGCCCGCCGCCGTAGGTGCCGAGGTCGAACGGCATCGCATCGGTCAGGCTGAAGATGTTGTGCGAGAACGCATCGTCGTTGCGGAAGGCCACCTTGTCGCCGGCCTTGATGTCGAGCGTCTTGGTGGAGAACGCCTTGTCCTTCTGGCTGACCAGGTGCTCGCCCGCCAGGCTCCATGGGCTGGCCGCGATCAACGCCGCGGTCGCCAGCATGCGGATGGGTTTCATGGTGTGTTCCTATCAGTGCTTGCAGGAGTCGCGCCGACTTCAGCGGTGCTGCGCGTTGACCGAGCGCACGAACGCGGTCACGTCCTTGATCTGCTCGTCGGTGAGTTCTTCGGCCCACGGCGGCATGCCCGGCGCGCGGCCGAGGGCCTCGCCGCCGCGCGCGCACGATGAGGCTGATGTAAGCGTCGTTCTTGTCGCTGGCGCGCAGGTTGGCCGGCCGCGGGTTGTGCAGCCGCGCGGCGCGGCCGTTGCCGTCGGCATTGATGCCGTGGCAGGTGACACAGTAGTTGGCGTACACCAGGCCACCGCGAAAGATCGCCGCGTCCGCGCTGTCGCGCGGCAGCAGCGCGCCGTCGATGCGCATGCCCTCTTCCGCGAAGGCCAGTGCACCGCACAACGCCACCGCAGCCAGCGCCGTGCCGCGCAGCCAACGCGCGGCCGGGCTTGTTGTTGCTTTGCCCCGCATGGATTGCTCCGTTACTGCGGCAGAACCGGAAGGCTGGCCGAGCGCGTGGGACCGGTCAGCGCCTTCATGAAGGCCACCAGGTCGGCCTTCTCCTGCGTGCTCAGCGGCAGCGTGCGCACGTCTTTCGACACGTTGCTGCGGTCGTCGCCGCCGCGGCGTAGTGGTCCACCACCTCGGCCAGCGTGGTCGCCGTGCCGTTGTGGTAGTACGGTGCCGTCAGTTCGATGTCGCGCAGCGTCGGCGTCTTGAAGGCGCCCTTCATCGCGTCGACCTTGCGGATGTTGAAGCGGCCCAGGTCTTCGGCACCCGGTGCGTGCGCGATGCCGATGTTGTGGTAGCCGTTGTCGGTGAAGTTCGGCCCCGAGTGGCAGACCGCGCAGTTGCCCTTGGCCGGATCCTTGAACACCTGGTAGCCGCGCCACTCCTGCTGCGTGATCGCCTGGCGGTCGCCTTCGACCCAGCGATCGAAGCGCGAGTCGCGCGACACCACGGTGCGCTCGAACGCGGCGATCGCCTTGGCCACCGTCTCCTCGCCGATCGGCTCGCTCGGATAGGCGCGCGCGAACATCGCCTGGTAGCCCGGCGTCTTGGCCAGCATGGCCAGGGCCGCGCCGAAATCGGTCTTCATCTCTTCGGGCGTCTTCATCGGGCCCAGCGCCTGGTCTTCGAGCGACTTCTTGCGCCCGTCCCACATGAACTGCGTGTTGTAGGCGGTGTTCACCACCGTCGGCGTGGCGCGGCCGAGCACGGTGCCGTTGATGCCCACGCCGGTGCGCAGGCCGTCGGACCAGCCCAGCGACGGGTTGTGGCAGGTGCCGCACGACACGGTGCCGTTGCCCGACAGGCGCGGATCGAAGAACAGTGCCTTGCCCAGCTCGATGCGCTCGGGCGTGCCGCGGTTGTCGGCCGGCTCCGGCGGCGCGCCGAGCAGCCACACACGGTCTTGTTCGGTCGGGGCCGGCGCGAGTTCTGCCGCGCTGGCAGCCAACGCGACTGCCACACCCACCAGCATTGCGCCAGCGCGCACGGCCTTGCTGTCAATCGTCGCCATACCTGGACTCCTGTTGCAATCAACGTCCGCGGCGTGGACACGCAGCGCATGTCCGAACCAACGCCCACGGCACCCTTTGATGCATCGGCAGTCTGGGTGGGCGGGTTGAGCGTCGAACCCGAAAAAAACGCCGCTTTCGCGGCGCTTTCGTCACGCAATGCGGCCCGGCCGCTAGCGCGCCCGCTTGACCGACAGCGACTCCAGCCAGCGGCCGATGCGGGTGGTCAGGCCGCCGAAGTGGCTGTCGAGTTCCTCGGCTGCGCTCACCGGCACCAGGCGATGGATCTTCGGCGTTTCCGCCACAGTGCCGTTGGCGTGCGCCACCGGCACGGGCGGCGCAGCCTGCACCACCGCCACCTCCGGCAACGGATCGAACGCACCCGGGCGCCGTGCGGGCGGCGATCAATTCGGCCTCGGCGCTCACCGCCACTGGCCGCAGGTTGCCCGAGGGCAACGAGCCGGGCGGCAGCACCGGGCGCGAGGGCTTTTGCACCGGCTTGGCCATCAACTTGTCCTGCGCCTTCAGCACCGGCTTGGGCTCCGCCTCGACGGGCGCCGGCTGCAGCAAGGGCGACACGAAGTCGAGGATCGGCCGCCACTGCGCGAGGTCGGCCTCGACCTTGGCGGCCGGCATGTCGAAGATCGTGAGCCCGTGCT
>CAWHBZ010000005.1:0-24266 GCA_963827645.1 uncultured beta proteobacterium | reverse complement strand
CGGGCCTTCGCCGAGTGGTTGGCGCCGCTGCGCGAGTGCGAGTGGGTGGTCTATGCCAAGCGCCCGTTCGCCGGACCCGAAGCGGTGCTGGCCTACCTCTCGCGCTACACGCACCGGGTGGCGATCTCCAACAGCCGCCTCATCGCGCTCGATGAGCGCGGCGTGAGCTTCCGCTGGAAAGACTATCGCGACAAGGGCAGGACGCGCCACAAGACCATGACGCTCGCGGCCGAGGAGTTCATGCGTCGCTTCCTGCTGCACGTGCTGCCGGCCGGCTTCCATCGCATCCGCCACTACGGGCTGCTGGCCAATGGCAGCCGCAAGGCAAGCCTCGCGGCGGTGCGCGAGCTGCTACACCAGCCAGCGAACATCGAGCCGCAAGCTCAGGCCGAGACGAGCGCCCTGGCAGCGCCCGACCTACGCCCCCCGGGCTTCGTCTGCAGGCAATGCGGCGGGCCGATGACCATTCTCGAAACCTTCGTGCGTGGCCAGCCGATTCGCGCGCCACCGGCGCAGCCAGGTGCGACATGAGCATCTGTGCCTTCAAGCGTCCGAAGCGTTCATCGGCTGTCCCTCGTCAACCGCCGATGGGCCGCCGCATGACTTGGCCGGCCCGCAACGCGTCGCCTTGCCTCCCAAAGGACCGACGTGCTCGGCCGACAAACGGCCTTCGTCCGCATTGCGCGCGCCTCGCCGCCAAGCAGACTGGCACTGCCATGCCGATCCACCTTACTGGCAGCGCCGAATCCCCATAGCGGCCGAGGCTCCGACAACCACCGTGGCGTTCGCCGCGGTCTCCTCCCTTGGGGCTTGTGCGACACCTGCCCTCATGTCGTGGCAACTCGTCGCTCGACCGCGTGCGCCGGGCAGATGTCCCACAACCCTAAACATCGCGACGGCCACTTCCAGTCATCCAATCGGCCACAAAATCGCGACGCCGACGACCGGTTTCAAAGTACAGCGGTCATCGTCCAACGGCCGCTCGAAGGTGCTCGTTCTCCAAAGCAGTCGCCCACTGTGTTGCCAGGGCTTTCAACTGCGTCCTTTCGCCCGCCGTATGCCCGGCCGCACCCCGCGCTGCGCCGCCGCTTCCGCAGCCACGGCGGCGAAGAAAGCGCGCACCAGGTCGAACGCATGAGCGGCCGCCGGCGCACGCGTGCGGCCGGCCCGTTCGATGATGCCGAGCGTGAGCTCCAGGTCGAGCGCCGGCTTGACGTCGAGCCTTGCCACGCTGCGCTCACGCAACGCCGACACCACGGCGACGTCGGTCGACGGCACGATAGCGTCGCCTGTGCTCACCAGCGCCAGCACCGTCGCCACGTCGTTGGTGCTGGCCGCGAAGTGCTCGTCCAGCGGCAGCGTCAGGTCGTAGAGGTCCGCCAGCCGACGCACGACGGCCTCGTCGGCATAGCCCGACAGAATCAGCGGGTATTGCGCCAGGTCGTCGAAGACCAGGCCCGGTCGCCCGGCCAGTGGATGGTCCCGGCGCGCGTACCAGGCGAAGCCGCAGCGGTGCAGCGGCTCGGCGACGAGGTCGCGGTCCTGCGCAGCGACACGGACGTCGCCGACGAAGAAGTCCAGCACCTCGCGGCGCAGCGCGTCGGCCAGCAGGTCGGTGCTCTGCACCAGCGTTTTCACGCGCAAGCCCGGGGCCGCCGCGAGCAGTTGCCGCAGCATCGGCGCGAGCAGTGTCAACGCGATCGACGAACCCATGCCGAAGGCCAGGGTGCCGGACTGGCCAGCGCCCATCAACCCCAGCATGCGTGCGCCCTCGCGTTCGTCGAACACGATGCGCCGCGCACGTTCGGCATAGGCCAGCGCGAAGTGGGTCGGACGCAGACGGCGATCCTGCCGGTCGAACAGCGGCACGCGCAGTTCGTCCTCCAAGGCGCGCAGGCTGCGCGACAACGCGGGCGGACTCAGGTGCACCGCCTCGGCCGCGGCGGCCAGCGAGCCCAGGTCCATCACGGCGAGGAAGTGGCGCAGCTGGCGGGTGTTCATCGGTCCGGCATATGACTTGCACTTGTTGCAGCATGATCCGACAGAAGTTGCACTTTACGCAATCGGTGTTGATTTCTAGACTGCGAGCCATCGATTCCCCTGCGCCCGTCACCCCGATGTCCAACTGCCCGCACCCCCCGCCCCCTGGTCGCGATCGCCGCCGATCGGGTCGAGCGCCACGGCCACGCCACCCACGCGGTGCTGCACGGCTACGTGGACGCCGTCGCCCGGGTGGCCGGCGCGCTGCCGCTGGCGCTGCCGGCCGCGCCCGATGCACTGGACGCCGACAGCCTGATCGAGACCATTGACGGCCTGGTGCTGACCGGCAGCCCGTCGAACGTCGCGCCGCAGCGCTATGGGGCCGACGCGGCGCCCGCCGGCACGCTGCTCGATCCCGAGCGCGATGCCACCGTGCTGGGCCTGCTGCCCCGGCTGATCGCCGCGGGCGTGCCGGTGCTGGGCGTGTGCCGCGGCTTCCAGGAGCTGAACGTGGCCTACGGCGGCACGCTCGACACCGCGGTGCACGAGCGCCCCGGCGCGCTCGACCACCGCGAGGGCGACCACGACCGCCCTGTGCAGCGCTGGTACGACGACAGCCACCCGATCGACATCGCCCCCGGCGGTCTGCTGGCGCAATGGACGAGCGCGCCACGCGTCGCGGTCAATTCGCTGCACCACCAGGGCGTGGCCCGGCTCGGCCGCGGCCTGCGCGTCGAAGCGACCGCGCCCGACGGCCTGGTCGAGGCCTTCTCGGTCGAGCAGGCCCCGGCGTTCGCGCTCGCGGTGCAGTGGCACCCCGAGATGCGCACCCACGACTGCCCGCTGGCGCACGCCATCTTTGCCGCCTTCGGCGCCGCCTGCCGGCAGCGTCGGGCCAAGCGCCTGGGCCGCGCCGCGGCGCACGCCGCCTGAATCCTCACACCTCAACGCTTCCCGGAGACCCGCACCATGACCCACGCTTTCCCTCGCATTTCACGCCGCGCGACGCTGCTCGCCGCGTTGCTGCTGGCCGCCGGCGCTGCCGCCGCCCAAACCGCTTCGTCCAAGCCGCTGACCCTGATCGTCCCCTACCCGGCGGGCGGGCTGTCCGACGCCGTGGCGCGCGTGATCGAGCGGCCGCTGGGCAAGGCCTGGGCCAGATGGTGATCGTCGAGAACATCGGCGGCGTCGGCGGTGCGATCGCTGCGCAGAAGATGCTGGCGGCGCCGGCCGACGGCAACACGATCTACCAGGGCTCCCCCAACGAGCTGATCCTCACGCCGATGGCGCTGCAGGCGGTCAAGTACAAGTCGGAGGACTTCCGCCTGGTGCAGATCGTCGGCTCGATGCCGATGGCCGTGGTCGCGCGCAAGGACCTGCCGGCCAACAACGTCGACGAGTTCGTCGCGCTGGCCCGCAAGGCCGCGGCCGAGGGCAAGCCGCTGACCTACGGCAGCGTCGGCGTGGGCTCGCTGTACCACGTGCTGGGCGAGCACTTCGCGCAGCAGATCGGTGCCCGCATGGTCCACGTGCCCTACAAGGGCGGGGCGCCGCTGGGCCAGGACCTCGCCGGCGGCGTGCTCGACGTGTCGTTCATCACCGTGGGTGCGCAGCAGGTGGCGCTGGCCGAGCAGGGCCGCATCAAGATCCTCGGCACGCTGGCGCCGGCCGGCAAGGTCGAGGCACCGTTCCTCAAGCGCTACCCGAGCATCAACGACGGCAAGTCGGTGAAGAACTTCAGCTACAACCTCTGGACCGGCTTCTTCGTTCCGAAGGGCACGCCCGAGCCGGTGGCGCAGGCGCTGAACAAGGCCCTGGCCACCGCGATGGTCGACCCCGAAGTCCTCAAGCAGCTCGAGCTGATCGGCAACGTGCCGGCGGCGCCGATGTCGCTGGCCGAGGCGGCGCGCGAATACGAGGCGCAGACCGCCCGCTATCGCAGCATCGCCAACGTCGATCAAGCTGGACGGCGCAGTGAGGCGGTGCGCCAACCACCGCCCTTGCCACCGACTGACCTAATCCACGCCGAAACCATGATGAATGACGCCAATGTCCTGGGCCTGTTCAGCCCGACCTATGCCATAGCGCGCCGCAAATTCCTGCAGGCTGCCGCGGCACGCGGCCTGGCCGTCGACAGTCGGGTGCTCGACCTGCCGGGCGCCGAGGGCGAGACTCTGGCCGTCGACGTCGTGCTCGACGGGCCCGCCGACGCCTCGCGGATGCTGCTCGTGCTGAGCGGCGTGCACGGCGTCGAGGGCTTCTGCGGCTCAGCCATCCAGACCGGCCTGCTCGGGCTGGGCGCCGCGGCGCTGCCGGATACCGCGGTGCTGCACGTGCACGCGGTCAACCCCTACGGCTTCTCGCACCTGCGGCGGGTGACGCAGGAGAACGTGGACCTGAACCGCAACTTCGTCGACTTCGAGCGCCCACTTCCAGTGAACCCCGGCTATGCCGAGATCCATGACGCGCTGCTGCCGCCGCAGTGGCCGCCCGGGCCCGAGGCCGAGGCCGCACTGGACGCGTACCGCGAACGCCACGGCGCGCGCGGGCTGCAGCGCGCGATCGGCCTCGGCCAGCATGAATTCGCCGACGGCATGTTCTTCGGCGGCCGCATGCCGACCTGGAGCCACCGCACGTTTCGCGACATCCTGCGGCGATACACCCCGCGGGTGCGCCAGCTCGCATCGATCGACATCCATAGCGGCCTAGGGCCTTATGGCGTCGGCGAGCGCATCTTTGCCAGCTTCGACCCGACCCTGTTGCCTACGCGCGCAGCGCTGGTGGGGCGAGTTGACCTCGGTGCACGACGGCAGCTCGACCAGCATCCCGCTGACCGGCCCGATCCAGACCGCGCTGGCCCAGGCCTGCGCGCAGGGCCAGCACATCGGCATCTGCCTCGAGTACGGCACGTGGCCGAACGAGCGCGTGATGCCCGCGCTGCGCGCCGAGCATTGGCTGCATCGCCACGGCAGCGCCGACCCGGCGCAGGCGGCCGCAATCCGGCATGCGCTGAAGGCGGCGTTTTATCCCGAGGCCGATGACTGGAAGCGACGTGTCTGGCGTCAAGGCGTCGAGGCCTGCCAGCAGGCGCTGGCAGGGCTGCAGGAGCCGGCCGTGGCGGCCGCAAGCGTCGCCTGAGTCCGGCGACCAGCCACGGCGCTTGCCGACTCCGGAGCGCACTCGACGCGAAGGTTAGAATACTGGGCGGGAAGCGAAAGTCAACGGACGCTTTCTGCACACGTTGGAAACTCAAAGATCAACAGGCAGGCGCTGCAGGCAACTCTGGCCCGGGCACTCATGACGGCATTGGCCTTGAACTTCGCGGTCACGACGTTCGCGAAGGGCTGCTGTCGAGCGGCGTCGGGCCAGTTCTCCGAGAGCAGTACCCGGTCACTGGGCCCGACCTGGGGCTGCAGTCCCGTCAGTTCGCAGAAACACCCACCGGCGCACGGGAAGGTCGAATCACCCAGGTCACCAAATCCCAGATCGAGTCCGACTCGACTCGTTACCGGCCGTCGGAGTCCCGCAGCGGTTCGGCGAGCACCTGCATCAGTGCCGCGGTTTCAGCAGGTTCGCCGTCGTATCGCGACGGCCGGTATTTCATCTGGAACGCCGCGATCACTCGTCTCGTCGGCGTGTCGAAAGAGCCGCTGTCGGGCACGGCGTAGCCAATTGTGGCCAGCGTGTGCTGAAACCATAGGGCCTCGGGCATGCGGATTCGAAGCGCGGGCGCTGCGCGGCGACCCGGCTCGGCTCCGGCCAGGCGATCAGGCCAGCCTCGGCGAGCACGCGCCAAGGGAAGGCCGGCCCGGGGTCGATCTTGCGCTGCGGGGCACTTCGTTGTGCCCCAGCACGCGGTCAGGGCGGATGCCGTGGCGCGCGACGATGTCCCGGACCAGCGTACGACCAGGTCGATCTGCGCGGGCGGGTACGGCGCGAATGCGACCCCGTCGGCCGCGACCCGCTGGCCCGGGTTGACGATCTCGATGCCAATCGACGCCGAGTTCAGCGTCGTCGCGCCCTGCCATGAACTCTGCCCAGCGTGCCAGGCGCGCCGCTCCTCGTCGACCAGGCGGTAGACCACCGGTGGATCCTTGTCGCTGACGAGGTAGTGCGCGCTGACCTCCTGCTGCGTCAGGATGAGCAACGCCGGCTCGAGCGGCGCATCGGTGTAGTGCAGGATGACGTACTGCACCCGGCTGTCCTGGCCCTGAGCGCGATAGCGGGTGTCGATCGCCGGCGCGCTGTGTGGCGCTTTCGCGCACCCGGCCAGCGCCAGCGCCAAGAACAGAAAGGACAAGCTTCTATGCCGCTTGCACATCACTTCGGACCGCGCGGTCCGCGCTCGAAAGCGCTGTGTGCGATTGCACTGGGTCGAGGGAGCAGCCGAAGCAACGCTGCCGGTGCGCACGAACTGGTTCTCGAAGTGATGTCATGCTGCCCGGCGCAAGGTCAAGTTGAAGCGGAAGTTACCTGTCAGCGCGTGCTGTCCCTGCCCGAGCGCGAGCACCCCGTGATAGCGTAGTCGTGCAGGGCCGCCCCAGACGACGACATCGCCATGCACAAGCGGCACGCGCACGGTTCGGTCGCTGCGCTTCAGTCCGCCAAAGAGAAACACCGCCGGCAGGCCGAGCGACACCGAGACGATCGGCTGTCCGAAGTCACGCTCGTTGCGATCCTGGTGCAGGGTCAACTGGCGCCGGGTTCATAGCGATTCACCAGGCACGCGTCGGGTTCGAAGCCGACGAAGCCAGCTTCAGCCGCAGCCAGTCTTGCAAGCCGCAGGAACGATGCCGGCATGGCGGGCCAGTGTTCGCCGCTGTCCGGATCCACTGCACCGTAGCGATAGCCGGTGCTGTCACTGACCCAGCCAAGCGCTTCGCAATTGCTCATCGCCACGGACATGCGAAAGCCGCCCGGGGTCACCATGCGCCGAGCGGCGCCCGTTCGAGCACGGCCCGAAGGTCAGCCAGCAAAGAAAGGGCGTCAGGCGCTGCCCGGCGGCGCAGCAGCATCGCGCCAGAGGCTAGCGACTCCCTGTCGGGCGCCACGGACAATGCTCGTCGTCAGGCTGAAACAGGTCCATCGTCTGTGGCAGGCTCATGCTTTGCATTACGTCAGGTCGCATCGTGGACCAACTCCAATTTGTTTGTATGCGTGGTCCGATGGTCGACAGCATCATCGGTCAACCGGAAGTGAGACCTCTGGAAATTGTTTGGGAGCCTGGTGTTCAGTTCTTCGAAATCCGCTCGCGCCTTCGACCGCACGGCCCACATTGCTGACCTTCGGCCGACGCGGCGGGACGGTTCCTTCATGGCCGCGGAGCGAAAGTCACCTTCGCTTTCTGCTCGCGGTCCCGCCTCTGGTCTGGCCTTCATGCGGACGCACCGCAGTGCGGCGGTGGCGCTGGCTTGTGTGCAATTGGTACGGCCACGCGAAAGAGGCGACGCGGTGGTGGTGCTCGGCACTGGCGCGCGGGTACCCAGCAGCCGGCAGCACCGATCCACTCTGATGGCCCAACTGCTGGCACACCGGCCTTAGAAGTCCGACTCGCCCCGCGGCGGGCTCATCTCGTCCCAGCGTTGTGGCATCGCGACCCTGCATTGCATAGTCTGTGCAGCTTGTCAGCCCATCCGCAGTCACGATGAACCGTCAACAAGACCGCAGGCGCCTGCTGCGCTTGGCCGCCACCTTTCCTTTCCTGTCGGGCGGCGTCGCTGCGGCGCTGACGGGCCCGCCGACAACCGCCTCGTCGACGGCGCGCTGCTGCCCGCGACGCCGGCTGGCCGACCGAAGGCCATTGGCAGGAGTTGCGTCAACAGGTCGGTGGGCGGCTCCTCGTACCGCGGTCGCCGCTGGAAACGTGCCTGCAGGCACCAGGCAGTGCGGCCTGCACCGCGTTGCTCGAATCGCTGAAAAACCCCTACTTCGCCCGACGGCAGGCTTGCCCTCACCGCGGACAATGGCTCGCGGGCGGTTCCGACGGCAACGTGGACACCGTGTCGTCATCGACATCGAAGTGATTCCGCCACGCTGATCGACAAGGTCGTCGTCGGCGATGGCCCCGAGGGCATTGCGATCAGCCCGACCGGCAGGCTCGCCGCCGCGGTTTGCTGCGCGGCTCGAACAACGCGAAGTCCGACTGGTTTTACAACCGCAATGGCAGCGTCGCCGTCCTGAGGATCGACGGCAAGAAGTCACGAAGGTCGGCGAGGTCGAGGTGCGTGGTCTGCCGGAAGGAGCTGTATTCAGCCCGGATGGGAAGTGGCTGTACATCGGCAACTTCATGGACTCCGACATCTCCGTGCTGCGGGTTGACGGCGACACCGTTACCAACACGGGGACGCTGGTCAAACTGTCCACCTGCCTCGATGCGTGGGCGAACGCAGTAGTTGATCTTGGAATAGGGGCCGGTCGGCGCTCGTTTGGGCGGTCAGAGGGGTGAGAGAAGGCGCTTGTTCGGTCAGAACCGTTTCGAAGACGCAGGAATGTTTGCGCGATTTCGCAACGCATCGATCGAATGGCAGAAGGCTGCAATCAATGCAGCCGCGCAGCCGTAGGTGGTAAGCGTTGCGAGCGGAGCTACCGCCCGAAGTGCGCGCGGTGGTCGAACGGCAATACGAGGGGCGTCGAGCCCAGCCAAGCGCAGGTGCCGGCCGAGAGTGACCGGCTCCTGTTCAGCCAGCATTTCGTCGACCGGTTGAATCCGCCAGAGTACAGCCGACGTTGATCCGGCGCCGCTCTGGGGCAGGACGCAGCCACCAGCGGGCGCTCGCGAACGACGCCGGCTGCACGCGAGCGTCGGCTCCGATCCGTCTGACTCTCAGCGCTCCGCGCTGGAAAAAGTCGCCAAGGCCGAATCTGCAACCATTGCAGGCCAGTGCTCAGTGCGGACGCCAGCATTCTGGGGACCGTGGTCATGTCGTCCGGTCGCGCTCAGCGCGGCGGCAGGTAGCGGCGGTCGGAGTAGGTCGCGAGCCACTCTGGACGGAATGCGACGAAGATCGACGTCAGCATGCCGGTGACGACCGCGTCGCCCCAGGCGATGAGCCAGCGGCCGAGCAGCAGCGTGCCCGAATCGCTTCCGGCCGGAAGCGGCTGCGTGTACACCCAGAGCATGCCGGTCAGCGACATCGCGAGCAGCGTCGCGCCGAAGCCGCGCGCCAGGATGTAGACCATCAGGTGATGCGGCAGCCAGCGTCGAGTCGCCAGCCCGGCAAGCAGGGCGATCGTCCCCGGCACGAGCCCGTTCCACAGCGCGATCGTGCTCGCCTGCAGCAGCCACGCCAGCGGATGCCCGAGCACGGCCGGCTGCGCGAGCCAGGCGGCCGCGACTGCGGCGCCGAGCCATGTCCACACTGCCAATGGCCAGCCGAACATCAGCACCGTCAGCGAAGCGAACGACAGTTGCACCGGCAGGGCGCCGGGCAGGTGCGCGGCCATGCTCCACAGCCCAGGCAGCAGCACCAAGGCGGCGAGCCACGGGTTGCGCAGCGCCGGTCGGCGCAGCATCGCCCAGGGCTCAAAGGGCAACGTCATCAATGCCGCGCCGAGCACAAGCAAAGGGGGGAGCAGGCTGTGCAATCCCATGACGCATCTGTACAAGGACTTCACTGACTGCGTGCCGATGGCAAAGGGGGCCGGCAGCAACGGCGGAGCAGTGGCCACGTAGGAGCCGTAGTTCGAAGCTACTACCTGGCCGGGCACGAAGGTCTGAGCGGCAAACCCGCGCGTGGACGGGCCGCGGATCGGCGGCGCCGGCGATGTTGGATGCAGAATGCACCATCCCGTCGAACTGCACCCGCCTGCCCGCCGGCTCGGCCCAGTTCGACGTCGGGAGCCCGACGATGCAGGCCGTCAGCGCAGAGAACATGAAGAGCGCCATTCGGGTGCTGTTCAACTCGATCGACACAAGTCAATCTCCGCTGCGCCCCAACATCGCAGGTGATCTCGACCGCTACGCCGCGATCGCGGCGTTCATGACCAACGACGACGCCTTCCGCACGGCGATGCGCAACGTGGCGGCGGCTTCAAGAAGCTGTTCGACGAAAGTGGCGACCTGTACCGGCTCAAGGAGGCAAGCGGTGTCTGGCATCGCACAGGAGCTCACGAAGTAGCGTTCACCGCGTCCGGCGGGTCGACGGCCCACGTGCCGGCGCTGCGTCAGCAGGGCTTGCTGAGCCCGGATGGGGTCCTGGTACGACGCTTTGAATTCCGCCCCTTGCTGCGCGTTTTGGAGGCTGAGGTCGGCTTCGTCGATAACGGTCGCATCATGTTCGGCGACCCCGGTGGGCCCGAGTTCGGCATCGTGCTGCGCGCCGGCGAAGTCTGGAAGGATTCCATCGCCTTCGCGCACGGCGAGTACACGCACCGCTTGCAATGGCTCGCGATCAGCGAGCACTTCAAGCGAGTTTCGGGCTGGGACGGTCCGACCGTCGTGCGGCTGTACAAGTGCGCGGCCAATCCGGTAAAGAGCATCCCGAAGCAGGCGATCCAGGCGGCGTGGGCCGCCGACAAAACCGTCTCGTTGTCCGAGGCGCTGTGGAATTTCCTGGTTGACTGTTTCCCGACCAACGCCCAGGCACCGAATCAGTTTGAGCCGGCCAACGCGCTGGCCGCGGACGAAGCTGGCAACCCGCTCACCTACAAGTACGCCGGGCGCACCGACAGCTACCGCTCGCCCGACACCGTGATGAAGTTGTTGAAGACCAACAGCACGATGGGATTGATCCACGCCTATGTGCTTTCAAGCTACATGAAGGCGGGCGATGGCAGCCTGTCGCAGTATCGCAAGACGCGCCTGCAGGACGCGACGAGCGCCCGAGGCACGATGCTCACCCAGGCCAACATCGCAGCGCCCGATCCCCTGGCCACTCGCCTGACGGCAAAACACAAGGTGGATGGCAAGAACAAGTTCGTCCTGAACCAGTTCGTGCCGAACGACGGCGGTCTTATGCTCAAGTGAGCGACCGGTGCACATCGCGCGAGCACTGAGGCCTGTGATCGTCGCGTTGATCGTCGTCGGGCTGGTACCCGTGTCAACCATGTGCAACTGGAAGACGCGCAGATCTTCGGCGCTCGCGGTATCGGGCGGTCGGCGCAGTTAGCCGCAGAGCCTGCCGCTCGGCACGGGCGTAGCCTTCCTACGTGAGATTCGCCGAGGCACATCCGCACCTGTTCTCGCTGATGTTCTCCAGCCAGCACTGCAACTTCAGCGATCCGGAACTCCAGGCTGCCGCGGCGAGAGCTTCGGCGTGCTGCGCGAGATTGCCACTGGGCTGGACTGGGACAAGGCCGAAGCGCCGGACGCGTCGCTGAGGGCGGAGATGATGTTGTGGTCCCTGGTTCACGGCTACGCGCAGCTCTCGCTGAACGGCCAGTTCACGAGTGATCCTGCGACCGGGCGGCCTCTGCTTTCGATTACCGACGTCACGCCGTCCTTCGGCTATCGCGGCTGATGAGCTACACGCTCGGCAACGCGCTCGGAACTTGTGCCGTCGTCCTTCGGGTGGGCGAGGGTGCAGGCTGCAGCGTCGGTCGTCATCAAAGCGGGCTGCGGTATTCACCGCGGTTGCGCGCAGGATTCGTTCTCAACAGGGGCATTCGGCTGCCAACAAGGTGCTGGCCGGCGAGAATCGACTCGAGCTCGCCGACAAGAAGGCGCGCGAACCGACCCACCCCATGGACAGCAACTCGCCACAACCCACCGACATCAAGCTGCACCAAAAGTCGCGGGTCATGGAACTCGTGTTCTCTGACGGCAGCCGGTTCGAGCTGAGCTTCGAGCTGCTGCGCGTGTATTCGCCTTCCGCCGAAGTGCGCGGCCATGGGCCCGGCCAGGAAGTGCTGCAAGTCGGCAAGCGCGAGGTCGAGATCTCGGCGCTCGAGTCGGTCGGCAACTACGCCGTACAGCCGACGTTCTCCGACGGCCACAGCACCGGCATCTACTCCTGGGACTATCTGTACTGGCTGGGCAGCAACCGCGATTCGCTGTGGCAGCAATACCTGGAGCGCCTCGAAGCGGCCGGGGCAAGCCGCGAAGCGGGCGCCGCGCCTTTCGAGCAGCGGCCGCAATCGAAGTAGCCCAAACGCGATCCGAAATGAAGCGCGTCCTGCTGCTGCTGCCCACCACCGGCTACCGCAACGACGACTTCGTGGCGGCTGCGAAAGCGCTGGGCGTCGAGATCGTGGCTGCGGCTGATTACTGCCACCGGCTCGCGCCTTCCTGGGGCCTGCCGCCCATCATGGCGCTGCATTTCGACCAGCCCGAGCTGGCGGCCGACACCGTTGCGCGCGAGCTCGGCGGCACCCTGGACGGCGTGCTGGCGGTGGACGACTCGGGCGTCGAGCTGGCCGCGCTGCTCGCGCAACGTCTTGGCCTGCCAGGCAACCCCAATCCCGTCGACGCGGTGCGCCGCTGTCGCGACAAGCTGGCCTTTCGCCGGCTGCTTCGAGAGGCAGGCTTCTTGTGCCCCGAATTCCATCACCTGCCGAGCGACGCAGACCCACGTCGCTGCTTCCTGACTTGAAGTTTCCGGTGGTCGTGAAAGCGCGGCGTCTGTCGGGCAGCCGCGGCGTGATTCGCGCCGATGATTCCGACGCGCTGCTGCACGCAGTCCACCAGGTGCGGGCGATCCAGTTGCGCGCCGACCGCGACGCCCAGGCGTTGGGCCTGATCGTCGAAGACTTCATTCCCGGATGCGAGCACGCGTTGGAAGGCTACCTGGATCAAGGCGAACTCACGACGCTGGCCCTGTTCGACAAGCCCGACCCTTTGGATGGGCCGTATTTCGAGGAGACCCTCTACGTCACGCCGTCGCGGCTGCAGGGGTCGCTCCAGCAACGCATCCGCGACGAAGTGGCGCGGGCCTGCCGCGCTGCCGGGCTCGCGACCGGGCCGGTGCACGCTGAAATGCGCGTCAATGAGCGAGGCGTCTGGCTGCTGGAGATTGCGGCGCGCTCCATCGGCGGCCTGTGCGCTCGCGTGCTCAGGCATTCGCTGGGCATGAGCCTGGAGGAACTGATCCTGCGCCAACTGGTGGGCGAAGCGGTGGCGCCCGCATGCGCGGTGGCCGGCGGAGACGCCGCGGGGGTCATGATGATCCCGATTCCGCGGCGCGGCATCTATCACGGCGTCGAAGGCCTGGCCGCCGCGCAGTCGGTTGCCCGAGTCACCGGCGTGACCATCACTGCGCAGCCCGGCCAGATCGTCGCGCCCCCTCCCGACGCGGCGAGCTACCTGGGCTTCATCTTCGCCCGGGCATCGACGCCTGCGGATGCCGAAGCGGTGCTGCGCAGCGCGCATCGTTGCCTGCACCTCGATATCCGCCCGAGTACTCGGCAGTGCCTGCCACGTCTTGATGCGCTGTCGCCGCGGCGCGATGCATCAGCCGTCAGCGCCTCTCGCCGAGCGCACGCAGGATCGCCTCTTGCCACCAGCTCGCGTCGACTCGATCGGCCCAGTCGTCATGGTCAGCCGCTTTCATCAGCATCAAATGCTTCGGGCCCTTCATCGATTCGTACAGCGCGATGCCGAAATGCGCGGGAACGATGCGGTCGTGCTCGGTAACGGCGACGACGACCGGCGCGCCGAACGCTGCGAGGGCAGCCGCACTGTCGGAGCGGTCGCTCGGCAGCGCGGCCTCCAAGCGCCTGCACGACGCCGCCCTGTGCAAGCTGCCCAAGCTGCGCAACCCGGTGGCAGCGGTCGTGCTCGCCATCCATGTCGGATTCACCGCCGTGGTTGTGGTGGCGCTGATGCTGTATGGGGTCGCGGCCGCGGCTCGGCCTTGACGACGCTCGCGCCCTACGGCGCAACCTGACCGCGCCACACCGTCGCCAGCCAAGGCTGCTGTTCGAACGGCAGGCCGGACGGACGATAGTAGTGGGCCAGTTCGGTGAATCCGGCCGCGGTCATGTGAACGCGCCAGCCCTGCAGGTCGTGGAACACACCGTAGCTCACCGCTCCAGCCCTCCTGGCCATGACCGCGGGGGTTCGAGCTGAACAGCACGCCGCCCGGCTTGAGCGTTGCATGCAGTTCGTTCAGCACGCGCGGCAAGAACCGGCTGGGGACGCGGAACAGCGCCGCATTCGCGAACACGCCGTCGAAGTGGCTCGCCGGCAAGTCCAGCGCGAAGAAGTTCTGTTGCAGCACGTCGCAGCCGCTGGCGGCGCGGGCCATCGCGGCAAGCCGTGGCGAACCCTCCAGCCCGGTAGCGACACGCCCGAGTCGGGTGAAGGTGTCGAGGTCACGGCCAGGTCCGCAACCGAAATCCAGGATCGCCAACGGCGCTGGCGTCGCTATGGCCTGGAGCAATGCCGCGATGTTTGGCTCACGTCGTGATCGCGCGTACCTTCCCAGTAGGCCAACGCTCGCTGGTCGTAATGCGCGAGCGTGCGCGCGGCGATCCGGTCGAGGTTTTCAGGCATCGGCTTCATCTCTCGTCAGGCACGCCAACAGCGACTCGATGTCAGCCAGCGGCGGCAGGCACTGCGGGCCGCGACAGACCCAGGCCTGCGGACCGGCACCCACCGGCTTGGCCAGCACCTGGGGCAGGCCGGCGCTGTCGTCGGGCAGCTCGATCGTGAGTACGTCGGGACAATAGCGGCCATCGAGTTGGGCATGCCAGGCCGAGATCGCGGCGGACGGCCCGCTCAGCAGCACCAGCGTCGGTGGCATGTGGTATTCGGCCAGGGCATCGACGAGCGTTGCATAAGCGTGCGGCGCGCGCCGAAGCTCGACGGCAAACAGCGCCATGGTGCGTTGTGCGGCGGCCAGGTAGCGCGGTTCGCCGATCAGATGACCCAGGCGCTGCAGCTGCAGTGCGGCCATGCCGTTGCCCGACGCCATCGCACCGTCGTGGCCCGACTTCGGGCGCAGCACCAGCACTTCATGGTCGTTGCTGGTGAAGTAGAAGCCGCCCCGTTGCGCATCCTCGAACTGCTCGAGCGTCAGGTCGGCCAGGGCGCAGGCAAAACGCAGGTCGTCGGCGCGCAGCGGCCCGCCCTGCATGAGTTCGAGCAGCGCGCCGAGCAGGAAGGCGTGGTCGTCGAGGTAGGCATTGAGGTGCGAGCGGCCGTCTTTGTGAGTCGCCAGCAGCCGGCCGTCGCGCCACAGCGCGGCACGCACGAAGTCGAGCGCACGCCGCGCCGACTCGGCCCAGCGCGGTTCGCCGAACACCCGCGCCGCGAAGGCCATGCCATCGATCGCCAAGGCGTTCCAGGCGGTCAACCGCTTGTCGTCGCGGCCCGGCCGAACGCGCGTCTCGCGCAGCGCAAACAGGCGCGCGCAGGCGCTGGCGATCAGTGCCTCGCACTCGGCTAGCGGGCAGCCGAGCCGGGTGGCTACGCCGGCCAGCGGCATCGCGACACGCAGGTGCCAGGCGCGGCTTTCGAAGTTGGGCGCCGTGTCGAGCCCGTAGCGCGCAGCGGACGCAGCGAACTCGTCCGCGCCGAGCGCTCGAGCGACCTCGTCGCGCTGCCAGACGTAGAAGCGGCCCTCTTCACCCTCGGCGTCGGCATCGAGGCTGGAAAAGTAGCCACCGTCGCGTGACTGCATCTCGCGCATCAGCCACGCGGCCGTGCCTTCGCAGACCTGGCGGAACAGCGCATCGCCGCTGAGCTGCCATGCCTGCGCATACAGGCGCAGCAGGGGCCCATTGTCGTAAAGCATCTTCTCGAAGTGCGGGATCGTCCACCGGACGTCGGTGCTGTAGCGATAGAAGCCACCGCCCAGGTGGTCGTACAAGCCGCCCTCGGCCATGCGGCGCAGGGTCAGCAACACCGCATCGCGCGCGGCATCGTCGCCCGTGGCTTGCGCGTGACGCAGCAGCGCGTCGAGGCTTGACACCTGCGGGAACTTCGGCGCGCCGCCGAATCCTCCGTTGACCGCATCGAATGTTTGCATCGCGGCGTCGCGCAGCCCCGTTGCGGCCTGCGCCGCAGTCCGGTCGAGTTCGTCGCCGTCGCCTGCGTGCGGCGCCGGCAGCGTCTGGCCGAGTTGGCGAACGAGCGCCTCGCCCTGGGCCCGCAGCGGCTCGCGCTGCGCGCCCCAGGCCTGCGCCACCCGCAGCAGCAATTCGTCGAACCCCGGCAGGCTGTAGCGCGAGCGCTTCGGGAAATAAGTGCCGCCGAAGAAGGGCTTGCCCTCGGGGGTGAGGAACATCGTCAGCGGCCAGCCGCCCGCGCGCCGGGTCAGCAACTGGTGGGCTGTCTGATAGATCTGGTCGATGTCGGGTCGCTCCTCCCGGTCGACCTTGATGTTGACGAAATGCCGGTTCATCAGCGCGGCGGTGGCGTCGTCTTCGAAGCATTCGTGCGCCATCACATGACACCAGTGGCAGGCCGAGTAGCCGACCGACAGCAGGATCGGCCGCTCGCTGTGACGCGCCAAGGCCAGCGCCTCGGCACCCCAGGGATACCAGTCCACCGGGTTGGCGGCGTGCTGCTGCAGATAGGGGCTGGTTTCGGCGGCGAGACGATTGGGCATGGCACTCCGGGCAGCGCGAGCCTCAGCCGGCTCGGCTTCCTCGAGCAGCGAGAACCGAACCGGCAGGATTTCGCGCGTCGACAGCGTGCCGTCGCTGTCCTTCTCCACCAACAGGAGTTGCTGCGCGTCGGGCAGGCCGGCCGGCACGACCATCTTGCCGCCCGGCGCCAACTGGTCGAGCAGCGCCGCCGGAATCAGCTCGGGCGCGGCGGTGACGATGATCTTGTCGAACGGTGCCTGTTCGGGCCACCCGGCGCACCCGTTGCCGACCCGGATCTCGATGTTGGTGTAACCCTGCTGCGCCAGCCGGCGCCGCGCCTCACAGCCAGCTCTTCGATCAGCTCGACGCTGTAGACGCGCTGCGCCAGTTGCGCCAGGACGGCCGTCTGGTAGCCCAGCCCGGTGCCGATCTCGAGCACGATGTCGCTCGGGCTGCAGATCGAGCAGGTCGGTCATGACGGCGACGATGAAGGGCTGCGAGATCGTCTTGCCGAAGCCGATCGGCAAGGGCCTGTCGAAGTAGGCCACGGACTGCAGCTCGAGCGGCACGAACTCATGGCGCGGCACCTTGGCCAGCGCCTCCATGACCCGCCGGTCCAGCGCCGCCTTGCCCAAGGGCACGCTGTCATAGATCGTCAGGGCGGCGATCTGCGCCAGCATGCCTTGGCGCAAGTGCGAAAGATCCGCTGCGGTCATGGTGCTGTCCCGAGGCAGGGAGGAAGCGGCATAGACGCGTCCATCCTACGCCCAGGTCGGTGATCGTCGAAGACGACACTCACCGCGCTGCGCACGCTCGTCAACGGCGGCGCCAGCGCCTCGCCAGCCATAGCGCATTCAGCAGCCCATTGGCGAGCACCAGGCCCGCGCCCAGAAGCACCTGCAACTCGCGGGTCAAGGCGTCGGGGTAGATCAGTGGCAGCAGGTAATACGCCACGAAGCTGCCGGCATAGCCCTGTTCGCCAGCCGTCTGCTGCAACCGGCTCTCCAGCGGCGTGCGCGGGCAGACCGTGCCGGAGAGTTCCACGAACATGCCCAAAAGCGCGGCCGGCAGGTGCAGCCAAACACTGCACGGCCAGCGCCACAGCAAAGCAGCGCCGAAGACGACATACAGGTGAAGCGCCAACACCATGTCGGCCAAAACTGACGCGCTCAACAGGCAAGCATCGCGCGCTGCGCACGGCGGTATGGCGCTTGGGACGGCCCGGCGCGGCGGCCCGCGTTGACCGCGTTGACACCGCATGCCTCATCGCCCGCGCCGCAACATCCAGCCGATCACCACCCCGAACAACATCAAGGCGACGCCATAGGCCAAGCCCTCGACCGGGCCTGCCCATGGCGCCGACCCTGCCCTGGCGGCACTGCCCGAGGCGGGAGCGGCCTGAACCAGCGCCTGTCAGTCGCTTGGCGTGAGCTGCGTCATGCGCGATGCGTCCGCCAAGCCGTAAACACAGATCTCGCCGCCGGGCAGCAGCTTGCGCCGTTCAACGCCCGGACATCAGCGCCCGCGCCTCGTCCGCCGAGGCCTCCACCACGAAATCGATGCGATCGTCCTTGTCGTTGTCGACGTCGATCGTCCAGCCGCCGTCGGCCGCCACCTGCAGCGTCAGGCGCGCTTTGAGAAAACCGATCACGCCGGCGGCGACAAAACGCCCTGAGGACAAGCCCGCAGCGGCCGGCGCTGCAGCGAGTTGAGCGGGTTCACTCGATGTCGCGTCCAGCCACACGGAACCGTCGGCGCCCACCGGCACGTCGGACACCACGCTCAGCCACTGCACCTGTTGCTGCGTATCGACACTGACGTCGAGGTACGACCAGTGCAGCGTGGCCTGACCGTCGGTGATGGACAGTGCATCGGCTTGGCTGCGGCGTGTTGACCCCGCGCCGGCGGCCGTGCGCGACACCTCGAGCACGATCGCGCCATCAATGTGCGCCGACGCGCCGAGAGCAATTGCTCGAAGCGAAGCAGCGCCCGCACGAAGCCGGCTTCGCCGCGCAGCATCAGGCCTTCGGCGTGGTCCGCGGACTCGGTGTCGATGGCGACCGGGCCGGCAGCCCCGACGACGAGCGGCTGTGCGTCCAGCGCCAGCAGCCAGCGATCGCCGCGGGAGGCCAGGGGCGCGGCGGCGATCGAGCGCAACTCGAATGCGCGCGCCAACCCGGCGTGGGCCTACCGATCAGCGGCATCGTGACACTCGCAGCGACGATGACGCTATGCATCGCCGGGCTGCAGCTCGAAGTCCGATTCGACGGCGAAATCCAACTCCAGTAGTTGCATTCGTGAGGCGGAAAACGGCGCCCTGTCCGCTTCAAAGCGCTGCGTTTGGGTTTTCGGACCTCTGGTTTGAGTCGGGGGCTGTCGACCAGTTCGACGCGATCGCTGACCGGATCAGCGCAGGTTGCTGACCTTCACCGAGCGGCGCTCGAAGGTTCCTTCGTGGCCGACAGCACGCGATGACGGTTCCCTATATGGACATTCCTTCAAGGTTCACTCGGTAGAAAGGCAAAGAGCTCAACGCAGAAGTGATCGTTGGACGCGCTCAGTTGCCCGGACAGGCAGCAAGGCGTGGCTCGAGCGACTGCTCCGGAGAGCGGAGGATGAGCGATTCTCCGAGGTAAGGCGCCAGCGATGTCCGCGGAGCCGACGCTCAAGGCGTGCTGTCGACCCACAAGGTGCGGTCGGCGCCGTCCTGCCGAACGTCGGCAAAGTGCAGTGGAGCGGACCCACGTTCGAGCCCTACCTCGGACAAGACTCGGCCATCAGCCGTCGCTGGCCACCGGCAGCTTCCTGGCATCTCACTTGGCCATGCTCGCGCCGCCGGCGACCAGGAGGTAGTCACCAGAAGGTAGGCACCTGGAAGTAGGCACCCACAGGTAGGCGCCCGACAGGGCGATTGCGACGCCGTGCGCGGCTTGAGACCGTCCGAGGTCACCACCTCGGGAGCTCGCGTGCAAGCCATCGGCCGGCAGCCCCAGAGGGCGCCGGATGGCGCCCCGGTCCACTACGAGCGCCACCGCCCGGAGCAGACCACGCTGTACCGCCTGGTGCAGCAGCACGCGGCCAGCTTCATCGCCCACACCGAAGCCAGCACCGCAGCGGAGCTGCCCCGGTTCATCAAGGACGAGTTCGACGCCTTCCTCGCGTGCGGCATCCTGGCGCACGGGTTCCTGAGGTTGCGCTGCGGCGATTGCGGTCATGGTTAAACTTCCTATGCTCCATACAGCGGGGGGCGCGTCGTGCGTAACGCGCTTGCTTCCGGGTAGGAACGGGGCAGTGCGGTGGGTCATTCGATCACCCTCGTCGCCTGCAGCATCAGCGACTTCGGCAGCACGATGCCGAGCGCGCGCGCCGTGCGCAGGTTGACGACGAGTTCGTACACGTTGACCTGCTCGACCGGAATGTCCGCCGGCTTGGTGCCTTTGAGGATGCGGTCGATGATCGGCGCGGCGCGTTTGAACAGCGCCGGAATGTCGTAGCCATAGGACAGCAGCACACCGGATTCGGCGACCGCCGAGTGGCCGAGCATCGCGATGTGGTGCTTGATCGCCAGAGCTGCAATTCGGTCGCGCTCAACGAATGTCAGGCCAGAGGCGGCAAAGTCGATCACGCCTCTAGCGTGCGCCTTGGCGAACTTCTCGAACGCTGGGTCGATGTCCTCGGGCCGGTCGATCAGCGCCGGCACGAACTCCAAGCCGAGCTTGCGGCGCGCATCTTCAAGAAGGGCCGAGCCCGATGCGATCCTGGCTGCTGATGAACACGCCCACCACCTTCAAGCCGGGAACAGCTTCCTTCAGCAGCGCCAGCCGTTTCGGATACAGCTCGCCGTCAACGGTCGCAAAACCGGTCACGTTTCCACCCGGCCTGGCGAGCGACTTGACCAGACCTTGATTCACCGGACTGGTACCAACGATGAACACGATCGGCACGGTCTTGGTGGCCGCCACTGCGGGGCCTAGCATGAAGTCAGTGGTCGCGACGAAAACGTCGGGCTGCAGTGCCAGAAGCTCGCTCGTCAGCGGCGCCCAGCGTGTCGCGTCGCCATGGTCCCAGCGCTCGTCGATGATCAGATTGCTGCCTTCGATCCAGCCCAGTTCGTGCAGCCCCGACCTCAACAGCGAACCGATCCTTCTTTCAGCAGGTCCCGGCGTCCCGATCGCGAGAAACGCGACGCGCCGCTTGCCGGCCTGTGCAGTGACTCGATGCGCTGCGGCAAGCAAGGTCGGGGCAACGGCAGCGAAGAGCGTTCTGCGGCTTTTCATTCGGTCACCTCGCGGCTGTGGCGCCGCATGTGACGGCATGTGAAGGTGCCCAGGCCACCCGCCCCCGGCGGATCAAGAGATGGAGCCTGTGCGGTGCCTGACGCTCGACGGGACCAGTATGTGCCGCCGGCCAAGTTGAGACAAGCTTTACCTTCGGGTGATTTCTCGCCGCGACTGGGCGCGGATGGTGTGCTGAATTGGAAGTCCCAGTTACGCCGTTCGATTGCCGTCGCATGACGCCGCTGGAAAGAAAAAGAGGCTCGCGCGATCGCCCTTGACGTCCAATACTTCCGTGTTCTCCGACCTGCGCCCGCGTCACGGATGCACGCCGGCCTGGGCCAGGTCGTGGCGGTTTGCGCGGGCCGCACGTGCGCCTGGGCCTCGCCGTTCACACGCACTTGCAGACCGCGGTTGGTCGCCGCTTTAGTCATCCGGCAGCGGCGGCGTGGAGCCTCATCTTTGGTCCGCCGCATCGGCGCCTCTGCGGGCGCTCCGCGACCATGGCGGCCACCCTCCAGCAGTCCGGCTCGGAGACTGGCGTCTCGCGCCTCGGATACTTCGCGCACGGGCTCGGCTTGAATATCGCCTCGCCGGCGCACAGCCAAGTCGCCCCAGGATGATTCCGATCAGGTTCTTGTCGCTGTCGACGACGGCAGCCGCCCCACCTGCTTGTCGCCCATCAGCCACATGGCCTGCTCGACGTCGTGTTCACTCCGGTGCAATACACGATGTCTTCGGTCATCACGTTGGACACGCACGCATCGTCCGGCTTCAATCCCTGAGCTACGCCATAGACGGTGATGTCGCGGTCTATCAGCATGCCTTGCAGGCGCGAGCCATCGCACACCGGCAGCGCGCCGACGTCGAGTTCTCGCATCAGGGTGGCAGCGCGGCGCAGGGTATCGTGCGGCTGGATGACTTGAACGTCGTTTCATGATGTCGGCACACTGGGCATGATCGATCTCCTGTGACGCCCGACAGATGGCAGCCGGCGTTTGGAGAGTCTGCGTCCAGCCGGGCCTAGGTGTATGCCAGCGAAGGCTCAAGGTTGCAGGACTTGTCTGACAGCGCGCGGCGTCAAGGCCTATCGACGACGTGCAGCCGTCGCGACGCGGTCGATGCCGATGACGGCGTCTGGGCATTGCGACTTTTCGGAAGCGGCTTCTCCAACGCGAGCGCAGCGGGGCATGGATCGCATCTCGCACTTTCGCGTCAGCGGCCGCGTGTTTCAGCCGCAACTCACTGAGGGAGTAAACGTGGGAATCCTCGACAAACTACTTGGGCGCGACGAAGCACCGCAGCCGAGGCCAGCGCAGTGGCCAGGCGCAGGTGCGGCTCAATCCGCGGATGAGCAGGCCATCGCCCGCTACCGCTACATGCTGAAGACCGCGCCGCCGGAAACCATCGAGCAGGCACACGCCGAAGCGTTCGCGAAGCTCACGCCAGAGCAACGCAATATGCTCTTGCAGGAGTTGTCCAGCAACATCCCGGATGCGGAACGACCGCTCTGGAGTCGCGGGAGATGATCCGCAATCGCTGGCACGCATGGCCACGCGTGCCGAAGTTCGCCGACCCGGCACGATGGAGCGTGCCTTCGGTGGCATGGGCGGTCGCGGCATGGGAGTGGGCGGCATGATGGCTGGCAGTTTTCTGGCCACCATCGCCGGGGTGGTCGATTGGCAGCGCCATTGCCCAGTCGTTCCTTGGCGATTCCGGCTCCTGGCGACACCGCAGGAGGCGAGGAGCAGTCCGAGACATGGCCAGCGATACAAGCGCCGATGCGGGAAGCGACGTTGGCGACTTCGATGGTGGTGACTTCGGGGAAGTCTGATGCGGTGAGAACGCGGCGCCATCAATACTCGCTGGGCCACCACCTTTCAAATGCGTGCCGACGGTGAGTGCCGATGCTCGACAGCGGACTGTCGACGCCACTCTCGACTCAGCGTGGTCACTCGCAGCGACCGCGGACCGACGATGTCAGTTTCAACCTTAGACGGCGCAAGCGCCCGCCGCGGGTCCGCGGGAGAACGCAGCTATGAAGGGGCTTTACGCTGTGGCGGCAATCGCGCTTGGGTGATCCCGACTACTCAACGACACGGTCCGCGCGGGCCAATACAGAGGGCGGAATTTTCAGTCCGAGGGCCTTGGCCGTATTGAGGTTCACCACCAGCTCGAATTTCGTCGGCTGCTCGATCGGCAGGTCTTCGGGTTTGGCGCCTCGCAGGATCCTGTCGACGTGACGGGCTGAACTGCGAATCAGCTCGACGATGTCGGCGCCGAACTGCAGCAATCCTCCCGCGTCCGCAAACCCTGGTGACTGGGCGATGCTTGGCAAGCGGAATTTGAGTGCCAGCGCCGTCACTTCCGGCGCAGCTTGGGCCAGCATCGGCCCATCCATCATGAACAGGGCATCAGCCCCCTGCTTCTTCAGCATGGCAATTGCCCCCGAAATTTCGCTGGGCGCTGCGACCCTCACGATTTGAAGCTGAAGGCCGAGCGTGGCGCGGTTGCGGAGATGGCCTCGTCCCACGCCGTTGTCGTTGCAAATTCATTCACGGCCCCGACGCGCCGGGTCGAGGGCAGCGCATCCCTCATGACTTCGAGTCGCTTGGCATCCGCCTCCGCAAGCATCAGCGTCATGCCCGTCACATTGCCACCGGGTCGCGCCAGACTTTTCGCAAGCCCCAGGCCACGAATTCGCCGGTCACGCCGACAACGATCGGAATCGTCGCCGTGGCCTCGGCGACGATACGAACCATGGCGATTGATCCGTAAGTGAAGATGAGGTCCGGTTTGAGCCCGATCACCTCGCGGGCCAAGCCGCCATCAGATCGGGGCGATGGTCGGCGTAGCGCGCCTCAAACGCCACGGTGCGTCCCTCGGCCCAGCCCAGCCCGGCCAGCGCTTGCTTGAAGGCAGGCAACCAAGGACTCGTGGAATGGGCGGGGCCTGGGTCCAGGATAGCGATCAGCGGCAGCTTTGCACGGGCCTGAGCAGCAGCGTCCGAGATGCCGATGTTGACGCCAATTAGAACGCCCGAGACGCAGCGCAGTGTCTGTCGTTTGTCGGCATCTTCAACCGCGTTCATCGGGTGAGTCTAGTGGCTTAGCCCGGCCAGCGCTTGCTTGAAGGCATGCATCCTGGACCTACCCTGATTCCACGGACACAACGGGGCCGCAGTTGGTCGGGCGGCGGGGCAATGTCGAAGTCGATACAGCGACCTCGGATTGACTGCTCCGAACCCGACGGTCGTCGGCAGCCGCAATCGGCCATGAAGGAACACTCGCACCGCGGAAACTGAAGGTCAGCAATGTGATCCGAGACCTGTCGCTCGAGGTGCCGATTTAGGAGCCGACCCCCATAGCTGCCTGCTGCCTGACTACATCTCGGATTGCTCACCCGAAAGCAGCCATCGGCTTGCAGAGCCCGATGGAACCGTAGATCCTGATGTGCTGGCCGACATCGACGACCACAGGATGCGATCTCGCTATTGACGGCTTGGGTAAGCACCGCCACCCATCCCGCCGGAGCGACTATGCC
>CAWHBZ010000004.1:0-28589 GCA_963827645.1 uncultured beta proteobacterium | reverse complement strand
CGCGGCCGCGTACTCACACTGCCGGCCATCAACAGTCGCTAGTGAAAGGCGGCTCTTGAGCATCCGACTTCCCGCGCGCAGTGGGCGAGCCTCAAGGGGATCGCCAGAAGGTAGGCACCCGAACGAGGGCACGCTCCTGGCGATTGCGGCGCCGTGCGCGGCTTGACTCCATCCGAGCGCATTCATTCCCTCGGGAGTGCGGCATCCTCGCGCACGGCTTCCTGAAGCTGCGCTGCGGCGCGTGCGGCCACGACAAGCCGCTGGCCTTCAGCTGCAAACGCCGCGGGTTCTGCCGTCATGTACCGCTCGGCGCATGTCGCAGACCGCGGCGCATCTAGTCGACCATGTAATCGCGCACGTGCCGGAGCGCCAGTGGGTCTTGTCGCTGTTGATCGCGTTGCGGTTGTTGCTGGCATCGCAATCAGAGCTGATCACCCCGGCGCTGTACGTGGTTCAGCGGGCGCTCACGCGGCACCTGCTGGACCGAGCTGGCCTGAAGGCCGACGAAGGCTGCAGCGGCGCCGTCACTTTGATCCAGTGCCTCGGCTCGGCGACCAACCTCACCATCCGTCTTCACTGCCAGGTAGTTCGGTCGCTGCCGACCATCAAGGATGGCGTGCATGGCACCTGCACGAAGTAGCAGAGGTCGTGCATGTGCGTTCATCGTTCATTTAAAGGAACGATGAGTCCAAAAAGTGGCACCTACCGGTGCCAGAGCTCCATCTCTATCTTCTGACACATGGCGGCTCGATCCGAGCCCTCGATCAGGAGAAATGTGATGAAGAAAATTCTCGGCGTCTACAGCGCTCCCGGCCAGCACTGGGTCGGCGACGGCTTTCCGGTGCGCTCGCTGTTCTCGTACGACAGCCACGGCCGCCACCTGAGCCCGTTTCTGCTGCTCGACTATGCCGGCCCGGCGAAATTCACGCCGACCACCGACCGGCGCGGCGTCGGCGAGCATCCGCACCGCGGCTTCGAGACGGTGACCATCGTCTACCACGGCGAGGTGGAGCACCGCGACTCCACCGGCGGCGGCGGCACGATCGGCCCGGGCGATGTGCAGTGGATGACGGCGGGTGCGGGCATGGTGCACGAGGAGTTCCATTCGCAGGCTTTCGCCAAGTCCGGCGGCACGCTGGACATGGTGCAGCTGTGGGTCAATCTGCCGGCCAAAAGCAAGATGACCACCCCGCGGTACCAGTCCCTGCTGCGGCAGGACATTCCAGTGGTCGATCTGCCCGAAGGTGCGGGCGGCTTGCGCGTGATTGCCGGCGAGTATGGCGGCCGCGCTGGCCCGGCTCATACCTTCAGCCCGATGGACGTCTGGGATCTGCGCCTGCAGCATGGGCGTAGCGCGAGCCTGGCTTTCAAAGCCGGGCGTACGGCGGCTTTGGTGGTGCTGCACGGAACGGTGCAGGTCAACGGCAGCGAGGTCGTGCGTGAAGCCCAGCTGGTCGTGCTGGACCGCAACGCTGGCGAGGTGACGCTGGAAGCGAACAGCGACGCCGCCCTGCTGGTGCTCAGCGGTGAACCGATCGACGAACCCATCGTCGGCTACGGCCCATTCGTGATGAACACGCAGGAAGAAATCGACCAGGCCATCGCCGATTTCAAGAGCGGCAAGTTGGGAGTCAAACAGGAGTCTCATATGCAAGCAAAGGTCCGTGAACCACAGCAGATGAATGCTGCTTTTGCAGCCGCCTACAACTCAGGTGACATTGAAAATTTGATGGCTTTGTACGAGCCGAACGCAGTTCTCGTTCCTCAACCAGGGCAGCGCGCCATCGGTCTCGCGGCAATTCGAGACGCTCTTTTGGGCTTCCTTAGCCTGAAAGGGCAAATGCAATCGGCGAACGTCGACTGCATACGCACAGGCGACCTTGCCTG
Organism: uncultured beta proteobacterium; assembly: GCA_963827645.1. Taxonomy (GTDB): domain Bacteria; phylum Pseudomonadota; class Gammaproteobacteria; order Burkholderiales; family Burkholderiaceae_C; genus JAEUPI01. The sequence continues at coordinate 26,702 of CAWHBZ010000004.1, read as the reverse complement.
CTGCAAGCATCGTGGAAGCTGTCGGCAATTGGCGCAGACGGCAAGCCGTTAGAACTGGCTTCGCGCACCGCGGAAGTCGTCAGACAACAGCCTGACGGATCCTGGCTGTATGTCCTTGATCATGCTTTCGCGAATGACGCCGCACCCGACGCTCAAGCAGACACGCTGCCGCGCGCGGCATAGCTTCTGTCGTTCGACCACATCCAGTGACCCTCGGTGCTGGCTCAACCGGGCCGGCTTTGTCCCTAACCCGCGCACAACGCGCATCACTCTCCAGGAGATATCTTCATGAGCAATCCCGCAAAGAACGACACGCTGTTGACCCCCGACAACCACGCGGTGCTGATGATCTTCTCGATCTCCTCGGAAGAGACGGAAGCGCAGGCGCGCGCCCTCATCGCGTCCTGGGACGACGTCGTCAAAGGCGGGAACCCTGGCTCTACTTGCGCACCAGTGGAATCTGCAGGTTCGTGGGACGGTTCTCTTCCTTGTCGAATCCGCGCCCGTCTATGTTGCGGGCACCCCAGAACAGCATGTCGCGGTTGAGGTAGACGAGGTCGTACTCCATGAAGTTCCTCCCTGCGACAAGCCCGAACGGGACGAACGATTTGCCGAAGACGCTCTGCGGCTTGTTCACTTCCCACTTGTCATAGCCCTGCGCGGAGACTCTTGTTGAGCAACTCGGCGAAGCCTGGATGCATAGCCATCACTTCATAGGCCTCGTCGGCGACGAAGTCGACCTTCTGTGCACCATCGGCGATGGGGTGAGCGCCACGCCAGAGCATATGGCCGCGGATGAAGATGCGCGCCAGGGGCGCAGCGCCATACGGATCGGCCGAGTTGACGACAGTGAGCTCGAACACGTCGCCTTCGAGGTACTTGAATTCGCGCCTCAGGTAGAAAGGCTTCAAGCTGCCGTCGGCGTTCTTGTTCGCGCTCGGGCGGATCTCAGGGGCGAGGCTCAACCAATCGCCAACCAAAGCTTGTTTGACTTGCTGCAGGCTCATAGAATTTTGTGCGCTAGATGGTCGTTCCCCGAGGCGCGCCGTGCCAGGTGTGGTCGTGCACGCGGCAAGTACGGCCAAGGCAACGCAGCAAGCAATGGCAATGCGCAACCCCACCTCCACAATCATTCGACGCCAGGGAAACCAGGTGCAGTATCGGCACGGTCGTTGCGCGCGCGTTAGCCCAAATCGGCAAATCGGATGAGTGGCATGTCAATCAGGGTGGACGTGTTCGATGACTTTCACGTGCACGGCGCTTCGGCGCCCGAGTGGAACCAGCGCTACTTGCAATTGTCGCCGGGCACCATGCACAGCACGCTGACCGAGGCCACTGCGGGCGGCGTGCATGTGTTTCGCAAGTGGATGAGCGAGCGAGTGGTGCAGCAGGGCCACCTCCCGGCCGGCCAGATCTGCTTCGCGCTGCTTAACGGCGGTGCTACAGGGGCGTCGCGCATGCAGGGGCATGAGTTGCGCGAGGACCTGCTTTTCCTCCTGCGCGGTGGCGAAGAATTCACCATCCAGCGTGCCAACGGCATGGAGCTGCTGGCGCTCACCTGCCAGGCAGAAGATTTCCTTCGCCTGCTGGACGAGCGGCCGTGGCCGCAACAGGCCAGGGCGCTACTGTCCCGTCAGGCCGTGCGGATTCCTGCCGGCGCGATGCAGCGGATGCGTCAGCAGCTTCTTGGCATGCTCGGGCGGCCACTGCCCAGGCATTCGGCCCCTCGGGCCTTCGGCCGCGACTTGGCGGTGTTGACGGGGCTCTTCGAATCGCTGCGCGCGGTCCTCGAGCATGCCAGCGGCGTGCGCGAAACCCTGTTGAGCGCCTCCGCCGGCTTCATCGTCGCAGAGTGCCATCGCATCGTGACTGCAAGCGACGACACGCCGCCGGACATCGAAGCACTCTGCCTTCGTCTGCGCACCAGCCGCCGCAGCCTTCAGAACAGCTTCCGGCAAGTTGCGGACACGACCCCTGTGCACTACCTGCGCGGTCTGAGACTCAACCTCGTTCGAATGCGCTTGATGTCGACGCGCCAGGCTGAGCTGAGCGTCTCGCAGGCGGCCTCGGATCAGGGCTTCGTGCAACTGAGTCACTTCACCGAACGCTACAAGGCGCTGTTCGGTGAGTTGCCCTCGCAGACGTCGCGGGCTCTGGACGCGAGCGAGCGCGCTCGGAGCCCCGATGGAACTGAAGAGCCCTCGAGGACGACGGCAACTGACCGCCACAAGGCGACAGTCAAGGCAGGCGAAGCCTTCCTGTAGGCGCCGCTCGGTCTGGCGCGGGCGGCGTTGACCCGCCGTTGCGCCTCGTGCGCCTCTCGGCCTACCGCTCGGGCGGCGCGAGTTCGGTGACGATCTCGGTCGTCGCCTGCGTCATCAACTTGTGCACCGGACACTTGCTGGCAACGTTCAGCAATTCTTGGCGCTGCGCGTCGGTTAGCGCGCCCGTGAGGTTGAGCGCCACGCGCAGGCGGTAGATCCCGCGGCGTTCGTCGGCGTCGTCGCGTTCGACCGTCACCCGGATGTCGTCGAGCGGGATCTGTTTGCGCTGTGCATACCACAGCATGGTCAACGCCTTGCAGGCGCCGAGTGCGCTGTCATAGACGTCGTGCGGCGTCACGCCCAAGTCGCCGCCGCCATTGCTAGGGGGCTCATCGATTGCGAACGCGTGCTGTCGCACGTGGACGGTGTGCTTCATCTTCTGCGACCGGTCGCGGACAACTTCGATGGTCATGACAGGCTCCGATCGGGCGGTGGTGCGTTGTCGCGAGTGCTGCTCGCGTTACTCGACAGCTTCTATGAGCATGCCAGCTCCGACCAGGCGTCGCTGTCCCCAGATGCTCAAGCCGCGGCTTCACCGAGGCCTTTGCCACTGACACCCTTGGAGTTGGTCGCGTCCAGCGACTGCCTCAGGAAATCGATCAACAGTCTCACACGAGTCGGCAATCGTTCCCGGCTTGGGAACACCGCGGAAATCGGCCGATCATGGGCTTCGTTCCAAGCGGGCAGGATGCGAACCAAGTCGCCACCAGCGATGTCCTTGTTCACCGCATAGTCAGGTAGCAGCCCGATGCCCAGCGCCGCAGCGCACAAACTCGCGCGCTGCAATGCCCGAGTGGGTCTTGATCGCGGCGTGCAGGCTCAGAGTCAACTGCTGCGCGGTCCGCCCATGCACCAGATGCAGCTTCTCTGGATGGGGTAGCTGCATGATCGTGATCCACGGCACCTTAACCAAGTCATCCGGCTTGTTCAGCTTGGGATGCGTCTGCAGCAGTTCCGGTGAGGCGCACAAGAGCATCCGGCAGATTCCGAGTTCCGTGGCGAAGAGGCCGGTGTCAGCAAGACGTCCCACGCGAATCGCGAGATCGAAGCGTTCCTCGATGACGTGGGACACGGAATCCTCGAGGACCAGATCAAACGACACGTCCTGATAGGTTTGTCTGAAGCGAGCCAATTGAGCGATCAAGAAGCTGACGCCGACGTTGTAGGACGACGTGAGCCGAATGGTTCCGCTGACGCTCGCACGATGTGATTCGACGGTGGCGAACGCATCTTCTCCCGCCGTGACCATGCGTCGGCAGTTCTCGTAGAAGGCGCTTCCTTCCTGAGTCAGCGAGAGGGCTCGCGTGCTGCGCGTGAGCAGTTGAGCGCCTATCCGCTTCTCCAGCGCGGCCACATGCGCACTCACGATGGATTTGCCGAGGCCCAGCGTAGCGGCCGCCTTCGAGAACGATCCGTGCTCGACGACTTCGACAAAGATCGCCATCCGATGCAGTTCCTTGATCACTCGAGCGCCTCCGTCTTGGGCGTCGATTGTGCGGTTCTACAGGACATTATTTCCTGTGAAAGACGTCTAGTCCTGTATTCACGGAGCGATTATGGTTCCGTCCAAGCGCAAGACCAGACACCCGCGATCGAGTCGGCGCCTCGGAGATGAAGGAGACAAGGCATGAGTGGACCGCTCGCCGGCATTCGCATCATCGACATGACGACGATGCTGTCCGGCCCTTGGGCGGCAATGATCCTGGCGGATCAGGGTGCCGACGTCATCAAGGTCGAGGTCCCCGATGCCGGCGACCACGTGCGCTCGCTCGGCAATCAGCGGGCTGGCATGTCGGCGATGTTCCTCAACATCAATCGCAACAAGCGATCGGTGTCGATCGATGTGAAGAACCCGCGCGGCCGCGAGATCGTGCTGGACCTCGCCAAAGGCGCAGACGTGTTCATGCAGAACTTCCGCCCGGGCGTGGTCGACCGGCTCGGCGTCGGTGAAGCAGACATCCGCGGGGTCGCACCGAACATCGTCTACGCCTCGATCAGCGGCTTCGGCGACGTCGGGCCGTGGATCGGCAAGCCGGTGTACGACCCGGTGATCCAGGCCGTCTCGGGTCTCACCACGGTGCAGGCGGGTTCCGACCAGGAAAGGCCCCGCCTGATCCGCACCGTGTTGCCAGACAAGCTGGCCGCGGTCACGGTGGCGCAATCGATCTCGGCGGCGCTTGTTTGGCAAGTCACGCACCGGTGAAGGACAGCACGTGCGCATCTCGATGCTCGACTCGGTGCTGTATTTCCTGTGGGCCTCCGACATGGGCGCGCAGACCTATCCCGACACGCCGATGACGAACCAGGAAGCCGCCAGCTTCATCGACCTGATCTACGAAACACAAGGACGGCTACATGACGGTGGCCGTGATGAGCAACAAGGAGTGGGTCGGACTGACCAAGGCGCTCGACAAGCCCGAGTGGCTGAACGACCAGCGCTTCGCGACACCGAGCGCTCGCGACAAGCATGTGAACGAGCGCCTTCTGATGACTCAGGAGGTGCTGAAGACCCGCACCACGGCGGAGTGGATGCAGCGCCTGGAGACATACGACGTGCCTTGCGCGCCGGCGCTCAAACGCAGCGAGGTGATTGAGCATCCGCAGGTGAAGGCGTCCGGCATCGATTGTTGAAGTCGATCACCCATGCCGCGGGGCGTTTGCGCCAGGCGCGCTCACCCGCCAGGTTCGAGCGCACGCCGTCGCAGATTCGACGTGGCGCGCCGCTGCTGGGTGAGCACAACGACGAGGTGCTCTCGGAACTGGGCTACTCGGAGTCGACGCGCTCGGAGCTGCGTGCCGGCAAGATCATCGGCAGCGAGGCTTACCGCAACAAGGGATGAAAAGGGCACAGCATGAAGAACATTCTGGTGGTTGGGGCCGATCGAGGCATCGCCAATGCAATCTGCAAGCAGCTCGATGCTCGCGGCGACAGTGTGATTGCCGCCTGCCTGGGCGAGGGCGAAGGTTTCGCCGAGGGTGGTGTCGACACGATCGGTGGCATCGATGTCACGTCGGCAACCGCGGTGCGCAAGCTTGTGGAGGGCCTGCGGGCGCGCAACGCTCGTCTTGACTGGGTTCTGCACGTCGCAGGTGTACTCGGCCTCGATGAGCTCGGCGCGATCGACTACGACGACATGCGCCGCCAGTTCGAGATCAACACATTGGGGCCCTTGCGCGTCGTTGAAGCCTGCATCCCCTTCGTCGGCTCAGGCTCCAAGGTCGGCATCGTGACCAGCCGCGTGGGATCGCTGGGTGACAACGGCTCGGGCGGCATGTATGCCTATCGTGTGTCCAAGGCCGGCGCCAACATGGTCGCGCTGAACCTTCATCACGACCTGAGCAAACGCGGCATCGCGGTAGTGGCGCTGCACCCGGGCATGGTGGCCACCGACCTGACCAAGGACTACCCCGGCAACTTCAACTACATCCAGCCCGCAGACGCGGCCCGGGGCTTGATTGCGCGCATGGATGAATTGACCTCCGAGTCTTCTGGACAGTTCCGCCACGCCAACGGGGACAAGCTGCTCTGGTAGCGCCCATCGCCCCGTCTCGTTCCATCACAGCAACCACGAGGAGACACGCGCCATGATCACCCTGTACCAATACCTGCCCGCCTGGACAGTGCCCTGCATCAGCCCCTACGTCACCAAGGTGGCGTACTACATGACGATGGCCGGGCTGAAATTCGACACCAAGCCGCAGGACCTGACCCGGCTCGACAAAGACACCCCAGCCGGCAAGCTGCCCTGCATCGTCGACACCGACGGCACGGCGGTGAACGATTCCACCCACATCATCGAGTACCTGCAGGGCAAGTACGGCGATGCCATTGACGAAGGCGCCAGCGCAGCGGAGCGCGCCACGATGCTGGCCTTCAACCGGATGATCGACGACCACACCTATTGGGTGGCCGTGATCCAGCCGCGCTGGCGCGAGACCGAGAACTGGGAAAAGTACCTGCGCATCATCGCCGGCACCAACGACGTGCCGCCGGGGCTGCGCGCGTTCGCCGACGATTTCCGCTTCCGCATCCTCAACGAATTCATGAACGGCGGCTGGGGTCGCCTGCCGGCCGAGGTGATCTACCGGCGCGCGCGTACCGACATCGATGCGCTGTCGGGCTTCCTCGGCAACAAGCCGTTCTTCATGGGCGACCAGCCACGCTGGGTTGATGCACCCGTGCTGTCGATCCTGCGACACATCATCGATGCGCCGTTTGCCTTCGATACCAAGGACTACGCGGCGAAGAAGAAGAACCTGGTGAGCTACATGGGCCGCATGAAGGATCGCTTCGGCATCTGATTCAACGAACCGCACGCACGTGATCTGGGCAGCCTCGAATGATCGACCTCTACTACTACACATCGCCCAACGCCCGCAAGGCGCTGATGATGCTCGAGGAGGTCGGGCTGCCGTACGAGGTGCGGTGGACCGACATCAGCGCCGGTGACCAGCACAGCGAAGAGTTTGGTGCGATCAATCCGAACCGGAAGATTCCTGCCCTGGTCGATCACCGAGGCCCGGGCGGCAAAGCCTGTCACGCTGTTCGAGTCCGGCGCCATTCTGTTGTACCTGGCCGAGAAGACCGGGCGACTCCTGCCGACTGATCCGCTGCGGCGCTTCAACGTCATCCAGTGGTTGTTCTGGCAGACCTCGAGCCAAGGGCCGCTGCTCGGCCAGGCGGCTCACTTCGTCAGCCATGCCGCGAGTCGTGGCATCGATGCCCAATACGCAGTCGAGCGCTACCGTAGGGAAGCCTGGCGACTCTATGGTGTGCTGGAGGGCCGGCTCGTCGGCCGCGACTACATCGACGACGAGTTTTCGATTGCCGACATCGCAGCCTTCCCCTGGGTGCGCGTCGCCAAAGGCCAGGGCGTGACCCTGGACGACTTCCCGAACGTCAAGCGCTGGTGCGACGCGATCGCGCAGCGCCCGTCGGCCCGCAAGAAGGTCGAGCGAGACGAGGCCACCAAGCAGGCGGCGAAGTCCAACTACTACACCGACGAGACCTGGAACGTGCTCTTCGGCGGCCAGAAACCGCAATCGGCGCTGCGCGGCCTGATTGGCAGTGCCCCATCTCACGAATCCCAGCCATGACCGAACCCAAATTGCACTCGTACCAGATGTCGATCGATGGCGAATCTGTCGCTGGCTCGGCAAGCCTGAGCGTCATCGACCCCGCCACTGCGGCACCATTCGCGCGCGTTCCCGATTGCACGCGCCAGCAGCTGGACTCGGCGGTGGCGGCGGCACAGCGGGCCTTCGCGACCTGGAGTGACGAAACGCTCGACGAACGCCGCCGCCTGGTCAATGCCTTCATCGAGCGGGTGGTTGCGGACGCCGACACGCTGGCCCCACTGATCACTCGCGAGCAGGGCAAGCCTGTCGCGAAAGCGCGCAGCGAGATCAACTCTGCGGTCTTCTTCTCGCGCGGCTATTCCGCACTGACACTGATGCCCGAGGTGCTGCGCGACACACCGCAGCAGCGCGTCGAGCTGCGTCGGCGGCCGCTCGGCGTGGTCGGTGCGATCACGGCGTGGAATTACCCGGTGCTGCTGGCGATGTGGAAGATCGTGCCGGCGGTGCTGGCCGGCAACACTGTGGTGCTGAAGCCGTCGCCCCACACACCGGTGGCAACGCTGCGCCTGGGCGAGCTGGCGCAGGACGTCTTCCCGCGCGGCGTCGTCAACGTCGTCTCGGGCGGCAACGAACTGGGAGCCTGGATGACCGAGCACGCGGGCATCCGCAAGATCGCCTTCACCGGCTCCGGCCCGACAGGCAAACGCATCATGGCCAGCGCGGCCGGCAACCTGAAGCGGCTGACCCTGGAGCTCGGCGGCAACGATGCCGGCATCGTGCTCGACGACGTCGACCCCGCCAAGATCGCTGCCGACCTCTTCTGGGCCAAGTTCTCCAACTGCGGCCAGGTTTGCGCGGCGCTGAAGCGTCTGTATGTGCACCGCAGCGTCTACCGCAAGGTTTGCGACGAGCTTGTGAAGTTCGCCGCCACCGTGAAGATCGGTTGTGGCACGGAAGAGGGTGTCGACATCGGGCCGATCCAGAACCGGGCCCAGTACGACCTGGTCCGCGCGATGGTCGACCAGGCCGTCAATGCCGGTGCCAAGGTGCTGTACCAGAGCGCAGTGCCACCGGGTCCTGGGCTGTTCCTTCCTATCACGATCCTGACCGACGTCACGCCTGCCATGCGGGTCGTGAAGGAAGAGGTCTTCGGTCCGGTGCTGACGATCACCCCCTTTGACGACGAAGGCGACGCGCTTCGCGCTGCCAACGACAGCGAGTACGGCCTCGGTGGCTCGATCTGGAGCAGTGACGCTCAGCGAGCGGCGAAGCTGGCTGCTCGACTCGATTCCGGGGGCGCGTGGGTCAACCAGCATCCGGCGATGGGGCCCGACATTCCCTTTGGCGGCGTCAAGGGTTCGGGCATCGGCGTCGAGCTCGGGCGGCTCGGGCTCGAGGAATACACGTCGATCCAGGTGCTGAACGTGAAGCTTGTTTGACGCGTTCCCTGCATCGGTTGTTGGCCCAACGAGGAGACAAGAAGATGGCCCTGCTGAACCGAGACGACTGGTACGACATCGCCCGCGACGTCGATTGGACTCTGTCGTACGTCGACCCGAAGGCAGCTTTTCCCGATGCCTGGACCGGCGTTGGCGAAATCCCCGCGGAGGCGTGGGATGCCTGGGACGAACCCTATCGCGTCACGTATCGCGACTACGTTCGGGTGCAGCGAGAGAAGGAGTCGGGCGCCCACGCGGTGCGCGAGGCGCTCAAGCGCGCCAACATCTACGACAAGCTCGACCCGGGACACACCGCCTCGTCGCAGCTGCACATGGGAACGACCTGCATGGTCGAGCAGATGGCGGTGACGATGCAAAGCCGCTTCTGCCGCTTCGCGCCGAGTGCGCGCTGGCGCAGCCTCGGCGTGTTCGGCATGCTCGACGAGATTCGCCACGCGCAATTGGACCTGGCGTTCTCGCACGACCTGCTCAAACACGACGAACGCTTCGACTGGTGCAACAAGGCCTTCCACACCAACGAGTGGGGCGTGTTGGCGGTGAAGAACTTCTTCGACGACTGGATGCTCAACGCCAACTGCGTCGAAGCCGCGATGGCCACCAGCCTGGTGGTCGAACACGGTTTCACCAACATCCAGTTCGTGGCGCTGGCAGCCGATGCGATGGAAGCCGGCGACGTGGACTTCTCCAATCTGCTGTCGAGCATCCAGACCGACGAGGCGCGGCACGCGCAGCTTGGGTTCCCGACGCTCGAAGTGCTGATGAAGCACGACCCGAAGCGCGCACAGACCATCTTCGACGTCGCGTTCTGGCGCTCGTTCCGCCTCTTCCAGACGCTGACCGGCACCTCGATGGACTACTACACGCCGGTGGCCAAGCGCAAGCTGTCGTTCAAGGAGTTCATGCTCGAGTGGGTGGTGCACCACCACGAGCGCACGATGAAGGACTACGGCCTGGCCAAGCCCTGGTACTGGGATACCTTCCTGCAGTGCCTGGATCATGGCCACCACGCGATGCACATCGGCACCTGGTTCTGGCGGCCGACGTTGTTCTGGAAGCCCAATGCAGGCGTTTCGAAGGCAGAGCGCGCATGGCTCAACAGCAAGTACCCAGACTGGGAAGACAGCTGGGGTGTGCTGTGGGACGAGATCATCGCCAACGTCAATCGCGGCGACATGGTCAAGACCTATCCCGAGACACTGCCCGCGCTGTGCAACATCACGCAGTTGCCTCTCGGCTCGGCCTGGGATCGCCATCACCTGCAGATGCACGCCAGCGAATACAAGGGGCGCCTGTACAACTTCGATTCCGAGGTGTCGAAGTGGATCTTCGACATCGAGCCCGAGCGTTATGCCGGCCACACCAACGTGGTCGATCGTTTCCTGCTCGGCCAGATCCAGCCGATGAACCTGGGCGGCGGTCTGCAATGGATGGGCATCACCCCCGAGGTGATGGGCGACGATGCCTACGCCTACCGTTGGGCTGCTGATTACGCGCAGGCCCAACGCAAGGCGGCCTGACCCCACACATCGACGAGGAGAACAGCATGGCCTTGTTCCCGATCTACGGCGTTTTTCAGGGGGACTTCGTGCCTCACCTGGTGGCCGTTGACACCGATGACACGATGGCCCAGGTGGCCGAGAAGATTGCCGTGCACAGCGTGGGCCGCAGGGTGCCGGCGCGGTCTGGCGCAAAGGGCTACAGCGTCCGCATCGGCGGCGCCGAAGTGGCCGGGGCAGCGCCACTGTCGCAAGTGATGACGCAGACGGGGTTGAAGCCCCTGCAATGGGTCAATGTGGATTGGGCGCGATGAACCACAGCACTGTGACCTTCGTCGAGCTGTGCGCCACGGACGATCTGTGGATCGGCGAGATGGAGGTCTTCGACGTTGGCGCTCACGAAGTGCTGCTGGTCAACATCGACGGCGAGTTCCATGCCTACGACGGCGTCTGCCCACACCAGGGCGTGCCGCTGATTGATGGCCAGCTCGACGGCAAGGTGCTGACCTGTCGCGCGCACCAATGGAGTTTCGACGCCTGCAGCGGCGGCGGCATCAACCCGAGCGGCGCCTGCCTGCGCCGCTTTCCGTTGCGCATCGAGAACGGCTCGGTCTGGGTGGCCGATCAGCCTGGCGACGAATGAAGCAGCCACAGCAGGAGACGACGATGACCGATTCCCGAGTGCGCTATACCGAGGTACCCGACTACGACGCGGTCGGCCCGATCCTCCGCGCCGGTGAGGTTGCCGAGGCGGTGATCGACGCCGTCGAAGAGGACAACCCAGGCCGCGAGGTGACGGTCACGGATCGCGGCGACTACCTGCACATCCACACGCTCGTCGACTGTCGCCTCACCCGTGCAAGCCTGGAGCGTCATCTGGGTCGTACCTACGACCTGGCGCGCCTGGAGATAGAAATGCCATCGTTCGCCGGCCGCATGCAGACCAGCGACAGCGAGTACCGCTGGTACTTCAAGACCTGATGTCGGAGGCCTAGTCATGACTCAACCGTCCGCGCCCACGGCGCTGCGCACACGCCGCGTCAAGACCTGGTCGAGCTTCGGCAACCTGGGCCGCAAGCCCAGCGAGTACGAGATCGTCACGCACAACATGAACCACACGGTCGGCACCACGCCGCTCGAGATGGGTCCACTGGTGCACGGCAACCAGTGGTTGCTGCGACACCGCGACGGCATTGCGCTGAAGGTCGCTGGGCTCGAATCATTTCGCGACCCCGATCAGATGACCTACCGCAAGTACACGCAGGCGATGGACGAGCGGGAAACCTACGTCGACGGCTTGCTGCAGAACTACAGCGAAGTGCAACGCAGCGACCACAAGCTGTCGCCCGCGGCGCTCGACTTGCTGGCGGCCGCATTGACGCCGGCACGCTACCTCGGGCACGGCTTGCAGATGGTCTCTGCCTATGTGCAGCAGCTCGCGCATTCCAGCTACCTGGCGAACTGCGCCGCGTTCCAGACCGCCGATCAGCTGCGGCGCGTTCAGCGTGTGGCCTACCGCACGCGCCAGCTCGCCGCTGCTCACCCGGAACGCAAGTTCGGTTTCACTGAGCGCCGGCGCTGGGAGGGTGACCTCGAGTGGCAGCCCACGCGCGAGGCGATCGAGAAGCTGCTTCTGGCCTACGACTGGGACCAGGCGTTCGTCGGCTTGAACCTGGTCGTCAAGCCGGTCGTCGATGCGCTGTTCCTTAAAGGCTTCGGCGATCTGGCACGCGAGCATGGCGACGAGCTCGACGCCTTGCTCGCCGAAGACCTCTACCTCGATGCTCAGCGCAGCCGGCGCTGGACCGTGGAAGCGTGTCGGGCGATGGTCAAGGCGGATGCCGCGAATCTCCAGCGTACTTTGCGAGCGCCTCGCGCAGTGGCAGCCACTGGGACACAGAGTCATCGAATCGGTCGAGCGGATTGTTGGCACGCCACGCACTCGCCACCAAAGCGCCGGTGATCGCCGATCGTGCCTCGACCGAGTGGTCCGCCTTCCTTGCGGACACCGGTGTGGGACTCGGAAGCTAGGCCGGACTCCGCACCGGATATGGACCTGACGAATTCGGCCCGCGAGGGTCGAGGGGCAGTCGTTCGCCTGCAATCCGATGGGCGAAGCTTTCATTGCGCTCCCGGTCAGACCCTGCTCGGGGCGGCGCTGACTGCCGGCATCGACTTGCCCTACGAATGCGCCAGCGGCAGCTGCGGCAGCTGCCGAGCACGCCTGCTCGAGGGAGCGGTGACCGCGCTGTGGGCTGAGGCCCCGGGATTGAGCGAGCGTGACCGGCGCAAAGGCGACCGCATCCTGTGCTGCCAGAGCGTGGCAATGGGAGACTGCGTGATCGATGCGCGGCCGGGCGATGGCACGTCTGTGCGGCCTCCGGCACGGTGGCGCGCCCGGGTGCACAGCCAACGCGCGCTCAATCGCGATGTGATGCACTTGGTGCTCGAAGCCGAACCCAGTGTGGACTTCCTACCCGGCCAGTTCGCATTGTTCGCGCTGCCCTGCGGGATCGGGCGCAGAGCCTATTCGATGTCGAATCTGCCCGATGGTAGAGGTCGGTTGGAGTTCCTCATCAAGCGCAAGCCCGCCGGCGCTGCAAGCACCTTCCTCTTCGATCAACTCAAAATGGGCGATCACCTGGAGCTCGAAGGACCCTACGGTCGCGCTTGGCTGCGAGAGGAGGGTGATCGCGACATTGTCTTGCTCGCGGGAGGATCGGGGATCGCCCCGATCTGGTCGATCGCACAACGTGCGTTGCAGCGCTGGCCGCGTCGCCGGCTGCGCCTCTATTTCGGTGTCAACCGCGCAGAGGATCTGTTCTGGTTGGCCGAGATCAAACAAGCACATCGAGTGCATCCTCGGCTGGAGCCCACACTGGTATTGCTGCAGTCGGCGCCGGGGGACCCTCCCGATTGCCGATACGGTGCGGTGGGCGATGTGATGAGTCAGGAGGCGGTCGATCTTTCGTCGTGCGATCTCTACATGGCTGGGCCGCCGGGCCTCATCAACGGCGTTCTGCACGAGACGGTGGGCACTGGCCGGGCGCAGGCCGATCGCGTGTTCTTCGACCGCTTCTGCTGAACGATCTTGACGACCTTGCACTACGACCTCATCGCGATCGGCGGCGGCAGCGGTGGTCTCGCCGTCGCCCAGCGCGCGTCCGAGTACGGTGCGCGCAGCGCCGTCGTCGAGGCAGGGCCTCTCGGCGGCACGTGCGTCAACGCCGGTTGTGTTCCCAAGAAGGTGATGTGGAATGCCGCCCACTTGATGCAAGGCGCGCGGGACGCCGCCGCGTACGCGATCGACATCCCATCACCGGCTTTCGACTGGGCGGAGCTGCGCCGCCGCCGAGATGCGTACATCACCAGGCTCAACGGTGTCTACAAACGCAACCTCGATCGACGCCAGGTCACCGTGCATGCTGGCATGGCCAGCTTTGTCGACGCACACACGCTGAGGGTCAGTGATCAATTGCTCACCGCTGACCGTGTTGTCATCGCAACCGGAGGTCGACCATCGCTCCCCGCGATCCCCGGTGCCGAATTGGGGCTCACCTCGGACGACTTCTTCAAGCTCGACGTCTTGCCTGCACGGGTTGCCGTGGTGGGCAGTGGCTACATCGCTGTCGAATTGGCGGGTGTGCTCAACGCCTTCGGTGTCCAGGTTGACCAACTCTTGCGACGTGACGCGGTGTTGCGCGATTTTGATTTGATGGTTCAGGTCGCACTGGCCAGGGAAATGACCAGCGCCGGCGTTGTCATCAGGACGGGTGTTTTGCCCACCGCGCTGGCACTCAGCGACGATGGAACACTCGAGCTCGCTGCCAAGGAAGGTCGTCGGTTCGGTCCCTACGATGCCGTCATCTGGGCCATTGGCAGGCAAGCGGCAACGTCCGGCTTGGATCTGCAGAATGCTGGTCTCGCACTTGATTCATCCGGCTTCGTGCCGACCGATGTTTGGCAGTGCACGAACGTGGAACACATCTTCGCGATTGGCGATGTCACGGGTCGTGCCGCGCTCACGCCGGTCGCCATCGCCGCCGGCAGGCGCCTCGCGGACCGTCTGTACGGCGGTCGCGAAGGCCGACACCTGAGCTACGACTGCATTCCTAGCGTCGTGTTTTCGCATCCGCCCGTCGGAACCGTGGGGCTCACGGAGCTCGAAGCAAGGCAACGGCATGCCCTCGTCGAAATCAAGACGACGAGCTTCGTTTCGATGTACTACGCGCTCAGTGAACGGCGTCCGAAGTGCGAGATGAAGCTTGTGTTGGCAGGCAAGGAGCAGACCGTCGTGGGTTGCCACATCGTCGGCGATGGGGCCGACGAAATGCTGCAAGGTTTTGCTGTGGCCATTCGCATGGGTGCGACTTTCAGGGACTTTCAGGACACCGTGGCGATCCACCCCACCAACGCCGAAGAGTTGGTCACCATGCGGTGACGGAGTCGGACTCTTTGCCAAGGAACGACGTTTTGGAATCAGGCGAGAAACGTTGGGTCCTTCGCAACCATCCAGCGTCGCATCGCGTCAAAGAGCATCGCGTCTTCACCGCCACTGGTCTGGGCCGCGGCAAACTGCCCAGCAGCGCGGGAGGCAATGCTCTCCGGCACCAATCTGATATCGGCACCGCCGGCTTGCGCCGCGATCTGTACCTCGCATGCACGCTGCAACTGGTAGTGCAGATTGAACGCGTGCGCCAGGGTCGGACCGCAGGTGAGCAGGCCGTGGTTCCTGAGAATCATCACGTTCGATGATCCGAGGTCCTGCGCGAGCCGGCCGCATTCGTCGCGATCGAGCGTGATGCCTTCGAAGTCGTGGTACGCAATGCGCTCGTGGAAAAAGACCGACGAAAAGGACAACGGCAGCAATCCTTGCCGCTGACATGAAACGGCCTGCCCAGCGGTGGTGTGCGAGTGAATGACCGCGTGCGCGTCCGCGCGACAGGAGTGCACAGCCGCGTGAACCACGAATCCAGCAGGGTTGATGCGGCTCGACGGCGTGCTGAGAACCCGACCCTCCACGTCGATCTTCACGAGGTTCGATGCCGTGATCTCCCGATACATCAGCCCGAAAGGATTGATGAGGAACCGGCCCTCTTCATCTGGTACACGAACCGTGATGTGGTTGTAGATGAGTTCGTGCCAGCCAAACTGGTCGAACAACCTGTAGGCCAACGCGAGATCCTGTCGCGCTGACCACTCGGCCTGAGCCATGCCGGGCGGCGATGGGCAACCGAATGGCGGATCTGTCAGGTTCATACCAATTCCTTTCCATCCACATAGGGTCGAAGGCATCCCCAAGCTGTTTGATGAAACGGGGTGTCGATGCCATAGGCCTGTCCGCTCCGAACCACGTGTCCGGACAAACCGTCGAGTTCGAGCGGCTTGCCGCCTTGAAGGTCGTGGTACATCGAGGCGTACATGTGCGCAGGGAACGACTGCAGCAAAGCCAATGAGTCTCGCTCAATGGCGTCCGGCAACTTGGCGCCGGCAGCTCGCCCCACAGCCACAACCTCGGCAATCGAGCGCTTCGCGAGCTCCAGGAGCACCTCGTCGTGGTAGCAGACGCCAGCGGGCTGGCGCGTCAGACACGTCATCGCGGCATTGGTCGCCAAGGCAACGAACTTGGCCCACTGAGCACTCACGATGTCTTCCACAGAGGTGGCCGTAAACCCGGCGTCGCTGCAGGCCTCGGTGAACTGCGTCAGCAGAGCAGCCTCGCGACCGTTTGCGCCTCCGAACTGGATGGCCGACATGTTCGACGTGTACCTCAAGTGGCCCGCGCTGAGCATCGTGCCTGACATGAATGCCAGTCCGCGAAGCAGCAGCGGCTCCACCTTGCCGCCCCACTCAGCCGCGATACGGTCCACGCCGTCGAGGCCGTTTTGAAGACTGACGATCGCCCTCGACCGAGCGAGGGCGGGCTTCCACTGACGCACGGCCGACGCCGTGGCATACAGCTTCACACAGATGAGCGCGATGTCGGTTTCGCCGACCTGTTCCGGGTCAGATTCGGCAATTGCAGGCACGACAGCCCAGTCACCTCGCGGGCCCTCTGCTCGTACCCCAGAGCGGCGTAGGCCCTCGGCACTGGAGCGGACGCCAAAGGTGACGTGATGCCCACGGAGAGCCAACAGGCTGCCGAAGTAGCAACCAACCGCACCTGCTCCGACGACCAATATCTTCATGGTCTGGTACCGACGGTCACTATGAACGCGTCAGGTCTTCGCCGGCACCTCGCAGCGCATTGCAGGCGCACCCGATCAAGCCGTCGGCGCCAGTGAGCAGGACGTTCATGCGACACGCTCCTTGTTTGGTATCGGCCAGCATGCGCGTCCCGCGCAGAGGGCACAAGTGGCCGTTGGGAACGCTGACGGTCCTTCTGGAACCGTGACCTTGCCGACAGCGAATCCGTCGGCTAAGCCGATCGGACAGTCTGTGGGAGGCTGTCCCGACACACGCACCAAGTCAGGACATTGGCCGTCGAGGTTAGCTCCGGCGGGTCCGGTCGCTACTTCAGACGATTGAGATAGGCGGAACCCCATCAAGGCCTCACACTCCGCCGGGTTGGCCTTGCCACGGGATTCGTGATGGACAGCACCGCGGCGAGCCGCAACCCCACACTCAGATCTGCGCGCTTAACACCTGACTTGGTGGCTGTCATCGCGCGCAAGCTCGAAGATCGTGGCCCGGCTCAGGGTGTCGTCGTTCACAACGAGGATGACTACGAGACGTCATTGCAGGCGTTTCTGGCTGCAGGTGCGTGGCAAGAAGGGCAAGCGGTCTGGGTGTTTGGCTACGGCTCGTTGCTCTGGAAACCGTGTTTCGAAGTCGTGGAGCAGGTGTCCGCTGTGCTGCCTGGATGGCATCGCGCGTTTTGCATCCGGATCACGAGGTTTCGGGGAACACCGGAAGAGCCCGGTCTCATGATGTCGCTGATGCCAGGTGGCAGTTGCCGCGGCGCGCTGTTTCGCATCGCGAGTGATCGCGTCGTCGACGACCTGCGCAAGCTATGGCGCCGGGAGATGACGGTCAAGCCACCGAACACACCGCCGCGTTGGATCCAAGCCAAGACGGCGCAAGGGTTGATGCCGGGGATCGTGTTCGCTGCCGATCGCAATGGCCCCAACTACGTGAGCGGCCTCACCGAAGACGACATCGCAGGCATTCTTTGCAGAGCGGCCGGCCACTGGGGATCAGGAGCCGAGTACCTGATGGAAACCGTGGATCAACTCGAGCAGCTGGGCATCCGCGATGCCAATCTCTGGCGCTTGCAGAAGCGCGTGGCCCGAAAGCTGATGACGCTGCGATCCACAACGCCATCCACTGCTTGAATCGATTGGCAATCATCCTGTTGCCTGGAGTGGCCGCTGATGAGCCCTGTGCTTTGCTTCTGGCATTCACCCGCAGGAGCCTCATAGCGGACTTTGTTTGCGTGCTTCCGAGCCTCTGCGGTCGTCACGCTCTTTGAAAGCTGACATTCGGCAACATCCGGCCGACGAGTGAAGGTTCTGCCTGACCTCATGGAATTCGGTTCTCAAGCAAGCCGAGGCCGGCATTCCCGTCAAAGAGTCGTGCCGCAAAGGCTTCAGCGACGCCACCTACAGGTGAGCAAGTTCGGCAGCATCGACGCGGGACATGCACCCGCCAGAGCATTCTCGGCGTGAAGCGAACTTGCCAGGTGATGGCAGCGCGACTTGAGCGCGTTTCCGGGTACTGACCATATGCGAAGAGACCGGCGATGATCAGCAAGGACTCGCCGAATGTCAGAGCGCTCGAAAGCGATCGGCCAGGAACGTCAGCATCGCGCGCACACGCGCCGGCAGGTAGCGCCCGCTGGGCATCACCGCGCTGACGGGAACGATCTCGCCCGAGTGATCGCCGAGCAGCCGAACGAGGTGCCCCGCCCGGAGGTCTGCCGCGACATCGATCATCGCCTTGTGCGCGATGCCATCGCCTCGCAGCGCCCACGCACGGACCATTGCGCTGTCACCGCACAGAACCGGACGAACGACGATGGTCTCGGTCGAGCCCCCGGGTGTGCCGAAGCTCCATTGCGCTTTGGGTTGGTCACGCCTCAACCAGGCCAGGCAGCGATGCTCGGCCAGGTCGGCCGGCGATCGCGGCGCGCCGAATCGCTTGACGTAGCCCGGTGACGCCACCAGCACGCGTTCGCTGCGGCACAGCAGACGGCTGACCATCGAAGAGTCTTCCAGTTCGCCGTAGCGGATGGCGATATCGACCGCCTCGCGGGTCACGTCGTGCATGCGGTCGCCCACCAGCATGACGACCTGTGTCCGAGGATAGGCGGCCTGGTACTCGCCGAGCCAGGCGCAGAGGAACTGCAGGCTGGTGTCCGACGGGGCGGCGATGCGCACGCGCCCTTCCACCGCATGCGCCCCCTTGTTCAAGGTCGCTCGCCCGCGCGTCCAGGTGAGCAACATCGCCTCGCAGGTTTGCAGGAAGCGTTCGCCCTCCGCGGTGAGGCGAATCGATCGTGTCGTGCGCTCGATCAGTCGCACGCCGAGCTGCGTCTCGATGCGCTTGAGGGCGGCGCTTACCGCGGCCGGCGTCAGATCCAGTTGCCGCGCGGCAGCGCTGAGCGAGGCGGTTTGGGCCAGACGCGAGAAGAGCCGCAGGTCGTCGAGATGCATGCCGCATTATCAAACGGCGTTTGAAGGTGTTAGCGAGTGGCAGGCGTTGTGCGCCGAAGCCTTCGCTCCGAAGATGCCATCCGCTGTTGGCCTTACCGGCCCGATCGCCCGAACGGTTCGGGTGTCGATACGGAAAGCATTCGATCCCAATGAGAGCCGTCGGATATCGCGAATCGTTGCCCATCGATCGGCCGGATGCATTGTTCGATTGCACGCTACCCGACCCCACGCCCCGAGGCCGAGATCTGCTCGTCGCCGTGAAGGCCGTGTCGGTCAACCCGGTCGATACGAAGGTGCGCGCGCACTCGGCACCCCCTGCCGGGCAGACCAAGGTGCTCGGCTGGGACGCCGCCGGGGTGGTGCAGGCAGCAGGTCCGGACGCCACGCTGTTCAAGCCCGGTGACCGTGTCTGGTACGCGGGTTCCCTTTCCCGACCGGGTACCAACAGCGAGCTGCATCTGGTCGACGAGCGCATCGTCGGCCCGATGCCCCGGAGTTTGGACTTCGCACAAGCGGCTGCCCTGCCGTTGACGAGCATCACGGCGTGGGAGCTGCTGTTCGACCGCTTCGGCGTCGCCGCCGGCAAGAAGCACGCTGGCGAAGCCATGCTGATTGTCGGCGCCGGCGGCGGCGTGGGTTCGGTGCTGGTGCAGCTCGCGCGCCGCCTCACGGGACTGAAGGTGATCGCAACCGCCGCGCGTGAGGCCACGCGGGAATGGGTGCTGGGACTCGGCGCCCATGAGGTCATCGACCACAGCCGACCGTTGGCTGATGAGTTGAAGCGCGTCGGCCACCCGCAGGTGACGCACGTCGCCAGCCTGACGCAGACCGACCGGCATTTCGCTCAGATCGTCGAATGCCTCGCACCGCAGGGCAAGCTCGGCCTGATCGACGACCCGAAGGCCATCGATGTGGGTCTGCTCAAGCGAAAGAGCATTTCGCTGCACTGGGAACTGATGTTCACGCGCTCGCTGTTCGAGACCGCCGACATCGAATCGCAGCATGCCCTGCTCAGCGAGATAGCGCGGCTGGTCGATGACGGACTGGTGCGCACGACGGCGACCGAGCACTTCGGGCCCATCAATGCCGGCAACCTACGGCGTGCGCATGCCCTGCTCGAAAGTGGCCTCTCACGCGGAAAGATCGTTCTCGAAGGTGCTTGAGCGCAGTCGCGCGCGAGCGATCACCAAAGACAGTTCATCGATCGACAAACAGCAAGGAGACATCGACATGGCTCTTCCGAACACTTTCATTCCTCGCCGGCGCAGCGGCCGTACTCATGACAGCGGCGGCACTGCTCGCCTGTGGCGGCAGCGATGACGCAGCAGCCGCTGCGACCGGGCCGGCCTCGCTCGAAGTGCATGCGCAGCTCGACGCCGGTGGCGTTGGCGGCATCACGCAGATGCCCGATGGCCAGGTGGTGATCGGATATCACCCGTTCTACGGGCCGAAGGTGCAGGTGGCCCTGCTCAATGCCGATCGGAAGTCCACGACTCCGTACCCCAGCGTCGAATGGCAAAGCTGCAAGAACGCCGACGGCAGCTGGAAGACCGATTTCAACAAGTGCGTCGACTGGGTTCTGGGCCTGCATACCGATGCGAACGGCATCTTGTGGCTGCTCGATTCGGCCAAGAGCACCGACAAGGCGGCGGGTCGGCCCGCGGCGCTGGTACCCAAGCTGGTGGGCTGGGACACCAAGGCGAACCGGCTCGCGCGGATCATCGAGATCTCCCCTGCCGCCACGATCGACGAGTCGCAGCACAACGACTTCGTCGTCGACCTGAAGAACAACGTGATCGTCATCGCCGACGAGGCGATCGGCGAAAACTCCAACGGTGTGGGCAACAAGGCGGCGCTCGTGGTGGTCGACCTGGTCACCGGAACGAGCCGGCGCCTGTTGCAGGGACACGCCAGCGTCATGCCCGACCTGAGCCCGATCACCTGGGATCAAGGCTTGCCCACTGCGGGTTCGTTCAATCTCTATGTCGGCGTGGACGGCATTGCATTGGACAAGGATAGTCAGTGGCTGTATTTCGCGCCGCTGTCCAACTTGAAGATGTATCGCATCCGAATGAGCGATCTGCTCGACAAGTCGCTCAGCGCCGCCGCACTCGGCGCCAAGGTCGAGGCCTACGCCGACAAACCGTTCAACGGCGGCCTGTCGATCGATGCGAAGAACAATCTCTATCTCACCGAGGTGGGTGAACGCGCCATCGGCATCATCCCGCCCGACACCCGCAAGTACACACGCTACGTCAAGGATGCGAACATGGTCTGGCCCGACGGCGTGACCTACAACAGTGACGGCTTCATGTATTCTGGCGCGGCGCAACTGACACTGACCAGCGTGCTGCAGGCCGACGGTGTGGGCAAGAACAAGGCGCCTTATCTTGTCTATCGGTTCCGGCCCGAAGCGCCGGGCACGCCCGGCTTCTGACGATCGATCCCGGCCGAACTGCCACCAATGAGCGACCCGACGATTCCGCGCCAATTGACGGATCTGTGGGACATCGACGTCGATCCGCAGGAAACGGCCGAATGGCAAGCGGCGCTGCAATCGATGCTGGCAACACACGGCCCGCAGCGTGTCGCCTTCATGCTCGACCGGCTGACGCAGTGGGCGCGTGACAGCCGGGTCGATTGGCGTGCGCAGCACGGCACACCCTACGTCAACAGCATCGCGCCGGAGCAGCAGCCTGCGTTTCCCGGCGATCTGGCCATCGAGGAGAAGCTGGCCAGCATCATGCGATGGAACGCGCTGGCGATGGTGGTGCGCGCCAACCAGGCGCATGGCGAACTGGGTGGACACATCGCGAGTTACGCCAGCGCGGCCGATCTGTTCGAGGTCGGCTTCAACCACTTCTTTCGCGGACGCGATGGCTCGCACGGCGGTGACCTCGTCTTTTACCAGCCGCATTCCGCACCAGGTGTCTACGCCCGTGCCTTTCTCGAAGGCCGCCTGAGCGAGCAGGATCTCTCGCACTACCGGCAGGAGATCAGCGCCGTGCGGGTTGGCGCGCAGGGACTGAGCAGCTACCCGCATCCCTGGCTGATGCCCGGGTTCTGGCAGTTCCCGACCGGCTCGATGGGCATCGGGCCGATTAGCTCGATCTACCAGGCGCGCTTCATGCGCTACCTGCATGACCGCGGGCTGGTCGCGACCGCTGGGCGCCGCGTCTGGGGCGTCTTCGGCGATGGCGAGATGGACGAGCCCGAAAGCATGAGCGCGCTCACGCTGGCTGCGCGCGAGCGCCTGGACAACCTGACGTGGGTCATCAATTGCAACCTGCAGCGACTCGACGGCCCGGTGCGCGGCAACGGCCGCATCGTCGATGAGCTCGAAGCCTTGTTCGCCGGGGCCGGCTGGCACGTGATCAAGCTCGTGTGGGGCTCCGATTGGGATGGCCTGTTTGCGCGCGACACCGGCGGCGCGCTGGCCCGCGCCTTCGCCGAGACAGTGGACGGCCAGTTCCAGACCTTCGCCGCCAAGGACGGGCGCTACAACCGCGAACATTTCTTCGGCCAGAACCCGGCGCTGGCCGCACTCGCGCAAGGCCTGACCGACGAGCAGATCGACCGCTTGAAGCGCGGCGGACACGATCTGGTGAAGATCCACGCCGCCTATGCCGCAGCCATCGCGCACCGCGGCCAGCCGGTTGTGATCCTGGCGCAGACAAAAAAGGGCTACGGCATGGGCGAGGCCGGTCAGGGCCGCATGACCACGCATCAGCAAAAGAAGCTCGATGGCGCCGACCTGATCGCCTTTCGCAACCGCTTCAGCCTGCCGCTGAGCGACGAGCAAGCGATGGGCCTCGAGTTTCTCAAACCCGATGCCGACAGCCCCGAAATGCGCTATCTGCACGAGCGGCGCGCCGAACTGGGCGGCAGCATCCCGGCCCGGATCGCGGCCGCGCCGACGCTGCCCGTACCACCGATCGAGCGCTGGGGCGACTTCGCGCTGAACGCGGCCGGCAAGGAGATGAGCACCACGATGGCCTTCGTGCGCATGCTCACCGCGCTGCTGAAAGATGCGACGCTCGGCCCACGCACGGTGCCCATCGTGGCCGACGAGGCACGCACCTTCGGCATGGCCAACCTGTTCAAGCAGGTCGGCATCTACTCCAGCGTCGGCCAGCGCTACGAGCCCGAGGACATCGGCTCGGTGCTGAGCTACCGCGAGGCGACCAACGGCCAGATCCTCGAGGAAGGCATCAGCGAAGCCGGCGCGCTGAGCTCGTGGGTCGCCGCTGCGACGAGCTACAGCGTGCATGGCGTGCCGATGCTTCCGTTCTATATCTACTACTCGATGTTCGGCTTCCAGCGGGTGGGCGATTTGATCTGGGCCGCAGCCGATCAACGCGCACGCGGCTTCCTGCTCGGTGCCACCGCCGGCCGCACCACGCTCGGTGGCGAGGGCTTGCAGCACCAGGACGGCACGAGCCCGCTGGTCGCATCGACCGTACCCAACTGCCGCGTGTGGGACCCGGCGTTTGCGGGCGAGGTGGCGGTGATCATCGACCATGGCATGCGACGCATGCTGCAAGAGCAAGTGGACGAGTTCTACTACCTGCTGCTGATGAACGAGAACTACGCCCATCCCTCTCTGCCGGATGGGGTCGCGGCGGAGGTGCTCAAGGGGCTGTACCGAATCGCACCCGCGTGCACTGCGGCCGATGTGCGGCTGTTGGGGTCGGGCGCGATCCTGCGCGAGGTACTCGCCGCAGCTGAACTGCTGCGCAGCGACTTCGGTGTCGATGCCGAGGTCTGGAGCGCCACCAGCTACAGCGAACTGCAGCGCGACGCGATCGCGGTTGAACGCTTCAACCGCGCGCACCCGCTCGAACCGCGACGTATCAGCCATGTCGAGGGCTGCCTGCCGGGCGCCGTGCCGGTGGTGGCTGCGTCGGACTACGTTCGCGCGTGGCCCTCGTTGATCGCGCCGCACATCAAGGCCAGCCTGCATGTGCTCGGCACCGATGGCTTCGGGCGCAGCGACACGCGCGCGCAGCTTCGTGGCTTCTTCGAAGTGGATCGGCACCATGTCGTGCTGGCGGCGCTCGATACGCTGGTGCGGCCAGACGGGTCCGGACGCGAACGCTGCGCACAGGCGCTGCAGCGCTACGGGCTGGGCGCGGCAGCGCCTGGCGCTTGGGGGCGAGGAACCACTTGATCGGCCGGGAACTGCCTTTGCTCGCAGCGCGCAGGCGCGTTGCGAATCGGTAAGCGGTTTAGAGGGATCGTCTGAACAACAGCCGGTCTTGCCCTTGGGGTGCGGCTCGACGAGTGCCACATCCACCGCCTTCGGCCACGCAGTCTCGCCAGCAACGCGACGTACGGGCTCTGCAAATCGGGGTGCGGCACCGTTCGGATCTCAGTGCCGAGGCCGTGCTGATGTGCCGTGCGCGCTGGCCTGCATCGATTCGACAGCAGGAATCATTAACGTTCCTAATGAAGAGTCCGCATCGGTTGGACCGTTGCACGAGCGTGACTAACCTTCCTGAAATTGACCCATGCCAAGCACCAAGCCCCTGGAAATGCAGATGCTGAGAATGTTCGTGACGACCGCGGAGGAAGGCAGCATGTCGAATGCCGCCAAGCGCCTCGGCGTCACGCAATCGGCGATCTCGCAAAGCATTCGCCACCTCGAAGATCACTTCGGTGTGGTGTTGCTGACGCGCGATCGCCGGCCGCTCGCGCTGACGCCGGCGGGCCTCTGCGCTGCCGCAACCGGGGCCTCGCGCTGCTGAACGAGTCCGACCGCCTGAAGGCCGAGATCATCGACGCCAGCCGGGGCACCACGCTCGACGTGCGCATCGGCCTTGTCGATTCGTTCGCCGCCACCTGCGGCACGAGTTTCATCAAGGAGATGCTGGGGGGCGCGACGACGCTGTCGGTGCGCACCGGGTTGTCGCCGTTTCAGGGCGAAGCACTCGTGGCGCGCGAACTCGACCTGGCCATCTCGACGGACGCGCTGGTCGACCTGGACAACATCGTGCGCCGGCGCCTGTTGACAGAGCAGTTTCTCGTCATCACGCCGACGGCCTATGGCGCGAGCGTGCGCACCCGCGAGCAACTGCGCCCGCTGTCCGATGCCCTGCCGATGCTCCGCTTCAGCCGCCAATCGCACCTCGGGGCGCAGGTGGAGCGCTTCCTGCGCCGCATCGAATTGCGCGTCGCCCACCGGCTCGAAGTCGACACGGCCGACACGCTCACCTCGATGGTGGCCGGCGGCATCGGCTGGGCCATCACGACGCCGATGTGCCTGCTGCAGGCCGGCGAAACGGCGCGCAAGGTGAAGCCGCATTTCCTGGAAGGCACCGGCGCCGAGCGGTCGATGTACCTGGTGGGCCGCCGCGACGAATACACGCTGCTGTTCGACGCCACCTATGCCGTTGCACATCGAATCCTCAAACGCTCCCTGATCCCGGCCGCGAGAACCCTGCGCGCCGGTCTGGAGCGACTGATCGAGATGGAACCCGAGAATGAAGAAGACACCCGAAGCGACGCCGTTGCGCATTGAGTCGGATTATTTCGGCGAGGTCTGCATTCCGAGCGACAAGCTGTACGGTGTGCATTCGATGCGAGGGGTGCAGAACCTGACGGTGTCGAACCGCACGCTCGCCAGCGAGCCGGAGTTCGTGCGTGCCTTCGCCCATTGCAAGTGGGCCGCCGCGCTGGCCAATCACGAGCTGGGCGTGCTGACGCTGGAGCAGCGTGACGCCGTCGCCGAGGCCTGCCGTGAACTGCTGGAAGGAGCGCACGACGACTCGCTGATCGTCGATCGGCTCGAAGGTTCGGGCGGCACGTCGAGCAACATGAACTTCAACGAGCTGATCGCCAACCGCGCGAATCAGCTGCTGGGCGGGGCATGGCGGGGCGCTACGACCGCATCCACCCCAACGACCACATCAACCGTTCGCAGTCGACCAACGACGTGTACCCGGCGGCGATGAAGATCGCGGTGCACGCGCTGCTGGCTCCGCTGGCGGCGGAGCTGGCCGAGTTGGCCGCGGCCTTCGAGGGCAAGTCGCTCGAGTTCGAGAACCTGTTGCACCTGGGACGCACCTGCATGCAGGACGCGCAACCGATGACACTCGGCCAGGTGTTCAGCGGCTATGCAGCGCTCACCCGACGGCTGTCCGCCGAACTGTCGGCGGTGCGCGAAAAGCTGCTGGCGCTGCCGCTGGGCGGCACGGCGATCGGTACGGCTTCGGTGCGCCGAGGGCTACCGAACGCTGGTGTTTCGCCACCTCGCTGGTCTGACCGGCATCCCGTTCACCGCACCCGACAATGCGTTCGACGCCATGCAGAACCTCGACGTGTTCTCGCGCGTCTCGGCCGAACTGCGCACCGCGGCCGCCTCGTTGGCGAAGATCGCGTCCGATCTGATCGTGCTGTCGTCGGGCCCTTCGGGCGGGCTGGGCGAGATCCAGTTGCCCGCCGTGCAAGCCGGCTCGTCGATCATGCCGGGCAAGGTCAATCCAGTGGTGCCGATGTCGATCGTGCAGATCGGCTTCGCCGTCATCGGCAACGACACGTGCGTCGCGCAGGCCGTGCAGTACGGGCAGTTGGAAATCAATCACTTCGAGCCGGTCGTCGCGGATCGCATCTTCGAATCGATCCAGCTGCTGCGCAGCAGCGCGCGACTGTTCCGCGAGCGCTGCGTGTCGGGGATCCGCGCCAACGTCG
>CAWHBZ010000003.1:0-11798 GCA_963827645.1 uncultured beta proteobacterium | reverse complement strand
ACGCTCGCTCGCGCCGGCCGCTGCAGGCGCGAGCGCTGCCGCTCGTCCGACTGCGCCTGCGCGCGCAACCGGTCCAAGAGCTTCTCCGCAACAGCCCAGAGCGTGTCGAAGTCCATGACCCTTCCCATGGCATCACCGTGTTTTCTCGCGCGGCCGCTCTGAGCTGCCCATCACTTCATCGCTGAGTTGCCGCACGACCTCGAGTGGTCTTGGCGATGCCCACCTCGCTCAGCTGGGTGCCCATGCTCGAGGCAATCGCCAGGAACCGCGCGCTCAACTCGCGGAAGCGCGCTTCACCCTTGCGAGTGAGGCGTACCAGCTTCGAGTGCGACTTCGAGCATCAGTTCGGCGATCGCCTCGCCCTTGCCCGTGTCCACCGCTGCTCTTCTTTCCTGATCGAAGCGGCCTCGGGATCGCACCGCCGATTGTCATCGACGAGGTCACGGCGAGCGGTTTCGAGATGCTTCAGCTGCACACGGATTGGCCGAGCCGGGGACCTTTCGAGAGCTACTGTGCGCTCTTCCGAAAGCCCCTGCCCAAGCAGTGACCGACACAGCCCAGGGAAGTCATTACTTGTACTTGCTAAGAGGGCGAGCCAGTGGCTGCCCCTGAACGACGGGAAACGGCCAGGAGCGAATCCAGATCGCGCACCGCGTGCCGGTCCAGCAGAACGTGGCACTGGGCGTAATGCTGGCAAACCGTCGGCATCGGTTGCAGCGCGCTCCATGCTCCGCTGCGGGAGAAGAGAAGAATCAGGGCGAAGAGCGTTCCGCCAGGAAGCAGGAGTTCGATGAGCATGTAGGGGCCTGCCTGCTTCATCAGCCTCTGCAGGAATTGCCATCCGATAGCAAGCATCTGCATTTGGTCCACCTCGTCTGCGATTCGCCTGATTGCCTTTCATCAGTTCGTCGAACGAGAGGGAGCGAAATCGACAGCGCGGGAAGGTTGATTCCTGGCAAACGCCACAAAACGGTCCGCACTTGCCATGCTCGTGGCATGCCTCCCGCGGACGATGCCCCCTGCTGAGAAGCATTCGACAGCCTCGGCAGTTCGATCAATCAGGTCATCGACCGAAAGGAAGCGTCATGAAATCCGTCCACATCGTGTCCCTCGTTGTACTGACCTCTCTCGCCGGCGCGGCCCGGCTCCGACAGCGGGCTGGCACTCGATGGCGAGCGAACTCGACAACCTCGTCGCACAAAGGCAGCTCAAGGCTGGGCCGTCCTCCGCAAGGGAGGTCGACGACCTTCAAGCGCTCGGCCAGACTGCTGACCGACGCGCGTCGCGAGGATCTGGCGCCTGAGGGCAACAAATCCCGATTAGCCGGCCCGCGAATCCGGATTAGCCGGCCCGCAAATTCCTAAGGCGCGACCTGACGCCAGTACCGGTCGACGGCCGCCTCATCAATGCCGGCTGGGAGCGGTCCTCCAACCTGATTCACCCGACGCGCAACCGCTGCCGTGCATTTTGGCGCCGCGCCGTCCAGCACTTGCACTCCCAGGCGATGCTCGTTGAAACGATGAATGGCTGCTTTCAGCGCGCGTGCCGCTGTCGGTCCACAAGCGTCGAGTTCGATGGCGCTCGGTTGCCTCGCGCTGGCCACCGTCTCCAGTGCATCGAGGCTGTCGAATGCAATCCCTTCGAACACGTAATAGTCGCGGTGGACGGTCACCTGTTGCGCTGAGCTCCATCCTTCGGCGGCGGCGGCAAACATCACCGCAAGACGTCAGCGTGTTCCGGGTACGGTGCAATCGGCGCAGGATCAACGGGCTGGCCGGACAGCTGGCTGGCCCGGCCGTGGTTGATGTCGCGGTGGTGCGCCTCGTCTGCACGCACCACGAGCACTACGTCTCGCAACGTCGCGTCGTCCGCCAGCTTCCAGTAGCGCCTGGCAATCAGCGGAGCCGCGACGTTGGGCGACCGACCGGCGTCGATCTCCTCGAGGTACTGCGTGTAGCTCAGCACTGCTTCCTCCTCGAAGTAGCCGACCAGGCGGTGAGCCGTACGACGCGAGACCAGATGCAACAGGAAGAACCCGACGTAGAAGATCCACTGCGCGAGCAGGATGAGCGAGCGTTCCAGTCCGGTCGGCCTGGCGATCTCGACAAAGGTCATCAGATGCATGCGCTCGTTCTCGGCCTCTTCCATCAGCGTGCGGATCCAGCCCTCGTCGTCGACCATGCGGCGCAGGCAATGCAGGTGCGTGGCCATCGCGCCCACCATGCCGGGTACTGCCGCCACCGTCTCGAGGACGATCGCCCTGTGGCCATAGCGTTTCGCGAAGAAGGTATCGGCGAAGAAGCGCAGCAGCCGGGTCAGGCCCAGCGCGAATTTGTCGGCCAGTCCGCCTGGCGTGTGATGCTGAGGTCGCTCGGTGGGCATGGCCGGCCTTCTACGTGCGAACTCCATTGACCGCATGGCGTCCTCTTCGATCCGATGAGTGCCGAAGCGCGCCCTTTGCGGCGACAGTAGCCTGCGTGCAGTTCATCGTCGACAACCTGGGTGCTGCCCGTCGGTGCGCCACCGTACACAGCGGGGACTTGACCGGGAAGCATTGTCACCGAACCCCATGCACGACCCACCAGCTTGCGTAGTTCGCTGAACCACAGCACACCGCTCGCCGAGGCCATCGCGCGGTGCCTGGCCATCCGCCGAGCGCGAGCACCACGGACAAGATGGCCGGCAGCCCTTCGGGAACAGCCGCCACGGCGAGCGCCACGCCGAGCAGCAGAACATGCACGACATCGCTCGCGCTGCGCAGGTCGGAGATCCACAGGATGGTCCCTACCACCACGAGGGCAATGACGACGACCGCGCTGCCCTGCGCCCGCCCGATGGATCACGCTTGCAGTGCGGTCACAGGCGTCCCATCAGCAGCAGGATGATGAGAATGATCACGACCAGGCCGACCACACCGCCGGGCATGACTCCCCAGCTCCTGCTGTGCGGCCAGGTCGGCAACACGCCGATCAGGACCAGGATCAGGACGATCAGCAGAATCGTTCCCAGGCTCATACGTTTCTCCTCGAGTTGTCGATTGGTTGCACCTGCACCGAGTTGCGCTACGGGCTACTTCTTCTGTCGGTTCTTGTCCTCTTCGTCGGCGTCGGCCTTCTTGCCGTTCGACTTGTCCGTTGATTTGTCCTTCGACTTGTCCGGCGCGGGTCGCTGCGCTGCCTGAGGTGGGGGCGTACTTGGCTGCGGCGCCGCTTTCGCGGGTAGTCCGGCTTGTTGTTGTGGTGGCGGCGGCGCGGCTGCGGGCGCGCGCTGGCCGGACTTGCTGTCCTGATCGGACTTGCTCCGGTCGTCCGCCTTGCCACGCGCTTCCGGCGCCTGCGCCGCGGGAGCCGCGGGTGCGGTGCGTTGTGACGGCGCAGCACTCGCCGTCGGCGCCTGTGGCTGCGGTGCAGCCGGCGGTGAACTCGCCTGCGGCCGCGGCTCCGACTTGCCGCGCTGTTCAGGCGGTGCGGTCCGCGCTGCCTCTGCGCCCTTGCGCTCGGCGGACTTTCCTTTCGCGTCGGCCGAGCGCGAGTCAGCGGAGGCCGGCGGCGCGGGCAACGCCTTGGTTGCCTGCTGCGGCTGCGTGACCACGTTCACCACGGGCGCGGAAGCGGCCGGCTTCAGGTTGCGACGTGCATCCTCCTCGAGCGGCTTGCCGGGTTGCGCGCTCAGCTGCGGCTGCTGCGCGGCGAAGCCTGGACGGGCCGCGGGTGGTGCCGCGCGGGCGACGACCGGCCGCGCAAGCGCACGCTCCGGCGGCCTCTCGCGCTGCTCCGCCGCGCCGCGCACGCTGCGCTCGGTCGGCGCGATGCGCGGCGCGTTCGCCACGGGCGCGCTCGCCACCAGCTCGCGCGTCACCGGCGCGGCAGCGCGCGCTACCGGCTGCGACTGCACGAAGGTCGTGGTCGGCACCGCGATGACGGCGCCTGCTACCCGTCGGTTGACGTATACGTTGTTGACGTTGACGGTGTTGTAGGTGTTGTTGATGACCGTGGTGTTGATGACGGTGTTGCTGACGTTGACGTTCTCGTAGTACCTGCGGCTCACCGGATAGGACGGCCGATATACCTCGCGCGGTCCGAGCGGGAACCAGGCGACGCCGCCGACGTTGCCGCTGGAGAACGAGAGTTGGAAGTTGTCACCGCCCACGAACGCCACCAACGCGGGCGCGTAATAGGCACGTCTGCTCACCGGTCCGGGCACCCAGACCCAGGAGCCGCGCGTGTTGGCCCAGCGTCCGTAATGGGAGACCGCGAAGCCCCAGGGCGCATCGTCCACCCAGGTCCAGCCCCAGGGGTCGATCCAGGCCCAATGGCCGTCGCGGTACGGTGACCAGCCCGCCGGCACGCGGCTCGGTACCCAGACGTTGCCGTACTCGGGTTCGGCGCGCCACGTGCCGTGCGCGTCGAGGTCCTGGTAGCCGATCACGTCGCGCGACACGTAGCGCGCGGAGACCGATTGCTCGTAACCGCGATCGCGATCGATCGCCCAGCGGTCGAATTCATCGGGGCGCCGAAAATCGACGATCCGGTAGTCGCGCAGGCTCGTCCCGCTGAAGAGATAGGCCTGGCGTGTATCGATCGTGTAGGCCGTGTCGTCGCCGTAGACGTCACCCCGGCCATTGCGCACGACGACCCTTGTCTCGTCACGGTCGGGATCGACCTCGATGCGATAGCTGCCCGGCTGACGCGGAACGAAGGCGAGATTGGGCGTGTCGACCTCGAACGTCTGGTCGGGGTCGGCGCGCCACACGCGCACGTTCAGCACACCCTGCGTGAGCTGCAGCTGCGTGATCCGGTCGTCGAGGTTCAGCACGGCGACACTGGTGCCGGCACTCATGCGGATGGTCGCGCCGCCAACCTGGATCTCGCTGCGCGCGCCGCGGTCGGCCCACAGCCGGTCACCGGTCGTGAGCGGCCGGTTGACGGTGGCATCGACCCAGTAGTCCTCGCCGGCCGGCGAGAAGCTGACCGTGCCGTTCAAGTAGCCGAGGCGCGCAACGCGCGCGGGGGGATCGGCAAGCGCGGAGCTGGCGAGCGTCAGCAAGGCGATGCCGGCAATCAGCGCGAAAGCGCGCAATGAACGCGCGTGCGAGCGCATGGCCACTCCTTGTCGAGAGGCACCCATGCACCCTGCGCCGGGCGCCATGATCGGTGTGCAAAACACCGCACAAAGCGCGCCCGCGCTAGTAGTTTGTCGGTGATGTGCGGGGGGTTGCGTTGCCGCAAACGCAACTCAAGACTGATCCGTCGTCGGCGCGGGAATTCGACAATCTGCAGAAACGTTCTGCGACGCTGCTTACCGACGCCGGCAGAGGCGATCTTGCGCCGGCAAGCCGATTCTCGCTGGCGCACGACGCGGGCTTCGCGCTCGCCTCAGCCGCGTTGCAACTGCGCGGCTAGCGGGCCGATGCCGCGCCGCCTGAGAAGCAAGGTGCGGTTAGCGGCGAATTGCGATCTTGCGCTGCGCAGCCAGAGACTCTGCCACCAGGCACAGTTCGAGAAACAGCACCTGCGCGCCGATCTGTGCGGTGTTGGTCGTCGCGTCGTACTGCGGCGCCACTTCCATCACGTCGGCGCCGACGATGTGGCAACCGCGCATGCCGCGCAGGATCGCGAGCACTTCGCGCGGTGTGAGCCCACCCACTTCGGGCGTACCGGTGCCAGGCGCGAAGCCCGGGTCGATGCTGTCGATGTCGAAGCTCACGTAGACCGGCCCGTCGCCGACGACCTCGCGCGCGCGCGCAATGACGGCATCGCAACCCATGCGCATCACGTCCTCCGCATACAGCACCGTCATGCCGGCGTCGAACGAGAACTCCCACAGGTACTCGGCGCCGCCGCGGATGCCGATCTGGATGGTGCGCTCCGGATCGAGCGAGCCGTCGAGCACTGCCTGGCGGAACGGGCCGCCGTGGTGGAACTTCGAGCCCTCGTACATGCCGCCGGTGTCGCAGTGCGCGTCGATGTGCACGCAGCCCACCGGCGCGTCGCGCCCGAGCGCGCGCAGGATCGACTGCGTGACCGAGTGGTCGCCGCCCACCGACAGCGGAATCACGCCGGCCTCGAGCACGCGTGTGTAGTAGGCCACGATGTCCTCGTGGCAGCTCTCCAGGCTGAAGCGGCTGCGAAACGGCACGTCGCCGACGTCCGCCACCTTGAGCGTCGTCATCGGCGCGATCTTCAGCGCATGCTCGATCGGGCCGATGCGCTCGATGGCGCGCACCGCGCGCGGGCCGAGGCGCGCGCCCGCACGGTTGGTCACGCCAAGGTCCATCGGCACGCCGATCAGCGCCACGTCGAGCGCGCCGAACGCGGGCTGCTCCGCTGCATCAGGTTGGTACTCCGTGCCGAGGAAGGTAGCCGCGCCGGAGAACGGCCACTTGCGGCGGTCGCCCTGCGAGAACTGCTGGTCCGCGATCGCGCGGAACACCGGGTCGTCGCTCTCGCTGCCGAGAGCGTCCTGGTACTTCCGGCGCAGGCTCTCGAGTCGTTCGCGGGTAATCATCGGCTCATTACCCTTACTGGCCCTTGTTGAGCGAGAACTCGGGGATGGCGTTCTGCGGCAGGTCGTACTTCTTCAGCAGTGCCTCGTAAGTGCCGTTCTTGCGCAGCGCGTCGAGCGCGGCCTTGACTGCGTCGCGCGTCGCCGTGTCCGTCTTGGCGAAGGGAATGCCGGCCAGGTTCTCCCCGAACGGCTGGCCGAGCAGGACATAGTTGTTGGGCTCCAGCTTCTGGAAGTACGGCAGCGTCTCGTTGCCCTGCACGGCCGCGTCGAGCCGGCCGGTCTTCAGCTGCGTGCGTGCATCGACCGAGCCTTCGGTGCCGATCACGTTCATGGCCGGCTTGCCCTTGCCCTCGCAATTGGCCTTGCTCCACTCGG
This sequence comes from uncultured beta proteobacterium, assembly GCA_963827645.1. GTDB lineage: Bacteria > Pseudomonadota > Gammaproteobacteria > Burkholderiales > Burkholderiaceae_C > JAEUPI01. Next base: position 4,916 of record CAWHBZ010000003.1, on the reverse strand, counting down.
CCATCTGCGCGGGCCAGTTGGTCGCGCGGCTGGCGCCGACCTTCTTGCCGCACAAATCCGCCGGCGTCTTGATGCCCGCGGCCGCGCCGGCCGGCGTCGTATAGAACTGCGGGCCGGTGCGCAGGTAGTCGACGAAGTCCACCGTCTCGCGGCGCGCCGGCAAGTCCGACATGCCCGCCATGACCATGTCCACGCGGCCCGTCGTCAGGGACGGCAGCATCTGCGCGAAGCCGATCTCCTGCCATTCCACGGGCACGCCGAGTTCCTTGGCGATTGCTTCGCCGAGTTCGACGTCAAAGCCCATGAGCTTGTTGGTGGCCGGGTCCTTGTACGAGATCGGCGGGTAGTTCGGCTGCGTGGCGATCACGAGCTTGTTCGCCTTCTTGATGCGTGCGGGTGCCTCGACGGCGAATGCGGCCGAGGTAATGCCGATGCTTGTGCCAAGAAACAGCGTGGCGGCCAGCAGCCGGTGAGAGAGTTTCAGCATGGGAACGACTCCTGGTGCTTGGTGGGTGAACAGCAGGGTAAGACCGGGTGGCGATCACTTGATGACCGCAGCGATGAAGTCGCGCGTGCGCGGGTGCTGCGGTGCCGTGAGCACGGCGCTCGCCGAGCCTTGTTCGACCACGGCGCCGGCGTCCATGAACACCACGCGGTCGGCCACCTCGCGCGCAAAGCCGAGTTCGTGCGTCACGATCACCATGGTCATGCCGCTGCCAGCCAGGTCGCGCATCACGGCGAGCACCTCGCCCACGAGTTCCGGGTCGAGTGCCGAGGTGGGTTCGTCGAAGAGCATCAGCAGCGGCTGCATGGCGAGCGCGCGCGCGATCGCCACTCGCTGCTGTTGTCCGCCCGACAGCTCGCTCGGGTAGTGGTTCTGCCGATCGGCCAGGCCGACACGGCCGAGCAGGTCGCGTGCCTGGCGGATTGCTTCCGCGCGCGGGCGGCGCTGAACCTTCACGGGTCCTTCGATGACGTTCTCGAGGGCCGTCATGTGGGCGAACAGGTTGAAGCGCTGGAACACCATGCCGACCTTGCGGCGCTGCGCCGCCACGTGGGCGTCGTCGAGCGGATGCAGTGTCTTGCCGACGACGCGATAGCCGGTGAGTTCGCCGTCGACCCAGATGGCACCGCTGTCCATACTTTCGAGCTGGTTGATGCAGCGAAGCAGCGTGCTCTTGCCGGAACCGGACGGCCCGATGATGCACAGCACCTCGCCCGAGCGCACTTCGAGGTCGATGTTGCACAGCGCCTGGTAGGTGCCGTAGTGCTTGTCGACGGCAGCGATGCGCACCATCGGCGACAGCGCGACGGTGGACGTGCTCATTGGGGACCTGCGCGTTCACGCGCTGCGGTGCGAGCCCCTTCGGGCGGCCGGGCGGGGCTCATGCGCCCGCTCCTTCGATTTTGGGCAGGGTGGCGTTGGGTGCAGCGGCGATGTGCCGGCGAATCTGGCCGCGCGCGAAGCGCCGCTCGAGAACCATCTGGCCGAGGGTCAGCAGCGTGACCACGCCCAGGTACCACGCACTGGCGACCATCAGCAGTTCGATGACCAGGCCGTTGGCGTAGTAGACCGTTTGCGCGCTGCGCAGGATGTCGGGGTACTGGATCACGCTCGCCATCGACGTCAGCTTGACCATGCTGATGACCTCGTTGCCGACCGGCGGAATGATCACGCGCATGGCCTGCGGCAGCACGATGCGGCGCAGGGTGGTGAGGCGCGTCATGCCGATGGCCTTGGCCGCCTCGGTCTGCCCAAGATCGATCGACAGGATGCCGGCACGCACGACTTCGGCCGTGTAGGCGCCCTGGTTCATGCCCAGGCCCAGCAGGGTGGCGACGAAGGGCGTCATCACGTCGACGGTGCGCCATGTCGCCACACCCGGAATGCCCAGCGTGGGGAAGACCAGCGCCAGGTTGAACCAGAGCAGCAGTTGCAGCAGCAGCGGCGTGCCGCGGAAGATCCAGATGTAGAACTCGGCCACGCCGCGCAGCACCGGGTTGGGCGACATCTTCATCACCGCGAACAGCACGCCGCTGCCGATGCCCAGCATCATGGCCAGCACCGTCATGATGAGCGTGAAGCCCAGCCCCGTGAGGATGGACTTGGCCGTCAGGAACTGGCCCACGACGGCCCAGTTGATCTGGCCCTGCGCGAACGCGCGCATCAGCAAGGCCAGCAAGGCGAGGATGGCGGTGGCGGCCACCCAACGACCGATGTGTCGACGCCGCACGCGCGGCAGCCGGGCGGATTCAGCGACCGCCGAAGGATCAAGAGTCGTCATCGCGCGTTGCTCCTGAGGTTGCGGTGGAAGGGACCTGATCGCGTTCAATCCGCACGGGCGGATGCAGTGCCACCCTCCGCCCAGTGCCGCTGCGCAGCCACCTTGGCCTGCAGGCGCGACAGCTGTTCCGCAACCCGCTGCGGTGCCGTGCCGCCCCACGCACTGCGCGCGGCCACCGCGCGGTCCAGCGATATGTGCGGCAAGGCCTCGGCCGTGAGCCGCTTGTCGATGGCCGCCAGGTCGTCGGCCGTGAGCGCATCCAGTTCGATGCCGCGGCGTTCGCAATGCAGGACGGCGGCACCGGCGACCTCGTGAGCCGTTGCGAAGGGCGTGCCCTGGCGCGCCAGCCAGTCGGCGATCTCGGTGGCGAGCGTGAAGCCCTCGCCCGCCTGGGCGCGCATGCGCGCCGTGTCCACGCGCCAGGTGCGCACCATGCCCGCCATGGCGGGCAGGCACAGCGAAAGCGCATCGACGCTGTCGAACACCGCGTGCTTGTCGGCGAAGAGATCACGGTTGTAGGCGAGCGGCAATGACTTGCACGTCGCAAGGAAGCCGGTCAGGTTGCCGATCAGGCGGCCGGAAATTCCACGCGTGAGTTCGGCGATGTCGGGGTTCTTCTTCTGCGGCATGATCGACGAACCGGTCGAGAAGGCGTCGTCGAGCCGCATCCAACCGCACTGGCGGCTGCACCAGAAGCAGATCTCCTCGCACAGGCGCGAGAGATCCACGCCGATCTGCGCCGCGACGTACAGGAACTCGTTGACATGGTCGCGGCTCGCCACGGCGTCGATCGAGTTCTCGCATGCGCCGAGGTAGCCCATTTCCTGCGCCGCCATCTCGGGATGCATGGCGATCGCCGAGCCCGCCAGCGCGGCCGCGCCCAGCGGTGAACGAGCCGAGCGCCAGTCCCAGTCGTGCAGCCGGTCCACGTCACGGCTCAGCGCCTGGGCGTGCGCCAGCAGCTGGTGGCCCCACACGATGGGCTGCGCCGGTTGCAGGTGCGTGAAGCCGGGCGCGAGCGTGGTCTTGTGCTGCTCGGCCTGGGCCATCAAGGCATTGACCACATCCAGCAGCTGGCCGGCCAGCAAGCGTGCGTGTTCGCGCAGGTACAGCCGCAGGTCGTTGGCGGTCTGGTCGTTGCGCGACCGGCCCGCCCGCAGCTTGCCACCGAGTGCGCCCAGGCGCTCGGTCAGCAGGCGCTCGATGAAGGTGTGCACGTCCTCGTCGCGCGGCTGGGGTGCCGAACGGCCGGCGACGATGTCGGCTTCGATCTCGTCCAGCGCCGAGAGCATGCGTGCGGCCTCGCCGGCATCGAGCAGGCCGGCGCGCTCGAGCTCGCGCGCGTGGGCGCGGCAACCGCGCAGGTCCTGGGGCGCCAGCCGGAAGTAGGACGCCGGGGCCGTGGACAGGCGCATCAGGGCGGGATCGGGGCCGCTCTCGAAGCGACCGCCCCACAGCAAGCCGGCTCCGTGGGATGGGGTCTGGGTATCGGTCATGGGGCGGCCGGCAAGGCGTTGTGGCTCGGATGTCGCATTCCGGCATTGGAGCGGCAGGCGTAACCCCGCACAATCCATTTAATCTCATCGACCCATGATGAACACTCATGCTCCCGACGCGGCGGGTGGCGAGCCGGCACCGCCGAGCCGGCGCCTGCCGCCACTGACGGCATTGCGCTTCTTTGCCGTGGCGGCCCGCAGCGGCAGCTTCACGCGCGCCGCCGAGGAACTGTGCGTGACGCAAGGCGCGGTCAGCCGGCAGGTGCTGCTGCTCGAGGAGTTCTATGGCCAGGCGCTGTTCCTGCGCCAGGCGCGCGGACTGGTGCTGACCGACGCCGGGCAGTTGCTGGCCCAGACCGCGAACACGGCGCTGGAACAGATCGCACAGACCACCCTCGTCCTGCGGCGGCGCATGGAGGTGCGGGAGCTGCGCTTCATGATCCCGACCTGCGCCATGTTGTGGGCCATGCCCCTGCTCATGCGCTTCCAGGCGCGGCACCCGGGGTTCCGCATCGCGATGAGCACGACCTTGTCACATGTGCTGGACGAGCAGCGCTTCGACGCCGGGATCGTGTACGAGCGGCTGGACACGACACTGCCGCGGCACCGGCTGCTGTTCGTCGAGCGCCTGATGCCCGTCTGCTCGCCGCGCCTGATGCAGGGGGCGCAGGCTTTGCGCGTTCCGAAGGACCTCGCACGCTGCGTGCTGCTGCATGCGCGCCCCGATCACCAGGACTGGCGCCTGTGGCTCGATGCCGCGCACCTGGACGAGATCGACCCGGCCGGTGGCCTGGACTTCCAGACACTGGACCTGTCCAACTCGGCGGCGGCCGAAGGCTACGGCGTTGCGCTCGGCGACCGCGTGATCGCGCAGCCGGCGATCGAGAGCGGCAGGCTGTGTGCGCCGTTTGCGAACGATGTGGAGACGGGGTACGGCTACTTCCTGCACTGGCACGAGAGCCACACGGAGCGAGCGGAAATCCTGCACCTGGGGGAGATGTTCAGCGAGGCGTTGCGCGAGGTGGACGGCAACGACGCCCGTTCGCGCCTGCTCAAGGGCTGAGGCGCGTGATCGGGTCCTGAGTCGGTGGCCTGGATCAAGCTCAGCGTTCCTCGGCGAGCTTCATCACGATCC
>CAWHBZ010000002.1:0-23207 GCA_963827645.1 uncultured beta proteobacterium | reverse complement strand
CCACACCGAGTCGCCATCGGGCGCCACCAGCAGCGCGCCGAACGGGTGATGGCCGGCGGCCATCGCGGCCTGCGCCACCGCGTTGGCGTGGCGCAGGTGGCGCAATTGCTGCTGCAGGGTCATGGCCTGCGCCTGTGAGACTCGCAGTGCCCTGCGCGGGGCTCAGCCGCCCAGTGCAATGACGATCAGCTCGACGATGATGCCCACCACCACCAGCACCAGCCCGGCACCCCACGACCGCGTGCCGGCGTAGCGCCCCCAGACGATGCCGCAGGCAAACATCATCACGATCGCGATGGCGCCCGAAATGCGCATCGCCAGACGCAGGTCGGCGACGAAGAAGAACGGCAGCACCACCGGAAACGTCGACCCGAACACCATCAGAAAGACGGCGAACGCACCCTTCAGGTCGCGCGTGGTCACCGCCACCTTCGGCGCCGCGTCGGCCGGCCGCTCGATCAGCCAGCGGCGCAGGCGCTCCAGGGCCGCCGCGTCCAGGCCCTCGGCGAGCCCGCCGATGTGGCCGGCGATCGCGCGCTGTGCGTCCTCGGGGCGAGCGACGGCGCGCACGGCGCGCAGCAGCGAGGCGCGGCGCCCGCGGTCGACCAGGTTGCGCAGCACGTACATCACGGCGTCGACGAAGCCCCAGGCGGTGTTGCAGCCGATGGCCGCGATCAGCATCGTTCGAACGTCTTCGCGCCCGGCCGTGGCCGCACTGAGGGTGCCGGTGAAGGTGAGCACCATGAAGAGGCCGAACAGGATCTCCGAGATGCGATCGATCGGGTCGAGGATGCGGCCGTCGTCCAGCGCGGGCAGCACACCCTCGGCTGGCGCCACCGCGCCGGGTTTTGATTCCTGCATGGCTGTCCCTATGAAGATCGTCAGTTGCCGGGCGCCGCGAGGTCCATCTCGACGTGGACCACGCCGTGTTCGCTGCGCCTGCGCATCGGCAGGCCGCAGCGCTGGAACACTGCCAGCATCGGCGAGTTGCCGGACAGGACGTCGGCCTCGAAACGAGCGATGCCGTGCCGGCGCGCCAGCCCGGTGAGCGCCGCCAGCATCTTGGTTGCCAGGCCTTGCCCCTGGTAATCCTCTTCGATCACGAAGGCCACCTCGGCGGCCCTGGTGCCGTCTGGCGCCGGCATGCCGACGTAGGTGGCGCTGCCGATAACGGTTTCGTCGGCGCCCGCGCCGATGGTGACCACCAGTCCCGCCAGGTTGACGAAGTCGATCGCCGCGATGCGGTCGAGCGACGAGTCGGGGATCTCTTTGCGGTGCGAGAAGAAGCGCGTGTAGATCGTGCCGGGCTCGAGCTTGTTGAATGCGTCCACGATGCGCTCGCGGTCGTCCGGCCGCATGACCCGGATGGTCACCGGCGTGCCGTTGCGCAGTGTGGCGGCCTGGCTGAACGCGGCGTCGGGGTCAACGCCGGTCACATCTTGCACCCATGTTTGTCGTGCCCGTCATCTGCCTGTTGCGTCGCGTGATGATGGATACCCGGATGCCGGGATCGATGCACAGGATCATAGTGCCCGCCGCGCCGTGGCGGCCACGCACCCGATGATAGGATCGCCGGCCTCGAGCCCAGCCGCATCCATGCCCAGCGCAGCGCCAGCATCGTCTGCCCGAGCCCACTGTGTGGCCGTGCTCGCGGCCGTGGTGTGGGCAGCCGTCTGGCCGGCACGAGCCGCCGACTGTGCAGCGCAGGACCTGCCGCGCTTCGACACGACGGGCGATACCGGCTGGCGCCATGTGCCGCTGTCGCGGCTGAAGCGCGACACGGCCTACAGCGTGGTGTCGGAAGACGGGCAGACGGTGCTGCAAGCCACCGCGCAGGGGTCGGCGTCGGCCTGGGTTCACCTGGCGCGCCTGGACATCACGGCGACGCCGCTGCTCGAGTGGCGCTGGCGGGTGCCGGCACTGATCGATGGCGCCGCCAACGAAGACCCCAAGCGCGAGGACTCGCCGGCGCGCGTGATCATCGGCTTCGACGGCGACAAGTCCAAGCTGCCCGAAGCCGAACAGCGCCGCATGGCGCGCGCCAAGACGTTGTCGGGGCGCGACATGCCGTACGCGATGCTGATGTACATCTGGGACAACAAGAACCCGGTGGGCACAGTCGTGCCCAGCGCCCACACCACACGCGTGAAGATGATCGTGGCCGAGAGCGGCAGCGCCGGCGTCGGTGCCTGGCGCAGCTATCGGCGCGATCTGGCGCAGGACTTCGAACGCGCGTTCGGCGAGAAACCCAACGGGGTGATCGGCTTCGCGCTGATGACCGACACCGACAACACCGGCCAGCGCGCGTTAGGCTTCTACGGCGCGTTGCGGCTGGCCTGCGCCGGCCCGAAGTAGCCGCTCGTGGAACTCGACGCCTAGCGGCGCCGGGCCCGCTTGAGCAGGTAGTCGGCGGTGAGCAGGCGCACGTCGTAGGGCGGCAGGTACACCGCGCGCACATTGCCTTCAGGGCCCACCAGCACCAACGCCCCGCTGTAGCCCGATGCCTGGCCGGCGCGCTGGCGCATGCCGAGCTCGTCGGCGACCACCGCCAGCATCTGCGGCGTGCCGGTGGCCGCGACCAGCTCGTCGTCGTAAGGGGCCAGATAGGCCTTCAGGCGGGCCGCGTCGTCGCGGGCCGGGTCGAGCGAGATGAACAACGTCTGCGTCGAGTGGACCACCTGCGCGCGGGCGATGCGTGCGCGCAGCGCGCTCAGCGTGGCGAGGCCGGTGGCGCACGGCTGCTCGCACTGGGTGTCGCCGAACAGCACGAAGGTCCACTGGCCGAGCAGGCGATGGCGTGTCAGCTCGTCGCCGTGCTGATCGACCAGCGTGAACTCCGGCACCGGCCAGCCGTCGGCACTGCGGTCGAACGTCAGCGGCGACGGCTTCGCCTCGTGCGCATGCGCCGGCGACGGCTTCGGGTCGTGCGCCTGCGCCAGCGCAGCGGCGCACAAGGCGACGCTCGCAAGCCATCTCGATGATGGCGATGCGATGCGGGTGCGTGTGGCCATGAGGTCTTCGTCGTGAGCGCGGGTCGGTGATCGTAGTCGCCGCTGCGCGTTCGCGGTGACATCGTCTCTCGATAAGCGTCATCGAGCACGTCGATGAGACGCGGTGAATGAGCAATATCGAAACAATAAATTTGTTCTCGACGTGGCTTTCGGCAAGGATCGCGCCGCTCGCCGGAAGCCAGCAACCTGACGGCGGGCGCTGGAGACAACCCGCACGGAGGGAAGAACGAATGAGAGCAGTTGCACGTGCCGCGGTCATCGGCTTTTGCGCCGCGACCTGCGCACCGTGGGCCGCGGCCCAGTACGAGGCCGGAACCGTCGCCAACGGCGGTGCGATCAAAGGCAAGGTCGTCTTCAAGGGCACGGTGCCGCTGAAGACGGTGCTGCCGACCAAGGACAAGGACACCTGCGGCGGCCCACGCAAGGACCCGCTGGTCGTCGTCGGCAGCAACGGCGAGGTCAAGGACGTCGTCGTCAGCCTGAAAGAGGTCAAGTCCGGCAAGGCCTGGCCGGCGGCCAAGCCGGTGGCGCTCGACCAGAAGGGCTGCGTGTTCGCTCCCCACGTGCAGGTGATGGCGCCGGGCAACATCGACGTCATCAACTCCGACCCGGTGCTGCACAACACGCACGGCTACTACGGCAAGAACACCGCGTTCAACCTGGCACTGCCGCTGCAGGGCGGCAAGGTGACGCGGCCGCTGCGCCGCCCGGGCGTGGTGCGGGTCGACTGCGACGCGCACGGCTGGATGGAGGCCTGGGTCGTCGTCGTCGACAACCCGTACTACGCGCAGACCGGTGCCGACGGCACTTTCAGCATCGGCGACGTGCCGCCCGGCAGCTACACGCTGGTCGTCTGGCAGGAGCACGCCGGCGCCGTGGAGATGCCGGTGACCGTGAAGGCCAAGGAAACGCTCGACATGGCGAGCATCGACCTGAAGTGACTTGAACTGAAGTGACTTGAGGCGCGCGCGACTGCAAGCGGGGGGTCGCGCAGCGCCGAGTGAAAGCAGCACCCGCGGGATCCGGCGATCCGATCCCGAACCAACCAGGAGATGAACAATGAAGGAGACGCAGGTGAGCCCCAACGTCGATGCCTCGTTGGGGAGGGAAGGTGAGGGCGGTAGTCACAAGCAGTTTGACCTCACTCGGCGCACCTACCTGCGCCGGTCGTTGATGGGTGGGGTGGCGCTGGCGGGCAGCGGCGCGCTGGATTTCTTCGACACCTTCACCACGATGAGCGTGGCGCACGCCCAGGGCAACTCGTTCAGCTTCGCGTGGGTGTCCGACACCCACCTGTATCCGAAGACGCTGAACACGCGTTTCGTCGACAAGGCGACGCGCGCGTTCAAGGAAGTCGCGGCCATGGGCGACAAGCTGGATTTCATGATCTTCGGCGGCGACCTCGCGCAACTCGGCGACCCGGTGGAGATCGCGCTCGGCGCCGAGCTGCTGAAGGAAGTGAAGATCAAGAAGCACTTCATTCCCGGCGAGCACGACTGGTACCTCGACATGGGTGCCACGTGGAACAAGACCTTCGGTGCTGCACCGTGGAAGTTCGACCACAAGGGCGTGCGCTTCATCGGCCTCGACACGGTGGGCAACGCGCCCGACTACTGGACGGCCAAGAAGATGAGCAACAAGGAGCGCATGGACCACATGTCGGCGCTCGACGGCTCGCAAGCCGGGCCGTGGGCTGGCATCGGCAAGAAGCAGATGCAGTGGCTGCAGAGCGCGCTGTCCGACTGGAGCAAGGACGCGCCGGTGATCATCTTCACGCATACGCCGGTCTACGAGGTCTACCCGGGTTGGAACTTCTGGACCCGCGACTGGCGCGAGGCGCACGAGGTGCTCAAGCCGTTCAAGAACATCACCAACATCCACGGCCACGTGCACCAGCCGCTGTACAACGAGATCGGCAACATGCGTTTCATCGGCCAGCTCGCCACGTCGTGGCCGTGGCCCTATCCGCCCACCGGCGTGCCGGAGCTCACCAAGCCGATGATCCGCGTCGATCCGGGTGATCCGTTCGATGGCGTCGGTTGGGGGCTGATCAATCACGCCGGTGGCAAGGTCGATCAGCAATACAAGATGTGGCGCAAGCAGGTGTTCGCCGTAGCCGAAGTCGACTCCGGGACCGGGGACAACCGCAACCAGGTCCTGCAGCCGCGCATCGCCGATCGTGACTGGAACTACTAAAAGAGGAGCATCGCGATGAGAACCAAGACGACAAAGACGATGCGCGCTGTGCTGGCGGCGGCCAGCGCAGCGGCCGCGACGCTGGCGCTGCTGTACGGCGGCTCGGCGGTGGCCCACAAGGAGCCGCACGACGCAGCCACGCTGAAGGCGTTCCAGGATGCCTTCATGGAGCAGGTGGTGATGGGCGACCGGCTCTACCACGGCGACCCCGCCGCGGAAAAGCAGATGAAGGTCACGCTGTCCAAGACCGGCATGGCCTGCGCGATGTGCCACCCGATCGGCTCGGACGTGCACCCGCACGAGTATCCGAAGTTCCAGGAGCAGATGAGCGAGTTCGCGACGCTGCGCGACATGATCAATTGGTGCATCGAGAAGCCCAACGAGGGCGTGAAGATCGATCCGAACGGCGCGGCGATGAAGGCCCTCGAGGCCTACATCTACTGGTCGAACAAGGATTCGATGCTCGACGCCGGTCGTCACTGAGCAGGTTGTCTCCAAGGGGTAGGGTGGGGTGAGCGGGCCGCCGGGCGACCGGCGGCTCGCCATCACCACACAGGTTCCCAGCAGCCCGTGTCGAACCGGCAGTTGCGAGCGACGCACCGCGCTCGCGGCGATTGAACAAGGAGTTCGTGAGTGTTGAAGCTGATCGGTGCGATCGCCTTCGTCGCAGCCGCCGCGCTGGCGGTCGGCGTCACGCTGGCCGTGCCCTCCAAGAGCGATGGCGCCGCGCCGGCGAAGACATCGTGTCTTCGAGCACTCGGCGGCCACCGGCAACATCGACCCGGTGGGTGCGAGTCCGCCGGTCGACGCCCGATTGCTCGCGCACGGGCAGTGGGTGTACCGCGGGCTTTGCATCGGCTGCCATGGCGTCAAGGGCGACGGCAACGGCGGCGTCTGGACCTTGGGCGAAAAGTTCGCCAAGGAACACAAGCTGCCGCGCCAGCCGCGCGACTTCACCTCCGCAGTGTTCAAGGTGCGCTCCACACCGAGCGGCTCGCTGCCCACCGATACCGATCTGTTCAAGGCGATCTCGCGCGGCCTGGTGGCCGACCAGGACATGCCGGCCTTCAAGTTCCTGCCCGAGCGTGACCGCTGGGCGGTGATCGCGTACGTCAAGACATTGTCCAAGCGCTGGCAGGAGGAGAAGGATTTCCAGGAGCCCGCGGTCGAAGTGGGCCAGCCGTCGCTGCCCGACGCCGCTGCCCTCGTCGCCGGCAAAGAGATGTACGCCAAGATGCAGTGCGCCAAGTGCCATGGGCCGCTCGGCAAGGGCGACGGCCCGTCGGCGGACGAACTTACCGACGACAGCGGCCTGCCGATCAAGCCGCGCGACTTCAGCGACGCCTCGATGTTCGTCGCCGCCAGCGATCCGCGCGGCGTCTACCAGACCTTCACCACCGGCCTCGACGGCACGCCGATGCCGTCGTTCGCCGACTTCCTGAAGGAGGATGAGCGCTGGCAGCTGGTGTGGTACGTGATGTCGCTGCGCCACGACTGGAACCTCGAAGTTGCGCGCGCCGATGTGCAGCGCGCGCGCGCGGCGCCGGCAGCGGCGCCGGCGGCGAGCAAGTGACGAGGTCCAGCATGCCGAGCACCGCGGGATTCGTGGCAGGCACTGTGGCCGGCGGGGTGATCGCCGCCGCAGCGGTGGCCGCCATCGTCACGTGGTTGGACCCCACCCACGACGCGACCAAACCGGTGACCGGGCATGCCGCGTTGCCGGTGAACCATGGGCTGCAAGACGGTGCCGATGCGCTGACGCTCGAGCAGGGGCGCGTCTACTACGTGCAGCTGTGCATGGACTGCCATGGCGCGCGCGGCGACGGACGCGGCGCGTGGGCCTACCGCGTGACACCGCGCCCGAGCAACTTGACGGCAGTGCGCACGCAGCGACGCAGCGATGCCGAGCTGTTCCAGATCATCAGCGAGCCGCGGCCCGGCACGCCGATGATCGGCTGGAGTCGGCAGCTCTCGGAGAGCCAGCGGCATCAGCTGGTGGGCTATCTGCGCCACCTGGCCGAGGGGCGAGGATCATGAGCAGCGTGGCCGAACTGCCGCGCCGGCTGCGGGTCAGCCACGACGATGGCATCGCGACCCGGCGCGACCAACTCGGTGCCGAGAGCACGCCACCGGTGCTCAAGTTCATGGTGGTCTCGGTGACGAACCTGTTCATCGGCACCGTGCTCGGCGTGATGCAGACCTTTCCCGGCTTCTCGCTGTGGCTGCGTGGTGCCGGCGCCGCCGGCCACTTGATCGACCCGCTGGCGCATGCGCACATCAATCTGGTGGGCGGCGTCACGATGGGGATGATGGGCCTCTTCTACTACGTGCTGCCGCGCCTGCTGCAGCGGCCGCCGTACAGCGCCGTGCTGTCAGAGGCGTCGTTCTGGCTGTCGACCATTGGCGTGGGCATCTTCTTCACGTCGCTGGTGATCCTCGGCACCATCGAAGGCAACATGATCCACGCCGGCATGACCTACCCGCAGGCGCTGGAGGCGGTGGGGCCGATCCACCACGTGCTGATCATCACCGGCGCGATGCTGATGGGCTTCGGCTACTGGACCTTCATCGCCAACGTGTTGCTCACCGTGCTGAGCAAGAGGGGCAAGCCATGCACCGCCTGATCAACATCCTGTACAGCGGCTTCATCGTCGGCGTTGGCCTGGGCACCGTGTTCCAGCTGTGTTTCCTGCCGTTGATGGGCATGCGCGCGCACGACGAGTGGACCGGCCTCTTGTGGTGGGGTTTCGGCATCAGCCTGGCCACCGGCGTGCTGTCGGCGGCCAGCTTCTGGTGGATGAACGCCGTGATGGTGCGGCAGGGCAAGTAGGCACGAGAGGCGCAGATGATCGTCGCATGGCTCAGGGACAACGACTACGCCGAAGGCACGGCGGCCAAGCATTTCTTTTTCTCGGCCATCGTGATGCTCAACATCGGCGTGCTGATGGCGCTCGGCACCTCGATGCGGCTGGCCTGGCCCGACATCCTGCCCAACGACATCCCGTGGCTGCACTTCGGCCGCATCCGGCCGGTGCACGTGCACTTCGTGATCTTCGGCTGGATCTCGATGGCCTTCGCCGGGGCCATGTGCTACATGGCGCCCGCGCTGTGCAAGGTCAAGCTGTGGAGCGAGAAGCTCGGCACCTGGAACTGCTGGGCCTGGAACCTCGGCATGGTGGCCGTGTTCTTCACGCTGATCAACGGCCTGACCACCGGCCGCGAGTACCAGGATCTGATCTGGCCGGTGGACATCTACGTCATCGTCTTCATCTTCCTGCCGTTGGCGGTGAACATCTGGATGACGCTGCTGACGCGCAACGCCGAGGGGCTGTACGTCACGCTATGGTTCTTCGGCGCGTCGCTGCTGTTCATCCTGCTGTCGTACTTCATCGGCGCGATTCCCGACTTCTTCCCCGTCACCGGCCTGGCCGAGGCCTACATGACGTGGTGGCACGCGCACAACATCCTCGGGCTGTGGATCACGCCGGTGTCGGCGGCGATCGCCTACTACATCATCCCCAAGGTCAGCGGCAACACGCTGTACAGCCACAAGATCGGCCACCTGCACTTCTGGTCGATCGCGGCCTTCTATTCCACGCCTGGCGCGCACCACCTGATGGGTGCGCCGATTCCCGAATGGCTGAAGTCATTCGCCTCGGTGTCGGGCGTGCTGATCATGATCCCGGCGCTGGCCTTCGTCGTGAACATGCTGATGACGATGAAGGACAAGTGGTGGATGTTCACCAAGAGCATCCCGCTGCAGTGGGCGCTGACCGGCGTGCTGTTCGCGATCCCGCTCAACATCCAAGGCGCCTTCCAGCAGACGCGCGCGCTCAACTGGTACATCCACGGCACGCACTGGATCGTCGCGCACGCGCACCTGGCGTTGCTGGGCTTCTCGAGCTTCATCGAGATCGGCGCCATCTACTACGGCCTGCCCAAGCTGCTGAAGCGCCAGCTCTACAGCGAGAAGCTCGCGCGTCTGCACTTCTGGATGATGGCGATCGGCTTCCTCGGCTTCTGGTCGGTGCTCACCGCCGCCGGGCTGGTGCAGGGCGCCGCCAAGGTGTACGAGATCCCGTACATCCAGTCGGTGGTGGCCACGCACCCCTACATGGTGGGCCGCGTGATCTTTGGCGCCATGATCATCTTCGCGCAGCCGATCTTCCTCTACAACATGTGGATGACCGCGCGCTACGGCAAGAAGCTGGAGCCCACTGCATCGCCCGCACCGGTGCTCGCGCCGGCGGCGGCCTGATCACACGGAGGGAATCGACATGATGCCCAAATACGTGGTCGGTGCGGTGCTGGTGGTGGTGACGATCTTCAGCTCGATCGCGATCACGGTGGTCGCCGGCTCCACCTACATGAGCCAGATCCCGCCGAGCGAACACGCCAAACACACGCAGAAGATCTGGGGTCACACCGGCTGGTCGGTGCACGACCCGCTGATGAAGGGCGCCAACGCGCTGTCGCCGGCCGGCAAAGGCAAGACCATCTTCATCCGCGAGGGCTGCTCGTGGTGCCACACGCTGCTGCCCGAGCAGACGCAGGACTGGAAGTATTTCGGCGCGCCCCCCACCGCCGGCGACGTGCAGGGCGAGTCGCCGAGCCTGTTCGGCTCCGACCGCAAGGCGCCCGACCTGCTGCACATCGCCAGCCGCAACCGCGTGAAAGCCTGGCACTACGTGCACCACCGCAATCCGCGCGCGGTGACACCCGATTCGATCATGCCGGCGTTCGAGCATTTGACCGACGACGAGTTGGATGCGCTGGTGGCGTTTCTGGAGAGCTTGAAGTGACGCTGCGATCTCCGCGCGGCGCGGCGGGCGATACCCGGCAGGGGCTCCTACTGTGGCGGTCGGCCTTGCAGGCCGACTCCGCTGCGATGCTCGGTTCGGGGTCGCGCCGAGAAACTCGCTTCGCTCATTGCGTTCGCTGCGCTCAGACAGTCTCGGCGAGTCAGATGAACGAAGCGCGCGAGTACGCGCGCCGACCCCGAACCTGCGCTGCTCGCCGCCCCACAAGTCGCCCCCACCGGGTACCGCGCGCCGCGCGGCAACGTTGTGGCCGTTCGAAGACGAAAGCCTCGGTGCATCGGCAAATTGCGCGCTCGGTGCCAGCATGCGACTTCACGGACACTGGAGTCACGAGATGAACGACACCACCAACACGAACTCGCCAGACGAACTCGAAGACAAGGGCCTCGTCTTCGGTCGTTTCTCCGACGAAGACTTCGACGGCATCAAAGAGGGCAACGGCAAGATCCCGTGGTGGCTGGTGCTGATCGTGGCCGTCACGGTGTTCGAGGCCTTTCTGTGGACCATGCCGTGGCCGGGCTTCGGGCAGCGCTACGACTCGGTGACGACCACTTTCATCAGCGCCACAGGTGCGCAGCCGTTCTGGGACTGGGGCTACTACCTGATCATGCTGCAGATCATCGTCGTGCTGAGCGGCATCGCCTGCATCGTGTGGATCATCAACTGGCAGAAAAAGCACGAGCGCGAGCACCCGCACGATCGCGACAATTCTCCAGGTTGACCGCCGCGCAGCAGTCGAGCCGCAGTCATTCGCATGGAACTCACCGATCGCATCCCGGTACTGATCTTCGCGCTGATCGTGATGGCGGTCGGCGTGTACCTCGTGATGTCGAGCTACGTCGTCGGCCCGCTGGCCAAGCTCAAGCGGGCCGAACGCTGGATCGTCGTGTTGAGCCTGGTCGGCGTCGGCGGCGTGATCGTGTTCGCGGCGTCGGAGCTGCTGTGGCGCGTGCTGTTCTAGGCGGCCTGTCGTGAAGCTCAAACGTGGCGAGCAGGTGATGTTTGGCCTGGCCGTGCTGGTGGTGATTGCCGCAGTCGGCAAGGCCGTCGTGCAGTCGCGTGCGGCGGTGGCGCCGCAACCACGCGACTACTACGAGTGGAGCGATGCGGGGTTGCGCGGCCACGCGCTGTACCGCGAGTCGGGCTGCCACAACTGCCATCGCGCGATGGGCGTGGGAGAGATCGGCGTGGCGCCGGTGCTCGACGGCGAAGGCACGCGGCGCAGCCGCGAGTGGCTGCAGCGCTACCTCGAGAACCCGCTGTCGCTGGTGCCCGGCAGCGCACACGACGGGCACCTCGGCCCCGACTTTCGGCTGCTCGCCGATGCGCAGCGCCACCTGCTGGCCGAGTTCCTGTTCGGCCTGAAGGCCGGCCCGGCGTCACCGAACTACCCGAAACCACCCACGGCCGCGGGTGGCCGTTCGTAAGAGGAGATCCGTGATGGGCGGCGACACCTTGATTCCGTACATATGGGCCGCCACCGGCCTGGTGATGCTGGTGGTCATCGTGCTGATGATCCACTGGGCCCACGCGCACGGCCAGTTCGACGAGAACATCAAGAACCAGATCTTCGAGTCGGGCGACGATGACCGCTACGGCAACGAGGCGCGGCGTGACGCTGCGAGCCGGTGAATGGTTTGTCGTCGCCGGCTCGGCGTTGATCGTGGCCCTTGCCGTGCTCATCGGGGCCCTGATCTATCAGCGGCCGCCGCCGGTGACGTTTGCCTACGCGGAGAGCGCAGCGTCGCGGCAGGGCGAGGCGATCTTTCGTCGCGAAGGTTGCGGCACCTGCCACCAGGTGTTCGGCAACGGCGCCACCTACGGCCCGCCGCTCGATGCCGTGGGCTCGCGGCGCAGCCAGGCATGGCTGCGCGACTACCTGATCGACCCGCGGCCCGGCGTGGGCGTGAAGCCGTATCGGGTGCGCATGCCGTCGTACGCAGGGCTGCCGCTGCAGGAGCAGGAGGCGCTGGTGGCCTACCTGCGAGCACTGCGGGCCGCGCCGTGACGACGCGGCGGCGGGCTCAGTACGACTGGTATTGCTTGTCCTGGCTGAACAAGCCGGTGCCGATGCAGGCCCAGGGGACGATCGCCAGCGCGACGCAACCGCCGATGCCGAAGATGAACAGTGCCACCCGGGTGGCCATGTCGAGCTCGATCATTCAATGTCCTCGCGTGTGTCAGTGCACAGTGGCTGGAGTCTAGTGATGTGGCATTCGATGTCAACTGGTTTGCGTGTTAGGTGGCGTTCGCGATGCACCGTGCTATCGCTCGTGGCCGCGCTCCTGACCGCGTGCAGCCACGACGGCCTTGCACCCAAGCTCAACGTCGGCGATGCCGCGCCGCGCAGCCAGAACCGCGTGCTGGCGCCGGGTGAAGACTGGCGCCGCGTCACGACGATGGATACACGGGTGCGGCTGTACCGGTGGCGAATCGCCGACCTGATCGAGCAGCGCAAGCCGTTCATCGTGGTGTTCGGCACGCCGCAGCACTGCACGAGCTGCGTCGACCAACTCAGCCGCGTGGCGATGGTCGAAGAGCAGTACGGCGAGCGTTTCGCCTTCGTGCACGTCGACGGCTACAAGGACAACGCGGTGTGGGTCGAGTGGGGCATCAAGGGCGAGCCCTGGACCTTCGTGGTCGACCAGCGCGGCCGCGTGCGCAAGGTCTTTCCAGGCCAGACCGAAACCGCGCTGCTCGAAGATCAGGTGCGTGTGCTGCTCGGGGAGAAGAACTCGTGAACGCGGCACCCTACACCTATGTCGAGATGTCGCTCACGGTGCCGTGGACGCTGTACTTCGTGTTCCTGGCCTGCGTGACGATCCCCTTCATCGTGATGATCGTGGGGCGTGGCGCGATCAGCCGCTTCGTGCGCTACGTGCTGCCGCTGATCCTGGCGGTGGTGTTTGCGGTGGTGGCGCTGTTCGTGTTCAACGCCTTCGAGGTGACGCACCTGATGAAGACCGAGAAGCGCGCCGGACCCACCACGCTGAGCCGTTGAGGCGGGCTCAGGCTTCATACGACCGCCCGAAGAGGCCTGATCCCCCTTGCGGGGTCGCTCACGGCTCGCGCATCTTTGCGAAGGCCTGCACCATGTCCTTGGCGACATGCGGTGCGGCGAACACCCCTTGCAGCTTGCCGTCGGGATTGATCAGCAACACCGCGGTCGAGTGGTCGATCAGGTAGTTGCTGCCGCTGCTGCCCGGGACCTTGGCGTAGACGGCGCCCACCGAATCGGCGAGGCGCTTGATCACCGCAGGGTCGCCGGTGACGCCGACGAACTCGCGGTTGAACTGCGGCACGTAGCGGCCCAGCAGTTGCGGGGTGTCACGCTCTGGGTCCACCGAGACCATCACGAACTGCACATCGCGCGTGCCCTGCGCACGTTGCGCCAGCTGACGATGGATCTGCGCAAACTCCACCAGCGTCGTCGGGCAGAAGTCGGGACAGAACGTGTAGCCGAAGATCAGGAACGTCCAGCGGCCCTTCAGCGCCTGGTTATCGAACACCGTGTCGTCGTGTTTGACGAGGCGGAAATCGGCCAATGTGTCGGGCTTGGGCAGCACGTAGGCGCCGGTACCCACCTCGACGAAGTGCGGCAGCTGCGCCGGGCGCAGCCAGCGCCACGAGAGCGCACCCGCGACGGCCAGCAGCACCAAGACCGCGGCGATCAGCAGCGACACGCGCCGTGTTGTGGTGGGGAGCTTCAGTTGCCATGGCATCGCGCCCGACGTTCTAGAGGTCGCTGCGCTGTTGTGCCAATTGAATATGTTGATAACCGTTATTCGAATTCTGGTTGTTCCTCCGCGGGTAAGGCTGATTGACAGCCTTGGCGCACACCGAGTTTGATACACATACGAAGCCAAAGGCTCACTGAACACGGAGGAGACATGACGCTGCAGGAACTGCGCTACCTGGTGGCGCTGGCGGACAAGGGGCACTTCGTGCGAGCGGCCGAGGCCTGCCACGTCGGGCAGCCGACGCTCAGCACCCAGCTGAAGAAGCTCGAGGAGTACCTCGGCGTGACCCTGTTCGAGCGCAACAAGCATCACCTGCAGGCCACGCCGATCGGCGAGCAGATCATCGTGCAGGCGCGCATCGCGCTGGCGGTGGTGGCGCAGATCAGGGATCTGGCGCGACGTGGCCTCGACCCGATGAACGGCCCGCTGCGGCTGGGCGTGATCCCGACGCTCGGGCCCTACCTGATCCCGCACCTGCTGCCCGAGATCCGCAAGCGCTTTCCCGAGCTGCACCTGTTCCTGCGCGAAGACCTGACGGGCCACCTGCTCGAACGGCTGCGCCAGGGGCGCCTCGATGCGCTGCTGCTGGCGCTACCGGTGCGCGGTGAAGACGTGCAGACGCTGCCGCTGTTCCGGGAGTCGTTCGTCGTGGCGCTGCCGAGCGACCATCCGCTGGCGGCACGGCGTCAGGTGACGCAGGAGGATCTGGCGCGCGAGAACGTGCTGCTGCTCGAAGAAGGGCACTGCATGCGCGACCAGGCGCTGGCGATCTGCGGCGCCCAGAGTTCCGACCAACGCGAGGAGCTCAAGGCCACCAGCATCGAGACGCTGCGCCAGATGGTGGCCGCCGGCGTGGGGTGCACGCTGCTGCCGAGGCTGGCGTCGCTGCCGGGCACCGGCTCGCTGCGCGGCGAGACGGTGTTGATCCGCCCCTTCGAGGAGCCGCTGCCCACGCGCACCATCGGCCTGGCGTGGCGCCGCAATTTTCCGCGCGAGTCGACGATCCGCACGGTGGCTGCTTGGATCAGCGCGCAACTGCCGCCTGAGGTCGAGAAGATCGGTGCTGTCGGCGGCGACCCCGGTGCCACGGGCGCCTCGTCATCCGGCGCGCCCCAGCGTGCGGAGGCGTTGTTGGCTCCTGAGTAGATCCGCACGCCAGAACGCAGGTGCCGTCGTGCGTCCGGCTCAGGCCGCCTGCGAGCCGCGGTGCGCCCAGCCGGTGGTGCGCTTCTCTATCCAAGAGAACAGCTCGTACATGCCCATGGCCATCGCGCCGATGGTGACCAGGCCCGCAAAGGCCAGCGGCATGCGCTGCTGACTGCCGGCTGTCTGCATCAGATAGCCGATGCCGGAGTCGCCGGCCGTCATCTCGGCCAGCACGGTGCCGACGAAGGCGAGCGTGATCGCGATTTTCAGCGAGCCGTAGAAGTAGGGCATCGAGCGCGGCAGGCCCACCTTGATCAGCACGTCCCAGCGGCGCGCGCCGAGCACGCGTAGCACGTCTTCGAGCTCAGGCTCCAGCGTCGCCAGCCCGGTGGCGATGTTCACCGTGATCGGGAAGAACGAGATCAGGAACGCCGTCAAAACGCCGGGCCCCAGCCCGATGCCGAACCACACCACCAGGATCGGCACCACCGCCGCCTTGGGCACCGCGTTGAACGCCACCATCAGCGGGTAGAGCGACGTGTAGGCCAGGCGCGAGCTGCCGATCAGAAAGCCGAGCAGCACGCCGACCACGATCGACAGCGCGAAGCCGAGCATCGTGACCCAGAAGGTCTTCCATGCCGCCTCGATCAGCGGTGCCTTGAACTCGACGAACTGCAGGGCGATCTGCCACGGGCTCGGGAAGATGAACTCGGCGATGCCGAACATCACCACGATCAACTGCCACAGCAGCAGCACCGCGGCCAGCACGATCAACGGCGACCAGCGCTCGACGTTCCTGGTGATCTTCATCGCGTGAGCGTCATCGCGGTCCCGCGGGCACGCCCGCCTTGCCGCGCACCGCGCCGATGTAGCCGCGCAGCTCGTGCACGATGTCGGTGAACTGCGGTGTGTAGGTCACTTCGAGGTCGCGTGGCCGCGGCAGATCGATGTCGCGCTTGGCGACGAAGCGGCCCGGGCTCTTGCTCATGCAGTACACGGTATCGGCAAGGAACACGCTCTCGCGCAGGTCGTGCGTCACCAGGATCACGTTGAACCTCTGCGCTGCGTGCAGATCGCGCAGCGTGCACCACAGTTCCTCGCGCGTGAACGCGTCGAGGGCGCCGAACGGCTCGTCGAGCAGCAGCATCTTCGGCTCGTGCACGAGCGCCCGGCAGATGCTGGCGCGCTGCTGCATGCCGCCCGACAACTGCCACGGAAACTTGCCTTCGTAGCCGCCGAGTCCCACGCTCTCGAGCAGCGCACGCGCCTTGGCTTGGTATTGCTTGCGTCTGCTCTTGAACGTGGAGCGGTACGGCTCCACGATCTCGAGCGGCAGCAGCACGTTGTCGATCGTGGTGCGCCACGGCAGCAGACTCGGCGCCTGGAACGCCATGCCGCTGATCTTCAGCGGCCCGGTCACCGGCCGGCCATCGATGTGGATCGTGCCCTTGCTGGCCATCTTCAGCCCGGTGGTCAGCTTCATGAAGGTCGACTTGCCGCAGCCGCTGGGGCCGACGATGGCGATGAACTCGCCTTGGTTCACCTCGAGCGAGATGTCTTCGACGGCAAATTGCTGCGCGGCGAGCAGCTCGTCGTTGTAGGCGAGCCAGACGTTCTTGAAGTCGACGAAGGCCACGCAGTGGCCCTACTTCTTCGCCGCCGGCAGGATGTTCAGCTCCGCCTTTGCGGGCAAATAGGCATCGGTCCATACCGACGCGGCATCGACTCGCGTCTTGGTGGCAAACGCATCGGAAACCTGCGACGCCATCAGCGCCAGCCGGCCCGGCACGACGGCGCCGAAGCCTTCGGAGCGCGCATCCGGGCTGGCCACCACCGAATCGATCGCCAGGCGCAGGCGGCGCCGCTCGAGATCGACGTTGATGATGCCGTCACGCGCCTTGACGTAGTCGATCGATGCGTCAGGGCTGGCCATCACTTCTTTCGCACCCTTCAGAAACGCCGAAAGGAAGCTCCTGACTGCCTGCGGGTTCTCCTTCAGCAGCTTCGGGCTGGCGATGATCACGTTGCCGTACAGCTTGACGCCGTGTTGTGCGTACGGCATGACGACGATGTCTTCCGGCTTGACGCCGCGCGCCTCGAGGTTGAGCAGCGACGTGAACGAGAAGCCGGTGATCGCATCGACTTCACCGCGCGCCAGCATCGTCTCGCGCAGCGGCGGGTCCATCGTGACCCAGGTGACTGCGCCCACGCTGTTGGCCTTGGCGAAGATCGGGAAGCCGCGCCGCCCGGCGTCGAACACCGGCGCGCCGACTTTCTTGCCGTTCAGGTCGGCGGGCGACTTGATCGCGTTCTTCTTTAGCGTGAGCACCGCGGCCGGCGTGTTGTTGTAGACCATCATCACCGCCACCGGCTTGTTGGCCGCGTCGGGGTTGTTGGCGTGGAACTCCATCAGTGCCGCCAGGTCGGCGAAGCCCATGTCGTAGGCGCCCGAGGCCACCCGTGTCACGGTGCCACCGGAGCCATTGCCGGCGTCGATCGTCACGTCCAGCCCCACGGCCTTGTAGTAGCCCTTGGCGGCCGATGCGAGAAACAGCGCCGCCGGCCCTTCGAACCGCCAGTCGAGCTGGAACTTGAGCGGCGTCTGCGCCAGCGCAAGCGGTGCGAATGCCGCGGCCAGCAGGCCCGCAACGATGAGGCGCGCGCGGCGCAATGGGGTCAACGGCATGGTGGAACGCTCCTGAAGTGCGAGGGTCTCGGGGGTAGGGATTGATCTTGCAAGTGGCGTGCGCGATTGGCCCCGGGCAATGCACCAAACCGATGCCCGGACTCAGGCCAGCAGGTCGGCCACGGTGCGTGCGATCACCTTGGTGGCACGCTTCAAGTCGTCGAGCACCAGGTGCTCGTCGGCGCGTTTGGCGTTGGACTCCAGCATCGTGCGCGGCCCGGCGCCGTAGATCACGCAGGGAATCCCCAGCGCGCCGTACAGCCGCACATCGGTGTACAGCGGCGTGCCGGACACCGGGATCTCCTCGCCGAACAGCGCTTGTGCATGGCGCTGCAATGCAGCGACCACCACGTGGTTGTTCGGCGATGCGTTCAGCGACAACGCGAGCAGCAGGCGCCTGACCTCCAGCCGGATGCCCAGGCAGCGCGCGACGGTGGAGGTGATGAGTTCGCGCACCTCGGCCTCCACCTGCACCGCATCCTCTTCCGGGATCATGCGGCGGTCGAGCTTGAGCATCACCTTGCCGGGGACCACGTTGGTGTTCGTGCCGCCTTCGATGCGACCGACGTTGAGGTAGGAATGGGCGATGCCGGGCACCTTGGAGCGGCGCGTGCGCAGCACGTCGTTGTAGGTGTAAAGCGCGGTCAGCAGCTTGTTGGCCGCCTGCAGCGCATCGACGCCGGTGTCGGGGTAGGCCGCATGGCTGGCCAGCCCGTGCAGCGTGACCTCGAGCTGCAGGCAACCGTTGTGCGCCACCACCACCTGATAGCTGAAGCCGGCGGCGATCAGCACATCGGGTTGCGTGAGGCCCAGGTTGAGCAGCCAGCCGGGCCCGAGCTCGCCGCCGAACTCCTCGTCGTAGGTGAAGTGCAGCTCCACCGCGCCGCGGTGCGCGAGCCCGCTGTCGACCAACGCGCGCAGCGCATAGGTGTAGGTGGCGAAATCGCTCTTGCTCACCGCCGACGCGCGGCCGTAGAGCTTGCCGTCGACGATCTCGGCGCGGTACGGATGGTGGGTCCAGCCGTCGCCCGGCGGCACCACGTCGCCGTGGGCGTTGAGCGCGATCGTCGGCCCGTCGCCGAAGCGGTGGCGCACGATCAGGTTGGTGATCGACTTCAACCCGGCGCTCTTGACCACCGCGTCGGGCACCGGGTGACGCTCGACCGTGAAGCCCATCATGCCCAGCATATCGGCCGTGCGCTCGGCATGCGGCGCGTTGTGGCCGGGCGGCGTGTCGGTGGGCACCCGCACCAGCTCTTGCAGGAAGCGCACCTGTTCTTCGAAGTGCTTGTCGACCCAGCGGTCCAGGCGCTTGTACGGGTCGGCGGCCGTCTGCGGCGCCGCTGCGTTGACGGTGGCCGTCGGCACCGGGCGGGTCTCGTCGCCGCCGGGCACCGGGCGGGTGTCGTCATCGTTGGACAGCGGGCGCGGGTTGTCTTCGGGAGGTTTCATGCGACCGGCCTTTGCCGCACCTCGTGTGCGAGCCCTTGCAGCAACTGCTGGAACGCTCGCACCGACAGTTCGGTGTCGTCGTTGGTGATCGCCTCCAGCGGGTTGTGGCTGATGCCGGCGTTCAGGCCGCGCTGGAACAGCATCGCCTGCGGCATCACCTCGTGCAGCTTCATCGCGTCGTGCCCGGCACCGCTGGGCAAACGCACCAGCGGCAGGCCGAGCGCCTGCACGGCACGCTCCCAGCGCGCCTGCCAGTCCGGCGCGCTCGGCGCAGCGGCTGCGCGGATGGTTTCTTCGGCGCTGAAGGCCAGGCCGCGTCGCTGGCAGATCTCGCGCAGCCGGGCCAGCACGTCGCGCTCGCAGGCATCGCGCACCGCATCGGTGGTGGCGCGGATGTCGAGGCTGAACGCGCAGCGCCCCGGCACCACGTTGATCGAGCCGCTGGGCACCTCGAGCATGCCCACGGTGCCCACCAGATCGGGCTGCTCGGACGCGCGCCGCTCGAGGTAGAGCACCCCTTCGGCGGCGGCCACCGCGGCGTCGCGCCGCATGTCCATCGGCGTGGTGCCGGCGTGGCTGGCCATGCCGGTGATCTCGCACAGGTAGCGCACGCTGCCGTTGATCGACGTCACGATGCCCAGCGGCACGTCGAGCCCGTTGAGCACCGGCCCCTGCTCGATGTGCACCTCGACGAAGCCGAGGTAGCGCGACGGATCGCGCTTCAGCTTGGCGATGTCGGCGGGCGCCAGCCCCGCGCGCTGCATCGCATCGCGCATCGTCACGCCGGCGGCGTCGGTCTGTTCGAGCCAGCGCGGATCGAAGTGTCCGGTCAGCGCGCCCGAGCCGAGGAACACCGCCTTGTAGCGCTGGCCTTCTTCTTCGGCGAAGCCGACCACCTCGATGCCGAACGGCAGCCGCTGGCCGGCCTGCCGGAGTGCGCGCACGCAGGCCATCGGCACGAAGATGCCCAGGCGGCCGTCGTACTTGCCGCCGTTGCGCACGGTGTCGTAGTGGCTCCCGGTGAGCAGCCGTTTCGCGTCGCGGTCGCTGCCGTGGTAGAGGCCGACGACGTTGCCCACCGCATCGATGCGCACGTCGTCGAAGCCGCAGTCGTGCTGCATCCACTGCACGAGCTGCTTCGCGCACGCGCGGTGCGCGTCGGTCAGATAGGTCACCGTCAACTCGCCGCGCTCGGCGTAGCCGGGGTCGCTGTGCTGTGCCAGCGCGGCTGCCCAGTCGAGGATCAGGTTGCCGAGTACGGGCTCGGCGCCGAACCTGTCATCGAGCCGGATCTCGGCGATGCGGTGGATGTTGCGCAGGCATTCGGCGAGCTCGAAATCCGCGGGGTTGGCCAGGCGGCGCGCGAAGGTGGCGATGATCTCGTGCTTGCTCAATCCGGTGCCGCGCGGCCCGCGCACCGCCAGGACGAAGGGAAAGCCGAACTTGGCGTGGTAGTCGGCGTTGAGTTGCCGGATGCGCGCCAGCTCCTCCGGCGTGCACTGCGGTGAGGCCGGCCTTGCCCTGTTCGTGTGTGGATTCGGCGGTCAGCGTCTTGGCGACCATCGCCTTGCCGGCCAGCTCGGGGTGGGCGCGGACCAGCGCCAGCTGCTGCTCGCGCGTGGCGTCGCGCACCACCTCGACCAGCGCGCGCTTGAGCGCCGCCAGCGTGGCGAACGGGCGCTTGCGCAGCGCCGCGTCGACGATCCACGGCGAATGCTCGTAGGTGCCGGCCAGCGCCTCGAGCGCCTGCGCCGCCGGCGCGGCGTTGAGCCCCTCGAGCGTCAGCGGCTGCGCAATGCAGTGCTCACGAAGCGGCCCCCCGGTACGGATGCGTCGCCTTCCAGTGGCGCGCGATGTCGATGCGCCGGCACACCCAGACGCGGTCGTGCGCCTCGATGTGATCCAGAAAGCGCTGCAGCGCGCCGATGCGGCCGGGCTTGCCGAGCAGGCGGCAGTGCATGCCGATCGACATCATCTTCGGCTTCTCCTCGCCCTCGGCGTACAGCGTGTCGAAGCTGTCGCGCAGGTAGGTGAAGAAGTGGTCGCCGGTGTTGAACCCCTGCGCCTGCACGAAACGCATGTCGTTGGTGTCCAGCGAATACGGCACCACCAGGTGCGGCACCGCGGTGCCGTCGCTCTTGGTGACGCGCATCCAGAACGGCAGGTCGTCGCCGTAGTAGTCGCTGTCGTACTCGTAGCCGCCCAGGTCGACCACCAGGCGGCGCGTGTTGGGGCTGTCGCGGCCGGTGTACCAGCCCAGCGGCCACTCGCCGCCGGTGAGCTGGCGCAGCAGTTGGTCGGCCGCGCCGATGTGGCGTGCGCTCGGTGGCCTCGGGCATGTGCTGGTGGTGGATCCAGCGCAGGCCGTGGTTGGCGATCTCGTAGCCGTTTTCGAGCAAGCGCGGCCACCAGCTCGGGGTAACGCTCGAGCGCCGACACGATGCCGAACACGGTGAGCGGCAGCCGCCTGCGCTCGAACTCGCGCAGGATGCGCCACACGCCGACGCGCGAGCCGTACTCGTACATCGACTCCATCGTCATGTGGCGGTCTTCGTAGGCCTGCGCGGTGACCAGCTCGGACAAGAAGGTCTCCGAGGTCGGATCGCCATGCAGCACGCTGTTCTCGCCGCCCTCCTCGTAGTTGAGCACGAACTGCACCGCGATGCGCGCGCCGCCGGGCCAGCGTGCATGCGGCACCGCGCGGCCGTAGCCGCGCAGGTCGCGCGGGTAGGGGGCGGTCGCGGGTGGTGCGGTCATCGCGCGCTCAGGGATTCTTCAGCACCAGCGCCAGGTCGGGCCGACGCGGATCGAGCCGCAGGTTGCGCTCGACGCTTTGCAAGTGGCGCTGCACCAGCCGCACCGCATCGCGCGCGTCGTGGCGCTCCAGCGCGTCGACGATGGCCACGTGCTCCTGCAGCGACGCCTCGGCCGAGTGCGTGGACTGGTACATCAGCGAGATCAGCGACGAGCGCGTCAGCAGGTCGCCCAGCAACTGCGCCACCACCTCGTTGCCCATCAGGCGCGCCAGCACCACGTGGAAGTCGGCCAGCAGCCGCGTGCGGCCCGAGATGTCGGTGCGCGTGATGGCGGCGCGCTCGGCGTTCAGGTGCATGCGCAGCTCGGCAATCTGCGACGGCGTGATCGTGCGGGCAGCTGCCTGATCAACGCGCTTTCGATCAGCTGCCGTGCCTCGAACACCTGCTTGGCCTCGGCCACGCTGGGGCTTGCCACCGACGCGCCGCGCGCCGGCTCCAGCCGCACCAGGCGATCGCGGCTCAGTTGATTGAGGGCCTGGCGCACCAGCGTGCGCGAGACGCGAAAGATGTCGGCCAGCTTCTGCTCGGCCAGCTTGGTGCCCGGCATCAGGCGACGCTCGGCGATGGCCGCGGTGATCGACTCGACGATGCGCTGCGTGGCCGTGCTTGCGGCATCATCGCGGCCGCGCGGGCCGCCCGTGCCCGGCGCGGCGGATCGGCCGCCGCGCACCACACGAAGCGCGGGGCGGCTGCGGGTCATCGGCGAGCGGCGTGGAGGCAGGGTCGGCATGCGCTCTCGTCGGCGGTTGAACCTGTACGCAGAAGTGTATACACTTCGCCGCTGCCCGCAAGCGCCGCGGCGCCGTCGCTGCGTTGCAGGCGCGCCACCTGCACACCGTTCCCCAAGACACCTGCGAAATGGGCCACCTCAGCACCCACGTGCTCGACACGATGCATGGTTGCCCCGCGGCCGGCATGCAGGGGCGATTGTTGCGCATCGACGGCGGCGCGGCCGCGTCGCCGCTGGCCTCGTTCACGCTCGACGCCGACGGCCGCCACCCAGGCGGGCCGCTGCTGAATGCCGCCGCGATGGCGATCGGCCGCTACCGCCTGGTGTTCGCGGTGGCGCCGTACTTTCGCGCGCGCGGCGTGGTGCTGCCCGAGCCACCCTTCATCGACGAGGTGCAGCTCGACTTCGGCATCGCCGACGCGGCCGGCCGCTACCACGTGCCGTTGCTGGTGAGCCCGTGGAGCTACTCGACCTACCGCGGCAGCTGAGCGACGCTTCGACCGAACGGTAGCAGGTACGCTAGGCGACATGGATGCCTACCTGCTCGACTGGGTCAACCTGCTGCTGCGCTTTGCGCACGTGATCACCGGCATCGCGTGGATCGGCGCGT
>CAWHBZ010000001.1:0-86951 GCA_963827645.1 uncultured beta proteobacterium | reverse complement strand
GTGGCAAGAAGCGACACGGCCCGCGAAGCGGGCCGTGTCTTTTGGCTGGAGGCGGCCGGGACCGGCCAAGTACGCATCGCGCGCTTCGTTGGGCACAAGGTGGGCACCATGGCGGGGACACGTGTTTGCACCGTGCGGAGTGAGCTGGGCCAATCCAACGATGCCCTGAGGGACTCCACGCCGCCGCGCCCTTGGGAGTACGCTCGGCGCCCCTCATTGAGCTGTTGTCGAAGGAGACGCACCATGGCTGCTGGCTACTTCTTGCTCACGAAGTCCGCGACCCAATTCAAGTTCGTGCTGAAGGCGGGCAACCACGAGACCATCCTCAGCAGTGAGATGTACGCGTCCAAGGCAAGCGCGGAGAACGGGATTGCCTCTGTCAAGTCAAGCGCCGGGACCGATGGGAGTACGAGCGCAAGACCTCCAAAGACGACAGGCCCTACTTCGTCCTGAAGGCGGCCAATGGCGAGATCATCGGCACGAGTGAGATGTACTCGTCCACCTCCGCAGCGGAGAAGGGCATCGAGTCCTGCAAGTCCAACGGCCCGCGCGGCCCGACGAGGGACGAGACCTAAGCCGCGGCTACCCCTGCCCTGATGCGCGGGGTTTAGGTGGTTCGGGCGCAGGCGGGACCACGCGCCTCAGTGATCCGTCTTTGTTGAGCACTCGCTGCTCACGGTCGCTGCATTCGGGAATCGGGCGGTCCGAACTCCGCTTGTTGCCCTTGCTGTCGACGCATGTGTACGTGAGAGGGCCCGCTGGTGCGCCTGCTGCACTCGGCGCAGCTACGCCAAGAAGGGCCGCCGCTACAACAAAGGCACTCGCCGCTCTCATGGCAGACAGACTACTGCACAACCGCAGTCGGCACCTCACCCAACGGCTTGTCCTCGGGCCACTGCCGGATGCCGTGTTGGTATCCTGCAAGCCCGGTTGGTGGACCCTCACGGGGTGGGAGCGGGCGGCGCGACTTCAATTGCAGGTGCGCCGAACCGTGCGGCCTCAGGATCGGAGCGTACGGGTCCGTAGTCGAGGCAACAGACCGAGAACTGCCATCCGTCGAAACTATCGCGAACGTTGCACCAACATCATGCACCCACACCACGCGGAGACCCGCATGAGTGCTGGGTTCCATGAACTGGGGTGGCTGATGGGACTCGAACCCACGACGACCAGAATCACAATCTGGGACTCTACCAACTGAGCTACAGCCACCGCTGCGGCGCGAATTATAGCGAGCGGGCCTCCACGGGCCCCTGCTCGCGTGCCGCTCAGCGCGCTGCTTCGGCCGGCGCGGCACTGATCGCCGCGTCGGCGCGCATCTCGGCCTTGTAGCGCTGCTTCAACGACTCGAGGTAGGCGCGCGACTCGGCCGCCGACCAGGCCTGGCCGTATTGCTCGCGCGCGGGTCCATCATCGAGCGATTCACGCGGCAGCACGGCATCGATGCGGGCGACGATGTAGCCGCCTTCACCCAGGTCCACGCCCACCGGCACGGGCAGCTTGGCGGCATCGGCGCGCAGCACCGCCTCCACCAGCGCGGCGGGCAGGTTTTGCCGCTGCTGGCGCGACAGCGTGGTCTTGTCGGGCAGTTCGGTGGGGCCGCCGCCTTGACCTGCGCCAACTTGGCCTCGCCGTCCTTGCGCGCGAGCTCTGCGGCACGGGTGGCGACCACGCGCTCGCGCACCCGCTCGCGCACCTCGGCCAGCGGCAGCGTGCGCGTCGGCTGGTACTGCGTGACGTGCGCGGCGGCCAGCTGGTTGGGGCCGACCTCGATGGCATCGGTGTTGTTGCGCTTGTTGCGCACGTTCTCGTTGCCGAACACGGCATCGAGCAACTTGGCCGACGCCAATGCGCCGCTGGCGCCGGCCGCCGGGCGGCGTAGCACGGTGGCGCTGCGCTTTTCGAGCTTGAGCTTGTCGATCACCGGCTGCAGGCTGTCGGGTTGCTCGTACACGGTGTTGGTGAACTGCTCGGCCGCCTCGGCCCACTTCTTGGTCGCCTGCTGCCGGCTCACCTCGTCGACGATCGAGGCGCGCACCGATGTCGAACGACTTGACTGTCGCCGCCTCGCACGGCCTCGAGCTTGACCACATGGAAGCCGAATTCGCTCTCCACCAGCGGCGCCGATCTCGCCGGGCTTCAATGCGAACACCGCGTCCTCGAGCGCCTTGGACACCATGCCGCCGCGCGCCGACCAGTCGAGGTCGCCGCCTTGCGATGCCGAGCCGGTGTCGGCGGAGTTCTTCTTGGCCAGCTCGGCGAACGCAGCGGGTGACTTGCGCGTCTCGGCCAGCAGCGCTTCGGCGCGCGCCTTGGCCTTGCTCTTGGCGTCGGCTGACGCGTCCTTGTCGGCGGCGATCAGGATGTGCCGCGCGCGCCGCTCCTCGGCCACGGTGTAGCGCGCCTTGTTCTGCTCGTAGTAGTCGCGCAGATCCTTGTCCGACAGCGTGATGCCCTTCTTCAACGCCTCGAGGTCGAGCACCACGTAGTCGATGGTCGCCTGCTCGGGCGCGCGTGAACTCCGCCTCGTGCGCCTTGTAGTACGCCTCGATCTCGGCGTCGGTCGGCATGATCTTGGCCGCATAGGCCTTGGCGTCGAATCGCTGATAGGCGATCGTGCGGCGCTGGAACAGCGCATCGAGCGCGCTGCCGGCCACGCCGGCCGGCGCGATGCCCGACTGCGCCACGCCGCGCAGCACCTGCTGCATGCCCAGCTCCTGGCGCAGTTGAGCGACGAAGTCTTCGCTGCTCATGCCTTGCGCCTGCACCATCGCCTGGTTGAGGCTGCCGTCGGGATTGCGAAACGCAGCGAACTGCGGATCCTCGACGAAGATGCGCCGCAGACGCTCGTCGCCGACGGTCAGTTGTTGCTTGTAGGCGGCCGCCAGCAAGCAGCCGCTCGTTGACCAGCGTCTCGAGCGTTTCGCGCCGTGTGCTCGGGTTGTCGAACAGCTTGACGTCGACGTTGGGCATCTGCCTGCGCAAGCGCTCGACCTGGCGCTGATGCGCCTGGTCCCATTCGGCGCGCGTGATCGACTGGCCGTCGACCTTGGCCACCGTGGCGGCACCCCCTTCCGAGAAGCCCGAGTAGCCCTGGATGCCGAAGAAGACGAACGACGGAAAGATCAGCAGCACCAGCATCGAGCTGCAGGAGCTTGGTGTGCGTGCGGACGAATTCGAACATGGTGGTTCTGGTTGCGCGTTCTAGGCGGCCGCGGCGGTGCGGGCGAAAGAGGCGAACCGCGGTTCGCCTGGATCGCGGCGCTGCGTGCCGATGCGCAGCTGGCCACGCCTGCGGCGTGCCGCGGATTCTAGAGCCTCTCGGGTGCGGCCGATGGCCGGTGCAACGGGCCGTTGTCGAGCGGCTCGCCTACCCAGCGTTGCACTGAACCCCGTGCGGTTGCGCGGGCAGCGGCGCTGTGATCAACGCCGGCAGTTGACGGCGCGTCGGTCCGCCTTTTCCTTGCAGGCCTGCCAGGCCTTGGCGTGCTTGTCCATCGCCTTCTGTTCATCTGCCGTGGGATTGTTCGGATCCGAGGGTCGCACCAGCGGACCGATGCGCTTCTGACAGGTTTCGCGCAAGTCCTGAGCCGCACGATTGCAGGTCAGGTCTTCGGCGTTCTGGGCTCGAGCCAGCGAGCCGGCCGCGAGCAGCGCGCCAACAGCATGGGAGTCAGGAATCGGATCACGGCGTGATGATAGTGGCCGCGCTGCATCGAGCACACTTCACGGCGCGGTGTGGCGCGCCTGCGCTGATCAATCGTTCACGCCTTTTGTGCACTCCGGCGCAACGCTCGCGCCGTCTGGGTGGTGGGTGCTGACGGGTTCGAACCGCCGACCTACGCCTTGTAAGGGCGCCGCTCTACCAGCTGAGCTAAGCACCCTCAGTTGACGGCATCCTTCAGCGCCTTGCCAGGGCGGAACTTCGGCACCTTGGCGGCCTTGATCTTGATGGCTGCGCCGGTGCGTGGATTGCGGCCGCTGCGTGCCGCACGCTTGCTGACTGCGAAGGTACCGAAGCCGACGATCGACACGTTGCCGCTTTTCTTCAAAGTCGACTTCACGCCGCCGATCAAGGCCTCCAACGCGCGCGTGGCGGCCGCCTTGGAGATGTCGGCTTGTTTGGCGATGTGTTCGATCAGCTCGGACTTGTTCACGAAGGTACCCCCTCTCGAAGAGTTGTCTCGAAGAATTGGTTTGGTCAGGCGCGGTGGGAGGACGGATTACAGCGACGCCCCCCCGTGGTGTCAAGCGTGGCTCGGGGAATTCTAGGCGGATCGTTTGCGCTGGTGGCCGGTTTGCGCATGGTGTCACCCCGCTTGACAACGGTCTGTCACAAACCTATCCACGCCGCACCAGGAACACGGCGGTCGCGCACAGCGCCATGCCCAACAGCATGCTGGGCGTGACGGCCTCGCCGAAACCGATCCATGCCATCAGCGCGGTGCACGGCGGCACCAGGTACAGCAGGCTCGTCACCTCGGTGGCCGCGCCGCGCTGGATCAGCAGGTACAGCAGCGAGCTGCCGCCCAGCGTGAGCGCCAGCACCGACCAGGCCATCGCCGCCCACAACTGGGCGTTCCAGTGCATCGTCTCGTGCTCGAGCAGCGCCAGCGGCAGCGTGACCGCGAGCGCGGCGATCAGCTGCACCAAGTTGGCCGAGCGCACGTCCACCGGCGCGACAAAACGTTTCTGGTACAGCGTGCCCACGGTGATCGACAGCAGCGCGCCGATGGCCAGCGCCAGCGACACCGCATCGATCTCGCCGCCGTGCATGCGGCGCCACAGCACCAGCGTGAGGCCGCCCAGGCCGAGCCACAGGCCGGCCCACTGCCGCGGCGTGACGCGGTGCGCGCTGCCGCGCCACGACAGCCAGGCCGCGGTGAGCACCGGTTGCAGGCACACGATCAACGCCGCCAGGCCGGCGCGGCATGCCCATCTTGACCGCGGCCCACACGCCACCGAGATAACCCGCGTGCTGCAGCGTGCCCAGCACGGCCAGATGCAGCCATTGCGCGCGCCCGCGCGGCCACGGCACGCCGCGCGCCAACACGATCCACGCGCCGATGGCCAGAATCGACAACGCATAACGCCAGGCCAGAAACCCCATCGGCGGGGCGTGCGGCATGCCCAGGCGCGCGACCACGAAGCCGGTGCTCCAGATCAGCACGAACACCGCCGGCATGGCGCGCAGCCACGCGCCTCGCTGCAGCGTCGGCGTCATTTCGCGCGGGCGCGAATCTCTGGCAGCGCCTTGCGCAGGTAGTACACCATCGACCAGATCGTCAGCACCGCGGCCACGTAGATCAGCACGGTGCCCCA
Organism: uncultured beta proteobacterium; assembly: GCA_963827645.1. Classification (GTDB taxonomy): domain Bacteria; phylum Pseudomonadota; class Gammaproteobacteria; order Burkholderiales; family Burkholderiaceae_C; genus JAEUPI01. The sequence continues at coordinate 81,629 of CAWHBZ010000001.1, read as the reverse complement.
GGCGCGGGTGTCGATGACGCCGAACAGCACGGCCGTCGTACAGCAGCAACGGGATCGCCACCATCTGCGCGACGGTCTTGATCTTGCCGAGCATGTGCACCGCCACGCTGCGCGACGCGCCGATCTGCGCCATCCATTCGCGCAGCGCCGAGATGGCGATCTCGCGGCCGATGATGATGAGCGCCACGAAGCGTGTCGACGCGGTGCAGATACACCAGCACCAGCAGCGAGGCGCAGACCAGGAACTTGTCGGCCACCGGGTCGAGGAAGGCGCCGAACGACGAGGTCTGGTTCAGCTTGCGCGCCAGGCAGCCGTCGAGCCAGTCGGTGAGCGCGAACGACGACGAACATCACGGTGGCCAGGATGGTCTGCGCGTCGGCAGCAGTCGAACGGCAGGTAGAACACGCCGACGATCAGCGGAATCGCGCGATGCGCGCCCAGGTCAGGAGCGTCGGGATGCGTGAAGAACATGCGCCGATTGTGCCCGCGATCCGTGGCGACGCATGCGGCGGCACCGTCCAACGACGCACGGGTCGCTCAATGCAGCGCACGGTAGATCTCCTCGGCCAGCTCGCGCGAGATGCCTTCGACGCGGCCAGGTCTTCGACGCTCGCGTCGGCCACGCCGCGCACGCCGCCGAAGCGCTGCAGCAGGCGCGGCGCGCTTCTTGGCGCCGATGCCCTCGATCTCTTCCAGCCGGCTGCCGCCGGGCGCACCTTGGCGCGCTTGGCGCGCATGCCGGTGATGGCGAAGCGGTGCGCCTCGTCGCGGATCTGCGCCACCAGCATCAGCGCCGCCGATTCCTTGCCCAGCTCCTTGGCGCGCGGCCGTCGGCGAACACCAGTTCCTCGAGGCCGACCTTGCGGCCCTCGCCCTTTTCCACGCCGACGATCAGCCGATGTCGAGGCCCAGTTCCGCGAACACCTCGCGCGCCATGCTCACCTGGCCCTTGCCGCCGTCGACCAGCACCAGGTCCGGCATGCACGCGCGTCGCCGTTGGCCGGAGTGCTCGCCAGCTTGTCGTAGCGGCGCGTCAGCACCTGGCGCATCGCCGCGTAGTCGTCGCCCGGCGTGATGCCGTCGATGTTGAAGCGGCGGTATTCGCCGTTCTGCATCGCGTGGTGATGGAACACCACGCACGAGGCCTGCGTCGCCTCGCCGGCCGTGTGGCTGATGTCGAAGCATTCGATGCGCAAGGTGTCGAGGTCGTCGGCGTCCAGCGTCGAGCGCTTCGGCCAGCGCGCGCGTGCGCGACTGCTGCGAGCCCTGCTCGGCCAGCAGCCGCGCCAGCGCGATCTCGGCGCCCTTCTGCGCCATCTCCAGCCACTGGCGGCGCTGCCCGCGCGGCTGGAGCATCGGGTCGATGCGGTGGCCGCACTGCTCGGACAGCGCCACGCATCAGCGCCGGCTGGTCGAACTCGATAGCTGGTCATCAGCGTGCCGGGGACGGGCTCGCCGAGTAGTGCTGCGCGAGGAAGGCCTCCAGCACTTCGACTTCGATCGGCGCTGCGCGGCACCTCGTCGTCGTCGTCGCATCGATCGCGCGTCGGCGACGTGCGCCGGGAAGTAGGCGCGGTCGCCCAGGTGGCGGCCGCCGCGCACCATCGCCAGGTTGACGCAGGCACGGCCGCCCTGCACCACCACCGCGAGGATGTCGACGTCGCGTCGTCGCGACGGCTGCGTCTCCATGACTTGCTGGTGCAGCACGCGCGACAGCGCCTCGATCTGGTTGCGCACGTTCGGCGGCCTGCTCGAACTCCAGCTCGCTCGGCGTGCGCCATGCATCTGCGCTTCCAGGTCGGCCAGCACCTCCTGCGTGTCGCCGCGCAGGAAGGCCTCGGCGTTGTGCGACGTCGCTGCGGTAGTCGTCGGCCGTCGATCAGGTCCACGCACGGCGCCGCTGCAGCGCCCGATCTGGTGCAGCAGGCACGGGCGCGTGCGGTTGGCGAACACGCGTGTCCTCGCAGGTGCGCAGCAGGAACACCTTCTGCAGCACCTGGATCGATTCCTTCACCGCCCAGGCGCTCGGGATACGGGCCGAAGTACTGGTTCTTCTGTCGACCGCGCCGCGGTAGTAGGCCATGCGCGGGAACGTCCTGCGACACCGATCTTCAGGTACGGGTAGCTCTTGTCGTCGCGGAACAGGATGTTGTAGCGCGGCGTCAGCGTCTTGATCAGGTTGTTCTCGAGCAGCAGCGCCTCGGCCTCGCTGCGCATCACCGTGGTTTCCAGGCGCGCGATGCGGCCCGACCATCATGGCCGATGCGCGGGCCGGCGTGGTTCTTCTGGAAGTAGCTCGAGACGCGCTTCTTCAGGTTGCGCGCCTTGCCGACGTACAGCACCGCTCGGCGGCGTCGAAGTAGCGGTACACGCCCGGCAGCGACGGCAGCGCAGCCACTTCGGCGAGCAGCGATTCGCGCGCGGGATCGGCCAGGTTCTCGCCCATCGTTTCGTCGATTATCGACGCCGCCCGCGACAATGCGCCCGTGCGCTGGGACCTCTTCTGCCGCGTGATCGACAACCTCGGCGACGCCGGCGTCTGCTGGCGGCTGGCGGCCGACCTCGCGGCGCGCGGCGAAGCGGTTCGCCTGGTGGATCGACGACGCGGCGCCGCTGGCGCGCATCGCACCCGGCGGCCGATCCGGGGTCGAGGTGGTGGCGTGGCGCGACGACCTCGCGCCGGACGCCGACACCGACGTCGTGATCGAGGCCTTCGGCTGCGACCCGCCGGCGCCGATATCGTCGACGCAGATGGCGCGCCGCGGTCGGCCGCCGTGCTGGATCAACCTGGAGTACCTGAGCGCCGAGCCGCTACGCGGCGCGTTCGCATGGCCTGCCGTCGCCGCAGTCGAGCGGGCCGGGCCAGGGCCTGGTGAAGTGGTTCTTCCATCCGGGCTTCACGCCCGACACCGGCGGCCTGCTGCGCGAGCCCGGCCTGCTCGACGCACGCGAGCGCGTTCGACCGTGATGCCTGGCTGCAGGCGATGGGCTGGCCGCGCGGCCGCGACGAACGGGTGGTCGTGCTGTTCTGCTACGCGCATCCCGGCATCGGCGCGTGGCTGCAGGCACTGTCGGCGCAGCCGCATCGCTGCTGCTGGTGCCGCAAGGGCCTGCGCAACGCATCGTGCAGCGTTGCCTCGGCAGCGCGCTGCGCTTGAACGCGCTGCGAGCCGTGCTGCTCGACTGGCTGCCGCAGGCCGAGTTCGATCGCCTGCTGTGGAGCGCTCGACCTGAACATCGTGCGCGGCGAAGACTCGCTGGTGCGCGCGCTGTGGGCCGGCGCGCCGTTCGTCTGGCAGCTCTACCCGCAGCACGACGACGCGCATCGGGTCAAGCTGCAGGCGTTTCTCGAGCGCTGGCGGCGCCGATGGCACGCCGCGCGCCGCCGCGCGCCGTGGTCGATGCTTCGCCTGGTGGAATGCGGGCGACAGCGCCGCCGCTCGCCGGGCCGCCGTGGCCGCGCGCTGCGAGCCGTGGCGCGCGGCCGTCGGCGGCTGGCGTGAACAACTCGTGAGCGCAGGCCGACCTGACCAGCCGATTGATCGGCTTCGTCACCGGCAAAAGGTAGAATGTCGGGCTCTGCGCGGTGCTGCGCCTTCTCGAGGCCGCCGCGCAACCGTTGAACCCGCGCCGGCCGCGACAAGCCGGCCCCAGGCCTCGCTGCAGGCCAACCCCGAAGGTGTGCCATGAAACTCGCTCAAGAAATCCGCGCCGGCAACGTGATCATGCAGGGCAAGGACCCGATGGTCGTGCTGAAGACCGAATACAGCCGCGGTGGCCGCAACGCCGCCACCGTGCGCATGAAGTTGAAGAGCCTGCTCAACAACTCGGGCGCCGAGGTCGTCTTCAAGGCCGACGACAAGATGGACCCGATCGTGCTCGACAAGAAGGACTGCACCTACACCTACTTCGCCGACCCGATGTACGTGTTCATGGACCCCGACTACAACCAGTTCGAGGTCGAGGCCGACAACATGGGCGACGCCATCAGCTACCTCGAAGACAACATGCCGGTCGAAGTGGTGTTCTACGACGGCAAGGCGATCTCGGTGGAACTGCCCACCACCGTCGTGCGCGAGATCACAGACCGAGCCCGCCGTCAAGGGCGACACCTCGGGCAAGGTGATGAAGCCGGCGCGCCTGATCGGCACCGGCTTCGAAATCTCGGTGCCGCTGTTCGTCGGAGACGGCGACAAGGTCGAGATCGACACCCGCACGCACGAGTACCGCAAGCGCGTCTGACGACGCGTTTGCGGATTCGTGCGTCGCACCGAATGTTGGGCTCCCCCGAGCCCCCTCCGGGAGGGGGCTCCAGCCAGATCGACGCTAGCCGGCCCCTGGGGCCGGCTTCGTTTTGGCTCGCGGCGATGAGCCTCGTCGGCCGCGCGATCGCGGCATGATCGGCGAATGTCGTTCGACTTCGACGCCGCCGTCAGCGCGCCGTTTCGCATGCAGCCGGGGCTGCGCCGGCTGGCCGATGGCGCCGCGCAGCTGACGCCCAACATCGCGCCCGAGCGCGGCACCGCGGCCACCTGCGCGAGAAGCTCGCGGTGCTGCAGGCCTCTGCCACGCAGGCGCTGCTGTCGCGCGACGGCTTCGATGCCGCGGCCGGCGCTCGCACGCGCTGGCGCACCATGCGGCGCGCGAGCATCCGCGAGCGCTTCGCGCTCGACGGCACAACGTGGCGCGCGCCGATCCTCGGCTGGGCTGTCGATGCCGGCGGGCAGCGTGCACGAGCTGGCACCCGGCCGCACGCCGTGGCCCGAGGTCGGCGAATGCCTGCTGGCGCTGCCCGCGCCTTGGCGTCGCGCCGCGCTGCTGTCGCTCGCCTTTGCCGAGGATTTCGCGATCATCGATGGCCGCGACGCCACGATCCCGTGGCTGGCCGTCGCGCTGCCGTCGCACTGGGCGCCCGAGCACAAGGTCGGCCGCTCGTTCGCCGAGGTGCACGCGCCGGTGGCCGACAACCGCCTGATCACCGGCGCGGCGTCGCACCTGGCGCGCCTGGTCACCGGCAGCGAGCGCTGGGAGCGCTTCGTCTGGACGATCGCGCGCCACCCGCGCCTGCACGCCCACCCCGATCGCGTCGACCCGACGCCGTGGCCGGCGACACCTCGAGGGCGACGCGTTGGCCGCGCTGGCCTGGTGGCGCACCGAGCGCCAGAGCTTCATTCCGGTCGACGGGCAGCACCAGGCCGTGTTCGTGATCCATGTCGAGGTGCATCCGCTGGCGCAGGCGCTCGCCGACCCGGCACGCGCCGCGCGCGTGCACGATGCGCTGGCGTCGATGAGCCCGGCGGTGCTCGAGTACCGTGGCCTCAGCCGCGGTGCGCGATCGCTTGCTGCGCTGGCTGGCTGCACGCTCGGCGTCATGAGCAAGCCGCTGCGGCCGGCGCGCGTCGACTTCAGCGACGCGTCGGCGCCGCGCGCAACGGACTACGACGACGTCTACCACCCGCGCGGCGGCGCGTTCGCACAGGCGCGCCACGTCTTTCTCGCCGGCAACGGGCTGCCGCAGCGCTGGGCCGGTCGCGCGCACTTCGTGATCCTGGAGACCGGCTTCGGCCTCGGCCACAACTTTCTCGCCACCTGGGCCGCGTGGCGAGACGATCCGCGAGCGTTGCGGGCACCTGTGGTTCCTGTCGGTCGACAAGCACCCGCTGCGGGCCGGCGACATGCGGCGCGCGCACGCGCACAGCGCCGAGCCGGCGCTGGCGCGCGAGTTGATCGATGCCTGGCCGCCGCTGACGCCCGACCTGCATCGGCGCGACTTCGCGGCCGGCCGCGTTCACCTGCTGCTGGCGTTCGGCGACCTCGCGACCTGGCTGCCGCAGTGGGTGGCGCAGGTCGATGCGTTCTACCTCGACGGCTTCGCGCCGGCCAAGAACCCGGCGATGTGGGAGCCGCGCGTGCTGCAGCGCTCGACCGCCTGGCGGCCGTCGGTGCCACGGCCGCCACCTGGAGCAGCGCGCGCGTGGTGCGCGAGGCGCTGGAGGCGCGCGGGCTTCGAGGTGCAGCGCGCCGCGGGCTTCGACGCCAAGCGCGACATGCTGCTGCGCACGCCACGCGCCCGCGCACCGGGCGCCACAGCCGCCCGGGCGCCGCTTCGGTGGCGCGACGCGCGAGGTGGCGATCGTCGGCGCCGGGCTGGCCGGCGCCGCCGCGGCGCGGGCGCTGGCCGCCCAGGGCGTGCGCATGCAACGTCTTCGAGGCCCAGCCGGCCGTCGCACAGGGCGGCTCAGGCCAGCCGGGCCGGGCTGCTGCACGGCGTGCTGCACGCCGCCGACTCGCCGCACACGCGCTGGTTTCGCGCCGCCGCGCTGCGTGCGCACGCCACCATCGCGCCGCTGATCGCGCAGCAGCGGCGTGCGCGGGCGGCTCGACGGCCTGCTGCGCGTCGAACACGGCTCGCGATCACGCGTCGATGCTCGGCCTGCTGCGCGCCGCAGGGCCTGCCGCCCGACTACGTGCAGGCGCTGTCGGTCGACGAGGCGAGCGAGCGCGCCGGTTGCACGCTCGCCCACCCGGCGTGGCTCTACGCCGGCGGCGGCTGGGTCGAGCCGGTCGGCTTGGTGCGCGCGCTGGCTCGACCATGCCGCGATCGACGTGCGCCTCAACACCGCGGTGGATCGAATCGAACCCGATGCGCACGGCCGTTGGCGCCTGCTCGATGTCGGCGGCCGCACGCTGGCCGAATGCGACCAGCTCGTGCTGGCCAACGCAGGCGGCCTCGCGCGGCTGGTGGGCGACACGCCGTGGCCGTTGCTGCACAGCCGCGGCCAGGTGACCTGGCTTGCGGCGCCCGCCGACTGGCGCCCAACGCTGCCGATCGCCGGCGACGGCTATGCGATCCCGTTGCCGCGAGGGCGAGTTGCTGTGCGGCGCGACCAGCGACGTCGACGACACGACGCCCGAGCTGCGCGCCGCTGACCACCAGCGCAACCTGGCGGGCTTGCAGCGCCTGAGCGGGCGGCCGTGGCTGGACGACGCCCACGCGCTCGGCGGCCGTGTCGGCTGGCGGGTGCACGCGCGCGATCGCCTGCCCTTGATCGGCGGCGTGCCGCTGCCCGTCGATGAGCGAGCCCACTCGCCGCGCCAGGAACAGGCGCGCTTCATCGCCCGCCGCCCGGGGCTGCACCTGCTGGCCGGGTTGGGGTCGCGCGGCCTGGCGCAAGCGGCGCTGGCCGGCGAGCTGGTCGCGGCGATGATCACCGGCACGCCGCTGCCGGTGGGCAGCACGCTGCTCGACGCGGTGGACGCTGCGCGCTTCGCCGCGCGCGCCGCCCGCACGACCGATCAATAACGCAGCGTCACGACGCCTTGTGGCGTGCCGAGCAGGCACAGGCTCGCCTTGTGGCGCGCAAAAATGCCGACCGTCACCACGCCGGGCCACTGGTTGACCTCGGTCTCCATCGCCAACGGGTCGGTGATTTGCAGGCCGTGCACGTCGAGAATCAGCTGGCCGTTGTCGGTGCGCACGCCGTCGCGCAAGCGCGCCTGGCCGCCATAGGCGACGGCGAAGCGGCGTGCCACTTGCGCAGCCGCCATCGGGATCACTTCCACCGGCAGCGGAAAGCGCCCGAGCACGTCGACCCGCTTGGATTCGTCGGCGATGCAGATGAAACGCTCGGCCAGGTCGGCCACGATCTTCTCGCGCGTCAGCGCGGCACCGCCGCCCTTGATCATGCAGCCGTGCGGGTCGATCTCGTCGGCGCCATCCACGTACAGCGGAATCCGTTGGACCTCGGCGGCGTCGAGCACCCGGATGCCGTGCGCGCGCAGCCGTTCGCTGCTCTTCTCGGAGCTCGACACCGCACCGGCGATGCGCGCCGACATCGTGGCCAACGCATCGATGAAGTGGTTCACCGTCGACCCCGTGCCGACGCCGACCACGGCGCCGGCGGGCATGTGGTCGAGCGCGGCGCGGCCGACCAGCGCCTTGAGTTCGTCCTGGGTCATCGGTGCAGGCGTGCGAGACTTGGGCTCGATTATGTCTACGGCCGGCGCTTCGCACCTTAACTTCGCTGCGCGAAGCTAGCCTCCGACGCAGCTTCGCTATGTCGCTCGTTCCGTATGCGCTGACCCGCCCCTTCCTGTTCGGACTCGACGCCGAACGCGCCCACGAGTTGACGCTCGACGCGATCGCCAGGCTGCAGCACACGCCGCTGCAACGCCTGTGGTCGCAGCCGCGCATTCGACGATCCGGTGCAGCTGGCGGGCTTGACCTTTCCCAACCGCATCGGCCTGGCCGCAGGCCTGGACAAGAACGGCCGCTGCATCGACGGCTTCGGCGCGATGGGCTTCGGCTTCGTCGAGGTCGGCACGGTGACGCCGCAGGCGCAACCCGGCAACCCCCGGCCGCGCCTGTTCCGGCTGCGCGAGGCGCACGCGCTGATCAACCGCCTGGGCTTCAACAACGACGGGCTGGCGGCTTTCGTCGACCACGTGCGCCGCTCGCGATCGTTTCGCGCCGCACGGCGGCGTGCTGGGCCTGAACATCGGCAAGAACGCCGGCACGCCGATCGAGCGCGCGGCGGACGACTACCTGCTCGGCCTGGAGGGCGTGTTCCCGCACGCCGACTACGTGACGATCAACATCTCCAGCCCCAACACCAAGGACCTGCGCAGCCTGCAAGGCGACGCGGCACTCGACGCGCTGCTCGCGGCGCTGGTGGCGCGCCGCGACGCGCTGGCGCGCGCGCAGCGTCGCCAGGTGCCGCTGATGCTGAAGGTGGCGCCCGACCTCGACGACGCCCAGTTGCGCTTGATCGCCGCGACGGTCAGGCGCCACGGCATCGACGGCGTGATCGCCACCAACACCACGGTGGCTCGCGACGGCCGTGCAAGGCTCACCGCACGCCGACGAGGCCGGCGGCCTGTCGGGCGCGCCGGTGTTCGAGCCGAGCAACCGCGCGATCCGCGTGCTGCGCGCCGAGCTGGGCCGCGACGTGCCGATCATCGGCGTCGGTGGCGTGCTCAGCGGCGCCGATGCCTGCGCCAAGCTCGAATGCCGGGGCCGACCTGGTGCAGATCTACACCGGCCTCATCTACAAGGGCCCGGCGCTCGTCAGCGAGTGCGCGCGCGCGATGCGCGCGCAACGAGCCGGTCGCTAGGGCGCGCCACCGGCTCAGGCCTTGGGCGCGCGCAGGCGCAGCATCAGCCGCAGGTATTCGAGTTGCGCATTGAGCTTGACCAGCTCGTCGTGCAACAGCTGCATCTTCTGTTCGCGCGTCAGCCCATCAGAGCCTTCGGGTCGGCGCGGTGCGGGGGGTTGTGTGTTCGACATCGGCAGCGTGTTCATTGGCGTGCCCATCCTCCCGTGCACGAAGGCCACCTGCAACCCCGCGGCCGGGGGCCATGGTGAACCCCGAGTCGTGCGCGTCGCCAGCGCTGGATCAATCGCCCCGCACGACGCCCTCGCGCCGCGGATCGGCGCCACCGAACCAGCCGTCCCCCGTGCGCTGAATCACCTGCGAGCCGCTGGTCATGTCGATCTCCTGCACCACATGGCCGCGGGTCTGCAAGGCCTCGATGGTCGACGCCGGAAAACGCCCGCGCTCGAGCAGCGTCGGCCCGTTCAAGCTGCCGAAGTTGGGCAGCGCCACCGCCTGCTGGGCGTCGAGCCCCCAATCGAGGCTGGCGATCACCGCCTTGGCGGTGTAGTGGATGATCAACGCGCCTCCAGCGCGAGCCGGCACTCAGCAGCAGCCGGCCGTCAGCGCGGTCGAACACCAGCGTGGGCGTCATGCTCGAGCGCGGCCGCTTGCCGGGCTGCACGCGGTTGGCGATCGGCCGTCCGGCGCTGTCGGCCGGCGCGAACGAAAAGTCGGTGAGCTGGTTGTTGAGCAGGTAGCCTCCGGGCAGGCCGGTGCCGCCGTCGGCCAGGATGCGCGAGCCCCATGTCGCTTCGACGGTGGTGGTCATCGCGACCGCCCGGCCTTCGCGCGTCGACGATCGACAGGTGGCTGGTGCCGACCTCGGGCTGTTCGGGCTGCGGCGCGAACACGGCGCGGCTGGGCGCGGGCACGCCGGGCTGGCGCGGAATGCATGCTCGACGGCCCGATCGCCTGAGCCCGCTGCCGCAGGTAGGCGTCGTCGAGCAGGCTGCGCCAGCGGCCACCCGGCGGGCTCACGAAGGCGGGGTCCGCGACGTACTGGTTGCGGTCGGCAAAGGCCAGCCGCGCCGCCTCGGTGTACAGGTGCAGCCACGCCGCAGACGGCAACCCCTCGTGCAGCGGCGCGGACACGGCGGGGCTGAACTCGATCAGCTTGAGCATCTGCATCAGCGCCAGGTGGCCCGATGACGGCGGCGGAAAGCCGCAGACGCGCCAGCGCGCCTTCCAGTCGTCGCACAGCGCTTCGCGCAGCTGCGGCCGGTACGCCGCGAGGTCGGCCTCGCTGAGGCGCCCCGGGTTGCCCGGGAAGGAGCGCACGCGCCGCACCAGGTCTTGCGCGATCGGGCCGCGATAGAACGCATCGCTGCCGCGCTCGGCAATGGCGCGCAGCACCGCAGCGAGCGCGGGGTTGCGCAGGCGGTGCCCCGCCGGCCACGGCGCGCCGCTGGCGTCGTAGTAGAACGCGGCCGCCTGCGGCTGCAACGGCAGCGAGCGCTCGAGCTGCAGCAGTTGATGCAGACGCGGGCTGACCGCGAAGCCCTGCTCGGCCAGCGTGATGGCCGGCTCGAACAAGCGCGCCCACGGCAGCTTGCCGTGCCGCGCATGCGCCATCTCGAGCACGCGCACGGCACCCGGCACGCCGACCGCGCGACCGCCGACCACCGCCTGCTCGAACGGCATCGGCCGGCCGTCGCTTTGCAGGAACAGCCGCTCGTCGGCCAGCGCCGGCGCAGTCTCGCGGCCGTCGAAGGCTTCGACCCGCGCGCCGTCCCAATGCAGGATGAACGCGCCGCCGCCGATGCCGCTGGCTTGCGGCTCGACCAGCGTGAGCACCATCTGCACCGCAACCGCCGCATCGATCGCCGAGCCACCGGCCCTGAGCACCTGCTGGCCGGCCTCGGCGGCCAACGGGTTGGCGGCGGCGACGGCGAAGCGCCTGGCGCTCCAGCCGGGCTTGACGCTGGAGCCGGATGCCGCCTCCTGCGGCAGCGACGCCGCGTCGGCGCCGTCGAGCCCGGGCGGCGGCAGCGCAGCGCAAGCGGCCAGCGCTGCCAGCAGCGCCAGCCTGAGCCAGCGATTCACGGCTTGGCGGATCGCCAGCAGCGGCGCCTCAGTGCAACGCCACGCCGGTCTTGGCCTGCAGCTCCTCGCGCGTGACGCCGGGCGCCAGCTCGACCACCTTCAGGCCGTGCGGCGTCACGTCGAGCACCGCGAGGTCGGTGATGATGCGGTCGACCACGCCCACGCCGGTGAGCGGCAGCGTGCACTGCGGCAGGATCTTCAGGTCGATCGAGCCGTCCTTCTTGGTGGCCACGTGCTCCATCAGCACGACCACGTTGCCGACGCCGGCCACCAGGTCCATCGCGCCGCCCATGCCCTTGACCATCTTGCCGGGGATCATCCAGTTGGCGAGGTCGCCCTTTTCGCTGACCTGCATCGCGCCCAGGATGGCCAGGTTGATCTTGCCGCCGCGGATCATGCCGAAGCTGTCGGCGCTGCCGAAGATGCTCGAGCCCGGCAGCGTGGTCACCGTCTGCTTGCCGGCGTTGATGAGGTCGGCGTCGATCTCGTCCTCGGTCGGGAAACGGGCCGATGCCGAGCATGCCGTTCTCGCTTTGCAGCCACACCTCCATGCCCTTGGGCACGAGGTTGGCCACCAGCGTCGGCAAGCCGATGCCGAGGTTCACGTAGAAGCCGTCCTGCAGTTCCTTGGCGGCGCGGGCGGCCATTTCATCGCGGGTCCATGCCATCTCGCGTCTCCCGCTCAGGCCTTGGCGCGCACGGTGCGTTGCTCGATGCGCTTCTCGGGCTTCGCGTTCAGCACGATGCGGTGCACGAAGATGCCCGGCAGGTGCACCTGGTCGGGATCGATCGCACCGGTCTCGACGATCTTCTCGACCTCGACGATCGTCACCTTGCCGGCCATCGCGACGGTGGGGTTGAAGTTGCGCGCGGTCCGGCGGAACTGCAGGTTGCCGCTCTTGTCGGCCACGTACGCCTTGACCAGCGACACCTCCGGCATCAGCGCACGCTCCATCACGTAGCTGTGGCCGTCGAACTCGCGCACCTCCTTGCCCTCGGCGACGAGGGTGCCCACGCCGGTGCGCGTGAAGAACGCCGGGATGCCGGCGCCGCCGGCGCGCAGCTTCTCGGCCAGCGTGCCCTGCGGCGTGAACTCCAGCTCGAGCTCGCCGGCCAGGTACTGGCGCTCGAACTCCTTGTTCTCGCCGACGTAGCTGGAGATCATCTTCTTGATCTGGCGCGTCGCCAGCAGCTTGCCCAGGCCGAAGCCGTCGACGCCGGCGTTGTTGGAGATCACGGTCAGGTTCTTGACGCCGCTGTCGTGCAGCGCGTCGATCAGCGCCTCGGGAATGCCGCACAGGCCGAAGCCGCCGACGGCGATCAGCTGGCCGTCGCGCACGATGCCGTCCAGCGCCGCGGCGGCGCTCGGAAAGACCTTGTTCATGCGGATGTCCCCGTGCCGGTCTGGAGCCGCGAAGCGTACTACTTAAGCCATTACGTAGGCGTTACGTAGAATCGCCTAATGACGATCACCGGCAATTCGACGACGTCGACGATCGACATGCCGGCACTGCGGGCGCTGCTCGACGGCGACGACCTTCGCGGCCTGGGTGCGGGCGCTCGGCCTGCAGCTGACCCACGCGCTGCCCGGCGAGGTGGTGCTCGCGCTGCCGGTCGACGCCGCAGCACGTGCACGGCGGCGGCGTGCTGTGCGGCCAGACGATGATGGCCGCCGCCGACACCGCGATGGTGCTGGCCATCATGACGCTGCTCGGCGGCTTCAAGCCGATGACCACCGTGCAGTTGCAGACCAGCTTCCTGCGCCCGATCGCCGGCGACGCCGGCGCGGCGCGCGTCACCGCGCGCGTGCTGCGCATGGGCAAGAACCTGGTGTTCGGCGAGATCGAAGTCACCGACCGCCAAGGGTGCGCTGGCCGCGCACGCGACCACGACCTACGCGCTGCTGTGAGCGCCGCGCGGCCGCTGCCCAGGCGTCCGCTCGTGACATGAGCCCGGTATCGCTCGACTACCGCACCGCGTTCGACCTGGCGCCGATCGGCCTGGTGCTGTCGCGCCACCGCCTGATCGTCGACTGCAACCAGCGGCTGCTGGAGATGTTCGGCGCCCCGCGCGACGCGCTGGTCGGCCGCTCGTTCGAGGTGCTGTACCCGACGCACGACGAGTTCGAGCGCACCGGCGAGCGCATCGTCGCCAGCCTCGACGCGCAGGCTGCTATGCCGACGAGCGGGTGATGAAGCGCCTGGCCGGCACGCGTGCCGGCGAGCTGTTCTGGTGTCACGTCTCAGGGCCGCGCGCTCGAACCCACGCGAGCCGCATGCGGCCGGCATCTGGGCGTTCGAAGACCTGTCGTCGCGTCGCAAGCTGAAGCTCGACCTCACGCGCGCGCGAGCGCGAGATCGCCGCGCTGCTGATCGAAGGCCTGACCAGCAAGCTGATCGGCAAGCGCCTGGCGATCAGCCCGCGCACGGTGGACGTCTACCGCGCGCGGCTGATGCGCAAGGTCGGCGCCGCGACGACGCCCGAGCTGGTGCACAAGCTGCTGGCCGGGTGACCCGGTGGCTCACACGATCTGCTCGCGCAACCACTCCGGCAGCGGCATCGACTGTTGCTCCCGAAGTCCACCCACACCATGCGCGCGCCGCCTTCGGCCCAGATCACGCCGGGCTCGTCGGTGCGCTCCATCGTGATGAAGGTGTCGAAGCTGGTGCTTGCCGACGGTGGTCACGAAGTGCTTCACCAGCACGTCGCCCGGATACCGCAGCTGCTTGATGAAGTTGCAGTAGGCGTTGACGATCACCGGCCCCTGCGCCTGACTGAGCGGGCAAGCAGCCGATGCTGCGGCACCAGTCGATGCGCGAGGTCTCCATGTAGCGGAAGTAGACCGTGTTGTTGACGTGGCCCATCGCGTCCATGTCGCCCCAGCGGATCGGGATGACCGATCTCGTAGACCAGCTTCTTGTGCGCCGGCGCCGCGAACCGCATTCAGCCCTCTTTGCGCGTCCGCCAAGGCCGGCTCAGAGCCGCACCACGGTCGCCCGCAGCTCGGCCATCTGCGCCAGCAACCGCGGCCTGCTCGGCCTTGATGGCCGCCAACTGCTCGGCCGCGGTCAACACGTCGTCCTTCAGCGGCTCGGGCACCACGCTCACATCCAGCGCGGGTTCGCCGCACAGCAGGTGCGCCCAGCGCGCCTCGCGTGCACCCGGTGCGCGCGGCAGCTTGACGCACGCAGCGGCGGCGATCCTTGGCCTGCCAGCTCGTCGAGAAAGCCCTCGACCGACGACGATGTCGGCGAAACGGTGCAGCCGCTCGGCAGTTGGCGCGCAGCTCGGCGGCGGTCTGCGGCGCCGCGCAGCATCAGCACCGCGAGCAGCGCCACCGAGGCCGCCCGGCAGCGCCCAGGCACGCGGCAGGTTGTGCTCGTAGCGCGAGACGCGCGAGCCGCTGGACTTCGACCACCAGGTTGGCGGCGCGCAGCGCAGTCGAGCGCCTGCAGCACCTCGGCATCGCTGGCGCTCATCACCGGATCGCGCGCGGTCTTCTGGTTGCAGCCCGACGACCAGCGCGTTGAGCGACAGCGGATAGGTGTCGGGCACGGTGGCCTGCTTTTCGACCAGCACGCCCAGCACGCGGGCTTCGACGGCAGTGAGTTCGCGGCGCGTCATCGAGCGGCATCAGACTCCAAAGCCGTCGTCGGCGGCGACCACCGCGCCGTTGACGAAGTGGCTCTCGTTGGCGCACAGCATCATCAGCGCCGCGTCCAGGTCTTGCGGCTGGCCGACGCGCTTGCGCGGCAGCATGGCGATCAGCTTCTGGCCCGATTCGGTCTGCCAGTGGTGGTGGTTGATCTCGGTGTCGATGTAGCCGGGGCAGATCGCGTTGACGTTGATGCCGTAGCGGCCCCACTCCAGCGCCATCGCGCGCGTCATGTGCACCACCGCCGCCTTGCTCATGCAGTAGACGCCGATGCTGGCTCCAGCACGCGCAGGCCCGGCCATCGAGGCGATGTTGACGATGCGCCCGCCGGTGTAGGTGCCCGGCGCCGCGCCCTTGGCGCGCGCGATCATGCGCTTGGCCACCTCCTGCGCGACGAAGAACGCGCCGCGTGTGTTGGTGTTCATGATGTAGTCGTAGTCCTCGGGCGTGACCTCGGTCAGCTGCTGCGTCGTGCTGACGCCGGAGTTGTTGACCAGGATGTCGATCGTGCCCATCTCGGTCTCGGCGTGCGCCACGGCCGCCTTGATGCTGTCGGTGGTCGGTCACGTCGAGCGCCACCACGTGGGCGTCGCCGCCCTCGGCCTCGATCTCGGCGCGCAGCGTCTTCAGCCGCTCGATGCGGCGCGCCGCCAGCACCACCGCCGCGCCGGCCTTGCTCAGCGTGCGCGCGAACTGCGCGCCCAGGCCGCTGGACGCGCCGGTGACCAGGGCGACGCGGCCCGACAGGTCGATGGTGTAGCTCATGCCTGTGCTCCCGTCGCTACTGCTTGGCGCGTGACGATAGCACGCAGCCCGATCGCTGTCAACGGCTGCACCGCACGCGCCTAGAATCTGCCGCGCGCTGTCGCACGACCAGCGCCGACCGAGGATCACTCGATGACGCCGCAAGAAATCCTCGAACAGCACGGCCCGCGCGAGGCGATGGAGTACGACGTGGTGGTGGTCGGCGCCGGGCCCGGCGGGCCTGGCCACCGCGATCCACCTGAAGCAGCTGGCGTCGAAGGCCGGCAAGCGAGGTGTCGGTGGTGGTGCTCGAGAAAGGCTCCGAGCCCGGCGCGCACATCCTCTCGGGCGCGGTGATGGACCCGCGCGGCGATCACCGAGTTGTTCGCCGACTGGAAGGAACTCGGCGCGCCGCTGAGCCAGCCGGTCACCGGCGACGACGTGCTGTTCCTCTCGGCCAACGGCGCGACGCGCACGCCCGACTGGCTGGTGCCCGCAACCTGCACAACGACGGCAACTACGTCGTCTCGCTGGAAGACGTCGTCAAGTGGCTCGCGCAACAGGCCGAGGGCCTGGGCGTCGAGATCTTCCCCGGCTTCGCCGCCGCCGAAGTGCTGTACGACGAGCAGGGCCGCGTCAAGGGCGTGGCCACCGGCAACGTCGGCATCGGCAAGGACGGCGAGCCGCACGACGGCTTCCAGCTCGGCATGGAGCTGCACGGCAAGTACACCGTGTTCGCCGAAGGCGCGCGCGGCCATCTCGGCAAGCAGCTGCATCGCCCGATTCAAGCTCGACGACGGCCGCGACCCGCAGAGCTACGCCATCGGCATCAAGGAGTTGTGGGAGGTGCCGACCCGACAAGGCCAAGCCGGGCCTGGTGGTGCACACCGCCGGCTGGCCGATGGACCGACGCCTTCGGCGGCGGCTTTCTCTACCACCTGGCCGACAACAAGGTGACGCTCGGCTTCGTGATCGGCCTGGACTACGCGAATCCGTACCTGAGCCCGTTCGAAGAGATGCAGCGCTGGAAGACGCACCCGGCGATCCGCGCCCACATCGAAGGCGGCAAGCGCCTCGGCTACGGCGCGCGCGCCATCAACAACGGCACGCCGCAGGCCTGCCCAAGACGGTGTTCCCCGGCGGCGCGCTGGTCGGCTGCGACGCCGGCTACCTGAACGCCGCGCGCATCAAGGGCAGCCATGCGGCGATCAAGAGCGGCATGTTGTGCGCCGCCGCGTTCGACGACGCGCTCGCCGCCGGCCGCGCGCTCGACGAGCTGAGCGCGTATCCCGCAGCGTTCGAGGCCAGCTGGCTGAACGAAGAGCTGCAGCGTTCGCGCAACTTCAAGCTCTGGTTCAAGAAGGGCAAGCTCGATCGGCAACCTGATGACCGGCATCGAGCAATGGCTGCTGCCCAAGCTCGGGCATCCAGCGCCCGCCGTGGACGCTGCACGCGACGCAGCGCCGACCACGAGTGCCTGCTGCCGGCGTCGCAGTGCACGAAGATCGACTACCCCAAGCCCGACGGCAAGCTGACCTTCGACCGCCTGAGCTCGGTGTTCATCAGCAACACCAACCATGCGGAAGACCAGCCGTCGCACCTGACCCTGAAGGACGCGTCGCTGCCGGTGGCGGTGAACCTCAAGATCTACGCCGGGCCCGAGTGCGCGCTACTGCCCGGCCGGCGTCTACGAGTTCGTGCCGACGACGACGGTGGCGAGCGGCTGCAGATCAACGCGCAGAACTGCGTGCACTGCAAGACCTGCGACATCAAGGACCCGAGGCAGAACATCGTCTGGGTCACGCCCGAAGGCGGCGGCGGGCCCAACTACGCCGGCATGTGACCTCGGGGCAGCGGCCCGCCCGTTCGCGCGGGCAATTGAACCGATCGCCCGGCCGCGGCAACTGAAGTCCACTGCCCAGGTGTACAACCACGCCGGCGCACGCCGCCCTGTGCGGCGTGCGGCGGCATCTGCGCCTGGTGGCCAGAAGGACTCGAATGACGACCTCCGCGACCCGCAGCCTCGCCCAACTCGCCGCCTTGCTGGCGGCCGGCCTGCTGGCCGCCGCCTGCGCGACCCCCGGCGGCCCCGTCGGCCGGCGGCGTGCCCGCCGCCACCGCGCCGGCCACCAGCAGCTTCGGCCCGGCGCTGCGCTGCATGGACACCCTGCTGCTCGACCACGGCGTGCGCGACCTCTCGGTGATCGTCGAAGACCTCGCCGATCCGTCGCAGCAAAAGGCACAGGCCGGCACCAAGGACATGCTGGTCGCCGCGGTGTCCGACATGACGCAGCGCAGTCGTGCCGTCCGCCTGGTGGCCTCCAATGCCGAGTGGGGCCAGACGGTGGCGGTGATGAATCAGGCGCAAAAGCGCGATTCCTATGCGGTGGCGCCGCAGTTCGCGCTGCGCGGCACGCTGCGCTCGCTCGACGGTGGGCGCGCGACCAGCCTCGACCTCATGCTGCTGACCACGCAAGACATGAGCGTGGTGCCCGGCACCGCGACGCAGAACGCGGTGCTGCTGAAAAACGGCAATGCCGAATTCGTCAAGTTCGGCCAGGCCATCAGCGTGCCGGCCGGCGGCGTCGCGCACGCGCAGCGCGCGCTGGCCGAAGTGGCGGTGATCGAGTTGTTCGGCCGCCTCGCCAAGGTGCCGTACTGGAGCTGCCTGGGCGCCAATGCCGACAACCCCGCCGTGGCGGCGGAGATTCAGGATTGGTACGACGCGATGGCCGCGCGCCCGGCCGAGATCGTCACCTACTTCCAGCAGCAGCTGCGCATCCGCCAGGTCTACGACGGGCCGATCGACGGCACCGTCAGCGCGAGCTTCAAGGATGCCGTGGTGCGCACCCGCGACGCGCTGGGCCTGTCGCGCGAGCCGAAGCTGTCGCTCGACCTCTTCAAGGCCTATCTGGGTGCCGACATCGCCGGCCTGCAAGCCAAGATCCGCGCCTCGGCACCGGCTGCCGCAGCCGCCACCACCGCCGCCACAGCGGCCGCGCCGCTGACGCTGCAGGTCGCCACCTCGGCCGACGGGCGCCGTCTGACGCGCGGCGAGTCGCTGCAGCTGTCGATCCGGCCCAACCGCGACGCCCACGTGTACTGCTATCTGCAGGACGAAAAACGCCAGGTGACGCGTTTCTTTCCCAATCGATTCCAGCGCGACTCGCGCGTGCAGCCGGCCACCGGCCTGCAGCTGCCCGGCTCGATGCGCTTCGAGCTGACGATGAACACCCGCGGCGTGCCCGAGACGGTGGCGTGTTTCGCCACCGAGCGCGACGTGCTGGCCGAGTTGCCGGCTGGCGTCAACGGCAGCGATTTCCAGCCGCTGCCGGCCGCCAATCTCGACCAGGTGCGCCAGGCCTTCATCAAGGCCTCGGGCGGCACGCTGGCCCACGAGTCGCTCGAGTTGCGCGCGCGCTGACGGCCGCTGCGGCCTCGCGCTGACGCCCTGCCGCGACGGCCGGCGGCGCATGCCCGCCCGCCTGCAGGCGCCGTGCGGCCGCAACGGGCGGCCAAAGATGCTTGAACCGCGGCGGCCGGCCGCGCAACCCATCGGCAATCCTCCCAACTAGGAGTCCCCGCATGGCCGGCTCGGCAGCACCCTCGCGCATTTGGCGCACCCCCGTGTGGATCGCCCTGGCGGGCGCCGCCGCCTTCGCGTCGGGGCCCCTTCAGGCGCAACCGTGCGCCGGCCCGCTCGGCGAGAAGGCCACCGACAGCCTCGAGCGCTTCAGCATGATCAGCGCGCAATGCGCGCCGCTGGCCAGCGTGCCGATGACGGTGCACCGCGCCGCGCAACTCGATCTCTACGAGCGGCCGGTGCTCGCCGTCACCATCGCACCGCCAGCCGGCCGCCTCGGCACCGGCGGTGAATGCAGCGGTGCCGCCGCTGGTCGCGCCGCCGCTGAACGTGCCCGCCACGCCGCCGTCGCGCGACCAGTTGCGCGTGATGTCGCTGGCGCCGGCACTGATGGACGCCGCCCGCGAGCAGCGAGATCGACCCGCTGCTGCTGCACGCCATCGCGCACATCGAATCGCGTCACAACCCGCGCGCCGTGTCGAAGGCCGGCGCGCGCGGCGTGATGCAGGTGATGCCGGCCACCGGCAAGCGCTTCGGCGTCCACAACCCCGAGCAGGGCGCTGTTCGACGCCGCGACCAACCTGCGCGCCAGCGCCGCCTACCTGCGCACGCTGCGCACCCGCTACGGCGACGACCTGCGGCTGATGCTCGCCGCCTACAACGCCGGCGAAGGCGCGGTCGCCAAGTACGGCGGCACCGTGCCGCCGTACCCCGAAACCCAGGCCTACGTGCGCGACGTGCTCGCCGTGTACCGCCGCCTGACGCTCGACTTTCTCGGTCAGCGACAGCGGCGTGCTGGTGGCACGTGGAGAGAAAAGATCATGAGCATGACGGCGTACTTCAAGAGCGCCGCGGTCTCGCACGAGGGCGTCTTCTCGCGCTACAGCGACCTCGTGCTGGTGGCCGGCATCATCGCCATCGTGGCGATGATGGTGCTGCCGCTGCCGCTGTGGCTGATCGACCTGCTGGTGGCGGCCAACATCGCCTCGGGGATCGTGCTGCTGCTGCTGGGCGTGTACATCGCCTCGCCGCTGGAGTTCTCGGTGTTCCCCAGCGTGCTGCTGATGACCACGCTGTTCCGGCTGTCGCTGTCGATCGCCACCACCCGCATGATCCTGCTGCACGGCGACGCCGGGCACATCATCGACACCTTCGGCAAGGTGGTGGCCGGCGGCAACCTGGTGGTCGGCCTGGTGGTGTTCCTGATCATCACCGTGGTGCAGTTCATCGTCATCGCCAAGGGCGCCGAGCGCGTGGCCGAGGTCGCCGCGCGCTTCTCGCTCGACGCCATGCCCGGCAAGCAGCTGTCGATCGACTCCGACCTGCGCTCGGGCCTGATCGACAAGGACGAGGCCAAGCGCAAGCGCCGCAACCTCGAGATGGAGAGCAAGCTGCACGGCTCGCTCGACGGCGCGATGAAGTTCGTCAAGGGCGACGCCATCGCCGGCATCGTGATCATCGTCATCAACCTGCTCGGCGGCCTGGCGATCGGCGTGATGATGCATGGAGATGGACGTCGGCACGGCGATCACCAAGTACTCGATCCTGACGATCGGCGAAGGCATGGTCGCGCAGATCCCGGCGCTGCTGGGCGCGATGGCCGCCGGCCTGATCGTCACCCGCACCAGCGACGAGGACGACAAGCACCTGGGCGACTCGATCCGCAAGCAGCTCGTTCGCCAAGCCGCGTGTGCTGCTGGTCGGCGGCGGCATCTGCCTGCTGATGGCCCTGGTGCCCGGCTTCCCGGTGGCGACCTTCATCGTGCTGGCCCTCGTGTTGGGCTGCACCGGTGCGCTGCTGACGCCGGCCATCCGCGAGAAGCTGACGAACATGCGCCACCCCACCGTGCAAAAGCTGGTCAAGCGCCTGGACAACCCGCAGCAGGTCACCGCCACCGCGCTGCCGGCGCAGCGCCCGGCCGTGCCGCTGCTGCTGCGGGTGCCCGCCGCGCTGCTGGCCGACGGCCAGGCGCACCGCCTGACGCACACGATGCAGGAGGTGCTCGACGAGTTCCAGCTGACGCTGGGCCTGAACCTGCCGCGCATCCACCTGCACGGCCAGAGCGCCGCGGCCGACGCCGGCCGCTGGGAGCTGCTGGCCTACGAGGTGCCGATCGCTTCGGGCAGCCTGCCCGACGAGCCGTACGTCGCGCTCGGCGAGCCGGTGCGCCAGGCGCTGCGCCGCCACGCGCCGCTGTTCCTGGGCGCGCAGGACACCACCAACCTGCTCACCCGCGCCTCGGCCGACGTGCCCGACATCGTCAAGGAGGTGCTGCGCGCGCTGCCGCTGCAGCGTGTCTCCGAGGTGCTGCGCCGCCTGGTCAGCGAGGGTGTCTCGATCCGCAACCTGCGCGACATCCTGGAGGCGCTGGCCGAGATCGCGCAACGCGACAAGGACGTGCACGCGCTCACCGAATTCACCCGCGTCGCGCTGCGCCGCCAGGTCAGCCACTCGGTGGCGCCGCAAGGCCGGCTGGGTGCGCTGATGCTGCAGCCGCAGCTCGAGGAGCTGCTGCGCCAGTCGGTGCGCGTCAACGGCGGCGTGTCGCAACTGGCGCTCGACCCGGAAGCCGCACGCCGCATCTGCCACGACATCGTCGGCTCGATCACGCGCCACAAGCCGGCCGCGCTGATCACCGCGATCGACGTGCGCTGGCACGTGCGCAAGCTGATCGAGCCCGAGTGCTTCGACACGCCGGTGCTGTCGTACCACGAGCTGATGCCCTCGCTGCAGCTCGAGGTGCTCGACCGCGTGCCGGTGCCCGGCGCGCCGATGCTGGCTGCGTCCTGAGCTGGGAGTTCCGGGCTGCCGGCGCGGCAGCCCGTCGCCGATCCGCGGGCGCCGGCAGGCGCCCGCCCCTACGTGCCTGGCCGGCGTTTGGACGCAAAGAACTTGAACCGTGCGGTCGTGGGGGGCAACCCATCGGCAATCCCCCCAACTAGGAGTCACCGCATGGCCGGCATCGCTCGCACCCAGTGCCTCCGGCAAGCCGGCCAGTGGCTCAGCCGTTGCCTGAAGCGCTGCGCCTGGATCGCGCTGGCCAGCGGCGCCCTCGCCGCCGCCGCCGCCACCATGCCCAACGCCGGCCGCCCGGTGACGCTCACCGCGCGCGAACAGCCGATCGGCGCCTTCCTGCAGGACCTGTTCGCGACCATGGACGTGCCGGCGTCGATCAGCCCCAGCCTCACCGGCTCGGTCAACGGCAGCTTCTCGGGCCCCGCCGAGAAAGTGCTGCGCGACGTGTCGCGCGTCTACAACCTGATCACCTACTTCGACGGCGCCGTGATGCACGTGGTGCCGACCGGCGAACTGGCGCGCCGCACCTACGCCGTGGCGCCCGCGGTGGGCGACCGCCTGATGCGCGAAGTCGCCGACATGAGCCTCACCGATGCCCGCAACACGCTGCGCCGCAGCGCCGACGGCAACATGATCGCCACCGGTGCCCGCCGCTTCGTCGAACAGATCGATGAGCTGCTGCGCGCCGGCCAGGCGCAGGACGCCGCCCCCGCAACGCCGCAGGGCGTCGCCGACTTTCGCGTCTTCTACCTGCGCTACGCCTGGGCCCAGGACGTGACGATGACGGTCGCCGGCCGCCAGGTGTTCGTGCCCGGCGTGGCGTCGATCCTGCGTTCGCTGGTCGACTCGCCGCGCAACGGCAGCGGCGGTTACGCGCAAGGTCGCGAAGTGCTGCTGCGCCCGACGCTGCCGTCGCTGAAGGGCCAGGGCCTGATCGGCCAGGGCGTGTCGAACAAGGCGCCCACCGGCGAGGCCGCGCGCAACGCCGCGGTCGACAACCTGGTCAATGCGCTGGCGCGCACCGCGACGCCGGCCGATCCCGCCTCGGCGCCGACCACCTCGCCCGACCCGTCGCAGATCCGCATCGAGGCCGACCAGCGCCTGAACGCGGTGATCGTGCGCGACCTCGCCGAGCGGCTGCCGCGCTACGAGCAGCTGATCGCCTCGCTCGACGTCGAGCCGCAGTCGCTCGAGATCGAAGCCACCATCATCGACGTCAACACCGACAAGGCGCGTGAGCTCGGCATCAACTGGCGCTGGGCCAACGACGGCCGCGAAGCCTCGTTCAGCGGCTCGGTGCCCACGATCGGCAACGGCGGCGTCGCGTCGGTCGTGCTGGGGTCGCTCGGCCAGTTCTTCGCCCGCATCCGTGCACTGCAGACCGAAGGCGCAGCGCGCATCGTCTCCAGCCCGCAGGTGGTGACGCTGTCCAACGTCGAGGCGATCTTCGACAACACCTCGACCTTCTTCGTCCGCGTCGCCGGCCGCGAGCAGGTGGACCTCTTCAACGTCAGCGCCGGCACCACGCTGCGCGTGACGCCGCACGTGTTCCGCGACCGCGACCAGTCGCGCATCAAGCTGCTGGTCAACGTCGAGGACGGCGTCATCACCGGGCGCCAGGTCGACCAGATCCCGATCGTCGAGCGCTCGACGGTCAACACGCAGGCGCTGATCGCCGAAGGCGAGAGCCTGCTGATCGGCGGCATGGTCCGCGAGACGCAGACCAGCAGCGAAGACAAGGTGCCCGGCCTCGGCGACGTGCCGGTGATGGGCAACCTGTTCAAGACCAAGACCAGCGGGACGACGCGCGTCGAGCGCATGTTCCTGATCACGCCGCGCATGGCCGGCACGCGCGCCGCCACGCCGCAGGCCACGCTCGGCACGCTGCGCAGCGGCCCGACGCCGGTGGCCCCTGCGGCTGCCGCCCCGTCGCCGGCTCCGGCACCGCTGCCCGGCCTGCAGACGTCGGCGCCGCCTGCAGCCGCTGCGCCGGCCCGCGTGGCCGCGACCGCACCGGCGCCCGCCCCGGCTGCTGCGCCGCCAGCGCCGGCTCCGACCGCGCCGCCGACCCGAGCCTCCGTGGTGGTCGACCTCGACGCCATGCCGGCCGGTGCCGCGCAGCGGGCGGCGCCACCGCCCGCTGCCAGCGGCGGCCGCGCCGCCACGCCGACCCGCGTCAGCACCTCGCAGACCAACTGAACCGACAGCCACCAGGAGCGCCCGAGCATGGACCGCGCCGCACCCCCCGTTGAATCCCTGCACGCACTCGAACTGCGCGTCCTCGAGGGCCCGCAAGGCGGTGCCCGCGCGCCGTTGAGCGCCGGCGCGGCCTGCGTGCTGGCCGCCGAACCCGATGGTCAGGGCGCCGGCGCCGACATCGTGCTGCGCGAGGACCGTGTCGCGCCTTCCCGCGTGCGCGTGCAAGCCGATTGGCCGCAGGCCACGCTCGAAGTGCTGTCCGGCGAAGTGCAGCTGGGAGACCAGACCCTGGCCGCCGGCGAACGCGCCACCTGGATGCCGCATGCGCCGTTGAAGATCGGCAGCTCGGTGGTGGCGTTCGGCCGCGCCTGCGACGACGATTGGCGACTCGGCCGCTGCCGTCGAAGCGCTCGCCGCGCCGGCACCCGCTGCCGAGAAAACCGCACCGACCGCCACGCCTTTGCGTCGCCGTGCCGAGGTGTGGCTGGCCAGCCTGGGCGCCGGCGTGCTGCTCAGCTGCGTCGGCGCACTGTGGATGGCGCATGTGGTCGCCGCCGCGCCCGCGCCGGCCGCCGTCGATCCCGCCGCCGCGCTGGTGAGCGCGCTGCGCGGCAGCGAGTTCGCCTCGCTCGAGGCCAGCCGCTCGGCCGATGGACGCCTCACGCTGCGCGGCCGCGTGCCCACGCAGGCCCAACGCTCGCTGCTCGACGCCTGGCTGGCCGAACGCCGCCTGGCGCCGACGGTCGAGGTCTGGGTCGATGAAGCCGTGGCGCACGACGTCGCCGAAGTGTTCCGCGTCAACGGCGTGGCCGTGCGCACGCAAATGGCCGGCCCCGGGCGCATCGCCGCCGAAGCCGCCGAGCCCGACGCGACCAAGCTGAACCGCGCCGCCGAGGTGGTGCGACGCGACGTGCGCGGCCTGCAGGCCCTGGACGTGCGCAACACCGCCAAGCCGACGCCGCCGCCGGCGGCACCGCTGTCCGACGACCCGGGCAAGCGCATCGCCTCGCTGGTGCCGGGGGAGCCCGCCTACCTGGTCACCGCCGACGGCTCGCGCTACTTCCTCGGCTCCCTGCTGCCCAGCGGCCACCGCGTGACGCAGATTGCCAAGGGCAGCCTGACGCTCGAGCTCAACGGCCAGCAATTGATTCTGAACTTCTGAGTTCCCACCCGCAACACAGGTCCACTGTTAGGAGCATTCCCATGAGCAACATCCCCAACCCCCTGAACCAGCTCATCACGTCAGCGCTGCCGGTGACGCAGCCACAGACCCGGCGCACCGGCAACTTCTTCGAAGCGCTGTCTCTCGCCTGGGCCGGCGCGCTCGACCGCCAGTCCGACGTGATCCAGCAGCAATCGCAGGTCGTCTCCGCCGGCGGCGACAAGATGAGCGACCTCACGCTGCTGACGGCCGAGGCGGCCAAGCTCAACTTCATGTCCACCAGCTCGAACACGTCGATGTCGGAGTCGGCGAAGTCGCTCGAGGCTGTGGCTCGCAAGGGGTAATCCATCATGACGGTCGACGTCGTCGCCGCTGTCGCACAGGCCCCGGGCGCATCGTCGCTCGGTGCGGCGGCCGGCCAGGTCCAGATCGGCTATGGCGTCTCGCTGTCGGACTTCGGCGCCTTTCAGCAGGGGCTGGCCAACGCCAGCGCCCGCCTCGAGGCCCAGCCGGTCAGCACGCCCGAGCCAGGCGGCCAAGATGCTGGTGGCCCCGTTCGAGCACATCAACACCGAGGCCGCCAAGCTGGCGGCCGATGCCAAGAACGCGCAGGCGAACGAAAGCGCGATGAGCCCGGGCGACATGGTGATGCTGACCGCGCGCTGCCAGGAGTTCAGCTTCCACTGCACGCTGATGTCGAACATCGCCAACCGCACGTCCGACGGCCTGTCGCAGCTGTTCCGCCAACAATCCTAAGAGGATCCGCCATGACCGTGCAGACCCCCCAGGCTCCGCTGTCGCGCTTCGCCGCTGCGGCGCTGTGCGCCGCCACGCTGCTGCTCGGCGCCTGCTCGAACCAGGAGCTGTACACGCAGCTCTCGGAGCGTCAGGCCAACGAGATGGTGGCTGTGCTGCGCAGCGCCGGCATCGAAGCCGACAAGACCGTGCGCGAGGGCAAGTTCTCGGTCACCACCTCGCGCAACGACTTCTCGCAGGCCGTGCGCACGCTCAATGCGCAGGGCTATCCGCGCGAGAGCTTCGACAGCATGGGCAAGGTGTTCAAGCGCGAGGGCTTCGTGTCCTCGCCGCTCGAAGAGCGCGCCCGCCTGATGCACGCGATGTCCCAGGAGATCTCCAACACCATCGCCAACATCGATGGCGTGATCACGGCGCGCGTGCACCTGGTGGTGCCCGAGCGCAACCCGCTGGTCGACAAGCTGCAACCGGCCGCCGCAGCGGTGTTCATCAAGCATCGCGCAGACCGCAACCTCGCCTCGCAGACCTCGCAGATCAAGGCGCTGGTGGTCAACAGCATCGAAGGCCTGTCGTACGACAACGTGACGGTCGCGCTGTTCCCGGCCGAGGTCATGCCGGGCGACAAGGCGGCCCCGGCGGCGCCGGCCACCGACAAGCCCCAGGCGAGCCAGGCGGCACTGCCGCTGCCGCTGATGGCCGGCGGCGCCGGCGGCGCGCTGGCACTGATCGGTGGCGGCGTGCTCTGGATGCGCCGCCGCACACCCGACACCAAGGCCCTGCCCGCACCCACGGTCGCCGCCGCGTTGGCCGCACCGCCACGCAAGATGCCGGCACCCGACATGCAGGCGGCCTTCCGCAAGACCGTCAACCGCGTCGCGGGGCGGTCATGAGCCACGTCGCCGCACGCGCAGCCCGTGGTGGACGGGCCGACGGCGCACGCGCCGCAGCGCCAGCGCCGATGGCCGCACCAAGCGCCAGCTGCGCGCAGTGGTTGCGCAGCGTCTGCGCAGCCGCGCCGCCGACGCGGTGGCTTCGCTCGATTGGGATGCGCTCGACGCCGCGCCCGGCTGGCTGGCGCTGCCGGATGCCGAACTGCAACGCTTCGAAGCCCAGGTCGGCGCCATCCTGTGCGCGCCGATGCTGCAAGCTGTGGATCGACGGGCCGCGCCTGTCGGCGGCACGCGCCGCGCTCGGCGCCGGCTTTCTGCAGGCGCTGCGCGCGCTGCCGTCGACCCAGATCCTGCCGAGCAACGTGGCGCCGCTGCCCGCGCATCGACAGCGCCGAACAGGTGGCTGCGCAGTTGCGCAGCACTGGCGCCTCGGTGCTGCTGGCCTCGATGCAGCCCGGTCCGCTGCGCCTGGTGGTCGCTGCGGCGATGGCGCCGGCCACCCCCGCGGCCATGGTCGCGCCGTTGGCGCAATCGCTGATCGCGCAGGCGATCACGCTCGCCGAGCGGCCTGCCGACACCGGGAGCCGCGCATGACCTTCTTGCTGTGGCAACGTGAGGGCGATCTGCGCCTGGCATCGCCGCGCCGCGTGCTGCGCGCGGCCGAGGTGCCGCTGCTGGCCGACGCCCAATCGCTGCGCGACCGGCTCCAGGACTTGCACGACCAGCAGGCCGCGCAAGTGGCCGCCGCGCGCGCCGATGCGCGCGCCGCCGGCCACGCGCAGGGGCTCGCCGAAGGCCGCGGCGCCGCCCGCGACGACATCGCCGCGACCCTGAACGACCTCGCGGCCGCCGCCGCGCGCCAACACGACGAGCTGCGCTCGCAGGTGGCGGCGCTGGCGCTCGAGGTGGTGCGCAAGCTGATGGGCCGTTTTGCCGCGGCCGAGCAGCTGGTGGCGTTGGCCGATACGGCCGCGCGCGAGATGCTGCCGGCACAGCACTGGGCGCTGGCGGTCCATCCCGATCGGGTGGACGCGGTGCGCGAGCAGTTGAATGCGGTTGCCGCGTCGAGCAGCCACTCGATCGAGCCGATGCCGTTCGAGCTGCGCGCCGACGCCTCGTGCGCGCTCGACGCCTGCCGCATCGAAACCGAACTCGGCAGCGTCGAGGCCTCGCTCGACGCCCAGTTGCAGCGCCTGGCCAAAGCCTGGGCCGTCGAGCACACCGGAGACCGCTGATGACCACGCCGTCGCTCGCCACCGAACGGCTGCTGCGCACGCTGCAGGCCACCCGCACCGTGGTCGAGCTCGGCCGGGTCGTGCAGGCCGGCGGCACGATCCTGCGCGCCACCGGCTTGCGCGCCCGCATCGGCCAGCAGTGCCGCATCTTCGATCCGGCCCAAGGGCCCGACGACAGCGACGCCTTGCTCGCCGAAGTGATCGGCTTCGCCGGCCCGGAAGTGATCCTCGCGCCTTACGGCCCCCTGCAGGGCGTCGCCGTCGGCGCCGCGGTGCAGGCCCTGGCCGAGCAGGCGCAGATGCCCTGCGGGCCGGCACTGCTGGGCCGCGTGATCGATGCCTTCGGCCAGCCGATGGACGGCCGACCGCTCGAGGCCGGCCCCGGGCTGCAGCGCACGCCGCTGCACGCCGATGCGCCGTCGCCGCTGCAGCGCAAGGGTGTCGACCACCCGCTGCCCACCGGCGTGCGCGCGATCGACAGCGCCCTCACCGTCGGCGAAGGCCAGCGCGTGGGCATCTTCGCGATGGCCGGCGGCGGCAAGTCCACCCTGCTGGGCATGCTGGCGCGCCAGGCCAAGGCCGACGTCAACGTGATCGCGCTGGTCGGTGAACGCGGCCGCGAGGTGCGCGAGTTTCTCGACGAGAGCCTGGGGCCCGATGGCCTGGCCCGCTCGGTGGTGGTGGTGTCCACCTCCGACCGGCCGGCACTCGAGCGCGTGCGCGCGGCGTATGCGGCCACCGCGATCGCCGAAGGCTTTCGCCGCGAAGGCAAGCGGGTGCTGCTGCTGGTCGACTCGGTCACCCGTTTCGCACGCGGCCTGCGCGAGCTCGGTCTTTCGGCGCAGGAGCCGCCGGTGCGGCGCGGCTATCCGCCGTCGGTGTTCGCCGAGCTGCCGCGGCTGTTCGAGCGCGCCGGCAACGACGCCCATGGCTCGATCACCGCCTTCTACACCGTGCTGGCCGAAGACGACGACAACTCCGACCCGGTGGCCGAAGAAGTGCGCTCGATCCTCGACGGCCACATCGTGCTGTCGCGCCAGCTGGCGCAGGCGGCGCACTACCCGGCGATCGACGTGCTGGGCAGCGCCAGCCGCGTCTTCACCCGGGTGGCCGATGCCGAGCACCGCGAAGCGGCCTCGCAGCTGCGCCAGTTGCTGGCGCGCCATGCGGAGGTCGAGTTCCTGCTGCGCGTGGGCGAGTACCAGGCCGGCAGCGACCCGGTGGCCGACCGCGCGATCGAACGCATGCCGGCGCTGAAGGCGTTGTTGCAGCAGCGCTCCGACGAAGCCGCCGAGATGACCGCGACGATCGCGCAGCTGCGCGATGCGGTGCTATGACCGCTGCACCGATGAGCCCCCGCCTGCCCCAGCCGCACGAGGCACGCCAGCTGTGCCGCCTGCGCGGGCTGCGCGTGCAGCGCTCGCGCGAACTGGTGGCGCGCGCGCAGGAGCAGGTCGAATTGGCGCTGCAGGCGGTGCGGCAGCGCCAGCGGCAGGTGCAGCACCTGCGCGACTCGATCACGTCACTGCGCGAGGACATCGTCGGCGCGCTGGCGCCCTGCCTGCCGCGCTGGTCGCAGATCACGGTGGCCCAGCAGGATCGCCTGGACGACCAGCTCGAGCGCAACGAGTACGAGCTGCACAACGACGAACAGGCGCTGGAGCAGGCGCAGGAAAAGCTGCAGCAGGCGCGCGCCGACCTGACCCGTGCGCTGGCCCGCGAAGACGCCGTGCGCGACCTGGCGCAACAGGCCCAGCGCGCTCACCTGCTGGAGCGCGACCGGCGCGCGGAACGTGAACTCGACGACCAGGCCCGTCCGGGCCGCTCCACCAACGCCCACTGATCCAGGCGCCTCGCATGAACACGTCTGCCACCGTCGTCCGCCGCCACCGCTTCGTGCGACCGCGCGAGCGCGCCCAAGGAGGCGGGCGAGCCGAACGACCCGTTCGCCTGCAACGCCTTCGAGCGGGCGCTGCAAAACCGGCAGCGCCAGCAACGCTCGGGCGAGGGCGACGAGGAGCCGCCTGGCGAGCCGGCCGTGCTGCCGGCGATGCCGCCGCTGATGCTGTCGCCCGCGCAGACGCTGGCCCTGCCACCGCTGAGCAGCGCCGGTGCGCTCGACCCCGCCCCCACCGGCACCCGCGCGGCCCTCGAAGCCTCGTTGCGCGAAAGTCCGTGCCCGCAGGGCACGCCGATCGGCGGCGCCGAAGCGGCGATGACGTGGGAGGCCACGGTGCACGAGCCGAACTCGCTGGCGCTGGAAGTGCGCGCGGTGCGCGCCGAGCGCACCGCACTGTCGGGGCCGCAGGCCGCCTGGGGGCTGACGATCGCCTCTCCGACGGTGGGTGTCGAGGTGCTGGCGCGCCACGTCCCGCGCTTGAACGAGCGGCTGCGCAAGCACGCGATCGGGCCCGAGCACGTGCGCATCGAACAAGCCCGAGACGACGACGAATAGGCGTCGCCAACTGCCGCGGCGCATCGGGATTGAACCGTTTCGCCATTCGCTGCTACCCATGGAGCGGACACGGCGCTCGCAAGCGCCGTACTGCTTGCGACAAGCCGCCGATGCGCCCACAGGAGCCTCGATGAAGACAACCCGCCCGATCCCCAGTGGCCGCCAGCAGACGTTGGCTCAGGATGTGTCGCGCCTGGCGCGCGATGCGATGATCGCCGCGCTCGAGCAATGCAGCCGCAGCCAGACGCCGCCGCTGCACGTCGAGCCGGCCGCAACTCCGACCGCGCCCCGGCAGATGGCCGCGGTTCAATCGGCCGACGCCGCCACGCAAGAGCAACTCGTCGCGACGTACGAAGCCTGCCTGCGCAGCTATCGAAAGGTCGCCCGCGCCCAAAGCGGCGCCAGCGACCTCGATGACGTCGGCGCCGCGATGGCGATGTTCGTCGCCGTCAACCTGCAGGCGCTGCACGGCGAGGAGGTCGAAGCCGGCGCGTTGCAGCCGCTGGAGCGCCAGCTGCGCGACGTCACCCGCGCTGCCGCCAACTGGGATGCCGCCACGCTGGCACAGCGCCAGGCGTTCTTCGAACGGATCGCGATCGTCTCGGTGCTGGTGTCCGGGTCGCTCGCCGATGCCGCTTCGCATGGGCCGGCCGTGTTGGCCGACGTGCAGCGCAGCGCGCGCGACTACCTGCAGCATCTGCTGGGCCTCAATCCCGACCGGCTGACGCTGGGCATCGACGGCCTCGTGCTGCGCGACCGGGCCGTCTCGCGCGGCCGCGCACCTCTGACGCGACCATGGAAGTCGAGCCGATCAATCCGGCCCAGGCCGCCGAGAAGGCGCTGGCCGCCTGGGCGGCGGCAATTGAGGCGATTCAGGCCGACACGCCCGCGGCCCCCGAGGTGGCGCCTGTGTTGCCCACTGGCGTGCCCGGCGAGGTGCAGGTCCACGAAATCGTGCACGGCGATGCCTCGGTGCCGGTGTCGGAACCGACGTTGCCGGGCATCGACAGCGACCATGGGCACGAGGGCACGACGTTGCAATCGCTGTGGCGCGTCGCCGACGCACCCTGCCGAGACGACCCGCGTCCCCCAGGCGGCGATTCCAGATGTGCCGGCGGCACAGGGCGACTTTGCGCTGCCCGACGCGCTGCTCGCTCCGGCCACGTTGACGGGCCTGCGCGCCGAGCCGGCGCATGGCCTGGACGCTGCCCACGCCCTCGACGCCCTGGACGCCGACGCCCGGAACCTCCGAGCGACGCCGCCAGCCGCGCGAGCAACCCGAGCACCGCCAGCCGCCGAGAGAACAAGCGGACGACGACGCTGGCGACCTGCCGCCCCAAAAAAGCGATCGGCAGCCCGAGACACCGCGCAGACGGTGATCGACGCCGACGACGCCGACGAATGGCGCGAAGCCCTGTCGCGCGGCCTGCAGGCGCAACTGGCGCAACTCGTGGTGCCGCCGGCGCTGTTGGCGGCGAACGAACAGTGGCAACGCGGCCGCTGCGTCGTGCTGGCCTTCCCGCAAGGCTCCGATCCGGCCGGCGCGGCCTGGGCCCACGTGTTGTGGCCGCATCCCGACATGCGGGCCAGCGGCAAGCTGGCGCTGCACGGTCTGCGGGTCGGGGCCCGCCTGCAATGGCTGGCGCTGCCGCCGGTGATGCTGTGGTGCCATGCCCGCCTGATCCGCGAACACCATCCGCGGCACGGCCGCCAGATGGTCATGGCCGATGCCGGCTCGGTGGCGCCGGGCGCCGCGTTGCCGTGCGCGGTGCAGCTCGGCCCCGTGCTCGAAGGCACGCCGCGCCGCTGCGAGGTGCGGGTGCACGTCCCTGCGGCGCAACGCTTCTGGGCCGCGCTCGGCCGGCAATGGAGCGTGCACGCCGTCGTCTGCGCCCGGCCGCTGCTGGCGGCAACTCCTCGATTCACGGAGGCCACGCCATGCTGAGCGCCGTCGCAGCCAACCCGCTTCGCAGCGCGCGCAGCAAGCCCGAGCCCATCGCGACGGCGTGCGCCGCACTGGCTGCGCTGGGCGACGCGGCGGCCGTCATCGCCCGCAAGAGCGGCGCGCTGTGCTGGGCCTCCGAAGCCTGGCGCGCGCGAGTGCCCGGCGTCGAAGTCGGCGCCGCCGGGCCGCGCTGGAGCGCGCGTTGCCGGGGTTCAAGGCGGCCGTCTCGCCCCGCGAAGCCGCCGACGCGCCACGGCGCGTGCGCCTGGGCGATGCCCAGCAGTGGGACGCCGAAGTCGCCCGCCTCGACGAAGACCACCTGCTGCTTCGCCTGATCGACTGGCGCGAGCAGAGCCGCATGCTGCAGCGCCAGCTCGACGATCGCGAGCAGCTGCTGTTCACCTCGCGCGTGTTTTCGGTCGGCGAGATGGCGAGCACGCTGGCCCATGAACTGAACCAGCCGATCGGCGCCACCGCCAATCTGCTGCGCGGCCTGCGCTCGCGCCTGTCGCGCCGCGCCAATGCACTGAGCGCCGAGGAGTCGCAGGCCCTCGAGCGTGCGCTGGAGCAGGTGATGTTCGCCGCCCGCGTGATCACCCGCATCCGCGAGTTCACCCACTCGCACCAGCCGCGCCATGCGCGCCTGGACCTGGTCGCGCTGGTTCATGCCAGCGCCTCGCTGCTCGATTGGGATCTGCGCCGCAGCGGCGCCCAGCCTGGTTCTGGAGCTGCCGGAGCACGGCGTGCGCGGTGCGCGGCGACGAGGTGATGCTGCAGCAGGTGGTCGTGAACCTGATGCGCAACGCGCTCGACGCCATGCGCAGCGCCCCGCCCGAGCAGCCCGAGCTGGCGCTGCGGCTGCTGGTGCGCGCCAACGAAGTCGAACTGCAGGTGCGCGACAACGGCTGCGGCCTCGACGATGAAGCCGCGGCCAAGCTGTTCGTGCCGTTCACCTCGAGCAAGCCCAACGGCATGGGCATCGGCCTGTCGATCTGCCGCTCGTTCGTCGAACTGCACCAGGGCCGACTGTGGTTCACCCGCAATGCCGAACGCGGCGCCACCTTCCACCTGAGCCTGCCGTTGCCTGCGGCGCGCCGCCGACACGCACGCCAAGGCCACCAGCCAACCCACCGATCCGACCGCGAGGCCAACATGACCGCACGCACCGTTTACATCGTCGACGACAACGCCGAGTTCCTCGAGTCCACCCGCTTCTGGTTGAGCGGTGCGGGCTTCCACGTGCAGGTCTGGGACGACCCGCAGAGTCGCGGTCGAGGCGCTGGCGCAGCGCGACCGCAACGTGCCGGCCTGCCTGATGCTCGACGTGCGCATGCCGCAGCTGTCGGGCCTCGACGTGCACGACGCGCTGCTCGAGCGCGACGCCGTCCTGCCGGTGGTCTACATGAGCGGCCACGCCGACGTGCCGCTGGCGGTGCAGGCCATGCAGAAAGGCGCGGTCACGCTGCTCGAGAAGCCGTTCGACGATGGCGCGCTCGAACAAGCGCTCGATGCCGCGTTCGCGCACGGGGCCCGCCCTCAGGTGGCCCACGCGGCCGCCGCCGACGGCGCCGACAGCGCCCAGCCCGACGAGGCGCAGGCCCGCTTCTCGGCGCTCGAGGCGCGGCTGACCCCGCGCGAGCGCCAGGTGCTGGGCTTCGTGATCCAGGGCATCTACAACAAGAACATCGCCGACCGCATCGGCCTGTCGATCAAGACGGTGGAGCTGTACCGCGCGCGCGGCATGGCCAAGATGCGGGCACGGTCGGTGGCCGAACTGACGCGCATGATGGTCACGCACCGGGTGTGACGATGGAAATGCATACCACCACCAAGAAGCTCAGGGTGCCGCCGCTGGCGCCGCCGGCGCCCTCGGGCCCGGTGCTGGCCGGTTGGGCCATCTTCGAGGCAGCCACCGCCGCCGGCTCGTTGCGGCTGTGGGTGCACGGCATCGTGCGCCATGCCGCCGATGCCGCGGTGCTGCTGGAGACCTGCGCGCCGCTGCTCGACGCGCTCGATGGCTGGCTCGATTTCTCGCTCGTCTGGCGCTGGTCGCAGCCGGGCGCGCACGGCGGACACCGTGGCGCCGCACGCGCGCGCGCAGTGGAGCCGCGAGCTGCGTCAAGGCGACGAGGGCCATGGCCAACCCAGCTGCCGCATCGACTTGCCGTGGGCCTTGCTGCGTGGCTTGGCCGCGCCGTCCGAAGCCGTTGGCCGCGCAGTTGCGCTGGACCCTCACGCCGGGCGTGCTGGTGCTGACGCAGATGCGGCTGGACGAGGACGAGCTCGCGGCCCTGGAGCCTGGCGGTGCCGTGCTGCTGCCGGCGTCGATGGCCCCCGGCTGGCAAGGCCGCTTGCGCTCGAGCAACGAGCCGGCCGCGCCGCTGGCCGGCTTGCCGGTGGCGCTGCCCACGCCGTGGACGCCCGAACCGGTGAGCGTCGAGTGGGCGACGCCGTACGAGGGCGACGACCTGTGCGAGCTGCGCCTGGGCCTGCCGCGCCCGATGGACGCGCGGTCTCTCGCGGGCTGGCAGCGCATCGAACCGATCGAAACCGAAGCGCGGGCCAGCCTGTGGCGCTGTGCCGGCGAGGCCGGCCCGGCGAGCTACCTGGCCGGCGGGGTGCTGATGCCCTGGGGAGACGGCTGGGCGCTGCGGATCGATTCGCTCGACGAAACCTGACGGCGCCCGCCGTCAGGCGGCCTGCCTCACGAGGGGCCGGACGCGGTTGCAGCGGCACCACCGGCCTGGCCACAGCCCGGTGGCGGCCGCGTTTGCCGCATGGCCGCGGATTTGTTTGAACCGCGGATGGCCAAAGTGCCACCCAACGGGTCATGGACCTGACCCAATTCTCCCCGTCTTCGGCGCTGCTCACCGTGATGGTGCTGGCGCTGGCCCCGTTCGTCGCGGTGATGGTGACCTCGTTCACCAAGCTGGTGGTGGTGCTGAGCCTGCTGCGCAACGCGCTCGGCCTGCAGCAGGTGCCGCCCAACGTGGTGCTCAACGGCCTGGCGCTGGTGCTGAGCATCTACGTGATGTACCCGGTGGGCAGCGAAATGGCCGCCAAGATGCAGGGCATCAACGACATCGGCAGCAGCACGCAGGCGATGCTGAAGGCCGCCGACACCGCCAAGGAGCCGCTGCGCGAGTTTCTGGTCAAGCACAGCCGCCCGGTCGAGCGCGCGTTCTTCTTCAGGACCGCGCAGAAGGCGCTCAAGCCCGAGCAGGCCGCCAAGGTGACCGACCGCGACTTCCTGGTCATCGTGCCGGCGTTCACCGTCAGCGAACTCTCGGTCGCCTTCGAAATCGGCTTCCTGATCTTCCTGCCGTTCCTGGTGATCGACCTGGTGATCTCCAACATCCTGATGGCGATGGGCATGATGATGCTGTCGCCCACCACCGTCTCGATGCCGTTCAAGCTGCTGCTGTTCGTGCTGATCGACGGCTGGGTCAAGCTCACGCATGGGCTGATCCTCACCTACCTCTGACGGTTGAAGGAGCCGGATCATGCTGCATGGCGACATCATTCAAATGACGCAGCAGGCGCTGTGGTACGTGCTGCTGCTGTCGGCGCCGCCGATCATCGTGGCGGCCGTCGTCGGCATGCTGATCGCCTTCGTGCAGGCAGCCACGCAGCTGCAGGAGCAGACGCTGCAGTACGTGGCCAAGTTCTTCGCGATCGTCATCACGATCTTCATCACGGCGTCGATGCTCGGCGGCGGGCTGTACCAGTTCGGCGACCGCGTGTTCAGCGGGTTCGCGGGCATGGTGCGTCGCTGAACGTGCCGCCCGGCGGCAGGCCATGGAAGCGCTGACGATCTTCGGCCCGCTGCGCGACACGGCGCTGCTGCTCGGCCTGTCGTCCACGCGCGTGGCGGTGGCCTTTCTGCTGGTGCCGCTGTTCACCCAGGAGCTGATCCCGGCGCTGGTGCGCAACACGATCTTCCTGTCGATCGCGATGCTCAGCCTGCTGCTGCAACCCTCGCCCGGCCCGCTGTTGGTGACCGGCTGGGGCCTGGTCCCGCTGTTCGCGAAGGAGGCCTTCATCGGCGGCGCGCTCGGCTTCTTCTTCGGCAGCATCCTGTGGGCCTTCGAAGCCGCGGGCGCAGTTGATCGACACCAAGGCCGGCACCACCCAGGCCCAGGTGCAGGATCCGACGTCGGGCCAGACCACCACGCTCAACGGCGCGCTGTTCGGCCGCCTCGCCGGCTTCGTCTTCATGGCCGGCGGCGGCTTCATGGTGATGATCGGCACGCTGCTCGAGAGCTACACGCTGTGGCCGGTGCGCGCGCCGTTCCCCTCGCTCGTGCAAGGCGGCATGCGCCTGTTCGAAATGGAGTTCGGCCGCATCATGGCCCTCACGCTGCTGATCGCCGCGCCGGCCCTGGTGCTGATGTACGTGATCGAGGGCGTGCTCGGGCTGATCAACCGCTTCGCCCAGCAGCTCAACGTCTTCTCGTTGTCGCAGTCGCTGAAGTCGGTGGCCGCGATCTGGATCATCTGGGTGCAGCTGGCCTCGCTGGTGCAGTTGCTGCAGGACGACCTGATCGGCCGCGGCGGCGTGGCCTTCAGGTCGCTGCGGCTGCTGCTCGGCGGCTGAAGCGACGACACCCGCAGGGAGAGCGCTGTGTCCGACAAGAACGACGGTGGCGACAAGACCGAGAAGCCGACACAAAAGCGGCTCGACGACGCGCGCAAGAAAGGCGACGTCGCCAAGAGCAAGGACGTCACGAGCACGCTGGGCCTGGTGCTCTGGATCGCGCTGGGGGTGATGACGATCGGCTTTGCCGGTCATCGCCTGGCGGGGCTGATCGACAGCCTGCTCACCACCATCGGCCACGGCTGGATGGCCACCGGCTTCGCGGGTGCCGCGCGCTCCATCGGTGCGCAGGCCGCCGAGCTGTCGCTGATGCTGGTGGCGATGCTGCTGGTGCCGGTGGCCGCGGTCGGACTGCTGACCGACTTCCTGCAGGCGGGCCCGGTGCTCAGCTTCGAGAAGGTCAAGCCCAAGCTCGACAGCATGAACCCGGTCGAGGGCGTCAAGCGCATGTTCTCGATGGACAACCTGATCGAGCTGATCAAGTCGATCGTCAAGGCGGCGCTGATGTTCCTGCTCGGCTGGCTGCTGATCCGCTCGGCCATGCCGCAGATCGTCGAGCCTGGCCCGCACGGCCGACCTGCCGATGGAGGCCATCGGCGCGCTCGTGTGGAGCCTGACGCTGAAGCTGCTGATCTGGACGGTGGCCGCCTTCGCCGGCGTGGCCCTGCTCGACGTGGTGTACCAGCGCTACTCGTTCACCAAGAAGATGCGCATGAGCATGCGCGACATCAAGCAGGAGATGAAGGAGAGCGAAGGCGACCCCTACATCAAGCAGCACCGTCGCCAGATGGCGCAGGAGCTGTCGCAGCGCAATGCCACGCAGGCCGCGCGCAACGCCAACGTGCTGGTGGTCAACCCGACCCACATCGCGATCGCCATCGACTACGACCGCGAAGCCTGCCCGGTGCCGACCATCGCCGCCAAGGGCGAAGACCACGTCGCGCTGGCCATGCGCCAGGCCGCCGAGGAAGCCGGCGTGCCGATCGTGCGCAACATCCCGCTGGCGCGCGACATGCTGGCACGCGCCGAGATCGGCGAAGTGGTGCCGTCGGATCTGTTCGACATCATCGCCGAGGTCATCCTGTGGGCGCGCGAGGTGCGCGAACAGGTGCAGGCGCAGCGCGAGGCCGGTCCCGGTCAACATGTGGCCCTGCCGGCGCGGCGCATCGCTGCGCCCGGCGAAGACCTGACCCACTACGAGGAGCCCCCATGGAATCGTTCGTAATGAGTTTCCTCAGCATGCTGATCGCGCTCGGCGTCGTGCTCGCGCTGGCCTGGGTGGGGCTGCGCCTGCTGCGCAATCGCATGCAACCGCGCGCCAGCGCCGACGGCGGCGTCGACGACGCGCTGCGCTTCGTGCGCGCGCTGCCGGTGGGCCCGAAGGAGCGTGTGGTGATCGTCGAACACCGCGGCACGCGCTGGCTGCTCGGCGTCACCGCCGGCGGCATCAGCACGATCGCGCAATGGCCCCCTTCGGAGGGATCGCGCGAGGTTTCCAAGCGGGACGAGAGCGCCGCGAACTAGGGTTGTTCGCAGGGGCTAGTAGCGCACCTAGCTGCCGAACGCCCCGACTGTGAAATCAGGCTGGCTCCACATTTAATTCAAACGTCCCGCGACACGAACGCAACCAAGAAACGCCAAGTGTCGTTGGCATAAAGGATCGCATCAGACCAGCTCGCTGGGATGCTGCGAAATGCATCGCAACCTGGGCTTCGCCAAACCTTCAGTGCAAAGCCCACCCAAGGAGTTAGTCATGTGGAACCCGATTTCTGCCGTTAAGGACCTCGCCAGCGAGGCCATCAAGATCGCCGCCCCGATCGCGCTGAACGCCCTGCTCCCGGGCTCGGGCGTGCTGCTCGGCGCGGCCAAGGGCCTGTTCGGTGAGGCCATCGGTGACGTGGCCTGCAGCATGATCGACAAGGTCGGCAAGGAACTGGGCGCGCCCAAGTTCCTGATGGACCTCGCCAAGGATGCGGTCCGTGCCGCCGTGCAGCAGAACTGCCCCGCAGGTCGACCGCGACTGCACGGATCACGTCCGTGACAAGGTCGGCGACAGGATCCAGCGACTTCAAGGACCAGATGATCGTGCTGCGGCAACGAGATCTT
The DNA here is from genome assembly GCA_963827645.1 of uncultured beta proteobacterium. Lineage (GTDB taxonomy): Bacteria > Pseudomonadota > Gammaproteobacteria > Burkholderiales > Burkholderiaceae_C > JAEUPI01. Next base: position 42,305 of record CAWHBZ010000001.1, on the reverse strand, counting down.
CGAGGAGTACAAGAAGGACTTCGAGAAGAAGTGCGGCACCGGCGGCAAGGGCGGCAGCAAGGGCGAAAGCTTCCTGGTCGTGCTGGCCAAGATCCTCGGGCGAACTCGAGAACAAGCAGTTCGACAAGGTCAAGAAGGCTGGCCAGGAAGTCTCCGACGCGCTCGGCGGCAAGGGCAACACCAACTCGAACGAGAACGGCCAGTTCGACAAGATGGAAGCCCTGAAGGGCGAAGCGCAGACGATGTCGGCGCTGGCCAACAGCGTCTCGACCACGCTGGACGCCATCTTCAAGTCGGCGACCACGGCCTCGCAGCGGGTCGGCTAAGTCCCCGGCATTGGAGCAAGGCGCGCCTGGCGGCGCGCCTTGTTTCCATCCGCCCAAGGAGTTGAAACATGCTTGCGCCTCCCTCCAATGTCGTCTTTTCGCTCGTGCTCGTTCCGATCTTCGAATGGGTGCACGGCGAACCCGGCAACGAAGTTCCCCCGGCGCCTGCCGCTTCAGACTGCGAGGCCGGTGAGTCGACTTCGCCGCCCGATCCCGCGTCGCCTGCGTCAACCGACCAAGCGGCTCGTCCTGAAGGGCTTCGAGTGGCGCCCCACCGCGGAGTACGTTTTGTTCCCGCCGGCACCGTGGGCGAACTGCTACGACTGCGGATCCAGCGAGGCAACAGCGCAATCGGTGAAGGACGAAAACGAGCGCCGGGCGCGTGCCGCCGAGGCGGCCCGAAACCAACGTGCGCAGGTCCATGTCGATCCCATCAAACCGACGACAAAGCCCACCAATGCCGCCTCCCAAGTGGAAGGCGACGGCGCACAACAGAGCTGACGAACAGAACTGACGTCCGGAGCGACCCTAGCTAGGAGCCGCCGCACTGGTGTGCCGCGAGGTCGCGCGGTAGTCTGAGTGAACCGAGAACCCGAACATGATCCGCGCCACCACCCTCCCGAACACCGCTGCCCTGGCCCAGTCGGCCATGGCTTTGCCATCCGCGTCGTTCGACGCGCGGGCGCGCGACTCGATGGCCTGGTTCCGTGCCGACGGCCCCATGTCCGCCGTCCGCGATATCGGGTGACCTGAGTGCTGCTGCGCGCGGCTTGAGTGTCGAGCAGCATGCCGCTGCGGTGCTCGCTCATTTGCGCGGCGAGGCTGACGCGATCGCGTGAATGCGGTCTCCACTGTGACGACACTCCTTGCCGAACCGCGTTGGGCCCTGGCGGCGCAGGCGCTGGTCGAGGGCTGCATCGACCTGCCGAACGACGAAGATCGTGTGGCGCTGCTCGCCGCGGTCTGCGATGGTCTCGGCGACGATCTCTACCCGGCGTTCCTGCGCGTGCTGGCCATCATCGGCCAGCATGGCGACCACGCGGCCCGCGCCGCGGTGGCGCAGGCCCTGGTGCACGCCTTGCGCACGGGCCGCCTGCCCAGCGGCCGGCGCACCGCATGGGGCGCCAACCCCGCGCTGCAGGCCGCGGCGGGCTACGGCAGCACGCGCAGCCTCGGGCCGCTCGAATACCTGTGCGCCTGGCATGCGCAGGCAGAGCCCGAGCACGCACTGGCGGCCGCACAGTTCCACGATGCCGCGCGCGCGCTGATGGACCTGATCGCCAGCAGCGACCAGGCGCGTGCGCTGTACTGCGAAAAGCTGCTGGCCGACGCCGAGCGACCCGATCGCCGGCGCGCTGACCCGCCAGACGCGGCACGCGCTGCGCGAGCTGGTGCTGGCATGGGCGGGCGGTGCGCCGTCGTTGGACGCCAGTGCGCGGTTTCTCGCCGCGCTGCCGCAGGCGCGCGCCGGCTCGCTGGCAGCGTTGGCACTGCAGCCGCCCGCGTACGCGCCGCGCTGAGACAAGGCGCCCGCAGACGACGACGGCGGCGCGCAGCGCCTCGATGTCGCGCGCGTGCGGCTCAGGCCATCACGCGCCGCATCGCGCGCACGAAGGTCGATTCGTCAAGGAAGGCGACCCGACGCAACGAAGTCGTGTGCCAAGAAAAAGCCCCGGCTCGGAGGACCGAAGCCGGGGCTCGAGGCTGCGCGGCAATGAGCCGCGCGAGGCCGCCTCAGGGCAGGCGGACAGTCGAAGCCGGGGCCGCCGAACTGCACGTCCCAGCCCGGGCCGCCGACTTGCAGGTCGTTGCCAGGGCCGCCGAATTGCCAGTCGTTGCCGCGGGCCGCCAAACTGCCGGTCGTTGCCGTGGCCGCCGACCTGGACGTCGTTGCCGATGCCGCCGTACTGCCGGTCGTTGCCGCAGCCGCCGTTCTGGCAGTCGTTGCCCGTAGCCGCCGACCTGCGTGTCGTTGCCGTGGCCGCCGTACATGGTGTCGTTGCCGCAGCCGCCGTTCTGGTAGTCGTTGCCGCAGCCGCCGTTCAGCTTGTCGTTGCCGCCGCGCCCGAGCTGCACGTCGTTGCCGCAGCCGCCGTTGAACTTGTCGTCGCCGGAGCCGCCGACCATCAGGTCGTTGCCGCAGCCGCCATCGGCGTGGATGTCGGCGGTGACGTTGTCGTCGACGATGATGCGGTCGTTGCCTCCGCCCAGGTTGAACTTGGTGTTCTCGAGCTGCTGCTTGGTCATGTACTGGGTCTGGCCGTTGATCTCGACCTTGTACAGGCCCAGCAGCCCCGCGAGGCCCGTCGGCCTTGGAGATGTGGACGGTGTCATTGCCGGGGCCGGTGTTGATCGTGTTGGTCGGACCGATGGGAGGAATGGACATGATGAGACTCCTAGGATTTGGGTTGGGTGATGCGACACGGTCTTTTGGAGACGTCCGCATCGCTGAGTTGCATTGAACCGCTTCGGATGCAGCGTTCCAAGACGGCACGTTCGCTAGCTGGGGGCGTCCCCAATTCGGGTTGGCCGCAGTGCCGACGGGCCGCTGCGCAGCCGCGTTAGGGGTTCAGTCGGCCACCACGCAGCGCACGTCGGCCTCCGCCAGCAGCGCGGGATACGGCTCCGCCGGCGTGCGATCGGTGAACAGGCAATCGATGTGGTTCAGGTGCGCCAGCTCCACCATCGCGGGCCGGTTGAACTTGCTGTGGTCGGCGGCCAGCCACACCTGGCGCGACTGCTCGATGATCGCGCGCGCCACCTTCACTTCGCGGTAGTCGAAGTCGCGCAGCGTGCCGTCGGCCTCGATGCCCGAGATGCCGATCAGCCCGATGTCGACGCGGAACTGGCGGATGAACTCCACCGTCGCCTCGCCGATGATGCCGCGGTCGCGCGAGCGCACCAGGCCGCCGGCGACGATGACTTCGCAGTCGGGGTTGTCCGACAGGATCGCCGCCACGTTGAGGTTGTTGGTGATGACGCGCAGCCCCTTGTGCTGCAGCAGCTCGCGCGCCACCGCCTCGGTGGTGGTGCCGATGTTGATGATCATCGAGCAGCCCTGCGGCACCGCCTTGGCCACCGCGCGCGCGATCTGCCGCTTGGCCTGCTCGTTGAGGTGCTGGCGCTGGCCGTAGCCGATGTTCTCGGTGGTCGAGCTGGCATCCGCGCGCCGCCGTGATAGCGCGCCAGCAGCCCGGCATCGGCCAGCAGCGCCGACGTCGCGGCGCACCGTCTGCAGCGTGACGCCGAAGCGCTCGGCCATCGCCTCCACCGTCATCACGCCGTGTTCGCGCACCGCAGCCAGCAGATCGCTCTGCCGCGGGTTGGGCGTGAAGCCGCGCGGCGCGCGGGCGGCGCTGCGGGTGGCGCGGCGGCGAGTCATCTCTGGCTGCGGGGCAGGCAGGTGCGTGCCTGCCGAAACGGCTGCGGCCGAGCGTAGGCCATGTGGGCGACCTGCGACCGCGCGCTTGCCCGCTTGCCGGTGTGCCCCGATTCGGCTAAAACGAACCCATTCGAATCAAAACGAAAACATGCAAGCAGCAACGATCCCTGCAGAGGTCGCTGTGCTGGTGGTGGGCGGGGGCATCAACGGCACGGGCATCGCACGCGACCTCGCCGGGCGCGCGGCTGTCGGTGTTGCTGTGCGAGCAGCACGACCTGGCGTCGCACACCTCGTCGTCGTCGACCAAGCTGATCCACGGCGGCCTGCGCTACCTCGAGCACTACGAGTTCTCGCTGGTGCGCAAGGCGCTGGCCGAGCGCGAGGTGCTGCTCAAGAGCGCGCCGCACATCATGTCGCCGCTGCGCTTCGTGATGCCGCACGACCCGGCCATGCGTCCGGTGTGGATGATCCGCGCCGGCCTGTTCCTGTATGACCACCTGGCGCGGCGCGAATGGCTGCCGCCGTCGCGCGCGGTCGAGCTGGCGCAGCACCCGGCCGGCGCGCGCGCTCAAGGCCCACTTCAGGCGTGGCTTCGTCTACTCCGACGGCTGGGTCGACGACGCGCGGCTGGTGGTGCTGTGCGCGGTCGACGCACGCCAGCGCGGCGCCACGGTGCTGACACGCTGGCGCTGCGAGCGCGCGCGCGTCGAGGGCGCGCAGTGGGTTGTCGAGCTGCAGCGGCCCCGACGGCGCCGCGCGCACGGTGCGCGCCGGCGCGCTGGTCAATGCCACCGGCCCGTGGGCGTCGAGCTTTCTGCATCGAGCAGCTCGGCGAGGCGCCGGCGCAGCGCTGCGCCTGGTCAAGGGCAGCCACATCGTGGTGCCCAGGCTGTTCGAGCACGACCACGCCTACATCTTCCAGAACGCCGACCGCCGCATCATCTTCGCGATTCCGTACGAAGGCGCGTTCACGCTGATCGGCACCACCGACGTCGAGTGCCACGGCGACCCCGGCCAGGCGCACCCCGATGCGCAGGAGGTGGCCTACCTGTGCGAGCAGGCGAGCCGCTATTTCGCGCAGCCGGTGCTGCCGGCATCGGTGGTGTGGAGCTACTCGGGCGTGCGGCCGCTGCTCGACGACGAGACGGGCGATCCGTCGGCGGTGACGCGCGACTACCAGCTCGACATGAAGACCGCGCCCGCGCCGCTGCTGTCGGTGTGGGGCGGCAAGATCACGACCTTCCGCAAGCTGGCCGAGCAGGCCGCCGATCAGTTGTGCAACGCGCTGCAGGTGCGCGCCGCGCCCTGGACGGCGCGGGCCGTGCTGCCGGGCGGCGACTTGTCCGGCTGGATCGAGCCGAGCGGCCGCCCCGATGCCGACATCGCGCGCTTCCAGCACGCGCTGTCGGTGCGCCGGCCCGAGTTGACGACCGCGTTGTGCCGCCGCTGGTCGCGCAGCTACGGCTCGCTGGTGCAACGGCTGCTCGACGACCCGGCCGGTCTCGGCGCCGAGGTGGCACCTGGGTTACACGAGGCCGAGCTGCGCTACCTGTGGGACCACGAATGGGCCCGCCACGCCGACGACGTGTTGTGGCGACGCAGCAAGCTCGGACTGCACCTCAACGCAAGGGAACGCGCCGCGGTCACCCGCTGGTTCGACGACCGCTCCCATGCAACACGTTCGTCGTCGATTCGTTTGAGCGCGAATTGAATGGGCGTTTCTTCGATTGACATTCGTTTTGTTTCGTACGTACGATCGCCGCGCGATGGCAACAGCCCGCGGGATTTCAAACCAACGAGGAGCAGCAACGATGGATAAGAGACCGGTTCTGACGGCGGTGGCGCTCGCAGCCACTGTTGTCTTGGTGAGTTGCGGCAAGCAGGAGAGCGCCCACGGCCGCGGCGCCCGCTGCACAGCCCGCAGCCCCGGCGCAGGCACCGGCCGCGCAAGGCTCGGTCGACGCCGCCAAGCGCTGGATCGACAACGAGTTCCAGCCCTCGGTGCTGTCCAAGGCCGACCAGTTGAAGGAGATGGAGTGGTTCATCGCCGCCGCCAAGCCTTTCGCGGGCCTGGAGGTCAACGTGCTGTCGGAGACGATTCCGACGCACGAATACGAGAGCAAGACGCTGACCAAGGCGTTCCAGGAAATCACCGGCATCAAGGTCAACCACCAGTTGCTCGGCGAAGGCGAGGTCGTGCAGGCGGTGCAGACGCAGATGCAGACCAACCGCAACCTGTACGACGCCTACATCAACGACTCCGATCTGATCGGCACGCACTCGCGGCTGCAGTCGGCGGTGAACCTGACCGACTGGATGGCCGGCGAAGGCAAGGACGTCACCAACCCGCAGCTCGACGTCAAGGACTTCATCGGCATCAGCTTCACCACCGGGCCCGACGGCAAGATCTACCAGCTGCCCGACCAGCAGTTCGCCAACCTGTACTGGTTCCGCAAGGACTGGTTCGACAAGCCCGACCTGAAGGCCAAGTTCAAGGCCAAGTACGGCTACGACCTCGGCGTGCCGGTGAACTGGAGCGCCTACGAGGACATCGCGCAGTTCTTCAGCGTCGACGTCAAGGAGATCGACGGCAAGCGCATCTACGGCCACATGGACTACGGCAAGCGCGCGCCCGACCTCGGCTGGCGCATGACCGACGCCTGGCTGTCGATGGCCGGCGCCTCGAGCAAGGGCCTGCCCAACGGCCGCCCGATCGACGAATGGGGCATCCGCATGCCCGAGGGCTCGTGCAACCCGCAGGGCGCCGAGCGTGTCGCGCGGCGGCGAGACCAACGGCCCGGCCTCGGTGTACGCGATCGCCAAGTGGGACGAGTGGCTGCGCAAGTACGCGCCGCCCGGCGCCGCCGACTACGACTTCTACCAGTCGCTGCCCGCGCTCGCGCAAGGCAACGTGGCGCAGCAGGTGTTCTGGTACACCGCGTTCACCGCGTCGATGGTGGCGCCGAAGAAGGACGGCAACAACACGGTCGATGATCAAGGCATGCCGCTGTGGCGCATGGCGCCGAGTCCCAAGGGCTCGTACTGGCAGGACGGCATGAAGCTCGGCTATCAGGACGCCGGCTCGTGGACGCTGTTCAAGAGCACGCCCACGCCGCGCGCCAAGGCGGCCTGGCTGTACGCGCAGTTCGTCGTCAGCAAGACGGTCGACGTGAAGAAGAGCCACGTCGGCCTGACCTTCATCCGCGACAGCACGGTGCGCCACGCGTCGTTCACCGAGCGCGCGCCCAAGCTCGGCGGCCTGGTGGAGTTCTACCGCTCGCCCGATCGCGTGATGTGGACGCCCACCGGCGTCAACGTGCCCGACTACCCGAAGCTCGCGCAGCTGTGGTGGCAGCAGATCGGCGACGTCAACTCCGGCGCCTTCAAGCCGCAGCAGGCGATGGACCGCCTGGCCGGCGAGATGGACCAGGTGATGGCGCGCATGCAGGAGGCCGACGAGAAGGCCAAGACCTACGGCGGCTGCGGCCCGCGCTTGAACAAGCCGGTCGATCCGAAGGAGTGGCTCGGCAAGCCCGATGGCCCGAAGGCCAAGCTCGCCAACGAGAAGCCCAAGGGCGTGACGATGCCGTACGAAGAGATCGTCAAGCGCTGGGCCACGAAGTCGTAAGAAGCCTCTTCCCTGGTGCCTGAGCGGGCGCGCAACGTTTCGGCGCGCCCGCTCTTGGCACCGCTCGCCACGGTGCCCTATCCTGCGGGCACCTCCCGCGGCTGCCGACGACGTGACACTCGAACTGAAGGACGTAACGCTCCGCGTCGGCGGCCGACGTCCACATCCATCCCACCCGCCTGACGCTCGCCGACAAGGGCTTCAACACCCTGCTCGGCGAAACGCTCGCCGGCAAGACGACGCTGCTGCGCCTGATGGCCGGGCTGGTGAAGCCCAGCCAGCGGCGAGGTGTGGTTCGGCGGCCGCAACGTCACCGGCGTGCCGGTGCAGCAGCGCGCGCGTGTCGATGGTCTATCAGCAGTTCATCAACTACCCGAACCTGAGCGTGTTCGAGAACATCGCGTCGCCGCTGCGCGTGACCCGCGCGTCCGCAGCGCGACAGTCAAGGGCCGCGTCGGCCGCATCGCCGAGCTGCTCAAGCTCGCGCGCGCTGCTCGACCGCAAGCCCGAGCGAGCTGTCGGGCGGCCAGCAGCAGCGCACGGCGCTGGCGCGCGCGCTGGTCAAGGATGCCGAGCTGGTGCTGCTCGACGAGCCGCTGGCCAACCTGGACTACAAGCTGCGCGAGGCGCTGCGCGACGAGTTGCCGCGCCTGTTCGCCGACCGCGGCTGCACCGTGGTCTACGCCACCACCGAGCCGAGCGAGGCGCTGCTGCTCGGCGGCCACGTCGCCACGCTGCACGAGGGCCGAGTCACGCAGTTCGGGCCGGCGATCGCGGTGTATCGCGAGCCGAGCGACCTGACCAGCGCACGCGTGTTCTCCGACCCGCCGATCAACGTCGGCGGCCGGCGACCAAGCGCGACGACCAGATCGCACTCGGCGATGCCGCGCGCTGGAGCGCCGCCGCCCGGCTGCGCACGCTCGCCGACGGCGACGATCACGGTGGCGCTGCGGCCGCACCACGTGCGCCCGACCGGCGGCGGCGGCGTGCGCGGTGCAGCGGCACCGGTGCTGATCAGCGAGATCAGCGGCTCGGAGAGCGTGATTCACTTCGCGCTGGCCGGCGGCACCTGGGTCTCGCTGGCGCACGGCGTGCGCAGCCATCCGGTCGGTGCGCCGGCCGCACTTCGCGCTCGACGTCGAGCATTGCCTGTACTTCGACGGCCGGCGGCCGCCGGCTCGCAGCACTGAGCAGCTATGGCCGCGCATCCACCTCGAAGCAGCTGCGCCACAGCTACCGCGCCCAGCCGCGCGACGCGGTGGACGGCGACTGGGCGCTGCGCGGCATCGACCTGCGCGTGGGCCGACGGCGGCGCCTACGCGCTGCTCGGGCCGTCGGGCTGCGGCAAGACGACGCTGCTCAACCTGATCTCGGGCCTGCTGACAGCCGACGCGACGGCCGCGTCCTGTTCGGCGAGCGCGACGTCAGCCGCGCTCGAGCCGCGCGAGCGCAACATCGCGCAGGTGTTCCAGTTCCCGGTGGTCTACGACACGATGAGCGTGTTCGACAACCTGGCGTTTCCGCTGCGCAACCGCGGCCTCGCGCCGCCGACGTCGACGCGCCGCGTGCACGAGATCGCCGCCATGCTCGACCTCGAGGACCGTCTCGCGCACCGCGCATCGGGCCTCACCGCCGACGGCAAGCAGAAGATCTCGCTCGGCCGCGGGCTGGTGCGCTCCGACGTGGCGGCGATCCTGTTCGACGAGCCGCTGACGGTGATCGACCCGCACCTGAAGTGGCGGCTGCGCAGCAAGCTGAAGGAGCTGCACCAGCGCGTCGGGCTGACGATGGTCTACGTCACGCACGACCAGACCGAAGCGCTGACCTTCGCCGACCAGGTGGTGGTGATGATCGACGGCCAGGTGGTGCAGGCCGGCACGCCGGTGGAGCTGTTCGAGCGGCCGCGCCACACCTTCGTCGGCCACTTCATCGGCTCGCCCGGCATGAACGTGCTGCCGTGCGAGGTCGATGGCGCCGGCGTGGCGCGGCTCGACGGGCACGCGGTGCCGGTGGCGTCGCGCGGTGCGGCGGCGGCGCGCGGCAAGAAGACCGAGATCGGCGTGCGGCCCGGAGTTCGTGCGCTTCGCCGACAGCGGGCTGCCGGTGCATGGTGGAGCGCGTCAGCGACATCGGACGCTTTCGCATCGTCGACGCGCGCCGTGGCGAACACGTGATCAAGGCGCTGATCGGCGAGGGCCAGAACGTGCCCCGCGATGGCGGCCACCTCGCCTTCGACGCCGCGCGCACGCAGCTCTACGCCGACGGCTGGATCGTCGACTGAACCGAAACTGACTGCCATGGCGTCGACCAAAGTCCACAACCAGAAGGCCTGGTGGCTCGTGCTGCCGGTGGTGCTGCTGGTCGCCTTCAACGCGGTGATCCCGCTGATGGCGGTCGTCAACTACTCGGTGCAGGAGACCTTCGGCAACAACGAGTTCTTCTTCGAGGGCGTGCGCTGGTTCGAGGAGGTGATGACAGTCGGCGCGCTTCCGCGAGTCGCTGCTGCGCCAGCTGCTGTTCACGGCGATCGTGCTGGCGATCCAGATCCCGCTCGGCGTGGCGATCGCGCTGGCGATGCCGCGCAAAGGCATCGGCGTGTCGATCTGCCTGGTGCTGATGGCGATGCCGCTGCTGATCCCGTACAACGTGGTCGGCGCGATGTGGAACATCTTCGCGCTGCCCGACATCGGCCTGATGGGCTGGAGCCTCAACCGCCTCGGGCTCGACTTCAACTACACGCGCCAGCCGGTGTCGGCCTGGGTCACGCTGGTGGCGATGGACGTCTGGCACTGGACCTCGCTGGTGGTGCTGCTCACCTACGCGGGCCTGTCGGCGATTCCCGATGCCTTCTACCAGGCCGCGCGCATCGACGGCGCGTCGAAGTGGGCGATCTTCCGCTTCATCCAGCTGCCCAAGCTCAAGCACGTGCTGCTGATCGCGGTGCTGCTGCGCTTCATGGACAGCTTCATGATCTACACCGAAGCCGTGGTGCTCACCGGCGGCGGACCGGGCAACGCGACCACCGTGCTGTCGATCGACCTGGTGAAGATCGCGCTCGGCCAGTTCGACCTCGGACCGGCGGCGGCGATGTCGTTGATCTACTTCCTGATCATCCTGTTGTTGTCGTGGCTGTTCTACACGGTGATGACGCGCGGACGACGAGGCACTGACATGATGCGCCTCAAGTTCCTCGTCCCCACGCTGTACATCGTCTTCCTGATGCTGCCGATCTATTGGCTGCTCAGCATGTCGTTCAAGACCACCAACGAGATCCTCGGCGGCTTCTCGTTGTGGCCGCAGAATTTCACGCTCGACAACTACCGCAAGATCTTCACCGACCGCACCTGGTACATGGGCTACGTGAACTCGATCACCTACGTGGTGATCAACACGGTGATCTCGGTGGTGGTCGCGCTGCCGGCAGCCTATGCGTTCTCGCGCTACCGCTTCCTCGGCGACAAGCACCTGTTCTTCTGGCTGCTGTCCAACCGCATGGCGCCGCCCGCGGTGTTCGCACTGCCGTTCTTCCAGCTGTATTCGTCGCTCGGCCTGTTCGACACCCACATCGCGGTGGCGCTCGCGCACTGCCTGTTCAACATCCCGCTGGCGGTGTGGATCCTCGAGGGCTTCATGTCCGGCGTGCCGCGCGAGCTCGACGAGACCGCGTTCGTCGACGGCTACCCGTTCTGGCGCTTCTTCGTCAAGATCTTCCTGCCCACCATCGCCGCCGGCATCGGCGTGGCGGCGTTCTTCTGCTTCATGTTCAGCTGGGTCGAGCTGCTGCTGGCCAAGACGCTGACTTCGGTGGACGCCAAGCCGATCGCCGCCACGATGACGCGCACCGCCAGCACGTCGGGCTACGAGCTGGGGCTGCTGGCCGCGGCAGGCGCGTTGACCATCGTGCCCGGCGCGATCGTCATCTACTTCGTGCGCAACTACATCGCCAAGGGCTTCGCCCTCGGACGCGTCTAGGAGGTGCAATCATGCAAGCCAACGTCGGCACCGGACTCAGCTGGATGGCGTGGACGTGGCAGACCGCCGCCTTCTTCGGCGTGATCGCGCTGCTGTTGCTGCTGATGGCGATCTGGGAGTGGCGCGTGCCGGGCGGCGCGCCGCGGCGCGGCGTGCTGGGCCTGCGCACCACACGCGGCGATCGCCTCTTCATCTCGCTGTTGTCGGCGGGTTACCTGCACCTGCTGTGGCTGGCGCTGATCCCGATGCCGGTGTGGGGCGCCACCATCGCGTCGGTGGTGCTGGCGCTGCTGATCTTCCGCTTCGTCTGAGCCGCCCGCGCGGCTGCGCGACCCGGGATTGACCGCGCCGCTGCGCGGTTCAAGAATGGCCGTCCGTGCTCCTGGAACGCACCCATGTCCAAGGTCTACGTCGCCGATGATCCGCAGCTCGGGCGCGCCAGCTACCGCGATCGCAAGCGTGCGTGGTGGTCGCTGTCGGTCGTCTACCCGCTGCTGCCGTTCACCGGCATGGCGGCGCACGCGGCCAGCGGCCAGCAACTCGGCCTGGCATTGCCGCTGCTGATCAGCTACGGCCTGATGCCGCTGCTCGATGCGCTGATCGGCGAGGACGAGAACAATCCGCCCGAGGCCGTCGTGCCGCAGCTCGAGGACGACCGCTACTACCGCTGGCTCACGTGGGCCACGGTGCCGCTGCACTTCGTGGCGCTGATCGGCTGCGCCTGGTGGGCCGGCACGCACGACCTGTCGTGGTGGGCGCTGCTGATCCTGGCCTATGTCGCGGGCACCGACTCGGGGCTGGGCATCAACACCGGTCACGAGCTCGGCCACAAACACAACCCGATCGAACAGTGGCTGGCGCGGCTGGTGCTGGCGGTCCCGGCCTACGGACACTTCACCGTCGAACACGGACGCGGCCACCACCGCTGCGTGTCGACGCCGGAGGACCACGCGAGTTCTCGCATGGGCGAGAGCATCTACCGCTTCGCGCTGCGCGAGCTTCCTGGCGGCATCCGGCGCGCCTGGCACCTCGAGCGCGAACGCCTGGCGCACGAGGGGCGATCGGCCATTCAGCTGGCACAACACGATGCTGCAGTCGTATGCGGTGACCGCGGTGCTGCAGATCGGGCTGATCGTCGCGTTCGGCTGGGTGATGGTTCCGTTCCTGGCCGTGCACAACGCGGTCGCCTGGTGGCAGCTCACGTCGGCCAACTACGTCGAGCACTACGGCCTGCTGCGCGCGAGGCTGCCCAACGGCCAGTACGAAGCGCCGCAGCCGCACCACTCGTGGAACACCAACCACCTGATCACCAACCTGGCGTTGTTCCACCTGCAACGCCACTCCGACCATCACGCGTATCCGTCGCGGCGCTACCAGTCGCTGCGCCACTTCGACAAGCTGCCGCAACTGCCCAGCGGCTACTTCGGCATGTTTCCGCTGTCGTACGTGCCGTCGCTGTGGTTCAAGGTGATGGATCCGCGCCTGCTCGCGCTGCCGCACGTGGCCGGTGACCTGGATCGCATCAACATCGATCCCCGGCACCGCGACGAGATCGTGGCGCGCTACGGCGGCACGCGCACACGCGCAAGCGGCCTAGCCGCAGCGCCTCGCCACCGCGCAGCGCGGCAGCGCGGGGGCACACTCGCCCGCACTCGGGCGTGCAGAACTTCGCATCGGGCGGCCGTGCAGCGCTGGCCGCCTCGCGTCGGCCCAGACGCAATAATGGCCGTCGCTTCGATCGCCCCGCCCGATGCGAACCCTCGCCGCCGGCTTCACGCTGATCGAGATTGATGGTGGCGCTTGCCGTCGTGGCGATCCTGGCCACGCTGGCGCTGCCGAGCTTGCAGGGGCCCTTCGTGCGGCAACAGGTGGTCGACTCGGCGACGCTGATCAACGTCGCCAAGTCGGCGGTGAGCGGCAAGTGGTCGGCGACGCAGAAGCTGCCGCTGGACAACGCCGAGGCCGGGCTGCCCGAGGCCGACAAGCTGGTCGGCAACTACGTCGCTTCGGTGACCGTGCGAAGGCGGTGCCGCTGCATGTGGCGTTCGGCAACCAGGCCAACGGCGCGATCAAGCGGCAAGACGCTGAGCTTCCGGCCTGCGGTGGTCGACAGCGCGCCGATGGTGCCGATCGCCTGGGTCTGCGGCCCGGCAGCCACCCCCGACAAGATGAGCGCCAAAGGCGCCGATCGCACCGATGTCGCCGCGAAGTTCCTGCCGTTGAACTGCCGCTAGCGCTGAGATGCCGGTACTCAGCGCCGGCGGCAGGCGAGGTCGATCCCAGGCATTCGGCCGTCGCGGCCACGGCCTGGCCCCACAGGTCGATCGTCCACCGGGCGTCCCGGCGTGCACGCGCTGCGCCGCGCTCGCCGCGCACATAGCCCAGCGCGACGCAAGCGCCCGGCCGTCGAAGCCCCATCCCGCCGAGCTGACCTCGCCGACCGGCTGGCGCCGTCGATGACGATCGCCTCGCCGCCCCAGGCCACGCCGACGCGTCGCTCGAGCACGAAGCTCAGCAGCTTCTTGCGCAGCGGCCGCTCGCGCGCCGCCAGCAATGCATCGCGCCCGATGAACGCTGCCGGCTTGTCGAGCTTGACCGCGAACGCCAGCCCGGCCTCCCACGGCGTCTCGTCGGGCCCGAGCTCGGCGCCCCAGGCGCGGCGGCCCGCCTCGATGCGCAACGCGTCGATCGCGTAGTAGCCGGCGTCGAGCAGCCCGAGGTCGTTGCCCGCCTCGTGCAGCGTGAGGTAGACGTGCCGCGCCATCTCGATCGGCACGTACAGCTCGAAGCCCGGCCCGCCGACGTAGCTCATGCGCGCCGCGCGCACGCGCGCCAGGCCGAGATCGATCTCGCGGGTCCACGAGAACTTCAGGCCCGCGCTCGACAGGTCGTCGGGGCTGACGCGCCGCATCAGCTCGGCTGCGCGTGGGCCCATCACCGAGATCACGCGAGGTCAGCGCGCTGACGTCGGTGACTGCCACGTGCTCGTGCGGCTCGATGTGGCGCGTGATCCAGTCGAGATCGCGCTGCGGCTGCGCCGAGCCGGTGATCAGCTGAAAGCGATCGTCGGCCAGGCGCATCACGGTGAGGTCGCTCTCGAAGCCACCGCGCGCATTGAGCATCGCGGTGTAGACCATCCTGCCGACCGGCACGTCGATCTCGTTGGCGCACAGCCGCTGCAGCACGGCCAGCGCATCGCGACCCTGCACCAGCAGCTTGCCGAACGACGTCTGGTCGTAGATCGCCACCGCTTCGCGCGTGGCGCGTTGCTCGCGCTGCACCCAGGGCAGCCATCCCGGTGCGCCGAGACCGTGCTCGGGCCGACTTTCCCCCGCCGGCCTGAAGTAGTTGGCGCGCTCCCAGCCGTTCTTGCTGCCCCACTCGGCGCCCTTGGCATCGAGCAGGTCGTACAGCGGCGACGTGCGCAGCGGCCGCGCGCGTGGCCAGTTCCTGCCGCGGCCAGCGCATCGCGTAGTGCAGGCCGAGCGTCTCGGCAGTGCGCTCGGCCAGCGCGCGGCGATTGGCGGTGAACGAGCCGAAACGGCGCACGTCGACGTCCCACAAGTCGCTCGGCGCCTCGCCGCCGCTGATCCACTCGGCGATCAGCCGCCCTGCTCCACCCGAGTTGGCGATGCCCGCCGAATTGAAGCCGGCGCAGACGAAGTAGTTGCGCAGGCCCGGCGCCTCGCCGACGATGAAGTTGCCGTCGGGCGTGAAGCTCTCGGGCCCGTTGAGCAGCATCTTGATCTGCGCGGTCTCCAGGCACGGCGTGCGGTGGATCGCGTTCGTCATCAGGATCTCGAACTGGTCCCAGTCCTCGTCGAGCAACTGGAACTGGAACGTGCTCGGGATCGGGTCCACCCGCCACGGCTTGGCCTTCGGCTCGAAGCCGCCCATCACCAGGCCGCCGACCTCCTCCTTGTAGTAGATGAAGCCATCGGGGTCGCGCATCACCGGCAGCATCGGATGCACGCCGTCGATGCGGCCGGTGACGATGTAGAAGTGCTCGGCCGAATACAGCGGCACGTTGACGCCGGCCAGCGCGCCGAACTGGCGCGCCCATTGGCCGGCGCAGTTGACGAGCACGTCGCAGCGCACGTCGCCTTGTGAGGTGCGCACGCCAGCCACACGCTCGCCGACGCCGCCCCGCTCGGTCAGCACGCCGGTGACCTCGACGCCCTCGATCACGCGCACGCCGCGGTTGCGCGCACCCTTGGCCAGGCTCATGCACAGGTCGGCCGGGTTGGCCTTGCCGTCGCCGGGGATCCACATCGCGCCGTGCAGGTCGTCGGTGCGCATCACCGGGTAGAGGTCGCCGGCTTCCTTGGGCGTGATGAGTTGCACCTCGACGCCGAAGCTGCGCGCCAGTGCGGCCTGCTTCTTCAGCACCATCCAGCGCTCGGGCGTGGCGCGCCACGTTGACGCTGCCGCATTGCTTCCAGCCGGTGGCCAGCCCGGTCTCGGCCTCGAGCGTCGAGTACAGCTCGATGCCGTACTTGCTCATCGCCGTCATCGTGCGGTTGGGCCGCATCTGGCCCACCAGCCCCGCCGCATGCCACGTGGTGCCGCTGGTCAGCTTGCCCTGCTCGAGCAGCAGCACGTCGGTGATGCCGAGCTTGGCGAGGTGGTAGGCGGTGGAGCAGCCGGCGATGCCGCCGCCGACGATGACGACGCGCGCGTGGCTGGGCAGGCTCATCGCGGATTCCTAGAATGCACAGTCGAACGCCACGATCCGGAGGCACCACGGTGAGCAAACCCCAAGAGCCCCAGACCCTGCGCGCGATCCGGCCCGACCGTGCCGTTCAGACCCTGCAGCGCCTTCCCTACTTCATCGGCGTGTCGGGCAGCACGGTGGGCGCGCGCGGTCTGTCGATGCATGTGGTGGTCATCCCACCGGGAGCGCGTGCCGAGCCGCACATCCACCTCGGCTACGAGACCGGCATCTACGTGATCGAAGGCCGCGTCGAGACGCGCTACGGCGAGGGGTTGACGCAATCGATCGTCAGCGAGGCCGGCGACTTCCTGTTCGTGCCGCCCGGCGTGCCGCACGAAGCGATCAACCTGAGCGACACCGAGCCGGCGCGCGCGATCGTCGCGCGCAACGACCCCGCCGAGCAGGACAAGGTGGCGCCGTATCGACCTTGACCTGCGCCAGGGCACGCGCCACATCACCAGGGCAACGAATACGTCTTCAGGTTGGTGAAGCTCTTGCAGGCCTCCTGCACGCCCTCTTTGTAGCCGAGGCCCGAGTCCTTGATGCCGCCGAAAGGCGTCAGCTCGAGGCGGTAACCCGGCACCTCCCAGATGTTGACCGAGCCGACCTGCAGCTCGCGCACGAAACGCATGATGTCGTCGAGGCGATTGGTGCACACGCCCGACGACAACCCGTAGGCGGTGGAGTTGACCTGGCGGATCGCGTCGTCGACGTCCTTGAATGTCATCACCGGCGACACCGGGCCGAAGGTCTCCTGTTGCACGACTTCCATCTCGCCGCGCACGCGGTCGAGCAGCGTCGGCGAGTACAACGCGCCGTTGCGCTGGTTGCCGTGCAACAGGCGCGCGCCCTGCGACACCGCGTCGGCGACGCGGCGCTCGAACAGCATCGCCGCGCGCTCGTCGATCACGGTGCCCATGTCGACGGTCGGATCGAGCGGGTCGCCGTAGGTCCAGGCCTTGGTGCGCGCGAGCAGCGCCTCGGTGAAGTCGTCGGCCAAACGCTCTTGCACGAAGATGCGCTTGACGGCGGTGCAGCGCTGGCCGCTGTTCTTGTACGAGCCGTTGGCGGCGAGGTCGGCCGCCTTGTTGACGTCGGCATCGTCCATCACCACGATCGGGTCGTTGCCGCCGAGTTCGAGGATCTGGCGCTTGTAGACCGCGCGCGCCGCGATGTGCTTGCCGATCGTCACGCCGCCGGTGAAGGTGACGAGGTCGACGTCGGGGTGCGTCAGCATCTCGTCGGCGATCTCGCCCGGCTCGCCGGTCACCACCGACAACATCGGCGGCGGCAACCCCGCCTCGTACAACACGTCGGCCAGCGTCAGCGCGGCCAGCGGCGTCTTCTCGCTCGGCTTGAGCACCATGCGGTTGTTGGTGGCGATCGCCGGCGCCACCTTGTGGATCACCTGGTTCAGCGGGTGGTTGAACGGCGTGATCGCGGTGATCACGCCCTGCAGCGGCTCGCGCAGCGTGTGCACGCGGCGCTGCTTGCCGTGGTGCGTGAGGTCGCACGAGAAGCTCTGGCCGTCGTCGACCAGCGCTTGCTGCGCCGAGAACAGCAGCACGTCGCTGGCGCGCCCCACTTCGTACAGCGAGTCTTTCAGGCACAGGCCCGACTCGAGCGTGATCTGGCGCGCGATCGCCTCCCTGCGCTGCGCGATCAGCTCGCCGGCGCGCGACAGGATGCGAAAGCGCTCGTGCCGCGTCAGCCTTGGCTTGTAGTCGCTGGCGATGCGGATGGCGCGCCGCACGTCGTCGATGCTGGCCCGCGGCACGGTGGCGACGATCTCGCCGGTGTACGGGTAGTGCACCGCGATCACGCGCTCGGCGTGCACCTTGTCGCCGGCGATGCGCATGGCCTCGCGGCGCGCGTCGTCGGTGGGGCGATTGGCGACGGGGGGCGTGGCGAGCTTCATCGCAGGCCCTTCACACGGTGCCGTTGATCGCGAAGTCGAAGATCTGGTAGCTCTTCAGCGTCTGTCCGGCCGCCTTGACCTTGTAGGCGTCGTTGAGCGGCCGGTTGACGATGAACGGCACCTTGGTCTCCGACACGCCGCCGTGCGTGCGCAGGCGGTGGCCCTTCGAGCCCGGTCAGGTCGTGCGCCGACGCCGAGCTGCCGATGCACACGTCTTGTCGCGCCACGACGGCGACGTCACCTTCGCGGTCGGCCGGCATGTCGAACATCTTGCACGCCGCCTCTCGGTCGAGCGCCATCTCGATGCCGTCGATGCCGGCGATGTGTTCGATGATCTGGCGGGCCTTGACGGCGCCCCTGCTCCACACCCGCACGAAGCCGCCGAGTGCACCATGGTGGCCGACGAAGGCATCGGTGATCGGGCAGATCACGGTGGTGGTGCCGGCGCCGAACCTGGCATCCAGGATGTCCTGCAGCCAGATCACGTTGGGCTCGCCGGCCGCGTTGGATTTGTCGCTCATGCCATGGTCGGCGGTGAGTGCCACCGTGGCGTCGAGCGCGGCCAGGCGGCCGAACGCATCGTCGAGCGCTTGGTAGAAACGCCGCGCCTCGGATTCTTCAGGCGCGTACTTGTGCTGCACCCAGTCGGTCAGCGACAGGTACAGCAAGTCCGGCCGCCGTTGCGCGAGCAGCTTGACGCCCGCCTCGAGCACGAACAGCGACAGCTCCATCGAATACATGTCGGGCTGCGGCATGCCGACGAACTCGAGCACGTTCTGGATGCCGTTGTCGGCCAGCGTGCAGCGGCTCGCGTACTCGGACGAGAACGACACGTGCCCCTTGGACACGTCGAGCCCCTTGCCGAGCTGCTTGCGCAGCTTGTCCTTGGCGGTGATCGAGACCACCTTGGCGCCGGCATCGGCAAACTGCTTCAGGATCGTGTCGCCGCGCAGCAGCTCGGGGCCGGTCATCACCACCGGCTGCCAGGTGGCGGTATCGAGGTAGAAGTTGCCCGAGATGCCGTGCTTGGAGGTCGGCGTGCCGGTGATGATCGACATGTTGTTCGGGCAGGTGAACGACGGCATCGAGCCGTCGGCTACCGTGCCGAAACCCTGCGCGATGAAGCGCGCGATGTTGGGCACCGCGCCCTCGTCGAGGAAGCGGCGCAGATAGGCCGGGTCGCCGCCGTCGATGCACACCACCACCACCGGCCGCCGCGGCCACCGGTAAGCGGTGCCGTTGACGGTGACCGCAGACTTTTCGCTTGCCATGGACACAACCTCTTGTTGATGCAGCCCGCGACTCACTCGACGCGCGCCGCGCGCGCCGGCTTGGCCAGTGCCCCGTGCAGCCGCTCGCGGCTGTGCAGCACGTGCTCGACCAGCAGGCGCTCGGCCAGGCGCTCGTCGCCCTTGGCGAGGGCCTGCACGATCGCCTCGTGCTCGCGGGTGGACACCGGGATGTTCTCGCTGCTGCGGGTCAGGGTTTCGCGTCGATACAGGTCGAGCTCGTTGACCACGCGCCGGTAGTGCGTCAGCAGCGTGCCGTTGCGTGCCGCGCGGGCGACCAGCTCGTGGAACTCGAGGTTGAGCGCGAAGTAGGCCTCGGCCTTGCGCGACTTGTCGAGCGCCACCATCTTCTTGACGATGGCGCGCAGCTGCTCGAGCTCGTCGGCATCGATGCGCTGCGCGGCCAGGCGCCCGATCAGGCCCTCGAGCGCGGCGCGCACCTCGTAGATCTCGTTGGCCTCCTGCAGCGACACCTGGCGCACGAAGACGCCGCGGTTCTTTTCCACCCGCACCAGGCCGGCCTGGTCGAGCGCGCGAAACGCCTCGCGCACCGGCCCGCGCGACACGCCCAGCGCGTTGGCGATGTCGACTTCGTTGAGCTTGGCACCCACCGCGAATTCGCCCGCGACGATGCGCCGCTCGAGCTCGCGCTGCGCCAGCATGGCCAGCGAGTTGGCGCGCAGCAGTTCGATGGCAGCGGCCGCGGGCGCACGCTTGCTCGCATCGGTGGGGTTCGGCATCGTGAAGTGGGGCAATCGCGGGCGCAGCGTAGAGAGCCTTTTGCAGATTGTCAACAATATACCTGCTTCCCGAGGCGCACCGCCCGCCTCTCAGCCGAAGCGCAGTGCAATCACGCCGCCGACGATCACCACCGCCCCCGACAACCGCTGCGCGCCGAGCCGCTCCTTGAGCAGCCAGGCACCGAGCAGCGTGGCAAACAACACCGACGTCTCGCGCAACGCCGACACCGCGGCCACCGGCGCGCGTGTCATCGCCCACAGCGCGATCGCATACGAGCCGATCGACGCCGCACCCCCCAGGGCCGCCAACGGCCAACGGCGCTTCGCGTAGTCGAGGATGGCGCGGCGGCCCGCGGCGTCGCGCTTGAGCACCACCAGCGCCGGATACGGCACGCCGTCGAGCACGAACAGCAGCAGCACGTAGCTGAGCGCGCTGCCGCCGGCCGCCACCGCGGTGCGCACGCCGCTGCCGTCGATGAAGGTGTAGGTCATGATCACCACCGCGTTGGCCAGCGCGAAGCCGAGCGCGCGGCGGTGGTGCAACGCCTCGCCCGGGTGCGCCAGGCCGACCATCGCCACGCCCAGCGTCACGCCGAGCACACCGGCCCAGGCCAGCGGCGACAACGATTCGCCGAGCACGAGCTGGCTGCCCAGCGCCACCAGCAGCGGCGCGCTGCCACGCATGATCGGGTAGGTCATGCCCAGCTCGCCGTGCTTGTAGGCGCCGGCCAGCGTCACGTAGTAGGCGATGTGCACGACCAGCGATGCGCCGATGAAGGGCCACGCCTCGCGCGGCGGCGCGCCCACCAGCAGCAGCGGCGGCAGCGCCACCACGGCGCCGAGAAAATGCACCAGCGCGGTGTCGAGCTCCTTGTCGCCGCTGGACTTGACCAGCGCGTTCCAGCCGGCGTGCAGCACCGCGCCGAACAGCACGGCGAGCACCACCCCCCACGACAGCGTCATCGGGCCGGGCTCATTCCAGTTTCTGCAAGTCCGACTCCGTCGGCGTCAACACCGAGGCGCGGATGCGCGTGGCGGTCAGCGCGCCGGCCGATTCGAGGATCGGATAGGCGATCGAGCAGATGTGCGAATTGATGCGCTTCAAGTCGCTGATCAGGTCCAGGTGCAGCGAGCTGGTCTCGATGCTCTGCGTCGTGTTGTCCTGCAGCCGCGCGATGTGGGTGGCGGCGTATTCATGCTGCAGGTCGCGGAAGCGCGCCTTCTCCTCCAGCAGCTTGCGCGCGTCGCGCAGGCGGCCGTCGAGGAACACGCTCATCGCCAGCCGCAGGTTGGCGACCAGCCGCTCGTGCAGGTGGCACACCTCGCCCATGCCGGCATCGGACAAGCGGCGGTTGGGCCGGATCTTCTTGTCCTCGATGTCCTGCAGCACGCGCTCGATGATGTCGCCGATCTGCTCCATGTTGATGGTGAACGACACCACGTCGGTCCAGCGCCGGCTTTCGCGCTCCGACAGCGCCGTGCGCGAGATCTGGGTCAGGTACAGCTTGATCGACGTGTACAGCTGGTCGACGGTGTCGTCCATCTGGCGCAGCTGCTCGGCCAGCGCGAGGTCGTTGCTGCGCAGCACGGGCACGATGCCGCGCAGCATGGTCTCCACCACGTCGGCCTGGTGCAGCGCCTCGCGCGCCGCGCAGCTGATGGCCAGGCTGGGCGTGGCCAGCGCCGAGGGGTCCAGGTGCTGCGGCCGCTGCGCGGCGCTGGCCCGCGGCTCGGGAAACATCTTGAGCAGCAGCCGCGCCGCCACGCCAGTCAGGCCGATGAACACCAGAGCCAGCGCGACGTTGAAGGCGAAGTGGAACAGCACCACCTGCTGGTGCACCTCGCTGCTGGCGTGTTGCAGCCACACGTGGGCATGCGGCAGCAGCGGGATCACGCACAGCGCGCCAACGACCTTGAACAGCAGGTTGCCGATCGGCAGCCGCCGCTCCGTCATGGTGTTCTTGGCGGTCAGCAACAGGCCCAGCAGCCCGCTGCCCAGGTTGGCGCCCAGCACCAGGCCGAGCGCCACCGTCACCGGCACGATGCCCGACACCGCCAGCGTGGCCACCAGCAGCACGATGGCCAGGCTCGAATACGACAGCACGGCGAGCACTGCGCCGACCAGCATGTCGAGCAACACGTCCTGGGGCAGTGCGGCCAGCAGCGCACGCACCGCCGGTGCTTCGGTCAACGGCTGCGTCGCGGCAACGATCAACTGCAGCGACAGCAGGATCAGCCCGAGGCCGATGGCCACGCGCCCCAGTTGGCCGACCGTGGATTTCTCGCGGGCGACGAACGACACCACGCCGCCGAAGATCAGCAGCGGCGACAGCCACGACAGGTCGAGCGAGAACACCACCGCCATCAGCGCGGTGCCGACGTCGGCACCCAGCATCACCGCCAACGCCGCCGACAGCGTGACCAGCGCGCGGCCGAGGAACGAGATCACGATCAGGCAGGTGGCGGTGCTGCTCTGGATCAGGCTCGTCACGCCCACGCCCGCCAGCAGCGCCTGCACGCGCGAGGCCATGCCCACCGCCAGCACGTGCCGCAGGTTCTCGCCGAACACACGCAGGATGCCGGTGCGCACGATCTGCGTGCCCCACACCAGCAGGGCGATCGCGGCCAGCAGATTGAGCAGATGAACCATGAATCCCGAAGTCACGCACAGCCGCGGCCGCCGCCAACGCGGCGACGGGCCCCTGCGAACGGCGCATTGTGCGCGACGCCCGTTGCCGGCCCGCTGCCATGTGCGACAACTGCGTCGCAGAGCAGCGCCCCTTGACGAGGCGCCGGCACCGCCTTGGCACCGATTGAAGCCCCGGTTTTGCACATTGTCAACAATCGGCAAAATACCGTTGACACCGCGAAACGGCCCGCGCTAGCGTGAACACCGGGAGGCGGCCGCGCGCGGACATCGGGTTGTCATGCCTTGCATGGCAGCCTCGGGCCCGTAACCTGCTTGACCGCACACCGCCACACATTCGAGGAGAGACCCATGCGCATTCCGGGCATTGCCCCCCTGCTGGCCGCCACTGCCGCCCTCGCCTTCGGCGGCGCCGCGTCGGCCCAGAAAACGACGCTGCTCGTCTACACCGCGCTCGAGACCGACCAGCTCAAGGCCTATCAGGAGGGCTTCAACAAGGTCGAGCCCAACATCGAGCTCAAGTGGGTGCGCGACTCCACCGGCGTCGTCACCGCCAAGCTGCTGGCCGAAAAAGGCAATCCGCAGGCCGACGTGGTGATGGGCGTGGCCGCCTCGAGCCTGGCGCTGCTCGACAAGAACGGCATGCTCGAGCCGTACCGGCCGCTCAATGCCGACGCGATCATGAGCCAGTACATCGACAAGAAGAACCCGCCGGCCTGGTTCGGCATGGACGTGTGGGGCGCGACGGTCTGCTACAACACCGTCGAAGGCCAGAAGAAGAACATTCCCGAAGCCCGAGACCTGGAAGGACCTCACCAAGCCGGCGTACAAGGGCCAGGTCGTGATGCCCAACCCGGCCAGCTCGGGCACCGGCTTCTTCGACGTCACCGCGTGGCTGAGCCTGTGGGGCGACAAGGACGGCAAGGGCGACGGCTGGAAGTACATGGACGCGCTGCACGAGAACATCGCGATGTACACGCACTCGGGCAGCAAGCCGTGCAACATGGCCGGCGCCGGCGAGTTCGTGGTCGGCATCAGCTTCGAGTACCGCGCCAACACCAACAAGGCCAAGGGCGCGCCGATCGACCTGGTGTTCCCGAAAGAGGGCCTGGGCTGGGACCTCGAGGCCTTCGGCATCCACAAGGGCACCAAGAAGCTCGACGCCGCCAAGAAGCTCGCCGACTGGGCTTCGAGCAAGGACGCCATGATGTTGTACGGCAAGAACTTCGCGATCACCGCGCAGCCGGGCGTGGCGGCGCCGCTGGCCAACGTGCCCAAGGACTACGAAGCGCGCTTGGTGAAGATGGACTTCGGCTGGGCCGCCGAAAACCGCGAGCGCATCCTGACCGAGTGGAACAAGCGCTACAACAGCAAGAGTGAGAAACGTTGAGTTCTTGAGTTGACCAGTCCTTGGCTCGCCTCGTTCACGTCGACGTTCGCAGGGTCGGCAGGCCCGGGGCAGCCTGATAGCGCCATGGATGCCGCCTACCTGCGGCTGGCCGGCATCCGCAAGGACTTCGGCGCGTTCACCGCGCTGTCGGGCATCGACCTGGACATCGCCAAGGGCGAGTTCGTCTGCTTCCTCGGGCCGTCGGGCTGCGGCAAGACCACGCTGCTGCGCATCATCGCCGGGCTGGAGGTGCAAAGCGCAGGCCGCATCGAGCTGGCCGGGCGCGACATCTCCACGCTGCCGCCGGCGCGGCGCGACTACGGCATCGTGTTCCAGTCGTACGCGCTGTTCCCCAACCTGACGGTGGCCGACAACGTGGCCTACGGCCTGACCAACCGCAAGGTGCCGCGGCCGCAGGCGATGGCGCGCGTGGCCGAGCTGCTGGCGCTGGTGGGCCTGCCCGGCAGCGAGGCCAAGTACCCGGCGCAACTGTCGGGCGGCCAGCAGCAGCGCATTGCGCTGGCGCGGGCGCTGGCCACTGCGCCGCGCCTGCTGCTGCTCGACGAGCCGCTGTCGGCGCTGGACGCCATCGTGCGCGTCAAGTTGCGGCAGGAGATCCGCTCGCTGCAGCGGCAGCTCGGCGTGACCACGATCATGGTCACGCACGATCAGGAAGAAGCCTTCGCGGTGGCCGACCGCATCGTGGTGATGAACCAGGGCGCGATCGAGCAGGTGGGCGATGCGATGCAGGTCTACCGCGAGCCGAGGTCGCTGTTCGTGGCCGACTTCGTGGGCCGCATCAACGTGCTGGCTGCCACCGCGGTCGAGGGCGGTCGCCTGCGCGTGGGCGCCCACGAATTCCACTGCGAGCACGGCTTTCGCGACGGCAGCGAACTGCGCGTGTACCTGCGCCCCGAAGACGTGCTGGCGCGGCCGATTCCGCCCGGCGACCCCAATGTGTTCGAAGCGCAGATCGAGAAGATCGAGTTCATGGGCCCGTACTGCCTGGTGCGGGTGGCCAGTCCCGTGCTCGCCGAGCACAGGCTCACGGTGTACCTGTCGCTCAACTACCTGGCCGAAGCGCAGCTCGAGGTCGGCAGCCGCTTGCCGCTGCGCCTGATGCCTGAGCGCATGCGCATCTTCGAGTGAACACCTTGGCCGCCGTGTTGAACGCCAGCCCGGTGCGCCAACAGGTGCACTGGAGTGAACGCATCGCGCACGTCGTGCTGGTGTTGGTCACGCTCGCGCTGCTGGCCTTTCTGGCGGCACCGCTGACGGCGATCCTGCAGCAGTCGCTGCAGGATGCGCAGGGCCGCTTCGCCGGGTTGGCCAACTTCATCGCCTACGCCAAGACGCCGGCGCTGCTGGACTCGCTGTGGAACAGCGTGTGGGTGTCGGCGCTGGTCACGCTGGTCACGATCCCCGCCGCGTTCGGCTTTGCCTACGCCCTCACCCGCAGCCGCATGCGCTTCAAGGCCGTGGCGCGCACGATCACGCTGGTGCCGCTGCTGGCACCGTCACTGCTGGCCGCCATCTCGCTGATCTACTGGTTCGGCAACCAAGGCCTGCTGAAGTCCTGGCTGGCGCGCGTTGGAATCGATCAGATCTACGGCGCACCCGGCATCGTGGTGGCCGAGGTGTTCTCGACCTTTCCGCACGCGCTGATGATCCTGATCACCGCCCTCACCGCCGCCGATGCGCGGCTGTACGAGGCCGCCGACTCGATGGGCACGACCGCCGCGCGCAAGTTCTTCACGATCACGCTGCCCGGCGCGAAGTACGGCCTGATCTCGGCGGCGCTGGTGACCTTCACGCTGGTCATCACCGACTTCGGCATCCCCAAAGTGATCGGCGGCAACTTCAACGTGCTGGCCACCGATGTCTTCAAGCTGGTGATCGGCCAGCAGGATTTCCAGCAGGGCGCGGTCGTCGCGCTGCTGCTGCTCGCCCCGGCCGTGTTGACCTTCGCCGTCGACCATTGGGTGAGCAAGAAGCAGACCGCGATGCTGACCGCCCGCGCCGTGCCCTACTCAGCCCAAGCGCGCACCTTGGTTCGACGCCACCATGTCGTTGTATTGCGTGCTGGTGTGCGCGCTGATCCTGGCGATGCTCGGCATGGCGGTG
This sequence comes from uncultured beta proteobacterium, assembly GCA_963827645.1. Classification (GTDB taxonomy): domain Bacteria; phylum Pseudomonadota; class Gammaproteobacteria; order Burkholderiales; family Burkholderiaceae_C; genus JAEUPI01. The sequence continues at coordinate 16,175 of CAWHBZ010000001.1, read as the reverse complement.
TTCGCGTCGTTTGCGAGTTTCTGGCCCTACAACCTGACGCCGAGCCTGCGCCACTACACGATGGGCCTGTTCGACGCCGAAGTCGGCGAGGCTTTCGTCAACAGCCTGGTCATGGCCACCGGCACCGCGGTGTTCGGCGGCGCGCTGGTGTTCATCGGCGCCTACATGCTCGAAAAGACGCAAGGGTTGAAGCCCGTGCGCAGCGCGGTGCGTTTGCTTGCGATGCTGCCGATGGCGGTACCCGGGCTGGTGCTGGGCCTGGGCTACATCTTCTTCTTCAACGCACCGACCAACCCCCTGAACGGCCTGTACCACACGTTGACGCTGCTGACGATCTGCACCATCGTCCACTTCTACACCACCGGCCATCTCACCGCGGTGACGGCGCTGAAGGCGCTGGACGCCGAGTTCGAATCGGTCTCGGCGTCGCTGAAAGTGCCGTTCTACAAGACCTTCTGGCGCGTCACGCTGCCGATCTGCACGCCGGCGCTGGTGGACATCGCCCGCTACTTCTTCATCAACGCGATGACCACCATCTCGGCGGTGGTCTTCCTCTACTCGCCCGAGACCAAGGTGGCGGCCATCGCAATCCTCAACCTCGACGAAGCCGGCGAGATCGGCGCTGCGGCAGCGATGGCGATCCTGATCGCCGCCGCCAACACGGTGGCGACCTTCGGCTTCATGGCGCTGTCGTGGTGGATCGACCGCCGCACTCAGGCCTGGAAACAACGCTAGCCAAAGAGCGGAGACAACATGCGACCCCCACGCTCACCTTGTTCGCTGCCCCCCGAGGGGGCTTCAGCCTCCTTGAGGCGGCTCTACGGAGACTGAGATGGACCGCGACCGCATCCTGCTCACCCCCGGGCCGCTGACCACCACGCTGCGCACCAAGCTCGCGATGCTGAAAGACTGGGGCTCGTGGGACGCCGACTTCAATGCCATCAACGCGGGCCTGCGTCATCGCTTGCTCGACATCGTGCGCGGCCACGACAGCCACGCTGCTGGTGCCGCTGCAAGGCAGCGGCACGTTCAGCGTCGAGGCCGCGGTGGCCACGCTGGTGCCCAAGAACGGCCATGTGCTGGTGCCCGACAACGGCGCCTACTGCAAACGCGCCGCCAAGCTGACGCAGATGATGGGCCGCAAGTCCACCGTGATGCCGTTCGCCGAAGACGCGCCGGTGTCGGTGGCCGCCATCGACGAGCGGCTGAAGAGCGATCCGTCGGTGACCCACGTGGTGCTGGTGCATTGCGAAACCGGCACCGGTGTCGAGAACCCGCTGGCCGAGATCGCCGCAGTCTGCGCGCGCCACGGCAAAGGGCTGATCGTCGATGCGATGTCGAGTTTCGGTGCGCTGCCGATCGACGCCCGCACCATCCGCTTCGATGCACTGGTTGCCGCCAGCGGCAAGTGCCTCGAAGGTGTGCCCGGCATGGGCTTCGTGTTCCTGCGCAAGGCCGATGCTCGACGCCTGCGCGGGCAACAGCCAGAGCCTGGCGATGGACCTGCACGACCAGCACGTCTACATGGAAAAGACCGGCCAGTGGCGCTTCACGCCGCCCACGCACGTGGTGGTGGCGCTGGCCGAAGCGGTAACGCAGTTCGTCGAGGAAGGCGGCCAGCCGGCGCGTCTGGCAGCGCTACACCGACAACTGCAAGACGCTGGTCGACGGCATGCAGGCGCTGGGCTTCAAGACGTTCCTCGGGCCCGAGATCCAGGCGCCGATCATCGTCACCTTCCATGCGCCGGCGCACAAGGCCTACGAGTTCAAGCGCTTCTACGAAGCCGCCAAGCGGCGCGGCTTCATCCTCTACCCGGGCAAGCTGACGCAGATCGAGACCTTCCGCGTCGGCTGCATCGGCGCCATCGGGCGCAACGAGATGAGCCAGGCGGTGGCCGCTGTGGCAGACACGCTGCACGAGATGGGCATTCCCAACGGCAACCCCGCGCTGTAGCAGCGACTGAACGGACAATCTCGCCATGGCCACACAGAAGAACCACCCCGCACTCGACGCGGTGCGCAAGTCGGGCGCACAGAAGGTCAAGGTCGCTTGCAGCGACATCGACGGCATCCTGCGCGGCAAGTACCTGCACATCGACAAGTTCCTCGGCGCCGCCGAGCCGCACCCCAAGGGCGGCTTCGGCTTCTGCGATGTCGTGTTCGGCTGGGACTCCGGCGACCAGTGCTACGACAACGCGCAGGTCACCGGCTGGCAGCACGGCTTCCCCGATGCGCTGGCGCGCCTGGACCTCGACACCGCGCGCAACGTGCCGTGGGACAACAACGTGCCGTTCTTCCTCGGCGAGTTCGTCAACGCCGACGGCTCGCCCTACCCGGTGTGCCCGCGCCAGACCCTGAAGCGCGTGTTGAAGCGCGCCGAGAAGCTCGGCTTCGACGTGATGGCGGGCATGGAGTTCGAGTGGTTCAACTTCGCCGAGACGCCGCAGAGCTGGGCCGCCAAGCAAGGCCTGAATCCGACCACGCTGACGCCGGGCATGTTCGGCTACTCGCTGCTGCGCATGGCCGACAACCGCGAGTTCTTCAACGCGCTGATGGACGAGATGGCGGCGTTCCGCGTGCCGATCGAGGGCCTGCACACCGAGACCGGCCCCGGCGTCTACGAAGCGGCGATCGCCTTCAGCAGTGCGCTGGAACAGGCCGACCGCGCGATCCTGTTCAAGACCGGCGCCAAGGAGATCGGCAAGCGCTACGGCGTGATGCCCAGCTTCATGGCCAAGTGGAGCCAGAAGTTCCCCGGCTGCTCGGGCCACATCCACCAGAGCCTGTCGGACGGCAAGAGCAACCTGTTCTTCGACGCCAAGAGCAAGCGCTCGATGAGCAAGCTGTTCGAGAGCTACCTCGCGGGCCAGGTGGCGTGCCTGATGGAGTTCGCGCCGATGTTCTGGCCCACCATCAACAGCTACAAGCGGCTGGTCGACGGCTTCTGGGCGCCGGTCAAGCCGACCTGGGGCCTGGACAACCGCACCGCGAGCTTTCGCGTGATCGCCGGCAGCCCGAAGAGCACGCGCCTCGAAACGCGCTGCCCGGGCGCCGACGTCAACCCGTACATCGCGATGGCGGCGGTCATCGCCGCCGGGCATGCACGGCGTTGAAAAGGGCCTGAAGCTCACCGCACCGCCGATCAGCGGCACCAACGAAGGCGCAGAAAACATCCCGCGCGCGCCGCGCTCGCTGCTGCGAACCACCCACACGTTCAAGGAGTCGGCGATCGCCCGCGATTGGTTCGGCGACACCTTCGTCGACCACTTCGCCGCCACCCGCTACTGGGAACACCGGCAGTGGCAGGACGCGGTGACCGATTGGGAATTGAAGCGCTACTTCGAGATCATCTGAAATTCGCGCCATGCCGATCACCCGCTTCGCCTTCCCCACCGCCATCCACTTCGGCGCCGGCGCGCGCAAGCTGGTCGGGCCGCACCTGCTCGAACTCGGCCTGAAGCGCCCGCTGATCGTCACCGATCGCGCGCTGGCCGCGCTGCCGGTGCTGGCCGAGTTCAAGTCGCACCTGCCCGAGTCGAACGTGGCGGTGTTCGACGGCATCCACGGCAACCCGACCTGCGCGATGGTGATGGCGGGCGCGCCAGGCGTTCAAGGCGCACGGCGCCGATTGCGTGATCGGCTTCGGCGGCGGCGCCGCGCTCGACGTGGCCAAGGTGGTCGGCGTGATGGCCACGCACGCGGGCGACGTGCTCGAGTACGTGTGGGACCACCCGCAGGTGCGGCCTATCGTCCAACGAGCTGCCCTACTTCGTGGCGCTGCCCACCACCGCGGGCACCGGCTCCGAAGTCGGCCGCTCGTCGGTGGTGTCGGAGAACGACACGCACCACAAGCGCACGGTGTTCAACGCCAGGATCCTGGCCAAGGCCGTGTTCGCCGACCCCGAGCTGACGCTCGGCCTGCCGGCCGCGATCACCGCCGCGACCGGCATGGACGCGCTGACGCACAACATCGAGAGCTACCTGTCGCCGGCCTACCACCCGCTGTGCGACGGCATCGCGCTCGAGGGCCTGCGCATCGGCGCGCGCGCGCTGGCCATCGCGGTGCGCGAGCCGGGCAACCTGGACGCGCGCGCCGACATGATGATGAGCTCGATGATGGGCGCCATCGCGTTCCAGAAAGACCTCGGCGTCGGTGCACGCCTGCGCGCACGCGCTCGGCGCGGTGTGCGACCTGCACCACGGCCTGGCCAATGCGCTGATGATCGACACCGTGCTCGACTGGAACCGCGAGGCGGTGCCCGAGAAGTTCGCCGAACTCTCGCACGCTGCCGATGTCGAACCCGATGGCGGACGGCGCGGCCTTCATCCGCTGGCTGCGCGCGCTCAAGGCGCAGATCGGCATCGAGGGTGGCCTGGCGGCGCGCGGCGTGACTCGCGCCCATCTGCCCCGCTTGGTCGCACTGGCCGCGAAGGATTTCACCGCGTTGACCAACCCGCGGCCCACCGTCGAGGCAGACTACGAACGGTTCTTCCTCGCAGCAATGTAGACATGACCGAGCGGCTCGAAGATCGGCGTGTCGGCGTGTTTTTTCCACGCCGATGCGACGCGGCCGATCTTCACCGGCAAGACGCTGCAGTACGTCGAGCAGTCGGTGCCGCACTGGGTGGCCGCCAGCGGCGCGGCGTTGCCGGTGATGGTGCCCTCGCCGCTGGGCGACACGTCACGCGGCAAGGTGGGCTTCGACGACTACGCCAGCTGGCTCGACGGCCTGGTGCTGATGGGCGGCTCCGACATGTGGCCCGGTCACTACGGCGAAGAGCCGCTGAAGCCGCAGTGGCACGGCGACCGCGTGCGCGACGAGTACGAAACCGCGCTCGCCCGCGCATTCATCGCGCGCGGCAAGCCGGTGTTCGGCGTGTGCCGCGGGCTGCAGGTGCTCAATGTGGCCTTCGGCGGCACGCTGCTGCAGGACATCGGCACGCTCAAGCCCGAGTCGCTGTTGCACCGCAACGCCGAGCTGTACGACAAGCATTTCCACCCCGTGGAGCTCGTCGCGGGCACGCGGCTTGCACAGTTGTACCCAGGAACCACGCGCGTCACCGTGAACAGCGTGCATCACCAGGCCATCAACAAGCTGGCACCCGATTTCATCGTCGAGGCACGGTGCTCCCGACGACGACGTGATCGAGGCGGTGCGTTGGCGCGGCCAGAGTTTCGTGGCCGCGGTGCAATGGCATCCCGAGTTTCACCGCCCGGCAGAGCAAGGCGTGATCGACGACGCGCCCATCCTCGATGACTTCCTGGGCGCGGCGACGGCCGCGCGGGCATCATGAGCGCCGCACGGCAACTCCGAAGGCGCTCGCTCCCCTCGGGGGGATGGTCCGCAGGACCAAGGGGGCCTCATGAGTTTCGGCGAACGCCCGCTGCTGATCGGCGTCTCGGCGCGCATCTACACGCCGGGCACCGCCGGCATCCAGATCAGCGGCATCTGGGCCAAGAACCTGCACTACCTGGAGCAGTCGGTCGCGCATTGGGTGCTGTCGGGCCATGCGATGGCGGTGATGATTCCCGCCGTCACCAAGGACAGCATCGTCACGCGCAGCGACCTCGACCTCGACGACTATGCCGACATGCTCGACGGCCTGGTGCTGCAAGGCGGCAACGACGTCGCGCCCGAGACCTACGGCGAAACGCCGTTGCACCCCGACTGGGCCGGCGACCGCGTGCGCGACCGCTACGAGATCGAGCTGATCGATGCCTTCGTGCGCGCCGGCAAGCCGGTGTTCGGCATCTGCCGCGGCCTGCAGCTGCTCAACGTGATGTTCGGCGGCACGCTGCTGCAAGACATCGCCACGCAGCGGCCGAGTTCACGTGCACACCGCGACGGCTCGACCTTCGAGCGCCACTTCCACGGCGTCGAGCTGGTGCGCGGCACGCGCCTGGCCAAGCTGTATCCGGGCGTGCGCCACGGCATCGTCAACTCGATTCACCACCAGGCCATCAAAGAGCTCGCACCGGGCTTCGTGGTCGAAGCCTGCTGTCCCGACGACGGCATGATCGAGGCGGTGCGCCGCAGCGGCCCGTCGTACGTCGCGGCAGTGCAATGGCACCCCGAGTTCCACATCCCCGGCGACCCCGACAACTTCAACGACGCCCCGCTGCTGCGCGACTTTCTGACGGCCGCGCGCGAGACCCGGGCCGTCCACGCCTGAAGGCCCCATGCCGACGCTGACGATTCACAACCCTGCCACTGGCCAGGTGCTCGACGAACGAGCCGCCGACGATGCCGCTTCGGTGGCCGCCAAGGCCGCCGCCGCGCGCGCCGCGCAGGCCGCGTGGGCGGCGACGCCGCTGCGCGAGCGGCTGGCGACGATCGCAGCGCTTTCGCGCCGCGCTGGTGGCCGAGCTGGAGACGCTCGCGCCGCACGCTCACGCTCGAGGTCGGCAAGCCGATCAGCCAGTCGCGCAACGAGCTCAACGGCTTGTTGCCACGCATCGACTTCTTCATCGCGCAGACCGAAGCCGCGATCGCCGACGAAGCGGTGTTCGACGAAGGCGGCATGCGCGAGCGCATCGGGCACGTGCCGCTTGGCGTGGTGGCCAACATCTCGGCCTGGAACTATCCGTACTTCGTCGGCTGCAACGTCATCGTGCCGGCGTTGCTCACCGGCAATGCCGTGCTCTACAAGCCGTCGGAGTTCGCCACGTTGACCGGCCTGCACATCGCGCGCCTGCTGCACGCGGCAGGCGTGCCGAGCGCGGTGATGCAAACTCTGGTCGGTGGCGGCGAGGTCGGCGCGGCCCTGCTGAACCAGCGCATCGACGGCCTGTTCTTCACCGGCAGCCACGCCACCGGCGTGAAGATCGCGCAGGCCCTCGCGACCAGGCTCGTGAAGCTGCAGCTCGAGCTCGGCGGCAAGGATCCGACCTACGTGCGCGCCGATGCCGACGCCAAAGCCGCGGCCGAGAGCCTGGCCGACGGCGCGATGTACAACACCGGCCAGAGCTGCTGCTCGGTCGAGCGCATCTACGTGCACGAGTCGCTGCACGATGCCTTCGTCGAGCCACTTCATGGCCGCGGTCAACGGCTTCAAGGTCGGCGACCCGATGGACGCCGACACCTACATCGGCGCCATCACGCGCGCGCCGCAGCTCGACGTGCTCGACGCGCAGGTCGCCGACGCCAAGAGCCAAGGGCGCCACGCTGCTGTGCGGCGGCCACCGTTTGCCGGGCCCCGGCAACTGGTATGCGCCGACCGTGTTCACGCAACGTCGACCACACGATGGAGCTGATGCGCGAGGAGAGCTTCGGCCCGCTCATCGGCATCCAGAAGGTGCGCAGTGACGACGAAGCCGTCGCGCTGATGAACGACACGCGCTACGGCCTGACGGCCGGCGTGTACAGCAGCGACGAAGCGGCGGCACGCGCGCTGCTGGCGCGCGTCAACGCCGGCAGCGTGTACTGGAACTGCTGCGACCGCGTGAGCCCGCGGCTGCCGTGGTCGGGCGTCGGCGACTCGGGCATCGGCCTGACGTTGTCGACGCACGGCATCCAGACCTTCACGCGCCCCAAGGCCTGGCACCTGCGCCGACCCTAGCGTCGGTTCATGCCGCGTCCGCTCCTATTGACGCTGTTCGACCTCGACCACACGCTGCTCGACGGCGACAGCGACGTGCTGTGGTGCGAATTCCTGCTGCAGCGGGGCGTTCTCGACCGCGCTGTGTTCGAGCCGCGCAACCAGCAGATGGAGCGCGAGTACAAGGCGGGCACCGTGAGCCCGCATGCGTTCTGCGAGTTCTACGTCAGCACGCTCGCCGGCCGGTCGCGCGCGCAGTGGGAGCCGCTGCGGCGCGAGTTTCTCGATCAGGTGATCGCCCCGCGCATCGCGCACACCGCACATCATCTGGTCGAGCGCCACCGCGGCGCCGGCGAACTGGTGGTGATGACCACCGCGACCAACCGCTTCATCACCGAGCTGACCGCAGCGCACCTGGGGCTGCCTCACCTGATCGCCACCGAATGCGAGGTCGGCGCCGACGGCCGCTTCACCGGCCGCATCGCGGGCACGCTGAACATGCGCGAGGGCAAGGTGACGCGCCTGCACGAGTGGCTGGCGGCGCAGCGCATCGATGCGCGCGATTGCGAGACCACGTTCTACAGCGACTCGATCAACGACCTGCCGCTGTTGCTGACCGTTCGCAAGCCCGTGGCGGTGAACCCCGACTGCGGCTGGCTGCTGAAGCCGGCGAGCGCGGTTGGCCGGTGCTGAACCTGCGCGACCTCGCAAGCTGATCGGCCCGACGGCGGCGCCACCGCGCCGTGCCGTCTTTACCCTGATTTACGTGTCCGAACCAAGCCCGAAAGGCGGTGACGCGACAGTTGCGTCATGCCCGCTCTTCACAACGGCCAGACACGTCGCGTCCCAAGCCTCGGGCGAGCCGCCACTGGCCTGTGCGTATCCGGCTTGATGGTGCTCGGCGGCTGCGCCGGTCTCGTGCCGCAGCACTCGGGCGAGCCGCCGGCGATGGACATACCGGCCAACTGGTCGTCGAGCAGCGACGGCACACGCAGCGGCGAAGCGAACCAGCCCGACTGGTGGCGCCAGTTCAACGATCCGCAGCTGACGGCACTGGTCGAGCGGGCGCTGGCAGCCAACACCGACATCCAGGGCGCACTCGCCGCGCTGCGGCAGGCGCGCGCGCTGGTCACGGTCGCGAACGCCAACCTGCTGCCGCTGGTCGACGGCAGCGCGTCGGCACAGCGCAGCAAGACCGCGGCCACACCCGGCAGCAGCCTGTTTCGCGCCGGCTTCGACGCCAGCTGGGAGCCGGATCTGTTCGGCGCCAACCGCGCCGGGCTGAACGCCGCCAAGGCCGATGCGTCGGCCAGCGTGGCCTCGCTCGGCGACGTGCAGGTGTCGATCGCGGCCGAGGTGGCCGCGGCCTACATGCAGTGGCGCGGCACGCGCGTGCGCCTGGACGTGGCGCGCGAGAACCTGGCGCTGCAGCAGGAGACGCTGCAGATCGCGCAGTGGCGTGCGCAGGCCGGCCTGGGCACTTCGCTCGAGGTCGAGCAGGCGCGCGCCGCGGCCGAGCAGACGAGCGCGCAGATCCCGGCGCTGGAGAGCACCTTGGCGCAAACGGCCAGCAGCATCGCCGTGCTGACCGGCCGCGCGCCGGCCGCACTGCCCGAGCTGGCTAACGCCGGCGCCGGCGACCCGCCGGTGGCGCCCGACGCGATCGCGCTGGCGATTCCGGCCGACACGTTGCGCCAGCGGCCCGACATTCGCCGTGCCGAAGAGCAAGTGCGCGCCGCCGCGGCGCGCGCCACGCAAGCCGACGCGCAGCGATTCCCGAGCTTCACGCTGAGCGGCAACATCGGCCTGAGTGCGCTGACCCTGGGTGCCCTTGGCGCGTCGAGCGCCGGCGTCGCCGCGTTGCTGGCCGGCGTGTCGGTGCCGATCTTCAACGGCGGCGCGCTGACGGCCCGCGTCGAGGCGCAGGACGCCGCGCTGCAGGCGGCGGGCGCGGCCTACCAAGGCAGCGTGCTGACCGCGCTGAAGGACGTCGAGGATTCGCTGGTCGCGACTGCGCAGTGCGCTGCAGCGCCGCGACACCCTGCAGCGTGCCGTCGAGGCCGCCGGCAACGCATCGCTGATCGCGCGCCTGCGCTACCAGGGCGGCGTGATCGACTTCCAGACCGTGCTCGACACGCAGCGCACGCAACTGAACACGCAAGACAGCCTCGCCGCCGCGCGCACCGACGTCGCCACCGCGCAGGTGCGCCTGTTCAAGGCGCTGGGCGGCGGCTGGAATTCCGACACTGTTGCCGTGCAGACGGCGCGCCTGCCATGAACCCGAGCACCGGAGACCCGCACCGCCGAAGCGAGCGAGGCCAGCGATCGACGTCGACTCGCTGCTCGGCGACGCCGGCGCCGGCGCTGGTGGCGCCGCCCAACCTCCTGGCTCGCAGTGCTGGCGATCGCTGCCGTGATCGGCGGCAGCGGATTCTGGTGGACGCAGCACAACGCCCAGGCCGCACCGACCTACGTCACCACGCCGGTGACGCGCGGCAACCTGCGCGTCTCGGTCACCGCCAACGGCACGCTGCAGCCGACGCGCACCGATCAACATCGGCAGCGAGCTGTCGGGCACCGTGTCGCAAGGTGTTCGTCGACGTCAACGACCGCGTCAAGAAGGGCCAGGTGCTGGTCGAGCTCGACACCGCCAAGCTGCGCGACCAGATCACGCGTTCGCGCGCGGCGCTGGCCGCCGCCGACGCCAAGGTGCAGCAGGCGGTGGCCACCGCACAAAGAGGCCGCCAGCCAGCCTGGCCCGGCTCGAAGAGGTGCGCGCAGCTGTCGGGCGGCAAGGTGCCGTCGGCAGACCGAGCTCGACGCCGCCCGCGCCGCGCTCGAGCGCGCCCGCGCCGACGAAGCCAGCGCGCGCGCCAACGTCAACGATGCACGGGCCGCGCTGTCGACCGACGAGACCAACCTGGCCAAGGCCTCGATCCGCTCGCCGAGCGACGGCGTGGTGCTGACGCGCAGCGTCGATCCCGGCAACGCGGTCGCGGCGTCGCTGCAGGCGGTGACGCTGTTCACCGATCGCCGAAGACCTGCACCAGCTGCGCCTGCAGGTCAACGTCGACGAGGCCGACGTCGGCTCGGTGGCCGTCGGCCAGAAGGCCACCTTCACCGTCAGCGCCTACCCGGCCGCGGCGTTACCCGGCCGCCGTCACGCGCGTGGCCTACGGCTCGACCACCACCGACAACGTCGTCACCTACCAGACGCAGCTCGACGTCGACAACCAGCGACCTGACGCCTGCGCCCGGCATGACGGCCACCGCCACCATCACCGCGACCGAGCGCCAGCGACGTGCTGCTGGTGCCGAACACCGCGCTGCGCTTCACGCCGGCGCGCCGCGCAGCGCAGCGCAGCGGCCGGCCGTCGGGCGCGCGCAGCGGCATCGTCGGCAGCCTGATGCCGCGCGCGCCGGCCGGGATGGGCGGTCGGCGCACGGCTGCGGGCGGCAGCGTGCGCACAGCAACGCGACGGGCCACGCCAGGTCTGGGTGCTGCGCGACGGAGCAGCCGGTGGCCGTGACCGTGACGCCCGGCATCACCGACGGCCGCATGACCGAGGTCAGCGGCGGCGAGCTCGAGGCCGGCATGGCAGGTCATCACCGACCAGAGCAGCGGCGGCGCGCGATGAGCAGCGTGCTGACGCGCAGCCGCCTGGCCGTGCCGCCGACGCCGGCGGTGCCCGCGCGTGCACGGCGGGCATGCGCCGGTGGCCGTGCGGCGAGCCGCTGATCCGCCTGCGCGGCGTGACCAAGACCTACGGCACGCGGCCAGGCCGCGTTTCAGGCGCTGCAAGCGGCATCGACCTCGACATCGCGGCCGGCGAGTTCGTCGCCGATCATGGGGCCCAGCGGCTCGGGCAAGTCGACCGCGATGAACATCCTCGGCTGCCTCGACACGCCCACCAGCGGCGACTACCTGTTCCGCGGCGTCGCACGTCGAAGCGCTGTCGCGCGACCAGCGCGCGCGGCTGCGCCGCCGCTACCTCGGCTTCGTGTTCCAGGGCTTCAACCTGCTGGCGCGCACCTCGGCGCAGGAGAACGTCGAGCTGCCGCTGCTGTACCGCGGCGAGTCCGCCGCGCGCAGCGCCACGTCGCCGCCGCCAAGGCGCTGGCGTCGGTGGGCCTGGCCGGCTGGGAGCACCACACGCCGGCGCGAGCTGTCGGGCGGCCAGCAGCAGCGCGTGGCGATCGCGCGCGCCATCGTCACCGAGCCGGCGGTGCTGCTGGCCGACGAGCCCACCGGCAACCTCGACACGCCAGCGCAGCCGCGAGATCATGGAGCTGCTGCGCGAGCTGAACGTCGACCAGCGGCATCACCGTGCTGATGGTCACGCACGAGCCCGACATGGCGGCCTACGCGCGGCGCGTCGTGCACTTCGTCGACGGCCTGATCGAAAGCGATGCGCCGAACACGCCCGTGCGCAGCCGCGCCTCCGGCGGCCCAGCGCAGGTCCGCTGATGCTGCTGAGCACGCTGCTGCTGGCGCTGCGCTCGATCCGCCGCAACCTGCTGCGCTCGTTCCTGACGATCCTCGGCATCGTGATCGGCGTCAGCGCGGTGATCACGATGGTCACGCTCGGCAACGGCGCGACGCAGGCGGTGCAGACGCAGATCTCCAGCCTCGGCACCAACCTGCTGATGGTGCGCCCCGGCCAGCGCCTGGGCCCGGTGGCGGAGCCGCCGGCGCGCCGTCCTTCAAGGAGGCCGATGCCGAGGCGATGGCCAGCGCAGATCGGCGGCATCGCGCGCGGTGGCGCCCGAAGGCGCGCGCCAGCGTGACCGTGGTCGCCAACGGCCGCAACTGGACGACCAGCGTCACCGGCAGCACCAACGACTGGTTCGACACCGGCAACTGGCAGCTCGCCAGCGGCCGCGAGTTCGAGCGACGACGAGCAGCGCCGGCGGCGCCGCGGTGTGCATCGATCGGCGAGACGGTGCGCCGCGAGCTGTTCGGCGGCAGCGCGGCCATCGGCGAGCAGCTGCGCGTCAAGCAGTTCTCGTGCGAGGTGATCGGCGTGCTCGGCGTCCAAGGGCCAGGCCGCGATGGGCAACGACCAGGACGACATGGTGCTGCTGCCGCTGCACACGCTGCAGCGCCGCGTCACCGGCAACCAGCGGGTCAACACGCTGCTGGTGTCGATGGAGGACGGCAGCGACCCCGAGCGCCTGAAGGCCGGCCTGACGCCAGCTGCTGCGCGAGCGGCGCAAGCTGGCCGACGGCGACGACGACAACTTCAACGTGCTCGACACCCAGCAGATCGCCGACACGCTGTCGGGCACGACCCAGGTCATGACCACGCTGCTCGGCGCGGTGGCCGCGGTGAGCCTGCTGGTGGGCGGCATCGGCATCATGAACATCATGCTGGTCAGCGTCACCGAGCGCACGCGCGAGATCGGCGTGCGCCTGGCCATCGGCGCGCTCGAGCGCGAGGTGCTGCTGCAGTTCCTGATCGAGGCGGTGGTGCTGGCCGCGCTCGGCGGCGTCGATCGGCATCGTGCTGGCCACCGTGGCGTCGCTCGTGCTGGCGCAGGTGATGGAGGTGCCCTACCTGTTCGACCCGGCGATCAACCTGCCTGTCGTTCGTGTTCTCGGCGGCCATCGGCGTGGTGTTCGGCTACTTCCCGGCGCGCCGCGCCGCGCAGCTCGATCCGATCGAGGCGCTGCGGCACGAGTGAACGGACGGACGCTACTGCTCCTTCACGAACGGGGGCGGCGCCGAACCGAGTGCCTCGATCGGCTCGTCGGCGAAGAACACCTGCACTTTGTACGCCGACGCGGGCTGCCAGCGCTCCTGCCCCAGCAACCATTTGGTGACGAACTCGCCGACGGTGGCGCGCGCGGCCTCGCGCTGGAACTGGATGTAGCTCGGCAGCGTGGCCTTGGTGGCCAGGCTGGCGCTGATCGAACGTTGCAGCCGGTCGAGCTCCGCCGGCCCGGTGAACAACGACCAGGTGCCGGCGGCGAAGCGCTCGAGCTTCGTGGTGTCGATCGCCACCGGCAGCGTGGGCTTCACGCGCGGCGCGATCACGATGAAGGTCTTGTCGCGCAGCGTCACTTTCCACTCGGGCGCCAGCTCGACGTGGTAGTGATAGATCGTGGGCACGCGGATCTGGCTGGTGGTCTGTCCCACCGGCACGCCCAGCACGTGATGGTCTGCCGTGGCCTGGAAGAACTCCGGCGCCTTGATCGTGCTGACCGCAAGCAATCCGCCCTTGGTGCGGATGACCTCGAACTGGTCCACCGCCGCCGATTGCGTGACGACGCGCCGGCTCTCGCCGCTGCCACGCAGCAGGAAGTAGACGTTGGCCACCACGCTGGCGACCACCAGCAGCGCAAACACGAGGCGGATCGGCATCACCCGCGCATTCTGGCAGCGCCCCCGCGGGCGTCATGCCGCAAGCATCACGCCGGCGGCGAATCGCGCCAGACGAACTGCGATGGGTCGTAGAAGAACTGCTCCTGCGCGATGCGATCGCCTTCCCAGCGCTGGTAGGCGAGCTCCTCGAGTTCGCGCACCCGGCCGTCGTTGCCTTCGAAGCGAAAGATCCAGCGCACCACCACCCGGTCGCCGTCGACGAACACCGGCCGCACGCAGCGCGACTGCACCGAGCGCACGCGCGACAGCACAGCACGCTCGTTGGCCACCAGCACGTCGCGGCCGAAGCGCGGCGCATTCATGTTCTCGCGCATCGACGCGTTCTCGGTGTAGAACTCCTCGATCGCCTGTACGTGGGCGTTGCTCTCGACTCGCGCGATGAAGCGCTCGATGGCTTGGGCAGATGGCATGGGGCAACGATACACCGCTCGCTGCGCGGCCTGCGTGCGTTCGATGCGCCCGGCGTCACCCCGCCGTTGGCGCTGCTTCGCTGCCCAACGACGCACGCAGCGCCGCGCGCGCCAGCAGGCGGGTCGAATCGAGTGTCGGCAGGCTCGAATTGGCGTCGCCGATGACCAGCGGGATCTCGGTGCAGCCGAGCACCACGGCATCGCAGCCGTCGGTCCGAAAGCGCTCGATCAAACGCTGCAGCACGGCCACCGACTCGGGCTTGAACACGCCGTTGACCAGTTCGTCCATGATGATGCGGTGCACCTCGTCGCGCTCGGCGGCGCTCGGCCGCACGCACGCGGCCGGGTAGACGGTGCTATCCACCAGCCAACGCGTGCCGGTGAGGCCGATGCGCCGGTAGCCGCGTGCCGCGGCCTCGGCGACCACCACGTCGGCGATGTGCAGCCACGGCCGCGGCGAGCGCGGCGTCACCAGCGGCATGGCCTGGTGGATCGTGTTGTCGGGACAGATCAGCACCTCGGCCCCGATGGCGGCCACCTTATGCGCCGAGTCGAGCATCAGCTCGGCCACAGCGGCCCAGTCGCCGCGCTCGAGACAGGCCACGTAGTCGGCCAGCGAATGCGAGTGCATCGCCAGCTCCGGATGGGCATGCGGCCCGAGCAGCAGCGCGCCCTCGGCGCAAAGCGTGCGATGGCACAGCGACGCCCCTTCGGCCGAACACGCGACGATGCCGATCGGTTTGGGTCTGGCGTGCGCAGTCACGGCGCGACCACGATCTGTCGGAGCGGCGCCTTCAGGCCGCCGGCGCAGTCAACTCGTAGCCGACCTTCGGAAAGTGCACGCGCACCGTGCCCACGCCGGGCGCCTCGCGCGTCAGCGTGACATGGCGGTCGGACACTGCGCTCACGGTGCCGCTGATCGGGTCGCGCCCGTAGTCATCGGCAGTCAGGACCATCACCTGCCCCAGGCGTTCGTCATCGACCACGGGCCACGCCGGCTGCCACGGCGCCTCGGCCTGCGCGGCCTTGGCTTCCAACAAGGCTTCGTCGGCGGTCATCGGCTCGAAGCGGCCGTGGCCGATGGCGGCCATTCGGTCGGCCCAGTCGCGCAACGCGGGGAACCGCTGCAACAGCGCATCGCGCTGCGGCGGCTGGCGCAGCCACCACAGCGTGTGATAGGCGCTGAAGTCGGCGGCCGACGGCTTGTTGCCGCACAGGTGCCTGCCACCGGCCGCACGCAACAACTCGTCGAGCACCGTCAGGTAGGCGAGCACGTGGTCGCGCGCGCTGGCACGCACGCTGGCCGAGCGCCGCGTGTCGACCGCCGGCGCCATGAACGGCGCACGGTCGCGCAAGAAGTCACCCGGTTGGACACCCACCTCGAGCAGCGGTTGCACGTCTTCACGTGATTCGAATCGGACCGGCCCCATCATCACGAACGCCCGCGGCTCGGCCCAGTTGGCGATCAGCATCGACAACGCCCGCGCCTCGGGCGGAAACAACGGCGGTGTCGGCGTCACCGAGTCGAGCACCTCGGCCATCAGGCGGGTGTCGCAAAAAAAGTCAGCACCGCGCTGCAGCACCGGAATGCGCCTGAAGCCGCCCAGCACCGGCTGCAAGCCGGGCCGCGGCGGCAGCGGCGACACCTCGACCGAGCGCCAGCTTGCGCCCTTGTAGCCCAGCATCAGGCGTGTCTTCTCGGCATACGGCGACAGCCGGTAGTGATGCAGGATCCAGGCGCTCATTCGATGGTCTCCATTCGCACTGGCGCGATGGTACGCAGGATCGGCGTTCACTGCCTGCCGGATGTGAGTGTCGGTGTGCCGCGTCGAAAGCAGCC